>NZ_BLAD01000043.1:0-88682 GCF_009687845.1 Acrocarpospora corrugata
GGCATCGGCGGGCACTCCCTCCAGGTGGTGCAGGTGGTGGGCAGGCTCAGAAAACTGGGGGTCACAGTAACCGCCCGGGAACTTCTGCAAACTCAGACGGTGGCCGGCGTGGCCGCACGCTCGGCAGCGCCGACGGCCTCGCAGTCGTCTCTCGTGGTGGAGCTGAACCCGGGCAAACTCTCCGAGTCGGCGAAATCGGTGTTCTGCCTACATCCCGGTGGCGGAAGCGCCCGCTGGTACATCCCACTCGCCGAGCAGATAGGCGCGGACGTCCGGATTTTCGGCGTGGAGGCAGTCGGCCTGCATGGCGAGGAGCCGCCGTTGCACGAGATCGGGGAAATGGCCGATCGATACTGGCGAGAAATACGGGCGGTCCAGCCTGACGGGCCGTACTTTGTCGTCGGATGGTCCTACGGGGCTATCGTCGCGCAAGAGATGGCGCGTCGGCACGGGGACCAGATGCAAGTCGTCATCCTGATCGAACCGCCGGTTCTTGAGGGTCACATTCTGCATCGCATGCACCAGATCATGGATGGCTACCAATCATCCATCGATCTGTGGGAGCGAGGCCAGACGACCATCGGGGCGGAACGTCACGAGATAGAGGAGAAGCTGCGCAGCCTGGCTGACAGGCTGGAAGTGCCACGGGAAGCCGTCACTTTGGACGAGTGGCTTCCGTACCAGACCTTGTGGCTTCTGTACAAGGCAGCGGTGGAGCACCGTCCCCGCCCTTCGAAGGCGAAGACTCTTTTGCTGGTCGGTGACGAGGTCCGTGGCTCCTCCGATGGTTCCGATTACAATCTCGGCACCTATCAGGATTACCTCGAGTACTGGGGCGACCTGTGCGTCGGCGAGTTCCGGGTGGTCGACGCGCCTGGCCCGCACCTGGAAATGCTCGCGTCCGGCCGTTCACTCGATGTCCTGATCCAGGAGATTCTCGACCTGCTGTGATCGATACCGGATCAATGGCGGTATCCGCGACTGTCGTCTTGCCAACAACCGTGGCTCACACGGACGAAGCGGCTGGAGCAAGGAGACCGAGTGATTACATCAGTGGTAATCGTGGGAGGCGGCACCGCCGGCTGGATGACCGCGACGTACCTCAAGGCGGCTTTCGGTGATCGAGTGACGGTCACGCTTGTCGAGTCGGACCGAGTGGCCACGATCGGAGTCGGCGAGGCGACGTTCAGCACCGTCCGCCACTTCTTCGACTATCTCGGCCTCGATGAGCGCGACTGGATGCCCCAGTGCTCCGGCTCCTACAAGCTGGGGATCCGGTTCGAGAACTGGAAATCCGTCGGGCATCATTTCTATCATCCCTTCGAAAGACTGCGGGCCGCAGACGGCTTCAGCCTTGCCGAATGGTGGCTCAAGCTCGATGAGTCCGGCACTGAGGAATTCGACCGTAGCTGCTTCGTCACTCCGTACCTGTGCGAGGCCAAGCGTTCGCCGCGAAACCTGGACGGGTCGTTGTTCGTGAGCAACCTCGACGGGTCGCTGGGGCGCTCGACGCTGGAAGAGCAACGTGCGCAATTCCCTTACGCCTATCATTTCGACGCCGCGCTCCTCGCTCGCTACCTCACGAAGCACGGCACGGCGCAGGGTGTGCGGCACGTGGTCGACGACGTGGTCAATGTCGGCCGGGACGAGAAGGGCTGGATCAGTCATATCTCGACTCGCGAGCACGGCCAGATCCAAGGAGATCTGTTCGTGGACTGCACCGGGTTCCGGGGTCTTCTGATCAATCAGACGCTGGGCGAGAAGTTCCAGTCATTCGAGGACGTTCTCCCCAACAACCGAGCCGTCGCGCTCCGGGTGCCTCGTGACCCGGAGCATTTTGAGATCGATCCCTATACGACTGCGGCCGCCATGGATGCCGGCTGGATCTGGACGATCCCGCTGTACGGGCGGAACGGAAACGGTTACGTCTACTCTGACGCGTTCTGCAGTCCGGAGCAGGCCGAGCGAACGCTACGCGATCACGTTGCTCCGGGGATGGACGACCTCGAAGCCAATCACATCAGGATGCGCATCGGCCGCAACAACCGATCATGGGTGAACAACTGTGTCGCGATCGGCCTGTCGAGCGCTTTCGTCGAGCCGCTGGAGTCGACCGGAATCTTCTTCATCCAGCACGCCATCGAACAATTGGTGAAGTACTTCCCCGACGATCAGTGGGACCGGACGCTCATCGACAGCTACAACGAACGCGTCGCGAATGTCGTCGATGGCGTCAAGGAGTTCCTGGTGCTGCACTACCGGGCGGCCGGCCGCGACGACACGCCCTACTGGAAGGAGGCCAAGGTACGCGCGATCCCCGACGGTCTCGCCCCGCGTCTCACGACCGCCACATCGGTGCTGCTGGATGACAACAGCATCTACCCGTCCTACCACGGGTTCGAGGTCTATTCGTGGAATACCATGCTGCTCGGTCTCGGCTACCAGCCGCGCGGCGCGAGACCGGCCCTCGCCCACATCGATCCGACGCGCGCGCGACTGGCCTTCTCAACGCTGAAGCGAGACGCCCGACAACTGGTTGATGGGCTGCCCTCCGTGCGTGAATACCTTAACTCCATCAACTGACACGCCCGCGAGTGATCGTTCGATCCCACCGCATCCGCTGACGGCCCCGTGGTTCAGAGGCCCAGCCCACGGCCCCAGGTCAGATCGCTGACCTGGGGCTTTGCCGCTGACCTGGGTTCCGGCCGGCGATAACTCTCTGGAAAGGCGATGAACCCTCACTTTCTTCGCTAAAGTTAAGATCGTCAACAAACGCCCAGGTAGGGGGATCGATGGAGTCCGAGCAGGCGCCAACTGGTATCGACCCGAACATTCCGAGCGTCGCCCGGATGTACGACTACCTGCTCGGCGGCAAGGACAACTTCGCCTCCGACCGCGCCGCCGCCCAGAAGATCATCGAACTCACGCCCAACGTGCGCGAGAGCGTCCAGGCCAACCGACGCTTCCTCAGCCGCGCCGTCAACTACCTCACCGACACCGGCGTCCGCCAGTTCCTGGACATCGGCGCGGGCCTCCCCACCCAGGAGAACGTGCACCAGGTCGCCCTCCGCGCCGCCTCCGACTCGCGCGTCGTCTACGTCGACAACGACCCGATCGTCCTCACCCACGGGCGCGCCCTGCTGGCCGACAACCGCCAGACCATCGTCCTCGACGGCGACCTCCGCGAACCCCTCGCCATCCTCAAGGACCCCCGCGCCACCGCCCACCTGGACCTGACCCGGCCCGTCGGCGTCCTCATGCTGGCCGTCCTGCACTTCATCCCCGAAGACGACCTGGCCGAGACCGTCGTCCACGCCCTCCGCGACCACCTCCCCGCCGGCAGCGCCATCGTCATCAGCCACCTCTCCTTCGGCGACCTGGACGACAACAGCCTCGCCGAAGGCACCGCCGTCTACACCCACACCACCGCCGGCGGCGTCCGCCCCCGCTCCCACGCCCAAATCCTCCGCTTCTTCGACGGCTTCACCCTCGTCAACCCCGGCCTCGTCTCCACCGACGACTGGCGCCCCGACCCCCGCACCCCCCGCCTCCCGGCCCTCCCCGGCGTAGACGGCTTCGTCGGCGTCGGCCTCCTCGACTGAGGCCGATCTCACCGTCGACAGGGTTTCGGTTCCGGCGAGCAGCGCCGGATCAGCCTGGCCAGACGAGCCGGTAGCGACCGCCGTCGGCGCGGATGATTCGTCGGGCACGGTGGAACAGATGAGGGTGGTCGTCTTCCATGTCGGCCATCTCGTCGGGGGACAGTCGGCGGACGACGTCGAAGGCTGTCACCGGGACTTCCGAGGGGTCGATCTCCAACTCCATGAGGGTTACCGCTGCCTCCAGGTATGAGGCCGGTGGCAGGTCCAGTTCGTACAGGACCCGGCCGAGAAGTTCCAGCTGTCCGCGATCACGGGCTACCAGGTCCAAAGCACAGGTGATCATCGCGTGGTGGAACAGATCCAAGCCGTTGCTTGCGTTGATGGCATTGAGGGCCCGATTGAGAAGCTGGGACACCTCCCAGGTAGTCAGGTTCGGCAGATGCGAGACGAGCCGATCCAGTGTCTCATCAAGGTATTCCCAAGGGAGTTCGTCGGGAAATGTGGCGAGCATATCGAACACTCGCTCGAAGGCTCTGATGAGCTGGGGGTGAGGGGATTCATCGATAGGGAGCCACAGATTGTTGAGGGCAGCGAGCAGAGAGGTTGAGTTCTCCTGTTCCGTGCTGGCGATGAATGTCGCCGCTGCCCCGACGTAGCCAAAGCCTGAGCCGAGGGCTTCGGTGAGCATCGCATGGTCGGCCCTGATGTCCAGGGACGTTTGCGCGGGCAAGGCCCGCCATTTCCGCTGACGTTCTGTCGGGGGCTGGTTGTACGCCCACGCGAGGGAGTCCTCGGCTTCCCAGATGATGGTGGCTCGACTGCCAAGGATGATCGCTAGATCGGATGTCCTGGTGCCCGGGTGGGCTCGATGGGAGCCCTTCCAGAACAAAGTCAACACTCGATCGTCGCCTCCCCAGGAGCGGGCGATTCCCAGCGTCGACACCAAACTGGACCATCCATCATGTTGTGTCCCGGCACGCCAGAGATCGACCAGGTGCTGCCACCGCCGGACTGCCTCTTCGCCCGCACCGAACAGCTCCGTGGCAGTCACCGGCCCGGCAAGGACTGTCGTCAGCAAGACGAGGTTGGCCGTCTGCCGGGCTATGCGCTCGACTGCAGACAAGGATTGCGGCTCATAGGCCGAGTTGATCGGCTCCGAGCCGAAGTAGATCTCCTGGAATCGGCGCAGGAGGAGGGGTTTGAGCTGGTGACCGGGTTCAGCGAGTTCATTGAGGAACTGCGGAATTGGCGCGCGGACCGATAGGACGGCGAAGGACAGGAGCGGAGCCAACGGGCCAGAATCCTGGCGGGTGGTGAGAATTCCACCCAGCAGGCCACCCCGGTCGAGTGCGTCACGCTCTGCCTCCCGTCTGAGGAGTTCGTGGACCAGGCGCGCGATCAGGTATTCGCCGAATGTGGCGTGCAGGAATTCGTAGGTGCTTAGCTCTTCGGAGTCCTGCAGAGCGCGGGCTTGATGGATGAAGAAGAATCGGCCGATCACGGTCTGTGCTGCGGTCAGCGGTCGCTGAAATCCGGTCCCGGCAGTGGGTGGGTCCGGGATCAGTGCGGTGAGATCACGGTCCAGGTCCTCACGGGTGACCCACTGCTGTCCCCGGTTGAACATGGCGAACGCGGCGACGGAGAGTCGGAGTAGCTCTCGTTGGATCGCTGCTTCACGCTGTTGTGGCGAAAGCCCGCGCTCGTGTTTGTCGACCTCCCGCGCGGCGAAGCGGTGCAGCAGCCGCTCGTACAATTCGCCGAGCCGAAGCGTGCTGGCTCCATGCAGCGCGCCATCGGTCGCGGGGTTCGACGGGAAGGCAGAGTCGGCGTCATACAGGGCGAGCATGAGGAGAAGCAGCGGCTGTTCGGCCAGGTCCTGGTGAGCGAGCACATCTTTGCTTGACAGAGGTGTGCGGCCCTGGCTGAGGAAATGAGCGGTGTTGGCCTTGTTCCAGATGTCGATCCACAGTTTTACCTGGGCGTTTGAGAATGGTTCCAGCCGGATTGCGATCGTTCCGGCGGGCAGGCGGCAGCGGTCGGATACTGCGGTCCGGGTGGTCACGATCACGACTACTGGGCGGCCGAGTTCGGCTTCGCGGGTCTGGAATTCGGCGGCCTGGATCAGGTAGTCAGCTCGGTTGACGCCGGTGGCCTGGAGGAGTTCGTCGAGGCCGTCGAGCATGATGACCGGGAGCGCGCCTTCGGTCGATCGGGCGAGGTCAGGCCACGTCATGGACTCGCCGGTGGTGACCCGGATGGCGGCCTCGATCTGTTCCTGGATGCCGGCGTCCGCCGGAACCTGACGCAGTGGGACGCGGACGGGGAGATAGTCGGCGGACGGGAGGCGGGCGGCGAGCATCTGGACGAGCACGGATTTGCCGACGCCCGGTTGCCCGAGTGCCAGCAAGGGCCATTTCGTCGCGGATATCGAGGTCACGAAGGCCGCCAGGAAGTGCTGCAGGTCGTCGCGGACGGGCTCGGCCGCCCATGATTCCTCCAGACTGAGATCGTTGCGGCGGTCCAGGAGCCGGAAACGCGGGTTTATGTATCCGTCGGCGAGGCTCGGCAGCGCTAGACCGTCAGGTAACTCGTCGCCAGGGCTGATCGTCCGGGCCAGGCAACCTTGGTTCAGGGCCAGAATGCTTCGCAGTTTGGCCGGTGGCACCCGCCCGGAGGCCACCGAGTCGAGCATGGCGGTCAGATCGGTCAGCCCGTGCTGGAGCTGGTGCTGAGTGGCGTGATGTTCGCCCTGATTCGTCCAGAAAGCGAATTCCGGGAACTCGACGGCCAGCTGACGGTAGAGCTCGTGGTAACGGCGGGCTGCGGCTTCGGGCAACACCTTGGTGATCTGGTCGCGGGCCTGATCCTTCTGCGTCGCGGTCAGTCCCTCCCAGACGGCCAGCCCCCGGACGAAGCGCAGAAGCGAGACGTTGGCCACGCGGTAGATCGATACCTTCGCGTGAAAAGGCGTGGGTGCCTGCGGAAGATCCGCGTCCGAGGAACTCGTGACGTCGCGGACTTCGAGCCGCGGGATGTCCGGGTTCAACTCCGGCAGGAGGGAGAGTTGCTCCGCGTAGGTGAGATCCAGGTCTTCGAGGCGGAAAGGGAGTTCGATGTCGTCGAGGGCCTCGAAGAACGCGGTCGCGGTGATGATCGCCTGGGCGGCGAGCAGGCGTTCTGTTCTGGTGTGGCGGGCGGTGCCGGTGACCTTCTCGCGGAGTGAGCCGATGAGGTGGTGGCCCAGTCGTACCGCCTCGGCTTTGGCGTCGAACAGGCTGAGAGCTAGCGCGCCCGCTCCTGGGAGGGCGGCGGCCCCGAGTAGCGCGCCGCCGAGGACCTTGTCGAGCGCTCGGAGCGTGCGGGTTTCGCCGCCGAGGATTCGTACCGCTTCCGCATAGCTGAACTGCTTGGCCACCGGAGCTCCTCAGCGGTCGACTGTGCCCACACCGCCCAGAACATAAGGCTTACCGGTGTCCATTCGCGGGGGAACCGGATGATCCGGTCGCCAGTCGTGTACGGGGACCAAGCCGGGCGGGAGCAGGGTCGTACCGGAGAAGAAGTCGGTGAGGCACTGGAGGGAGCGGTCGGCGACCGGGCCCGAGGAGGTGCGGGCGTAGATGGCACGGCCCGCGTCACGGTCGGCCTGTGACATCTCGCCGGCGTAGATGTGGCTGATCACGAGGTGGCTGCCGGGCGGGAGTGCGTCGCGGACGGCGGCCACCACGCTCAGGGCGTCGCGGTCGACGGTGATGAAGTGCAGGACGGAGAGCATCAGAACAGCCGTCGGGAGCTCTGGATCGAGGTGAACGGCCAGTTCAGGGTGGTCGAAGATGGATTTGGGCTCGCGCAGGTCGCCCTCGATCGCGATCGTCTGCGAATTCTCGACGAGTAGGGCGCGGGCGTGGGCCAGGACGACCGGGTCGTTGTCGACGTACACCACGCGGGCGTCGGCGGCGATCCGCTGGGCCACCTCGTGGGTGTTCTCCTGTGTGGGCAGCCCGGCCCCGATATCGATGAACTGGCGAATCCCGACCTTCGTCAGATGCTCCACGGCCCGGCGCAGGAAGGCCCGATTCTCTCTCGCGAGTTCCCGCACCCCCGGAACCAGGCGAATGACCTCTTCGGCCGCCTCCCGATCCGCGCCGAAGTTGTCCTTGCCCCCGAGCCAGTAGTCGTACATCCGCGCGACACTGGGAACAGCAGGATTGATCCCCGGTGATACCTCGTCCGATTCGCTCATATGCGCTCCTCGACCCCATGACGGAAGCCAATACTAGAGCGACATCGGCGATATGTGACGCGCCGATAGACCACAGGCGGAATGTACCTAACTACATCGCAGCATTAGTCGGTCAGGCGTCGGCGTAGCAGGCAGAACTCGTTGCCCTCTGGGTCGGCCAGGACGTGCCAGGATTCCTCGCCCGTCTGACCGACGTCGGCGGGCTTGGCGCCAATGGCCAGCAGGCGCTCAAGTTCGGCATCCTGGTCTCGATCGGTGGGACTCACGTCGATATGCAGCGGCAGTATGCCAGCCTTCGGCCTGTCGCTCGGACTGAAGACGATCGTCGGCTGGAGCCCGCCGAAGCCTTCGTCCTCAGGACCGATCTCGACGCTGCCCTCGACGCGACCGAGGACGACGTAGCCGAGCACGTCACACCAGAATGCGGCGAGGCGTTCGGGGTCTCGGCTGTCGATCACCAATTCACTGATACGGCACGCCATGCGGTTGTTGGTACCCGGCTCAACTCCCGCCATGCGCGCGTGGAGCGGCATCCGACACTGCGAGCCCGGCGTAGGTCTCCGGTCACAGCATCAGCAAAATATCCGTCGTCGGTCCAACACGCGTCGATGAACGAAACAGTCACCCTGAATGACGACGGCGACGGGTGATCGTGCCGGTCGAAAGCGGCGGACAGGAGGCGTCCTGACGTGCCCCGTCTCAGCAGCATTCCGCTGCAGTCGGTGGCTGAGCACTCCTTGAATTCGGTTGGGTCTTCCGACCAGCCCGCAGTCGCCAGACTTCGTGCGATATCGCGTTCCTTGGATTCGGGTGCCAGGACCACGTAGACCCAGGCGCCGCTGTTCGCGGAATCGCAGCCATTCGCCGAAGCAACCTCTACGACGGCTCCCGTCGGAAAAGCCGCGTCCGGAACCTCGGCACGTATCGCGGAGTTCTCCTTCTCGGCGGTAGCCAGACACCGCTCCATACGGGCCTGGCCGGACGACTCGGAGCATCCCGTGATCTGCGTCATCAGGATGGCGGCGAGCCCGGCGGCCAGAGGGCTGGGACTCAGCTTCTGCGTTCGCGGCCGTGGTCGTCGGCGGATCTGCTTCCACATCACGGGGTCTGGGGTGCCAGGATTCGGGCGGATTCTGATTCCTGGGCGAGGCGGCGGATGGTGTCCAGGACCCGGCCGTACATGACTGTGCCGATGATGTGGGCTTCCACGGTTGTTTCGCGTGGGGCGTCGAATGGGATTTTGTGGATTTCGTGGGTTTGGACCAGGGTTTGGGCGGCGGTGGCGTAGGGGGTTAGGTCGGCGAGGGTGGGGTCGGTGCCGAGGGTGCGGAGGGTGACGATGGTTTGGGCTAGTTCTTCGCGGGCGGGGGCTTTGGGCTCGATCTTCCAGTCGTAGTCGGCGATTAGTTGGTCGACCATTTCGCGGGCCTCTTGCCAGTCCGGGGATTCTTCGTGGGGTTCGACGCCGGGGCTGAGGGCGTAGTGGGCGGTGCCGAGCATCTGGTGCACGCCGAGGTTCTCGTCGTCCACGGCGTCGATCACTTTGCGGATGGAGGCCACGGGGAGGCGGCCGACTTCGAGCAGGGCGCGGATCAGGCGGAGGCGGCGGAGGTGGGCCTGGCCGTACTCGGCGCGGGTGGCGGAGGTCTGTTCGCCCTGGGGGAGGAGGCCTTCGCGCAGGTAGTACTTGATGGTCGGGATGGGCACCCCGGATTCGGCGCTGAGCTGGGAGATCCGCATGAGAAGAGGGTACTCGTTGGTTGGACAGTAATGCTATCCAACACATAACCGAGCAAGCGCTTGCCTAAGCATTTTGGGCGGGTTAGCGTGGCGAGCGTCCCGCCGGGTCGGATCGCGCCCCGTCCCGGCGGGTCTGGGAGGGCATTGCGGGACTTGACACGACACGATCGCGCTCCGTCCCGGCGGGTTTGGGAGGGGATGTGCGGCAGGAGTTGGGTGGGAGGGCTGCCGTCGCGGGGGTGGGGATGACCGCGTTGAGCAGGGGGTCGGGGCGGTCGGAGTTGGAGCTTGCCGTTGAAGCGTGTCGGGGGGCGCTGGCGGATGCGGGGGTGGGTACGGCCGATGCCGTTCTGAGCTACCACATGAACGATTCCGTGGGTGCGGTTCAGGTGGCCAGGGCGTTGCGGATTGAGCCGGTGGGGTGGCATAACGACATCAGCGGTGGGGGGACGCAGTGTGCGTCGATCCTGGGGGACGCGGCGATGTTGATTGCGTCGGGTGTTGCCCGGACTGTGTTGATTTATCGTGCGATGAACGGTCGGTCGGGGAAGCGGATGAACGTGGCTTCCATCGGGCCGCAGGAGGCTTTCACTGTTCCGTATGGGATGGCGGGGCCGATTCCGCTTTTTGCGTTGGCCGCGCAGCGGTACCTCTATGACACGGGGCTGACGGAGGAGCATCTGCACGCGGTTGTGGCGCAGTCGCGGGACAACGCGGCCGGCAATCCGCGGGCGCTCCGGCGCGAACCGCTCAGTCTGGAGGACTATCTGGCCGCGCCGTTCGTGTCCACGCCGCTGCGTAACGTCGACTGCTGCCAGGAGACGGACGGCGCGTGCGCTCTCGTCGTGACCGGCGTGTCCAGGGCGCCCGACGCGCCCCGGATCCACACCGTGGTCAGGGGTGGTGGTTCCGGGTGTTCGACGATGGACGTCGCCGACGATGTCACGCGGATCTTCTCCGGGTATGTCGCCCCGCGATTGTGGGATGAATCCGGAATGTCCCCTGGGCAGGTGGACGTGCCGGTGCTGTATGACGCGTACTCATGGTTGGTGCCCCGGCAGCTCGCGGACTTTGGGCTGGCCGAGCCCGGGGACATTGGTGATTATCTGCTCAAACGGGCGCACGCGCGGGTGAACCCCCATGGTGGGCTGCTCTCCGAGGGGTACGTGCACGGCCTGAACAATGTCGCCCAGGCCGTCCGTGAGCTAAGGCGAGCAGGCGGAGTCGCGCTCGTCACCGGGTTCGGCGGTTCCTACGGCAGTGCCGCGCTCATTGAGCGTTCTTGATCCAGAAGGACGCGGCGACCAGTTCGGCGACCAAGGTCTCGGTGAGCAGGGCCACGTCGGGGTCGTCGTCGTGGCGGTAGCGGATCGAAGCCGCCTGCCCGTCGAGTTCGCCGCCGACCGTGAGTACGGCGGAGTTCCGCTGCCGGATCCACTCCATCGCCTGCTCGTCGTATCGGGAACCGGGGAAGACGAGCGCGCGGTAGTCGTATGTTTTCGTGAGGTATACGTCCACGTGTGACCAGTCGCCGGTCTCGCAGGCGTCGGCCTGGCGGCGGGGGCCCTCCCGGAACATCAGCGCCGACTGCTGCGCCGACGACAACCGTCCGGCGGGCGCGATCGTGTACACGCCGTGCGGCCCGTCCAGCACCGAGATCGCCTGATCAAGCCACTCAGCGCGCCGATCGAGCAGATCCGCGCTCCCCTCAGCCGCCCGACGAACAAGTCCGGAAATATCCGCACCTGCTCCCGTGAGCCGATCGACCAGCCCCAGCAGCAGCACCAGTGTGTGCTGAAATGTCCGGCAAGCGACTCCGCCGGCCTCTTCCCCGGCCACCATGGGCACCACGAAATCCGCGCCCTCCGTGACCGCGGACCCCGGCTTGTTGGTCAGCGCCACCACCCGCGACCGGCCCCGATACCGCGCCACCGCGTCCAGCGTCTCCCGGCTACCCCCAGACGCCGAAATCGCCACCACCAACGTCGCCGGATCAGCCGGATACCCCACATCCGCCGACGCGTACTCCGCCACCGCGTCGATCCCCGCCGCCCGCAACCGCAGCGCCGCGACCCCGGCCGCGTACCGGGAACTCCCCATCCCCAGAAAAACGACCCGCCGCGCATCCACCGGCACACCACTCAGCAGCCCACCGGCCTCCCACGCGTCGGCGAGCGCCGCCAACGCCTCCGGTTTCGCTTCCAAATCAGCCAGATACCGCCCAGCGTCCATCAGAGACCTTCCACTCTCGAACCAGTCACACCGCCACCGCTGCGGACATCGGCCTGCCGCAGGCGCCGGGCGGCGTCTATCGATCTAAAACCAGCTACGCAGAACGCCCATCGGCGCGTACCGCCACCGCGGCAGATGCCGTGCCGCGTAGATGAGCTCCCGGCACTCCTGCTCGACCTCGAACGGCCGCACCAGCGACCGATCCAGCAACTCCGACCGCCCCGCCTCCGCCAATGTCGCGACATATGCCGTTTCGAGCGCCTCCCGCGTCATCCACGCCCACGCCACCATGGCCTGCGGATCGGCCTCCCGCCGCTTCACGGCCACCTGCGCCACATGCTCCAGACTGGTCGCCAGCTGGGCCAGATCCCGCGCCGCCGGCTGGTACGGCAAAGCCTCCGTAACCGTCGGATTCCCATCGAAGTCCACCACCGCGAACCCATCCCGCCACCGAAGCACCTGCCCCACATGCAGATCCCCGTGAATCCGCAACACCGGCGTCTCCCCAGCCACCGCCAGCGGCGCCAGCTCCCGCCGCAGATCCCCCTCATGCGCCGCCAGCCAGGCCGAATCCTCCGCGTCCTCGGTCACCCGCAACGCCTCGGCCAGCGCCTCCCCGGCCCGCCCGAACCAGGACCCCGCCGCCATCCGGACCGGCTCCGGCCACACCGGCGACGGCGTCGCCATCGCCACGTGCAGCTCGGCCGCGATCCGCCCCAGCTCCCCGGCGAAAGCCGTACCCCCGGAGACGGCCTCGTCGACGCACCACTCCCACCCGTCGGTGGCCTCCGGCAGATACGCGGTCACCAGCGCGAGCAGCGCCTCCCCGCAGAACACCGCCGCGTACGGCTCCGCGATCCGCCCGAACCCCACCACCGCCAGATGCGCGAACAACTCAGGTGCGGGCGAATCATCAGAAGGCCTCGCAAACCACTTAACCACTACGGTTTCACCTACGATCACCGAGTGGTTGGTCTGATCGGCCGGAATGACCCGCTCCCCGGCCGGGATGGGTGGAAGGGGCCGCATGAGCCGTACGGCGAAAGGCTCCGGCGCGTCGGACAGCGCGCCGAGCAGCCGCTCCGACAGCCCCGGTTCGATCGGGAGCCCCGGGATCAGGGTGGCCGCCGGCGCCAGCCGCCACTGGGGAGTGTCCACGTCTGCTCCTGAACGTCGCTTCAACTAGAAACACAAATGTAAAGCTCACCGTGCTCAGCAAAGTCTTGTCTAAGTTGAGTTCTCCTGCAACACTCGCGAATCATCAGGAAGGGAGCGCCGCTTGTCCGGAGATCTCACGAAGGCTGCTGAGACTTCGCGGAGGCCGCGCGGCTGGGGTAGAGCCGCCGCGTCGGTGTTCTTCCTCGCGCCGGGGCTGACCCTGCTGATCGTGCTGGCCATCGTGCCCATGATCCTGATGCTGACCTACATGTTCTTCCCGCGCGGGCGCTTCGGCGGGGTGGTGTACGAGTTCACCCTGGAGAACTTCGCCCGCCTCAACGACCCCCTCTACCTGGGCGTCATCGGCGACTCTTTCGTCATCGCGGGCACGGTCACCCTGCTCGCGCTGGTGATCGGCTACCCGACCGCGTACGCGATCGCGCAACTGCCGCAGCGCTGGAAGACCATCGCGCTGCTGGCGATCATGCTGCCGTTCTGGACCAACTTCCTGATCCGGATCTACGCCTGGATCGTGCTGCTGTCCGGGCCCGGCCTGGTCAACAGAGCGCTCATCGGCATCGGGCTGATCGACGAGCCGCTGGCGTTCCTCTACAACGAGGGCACCATCGTGCTCGGTCTGCTCTACGGCTACCTTTCGCTCATGATTCTGCCGATCTACTCGGCCGTGGAGCGGCTGGATCCCCGGCTGCGGGAGGCGTCCGCCAACCTGGGCGCGACGCCGGTCCGCACCTTCTTCAGCGTGACGCTGCCGCTGACCCTGCCCAGCGCGCTGATCGGCGCGGTGCTGGTGTTCGTGCCGAGCTTCGGCAACTACGTGGTGCCCGAGCTGCTCGGCGGCGGTAAGGCGATCATGCTGGGCAACATGATCAGGGACCAGTTCCTGAAGGCCAGGGACTGGCCGTTCGGCGCGACCCTGGCCCTGGTCATGATCCTGGTCACCTGCGTGCTGCTCATCGCGCAGGCCGTGGTCTCCCGGAGGGTGCGCAATGCGTAGGCGGAACCGCGCGGTCTACGCGCCGCTCTGGCTCACCTACCTGTTCTTCTACACGCCGATCGCGGTCATGGTGGTGATGTCGTTCAACTCCAGCGACGCGCCGTTCGTCTTCGAGGGCTTCAGCCTGAAGTGGTACGGCGCGCTGGCCGAGAACGAGAACGTCCTGCACGGCCTGGTCAACACGCTGATCGTGGCGGTGGGCACGACGGTCGTGGCCACCGTCGTCGGCACCATGCTCGCGGTCGGGCTGGCCCGCCACACCCGGTCCAAGGTGCTGGAGGCGCTCGGCACGCTGCCCGCCATCCTGCCGGAGCTGATGCTCGCGGTCGGGCTGATCATCTTCTACTCCGCGGTGCAGTTCACCCTCGGCCTGCACTCGATTCTGCTGGCGCACCTGACCTTCGGCATCCCGCTGGTCGCGGTCGTGGTGCGGGTCCGGCTGGCCTCCATGGACATGTCCCTGGAGGAGGCCTCCCGCGACCTGGGCGCGGGGGCGGTGCCCACCTTCCTGCGGATCACGCTGCCCGGCCTGATGCCGGGCGTCGCCGCGGGGGCGCTGCTGGCGTTCACCTTCTCGCTGGACGAGTTCGTGCTGGCCTTCTTCACCGCGGAGCCGACCGAGCCGACGCTGCCGATCGTGATCTACTCGATGATCCGGTTCGGCGTGACCCCCGACATCAACGCCCTGGCGACGATCCTGCTGGCGGTCAGCTGCACCGCCGTGATCGCCGTCCAGCGGATGACCAGACTGACGGAGTCCTTCAAATGACGCTGCTTTCCATCGAGGGAGTCTCCCGGAAGTTCGGGGACGTGATAGCTCTCGACGAGGTCAGCCTCGACATCCGGGCGGGCGAGTTCTTCGCCCTGCTCGGGCCGTCGGGCTGCGGCAAGACCACGCTGCTGCGCATCCTGGCCGGCTTCGAGTGGCCGGACCGGGGGGCGGTCCGGCTGGACGGCGCCGACCTGCTCCGGCAGCCGCCGCACCGGCGGCCGGTCAACCTGATGTTCCAGTCGTACGCGCTGTTCCCGCACATGACCGTGGCCAAGAACGTGGCCTACGGGCTGGAGCGGGAGGGCCTGCCCCGCGAGGAGATCAAGAAGCGGGTCGGCGAGGTGCTGGCGAAGGTCGGGCTGGACACGATGGCCGGGCGGCGGCCCAGCCAGCTGTCCGGCGGCCAGCAGCAGCGCGTCGCGCTGGCCCGCGCCATCGTGAAGCGCCCCCGCATGCTGCTGCTGGACGAGCCGCTGTCGGCGCTGGACAAGAAGGTCCGCGCGGAGATGCAGCTGGAGCTCAAGCGGCTGCAGGTCGAGGTCGGGATCACCTTCGTGGTGGTCACCCACGACCAGGAGGAGGCCATGTCGCTGGCCGACCGGATCGCGGTCATGGACAACGGCAGGATCGAGCAGGTGGACGCGCCGATCGCCCTCTACGACAGGCCGCGCACCCGCTTCGTCGCCGACTTCATCGGCGCCAACAACCTGTTCACCGGCACGATCACCGGCAACGGCTTCGAGGTCCCCGGCCTCGGCTACCTGCCCTGCAAGCCCGAGCTGCCGAACGGGCTCGCGGTGCTGGCCGTGCGTCCCGAGCGGGTACGGCTCGGCGATCCCGGCCGCGGGGCCGCCGACGGGATCGTGGCCGACGTGAGCTTCTTCGGCGGGATCTCGCACATCGCGGTGGACGTGTCGGGGCACGACCGTAAGGTGCTGGCGGCCACGCAGGGCGCGGCGCGGATCACGCCCGGGGCGGCCGTGGGGCTGTTCTGGAACCCGGACGACGCGGTGCTCGTGCCCGCCTGAGCGTGTTCAGGCGCTTTGGGCGCGTGGGGTGGCCGGGCGGCGGGCAGCCGTCGTCCGGTGCGGGGCCGCGGTCAGTTTTAGGGCGTGGCCGGTGGCCAGGCGGGCGTAGCCGAGGATGAGTTCCACGGCCTCGTCGGCGCCGATGCTGTGGTGGCGGGCGACGATGCGGTAGCCGTACGCGTCCTCCAGGGCGACCAGGTTGCGGCCGATGGTCTCGGAGTCCTGGGCCAGGGTGAAGGCGTTGTGCGCGGCGCCCACCTCCAGGATGGTCTGGTACATGGCGACCTGGCGGTCGTAGAGGGTGGTCAGCAGCGTGCCGTACACCCGGTTGCGGCCGGCCGCGCCGCCGAGTTCGCAGAGCAGGCGCACGCCCGCGTCGTCCGGGCCCTGGGGCAGGCCGGAGCGGATCGTGACGATGAGCTTCTGGGCGGGGTCGGCGATGCCGGTGATCTTCTTCATCCGCTGCTCGTAGAAGCGCTCCATGCCCGCGTGATGCGCCTCGATCAGCAGATCCCGCAGGTCCGGGTAGTGGTAGAGGACCGCGCCTGAGGTAAGGCCCGCCTCTTCGGCGATCTGGTTCAGATGCACCCCCTCCGCGCCGTGCTGGATCATGGCGCGCCGGGCCGCGTCGATCAGCTCGATCCGCCGATCTGCCTTGCTCTTGCGCTGCGTCATGACACCCGTCCCAGTCTGAACGATCTCACAACTAGTCTCGCAGGTCTTGACGTAGGAACTCGATGGGTATTTGAATCACGATTCAACAAACATGGGCGAGAAGGAGACGCGGTGCTCAAGGATGCGGCTCCCCGGGTCTTCTGGACGGCTGACCAAACTCTTCCGGCATACCCACCTTTGCACGGACGTACTACTGCGGATTTGCTCGTCGTTGGCGCGGGTTTTACGGGATTGTGGGCGGCCGTGCTCGCGAAGCGGGAGAACCCCGCGTGCGATGTCGTCCTGGTGGACGCGCACACCGTCGGGTTCGGGGCGACCGGGCGGAACGGGGGCTTCATCTCCGACTCGCTCACGCACGGGCTGACCCATGGCGTGCACCGCTGGCCTGGGGAGATGGAGCTGCTGCTGGCGCTGGGGCGGGAGAACCTGGCGGAGATCGCCGCGTTCGTGGCCGAGCACCGCATCGACGCCGATCTGCGGCTGGTCGGCAAGACCAATGTCGCGGTCGAGCCGTACCAGGTCGACGATCTGCGCAGAGCGGAAAAACTCCATCGGGAGTACGGCGAGGACGTCACCTTCCTCGGCCGGGACGAGATGCGCTCCGACGTGGACTCGCCCACCTATCTGGCGGGGCTGCGGATCCGGGGGACCGGCGGCGTGGTCGATCCGGCCAAGCTGGCCTGGGGGATGCTGCGGGTCGCGGGCGATCTGGGCATCCGGATCTACGAGAACACCACGGTCACCGGCCTGGACCGGGCCGGACCGGCAGTCAGGGTGACCACCGGGACGGGCGTCGTGCAGGCCCGCCAGGTCCTGCTGGCCACCAACGCCTTCCCCGCGCCGCTGCGGCGGCTGCGGCACTTCGTGCTGCCGGTGTGGGACTACGTGCTGGTCACCGAACCGCTGGACGCGGGACGGCGGGCGTCGCTGAACTGGCCGGAAGGGCAGGGGATCACCGACGCGGGCAACCAGTTCCACTACTACCGGCTCATCCGCGACCAGCGCGTCCTCTTCGGGGGGTACGACGCCGTCTACAACTTCGGCGGGGCCGGCAGCGACCAGCGCGCGGGTTCACACCGGCTGCTGGCCCGCCATTTCTACGAGACGTTCCCCCAGCTGGAGGGCGTGCGCTTCACCCACAGGTGGGGTGGCATGATCGACTCCACCAGCCGTTTCACCCCCTTCTTCGGCACCGCGATGGGAGGCCGGGTGGCGTACGCGCTCGGCTACACCGGTCTCGGCGTCGGCGCGTCCCGGTTCGGCGCTCTGGTCGGCCTGGACCTGCTCGCCCGCAGGAGCACCCCCAGAACCGGCCTGCGCATGGTCCGGCGGCACCCCGTGCCGTTCCCGCCGGAGCCGCTGCGCTGGCCGGTGGTCGAGTTCACCCGCCGCGCCCTGGCCCGCGCCGACGAGAACGAGGGCCGCCGAGGGCCCTGGCTGCGCGTCCTAGACCGATTCGGTATCGGTTTCGACAGTTGAACAGGTAAGGAACCACCCGGATGACCATCCTCATCAACCCCGCCACCGGAGAACCCGTCGACGAGGTACCTGACAGCACTCCCGAGGACGTCTCGGCGGCGGTACGCGCCGGGCGGGACGCCTTCGAGCAGTGGAAGGACACCACCCCCGCGGACCGGGCCCGGTTGCTGCTGCGCCTGGCCGACCTGGTCGAGGCCGACGCCGAGGAACTCACCCGCCTGGAGGTCGAGGAGACCGGCAAACCGGCCGCCGTCTTCCGGGACGGCGAGCTCCCCTTCGCCATCGACAACCTGCGCTTCTTCGCCGGCGCGGCCCGCTCCCTGGACGGCACCGGCGCCGGCGTGCTCAGCTCCGGTTACACCTCGGCGCTGATCCGCCGCCCGATCGGGGTGATCGGCTCGATCGCGCCGTGGAACTTCCCGTTCATCATGGGCGTCTGGAAGGTCGGCCCCGCGCTCGCCGCCGGCAACGCGGTGGTCATCAAACCGGCTCCCGCGACCCCGCGCAGCACGCTCCGCCTGGCCGCCCTGCTGGCCGAGGCGGGCGCTCCCGAAGGACTGCTCCAGGTCGTCACCGGCGGCGCCGACGTCGGCCAGGCTCTGGTCACCCACCCCGGCGTCGACATGGTCGGCGTCACCGGCTCCACCGCGACCGGCCGCGCCGTCATGAGGGGCGCCGTGGAGGGCCTCAAACGGGTGCATCTCGAACTGGGCGGCAAGGCGCCCGCCCTGGTGTTCGAGGACGCCTCCATCGAGGACATGGCCTTCGGGGTCACCATGGGCGCGACGTACAACACCGGGCAGGACTGCACCGCCGCCACCCGCGTCTACATCGCCAGATCCCGCTACGACGAGGCCGTGGAGGCCCTGCACGCCGCGATGGAGCAGGTCCGCCCGGGAGATCCCTGGTCCGAGGAGACCGACATCGGCCCGCTCATCTCGGCCGCGCACCGCGACCGGGTGCACGGGTTCGTCACCCGCGCCTCCGGCCGGGTCGTGTTGGGCGGCAAGCCGATCGAGGCGCCCGGCTTCTTCTACCCGCCGACGCTGATCGCCGACGCCGAGCAGGGCAGCGAGATCGTCCAGGGCGAGGTCTTCGGCCCCGTCCTGGTGGCGCTCCCGTTCGACGACGAGGACGAGGCGATCCGCCTGGCCAACGACACGCCCTACGGGCTGGCCTCCTCCATCTGGTCGACCGACGTGGCCCGCGCGCTGCGGGTGGCCCACCAGCTCGACGTGGGCGTCACCTGGATCAACGACCACCTGCCGATCGCTTCAGAAGCGCCGCACGGCGGCGTGAAGGGCAGCGGGTTCGGCAAGGACATGAGCCAGGAGGCCGTGCAGGAGTACTCCGTGGTCCGCCATCTGATGATCAAGCACGCGGCGCCCGAGGCGCGTGACTCGTTCCGGCCGGCCTGAGGTTCTCGATGATCGTCACGTTGGCCTGGCCGCCGCCCTCGCACATGGTCTGCAGGCCGTACCTGCCGCCGGTGGAGGTCAGTTCGTGGATGAGGGAGGTCATCAGGCGGGCTCCGGTCGCGCCGAGGGGGTGACCGAGGGCGATGGCCCCGCCGTTGGGGTTGACCCTGGCGGGGTCGGCGCCGGTCTCCTTGAGCCAGGCGAGGACGACGGGGGCGAAGGCTTCGTTGATCTCGACGACGTCGATGTCGCCGATCTTCAGGCCAGATTTGGCGAGGGCGCGGGCGGTGGCCGGGATGGGGGCCGAGAGCATCATGATCGGGTCGTCGGCGCGGACGGAGAGATGATGGATTCTGGCGAGCGGAGTGAGGCCGTGGGCGCGGAGCGCGGCGGGGGAGGCGATCAGCAGCGCGGCGGCGGCGTCGGAGAGCTGCGAGGAGACGGCGGCGGTGAGCCGGCCGCCTTCGACGAGCGGTTTCAGCGCGGCCATCCGGGCCGGCGAGGTGTCCCGGCGCGGGCCTTCGTCGATGGTGACAGCGTTATACGGGGATATTTCGTCATCGAAGCGGCCGGTGTCGATCGCGTGCAGAGCCCGGCGGTGGGATTCGCAGGCGTACGCCTCCATCTCCTCGCGGGTGATCTCCCAGCGGTCGGCCATCAGCTCCGCGCCGCGGAACTGCGAGACCTCCTGGTCGCCGTACCGGGCGGCCCATCCGGACGAGCCGTGGAACGGCGTCGCGAAGCCGAGCTGCTGCCCGGCCGTCATGGCGTATCCGATCGGGACCATGCTCATGTTCTGCACGCCCCCGGCCACCACCAGATCGGCGTTCCCGCTCTGTACGGCCATCGCCGCGAAGTGCACCGCCTGCTGCGAAGACCCGCACTGCCGATCCACGGTCACCCCGGGAACCTCCTGCGGCAACCCCGCCGCCAGCCAGCACGTACGGGCGATGTCCCCCGCCTGCGGCCCCAGCGCGTCCACACAACCGAAGACCACATCCTCGACCGCCGATGGATCGACCCCGGTGCGATCCATCAACGCCCGGAGCGCGTGCGCCCCCAGATCCGCCGGATGGACCCCGGCCAGCCCCCCGCCCCGCCGCCCCACCGGAGTGCGGACCGCCCCGACGATGAACGCCTCCGTCATGACCCCTCCGCCCAGAACCTTGTTCCGAAGAGTAGCAAGCGCTTGGTCGCACATGGAACATGGGATGAGCAGGCGACTCACCGCAGGGTTACGTGAACAAGCCATTGCTCGGAGGCTCATAATGGAGCATGTGAACACGCGAAAGAACTCCGGCACGACGACCCCGGTGAAGCGCCAGACCGGCGGCAAGCGGGGGACCAGCACGGCCGGCACCGCCTCGGAGCGCCGCGACCACCTGGTGAAACTCGCCGCGGAGCTCTTCGCGCGCAAGGGCTTCCAAGCCACCACCGTCCGCGAGATCGCGGAAGAGGCGGGCATTCTCTCCGGAAGTCTCTACCACCATTTCGACTCGAAGGAAACCATCGTCGACGAGGTGCTCCGCACCTTCCTCGAAGACCTGGTCGCCCGCTACCGCGGCGCGCTCCAGACCGAGAGCGACCCGCGCACGGTCCTGTCGGAGATGGTGCGGATCGGCTTCGGCACCCTCGAACCGCACCGTGCCGCGATCACCGTCATGCAGAACGACTGGAGCTACCTGCGCTCGCTGCCCGACAACCGGTTCGACTACCTGGTGAAGGCCGAGGACGAGGTCGAGCGCATGTGGGTCGAGCAGATCAAGCGCGGCCAGGCCCTCGGCCAGTTCCGCGGCGACGTCGACCCCAAGCTGACCTACCGGATGATCCGCGACACCATCTGGGTGGCCGTGCGCTGGTTCCGGCCCGGCGGCCGGCTCAACACCACCGGGCTGGCCGAGCACTACGTCACGGTTCTGTTCGACGGCCTCGCGACCGGAGAGCGGACCAGCCAGTCGGCATGAGCCACCAGGGCAAGAGCCTCGTCGAGGCCGTCAGGTCGGCGCTGGTCGAGGTCGCCGACCCGGCCAAGGCTCCGGCGATGCGCGCGTACATGAAGTCGGCGCTGCCGTTCCTCGGCGCGCAGTCGGGGCCACGCAAGACCGCGTTGCGCAAGGTGTTCGCCCAGCATCGGCTGGGGTCGGCGCCGGAGTGGCGCAAGGCCGTGCTGACGCTGTGGCGGGAGGCCGAGTACCGCGAGGAGCGGTATGCGGCGGTTGAGCTGACCGGGTCGCGGCTGTACCGCGACTGGCAGACGCTGTACACGCTGCCGATGTACGAGGAGATGATCGTCACCGGGGCCTGGTGGGACCTGGTGGACGAGTTGGCCGTGCACCGGATCGGCACGCTGCTGCGGCTGTTCCCGGAGACGATGAAGGTCACCATGCTGGAGTGGGCCCGCGACCCCGATCTGTGGAAGCGGCGGACCTCGATCCTGTGCCAGAACACCTTCAAGGACAGGACCGACCTCGGGCTGCTGTACGCGTGCGTCGAACCGAGCCTGTCCGACACCGACTTCTTCGCCAGGAAGGCGATCGGGTGGGCGCTGCGCGAATACGCCAAGACCGACCCGCGGGAGGTCGTGCGCTACGTGAACAACCACGGCATCAGCGGGCTGTCCCGGCGTGAGGCGCTCAAGAACGTGGCGGAATAGGAACGGCTCGCGCGCCCCGAATACGCGCGAGCCGTACCGGATGGATCAGGCGTTGGGCACGGTGTCGACCCAGCGGGTGGAGGCGGTCCGGTAGGAGTTGACCCGATTGAGGACCTCGGTGGGCGCGACGACCTCGTTCTTGGAGTGGTAGAACCAGTCGACCTGCTGCAGGTAGGTGCGGGGGGTCGAGCTGCCGAGCAGGCCGCCGCTGATGAACCACAGGTTGAAGTTCACCGACTGGACGGTCTCGGGATAGTAGATGTCACCGTGGGTGGCGAACAGGGCGCCGTCGATGTAGTACTTGATCTGGCCGCCGGAGACCTGGAGGACCAGGTCGTGCCAGCCGTCGTAGCTGATCCGGTTCTCGGTGTGCACGTTCACGGCCAGCCAGGGCTCGTTGCGGTAGGTCTCCCAGGATGTGGCGTACATGATGTTGGCTGGCTCGCCCCAGCCGCCGTTGGGCAGGTACTCGAAGTCCTGCTCGCTGTAGTTGGGGTCGAGGTCCTGGTTGAGCGGGGTGATCGTGAAGAAGGTCTGCACGATGTGGTCGCCGTCGGGGCCGCTGGTCGGGGCGTCGGAAAACTTGACCCTGGCCGCGTAGGTGCCCTCCAGGAACTTGCGCTGGTGCAGCACTTCGGACTGCTGGGTGCCGGCCGAGGTTCCGTCGGTGACCGACTTGAGCTGAAGCGCCTTGTTGGTGCCCGAGACGACGGGGAAGGAGATGTTGCCCTTCGGCCAGGTCGCGCCGGGGATGCCGGGGCCGCCCTGGTTGGTGCGGATCGTCCAGTTGTGTGAGGCGATGCTGGTGTCGTTGGCGTCGACGTAGCTGAAGTCGTCGAACACGACGCCGGAGCCGCCGGGCGGGGGGCCGCTCGGGGACGGCGACGGGGACCCGCCGGTCGGCGACGGCGACGGGGACGGGTTGCCGCCGGTCGGGGCGGTGCCCCAGAGCAGGGCGCCGTTCTGGTAGACGGTCACCTTCGTCCAGTCGGCGTAGGAGGTGCTGGTGCCGAAGGAGTAGTCGTCGCTCTGGGTGACGCGCTGCCAGTCGGCCCGGTAGAAGCGCAGCTGCATGTCACCCGACTGGGCGCCGGCGGCCAGGCTGCCGGCGGTGAAGCCGACCTCCAGGTAGCGGTCGGCGGTGGCGGTGCCGGGGGAGATGGCGCCGAAGGCGCCGGTGACCGTGGAGCAGGACACGACCGCCCAGGAGCAGGCGAAACGGTACTGCTGGGCGGCCGAGTCGGCCTTGAAGTAGTAGCGGATCTTGAGGCCGCTCAGCGGGATCGCGGTGGTGCCGTTGTTGATCAGGTTGAACCACGGTTCGGCCTGGTCGGCGGTGGCGCCGGAGGCACTGGTCTTGTACTGCAGCCGGACCGATGTCGCGGCGTTGGCCGGCAGGGCGACCAAGCCGATGAGGGCGAGGGCGGACACCAGTCCGCCGGCTAACCACTTCTTTCTGGACAACATTCTTCCTTTCGATGGAACGAGTCCCCCGAGGTCTAGGGAATGAGCGGCCCGATCCTGATCCCCTGGGCGGCGAGCCTGGACAGGTGGGGGGTGAGCCGCTGAAGGAAGTCGGGATAGTCCCGGGGCGAGCCCCAGGCCACTTCGGCGAAGGCGCAGAGCCGGGGGAAGGTCTGGCGCTCGACGTCGGCGGGGGTGGGCATGTACTCGGTCCAGAGCTGGGCCTGGACGCCGATGATCCGGCCGGTCGCCTGGGGTGGGGCGGGCGGGGGGTCGAAGTGGTACGTCTCGGCCAGCGGCAGCACCCGGTCGGGGGCGAAGGGGCCCGGTTCCGGCTCCACGGGGTAGTCGAGATATGTCCGCATATGTGGGGCTAGGACGACGTCGCGGCCCTCCAGGGCGGCCAGCGGGCCGCTCTGCTCGTCGAGCCAGGTCATCGTGGTCGCGCCGGGCGGGCCGTCGGCCTTCTCGTGCCAGTAGACGAGCCGGCGGCCCCGGCGGTGCAGGTGTTCGGCCATCCGAGCGGTGATCCAGGCGCGGGCCGCGTGCGCGCCGGGCAGTCCCAGTTCGCCGATCCGCTGCTGGGCGCGCGGGGTGCGCTCCCACTCGCCGGGACGGCATTCGTCCCCGCCCACGTGCACGCACTCGTCCGGAAATATCTCGATTACTTCGTCTAGGACCTCCTCGAAGAAGGCGATCGTGGACTCTTCCAGGTTGAGGGTGTGCGGGCTGATCCCCCAGGTGTCCCAGACGCCCAGCTGCCGGGTGGGATCGTTGCCCAGATGGGGGTACGCGGCGAGCGCGGCCTGCACATGCCCCGGCAGCCCGATCTCGGGAATGATCCGGACGTGCCGCTCCGCCGCGTACGCGACGATCTCCCGGATGTCGTCGTGCGTGTAGTGCTCGCCGGACACCTCGGTCAGCCGGGGATGACGCTTGATCTGCAACCGCCAGCCCTGGTCGTCGGTGAGATGCAGCTGCAGCACGTTCAGCTTGTGCAGGGCGAGCAGGTCGACCATCCGGAGGATGAATTCCTTCGGCATGAAATGCCGGGCCACATCCAGCATCAGCCCGCGCCACGGGAAGCGCGGCGCGTCCTCGATCGTGCCGAGGGGGAGCGCGTCGCCGTACAGGGCCAGGGTCTGCCGTCCGTAGAAGCGGCCCGCCTCGCCGCCGGCGGTGAGGTCGATGGCGTTGGGCGAAATGTCCAGCCGGTAGCCCTCCGGGCCGAGCGCCGGATCATGCGGGGCCAGCCGGACGAGCTCAGGGTCGTACGCGACAGTGCCCCCGAGGACGGCCAGTTTCCCGGGCCGCGGAATTATCACGTGAAGATCCCTTCAGGGTCAGCCCTTGATCGCGCCCGCGGTGAACCCGGAGGTCACCCGGCGCTGCAGGACGAGGAAGATGAGCAGGACGGGCAGCATGAAGAGGGTGGCGGCGGCCATCGTGGCGCCCCAGTCGGTGCCGAAGATGTTGCTGAAGGACGACAGCCAGACCGGCAGCGTGCGGTCGTCCTGGTTCTTGATGATCAGCGCGTTCGCGAACGCGAACTCGTTCCACGCGGTGATGAACCCGAACAGCGAGGTCGACATCAGGCCCGGCGCCAGCAGCGGGAAGACCACCCGGCGGAACGCCACCACCCGGCTCGCGCCGTCCATCTGGGCGGCCTCCTCCAGCTCCGGCGGGATGGCCGCCAGGAAGCCGCGCAGCGTGACGATCGTGAACGGCAGCGTCGTCATGAAGTAGATGAGGCTGAGCATGGACAGCTTGTCGAGCATGCCGGTGTCGCGGGCGATGATGAACATCGAGATCAGCAGCGCCTCCCAGGGCGCCATCTGGGCGATGAAGACCATCAGGATGAAGCCGCGCCGCCCCCGCCACCGCATCCGCGCCACCGCGAACGCGGCGAGCAGCGCCACGGCCATCGCGGCCAGCACGGCGCTGACCGTGACCAGCAGGCTGTTGCGCCAGAACAGGCCGAAGCCGTCGGCGCTGATGGCGGTGGCGAAATGGTCGAGAGTCGGATGACTGGGCCAGAACGTGGGGGTGTCGGCCTGGATGTCCCTGGTGGGCTTGAACGCGGTCAGCACCATCCAGTAGACGGGGAAGACCGAGACGATCAGGACAGACAGGGCGGCCAGGGTGAGCGGGAGGCGCCGGAGTCTCACAGCTGGTCTCCTTCGTGCCGGAGCATCCGCCGCAGGTGCGTGATCAGGGCGGCGACCAGGATCAGCACGGTCAGCGTGGAGATGGCCGCGCCCAGGTCGTATTTGTGCAGGGATTGGGCGACCTGGAAGGCGTACACCGGCAGGGTGGTGGTGGCGCCGTCCGGGCCGCCTCGGCTGATCGCCCAGATCTGGGCGAAGCACTTGAACACCCAGATCACCTCCAGCGAGGTGATCAGCCCGAACAGGGGCCGCAGGATGGGGAAGGTGACGTTCCTGAAGATCTGCCAGCCGGTCGCGCCGTCGATCCTGGCCGATTCGTAGAGCTCCGCCGGGATGGTGGTGAGCGCGGCGTAGAGGGTCAGGGCCGCGAACGGCACCGACTGCCAGACCACCAGCACGACCAGGATGACGAAGGTGGACGTGCCGTCCGCGAACCAGGTGTAACTCCGGAAGGACTCGAGACCGAGCGTGGCCAGCAGCCAGTTGACCACGCCCAGCCTCGACTGGAACAACCACTGGAAGATGGTGGTCGCCGCCAGGACCGGCGTCGCCCAGGTGAGCACCAGGCCACTCATCACGGCCAGCCGCAGGCGTTTCCGCAGCCGGGCGATCATCAACGCGACGAGGGTGGAGATCACCATGATCAGCACGACGTTGACGGCCGTCCACAGGAGGGTCCGCCACACCACCGACCAGAACTCGCCGCTGCCGAGGACCTCCTGGTAGTTCTCCAGACCGACGAAGGCCGCCCCGCCACGGATCAGCTCGCCGGTCCGGAAGTGCTGGAAGGAGATCACCACACTGCGCAGCAGCGGGTAGAGCAGGAGGTACGCGGCCCCGAGCACGGTGGGGGCGACGAGCAGGTACGGCCACAGCCCGGGCATGCGAGGACGTCCCTGCCGCCTGCGGGAAACGGGCGGCGCTGGACTTTCCTGGCGGGGAGCGACCACGGGAGGTGCGGACACGGGCTTCCTCGGGAGGTCGTGCGGAGGCCGGCCCGCCACGCTTCAGGGGCGGGCCGCGCTCCTACGGCTAGGACTTGGTGTTGAGGATGTCCGTGATGACCTGGGAGGCCGCGGTGGACTCGGCCGCCGCGTCGCCGCCGGTGAGAACCTTGGTCAGGTATTCCTTGATGACGTTCTTCGCCTCGACCGCCGCCCAGTTGGCGGAGTTCGGGGTGGCGTGCCCGTTGGTCGCGCCGATCGCCATCGCGGCCGCGCCCTCGCTGCCGCTCAGCACGCCGGCGAAGGACGCCTTGTTCGGGACGTACGACATCTCCTTGGCCATGTCGAGCTGGAACTTCTCGCCGGCCAGCGCCTTGATCACCTCGTACGCGGCGTCGGGGTTCCTGGACGCCTCCGGGATGATCAGGTCGGAGCCGCCGGTGAACACCGCGCCCGGCTTGTCGGCCGTCTTCCCGGGAATCGGGAAGAAGCCCAGCTTCCCGGCCAGTTCCGGATTGGCCTTCTCGATCGCGGTCGCGCCGCCCGGGGAGGAGATCAGCTGCGCCACGTCGCCCTTGGCGAACACGTCGGCCTGCGGCGGCTTGGCCTCGTCGGAGTCACGCGGCCCCTCGCCGAGCGCCTGCAACCGCTGGTAGAAGCCGATCCCGGCGATCGCCTGCGGTGTGTCGAGGGCGCCCTTCCACTGGTCGCCCTCCTTGACGGCCAGGTCGCCGCCCTCGTCCCAGATGAATCCGGCCAGGGTGTACCAGTTCTGGCCGGGCAGGTAGATGCCCTGGGTGCCGCCCTTGTTGAGCTTGGTGGTGACCTCGATCCACTCGTCCCGCGTCTTCGGCGCGGCCGTGACGCCGGCCTTCTCGAACAGGTCCTTGTTGTAGATGACGACCCGGTTGGCCGCGTACCACGGGATGCCGTACTGCCGTCCGTCGATCTTGCCCGGTTCGGCCAGGCCCGGGATCCAGTCGGTGCCGCCCAGTTCCGCGACCTTGTCGGTGAGGTCCTTCACGCCGCCGCTGGCCGCGTACTCGGCCACCTGGGTGTTGCCGACCTCGATCACGTCGGGGGCGTCGTTGCTGGCCAGGGCGCTGGTGACCTTCTGGCCGATGCCGTCCCACTCCTGGATCTGGATGTCCAGCGTGGTCCCCTGGTGGCTGGCCTCGAAGCCGGTCTTGAAGCGGCTGATGACCCCGTCGGTGAAGCTATCCCGCATGACCCAGACGGTCAGTTTGACCGGATCCGCGGCGGCGTTCGGAGTGGTCGTGGATTCTGGTGTGGACCCGCACGCGGTCAGCCCGGCGGCAAGCGCCAGCACCGCCGTCGCGGTAAGGAAGCGGGACGTCATCGGTACTCCCGGTGGTCAGATATTGGTAAGCAATCTGCCTGCTGCGAGTAGAGTGGTCTTAACCAGTTGGCCCGTCAAGAGCTGTTATCAACCGTTAACATGGGCGTACTGGTCAATAGCTGGTAAGGTCGAGGATGTGACTCTGAACATGCGGGCCGGGCTGAAACGCGACCGGGTGCGTGACTTCTTGCTCGACTTCATCGCCGACAAGAAGCCGGGCGAGGCCATCCCGTCAGAACGCGACCTGTGCAAGGAGTTGGGTGTCTCCCGTCCCACTCTCCGCGCCGCCATCGACGATCTGGTCCGCTCCGGCCACCTCGTCCGGGAGCACGGCCGCGGCACCTTCACCGGCCCCCAGCGCGTCACTCAGGCCCTCGCCGCCACCCCGAGTGGCTCGTTCTACGCTCCGCCCGCCGAAGGCCACTGGGCCAGCCGCATCCTGGAGTTCGGCTCCGCCCCCGCCGGCCCCCAGCTGGCCAGCCGCCTCCAGCTGGCCCCCGCCGCCCCGGTCCTCCGGGTGGTACGCCTCCGTGTCGTCGACGACGAGCCGATGGCCATCGAGCGCCTGCACCTGCCGCACGTGCTGGTCGACGGCCTGGTTCCCGAGGACATGGAGTCCGGCTCGTTCTACCGTTTCCTGCGCGAGCGTTTCGGCATCGACGTGCGCAGCGCCGTCCAGACCATCGAGGCGACGGTGACCGACGAGACGGAGGCCGAACTCCTGCACGTTCCCGAGCATTTCCCGGCATTGATGGTGGAGCGCACCACCAGAGATGTGAACCACAGAATCGTGGAGTTCACCCGGTCCATCTACCGGGGCGACCGCTACCGCGTCACGTCGGAACTGAACTTCGACGCCGATTCCGGCTGACCTTGTTTTGGTGAAACAGCCGTGAACGTGTCGTTACCCGGACATTATGGGGGGTCGATGTAAGGGCCGAATGCCGGAGGGGCAGATGACGCGTCGCGTGCCACGGATCTTGTCGATCGCTGTTTTCGTCGCATTCGTACTGTCCGGATGTGGGGATAACGCCCCTCCGTTACCGACCTCGACCGAGGCCGGCCAGGTACTCAAGAGCCACATCGACCGGACTTTCCGGTATGCGCTGGCCAAGGAGATAACGATCACTGACCCCGGCGGCAGGGACGTGCCCTGCGGCGACGGCAAGTACCGCCGCACCTACTCCGTCGAGGCCGTCGCCGGAGAGGGCCCCGGCGATTCCCAGAAAGTCGCCACCTCGCTCATCAGCGCGCTGAACGGGGTGGCCAAGTACCAAATGACCGAGGTGCCGGGCACCCTCGCCATGCGGGTGGCCGTGAGCACCCAGTTCCGGACGAGGATCGCGATTTACTCCCCGTCCAAAGGCCGGATGGCGGCACGAGGCGAGACGGAGTGCCTGGCCTTGAAATCGGATTCGGCCGTTTAGCCGTTCAGGTTGATCGGGCCGAACAAGTCACCGGCCTGAATGACGGTGCCCTGAATGCGGGCATTGCCGCTGATGGTGTTGGACACGTTGTGGCTCTGCTGGATGACGCGCGTGGTCGTGGCCGCCCACGACGTCAGCTCTTCGTCGAACCCGGCATCGGACTGGGCTCGCTCGGTCAGGACGGCCGTGATCTCCGGCGCCGACTCGCTGTCCAGCACCGCCAGCTCGGCGGAGTCCTTACCGAACCGCTGCCGCACCAGCGAGGTCAGCGAAGTCCAGGCCCCCTTGCCTGCTTCCCCTGCGGCCCCGCCCAGCACAGCGGAGATGAGCGCCACGAGCACGGTCGGATCCATTTCTGCGTCTCCTAAGTCGGGTCCTCGAATTATCCGCTGCCGGAGTTCGTTATGGACATTAACCATGATCTTGGAAGATAATCCGAGGAACTGTTGCTCGCGAGCCTCAGTCACCGTGGCCTCGCAACCTCATCGCGATGTCGATGCCCGGTGACTTGTCATGCCCCCGGGCGACAGAAGGGTTTCTCATGAAGCGAACCCCCCGGCTGCTGACGATGGCAGTCTCCTTACTCCTGGCGGCCTTGGGCGTCCTGGCGTCCCAGACGTCGGCCTACGCGGCCAACCTGCTGGCCAATCCGGGTTTCGAGACCGGATCCCTCTCGCCGTGGTCCTGCACCGGTGGGCTCGGGTCGGTGGTCAGCACGCCGGTGCGCACCGGCACCCGGGCGCTCTCGGGCGCGGCGAGCGCGTCGGACAACGCCAAGTGCACCCAGACGGTGAGCGTCCGGCCGAGCACCGCGTACACGGTCACCGCGTGGGTCCGCGGCAACTACGTCTACCTGGGCGTGAACGGAGGACCCGCCACCTGGACGTCGGCGGCGGCCTACCAGCAGCTGACGCTCTCCTTCACCACCGCGGCGGGTCAGACCACAGCGCAGGTCTACGTGCACGGCTGGTACGGCCAGGGCACCTACAACGCCGACGACATCAGCTTCGACGGCCCCGGCGGAACGGCATCGCCCTCTCCCTCCCCGTCCCCGTCGCGGTCCCCGTCTCCCTCGCCGTCCCCGCCCGTCTCGCCCTCGCCCTCTCCTTCGCCGTCCGTCTCCCCGTCGCCGTCGCCCTCCCCGACGGGCGGCACCTGCGCCGTGAAGTCCAGGCCGACCGGCAAGGTTCTCCAGGGTTACTGGGAGAACTGGGACGGCGCGTCGAACGGCGTGCACCCGCCGCTCGGCTGGATCCCGATCACCGACGCCCGGATCAAGGCGCACGGCTACAACGTGATCAACGCCGCGTTCCCGGTCATCCGCTCTGACGGCACCGCGCTCTGGCAGGACGGCATGGACGCCACCGTCAAGGTCGCCACCCCCGCCGAGATGTGCGCCGCCAAGGCCGCGGGCGCCACCATCCTGATGTCCATCGGCGGCGCGACCGCGGGCATCGACCTCAACTCCAGCACGGTCGCCGACCGCTTCATCGCCACCATCGTGCCGATCCTGCGCCAGTACAACTTCGACGGCATCGACATCGACATCGAGACCGGCCTGACCGGCAGCGGCAGCATCACCCAGCTGTCGGCGTCGCAGGCCAACCTTATCCGCATCATCGACGGCGTACTCGCCCAGATGCCCGCCAACTTCGGCCTGACTATGGCTCCCGAGACGGCGTACGTCACGGGCGGCAGCGTGGTCTACGGCTCCATCTGGGGCGCCTACCTGCCGATCATCAAGAAGTACGCCGACAACGGCCGCCTGTGGTGGCTGAACATGCAGTACTACAACGGCTCCATGTACGGCTGCGCGGGAGACTCCTACTCGGCCGGCACCGTGCAGGGCTTCACCGCCCAGACCACCTGCCTCAACAACGGCCTGGTCATCCAGGGCACCACGATCCGGGTCCCGTACGACAAGCAGGTGCCCGGCCTGCCCGCCCAGTCCGGCGCGGGCGGCGGCTACATGACGCCGTCCCTGGTGTCGCAGAGCTGGAACGCTTTCAACGGCAGCCTGAAGGGCCTGATGACCTGGTCCATCAACTGGGACGGTTCCAGGAACTGGACCTTCGGCGACAACGTCAAGGCGCTCCAGGGCCGGTGACGTCGCGCGGTGACCGCTCCGGGGGAGCGGTCACCGCCGGGCCGGGGCCCGCAGCCGGGCGGGCCGCTCGATGACCGTCGCGCCGGTCTCGGCCTCCAGGACCGGCGTGTAGCCGGCGCTCCGCAGTCCGGCGAGGGTCTCCTGCTCGCCGGCGGAGCTGATCAGAACCGTGGGCGCGATCTTGCGCAGGCCGAGTTTGGCCAGGACCCGGGTTCGCGCCAGTTCGTCGATGAGGGTCTCGTCGTCGGAGCGTACGCAGCAGCCGGAGCGGACCACCCGCATCCGGCCGTGGGTGCGGCCCACGTCCTTGATCAGGTATTCGAGCGGCTGCGGCAGCGCGGAACCGGACACCGCGGCGAGCCGGTCGAGCAGGTCGCCGGCCTCGCGCCCGTTGTCGAGCGCGCGGCGCACGGTCGCCGGGCCGAACCGCCAGACCACCGCGTGGCCCTCCGACTCCCGGTCGGCGCTCTCGTCCAGCAGGGCGGCCAGTTCGCCGGTCGGCAGGCCCCGCACGACCGCGGTCAGGTCGGCCTGGAACAGGACGGTGTTCTGCGGCGGCGGTAACGTCGCGGCCAGCGCGGCGGTCAGCGCGGCGTCCGGCGCCGTCCACGCCTGGCCGGATCTGAGCAACTCCAGGACGGCACGGCCGACCTCGGTGAGCGTGCCCCCGGCGACCGCCCCGAGCAGTTCCGCCTCCCGCAGGACGGCGGTGAGCTGCGCCTCCACCTCCGGATGGGCGCCGTGCGGTCGGTGCCAGTTCGCGCAGGCGATCAGGTACGGCATCGCCCGCGCGCCGCCGCCCTTGCCAGGCGGCAGCGCGGCCAGCGCCTCCAGCAGGGCGTAACGGGTGCCGACCGCGTACGGGTCGTCGGGTTCTGTGAGGGCGACGGGCGTCTCCTCGAAGGGCCAGTAGATGTAGGTCGCCGGGATGGTGGCCCAGGTGGCGATGATCGGGACCAGCCGCTCGGCCGGAGGCCGCTCCAGCCAGGTGTCGTACGCGCGGGTCGGGAGCAGGTTCACGATGGGGTCGGGCAGCTTGCCCCGGTGGCCTTTGGGGCGTTTGACGGCTTCCGCGTGCAGGCCGAGGAGCCGGGCCTGGGTGGCGAGATCCAGCCAGAACCTGGCAAGGTCCTCCGGTATTCCGGCGGCTTTGGCGGCGCGTTTGGTGTCCCGTACCGCCACGCCCCCGGACTTGCGCAGGGCGAGCGGCTGGTCGGCGCAGGCGGCGAGCAGCCGCTCGATCTGGGAGACCGCGGTGGTGGCGGCGGCCTGGGCGGAGCCGTCGGCCCGGGGCGCGTCGGCCAGGCCGGTCGGCGGCTGCGGCGGCCGGGGGTGGAACGGCACGCGCGGGCCGCCGAGCACGGCGGTGGCGACCTCGATCGGCACCTCGGCCAGGTCCTCCGTCCCGGCCGGAAGCAGCAGTCCCCGCACGGCCAGCCAGTCGGTGTCCGGGCTGCCCGAGCCGCCGTCCCGGAATCTGATCTTGGGATTCGGGAGGTAGCCGTAGGAGCCGTGATAGACGTGCGTGCGGACCCGCGATCCGTGCCGGATGATGTCGTTCAGGTGCGCCAGGACGGACGCGGGAGCTTCGTCGAGCAGGGCGCGCACCCGGACGGGATCGGCCAGCAGCCCGACGATGTCACGCTGGGCGTTGTCCCGCAGCGACGCCTTCGGGAAGCCCAGCGCGACAGCGATCCGGTGCACCTCGGGGGCGTTGAAGTGCGCCGTCAGGAGCTGGGCGGCCGGGCGGCCCAGGCCGGCCGCGTCGGCCAGGCTCAGCTGCACCCCGGCGGGCACGATCACCTGTTTCCCGTGCGGCGGGAGCACCAGCGCCAGCTCGGCCAGCGCGTCCAGCGTCGCCTCGGCTTCGGTCCGGAGCTCCCGATCGGCCCCGGCGAGCAGGTCGATCACCTCCGATCGCGGTACGGCGCGGTCGGCCGGGTCCCCGTCGTGCCAGTGATAGCCGCGCTGCGCGCCGTGATGGTGTTTGGCCAGCCAGGCCACGGCCGCCAGCGTCTGGGTCTGGGGCAGCGTGCAGAACCTGACCAGCGCGAGGGTCATATGGTGCTGGAGCAGCAACCGGGCGAGCTGGTTCGGGGTGACATCCGTCTCGCCGGGGAAACCGGCCCGGGTCAGGAACAGCCGGAGCTCGGCCGCGCTCTTCGCCTTCAGCCACGCGGCCAATCGGCGCTCTGTGCTCATCGCCGCAGCCTAGCCAATCCGCGTTGAGATCAAGGCCCTGTCCCGTTCCATGGTTTCGCGGACCTCTTGGTGACCATGAAGCGTTCATGGATCTTCGCAGGTCGATGTTGCGCAATGACCCCAGGACTTGACACGAGTCGGCATAGGCGTCAGTTTCCAGCTGGTCGCATCCCAGGGGTCGGGACGTGCACATGGACAGGACGTTGGAAAAACCGGGAACCGAGGTCGCGATGACCTCCTCGGAGCTGACGGTGCTCAACCTGCTCGGGTCGGGGCTGAGCACGGCGCGGATCGCGGCGTCGCTCGGCGTCACGACCTGCGCGGTGGAGGCGTGCAAGCGCGGGATCTACCGGAAACTCGGCGTGGTGAGCCAGGCGCACGCGGTCGCGAAGGCCATCTCGCTGGGGTTCTTCGATCATCATCGGCCACTGCCGGACAACGGCCGTACCCGGCCTGAGGTGGTGATCGTGCACGCGCGCCCCGGAGCCGGCCGGGATCGGGTGGCCGAGACGCTGGTCGGCTGCGGGCAGTCCTTCGCGGTGCTCCGGGACGCCGCGGGCGCGCACTGGCTGCAGTGGCGGCGGGGCACGCTGGCGGCGGTGCTGATCGACCCGGACCCCGGCGACTGGCGGCTGCCGGCCCAGCTGGGCGCGCCCACGCTGGTGGTCTGCTCGGCGCCGCCGGATCTGGCGGCGGTCGGGGAGGCGGTCCGGCACGGCGCGCGGGCGCTGGTGTGGCGGGAGGACGTGCCCGAGGATCTGTGCGGGATGTTGTCGCTCATGTGCCGGGGCTACTTCACGATGACCGCCCTCTGCCTGGACGCGTTCACGACCGGCATGCCCGCGCATCCGCCCGAGCTCACCGCCCGGGAGCGGGACGTGCTCAGCTCGATCGCGCTCGGCCACACGATCGGGCAGACCGCGCGGCGGCTGGGCATCACCGCGAAGACGGTGGAGAGCGTGCAGGCCCGCCTGTTCCTGCGGCTGGGGGCTCGGACCCGGTCGGAAGCGCTGATCATCTCGCATCGCCTCGGCCTGGTGGAGCGCCCCCGCGACGGAGCCTCCTGACCTGGGCGGCGGGTTCTCGGCGCGAACTATCACCACGGCAGTAGGTCCGTCGCCGTTCGGGCCGAAGACCATGGGGTGGATATCGGGGCCGTGAGTCACTGGGGGTTCGCGACATGTCGACGCCGTACGAGCCGCAGAAGAGAAAGCTGCTGGAGCCGGACTTCCTGGGAGGGCCGCTTTCGACCGGGCCCAAGAAGTCATCCCGATACGAGAAACGCAAGCCCGCGGAGGGTTCCGGACGACTGTCCAGCCTTTCCGAGTGGCCCGCCAGGCCGGGCCCGCCGGAGCCGTCCCCGCTTCGGGTGGAGTCGCCGCGTTCGTCGCGGCCGTTCGGGCTGGTGGCGCCGAAATACCGGACCCAGCCGACGAAGCAGCGCCAGAGGCGCAAATCGAAAGCGCCGACCGGCCGCTACACCCCCTTGACGCTGGTCCCCACCACCTCGGCACCGCCACCTCCGCCCTTGCCCCCCAGGCGCATGACCATGACGCCGACCTCCCGCAGCCGCTACGCCCCACTGCCACTCATCCCGGCCCCCAGCCTCCCAGCGCGAGAGGACCCCCCATCGCCCGTCTTCTCCCGAACGGCTGCCCCACGACCCCTTGGGACGACGACTTCGAGGTCATTCCCGAATCCCCACCCGACAAGTTCACGCCCGGGATACCCAGAGACTCCACGAGCGACTTCACGTTGCGCCCGTCCAGGAGCTCCAGGAGCGACTTCTCGATCGGTCCGCCTAGGAGTTCCACGACCGATTTGTCCATCGGTCCGTCCAGGGACGTCACGGCTGGCTTTGGCGAGGACTCCACGACCGATTTCACGTTGCGCCCGTCTAGGAGCTCCAGGAGCGACTTCTCGTTCGGTCCGCCTAGGAGTTCCACGACCGATTTGTCCATCCGTCCGTTCAGGGACTGCACTACCGGCCTTGGCGAGGACTTCACGACCGAGCCGGCCGGAGACGACGACGTGAGCCGGGACGGGCCGTTCCGTCTCGTGTCCGCAGGCCCCCGGCCATCCGCAGTCCGGCCCCGGTATCAAGCGCTGCGAGAGCATGGGCCGTTCGCGAATTTCGCCGACTTCGTGGATTTCACCACCCGAAACGAGGAGCTGACGGCGGATCTGCTGGAAGCGCCCGCGTCTCCGCACTCCCCGGACGCGCCGATGGCCCAGTACTGGCTCGCCCAGGCCCGCAGGGTCGCCTCCGACTCACTGGCCGACCTCGGCCCGCTGATATGGCAGTCCGCGACCCTGTGGCGGGCCATCGGCAGATCCCTGAACCTGACCGAGACCGACAGGGCCAACCTGCTGGCCGAGCTCTACTGGACGAAAGGCCGCGACAACGAGGCGTTCGACGAGGAACTGGTCCCATTGGACGCCCATCTGCGGAAGGCAGGCCTGTTCGAGGACTTCTACATGCAGCTCGCGATGCTCCGGGACGGGCAGGCATTGCCGGACACGGCGCCCATCGAGATGGCGACGACGAAAGCCGCCGGGTATCGCGACTACCGGCAGGCGGCCGCAGCGGCCACGAAATTCATGGAGAAGCGGGTGAGCGACCTGCAGACCAGGCTCCTGCGGGAACACCGCTCCCACCAAGAATGGCTGAGAGAGATGGCCGGACTGCCGGAGCTCGACTACGACCGCTCGCTCGACCGGCTGGCCGACGTGCTCACCTCGCTCAAGGGCGACCGAGTGTGCGTCGCGATACTCACAAAGGCCGCGAGATCGGGCATCACCGCCAACCGGCCGGACGGCCTCATGGCGGAGGACCTGGAGGCCCTGCTGCGCGCCTCCCGGGCCGTGGGCTCGGCCGCCGAGGCGCAACTGGCGGAACTGACGCGGCTGATGACGTCCCGCCTGAGCCCCGAAGCCCAGCCGACCAGCCGGGCGAAAGCCCGCTTCCAAGCCCGGCTGCGCAAAACCGTCGCCTTCCTCAGAACGCTGGAGCAGAGCCAGGGCCGAATCCGGGTCATCGGCTACAACAGCGCCCTGCCAGTGGCGGGGGACCAGGATCACGAGCAGGAGATGCATGCCGAAATGCAGGCGCTGGCCATCTCCCTCAACCACCCGAAAGGCGCCAAGCTGGGCGTCGCAAAGCTCTGCCGCATCAAATGCTGGATGGTCCTGCAGGACGTGTGGCCGGGAGTCTTCGACCGCATGCTGGCCACGCACATGACCACCTACCCATGGCCCCCGCCCCTGTTCCTGGCCAAGAAGGAGCCACTCACCCGGCTGTACGGCGGCAGCCTGACCGAGCGGCCGAAGGAGGTGGAGGCCGCGTTGGCCCACCCCGTCGGCCTGGGACCACTGATGAACGCCTTCGCCCACGTGAAGGGCCGCAAAATCACCGACGACACCGGATACGCGTCGAGCGGGGACGACGCGGAACCGCTCCCATCCTCACCCGTGCCGCCACCGGCCGGCCCAGACCAGGATTTCCAGGACTATCTAGGCACGGGCGTGCAACTGACATCGGCCGAAGAACTGGCGGCACAAGGCCCTGCGCGGCCGTCACCCATCTCCGGCGCCAGCGCTCGGAAGGTCACGGAGAGCCCGCTCACGAAGGTCAAGCGCAGCACTTCCGTCATCTCGCCCGTACCCGTCCCGACCCGCCCACGGTCCAGCACGACCACCACCACCTCGACCACGACCAGCACGACCCCACGCGTCCCCGACAAACCGCCGACCATTACCACGTCCAGACGCAGCAGCTCATCTCAGCGCAAAAAGTCCAGGTAACCGTGACTGCCGACTCAGCCCCCGTCCGCCTGGAGGTGCGAGAGGAGCAGGCGGCTCCGGGCCTCGTCTACGGCGACCACGGCACCTTCCCATGATCGGCGACTGGAGCGGCGACAACCTCGACACCCAGGGCGTCGTCGGCTGACCCGCTGACGAGACCGGTCACGCGTGTGAACCCGTGACCGGTCTCTCAGGTTCAGACGGTCGCGCAGCGGCGGTTGTTGAGGGTGAAGTTGGGTGGTTTCGCGTTGGTGAAGTTGTCGCGCTGGGCGTTGAAGCCGATGCCGTTCCGGCTGGCTCCCGGTGCGATCGTGCCGTTGGTGGCCGCGTTCGTGACGGTCACATTCCGGCCGCTCTGGCTGACCACCCCGTTCCACAGTTCACTGACGGTCTGCCCGTTGGCCCACTCCCAGCGCAGCGCCCATCCGTTGATCGGCGTCGTGCCGGTGTTGGTGATGGTCATATTGACCTGGAAGTTGCCGGGCCACTCGGTGGTCTGGGTGAAGCTCACCGTGCAAGTCGGCGCCGGCAGATCGGCTTCGGGGACGAGGAACACGTTGGGGGCCAGGTCGGCCGCGGTCAGGTCGGTGTTCAGATCGATGATCTGGCCGAGAGTGCGGCGGTAGTCGATCCCGTAGGTGTTCTTGATGTACGTGAGCCCCTGGTCGTTCCCGTAGAAGAACCGGTCACCATCACGGAGAGCCTGGAACTGCCGAGCCCACATGGCCAGCTGCAGCTCGCCGAACTCACTACCGGGCACATGCTGTTCGGCGACCATGCCGACGAACGCGTCGACATTGTTCACGTTGCCGTAGAGCGCGCGCAGCCGGGCGGCCAGCGTGGTCCGGCGGACCTCGCGGGTGCCGGTGCCCTCGACCGCGTCCTCGTCGTTCAGGTCGACCGGGTTGCCGTCGATGTCGAACAGCTGCAGGACGTCCAGACTGTCCGGATCGTTGATCTCGTTGCCCGCGGTCAGCTGCGGGTCGGCGGGGAAGAGCTCGGTCCCCTCACCGGTGATCGCGGTGAAGGAGGTCTTCACCGGCAACCCGAACGCCTGCCGCATCTGGTTGTACGTCGGCATGCCGTGGTCACGACCACGCTCGATGTCGATCGCACCCAGGTCCACCACTCCGTTGAAGCACGTCGGCAGCCCTTCGCCGTCCAGACATTCCGGGTTGCCGGAGACCGGGATCTGGAACAGCACGCTGCGCAGCTGGTTGTCGATCTGCTCGTCGTTCTTGTACTCCGACTCCAGGCCGAGCGCGAGCAGCATCGGGCCGAGCTGGACCTGCTCCAGCAGGTCGGGGTTGAAGAAGGCCAGGTTCAACGGGATCGCGATCTCGGCGTCGGCGCCGTCCACCACGACCTCGACACCCTGCGCGGTCATCGCGTTCAGCGTCGCCTGCGAGTACCGGGACGCGTTGGTCTCCAGCTCGAACTCGCCGTGGATCATGCTGTGCGCGCGGTACCCGACGGTCGCGAACTCGTTCCCGAGGTTGGCGTTGACCCCCGCGTTGTAGCCGGTGTAGCGCGGCAGCGCCACCCCGAGCGAGGGCAGGAACTCGTTGTAGGTGATGTACTGCTGCTCGGCCATGATCACCCGGCGGGCGATCTGGAACTTGTCCTCCTCGCTCAGCGAACCCGGCAACAGCCCGACGATCCGGTTGTGCTCACGCGCGAACAGGGTCTGGGTCGCGGTCAGTGACAGGTTCTCGTTCGCCCGCACGTCACCCGCCACCATCGCTCGCGCCGGCTGCCCGATCAGCCGGCCGTTGAGCTCCATCACCGGCGCGGCCCCCGCGTTGCCGCGAGCGTCCCGCCGCGGCAGATACCCGTTGGCCATCAGTAACGAGGCACTGTTGTTGGCCAGGTTCCCGTCCACAGGACCGGTACGCAGCCACTCCAGCCGGGTGTTGTCCGGCCCGTATACCGGGAACCCGTTGAGGTAGGAACTGTTGGTGTTGGTCTGCTGCCGCGGATTGCTGACCCCCGTCCCCGGCGCCGGATTCGACCGGACGAACGGAATCACCCCCAGCGTGCTGGTGAAACTCTCCAGCGGATCGGACGCCACGAACGGAATGTTCGCCGTCTCCCCCTGCGGATCACCCGGCTCCCGCCCGTCCCGCAGCCCGAAGGTGTGATCGATGAACTGCCCCCAGGTGAACCCCCACTGGGTCACCCGCCGCTCGGAGAACAGATTCTGGTTGACGTCGTTGTGAACCCGGTTGCTGATGTTCCGCACATTCGGCCCCCCGAACGGCTGACTCAGATTGTTGACGTACCGCGCCGGCCCGACCCGGCTGTACGCCGTCCCCGCCTGCCCCCACGTCGGATTGCCGACATTGTTGCCGCTCCCATTGAGACTCTGCACCGTGAATGGCACCACAGCATGGGCGGCCGGAGTCCCGGTCAACGTGACCGCACCAGCGACCACGAGCGCGACGCCCAGCCGCGCGGCTCGATGATATGACATCTTCTGCTCCCTAACCGCCGGACCGAAGACCGTGTACGTCCGGCGCGTGGCGCCAGACTCGTCCCGAGCCGAATTACCGTCAATGGAACAGATGAGACGTATACCCCTTAAGGGAAATAAACCCCTAAGGGTATTTGGAAGATGCATGCCATCGATGCGGCGAAACATCAGAAAATTTCATCCGGTTCACCGTCGCGATCGTTACCGGAATGAACTCATATTCCCTACATAGGGTATGGTGTCGCTGGTAGCGCAGCGATCTCGCATGCCAGCTGAGCTAGGCGGGAAGGTCGAACTCGCCCAACCTGACACCGCCAGCAAAAGCGCGCCACTCACCCGGAGCGAGATCAGCACAGGACCATCGGGATTTCTTACTGTCCCGCACCACGACTCGACCGCCGACAACGGCCACCTGCACACACTGCCCATTGGCACCACTAAACTACTGGTCCGCCACTAGGCGTCGGAGAGATCAAGTCCCTGTTTCATCATGCCTCACTACTTCTTATATTCTGCCAGCGCCCCGGAAATCAGGTCACGAGTCTGTAAAGAAGTCATCTCGTTGTTATGGTTGACCTGCTGGTATGCGAGCGTATCCAGTGCGTCTCGCGAAGAACTGCGAATAACGGCAGAAGTCTCTCCGCTCGATACCCACTCCACCGTGAGCTGCGCGACCGCGGCCTGGACCACACCGTCCCCGGCGAAGGCAGCTACGTCGGCCTTCCCGGCACCCCCCGCGCCGACCACCTCACGCCCGTCTACCAGCAGATCGCCGACGATCTCGCCACCGAGATCCGCACCGGAATCATCCTCACAAACCACCCCATCCCCAGCGAACGCACCCTCCTGGATCGGTACGGCGTCGCCAAGGCCACCATCCGCCAAGCCATCGGTCAACTCCGCGCCCAAGGCTGGGTATTCACCGTCCCTTACCGAGGCTCATACGCCGCGCCTTCCGGAAACTGGCCACCAATACACCGCCCCCAAGTTGATCCATCTGCCGAGTAGTAATCGGTTGCTTTTAGGGATTGCGAAGCTGATCAACGGGGAAGTGCAGATTCAGGGTTCGGGTCGCACGAGTGAGGAGCCATCGTGAAGCGTTCGCTCGTCATCGACAGTCACGCGAGTTCCTGCTATTTCAGGACCTCGGTTGAGGGAGCCGAGCGTAAGGCGCTCATTCAGATTACTGAGCGCTGCAATCTTCACTGCGCTCACTGTTTCGTCTCGTCTGGGGACTGGGGACACCATATGAGCCTGACCGATATTACGGGCGCGGTGATTCCCCGGCTCCTGCGGGCGCGAGTCGAGAGAGTGACGCTGACAGGGGGTGAACCGTTCGTCCAACCCGAGTTGATGGAGATCTGCGAGGCCATCGTCCGTGCCGGGTTGCCGGTCGGCATCTGCACGAATGCCACGCAGACCGTCCCAGGCCAGATAGAGACGCTGGCCAGGATCGGCAACGTGCATATCAACGTGAGCTTCGATGGGTTTCGGCCGGAAAGCCATGGCAAATTCCGGGGGAGTATCGCTTCGTTCGCCACCACGCTGGCCACCACCCGCGCGTTCGCACAGGCGGGGCTCCTGCAGGGTCTGCTGTCTACTCCGCAATGCGCTCACCGAAGTGGCGGAGTTCGCCGCGTTGTGCGAGTTCGCGGTCGAAGTCGGTGCCGAGTACGTCTTGATGAATCCACTGTCGCCCTTCGGTCGTGGCGTCAAGAGTCATGGCAGGTTGGCGGCCGATTCCGGGCGGATGCGCGCCATCGCCGAGGTCACCGCACGGTTCCGAGAGCAAGGTATCGATGTCGTGCATATCCGCTTCCCGAATGACGGCAAACCGCTGGCCGGATGCGACGCGGGCAAACTGATCTATGTGTTCGCCGACGGTCTGACCGCAGTGTCCCCTATCTGGTGTTCGCGGCTCGCACACCACAGTCACGGCACTCGGATCGAGAGTTCACCGTCGGCAACATTCTCCGCGAAGAGGTGGCTGGCGCCCTGGACGGCTACGACCTCGCCGGGAAGCTCGCCATGGGCGCCAATCCCACCTGTGGGGGTTGCCTGATGAACAGTGCCTGCGGGAAGGGATGCCCGGCGGCGGTGATCGCGGACGGCCGCCACGTGGGGGAGATAGACCTTGAACAATGTCCGGTCGTTCAGATCACCACCCGCCCTGCGGACGGATCCTGATGGATGGGTTGTTCATCGCCGTAGAGGGGCCCAATGGCGTGGGGAAGTCGACCACGGTGAACCGGCTGGCATCGAGGCTCCGGGGGCTTGGTATGGCCGCGCACCCCACCACCGAACCGACGGACACTCCGTTGGGGCGCCTGATCCGGACCAGTGAATCCACGCTGACCGGTCGTGCGATGGCCCTGGCGGTGGCCGCCGACCGTACGCAGCACGTCGACAAGGAGGTTGAGCCGGCGCTGGCCGCAGGGCAGGGGCGGCCACCGGCGCTCGACCAGGTGAGCATCCCCGGGCGGGTCGCCGTAGCGGTCCTGGACACTGATCCTCGGACCTGGTTTCTCAGCGTCTATGTGCCCAGCCGGGATCGTGGCGCGGACAAGACCACGCGCAAGGAGATGTTCGTCGGCTCGCTCCTCAAACTCCTGGCCGAACTCCCGGCGGGACCGCATGACCACCTGGTGATCGGTGGCGACTACAACGTGATCCCCGCCGATCACGACCCGCTCCACCCGGGATTCCTGCCGTTCGAGTTCGGCCTGCTCGACACGCTGCACGCCCGTGGCTTCGTGGACGCTCACCGGCACTGCGCCCCCGGAGTTCAGGCATACAGCTGGATCGGCAGGACCGGGGCCGGATACCGCTATGACTACTTCCACGTCGGGTCCGCTCTGAGCGGCCGCATTCAGGCTTGCGAATACCTGCATGAGCCTCGCGAGCTTGGACTGACCGACCACGCCGCCGTCCGCCTCGACCTCGATATTCGGGCCGTGCGGCTGTCCTGCCGGAACCCGGCCGAGCCGGACGCCATCTCCTTGTTCTAGGTGGCCCGGACCAGCGAGTCATAGGTTTCGGTGGTCCGTTCAAGGTCGAGACCCAGCGAACACGCGAACGCGTGGAGTTCCTCTTGTACGGCGAGGCCGTTCTCGTCGCCGTGGACGGTGCGTTCGATTTCCACGAAGGAGCCGGCGTGTTCGACCTCGTCGACGCAGATCGTCATGTTCTTGAGGGTGGAGGTGCGGCGGGTCTTGACGATGCGGACGGTGGGATAGAAACCCATGGCCACGATGGCGGAGTGCATTTCGGCCCGGTCGGTCACCTCGGTTTCGTGTTCGAAGCAGGCCATCGCGTTGTCGAGTGGTCTTTTCACGGTGAACAGGTGTCTGCCCTGCTGGGTGCGGAGCCGGGCGAAGGTGACGCCGAGTTTGCTCTGGCCGTAGGTCCAGCCTTGTTCGGCGTACGCCTGGTCGTCCTGGTGGGCGGGGGGCGAGAGGCGTACGCCGCGGTGGAGGAGGGCGGCCTCCAGGGCGGCGAGGTCGCGTACGCGGTATTTGACCTCGATCTCACGGGTCACAGTGGCCTCTCCAGTCTCCGGCGACTGGGGGAATCTACCTTGGGGCGGCGGGTGGCGTCAGCCGGTCCAGCGGTAGCGGTGTTCTGGGCGGCCGGCGGTGCCGTAGCGGGGGCGGAGTTCGGCGCGGCCGGAGGCGCAGAGGTATTCGAGGTAGCGGCGGGTGCTGACGCGGGAGAGGCCGGTGAGGTCGGCGGCTTCGGTGGCGGAGAGGTCGGTGCCGGTGCGGCGGAGGGTTTCGGCGACGAGGGCGCAGGTGGTCTGGGAGAGGCCCTTGGGGAGAGGTGAGGTGCCGCGGGTGGAGCCGAAGAGGCGGTCCACGTCTTCCTGGCGGGCTTCGACGCCCAGGGCGGTGAGGTGGCGGCCGGTGTCGGCGTAGCGGCGGAGGCGGTCGGCCAGGGCGGCGGCGGTGAAGGGTTTGATCAGGTAGTTGACGGCGCCGCCGCGGAGGGCGGCGCGGACGGTGCCGATGTCGCGGGCGGCGGTGACGACGAGGACGTCGACGGGGGAGGCCAGGCCGCGGAGGGCGCGGAGCACGTCGAGGCCGGACATGTCGGGTAGGTAGATGTCGAGGAGGACCAGGTCGGGGGTGTGCTCGGAGACGGCGGCGATGGCGGCTCGGCCGGTGTGGGCGGCGGCGACGACCGTGAAGCCGGGCGTCTTGGCGACGTAGCCGGCATTGACCCGGGCCACCATGAAGTCGTCGTCCACGACGAGCACGCGTTTCATCGGCGGGCCGCCAGGTGGTCGTCGTTCAGGACGAGAGCGTGTTTCATCGGCGGGCCGGTGCCGGGGGGAGGAGGGCGGTGAAGACGGCGCCGTTGGCGTTGTGGACGCGGACCCAGCCGCCGCGGCGGAGGCAGGTTTGGCGGGTGAGGGCGAGGCCGAGGCCGCGGGAGCCGGAGTGGGCGATTTTGGTGGTGAAGCCTTCGCGGAAGACCTCTTCCGCGAGTTCGGGGGTGACGCCGGGGCCGGAGTCGCGGACGCGGACGTGCAGGCCGGCGGGGTCGGTGCGGACGAGGACCTCGACCACGCCGCCGGTGCCCTCCAGGGCGTCGATCGCGTTGGCGACCAGGTTGCCGACGACGAGGACGGCGTCGCGCGGGTCTTCCAGGTCGCCGTCCACGTGGGAGTCGTCGGCGACCACCAGGGATGCGCCGCGTTCGGCCGCCTCGGCGGCCTTGGCCAGCAGGAGGGCGGCGAGGGTGGGGTCGGCGACGCGTTCGCGGATGCCCTGGGCGTACTGGCTGTAGGCCTCGGTGGTCTGGGTGATGTAGCGGACGGCGGCCTCGTGTTCGCCGAGTTCGAGCAGGCCGACGACGGTGTGCATGCGGTTGGCGAACTCGTGGGCCTGGGCTCGGAGGGCGTCGGTGGTGGTGCTGGCGTCGTCGAGTTCGCGGGCCAGCTGGACCAGTTCGGTGCGGTCCCGCAGGGTGACAACCCAGCCGCGGTGCTGGTCACGTACGGACACGGGGGTGCGGTTGAGCACCAGCACCCGGCCGCGGTGCAGCACGATGCGGTCCTCGCCGGGGTCGTCGCCGCCGAGCACGTCGCGGACCCGGTCGGAGAGCGGCATCTCGGTCAGATCGCGGCCGACGGTGTCGGAGGACAGGTCGAGCAGGTCCTTGGCGGCGTCGTTGGCCAGGGTCACCCTGCCGGCCAGGTCGAGGGCGAGCACGCCTTCCTTGACGCCGTGCAGGACGCCTTCGCGCTGCTCCAGCAGGGCGGCGATCTCGATGGGCTCCAGGCCGAAGGTCTGGCGGCGGACCCGGCGGGCGATGAGCGCGGCGGCCAATGAACCGGCGACGAAGACGGCCAGCACGGTCCAGATGAGCGGCGGGAGCGCCGCCCCGAGCTGGTCGGCGACGGTCTGCTCCAGCACGCCGACCGAGGTGAGGCCGATCACCTGGCCGGCCTCGTCGAAGATGGGGGCCTTGCCGCGGACCGAGCGGCCGAGGGTGCCGGTCTGGAAGCCGGTCCAGGTCTGGCCGGTCTCCAGCACCTCCGAGCCGTCGGTGGAGAGGCGTTTGCCGATGAGGTCGGTGTTGGGGTGGGCGTACCTGATCTGGTCGCGGTTGGCGATGACCACGTAGTCGGCGCCGGTGGCGAGCTGCACGCCCGCGGCGATGGGCTGGAGCAGCACTTCGGGGCGCGGGTACCTGAAGGCGTCGCGGACCTGGGGGAGCCCGGCCACGGACTGGGCGATGGCCAGGGCCCGCTGGCGGTACTGGTCGTCGAGCTGGTTGCGGGTGTGCTGGGCCCAGACGGTGGCGGTGCCGCCGACGGCGAGCAGGACGATCACCATCTGCAGCACGAACAGCTGGGTGCCGAGGGAGGCGGTTGTCACTCGTCGCACGGCCTCTCACCTCTCCCGGTTAACTGCCCCGAAATATAGTCATGGGCGGGTAACGCCCCGGTCGCGGAGGCTGTGACCAATACCACCAATACGACGGCAAGCACGGGAAGCATCGACACCGCGGGTGACCGGCGCTCACGATCCTCACCACATTCTTTCTCACGGTGTTGGAGTGATCATGCGTCTTCGCAGGCTCGCCGTACTGACGGCGGTGATCGCGTCGGTGACGGCCGCGACCGCGTGCGGTGCGGGATCGGATACGGCGTCAGGGACCAGCGCGCTGCGCATCATGGCCCCGGCCGCGCCCGGCGGTGGCTGGGACCAGACCTCGCGTACGGCGGAGCAGGCGATCAAGTCGATCGAGCCCGCCAGGAAGGTGGAGGTGTTCAACGTCCCCGGCGCGGGCGGCACGATCGGGCTGGCCCAGCTCGCGGGCGACAAGGGCAACGGCGGGGTGCTGATGACCATGGGCCTGGTCATGGTCGGCGCGGTCGAGCAGAACAAGTCCGCGGTGACGCTGGCCGAGGTCACCCCGATCGCCCGGCTGACCGAGGAGTACGAGATCGTCGTGGTCCCGGCCGAGTCCCCGCTCCAGACGCTGGCCGACCTGGTCGCGGCCTGGAAGGCGGACCCCACCAGGATCTCGGTGGCCGGCGGCTCCGCGGGCGGCACCGACCACATCGTGGCCGGCCTGATGGCCAAGGCCGCTGATATCGATCCCAAGCAGGTCAACTACATCGCCCACTCGGGCGGCGGCGAGGCGCTGAACGCGCTGCTCGGCAACAAGGTGTCGATCGGCATCTCCGGCATCGGCGAGTTCGCCGAGCACATCAAGTCCGGCAAGCTGCGCTCGCTCGGCATCACCGCTCCGGCCCGCATCCCGTCGATCGAGTCCCCGACCCTGAAGGAGGGCGGCCTGGACGTCGAGCTGGCCAACTGGCGTGGTTTCGTCGCGCCCCCCGGCCTCGACGAGGCCGCCACCAAGTCCCTCACCGACCTGGTCACCAAGATGCACGACGGCCAGGCGTGGAAGGACGCGGTCGCCAAGAACGGCTGGGTCGACTCGTTCCAGACCGGGCAGCTGTTCGCGGACTTCCTCACCTCTGAGCAGACGCGGGTGAAGGGCATCATCGCGGAAATGGGACTCGTCTCCTGATGTCCTCCACCGATGAGAGAGAGGGGGTCAAGCCCCGCCGGCGGCCGGAGCTCGCGCTCGCGCTGATCGTCCTCGGCCTCGGCGTCTTCGTGATCGCCGGGACCGCGGACGTGACGGCGGCGGCCTCCACGCTCGGGCTCGGCCCCCGTTTCTTCCCGCTGCTGGTGGGGTCGGCGATGATCGTCATCGGCGTCTGCTACGTGGTGGACGTGCTGCGCGGCGGGCACGGCGACCCGGAGGAGAGCGAGGACGTGGACGCCAGGGCCCCGGCGGACTGGCGCGGGGTCGGCGTGGTCAGCGTGATCTTCCTGGCCTTCGCCGGGCTGCTGGACCTGCTCGGCTGGGTGATCGCGGCCGCGCTGCTCTTCTTCGGCCTGGCCGTGGCGCTCGGCGCGCGGGACCGGCTCAGGGCGGGCGTGGTGGCGATCATCCTGGGGGTCGCGACCTACCTGGCGTTCGTCAAGGGGCTCGGGGTCACCCTCCCCGCCGGGCTGCTGTCCGGGGTGATCTGAGTGGATTCGCTGAACCTGCTGCTGGACGGCTTCGCCACCGCCCTCACCCCGGTCAACCTGCTGTACGCGCTGGTCGGCGTCACCCTCGGCACCCTCGTCGGGGTGCTCCCCGGCATCGGCCCGGCGATGACCGTGGCGCTGCTCCTGCCGATCACCTTCAACGTCCCCCCGGCCAGCGCCTTCATCATGTTCGCCGGGATCTACTACGGCGGCATGTACGGCGGCTCCACCACCTCCATCCTGCTCAACACCCCCGGCGAGAGCTCGTCGATGATCACCGCGCTGGAAGGCAACAAGATGGCCAGGCGCGGCCGGGCCGCCCAGGCCCTGGCCACGGCGGCGATCGGCTCGTTCGTGGCCGGCACGATCGCGACCGGCCTGCTGGTCGTGGCGGCCCCGCTGGTGGTGGAGTTCGCCATCTCGTTCGGACCGGAGGACTACTTCGCGCTGGCGATCCTGGCCTTCACGGCGGTGTCGTCGGTGCTGTCCCGCTCGGTGGTCCGGGGGCTGGCCTCGCTGGTCCTGGGCCTGGCCATCGGGCTGGTCGGGATCGACCAGCAGACCGGCCAGGCCAGGCTCACCCTGGGCATCCCGCAGCTGCTCGACGGCATCGACGTGGTGATCGTCGCGGTCGGCCTGTTCGCGCTCGGCGAGGCGCTCTACGTGGCGTCCCGGCTGCGGCACGCGCCGCCGGAGATCGTCCCCGTCGGCCGCGCCTGGATGGGCCGCGCGGACTGGCGCAGGTCCTGGCGTCCCTGGCTGCGCGGCACCGCGCTCGGCTTCCCGTTCGGCGCGCTGCCCGGCGGCGGCGCGGAGATCCCCACGTTCCTGTCGTACGCGGCGGAGAAGCGCCTGGCGCGCGGCACCGCCAAGGAGGAGTTCGGCAAGGGCGCGATCGAGGGCGTCGCCGGTCCTGAGGCGGCCAACAACGCCTCAGCGGCGGGGACGCTGGTGCCGCTGCTGACGCTGGGCCTGCCCACTTCGGCGACGGCCGCCATCATGCTGGCCGCCTTCCAGCAGTACGGCCTGCAGCCGGGCCCGCAGCTGTTCGACCACAACCCGGCCCTGGTGTGGGGGATGGTGGCGTCGCTGTTCATCGGCAACACGATGCTGCTGGTGCTCAACCTGCCGCTCGCCCCGGTGTGGGCGCGGGTGCTGCGGATCCCCCGGCCGTATCTGTACGCGGGAATCGTGCTGTTCGCGGCGCTGGGCGTGTACGCGCTGAACAACTCGTGGGTGGACCTGATCGTGCTCTACCTGCTGGGACTGCTCGGTTTCGCGATGCGCAGGTTCGGCCTCCCGGTGGCCCCCGCCGTGATCGGCCTGATCCTCGGGCCGATGGCGGAGATCCAGCTGCGCCGGGCCCTGGCCATCGGCGCGGGCGACGTCAGCACACTGGTCGCCAGCCCGGTCGCGGGCGTGCTCCTGGTGCTCTCCGCGCTCGCCCTGCTCACCCCACTGCTCAGGAAGCTGCTCAGAAAGGTGCTCGCCCGCTGACCAAATCGCTACGCAGTCGTCACTCAACTGGATAAAGATCCCCTTATGGCGAAATTAGGGTTTCCGTTCACCCTTGGGGTGGCTTCGGGGGAACCATCCGCTGACGGGGTGATCTTGTGGACGCGGCTCGCCGTCGAGCCGCTGCACGCGAGCAAGACGGGTGGCATGCCGAACCAGGCGTTCTCGGTCAAGTGGGAACTGGCCGAGGACGCGGCGTTCAGCCGGATCGTCCAGTCCGGCGCCGCGCCCGCCCAGCCGGACTGGGCGCACAGCGTGCACGTCCGGGTGAGCGGGCTGCGTGCCTGGACGGAGTACTTCTACCGGTTCAGCGTGGACGGGCACACCAGCCCCGTAGGGCGTACCAAAACAGCACCGGGCCCCGACTCGACCGAGCCGATCAGAATCGGCGTGATCTCCTGCCAGCGATACGAACACGGTTTCTTCACCGTGCTCAAACACCTGGCCGCGGAACGGCCGGACGTGATCTTCCACCTGGGCGACTACGTCTACGAGTACGGCAAGCCCGCCAACCCGCAGCCGGGCCGCTACCTCCGGCCGCTGGAGTCGACCGAGGAGTGCAAGACGCTGGCCGCCTACCGCCGCAGGTACGCGCGCTACCAGCTGGACAAGGACCTCCAGGCGGCGCACGCGGCGGCCCCGTGGATCGCGATGCCGGACGACCACGAGGTGCGCGACAACTACGCGGGACTGCTGCCGGGGGACGGTTCCAGCCAGGCGGCGTTCGTGAAACGGCGGAACGCCGCGTACAAGGCGTATTACGAGCATCTGCCGCTGCGGGTCCGGCCGGTCGGCAACAACCTGCAGTTCTACCGCTGGCGGCCGTACGGCAAGGTGGCGGATTTCCTGTTCGTGGACGCCCGGCAGTACCGGAGCGGCCGGAACATGCTCGGGACCGAGCAGCAGGAGTGGCTCACCACCCGGCTGACCGCCTCCACCGCGCGCTGGAAGGTGCTCGCGCAGCCGCTCTTCTTCGCGCCGCGCAAGTTCCCGCTGGAACCGCCGAGCGCCGACGCCTGGGACGGCTTCCCCGACTCGCGGGCCAAGGTGCTGGCCGCGGCCACCGGCGACCTGGTGGTGCTGAGCGGCGACGTGCACAACGCCTGGGCGGCCGAGCTGGGCAACGGGGTGGAGTTCGTGACCAGTTCGGTCACCAGCCGCCCGCCGAGCACGGACGGCAGCGCGACGCTCGCGCTCAACCCGCACCTCAAGTACTTCGACGGCAGGCGCGGCTACCTGATGGTCACGGCGAGCATGACCGACTTCACGGTGGACTACCGAGCCGTCGCGTTCGTGGACCAGCCCGGCGCACCGGTGGTGACAGCAGCGGGGTTTCGTGTCCTCAACAACAAACTGCAACGAACCGATCTGTGAAATAGGAGGTCAGCCCCCTAGCGAATAGGAAAGTTTCCTATTAGATTTCGGGCATGTCCAAGTGCGGTGCCGCATGACGCGAAGCATGGAGCTGTTGCGTCTGGCAGACACGGTCCTGTTCCCCGGCTTCGAGGGAACCACGCCCCCTGACTGGCTGCGGCGTCGCCTCGGCGACGGTCTCGCCGGGGCGGTCCTTTTTTCCCGCAACGTGGACACGCCCAGCCAACTGGCCGAGCTGACGGCCGCGCTGCGCGCGGAGAACCCGGACATCGTCCTGGGAATCGACGAGGAGGCCGGGGAGGTCACCCGGCTGGAAGCCAGGACCGGCAGTTCGCGGCCGGGCAACTTCGCGCTCGGGGTGGTGGACGACGAGGCGCTGACCGAGGCGGTCGCCCGGGACGTCGGGTGGGACCTGGCGGCGGCCGGGGTCACCATCGACTTCGCGCCGGCGGCGGACGTGAACTCCAACGCCGACAACCCGGTGATCGGGCTGCGCTCCTTCGGCGCGGATCCCGAGCTGGTGGCGCGGCACACCGCCGCGTGGGTGCGCGGGCTCCAGTCGGCCGGGGTGGCGGCGTGCGCCAAACACTTCCCCGGGCACGGCGACACCTCGGTGGACTCGCACTACAGCGTGCCGGTGGTGGCCGGCAGCCGCGCGGACCTGCACGAGGTCGAGCTGCGGCCGTTCCGGGCGGCCATCGCGGAGGGGGTGCGCTCGATCATGACCGGGCACCTGCTGGTGTCCGCCTACGACCGGGAGCTGCCCGCCACGCTGAGCCCCAGGATCCTGACCGAGCTGCTCCGCCACGAGCTCGGCTTCGAGGGGCTGATCGTCACCGACGGCATCGAGATGGCGGCGGTCTCCGGCCCGTACGGCATCGGCGGCGCCAGCGCGCGGGCCATCGCGGCCGGAGCCGACGCGATCTGCGTGGGCGGCGAGCACGCCGACGAGGCCATCGTGGAGCACATCAGGGACGCCATGGTGGACGCCGTGTTCGAGGGCTGGCTGCCCGAGGAACGCCTGGCCGACGCGGCGGAGCGGGTCAGGGCGCTGGCCGCCTGGCGGCCGTCGCGGGTGCCGCCGGCGACGCGCGAGCCGGTCGGGCTGGCCGCGGCCCGCCGGGCCATCCGGGTCAGCAGGGACGACGGCACGGTGCTGCCGCTGGTGGTCGCGCCGCACGTGGTGGAGCTCTCGCCGGTGATGAACCTGGCGATCGACAAGGGCATGCCGTGGGGGGTCGGGGAGCCGCTGGGCAAGCTGCTGCCGGGGACCACGGTGACCCGGCTGCACGAGCCGGAGCTGGCCGACGGGCTTCCCGGCGACGTGCTCGCCCAGGCCGCGGATCGGCCGCTGGTGATCGTGGTCCGGGACGCGCACCGGCACGCCTGGCAGATGGACGCGCTGGCGCACCTGCTGGCGCGGCGGCCCGACGGGGTCGTGGTGGAGATGGGGCTGCCGGGCCGTACCGACCTGGGCGCGGTGCACGTCGCCACGCACGGGGCGGCGCGGGTCTGCGGGCAGGCGGCGGCCGAGACGCTGACCGGTCAGGTCGCCGCGTTCTCCTGACCCAGCCGGGCCAGTACGGCGGTCGCCTCGGCCATGATCCGGTCGATGAGTTCGGCGCAGGACGGGAGGTCGCCCAGCGTGGCGACCACCTGGCCGGCGGCGAGCACGCCCAGGTCAGCACGCCCGTCGACCATCGCCGAGCGGAGCATCATCGGGGTGTTGGCGGCTTGCAGGACCTGGGCCCAGGTGAGGTCGCGGCCGTGGCGCATCCTGCGTCCTTCGCGGAGCATGGCCGCCCAGGACAGGCCGGAGAGGTCGCGGAGGCGGGCGGCGTTGAGGAGGGCGCGGAGCAGGCGGCCGCGTTCGAGCTTGTCGATGAACGGGGTGCGCAGGACGCGGTGGGGGACGCCGTCGACGCGGGTGGTGACGACGGTGTCGGTGGCGGCCTGGTACTCCTTCTTGACCTCGTCGGGGACGGGGGAGTCCGAGGTGAGCAGGAAGCGGGTGCCCATCGCGATTCCGGCCGCGCCGTAGGCGAGGGCGGCTACCAGGCCGCGGCCGTCGGAGAAGCCTCCGGCGGCGATGACCGGGATGTCTACCGCGTCGACGACCTGGGGGAGCAGGACGGTGGTGGGGATCGGGCCGGTGTGGCCGCCGCCCTCGCCGCCCTGGACGATCACCGCGTCCGCGCCCCAGGCGGCGACCTTCTCGGCGTGGCGGCGGGCGCCGACGGAGGGGATGGTGACGACTCCGGCGTCCTTGAGGCGGGCGATTAGTTCGGGGCGGGGGGCGAGGGCGAAGGAGGCGACGGGGACGCCTTCGCGGATCATGATCGTTACGCGGTCGGAGGCGTCGTCGGCGTCGGCGCGGATGTTGACGCCGAAAGGGGCGTCGGTGCGGTCGCGGACTTCGCGGATGGCGGTGGTCATCTCGTCGGTAGTGAGGGTGGCGGCAGCGATGATGCCGAGGCCGCCGGCTTTCGACGTGGCGGTGACCAGGCGGGCTCCGGCGACGTAGCCCATGCCGGTCTGGACGATCGGGTAACGGCAGCCGACCAGGTCCGTCAGGGCGGTTCTGATCACGAGGGGACCTCGCGGGCACGCTGGTTCCGCGGGTCGAGGCTGGTGAGCACGCGCAGTTCGTCCTCGGTCGGGAGCCTGGTCTGATGGACCTCGTCAGGGACGGTCAGCGGGAAGCCGGTGTTCTCCAGCACGTCGTTCACCGTCACGCCCGGATGCACTGAGGCCAGGCGCATCGAGTGGTCCGGGGTGGCGAAGTCGAGGACGGCGAGGTTCGTCACGACGCGGCGGAGGTCGTGGAAGCGGCCCCGGCCGGGGCGGTCATAGCCGACGCCGCTGACCATGTCGACGCGGGGGACGAAGACGCGGGGGGAGTGTTTGGGTATCCAGTAGCTGGTCGGGTTGTTGACCGTGTTCCCGGGGACTCCGCGTACCCCGAGGAGCTGGGATTTCGGGCGGGACCAGTCGCCGACGCAGGAGATGTTGCTGTTGCCGTACCGGTCGAGCTGGGAGGCGCCGAGCAGGACGTGGCGGCGGCCGTGCAGGACCAGCCAGAGGTGGTCGCGGAAGGGGAGCCATCCTTCGACGCCGCCGGGATCGGCGCCGAGAGCGGGCACGTCGGCGGTGAGCAGGCAGGTGCCGTCGGTGGTCAGCAGGTCGGGTGCGAAGGTGAGCCGGGCCAGCCGGGCGGCCAGGACCGTGATCGCGCCGCCGATGCCGGCCGCGAGGATCTCCCCGTCGCCGCGGAAGGTCTCCGCGCAGGCGACCACGCAGACGTCGGCGCGGCTCATCCGGCCACCGCCCGCTGGTAGTCCCCTTCATCACCGGACAAGTAGCGCTGGGCGAAATTTCGCCAGGAGTCGGCGGATGTGGTGGCTTCGAGGTAGGCGCGCTGAAACGCCTCGTCCCGGCCGTAGTCCGGCTCGCAGCTGGTGAAATGGGCTCCGCCGGGGGTTTCGACGACCCCGGTGACCATGGAACGGCTGATCAGCAACGACTGCACCGGGCCTTCCTTGAACTCGGTCACCAGGCGTTCGCAGGAGACGTAGCAGCGGGTGGCGGCCTTGGCGTACAGGTCGTCGAGGTAGGGGTCGGGGCCGAGGTACTGGGCGTTGCCGCGCTGGTCGGCGCGGTTGAGGTGGAGCAGCGCGACGTCCATGGTGAGCGCGGGGACCGCGACCAGTTCCTCCCCATCCGAGTACGGCGAACGCACGGTCCGCAGATCCGGATTTATCGTCATTACGTCGGACCCGAGCCCGGCCCTGGTCGGCAGGAACGGCAGCCGGTGCGCGGCGGCCAGCAGCCCGAACATGAACATGCCCTCGTCGTACTCGGTGAACTCGATCAGCCCGCGCTGCCGGGCGATCCGGAACCACGGCTCCAGCGGGATCGAGTCCAGCGTGACGAAGGGCGCGATCACCCGCCGGACCTTGCCGAAGGCGCACAGCAGCCCCACATCCGGGCCGCCGAACGAGATCACCGTCAGGTCCCGCAGGCTCGACCGGCAGATCGCCCGGACCAGGGCCATTGGCTTGCGCCGCGACCCCCAGCCGCCGATCCCGACGGTCATGCCGCTCTCCAGCCCTCCGACGACGTCCTCGATCGCCAGAACTTTGGTCACGAACCCTCCAGGAAACGATCGCGATGCGCGTCACCCGCGCCCATCAGGTTGAGCTCGAACGTGAACCCCTGCTCGAACCGGTAACTCCGCTTCACGTCGACGGGATCGATCCCGTTCAGCGACTCCTTGGCGCGCCGGATCACGTACGGATCCTTGGCGGCGATCACCCCCGCCACCCGGAGCGCGGCCTCCCTGAGCCCGTCACTCGGCACGACCTCCAGCACGGAACCGAACGCGTGCAACTCCGCCGCCGTGACATTCCGGCAGGTGTAGACCATCGCCCGCATCAGGTGCTGCGGCACCAGCCTGGCCAGATGCGTGGCCGCCCCCAGCGCCCCCCGATCCACCTCCGGCAGCCCGAAGTAGGCGTCCTCGCTCGCCACCACGATGTCCGCGTTCCCGGCCAGCCCCACCCCGCCCCCCAGGCAGAACCCGTGCACGGCCGCGATCACCGGCACCTCGCACTCGTAGACCGCCGCGAACGCCGCGTAACACCCGCGATTGGCGCCGACCAGCGCGGCGTGTCCCGGCGTCCGCTGCAACTCCTTGACGTCGACGCCGGCGTTGAACCCGCGCCCTTCTGCCCGCAGCACCACGACCCGCGTGGCCGGATCCCGCCCGGCCTCCTGGACGGCCGCCGCCAGGTCGAACCACCCCCGCACGCTGAGCGCGTTCACCGGCGGCGCGTCCACCACGACCTCCGCGATCCCGCCGTCCACCCGGGCCGAGACTCCCATATGGTTACCTAACGCTTGCTTGGTACGGTAGGCCCCATGGTAAGCCACGACTACGCGGGCCGAGTCGTCCTGGTCACCGGTGGGACCAAGGGCCTGGGGCTGGGGATCGCGACCGCGTTCCGGGACGCGGGGGCCCGGGTGGTCGTGTGCGCGCGGACGGAGCCCGATGGTGTCGTTCCCGGTGAGTTCGTGCCCGCAGACGTGCGCGAGGCCGCCGACGTGGATCGGTTGATCAGCGCGATCGAGGCCCGGCACGGGCGGCTGGACGTGCTGGTGAACAACGCGGGCGGCTCGCCGTACGCGCCGGTGGCGGGGACCTCGCCCCGGCTGCACGCCCGGGTGATCGAGCTGAACCTGCTCGCCCCGCTGCTCGTCACGCAGCGTGCCCATGCGCTGCTGGAGGCCGCAGCCGGGGCGGTCGTGATGATCGGCAGCGTCAGCGGCTCCCGTCCGTCGCCCGGCACCTCGGCCTACGGCGCGGCGAAGGCCGGGCTGCGTCACCTGGCCGCCTGCCTGGCGGCCGAGTGGGCGCCGCGCGTGCGGGTGAACACCGTGGTCGTCGGGCTGGCCGCCACCGAGGCCGGGGCCGGGCACTACGCCCAGGGCGCGCCCGCCACGATCCCCGCGGGCCGGCTGGCGAGCCCGGCGGACGTGGCCGCCGCCTGCCTCTGGCTGGGCGAGCCCGGCTATGTCACCGGCGCTGAGCTGCTGGTCCACGGGGGCGGCGAAACTCCGGCCTGGCGGACGCTGAAGTCCGGCTGAGGATCCAGAGCAAAGTTCTGATTACGCAGAGCTATCATTTGACCACGCTCAGCTATATGCTCGCTATTGCTTTGACCGGCCAGATCAACCGGGAGTCAGTGAACGTGGATGGCAGGGCCCGTCGTCCATGTTCCCGCTCACGGCTCTGGCGTACCCCAAGGAGCAAGATGTTCAAGAAGATCGCCGTGACCGGTGCCATCCTCACCGCCGCCTGCGGTGCGAGCCTGATCGCGGCCCCGGCACACGCCGACAGCTGGACCGACAACTGGAGTGTCAACCGGGACTCCGCACAGTCGGGCAACAACTTCGGCTGGGTGGTCGCCCGGAACGCCGGCTCCGGCCGCTCCACCAACGTCAACAACATCAACGGCATCGCCGCGACCGCCACGGGCGGCAGCGTCACGGTCACCTACATCTTCCACTAGGTCCGACGCACATCGCATGGCCGTACGACCCCCTCAGAACTGACGAAGGAGACGAGATGTTCAAGAAGATCGCCGTGACCGGTGCCGTTCTCGCCGCCACCTGTGGCGCCGTCCTGATGGCGGCCCCCGCGCAGGCCGACACCTGGACCAAGAACACCAGCCGGAACAGTGACTCCGCCCAGTCCGGCAACCACTTCGGCAACATCGCTGCGACCAACATCGCCAGCGGCCGCTCGACCAACGTGAACAACATCAACGGCATCGCGGCCACCGCGACCAGCGGGGGCACCATCGGCCTCTCCTACCGGTTCGACTAACCGGAGGAACGCGCGCGCCGGGACCCGGAAGGGCCCGGCGCGCGCCGCTGTTGTATTCATGGGCATCGTGAGTACAACGAGGAGATCGATGAAGGTCGCTTACGTCACCTGGAACGGCCCCGACGACGAGCGTGAGGTGATGCTCACGGCGTGGCTCGGGCTCGACATCGAGGGCACCCCGGTGCGCTGGGACGACCCGGAGGTGGACTGGTCCTCCTTCGACGCGGCCGTGGTCCGCTCCACCTGGGACTACATCCACCGCCGGGACGAGTTCACCGCGTGGGCCCAGCGGGCGGGGGCGGCGACCAGGCTGCTCAACCCGGCCACCGTGCTGACCTGGAACACCGACAAGACCTACCTGCGGGATCTCGGCGTGCCGACCGTGCCGACCCACTGGAGCTCGATCGGCATCCCGGTCTGGGACGACTACGTGATCAAGCCGGCGATCTCGGCCGGCGCCAGGGACACGATCAGGACCCGGGACCGGCAGCAGGCCGAGGCGTTCGCGGTCGAACTCGAAAGCCAGGGCCGGACCGTCATGGCGCAGCCCTACCTGGAGACGGTCGAGCACGAGGGCGAGCTCTCACTGATCTACTTCGGCGGCCAGTTCAGCCACGCGGTGCGGCGGAACCCGATGCTGGCGCACGGCACCGGCGAGCTCATCTCGGAGAACGCGAAGTTCAGCCTGCGCGACCCCGACGACGACCAGTTCGAACTGGCCGAACGCGTGCTCGGCCAGGTGGCGGAAGAGCTGCTCTACGCCAGGGTCGACCTGGTCCGGATGCCCGACGGCGAGCCGGTGCTGATCGAGTTGGAAGTGACCGAGCCGTATCTGTATCTGAAGGCCGAGTTCGACGCCCCCGACATGTTCGCCAAGGCGCTGGCCGACGCGCTAGCCGTGGGTTGAGATGCCGCCGTCCACCGGGATGACCGCGCCGGTGAGGTAGGCGCCCGCCCGGGAGGCCAGGTAGATCGCGGCCCCGGCCATGTCGTCGGGGCGGCCGATCCGGCCGAGCGGCACCTGGCCTTCGATGGCGGACCGCAGGGCCGGGTCGCCGAGGGCGAAGGCCATCATCTTCGACTCGAACGGGCCGGGCGCGATCGCGTTGACGGTGATCGATTCGGCGGCGAGCCGGTGCGCGAGGTGGCGGGTCATCATGTGGACCCCCGCTTTCGCTGCCGAGTATGCATAGTTCTCCACCTCGGGCACCCGCAGGCCGTCGACCGAGCCGATGTTGATCACCCGTGCCGGATTCTCCGGGCTGGCTGAGGCCCGCAGCAGCGGCAGGAACCGCTGGGTGAGGTAGAAGACGCCCTTCACGTTGATGTTCCAGAGCTTGTCGAAGGCGTGCTCGGGGTAGTCGGCCAGCGGCGCGCCCCAGGTCGCGCCCGCGTTGTTGACCAGCACGTCCAGCCGCGACTCCCGGGCGGTCACCGCCTCGACCAGCGCGCCGACGCCGTCAGCGGTGGAAAGGTCGGCCTGGACTGCGACGCAGCCCAGCTCGGCCGCCGCCGCGTCGAGCTCGTCCTTCTTCCGCGCCGAGATGTAGACCGTCGCCCCCGCGTCCACGAACCCGGACGCGATCATGCGGCCGATCCCGCGCGAACCCCCGGTCACCACGACCGTCTTCCCTGCCACCGAGAACAGACTCATGGCCGACAGCATACCGACCAGTCGGTCAGGGGTGCTGGCTGGACACGGACACCACCTCGCCGGTCATGTACGAGGCGTACTCACTCGCCAGGAAGACGATCACGTTGGCCACCTCCCAGGGCTCGGCCGAGCGGCCGAACGCCTCCCGGGCGGTCAGCTCGGCGAGCAGGTCGTCGGTGGTGACCTTGGCCAGGAACGGGTGCATGGCCAGCGAGGGGGCGACCGCGTTCACCCGGATGCCGTGCGGCGCGGCCTCCATGGCCACACACCTGGTCAGCGCCATCACCCCGGCCTTGGCGGCGGCGTAGTGGGCCTGGCCCCGCTGGGCCCGCCAGCCGATCACCGAGGCATTGTTGACGATCACTCCGGTCCGGCGCGGGATCATGTGCCGGAGCGCCGCCCGGGTGCAGCGCATGGTCCCGTTCAGGGTCACGTCCAGCACCGTGGACCACTGCTCGTCGGTCATCTCGGCGAGCTCCGCGGTGCCGCCGAGCCCGGCGTTGTTGACCACCACATCGATCCTGCCGTACGCCTCCAGGGCGGCGTCGAACAGGGCGAGGACCTGGGACTCCGAGGTGACGTCGCAGGGGACGGCGAGCGGTTTGACGCCGGTGATCGAGGTCAGCGCGTCGGCGGCCGCCCCCAGCCGTGGTTCGTGCCGGTCGGAGATGACCACCGTGGCGCCCTCCTCGGCGCAGCGTTTGGCGGTCGCGAAGCCGATTCCGGCCCCGGCGGCGGCCGTGACCAGGGTGACCTTTCCGTTGAGCAGACCGTGCGCAGGTGGATACGACGGTGTCATCTGGGCAGCCCCAAGGTGCGCTCGGCGATGATGTTGCGCTGGATCTCGCTCGATCCGGCGTAGATCGTGTCGGCTCTGCTGAACAGGTACAAGCGTTGCAGATCCGACAGCCCACCGTCCGTCACCAGACCGTTTCTGCCCTGTACGGCCATGGCCAGCTCACCCAGCCGCCGATGCCACTCCGACCAGTACAGCTTCATGATGGACAGTTCCGGCCCGGGGCTGTCCAGCAGCCGGAGCGCGTTCATGCGCATGATCTCCAGCTCCAGCCAGGACCGGGTCAGCCGGTCCCGCAGCAGCGGATCGTCGATGGCTCCGCTGCGCCGGGCGGCTTCGAGCACGGCGGCCAGCTCGCGCCGGAACGAAAGCTGCTGGCCGAGCGTGGACGCGCCGCGCTCGTACCCGAGGGTGGCCATGGCGATCCGCCAGCCGTCGCCGGGCGAACCGACGATGTTGCCGGCGGCCGTGCGGGCGTCGTCGAAGAAGACCTCGTTGAACTCGCTGGTGCCGGTCAGCTGGACGATCGGCCGGACCTCGACGCCGGGCTGCCGCATCGGGATGAGTAGATAGGAGAGCCCTTGGTGGCGCCGCGAGCCCGGTTCGGTCCGGCACAGCGCGAAACACCAGTCGGCCACGTGGGCGAGCGACGTCCACACCTTCTGGCCGGTCACCACCCACTCGCCGTCGGCCAGGCGGGCCCGGGTCCGCACCCCGGCCAGGTCGGAGCCGGCGTCGGGTTCGGAGTAGCCCTGGCACCAGAGTTCCTCGCCGCGCTGGATCGGGGGGAGGAAGCGGGCGCGCTGCCCGGGGGTGCCGTGTTCCAGGATGGTCGGGCCGATCAGGCCCTCGCCGATCAGGCCGACCCGGGCGGGGGCGTCGGCTTCGGCGTACTCCTCGTGGCAGGCGACCTGGTCGGGCAGGGTGGCGGCGCGTCCGCCGTACTCGGCCGGCCAGGCCAGGCAGGTCCAGCCGGCCGCGCCCAGGCGGCGTTCCCAGGCCGCGCGCAGGTCGTGGCCCTGGTGTTCGCGGCCGGGGCCGCCGAGGCCGCGCAGGTCGTCGGTGAGGTTGGCGGCCAGCCAGGCGCGCAGCTCGGCGCGCAGGCTCACGGCTGGAAGCGGCCGTACCCGCCGCGGAAGAAGACCAGCGGGCCGCCGTCCTCGTGCTTGTCGAGGCCGAGGACCCGGGCGACGATGATCATGTGGTCGCCCGCCGGGTGCTCCGCCTCCAGCACGCAGTCGATCCAGGCCAGCGCGCCGTCCAGGACCGGGCTGCCGCCGGGGGAGCGCTGCCAGGCCAGGCCCGCGAACTTGTCGCCGCCGCGGGCCGCGAGCTGGGCGCAGACCTCGCGCTGGTCCTCGGCCAGCACGTTGACGCAGAGCGTGGGGGCGGCGCGCAGCAGGGGCCAGCTGGTGCTGGTGTGCGCGACGCAGAACGCGACCAGCGGCGGGTCCAGGCTGACCGAGGTGAAGGAGTTGGCGGCCAGGCCGCGGGGGTCGCCGGTCTCCGGGTCGATCGCGGTGACCGCCACCACGCCGGTGGCGAACCTGCCCAGGATGGCGCGGAAGTGGGCCGGGCCGACCGCACCGGGCAGGGCTGGGAACTCGGCGCCGTTGACGGCATCACGGTTGACGGCATCACGGTTGACGACATCACGGTCGACGGCGTCGCGGTGCATGGCGGCTCCGGTTACCAGGCCGATCCGGGGGACGGGGGCGTCACGACCCGCGATCGATCGAGCCGCGTGGCTGCCCATCGTGCGCCGCCTCCTCCGTGCTGCTTTACCAAGCGCTTGCTTGGACGATACGGGGGCGCGGGAATCGGTGTCAATTGTTTGACACTCGTGTTCACCGAGGTCTAGCGTCGAGTTGTGACCAAGCGCTTGCTGGGTTTCCGTGATCGCACGGCCGTCGCCGGGGTCGGGTACACGGCATTCAGCAAGAACTCGGGCGTGAGCACGCTGACCCTCGCCTGCGAGGCGGTGCTGGCCGCCCTGGCCGACGCGGGCCTGACCGCCGACGACGTGGACGGCCTGGCCACCCATCGGGTCGGGGATTCGGCCGCGCCCTCGCTGGTCGGTCCCGCGCTCGGGCTGAGGGCTCCGGCCTGGTATCTGGACCAGTTCGGCGGCGGCAGCGTCTCCCACTCGGTGCTCGGCCAGGCGGCGCTGGCGGTCGCCGCCGGGCTCGCGGAGACCGTGGTCTGCTACCGGGCCATCAACGCCCGCTCCGAGTTCCGGATGGGCCAGGCCCCGAACCCGTCCCCGGAGGCGCAGTACCAGGTGCCCTACGGGTATGCCGCCCCCGTCCAGATGTACGCCATGTACGCCCGAGCCCACATGCTGAAATATGGCACCAAAGCGGAGCATTTCGGGGAGCTCGCGGTGGCGCAGCGGGCCTACGCGGTCAAGAATCCGCGCGCGATGATGCGGACGCCGATCACGCTGGACGACTACCTGGCCAGCCGGTGGATCGCCGAACCGCTCCGGCTCTTCGACTGCTGCCTGGAGACCGACGGCGCGTGCGCCCTGGTCGTCACCACGGCGGAACGCGCCCGCGACCTTCGTCACCCGGCCGTCCTGATCTCCGCCGCGGCCTGGGGCGGCGGCGAATCCCCGCTCTCCTCCACCGACGTCACCACCACGGCCGCCGCCGAACTCGCCCCCCGCCTGTACGCCCAGGCCGGCCTCGGCCCCGCGGACATCGACGTCGCCGAACTCTACGACTGCTTCACCTACTCGGTGATCGTGCAACTGGAGGACTACGGCTTCTGCGCCAAAGGCGACGGCGGCCCCTTCGCCGCAGCGGGAACGCTTCCGGTCAACACCCACGGCGGCTTCCTCTCCGAGGGCTACGTGCACGGCATCAACCACATCGCAGAAGCCGTCTCCCAGCTGCGCGGCACGGCGGCCGACCGCCAGGTCCCCGGGGCCCAGGTCGCCCTCTCCACCGCCCAGCCCGGCTACGTCCTGCCAGCCACCTCGGCGCTGATCCTGCGGCGGTCCTGATGGCCGACCGGGACTCGGCGCAATGGTGGGAGGCGCTCCGGCGGCACGAGTTCGTCGTCCAGGGCTGCGCGGACTGCGGCCGGCTGCGGTTTCCGTCCCGCGCGTACTGCGCCGGTTGCCGGTCGCGCTCCTGGCGCTGGCAGGCCGTCGAGCCGCTGGCCAGGATCGAGAGCTGGATCGTCACGCGGGGACACACGGTGGTGATGGTCCGCCTCGAAGCCGCCGCCGACTGCGTCCTGTACGGACACTGGCGGCAACCGCGCGCCCCCCGGCCCGGCGAGCAGGTCCATGTCGCCTACGAGGACGCCGACGACGTCACGGTCATCGAGTGGCGTCCCGGAAATACGCTCGCGGGTGGCCGGGGTTGGAACTAAGGTGAGCCACATGATCAAGCGTGCCGCTGTGACGACGACGCCGGAGGTTGTCCCGGCGCGCTGATTCCTGATCTGCAGAAAGCCCGGGGCGACGCCCCGGGCTTTCGTGTTCCCCGGTCGCCTCGCCCCTTTTGATCCCCAGCGAGGAGACCGTCATGTACGACCACCGCAAACTCGGCCGCGAACTCGACCTGTTCGACACCGACCCCCTGATCGGCTCCGGGCTGCCGTACTGGCTGCCCGACGGCGCAAGCATCCGGCTGGCGCTGGAGGAGTACATCCGCGACGTCGAACGCCGGGCCGGATACCGGCACGTCTACTCCCCGGTCCTCGGCAAACGCGAGCTGTACGAGATGTCCGGGCACTGGGCGCACTACCACGAGGACATGTTCCCGCCCATGGACCTCGGCGCGGAGCAGGTGGTGCTGCGGCCCAGCCTGTGCCCGCACCACGCGCTGATGTTCCGCGCCCGCGGCCACAGCTACCGCGAGCTGCCGCTGCGGATGGCCGAGATAGGCGGCATGTACCGGGCCGAACTCTCCGGCGTGCTCGGCGGGCTCACCCGGGTGCGCGCGATCCAGCTCAACGACGCCCACATCTTCTGCACCCCCGGCCAGGCCGTGGACGAGGCCCGCTCGGCGCTCGGCCTGATCGCCGCCGCCTACGACGCGCTGGGCATCGAGCCGGTGCGCTACCGCCTGTCCCTGCCGGGGCCCGGCGGCAAGTACGTGGCCGACCCGGAGCTGTGGGAACGGGCGAGCGCGCTGCTGGTGGAGGTGCTGAAGGAGGCCGGCGTGCCGTACCAGGCGGAGGAGGGCGAAGCCGCCTTCTACGGGCCCAAGATCGACGTCCAGATCGCCGACCACGCCGGGCGCGAGTCCACCCTGTCCACCGTGCAGATCGACTTCTACCAGCCGTCCCGCTTCGACCTGCACTACACCGGCGCGGACGGCGGGCGCCACCGCCCGGTCATGGTGCACCGCAGCATCATCGGCAGCGTCGAACGCGCGGTCGCGCACCTGATCGAGGTCCACGGCGGCGCGTTCCCGGCCTGGCTGGCCCCCCGCCAGCTGGTCGTCCTGCCGATCTCCGAGGCCGAGCTTCCGGCCGCCGAAGCCGTGGCCGCCCGGGGCCGGGAACTCGGCCTGCGCGCCGACGTCGCCGATCAGGGCTCGCTGTCGGCGCGGATCCGCGCCGCCCACCTGACCCCGTACCAGGCCATCGTCGGCGCCCGCGAAGCCGCCGCCGGCACTCTCTCGCTCCGGCTGCGCGACTCCCGCACCCTTCCGCCGCTCCCCGCCGCCGAGGCGCTGGGCCGGATCGCCGCCCTGGTCGGCGCGCACCGGGTGGACTTGTGGGATCAGAGCTGAGCCCGGCGGACTATCCTCTGGTACGAATCAGCGGCTACGGGCGGAGGCAACCGGTGGAGATCGAGCGGGCGCGGCGGGAGTACGAGGAGCTTCGGGGCAGAAACCTCAAGCTGGACCTCACCCGGGGGAAGCCGTCGTCGGCGCAGCTGGATCTGTCGGCTGAGCTGCTGCGGCTGCCGGGGGACGACTACACGGCGGCGGACGGGACCGACACCCGCAACTACGGCGGCCTGCAGGGGCTCCCGGAGCTGCGGTCGCTGTTCAGCGAGGCGCTCCAGGTCCCGCCGGGGCAGCTGATCGTCGGCGGGAACTCCAGCCTGGCGGTGATGCACGACTCGATCGTGTACTGCCTGCTCGGCGTCCCGGTCGGCGGCGAGCGCCGGTGGACGGACGAGGAGCGGGTCGCCTTCCTCTGCCCGGTGCCCGGCTACGACCGGCACTTCGCGCTCTGCGAGCGGTTCGGGATCGAGCTCATCCCGGTCCCGATGACCCCTGCCGGGCCGGACATGGACGAGGTCGAGCGGCTGGCCGCGGCGGACCCAGGGATCAAGGGCATCTGGTGCGTGCCCAAGTACAGCAACCCGGACGGGGTCAGCTACAGCGCCGAGACCGTGGCCCGGCTGGCGTCGATGCCGACGGCCGCGCCGGACTTCCGGATCTTCTGGGACAACGCGTACGCGGTGCACCACCTCACCGACGAGCCGGTGGAGATCGCCGACGTGCTCGCGCTGGCCGCCGAGGCGGGCAACCCGGACCGGGTCTTCGTGTTCGGGTCGACCTCGAAGGTGACGCTGGCCGGGAGCGGGGTGTCGTTCTTCGGCTCCTCGCCCGCCAACGTGGCCTGGTTCCTCGGCTTCCTGAGCAAGGGCACGATCGGCGCGGACAAGGTCAACCAGCTGCGGCACGTGCGCTTCCTCCGCGACGAGCGGGGCCTGCGGGAGCACATGCGCAAGCACGCCGAGCTGATCCGGCCGAAGTTCGAGGCGGTGGACCGGATCCTGGGCAAGGAGCTCGGCGGGACCGGGCTGGCCAGCTGGTCGAGCCCGGCGGGCGGCTACTTCATCACCTTCGAGGTGCCGGCGGGGTGCGCCAAGGAGGTCGTCAGGAAGGCGGCCGAGGCCGGGATCGCGCTGACGCCGGCGGGGGCCACTCATCCGTACGGGGACGACCCGGCCGACCGGACGATCCGGATCGCGCCGACGTTCCCGGAGCTGGACGAGCTGGAGGTGGCGATCAGCGGTCTGGCCACCTGCGTGCGGCTGGTCGGCGCGGAGCGCGGGCTCGGCTGACCCTGACCTGAACTTGATACGACGACGGCTCCTCTCCCAGTGCACGGGAGGGGAGCCGCCGTCATTTGTGCTAACGGACACGTGTCCTGGCGGGCGTGGGGGACCCGCCAGGACACGCACCGCCCCGGCGTGGCGCGTACGACCCCGGCGAGGGATGGGGTCGTCCGAACCGTTGGTCGCGCGGAGTCAGCGGGGTCGGATCGGCCTCGGCAGACACGATCTGACCTCGGATGTGGCATTGGTCTTGGTGGTGGCAGTGTTGGTGAGCCTGGCGATGTAACGCGTAGCGCAGTAAACGCGTTGCCTCTCCGGGATCGCGCGACGGCAGGCCGCACCTGCCCGCACGGACCGCCAACACGGCCCCACCCCCATTGGATGGATTTGTACCAACGTTTGGATAATGCGCGGATCGCACCGTCAGGTCAAGTGGTTGTTCCAAGTCAGACCGAGATCGTCTAGATTTGTTGGCACAAAAGGGTGGATTGAGGGAAAATGGCACGATCGTCGCTCTACCAGCAGGTAGCCTCCGAACTCCGGCGGGCGATCTACTCGGGCGAATTCGGGCCCGGCGATCAGATCCCCACCGAGGCCGAGCTGATGGAGGGCCATCAGGTCAGCCGCAACACGGTACGGCTGGCCCTGGGCGAGCTCGAGAACGAGGGTCTCATCCTCCGTATGCGCCGGCGCGGGACCTTCGTCCGGGAACGCCGTCCGCTGCTCATGCGCCCGCAGGACGAACTGTTGCCCCGTGGCGACAGCCGTCCCCGATTCGACTCGTTCGTGTACGCGGTCACGTCCGAGGGCCGCCAGGCCGACCAGAACATCGAGGTTCAGATCGTCCAGCCGCCGGAGGACATCGCCACCCGGCTGGAGCTCGTCGAGGACCGGGCGCTGGCCGTGGTACGCCGGCGGCTGCGGTTCGTGGACGGGCAGCCGTACAACACCAACGACTCCTACTTCCCGCTGAAGCTGGTGAGCGACTCCGAGATCGTCCGGCCCGGCGACATCAAGCGGGGCGCGAACCGGGTGCTGGAGGAGCTCGGGCACCCCCAGGTGCGCGTTGTCGACGATATTTCGGCGCGCATGCCGACCCCCGATGAATCCGCGCGCCTGCAACTGGAACCTGGAACCCCAGTTGTGGTCTACGTCCGAGTCGGATACGACGAGGAGGACGTGCCCGTCCGCGTCGCCGTGTCCGTGTTGCCCGCCGACAAACACCTGATCAGGTACGAGCTGGAACGTCATTGACGGAACACGGGCCGCTTCGATACGGCGGCCCAACACGTGGTGCCGCCGCGAGCGACCCCCTGGCCGCGCTCGGGGCAGCGGTGACGTGTGCCAGAAACGGCGTCATCGCCGTTACCATGCCCGCCTTCTCGCCCGCGGGCGCTCTTTCCGGTCGCCCCTAACGACCCGCTGAACCCCCTCTCGCCGCCGTCGGCTGGAAGCCGTGCGGCGTCAAATGGTGACTCTCCGTAATCACAACGACACCCGTAGCAACGAAAGGACCTGTCATGCGCTCTGACACCCTCAACCTCTCTGCAGAACTCACGCTCCGCAGGGCAACCCTGGGCGACCTTTCGGGCGTGCTCGCACTGCTGGCCAGTGCCGCCGGCTGGCTGAACGGGCTCGGCGTGCGGCAGTGGCCGGTCGGCGGCTTCCCCGCCGCCAGGATCGAGCCGCTGATCAGCGACGGGGTCCTCTACCTGCTCGAAGCAGAGGACGTCACGGCGGGCGTGATGGCATTGGACGACAACGCCGACGCCGAGTTCTGGACCCCGGCCGACCGTCCCGAGGCGGCGATGTACGTGCACAAGCTGGCCGTCAACCGGGCCTACTCCGGCCTGGGCGTGGGCGAGGCGCTGCTGGACTGGGCGGGCCTGCGGGCGCTGGCCGCCGGCTGCCGCTTCGTCCGGCTGGACTGCTCCAAGGACAACGCCCGGCTCCAGCGCTACTACCTGGGACAGCGCTTTCGGCACGTCCGGACCGTCGACCTGCCGCACCGGGCCTCCGGCGCCTTATTCGAACGTCCCTCCGGTGTGCGCGGGGGCTTCATGCCGGCTCGTGTGCACGATATGACCACGTATGTCCCGAAGCAAAAGGCTCTGCTATCACACTGACTCGGTGCTGAACAGGGCGGATGCCGTACGGCCCCGCAAACGGACCCGATAATGTTCGGTCCATGACCGGATCGCTGCTTGAAGTGATCGCGCTGGACGTGCGCGATGCCGTGGCCGCCGAGGAGGGCGGCGCGGACCGCTTGGAGATCGTGGCGGACATGTCCGCCGACGGGCTCACGCCGGCCCCGGAAACGGTCGCCGCGATCTCCAAGGAGTGCACGCTCCCGCAGATGGTGATGCTGCGGGCCAACGCCGGGTTCACGGTCGGTCCCGACGAACTCGACCGGCTGCGCCGCTCCGCCAAGGAGCTGTCCGAGGCGGGCGCCGCCGGATTCGTCTTCGGCTTCCTCGACGAGGAGGGCGCCGTGGACCGCAACGCCACCGAGGCGCTGATCCACGCGGTCGCGCCGCTGCCGTGGACGTTCCACCGCGCCGTGGACCACGCCGCCGACGTACAGGCCGGGTGGCGGGCGGTCCGGCTGCTGCCCAACCTGGCCACCGTGCTGTCGGCCGGCTCCCCGAAGGGCGTGGGCAGCGGGCTGCCGATCCTGCGCACCCGAGCCGAGGCCGGGGACGGCGCGCTGATCATGGCGGGCGGCGGGCTCCGCCGCGAGCACGTGCCGGTGCTGCACGACTACGGCGTCAAGGCGTTCCACGTCGGGGGCGCGGTGCGGGACTCCTGGCAGTCGCCGGTGCAGCGGGCCAGGGTCGCCGAGTGGCGGCGGCTACTCGACGCCTAGGCAGTGGTCGGCGCGTCTCAGCGCCGCGGTCATGGTCTTCACGGTGGCGGGTTCGTCCATGACACCGCCCTCCTGGCGTTTCTCCTGCCAGGCCAGGACGCGGGATTTGTACTCGTCGTAGTGGCGTAGGTGGAAGGCGTAAGTTGTGGCGTAGCGGCTGACCAGGTGGGATGGGTGCATGTCCCAGCCTTGGTAGAAGCCGTGGGCCAGTGAGTGCCTGACTAGTTCGGAGTGGCGTCGCCATAGGGCGCGCACGTCCGCGCCGTCGTCGGAGGCGGGGGAGGCGGCCAGCGAGCCGTCGGACAGCTCGATCCCCTCCGAAAGCAGCGTTGTCTGCATCAGATGCCGGGCGTGGTCACAGGCCGGATGGTCGAGCCGCTGCTCATGCGGCGGCAGCCCACAGGCGGCGGTGTAATCGAAAACCCCGAAATGCGCGGCCCGGAGCCGCCCCCCGGACAACCCCACGGCATCCCCGAGAAACAGCACAGTCTGCGGCGCCTCCACTTGCATCTCAAATCCCAGACTCTGATACGGCAAGCCAAGCCCCTGCTCAATTTCGTCCAGATATGTCGTGAATTGTCCGAGATAAGCAGACATAAGCACTTTTGGGAAGGTGACAGTGAAGCCCGCCGGGAGGTATCCGATATTTCGGATAACGCCCGTGAGGAAGCCGTCCAAGGTCCGGGTCGAGCGCCCCGGATCGCCGTCCGCGAAGGATTTCACCCGCAGCCCCCAGCGACGGGGCAGCGCGCCGTCCGCGTGCATGGCGGCGATGGCGGCGGCGGCGCGTTCGGTGTCGGCGTCCTCGTCGGGGCGCACTCCGTAGCCGTCCTCGAAGTCGACCCGCAGGTCCTCGATCGGCTCGCTGGCCAGCTTGGCCGCCACTCTCGGAAGGCCGTCATGGCCGAACACGGCGGCGAAAGCCTCAGGGGTGGTGATGTGGCGGTCCAGCAGCTCCGCGGCGGCCCGGCCCCAGTCGGCGGGCGTCGTCGAAGTCAGCCGGTCGGCGGGGACGTAGACGGTGTGCACGGGCTGCCAGGAGAGGTTCGGCGCCGGATAGCGGGCCTGCTGTTCGCCGTGGGTCTCGGCGAATCCCGCGATCTCCACCGGGCCCAGGGTGGTGTCCATCCGGCGATCCTGGCAGATCGGGGGCGAGCGGCGAAACGTCAGCGCGGGAACGTCAGCACCTCGGCGAGGTGCGTCCGGTCGTTGACGCCGACCTTGGCGTACAGGCGGTGCAGGTGGTTGCCGACGGTGCGGTGCGAGACGCCCAGCCAGTCGGCGATCTCGCGGTTGGTGAGGCCCCAGGAGGCCAGCTGCCCGACCTGCTGCTCCCGGTCGGTGGTCGATCCGGTGCCGGCGGGGGAGATGCGGTAGACGTGGTGGCGGGCGCGGAGCGGGCCCACCCATTCGCGGACCACGGCCTGGTACATCGGGTGCGCGAGCCGTACCAGCAGGGAGCCGGCGCGGGGCTGGGTGGCGATGAGGCCGCGGCGTTCGAGCCGGTGCACCGCGCCGGGGCGGCCGGAGGCGAGCAGCCGGTCGGCGTCGATGGACTCGTGCACGGCGACGAGTTCGAGCACGTCGCGCTCGTCATCGTCCAGGTCGCCGATCTCGGTCTCGACCAGCTCGCGCAGGTACGGGCTGAGCGGCAGCCGCCCGCGCGAGCACCAGACGCCGTCCAGCCGGGCCAGCGCGCCGGCGGCCTCGGCGGCGGTCACCAGTTCGCGCAGGAAGCGCAGGTCGCCGCCGGCGGCCCGCCAGAACCTGCGCACGGTGGCGCCGTCGACCCGGTCGCCGAGCGCGGCCGTGAGCAGGCGGGCGGCGTGCTCCTGCCGTAGCGGGGTCAGCTCCAGCCGGGCCAGGCCGAGCGCGCGGAGCGGCTCGGGGACCTCCGCCTCGGTTCTGGCCACCACCACGACCGCCGCCCCGGCGCGGGTCACCAGGTGGTGCAGCAGCGCGGCCGAGGTGTCGTCGAGCCGGTGCGCGTCGTCGGCGACCAGGGTCAGCCGGGGACCGAGCCGGTCGGCCGCCCAGGCGAGCAGGTTGGCGTGCGGCGGGTCGACCGGCAGCAGGTGCGCGAACGCGCCCAGCGGCACGCCCCGGCCGGTGCCGCGCAGCCGCACCCCGTCGGCCCGGTCGGCCAGGGCGGTCTTGCCGACGCCGTGCGGGCCGAGGAGCAGCAGCCCGCCGCCGGGCCGCAGCGCGGCGGTGACGGCGGCGTGCTCTTCGTCGCGGCCGGCGAAAGGCCATCTGATCATGAGCCCACCACGAACTTCCAGCTGCCGCAGCCCGGGCTGCTGGAGGTCTTCGGCTTGTCGCAGACACGGATCTTCACATACCGGGGGGAGCGGAACTTGGCGATCACGCGCTGGCTGCCGGGCACGCCGACCCGGTCGTCGCCCGGGTCGAAACCGAGCCAGCTGGAGCGCGGGCTCCAGGAGATATACAGGTAGGCGGAGGAGCCCTCGCCGTGGCGGTCCTTGAGTGTGCCGTCCAGGGTGCGCAGGCTGCCGTCCTTGGTCAGGGTGCCGGCGAAGTCGTCGCGCTTGAGCGGCGCCCCGGAGGTGAGGCGGACCCAGGCGGAGTACGCGGTGACGGAACGCTGCTGCGCCGAGTCGGCGTCGGAGGCGTGGGCGGGCTGGGCGGAGAACGTCAGTGATGCGGCCAGTAACAGGCCGAGAGTCGTTCGCATGGTCCCAGTGCACTCCGCCGGGCTTGCCAAACGCTCACCGGACGCTTGTCCCGCGCTTGCCCCCAGGTCAGGCGCACTGCCGCTGGTACGGATAGCCGCGCAGGAACGAATCCCACTCGGCCGGGTCGAGGTCCCGCCCGGCGACCGCGCAGACCCGCCGCCGCGCCGACTCCAGGTCCAGATCCCACCGGTGCACAGAACGGTCACTGGACACGCTCAGCAGCGCGCTCCCGCGAAAGGTGAGGAATCTGGAGGTGTTGTCGTAGGGCCCCGGCGTGGTGCCGATCAGCAGCCCGGTCGCCTGCTCGTGCAGCGCGATCCGCCCGTCCTCCTGGCTGCTGGCCACGAACCGGTTGTCGGGCGAGATCGCGATACTGCGGTACGGCCCCGGCCTGGTCCTGGTCAGCACCCGCCGGGCGGCCCAGGTGTCCGACGTCCACAGCGAGAGCTGCCCGTCGTCGGTGCCGAACGCGACCAGCCCGTCCCGCCCGAACGCGATCGCGGACACCTTGGACTCCCCCTTGGCCACCTGGAGCGGCGGCCGCACCGTCCGTCCCGCGGCGTCCAGCACGGCTACGGTGCCGTTCACCAGCCCGGCCAGCAGGACCCCGCCGTCCGGCGCGTACGCGAGGACGGACGCCCGCGCGGGCAGCGCCACCGTGGCCAGGGTCGCGTCCGCGTCGGTGTCGACGATCTCCACCTCCGGGCGGTCGGCGGTCGTGTCGGTGGGCTGGGTGGTGATGGCCAGCCGCCGCCCGTCGTCGGACAGGGCCGCCAGCGGGTTGAAGATCTTCCGGGTCAGGCCGCCGAGCACCTGGACGTCCTCGGTGGTGGTCACCGCGATCTTCCCCCCGCCCGCCCCGGCCACCACGCCGTCCTCGCCCTTGTATGGGTACAGGGCGCGCTCGGGTGAGCCGGGGGTCAGGCCGACCGTCCAGACCTGGCCGTCCCTGGCGTACACGGGGTCGGGGGTCCAGGCGGTCCGGAAGCCGTCGATGCGGGCCTCGGCGCCGCCGCCGATCCGGACGGGCGCGCCGAAGCCGCGCTCCCCCGTGAGGTCCCAGCTGAGGATGACGCCGTCCAGGGTGACGCTGACCAGGGTCCGGCCGCCTTCGGCGAGCTCCGCCAGGGCGACCCGGCCGGCGGCGGGGAAGTCCTGCAGGAGCTGGCGGGTGGCCGCGTCCCAGAGGCGGACCCGGCCCTGGCCGTCGCCGGAGACCAGCCGGGCGTCCCCGGCCGACCAGGAGGCCCAGGTGATGTCGGTGCCGTACCTGACCGGGCCTTCCGGCTCGCCGGTGGCCACGTCCCAGATGATGATCTGGTCGATCGCGGCGGTCAGCAGGGCGGTGCCGTCGCGGTTGAGCGCCTGGGTCTCCACGGCGGCGGTCGGCAGGTCGCCGAGCAGCCTGCCGTCCAGGTCGATGACGCGGGTCCGGCCGGACACCGTGGTCACGGCCAGGTGGGCCAGGTCGCCGCTGGTGATCAGGCCGCTGTTGGTCTCGGAGTTGGGCAGCGCCCGTTCCGACCGCTCGTCCCAGATCTCGACGTGCTCGCCGACCACGGCGGCGATCGCGTCGCCGGCCACGAAGACGGCCGTGTCGGGGACGTGGCCGGCCCGGGAGCGCAGGTCGCGGGGGGCGGCGGTGCGCACGTCCCAGATCCGGACGGGGGTGCCGGGGCGGTTCATGGTGATCAGCCGGTGGCCGTCCCGGTCCAGCGAGATGCGGCGGATCATGGTCGGCCCCGCGTCGATGGGCGGGCCGACGGGGGCGAGGGTGGCGATGTCGTACACCTGGATCCGGCCCAGCTCGGTGGCGATGGCCAGCCGCTCGCCGTCGCCGCTGAGGGTGGCCGCGCCGACCAGGTCGGGCAGGGCCGCGGTGCCGCGCAGCAGCCGGGGGTTGGCGAACAGCAGCGACAGCAGGTCGCGCTGGGCCAGCTGGGTCGGGTACAGCGCGACCGCCTGGACGGCGAGCAGGCCGCCGCGGGCCGGGTCAGGGTCGGTGACGGCCTGGGCGATCAGGCGTTCCGCGTCGGCGACCAGCCGGGCCTCGTCCGAGGCGGTCTTCTGGGTCCAGCCCATGGTGGCGATGATCACGACGGCCACCAGGGAGACGGCCATCGCGCGCAGCCGCCGGGTGGAGCGGGTGCGCGACTCCCGCTCGGCCTCGGCCGCCGAGGCGTCCAGGAACTCGCGCTCCACCGCCGTCAGCAGGTCGTGGTGGTCGGCGGCCCAGTCCAGCGCGCCGGACAGCCGCGCCCCCCGGTAGAGCTCCGCCGGGTCGCGGCCCCGGTCGGCCCAGTCCTTGGCGGCCGGGGACAGGTGGCGGCGGAGCGCCCGGCCGTCGGCGTCGGCCTCCAGCCAGCCACGCAGCCGGGGCCACTCGGTCAGCAGCGCCTCGTGGGCCACTTCCACGGTGTCGTGGTCGGTGATCAGCAGGCGGCGGTCGAGCAACTGATCGAGCACGGATCGCACGTCCGGGTCGGCCAGTTCACCGGTGGACACCCGCCGCCGGACGAACCGCTCGCCGCCGTCGGCCAGCCGGAGGAAGACCGAGCGGGCGATCTGCCGTTCCGCCTCGCTCAGCGCCGTGTACGCGCGTTCTGCCATCCGCTCGATCGCGCCGCGCGCCCCGCCGGAACGCTGGAAGGCCGCCAGGGTGAGAAGCCGGCCGTCGCGGTGCTCCCACAGGTCCAGCAGCGCCGTGGAGAGCAGCGGCAGCGCGCCCGGCTGGCCGCGCACGTCGGCCAGGAGCGCCTGAGCCAGACCGTCCTGAAGAGTGAGGCCGACCTGCCCTGCGGGCGCCTCGATGATCTCGGCGAGCTCGTCGGGGGTCATCGGCCCGACCAGGACCTGCGCGTCCACGACCAGCCTGGCCAGTTCGCGATGCCCGGCGCAGTCGCCGTAGTAGTCGGCCCGCAGGGCGAGCACCACCTTGTGCGGGCAGTTCACCAGCGTGTCCAGGAAGGTCTGCCGCCGCTCGGCCGTCAGAGTGGTGAAGACCTCCTCGAACTGGTCCACGAAGATGATCGCGCGGCCTTCCGGCAGGACGCTCGCCAGGTCCGGCGTCGTCGCGGGCGTCAGCACGACCTGCTGCCAGTGCCGGGACCCTGGCAGCGCCTCCTCGGCCAGCCGGGGCAGCAGCCCGGCCCGCACCGTGGACGACTTGCCGCTTCCGGACGGCCCGACCACGGCCACCAGCGGCGCGCGGGACAGATTCGCGACCAGTTTGGCCACCAGCTTGGTCCGGCCGTGGAAGTAGGGCGCGTCGTCCTTCTCGAACCGCGCCAGCCCTTTGTAGGGGCAGGTGTCGCTCTGGGTCAGCCGGGAATCCTGGGCGAGTACGTCCCGCTGGATCCGCGCCAGCTCAGGCCCCGGCTCCAGGCCCTCCTCCAGCAGTGCCGCCCGCGCCCGGTGGAACGCCTGCGCCGCCTCGGCCGCTCGCCCCGACCGGTACAGGGCCCGCATCAGCTGCCCCCACAATTTCTCCCTGGTCGGATGGAGCAGCGCGAGCTCCTCCAGATCCGCGACCAGCTCGGCGCCCTGCCCGGCGGCCAGCCGCGCCTCGTTGCGCCGCTCGACCGCCTCCCCGTGCAGCGCCGCCAGCCGGTTCCGCTCGGCCGCCAGGAAGCCGAAATCCGGGTACGGCTCCCCGCGCCACAGCGCCAGCGCCTCCGCCAGCAGCGAATCCGGATCCTCCGCCGTCCGCGACCGCGTCACCAGCGCCGCGAACCTGACCGCGTCCACGTCCGCCGTCAGCGCGTACCCGTGCGGCACGGTCCGCACCACCTCGCCGGGCAGCGCCCGCCGTAACCGGGACACCGACGACTGCAGATTGCCCTTCGAGGCGAAGTCCAGCCGCCGCAGGATCGTCTCGGTCCGCACCGGACGGCCCGCCTCCGCCGCCAGCAGCGCCAGCACCTCACGCGGCCTGCCGTCCAGCGGCACCGGAGTTCCGCCCGACAGGACCTCGAACGGGCCCAGCACGCGGATCTCCAGCACGGTCACCCCTGGTCGGCCTGCCTCTGACTGGAACCGCCGAACGCGTCCAGCATGGCGGCCCTGCCCACCAGTTTCACTTTCTCACCCCGGTCCAGCGTCCTGGCCAGCTTCTCCTCGGCCGCCTCGATCGCCAGCCAGTCCTGGTACGTCACGGGGGTGACCCCCCGGGCGGCCAGCAGCGCGTCCAGCGTGGGCCGGGACGGCTCCGCCGTGACCTCGGCCAGCAGGGTGCGCACGGTCTCCGCCGCGTCGGACTTGTTGGTGCCGATCACGCCGGTCGGGCCGCGCTTGAGCCAGCCCGCCACGTACTCGCGGTCGCGGATCCTGCCCGCCTCGTTGGGGACGGTCATGGACTGCTCGGAGAACGGCACGCCGGGCAGCGGGACGCTGCGGTAGCCGACCGAGCGCAGCACCAGGTCGGCCGGGATCGTCTCGAACTCGCCGGTGCCGACCACCCGGCCGCCGTCCAGCCTGGTCCGCTCCAGCCGGATGCCCTCCACCCGGGAGACGCCGAGGATCTCGACCGGGCGCAGCCAGAACCGGACCTCCAGGCGGCGCGGCCGGTCCTGCGGGGTGCGGGTGGACCAGGACTGCAGGACGTCCACGTTGCCGCGGATCTGGCGGGACAGGTCGGTCAGGTCCTCGACCGCCACCTCGTCCGGAAATGTCAGGATGTCGGCGTTCAGGAGTTCGCCGAGCTCGCGGAGCTCCTTGAGGGTGAACTTGGCGTGCGCGGCCCCGCGGCGGCCGATCATGTGGATGCGCTGCACCCGGGACTCGGCCAGCGCGGTCAGCACCTGGTCGGGGATGTCGGTGGCGCGCAGCTCTTCGGCGGTCTTGGCCAGGATCCTGACCACGTCCACGGCCACGTTGCCGACGCCGATGACCGCGACCTCCGCCACGTCCAGGGTGAAGTCGGGGGCGTCAGGATGGCCGCAATACCAGTTCACGAAGTCGGTGGCGGCGATGCTGCCGGGGAGGTCCTCGCCGGGGATGCCCATCGTGCGGTCGACCATCGCGCCGGTGCAGTAGACCACCGCGTCGTAGCAGGTCAGCAGGTCCTCGACGGAGAGGTGCTCGCCCAGTTCCACGCCGCCGAGGAACCGCACTCCGGGGGTCTCCAGCACGCGGCGCAGGTAGTTGGCGATCGACTTGATCGAGGTGTGGTCGGGGGCCACGCCGTACCGGACCAGGCCGTACGGGGTGGGCAGGCGTTCCAGCACGTCGACCTCGACCGGCCCGGCGACCTGTTTGGTCAGCGCCTCCGCGGTGTAGATCCCGGCCGGGCCCGAGCCCACGACCGCCACACGCAACGTCACTAGAGCCTCCAAGAGCGGATACCCCAGATTCTTCACCTATCCGAGGTCGCGGGGCCAGAGGCGTCTCGTCGTGGCGTGGCGGATCGTGCCCGCAAGAGCCGTTTGTCGATCTTTCCGTTGGGATTGGTGGGGAGCTCGGGGACGAGGACGACGGTGCGGGGGGCCTTGTGGGCGGACATGTTGGCGCGGGCCCAGGCGATCACCGTGCCGGGGTCGAGCGGGGCGTCCGGGACGATGTACGCCCAGCCGGTCTCGCCGGAGCGCTCGTCGGGGACGCCGACCACCGCCGCCTGGGCCACGCCGGGGCAGCGGAGCAGCAGGCTCTCGACCTCGGCGGGAGAGACGTTGAAGCCGTTGACGATGAAGAGTTCCTTCTTGCGGTCGACGATGGCGAGGTTGCCGGCCGGGTCGAGGGTGCCGATGTCGCCGGTGTGCAGCCAGCCGTCCCTGATGACCTCGCCGGTCCTGGCGGGGTCCTGCCAGTAGCCGCGCATGACGCCGTACCCGCGCATCAGGATCTCGCCGCGTTCACCGGCCGGCACCGCCGCGCCGTCGTCGGCGACGATCTTCACTTCGATGCCGGGTACGGCTCTGCCGGTGGAGGAGGCGATCACCTCGACCGGGTCGCCGGCCCTGGTCATCGAGACGACCGTGCCCTCCATCAGGCCGTAGGCGTTGATCATGCGGTCGACGTGGGCGAGCATGCGGCGGATCAGTGGCGCGGGCACGCTGGCGGCGCCGCAGATGGCGACCCGGAGGGCGGTGCCGGGGTCGCGGTCGAGTTCGTCCAGGAGGCGGTAGAACATCGGGGGCGCGCCTGCCAGGACGGTGATATTTCGGGATTTGATCAGGTCGAGGAGGAGGGCGGGGGCGAAGGCACGGATCGGGAGCATGGTCGCGGCGCGCAGCACACAGGCCAGCAGCCCGGCATTGAGACCGAATCCATGCGCGAAGGGCGCGATGATCGGATACGTGTCGCCCTCACGCAGGGTCACGATCTCCGACCAGTCCCAGTAGCCCCGCAGCACCTGCCCATGCTCCAGCATCACGCCCTTGGGAGTGCCGGTGGTGCCGGAGGTGGACATGATCTCGCACAGGTCATCCGGGCGGACGGCAGCGGCCCGCTCTTCGAGATCGGTTACGCGTACGCCCGCCGCGAGAAACGCCGCAAACCCATCCGGATCGACTACCCGAAGGACTTCGCCCCGCAGTGGGTCCGCGCCAGCCAGGTCGCGACCGGCCAGGAGATCCGCGCCAGCCAGGTCGCGATCGGTCAGGAGGTCCGCGAATGCGGGCGCGCCCGCCGTGTTCCGGCCTGTCAGCAGGACGCCGATGCCGGTAGCGGCGATCAGTTCGGCCGCTTCGAGGCCCTTGTACCTGGCCGAGAGCGGGACGAGCACCGCGCCCGCGTCCCAGACGCCGTAGGCGCAGACCACCCAGTGGGCGTCGTTGAGGCCCCACACCCCGACGCGATCACCGGGTGCCACGCCCAGGGCCAGCAGGCCGCGGGCGACGGCCGCCGCCTGGTCGCGGAGTTCGGCGAGGGTCAGGCGGGTCTCGCCGTCCACCACCACGACGCCGGGGTGGCTGGCTGCCTGGTCGCGCAGCATGCGGGGGATCGTGCCCCAGGCGGGAACCTCGGCGATGCCATCCGTGTTGTCGGCGGCGATGCCTTCCGCGATGCCCTTGGCGGTGCTTTCCGCGATGCCCGCGGTGTCCCCGGCCATTTCGTCCGCCATGTCAGTGCGCGATCGTGGTGCGGTCCCGGCCCAGGTGGTGGCCGCGGAGGTCGGTGAGCGTGCCGGGGCGGGGGGACTCCGCGATCTCGGGGGAGACCTGGACGGTGAGGGTGATCGGGGTGAGGGCGCGGAGGGCGTCCCGGAGGCGGGACTGCCACATCGGGTTCTTGATCAGGCTTTGCCGGGTGAAGGTCACGGTGAGCGTGGCCGCATCCAGGGTGCCCTGGCGGGTGACGGTCAGGTCCCAGGTCGCTACGCCGTCGATCTTGGCGAGGGCCTTCTCGATCCGGGGGAGTGACAGCCATACGCCTCTGACCAGGACGTGGTCGCCGACCGTGTGCGCCGGGGCCGGAGTCTCGCCGGGGGTGCCCACCCGCCCCACCAGTCCCGTCCTGACCCCGCCATTTCCCGAAATTTCCGTGATTTCGGCGAGGCCGGTCTCGACGGGGGCGTCCTTGTCGAGCGAAGCCAGCGCGATCTCGGCCAAGGGCGTCAAAGGCGCGGATTCGGAGGAACGCCAGCCGAGCGCGCCGCCGTGACACGGCGAGGCCAGCACCTCGCTGACCTCGGCCTCGAACTCGCTGGTCAGGTGGGCCATCGTGTGCGCCGACGCGATCTCGCCGGTCAGCACGACGCGCCGCAGCCCGAGATCCAGCGGATCCAGCAGAAACTCCAGATGCAGCCGGGACAGCAGGTCCATCGCGCCGGTCGGGGTGATCACGAGCGTGGTCGCGCCGAGCGTCCTGACGAGGTGCTGTAATCGCATCCGGCCCCGCGGGCCCACCGAGGCCGCCGCCTCCGCCACCCCGGCCGCCGCAGAAGCCCAGACGCCTCCGTACGGTTCGGCGAGCGCGATCACCACCCGGTCACGCGGCCCGACTCCGGCCGAGCGCAAGGCGTCGGCGGTAGCCGTACCGGCGGGGGAGGGACGCACGCTCACCCCGTCGGCGGAGACCATGAGCAGCCCGGTCGCCGTGCGCGCGGCCGCCGCCAGGTCGTCTCTGGTCAGCCATCGGGTCATCGCCCGCCTCCCATGACCTCGCCCATGAACAGCCGGATGGAGTCGCGGACCCGCTCGTGCGCCAGCCCGCCGACCTGGGCCTGCAGGATCAGGTCGGTCGCCCCGGCCTCCGCCAGCCGCGCCACCGCCTTGCGTGAGCCCTCGACGTCGTCCACCACCACCATCAGGTGCTCGCGCAGCGTGGCCATCGACTCGTCGGGGGGCAGCCCGGCCGCGAGCTGGCCGAGGACCTTGTGGGTGGCGTGGCGGGCGTCGTAGTAGTCCGGCGGGGTGACCAGGTTGACCTGCCGCCGGATGTACCAGAGCACGGGGTCTGCGGCGTACTCGATGGCCTGCTCGCGGGTGGGGGCGACGAACCAGGGGATCATCAGGGCGATCCGGCGGGTGGCGGGGTCGTGGCCGTGCTCGGCCAGGCACTCCTTGTATCTGGCGATGTCGGCGGCGACGTCGTCGATGCCCTTGAGCATCGTCATGCCGAGCAGGTGGTGCCCGTTCCTGGCGGCGGCCAGATACCCCTCCAGCGAGGTGGAGGCCACCCAGACCGGCGGGTGCGGCACCTGCGCGGGCCGCGGATACACCGAGACGTCCGGGATCTCGAAGAACTCGTTCGACCGGGAGATCGGCTCCCCGTCGGCGTTCCAGATCGCCAGCACGGCCTCCAGCGAGTCCTCCCAGATCTTCCTGGACTGCTCGAAGGGCCGCTGGAACGCCTGGTATTCCAGTGGCGAGGCGCCCCGGCCGGTGCCGAACTCCACCCGCCCGCCGCTGATCACGTCCAGCGTGGCCACCCGCTCCGCCGTACGGATCGGGGACTGAAAGGGCAGCAGCACCACGCCGAGACCCAGATGGATCCGGCTGGTCCGCGCCGCGATCGCGGCCAGGATCAGATCCGGCGCGGAACAGTGCGAGAACCCACGCGTGAAGTGGTGCTCCACGAACCACGCCGTGTCGTATCCGAGCTCGTCCCCGAGGACCACCTGGTCGATCACGTTCTGGAAAGCGCGCTGCTCGATCTCCCGAGTACGTCCGCGCACCTCCAACTCGTACCCCAAGCTGATCCTCATAGCTCCCCATTCGCCCGATTTAACCAAGCGCTCGCTTGGCTGAGGTTATCAGCTCCCGGTGGAGCGCAACAAGCGAGCGTTCGGCCGCCGGGGGAAAGCTGGGGGGAAACGGAGGGAATTGGGGGTTGCGTGGGGTACCGCGCGCGATCACAGTTGTCTCCCGTGAGCTCAGGGGCGAAGAGGCGACGGCAACCCTCCCGACACCCACGCGGCGGTCCGCCGGAAGCCGGCGGCGACGCCTTGCGCTACGAGGCCTTCGGCCGGGTGATGGCCGCGCTGGCCGCCGAGGCCGAAGCCATCGAGTCCTGCCGCGACCTCAGCTGGTGGCTCGGCGCCGACCACGCCTGGAACATCGAGTGGCGCGACGGCCCGTACGCGCACGAACTCGCCGCCCTGCTCCACGACCGCCTCGCCGACGCCGGTCTGGACGACCTGGCGCACCACTCCGGCGGCGGCACATTGCAGGTTCTGGGCATCCCGTTCGTGCTGCACGCCGTCGACCCGCTCGGCCTGGACCGGATGCGCAACCGCCCCGGGCTCTGGCGGCTCTCCCAGGCCCTGGACCCCCTCCAGCACACCGCCGCCCGCCGCCCGTGGGAAGAACTCCTCGGCGGTTAGAGGACCAGCGCGGCCAGCCGGGCCCGATGGGCCTGCGGGGTGCCGAAGAGCTGGGCGTCCGAGGTGGCGCGCTTGAAGTAGCGGTGGGCCGGGTGGTCCCAGGTGATGGCGGGGCCGCCGTGCAGCTGGATCTGCTCGGCCGCGGCGGCCAGGTAGGTCTCGGTGCAGTAGGAACCGGCGACGGCCGCGCGGACCGGGTCGCCGGGGGCGGCGGCCGCGGCCTGGGCGGCGGAGCGGGCGGACTCCACCTGGAGGTAAAGGTCGGCCAGACGGTGTTTGAGCGCCTGGAATGAGCCGATCGGGCGCTCGAACTGGTGGCGGGACTTCACGTGGGCGAGGGTGGATTCGAGGCAGCGGGCCGCGCCGCCGACCTGTTCCGCGGCCAGCCCGGCGATGGCGATCTCCCGTACCGGGGGGCCGGGAAGGCCCAGCGGGCGCGCGGGAGCCGCGTCGAAGCGCAGCGTGGCCAGCGGGCGGCTGTGGTCCAAAGTTGAATGCAGTTTGCGCTGTGTTGGAATGGCTTCGACCAGGACATTGTTGACATAAGCGAGGACGAGGTCGCCGTCGGCCACGTAGGGAGCTGTGCCGGTCAGCCGGTCGCGGTCCAGGTGGAGGTCGGCGTCTTCGGGGAAGACGACGGTTGCCGTGGTCTTTCCGGCGGCGATGTCCGGGAGCAGGCGCGCGTGCGCGTCCGCGTTCCCGGACTGGAGGATGGCACTGGTGGCCAGGACGACGGTGGCGAGGTAGGGCAGTGGGGACAACACCCGGCCCAATTCCTCCGAGACCACCGCGACTTCGATGAAGCCTGCTCCGGCGCCGCCGTACTCCTCGGGGATGCACAGCCCGGCGACACCGAGTTCGCCGGCGAAGCGGGACCAGGGGGCATCGGGTTCGGCGCTGAGGAACCGCCGGACGACCGCGCGCAGCGCATCCACCCGAACACCATAACCAAGCGATTGCTCGTATTCCATTACCAAAAACGAGTGCGTCGCTATTGGTAGCTATTTGGTGACCGAAATATAATTAATCTGCCATGTGTGCACTGATCGGGGGATCGAGTGACCTGGGCTTTCGGCAAGGCCAATCGCGAGGTCGGGACCGGCGAGACCGGTCCCGACCAGGAGTATGTCGCGCTCGATCGGCGCGAGCGGCGGATCCAGTGGTACATGCTGGCGTCGCTGATCATGGGCGCCATCCTGGGCGCGGCCGGCGGCGGCTTCGCCGACCAGGTGCCCGACTGGCTGCTGTCGATCTACGACCCGTACATCTTCATGGTGCTGGCCACGGTCGTCGGCTGGAACGCCGCCAGCTTCGGCTGGTCGCTGGTGAACGGCGCGCTGGCCGCGTTCGGCGGCATGGTCGGCCAGCTCATCGTGAGCGTGGCCGTGCACGGCATCGCCCCCTTCGAGGGGCTGGCCGGCGGCGCGACCGGGCTCAACATCCTGCTGTTCGCCCTGGTGGCGCTGGGCCCGCTGGCCTACCTGTCCACCCGCGAGGACCGGTGGGGGATCCTCGCCTCGGGGATCACCGCCGGGCTGATCCTGGGCGAAGGCGTCGAGGAACTGGTGCAGTTCGGATATGGCCAGCCGTACCCCGGCTGGCAGGTGGCGGTGACCACGTCGGCGCTGCTGGCGGCCGTGATCGTGCTGGTGTTCCGGCGGCGCACGCTGCACCGGCTGTGGGCACTGCTGGTGGCGGTCAGCTACTCCGGCTCGTACGGCGCGCTCGTGCTCGCGCTCTAACCCGCGCGGAAGTCGATAGCCTGTACGTCATCGAAGCCACCAGCCCAGCCGAGGAGTAGCCGTGCTACTGCGTATGTCGACCCTGTTCCTGCGCACCCTGCGTGAGGACCCGGCGGACGCGGAAGTGCCGAGCCACAAGCTGCTCGTGCGCGCCGGTTACGTCCGCAGGGTCGCGCCCGGGATCTACTCGTGGCTGCCGCTCGGCAAGATCGTCCTGGAGAACGTCGCCACGATCGTGCGCGAGGAGATGAACCGGATGGGCGCCCAGGAGGTGCTCTTCCCCGCGCTGCTGCCCCGCGAGTACTACCAGACGACCGGCCGCTGGACCGAATACGGGGACACCCTGTTCCGGCTCAAGGACCGCAAGGGCGCCGACTACCTGCTCGGCCCCACCCACGAGGAGATGTTCACCGACATGGTCAAGGGGGAGTACTCCTCCTACAAGGACTATCCGGTCACGCTCTACCAAATTCAGACCAAGTACCGGGATGAGGCCCGCCCCCGGGCGGGCATCCTGCGCGGCCGCGAGTTCGTGATGAAGGACTCCTACTCCTTCGACCTCGACGACGACGGCCTCAAGCGCTCCTACGAGCAGCACCGCGAGGCCTACATCCGGACCTTCGAGCGCCTCGGCATCGACGTCAAGATCTGCTTCGCCACCTCAGGCGCGATGGGCGGCTCCGCCTCCGAGGAGTTCCTCGCCCCCAGCCCCACCGGCGAGGACACCTTCGTGGCCTGCCACAACTGCGGCTACGCGGCCAACGCCGAGGCGGTCACCACGCCCGCGCCGGCCGCCCGCCCCGGCGACCGGCCCGCCCAGCAGGTGCTGGACACCCCGAACACGCCCACCATCGAGACCCTGGTCAACCACCTCAACCAGGCCCACGACCTGGGCATCACCGCCGCCGACACACTCAAGAACGTGGTCGTCAAGGTGATCACGCCCGGCGCCAAGGAGCCGGAGACCCTGATCATCGGGGTGCCCGGCGACCGCGAGATCGACTTCAAGCGCCTGGAGGCCGCGGTCGCGCCCGGCGAGCCCGCCATCTTCGAGGCCGAGGACTTCGCCAGGCACCCCGGCCTGGTCCGCGGCTACATCGGGCCGCAGGTGCTCAAGGAACTCGGCATCCGCTACCTGGTCGACCCCCGCGTCGTGGCCGGCACCGAGTGGGTGACCGGCGCCAACGAGCCCGGCAGGCACGCGGTGCACGTGGTCGCCGGGCGCGACTTCGTCGCCGACGGCACCATCGAGGCCGCCGAGATCAGGGCCGGGGACTCCTGCCCGGTCTGCGGCTCCGGCCTGTCCATCGACCGCGGCATCGAGATCGGCCACATCTTTCAGCTCGGCCGCAAGTACGCGGACGCCGCGGGCCTGGACGCCCTCGGCCCCGACGGCAAGCCGATCCGGATCACCATGGGCTCCTACGGCATCGGCGTCTCCCGCGCGGTGGCCGTGCTGGCCGAGCAGCGCCACGACGCGCTCGGCCTGGCCTGGCCGCGCGAGGTGGCCCCCGCCGACGTGCACATCGTCGGCACCGGCAAGGAGAACCAGATCGAGGTGGCCACCCGGCTCGCCGAGGAGCTGGAGGCCCAGGGCGTCCGGGTGCTCCTCGACGACCGCGCCGGAGTGTCGCCCGGCGTCAAGTTCAAGGACTCGGAACTGCTCGGCCTGCCGACCGTGCTGATCGTCGGCCGCGGCGTCTCCCAGGGCGTGGTCGAACTGCGCGACCGGGCCGCGGGGAGCAAGGACGAGATCCCGCTCGACGAGGCCGTCGCCCGGGTGCTCGCCGCCACCCGCTAGCGGCGGCGCAGCGCTCTGCGCCAGGAGAAGCCGCCCGGCAGGTCGACACTGACCTGCCGGCCGCCGTCGGCGCGTTTGGTGTACCGCACGCCGCCCTTGCCGACGCTGTGGCCGACGCCGCCGCGGGAGAAGTTGAGGTGGAACGGACCGATCTTTATGGTCTTGCGGAAGCCAAAACTCATGACGAGCTGAACTGCCCGCGACGCGGGATCCAAACTTCTACTGGCCGGTCGTCACCGGGGGCACCGGGGTCGGCTCGGTCAGGCCCGGCGTCGAACCCGCGCGCGTCTCGGGCATGCCGGGGAACGCGGTGACGGCCGGACTCCAGCCGTACCCGCGGACCGCGCACTCCTGCGCCAGCTGGGCGGCCAGCCGCCGCAGCCCGGGGTCGGGGTCGGCGGACAGCTCCAGATAGGCGGCCAGCACCCCCTCCTCGACCTGTACGGCCAGCCGGACCGCCTGCACGGGCGTGCTCACCTCGAAGGGCAGCTGATAGGTCGGGCCGGGCTCCTCGGGCTTCTGGCCGCGCTGCGCGATCAGGCCGCGGAGCTGGTCGCGGCGGGCCCGGTGGGCGTCGAACGCGGCGTTGGCGCGCTGGCGCAGCCCGCCGGAGGTCCTGGCGCCCACCACTCCGTAGGCGTACACGGCGGCGTGTTCGGCGGCCAGCGCCTTGGCCAGGGACTGGTTCTGGGGTTGGTTCTGGGGTTGGTTCTGGGACGGGTTCATCGCAGCCGCCCGAGGGCCGTGACGTGCAGCGCCTCACAGGCGCCGATGCTGCACAGCAGCTGGGACACCACCGGCGAGGCGTCGGCGAGCTGCCGGGGACGGCCGGCCGCGGCCTTGCGCTCGGCCTCCCGCAGGAACGCCACCGAGACGTCGGGCGCGGTGCTGGCCACCGGCGCGGGCGACCCCGGCGGAGCCGACGGCGCGTCCTCGGGCAGATGGCGGCGGAGCGCCGCCAGGTGGGCCAGGTGGCGCTGCTGGAACGGCTGCAGCGCGCCGGCCAGCGCGGCGTCCGACAGGGTCGCCTGCTGGTAGAGCGAGACCATCTGCTCCTTCGCCGCGATCACCCCGGTGAGCAGCACCAGCTGCGGATCCGGGGGTTCCGGGACGGCGGTCTCGGTCGCGGGCGCGCCCGCGCAGCCGACGAGCACCAGCCCGGCCGAAGCTCCGAGCAGGGCCCGCCGGGAAATCACCGGGGAATTCAACGGAAAGAACTCCGCTGCCCGGTCGCCGCCGCTCCTAGCCTTCACGAAGTCTCATCGTACGGCTCGGCGGGCAGTGCTGCTCTTTCCGTGCCCTTGTGTCGATAGGCTGTGGGCACGTTGGGCGAGGTACGCCCGTGAATGGGAGGTCGGCATGGGCATTGACGCTCGACGCGACCGCCTTGTGGAGCTTCTCAGCCCGGTGGTCACCGCCGAGGGGCTCGATCTGGAGGACGTGACGATCACCCCGGCGGGCAAACGCCGGCTGGTCCGCGTGGTGGTGGACCGGGACGGGGGCATCAGTCTCGACGACGTCTCCGAGGTGAGCCGGTCCGTCTCCGAGCAGCTGGACGCGACCGATCTGCTGGGCGGCAACCCGTATGTGCTGGAGGTCAGCTCGCCCGGGGTGGACCGCCCGCTCACCCAGCCCCGCCACTGGCGCCGGGCCAAGGGGCGGCTGGTCAAGGCCGAACTGCGGGACGGCGCCGCGGCCGAGGGCCGGATCCTGGTGGCGGACGAGACCGCCGTCGAGATCGAGGGCGCGGGGCGGTTCGAATACGCGGACCTGGTCAAGGGCAAGGTCCAGGTGGAGTTCCGTCGGCTGGACGACGAAGACGAAACCGACATAGAAGACGTAGAACTAGAAGAAGAGCTGGACGACATCGACGACGAGGACGACCTCGGAGCCGCCGATGACATCGCACACCGCGATGAGGGCTAAGGGGGAGCCTTGTGGACATTGACATGAGCGTCCTGCGCAGCCTGGAGCGGGAGAAGGACATCTCGTTCGACCTCGTCGTGAAGGCGATCGAGGACGCGCTGCTGATCGCCTACTTCCGGACCGAGGGCGCCGCGCAGAAGGCCCGCGCCGAGCTCGACCGGGCCTCGGGCCACGTCTCGATCCTGGCCGCCGAGCTGGACGAGGAGGGCACGGTCGTCCGGGAGTACGACGACACCCCGGGCAACTTCAGCCGCATCGCCGCGACCACCGCCAAGCAGGTCATCCTGCAGCAGCTGCGGGACGCCGAGGACGAGATCAACTTCGGCGAGTTCGCCAGCCGCGAGGGCGAGCTGGTGGCCGGGATCATCCAGCAGGGCAAGGACCCCAGGGTCGTCCTGGTGGACCTGGGCAAGATCGAGGCCATCCTGCCGCACAACGAGCAGGTGCCCGGCGAGGACTACGTGCACGGCGAGCGCCTCCGCTGCTTCGTGGTGCAGGTGAAGAAGGGCAACAAGGGGCCGTCCGTCACGCTCAGCCGTACTCACCCGAACCTGGTGAAGAAGCTGTTCGCGCTGGAGGTCCCGGAGATCGCCGACGGTTCGGTGGAGATCGCCGCCATCGCCAGGGAGGCCGGGCACCGCACGAAGATCGCGGTGCGCTCCCGGAAGAGCGGGGTCAACGCGAAGGGCGCCTGCATCGGCCCGATGGGCTCGCGGGTGCGCAACGTGATGACCGAACTGCACGGCGAGAAGATCGACATCATCGACTGGTCCGAGGACCCGGCCGAGTTCGTGGGGAATGCGCTGTCACCCGCACGCGTTTCCCGTGTCGAGGTCGTGGACGCCGACGGCCGGGTGGCGCGGGTGACCGTGCCCGACTACCAGCTCTCGCTGGCGATCGGCAAGGAAGGTCAGAACGCCCGGCTCGCCGCGCGGCTGACCGGGTGGCGTATCGATATCCGGCCGGACACTCAAGAGGCACCGGCCGATCCCGCAGATGCGTCGGCAAGGTAAGCTGGAATATGGTGGCCAGGCCGCCCCACTGAGAACATGTGTGGGCTGTCGGGTTCGCACGGCCAAGTCTGAGCTACTCCGACTGGTAGTGGTCGAGGGTGTTATTACCCCTGACCAGCAAGGACGGCTTCCGGGCCGGGGTGCGTCACTGCATCCGGCCGTGAGCTGTCTGGAGCTCGCAGAACGTCGCCGGGCGTTCGCTCGCGCTTTTCGCGCAGAGGGAACGCTCGATGTCACACGTCTGCGGGATCACCTGGCGGAACGGTCTTGACGCGGGAAAGCGGCCGGGTGAATGGTTACCAACTGTCATGTAGGACGCCGAGTTGATGGGCGGAGTCAGATTGCTATGAGCGCCTGATGAGCACGCGGCAATGAGTACGTCCAGGTAGCGACGGTCCGGCGGCACAGCCTCCCGGGCCGAGTTAGGGAGTGCAGTGGCGAAGGTCCGGGTATACGAACTCGCCAAGGAGTTCGGCGTTGAGAGCAAGGTCGTCATGGCCAAGCTCACCGAAATGGGCGAGTTCGTGCGATCGGCTTCTTCAACGATAGAAGCGCCGGTCGTCCGTAAACTGACGGAGGCGTTCGGTAAGGGCGACTCCAGGGGCGGCGGCAAGCCGACCCCCCGGCCGCAGCCGAGGCCCCAGCCCCGGCCGGCTGACAGCCAGGCGAGCCAGCTGGCGAGCCCGGCCGGAAACGGCGCCTCGACGGCGCCGGTTTCCTCGATTCCATCCGCTCCGGCTCAGGAGGGCGGCATCCGCCCCGGGCCGAAGCCAGGTCCGCGGCCCGCGCCGCGGCCCGTTCCGATGCCTCACCCGACGCCGCAGCCCGCGCCTCAGGTCGCGCCTCAGGCCGAAGCTCCGCGTCCGGCACCGGAACAGCCCCGCCCAGAAGTCCGTCCCGAGACGCCCCGCCCCGCGGCGGCGTCCTCGTCCGGCGGTTCCCGTCCCGATCGCGCCGGTGGTCCCGGTGGCGGCGGCCCGGGTGGCGGACCGAAGCCCGGCCCCCGGCCGGCTCCGGCGCAGCGTCCCGCCGTTCCGGGTGTTCCCTCCGGTGGCGGTCCCGGCGGCGGTCGTCCGTCCGGTCCCGGTGGCCCGAAGCCGGGCCCGCGTGGCCCGCGTCCGGGCAACAACCCGTTCTCGTCCAACGCCAGTGGCATGGGTCAGCGTCCGGCGCGTCCGGGCGGCCCCGGTGACCGTCCCGATCGTGGCGACCGTCCCGAGCGCGCCGGTGAGCACCGTGGTGACCGTCCCGATCGCGGGCCGCGTGAGGATCGTGGTCCCCGTGAGGACCGTGGTCCCCGCGAGCCGCGTCGCGACGGCGACCGCGGTCCGCGTCCCGGCGGTCCCCGTCCGGGTCCCGCGGGCGCCGGTGGCGGTACCCGTCCCGGCCCGGCCGGCGCGGGTGGCCCGCGTCCCGGTCCTGGTGCCGGTGGTCCCCGTCCGCCCGCAGGCGCGGGTGGTCCGCGTCCCGGTGGTCCGCGTCCCAACCCGTCGATGATGCCGCAGGGCCGGCCTTCCGGTCCCGGCGGCGGCGGCGGCGGTGGCGGCGGCGCTGGTCGTCCCGGTGGCGGTGGCGGCGGCGGCCGTCCCGGCGG
>NZ_BLAD01000043.1:89046-207459 GCF_009687845.1 Acrocarpospora corrugata
GCGGTGGCCGTCCCGGTGGCGCCGGTGGCGGCGGCGGTCGTCCCGGTGGCGGCGGCGGTTTCGCCGGTCGTCCCGGCGGCGGCGGCGGTGGCGGCGCTGGTCGTCCCGGTGGCGCCGGTGGCGGCCCCGGTGGCGGTGGCGGCGGTTTCGCCGGTCGTCCCGGTGGCGGCGGCCGTGGCCGCGGTGGCGGCACGGCGGGCGCGTTCGGCCGTCCGGGTGGACGTCCGACCCGTGGCCGCAAGTCCAAGCGCCAGCGGCGCCAGGAGTTCGACAACATGTCGGCTCCGGCGATCGGCGGCGTGCAGGCTCCCCGTGGCGGCGGTCAGACGATCCGCCTCCCGCGTGGCGCCTCGCTGTCGGACTTCGCCGACCGGATCGGCGCCAACCCGGCCGCGCTGGTGCAGATCATGCTGCACCTCGGCGAGATGGTGACCGCGACCCAGTCGGTCAACGAGGAGACGCTGCAGCTGCTCGGCGCTGAGCTGGACTACGTGGTCCAGGTCGTCAGCCCCGAGGAGGAGGACCGCGAGCTGCTGGAGTCCTTCAAGATCGAGTTCGGTGAGGACGAGGGCGACGACGCCGACTTGGTGCCGAGGCCGCCGGTGGTGACCGTCATGGGTCACGTCGACCACGGTAAGACCAAGACGCTGGACGCCATCCGCAACACCAACGTGGTGGCCCGCGAGGCCGGTGGCATCACCCAGCACATCGGCGCCTACCAGGTCGCCACCACGCACGAGGGCGAAGAGCGGAAGATCACCTTCATCGACACCCCGGGTCACGAGGCGTTCACCGCCATGCGTGCCCGTGGCGCTCAGGCCACCGACATCGCCGTTCTGGTGGTCGCGGCCGACGACGGTGTGAAGCCGCAGACCATCGAGGCGCTCAACCACGCCCAGGCGGCCAACGTGCCGATCGTGGTCGCGGTCAACAAGGTCGACAAGGAGGGCGCGGACCCCACCAAGGTGCGGGCCCAGCTCACCGAGTACGGCCTGGTCGCCGAGGAGTTCGGTGGCTCCACGATGTTCGTCGACATCTCGGCCAAGCAGGGTCTCGGCATCGACAGCCTCCTTGAGGCGATCCTGCTGACCGCCGACGCCGAGCTCGACCTGCGCGCGAACCCCGACATGGACGCGCAGGGCCTGGCCATCGAAGCCCACCTGGACAAGGGCCGCGGCCCCGTGGCGACCGTGCTGGTTCAGCGCGGCACGCTCCGGGTCGGCGACTCGATCGTCTGTGGCGAGGCCTACGGCCGAGTCCGGGCGATGCTGGACGACAACGGCGACACGGTCGAAGAGGCCGACCCGTCGCGTCCGGTGCGGGTGCTCGGTCTCACGGCCGTGCCCCGGGCGGGTGACAACTTCCTGGTCGTCACCGACGACCGGATGGCCCGCCAGATCGCCCAGGAGCGGGCGGCTCGGCAGCGGATCGCGGAGATGGCCAAGGCCGGTCGCCGCCGTACGCTGGAAGAGCTGTTCAGCGACTACGAGAAGGGCAAGATCGACGAGCTCAAGCTCATCATCAAGGGTGACGTGTCCGGTTCGGTGGAAGCACTGGAAGACGCGCTGCTCAAGATCGATGTGGGCGAGGAGGTCAACCTCCGGGTGCTGCACCGCGCGGTCGGCGCGATCACGGAGTACGACGTCAACCTGGCGATCGCGGACGACAACGCCGTGATCATCGGCTTCAACGTGCGGCCCGAGGTCAGGGCCCGCGATCTGGCCGAGCGCGAGGGCGTCGACATCCGTTACTACTCGGTCATCTACCAGGCGATCGAGGAGATCGAGGCGGCCCTCAAGGGCATGCTCAAGCCGGAGTTCGAGGAGGTCAGGACCGGCACCGCCGAGGTCCGCGAGGTCTTCAAGGTTCCGAAGATCGGCAACGTGGCGGGCTCCCTGGTCCGTTCCGGCACGATCATCCGCAACAGCAAGGCCAGGATCATCCGCGACGGCGTGGTCGTCGCGGACAACCTCACGGTCTCCTCGCTGCGCCGTTTCAAGGACGACGCGACCGAGGTCCGCGAGGGCTACGAGTGCGGTATCGGTGTCGGCTACAACGACATCAAGATCGACGACGTCATCGAGACGTTCGAGATGCAGGAGAAGCCTCGCTCCTGAGGTTCTGCCAAACCGGTTCCCGGGCCCTCAGGGCCCGGGAACCGGCCCGTCTTCACGACCCCCCGCGTCAGGGTTGATTGACGCGCACAAATACATGTATGTCGGTGCTCTGACGTTGGACATCCTGCTCGGCGAGGTGCACTCGCTGAAGGAGAAGCGCTCGGTGATCCGCCCCCTCGTGGCCGAGGTGAAACGCCGCTTCCCTGCGGTCGCCGTGGCCGAGACCGGCCACCAGGACCTGCATCGGCGGGCCGAGATCGGCATCGCCGTGGTCTCCGGTTCCGCCGTCAACTGCGGTGAGGTGCTGGAGGCCTGCGAGCGGGTGGTCGCCTTCCATCCGGAGATCGAGCTGCTCTCGGCTCGGCATCGGCTTTTCAACGATGAGGAATAGGCGACGGCATCCCAGCGTCAGCCGTACATTGAAGGAAAGGGGAGCGCGATCATGGACGCCGCGCGAGCCAGGAAGCTCGCGGACCGGATTCAGCAGATCGTCGCCGAGATGCTGGAGCGCCGGATCAAGGATCCTCGGCTCGGTTTCGTGACCATCACCGACACCCGGGTCACCAACGATCTGAGCGACGCCACCGTGTTCTACACGGTGTTCGGGTCCGACGCCGAGCGCAAGGACACCGCCGCCGCGCTGGAGAGCGCCAAGGGCATCATCCGCTCCGAGGTGGGCCGGCAGACCGGGCTGCGGCACACGCCGACGCTGGGCTTCACCCACGACCCGCTGCCGGACAGCGCCCGGCACCTCGACGAGCTGCTCGCCGAGGCCAAGGCGCGGGACGAGGAGATCGCCAAGCGGGCCGAAGGGGCCGAGTACGCGGGCGAAGCCGATCCGTACAAGCGGGAGGAGGACGCCGAGTTCGATGACGAGCTCGACGTCGAAGAGGACGTGCCGGGGCACGCGGGACGCGCCGCCACGTGACGTCGGATCTGAGTGAGGCGCGACCCGGGCTGACGCGGGAGCGGGACTGGGAGCGGACCGTCGCGCTGGTCCGCGGGCACGACTCCATCGCGCTGGCCTGTCACGTCACCCCCGACGGCGACGCGCTGGGTTCGATGCTGGCCTTCGGGCAGGCGCTGCGGCAGCGCGGCAAGCGGGTGGTGGCCTCGTTCGGGGACCACGCCTTCGCGGTGCCCAGGCTGCTGCGCTTCCTGCCGGGCCAGGACCTGCTGGTGCCGCCGGGCGAGTTCCCGGCGGCGCCGGAGCTGATGATCACGTTCGACGCGTCCACCCGGGACCGGCTCGGCCTGCTCATCCCGGCCTCCCGCGCGGCAGGGGAGCTCGTGGTGGTGGACCACCACGCCTCCAACACCGGTTTCGGCACGCTGCACCTGGTGGATCCGGTGGCCGCGGCCACCGCCGTGCTGGTCGAGGAGCTGATCGACCGGCTCGGGCTGACCGTGGACAAGGCCATCGCCACCTGTCTGTACGCGGCGCTGGTGACCGACACGGGCTCGTTCAGGTACGCCTCCACCACCCCCGCCGTGCACGCCATGGCCGGCCGGCTGCTGGCCGCCGGGCTGAACCCCGACGAGATCGCCCGCGAACTGTGGGACCGCTCGCCCTTCGGCTACCTGCGGGTCCTCGGCGCGGCGCTGAGCAGGGCCGTCCAGGAGCCGGGTGCGGCCGGCGGCGCCGGTCTGGTGTGGACCACCGTGACCCGGCAGGACCGCGCGCTCAACGCCCTGCCGTACGACGAGGTGGAGGGCGTGATCGACGTGATCCGCAAGGTCGACGGCGTCGACGTGGCCGTGGTCCTCAAGGAGGACGACACCGGCGCTTGGAACGTTTCGACCCGCTCGAAGGGCGCGGTCGACGTCGGCCGGGCCTGTACGGCACTCGGCGGCGGCGGCCACCCCAGCGCGGCCGGCTTCTCCACCACGCAACCCCCGGACCAGACCATGGCCCGGCTACGGGAGATGCTCTCTTGAACAGCAAAAGAACCCCGCCGCCGAGCGGGCTGGTCATCGTGGACAAGCCCGCCGACTGGACCTCGCACGACGTGGTCGCCAAGATGCGCGGCATCGCGGGCACCCGCAAGGTCGGCCACGCCGGGACGCTGGACCCGATGGCCACCGGCGTGCTGGTGGTCGGCGTGGAGAAGGCGACCCGGCTGCTCGGGCACCTGGCGCTGACCGAGAAGGTGTATGAGGCGACGATCCGGCTCGGGGTCGGCACCAACACCGACGACGCGGAGGGCGAGGTCACCTCGACCGCGCCGGCCGGGCACGTCGAGGACGCCGCCGTGGTCAAGGGCGTGGCCGCGCTGACCGGCCCGATCATGCAGGTGCCGCCGCAGGTCAGCGCCATCAAGGTGAACGGCGAGCGGGCGTACAAGCTGGCCCGCGCCGGCGAAGAGGTGGAGCTCCAGGCTCGGCCGCTGACCGTGTACGCCTTCGACGTGACCGCGATCAGGAACGACGGCCAGGTCGTCGACGTGGACGCCACCATCACCTGCTCCTCCGGCACCTACATCCGGGCGCTCGCCCGCGACCTGGGCGCCGCGCTCGGGGTCGGCGGCCATCTGACGTATCTGCGGCGCACGAGAGTCGGCCCGTACACCGACGGCAAGACGCTCGACGAGCTTCAGAAAGAATGCGTGATCATGCCCATCGAGGCCGCCGTCGCGGCGGCCTTCCCGCGCCGGGACGTGACCGAGCAGGAGGCCAGACTCGTCGCGCACGGCGGGCGGCTGCCCGCGATCGGCCTCGGGGCCGGGCCGATCGGCGTCTTCGGGCCCGACGGCACGCTGCTCTCGCTGGTCGAGGAGCGGCAGGGGGCGGCCAAGCCCCTCGCCGTCTTCGTAGGGTGAGGCGTGTGGCACGCTTGTCTTCTCATCGATGATTGGGGTCGACGTGCGGGGCTGGCACGGACTGGACGACGTGCCCGAGGACTGGGGCAGATCGGTCGTCACCATTGGCGTCTTCGACGGCGTGCACCGGGGCCATCAGCAGATGGTGGCCCAGGCGGTCGCGCTGGCGCGCACCCTCGGCGTGGCCGCGGTGGCGGTGACCTTCGACCCGCATCCGGACGAGGTGATCCGCCCCGGCAGCCACCCGCCGCAGCTCACCCAGCAGCGCCGCCGCACCGAACTCCTCGGCGAACTCGGCGTGGACGCGGTCTGCGTGCTGCCGTTCACGCTGGCCTTCTCCCGGATGAGCCCGGACGAGTTCGTGCAGAACGCCCTGGTGGACCGGCTGCACGCGGCCGGGGTCGTGGTGGGGGAGAACTTCCGGTTCGGCCACAAGGCCGCCGGCGATCTGGAGACGCTCCGCACCCTGGGCGAGAAGTACGACTTCGTGGCCGAGGGCGTGCCGCTGGTCAGCGACAGCGTGGCGATCTCGTCCACCCTGGTCAGGGAGCGGCTGGCGGCCGGCGACGTGGCCGCGGCGGCCGAGGCGCTGGGGCGTCCGCACCGGCTGGAGGGCGTGGTGGTCCGCGGGCACCAGCGCGGGCGGGCGCTCGGGTTCCCCACCGCGAACGTGGAGTCGCCGCAGTACACGGCGGTGCCGGCCGACGGGGTTTACGCGGGGTGGCTGCTGGTGACGCAGTCGCCGTCGCCGTACGAGGGGCAGCGGTGGCCGGCCGCGATCTCGATCGGCACCAATCCCACCTTCTCGGGGGCGGAGCGCACCGTCGAGGCGTACGCGCTGGATCGCGACGATCTCGACCTGTACGGCGCGCACGTGGCCGTGGATTTCGGCCTCCGGCTCCGCGACACCCTAAAATTCTCCTCAATTGAGGAGCTAATCCACCAAATGCATGCCGATGTGGACCAGGCACGTCAGTTTACTGACGCGGAAAGCTCCGCGATGTAGCCGAACGGGCGTAATGTCGCCGTGGACTATCTCTCTGGTGTTGCCTGACTTCCCAGAGTGCCGGAAACCCACCCCCGGGACCGGCGTGCACGGTACGACATCCGACTTCGGTCCCGCTCGCATTCCCGCGGGCGGGACCCCGGCATTCACTGGCGGCAGCACATGGCTGACGATCTTCTTGAGTATTACCGGCACCTGCTCGACAAACACTGGATCCTGCGCGAGAACGCCTGCGTCTGCTGGATCGAAAATGCCACGAGACCCGAAGCGGCCCGACATTTCGGCATCGATCTGGTCGGGCCTTCCCCGCAGACGCTCCTGGAGGCGGCCGAGGAGGCGGACGGCGCCGGGGAGCACGCGCCCGGCATCATCGTCCTGGACGACCTGCCGGACGGATGGGCGCTCGGCGTGGAACCGCGCGGCGCGCAGGGCTTCCGTCCCGAGGTGATGCGCGGCCTGTCCGCGCGGGGGACGGCGTTCGCGGTGCGGTTCGGCGGGCGTCCCGAGTTCGCGCTGTACCGCAGGGGGGCCAGGATCGCCCAGGTCCAGCACCTGACCGGCCGCTGGGGGGCCGCTCCGCACGAGCTGGACGAGCTGATGAAGGGCCTGCCCTGCGCCGAGGGCTCGCCTGAGGACTCCTGGCAGGAGGCGGCGCTGGCGCTCGGGGAGCGGGTCACCGGGGTCCGTCTCGACGTGGACCGCCTGGGCGGCGCGCTGGATCGCTATACGATCCTGCGCCGCAAGCCGGTGGACCCGGTGCCGCTGGCGCTGCGCGAGCATCCGGTCGCCAGGGAGCCCGAGTTCGCCGCCATCCTGGCCGATCCGGCCGGGCGGCGCCGGGCCATCGCCGTCCTGGCGGCCCGGCAGGCCGTCACCGACACCGGCCTCAGCGGCCCCGAGGTGACGGCCGCGCTGCGCAGCCTCGGCTCGATGGGGGTGGCCAGGCCCAGGACCGTCAACGGTGCCGGCCGGCTGGACGCGGCGGCGCTGCGGGCGGGGCTGCGCACCCTGACGCCGGGGCTGGACGGGGATCGGGCGCTCGCGGTGAAGGTGCTGATCGCGGCCCTGGACCCGGACGACGGGGTGGCGGCGGGCGAGGCCACCCGGCTGGGCTGGCGGATCCACTCCGGCGGGCACGACGCCGAAGTCCGCTGGACCATCCTCCGCACCTGCGCCAGGACCCCCTGATCCCGGTCGGGGTGCTGAGCTGCGGTGGTAACCTTGAGCGTCGGCTGAGTATTCGTCGGCCTCGTCACGGCGACTGTAGGCACGCACGGTCGTTCGCGGGCTTGGAAATATGTTTCGCGTGCCTCCCGAAGAAGGAGTTTGAGTGTCGCTCGACACCGCCACCACGAAGGCCATCATCACCGAATACGGCACGGTTGAAGGGGACACCGGTTCCCCCGAGGTCCAGATCGCGCTGCTGAGCCGGCGCATCAGCGACCTGACCGAGCACCTCAAGACGCACAAGCACGACCACCACAGCCGCCGCGGCCTGCTCCTGCTGGTCGGCCGCCGCCGCCGCCTGCTCAAGTACCTGCAGGCCAAGGACATCACGCGGTACCGTACGCTGATCGAGCGGCTGGGCCTGCGCCGATAGCCTCGAAAGGAGCGGCGATCGCATCGCCGCTCCTTTCGCATAAGCCCGCCAGCAGGAAAACTAAATAGCCGAAAGGGAGAGGGAGCCGGAAGGCCGACTCGACCCCGAGAACCAGTGCCCCGCGTCCGCAAGACAAGCACACACGCGCGATCCCGCGGCGTGAGAGGGCCGGTCCTCGGTAGTGGCCCCCGGTCATGGTAACCGGGCGCTTCGATCGAAGACCGGCACTGCACCAACGGGGAGCCGGCGGATAACACACGGACGTGGGGTGACCGACTCAAAAGGAGGTCCCCCGTGGAGGGTGTCCACAGCACGGAAGCCGTTATCGACAACGGCTCCTTCGGCACGCGCACGATCCGGTTCGAGACCGGGCGGCTCGCGCGCCAGGCGGCGGGTTCCGCCGTCGTCTATCTGGATGACGAGACCATGGTCCTTTCCGCGACCACGGCGTCCAAGAATCCCAAAGAGAACCTCGACTTCTTCCCGCTGACGGTGGACGTCGAGGAGCGCATGTACGCGGCGGGCCGCATTCCCGGCTCGTTCTTCCGCCGTGAGGGCCGGCCGTCCGAGGACGCGATCCTCACCTGCCGCCTGATCGACCGGCCGCTCCGCCCGTCCTTCGTGAAGGGCCTGCGCAACGAGATCCAGGTCGTGGCGACGATCATGTCGCTCAACCCCGACCACCTGTACGACGTGGTCGCGATCAACGCCGCCAGCCTGTCCACCCAGCTCGCCGGGCTGCCGTTCTCCGGCCCCATCGGCGGCGTCCGGGTGGCGCTGATCAGCGGCCAGTGGGTGGGCTTCCCGACTCACACCGAGCTGGAGGGCGCGACCTTCGACATGGTCGTGGCCGGCCGGACGCTCCCGGACGGCGACGTCGCGATCATGATGGTCGAGGCCGAGTCCACCAGGGACACGCTGAAGCTGGTCGCCGAGGGCGCGGTCGCGCCCACCGAGGAGACCATCGCCCAGGGCCTGGAGGCGGCCAAGCCGTTCATCAAGGTGCTGTGCGAGGCGCAGGCCAAGATCGCGCAGGTCGCGGCCAAGGCGACCGCCGAGTACCCGATCTTCCTGGACTACCAGGACGACGCGTTCCAGGCGGTCGAGAACGCGGTGCGCAGCGAGCTCGCCGCCGCTCTCACCATCGCCGCCAAGCAGGACCGCGACAGCGAGATCGACCGGGTCAAGGCGCTGGCCGCGGAGAAGCTGCTGGCCGACTTCGAAGGCCGGGAGAAGGAGATCTCCGCCGCCTTCCGCAGCCTCACCAAGAAGCTGATGCGGGAGCGCGTGATCAGCGAGGGCATCCGGATCGACGGGCGTGGCCCGAAGGACATCCGGCAGCTCAACGCCGAGGTCCACGTGGTGCCGCGGGTGCACGGCTCGGCCCTGTTCGAGCGCGGCGAGACCCAGATCCTGGGCATCACCACGCTGAACATGCTCCGGATGGAGCAGATGATCGACACGCTCAATCCCGAGCGGACCAAGCGGTACATGCACAACTACAACTTCCCGCCCTACTCGACCGGGGAGACCGGCCGGGTGGGCTCGCCCAAGCGGCGTGAGATCGGGCACGGCGCGCTCGCCGAGCGGGCGCTCGTCCCGGTGCTGCCGACCAGGGAAGAATTCCCGTACGCGATCCGCCAGGTGTCCGAGGCGCTCGGCTCCAACGGCTCCACCTCGATGGGCTCGGTCTGCGCGTCCACGATGGCGCTGCTGGACGCGGGCGTGCCGCTGAAGGAGATGGTCGCGGGCATCGCGATGGGTCTCATCGGCGAGGGCGACCAGTTCATCACGCTGACCGACATCCTGGGCGCCGAAGACGCCATGGGCGACATGGACTTCAAGGTCGCCGGCACCAAGGACGTCATCACCGCGCTCCAGCTGGACACCAAGCTCGACGGCATCCCGGCCTCGGTGCTGGCCGGCGCGCTCAAGCAGGCCCGCGGGGCCCGGCTGGCCATCCTGGACGTCATGCAGGAGGCCATCGACTCCCCGGCCGAGATGAACCCGACCGCGCCGCGGATCATCACGATCAAGGTTCCGGTCGACAAGATCGGCGAAGTCATCGGCCCCAAGGGCAAGATGATCAACCAGATCCAGGACGACACCGGCGCCGAGATCACCATCGAGGACGACGGCACCATCTACATCGGCGCCACCGACGGCCCGGCCGCAGAAGCGGCGCGCAGCGCGATCAACGCGATCGCCAACCCGCACATGCCGGAGGTCGGCGAGCGCTACCTGGGCACGGTCGTCAAGATCGCCGCCTTCGGCGCGTTCGTCTCGCTGATGCCCGGCAAGGACGGCCTGCTGCACGTCTCCCAGATCCGCAAGCTGCACGGCGGCAAGCGGATCGAGAACGTCGAGGACGTGATGGGCGTCGGCGAGAAGATCCAGGTGGAGATCGCCGAGATCGACGCGCGCGGCAAGCTCTCCCTGGTTCCGGTCGAGGTGGTCGAGAAGGAGGCTCTGGAGAAGGCGGCCAGGGCCGAATCCGGCGAGCCGGAGCCGGAGCCCGAGCCCCGCGAGGACCGGCCGCGTGACGACCGTCCGCGCGACGACCGGCCGCGCCGCAGCCGCACCCGTGGCGGGCGGGACGAGCGCAACTCGTGAGCGTACTGACCGCCACCAGCACGTTGTTCCCCGGGAAGGACGGTGCGGGCGTCATCCGCCGCACCGTCCTGCCCGGCGGGCTCCGGGTGGTGACCGAGACCATGCCGACCGTGCGCAGCGTCGCGGTCGGCGCGTGGGTGGGCATCGGCTCCAGGGACGAGGCCCCCGAGCACATGGGGGCCACCCACTTCCTGGAGCACCTGCTCTTCAAGGGCACTCCGACCCGGGACGCGATGGAGATCTCCGCGTCCGTCGAGGGCATCGGCGGCGAGATCAACGCCTTCACCGCCAAGGAGTACACCTGCTACTACGCCAGGGTCCTGGACGAGGACCTGCCGCTGGCCATCGACGTGCTGGCCGACGTGGTCACCTCGTCGCTGATCAGTGAGGCGGACGTGGCGTCGGAGCGGGGCGTGATCCTGGAGGAGATCGCCATGCACGACGACGATCCCTCCGATGTGGTGCACGAGGCGTTCGCCGAGCAGCTGTACGGCGACACGCCCATCGGCCGCCCGATCCTCGGCAACGAGGACTCCATCAACGCGCTCAGCCGGGACCGGATCCACGAGTACTACCAGCGCTACTACCTGCCCTCGCACACGGTCATCTCGGTGGCCGGGAACGTGTCGCACGAGCGGGTGGTCGAACTGGTGGCCGCCGCCTACGATCGCGCCGGCGCGCTCGGCGGCCCGGGTGAGCCCATCGCGCCCCGCCTGGGCGGGCCTGGGGTGGCCGACCGGTCCGGCGTCCGGGTGGTTGACCGGGCGACCGAGCAGGCCAACCTGGTGCTCGGGACCACCGGCGTGAGCCGTACCGACGAGCGGCGGTTCGCGCTCGGGGTGCTCAACGCGGCGCTCGGCGGCGGGATGTCGTCGCGGCTGTTCCAGGAGATCAGGGAGAAGCGCGGGCTGGCCTACTCGGCCTACAGCTACACCTCGCAGTACGCGGACACCGGGCAGTTCGGCATCTACGTCGGCTGCCTGCCCTCCAAGATCGACGATGTGCTGAAGATCTGCCGGGACGAGGTCGCGCGGCTCGTCGCCGACGGGCTCACCGACGAGGAGATCGCGCGGGGCAAGGGCCAGATGCGCGGTGGCCTGGTGCTGGGCCTGGAGGACACCGGGTCCCGGATGTCCAGGATCGGGAAGAGCGAGCTCGTCTACGACCAGCTGATGTCGGTCGACGAGGTGCTGACCCGGATCGAGGAGGTCACCCCCGAGGACATCGCCTCGGTGGCGAGCACGATTCTGAGCCGTCCCATGACGCTGGCCGTGATCGGTCCGTACGGCGACAAGGACTTCGGTTACGCGATCGCCTGAGGCCGGGGCCCGCGGTGACGCGGGCCTCGGTCCCGATAACCTTGGCCAATGATTCGTGTTGGGGTTCTGGGTGCCCGCGGGCGGGTTGGCGTAGAAGTGTGCAAGGCCGTGCACGCGGCGGCGGACCTGGAGCTGGTGGGGGCCGTCGACAAGGACGATCCGTTGGACCTGCTGGCCGAGGCCGAGGTGGTGGTGGACTTCACCCATCCTGACGTGGTGATGGGCAACCTGGAGTGGTGCGTCTCGCGCGGGATCCACCCGGTCGTCGGGACCACGGGGTTCGACGCAGAACGGCTGGACCGGGTCAGGGAGCTGCTGGCCGCGCACCCGGGGACCAACGCGCTGATCGCCCCCAATTTCGGCATCGCGGCCGTGCTGATGATGCATTTCGCCCAGCAGGCGGCGAAGTACTTCGAGTCCGTCGAGATCGTGGAGCTGCACCACCCCGGCAAGGCCGACGCGCCGTCGGGGACGGCCAGGCGGACGGCCGAGCTGGTGGCGGAGGCGCGCCGCAAGGGCGGCGTGGCGCCCTCACCGGACGCGACCACGCAGGAGATCGCCGGCGCCAGGGGCGCGGACATCGACGGGGTGCGGGTGCACGCCGTCCGGCTGGCGGCGCTGATCGCCCACCAGGAGGTCATCCTGGGCGGCGAGGGCGAGGTCCTCACGATCCGCCACGACACCATGAACCGTTCGTCGTTCACGCCCGGGGTCCTGCTGGGGGTGCGGCGGGTCCGTGACCTGCCCGGCTTGACGGTGGGCCTGGACGCGCTGCTCGACCTTTAGGAGGGCAGCGCCAGGCCGAGGGTGAACAGGGCGCCGAACACCAGCTGGAGGCGCCCTGTCTGCTGGAGCGTGGCGATCAGCCCGCGGCCGGTGGCGCCCCGGCGGACGGCCCGGATCGGCGCGATGGCGAGGAAGCCGGACAGCAGGGTCAGTGCTGTGAAGGGCGCGGCAGGGATCATCCCCGCGACCACGGCGTAGGGGAGCAGCAGGTAGGCGATGTAGAGCGCGCGGGTGCGCCGGTCGCCCAGGACCACGGCCAGCGTGCGTTTGCCCGCGGGGGTGTCGGTGGCGATGTCGCGCAGGTTGTTGACCACCAGCAGGGCGCAGGCCAGCAACCCCACCGGCACCGACGCGACCAGCGCCAGCCACGGCAGGTGCTCCACCTGGACGTAGGTCGTGCCGGTGACCGCGATCACGCCGAAGAACAGGAAGACCGACAGCTCACCGAGGGCGTAGTACCCGTACGGCCGGGAACCCCCCGTGTAGTACCAGGCGGCCAGGATGCAGACCGCGCCGACGGGGATCAGCCACCAGGCCCCGGTGGCGATCACCAGCACGAGCCCGGCCACGGCGGCCACGAAGAAGCAGGCCAGCGCCGCCCTGAGGACCTGCGAGGCGGTCGCCGCCCCGGATCCGACCAGGCGCATCGGGCCGACCCGGTCGGCGTCGGTGCCCTTCACGCCGTCGCTGTAGTCGTTGGCGTAGTTGACGCCGACCTGGAGGGCCAGCGCCACGAGCAGCGCCAGCAGCGCCCGCCACCAGACCCACCCACCGGCCTGGACCGCCACGCCGGTGCCGACGACGACGGGGACGACGGCCGCGGGGAGGGTGCGCGGGCGCGCGCCGGCCAGCCACTGAACGGGGGATGCCACGATAGGAAGCCTCAGCTGATGTCGGTGCCGAGCCGGATCATCCGGATCGGGCGGCCCATGTCGAGCACCCGCTCGGCCATGTCCTCACCCCAGCCGGCCGACTCCAGGAACCCGAGCATCGGATGGTTGTCGGCGAAGACCCAGGTCACGACCGCGCCGTAACCGTCCTCGCGGAGATGGTCGACGGTCGCGTTGAGCAGTCTGCTGCCGTGTCCGCGCCTGATGTGGTTGGGGTCGACGAGTAAGGTGAGCAACTCGGCCGTGGTCGCCGGATGCAGGTCGGGATCTTCGGCCGGCCCGTGCGAGGCCAGCCCGACCACCCGGTCGGAGGCCCGCTCGTGGGATGGCGGAGCCAGGATCCCGCCAGGGCCGAGAGCGCTCCAGTGGTCGGTGTCCATCACCACGCGTTCCACCGCGACCAGCACCCGGTGGCGGGGGCTCGGCGGGGAGAGGATGGCCTCGTCCCACTGGCGCCGCCACATCTTCTCGGCCGCGGCCCCGGTCATCTGCTCCAGCGGGCCAGGCGGCAGGAACTCCCGGTAGCCCTGCTTCCACGCCCGAATCTGGGTGCTCGTCACCGCGTCGACGTCTTCGAGACGGGCAGGTCTAACACCCATTGGGCCGGCTCCTTTCTGTGCCTGTAACACCGTACTGGTCAGGAGGGGCTCGCCGAACCTTCTGCCTGGCGTCGAGCCCGATATGTCCTAGTTTTCGTTCGATTTCCACACACGCGCATTGAGCACCAGGAGCGGGAACGGTTCTTGGACGAGTCAAGGAACGCCCACTGGCAGGTGCCCTCGACGCACACCTTAAGGCGTGGCCAGCTTCCGTCGGCGTGACTGGCCGAGATCAGTGCCGCGATCCGGGCCAGACCGCCCGGCGCGCCGCTCAGGCTCGGCGCCAGGCCGGGCACGCCCTGGACCAGGGTCACATGCAGCGGAAGCGCCGCGAGAGCCGCCGTCAGTCCGGCCGGGGTGGTGGAGAGGTCGCCGTCGTGATGGTGCCGCAGCGTGACTCTCAGCCCTTCCCGCAGGCGTACGGCGACCGCCAGGTCGCGGTCCACGGCCCGGTCCTCCTGGCCGACGAGGCCGCGCTCCCGCAGCCACCCGGTCAGCTCGGCCGGGGAGGCCAGCTCGTCCATCCCTCCCTCGACGTCGTAGGTGTTCACGAAGTCGCGGAGCAGCTCAGCCGGAGCGGACATACCTACGATCACCTCGAAAACCACTGTACGAGAGTCGGGGGTTGCGGAATAATCGACACCGTCATAACGCTTTCACTGGTGTTGAAGCTTCCCGAGGAGGAGCCGTGCACGTCAGTTACCTGGCCTACCTGGCCATCGAGCAGAAGAAGCGGCGCGCCCGGATGGCCCGGCGGCTGAACGAGGACGTTCCCGCGCGCCGGAACCGGATCGCCTGAGCCGTCAGAACGCGGCGGCCAGCCGAATGACGGCCTCGGTGAGCTCGGCGTGGTCCGCGGGGGCCATGTGGGTGAGCCGGATCCGGGGGCCGGGCGGTTCTGCGGGGTAGTAGATCCCGCCGGGACTGACCAGCACCCCGGCCCGGTGGGCGCGCTCCACCAGGGCCGCTTCGTCCGTCTCGTCCGGCAGGCGTACCCACAGGTGCAGGCCGCCGGGCGGGACCAGATGGACTTCGGCGGCGGGCAGGTGGCGGGCCAGCGCCGCGAGCAGCTGCCGCTGCCGTTCGCCGATCTCCCGGTGCACCGCCGTGAGGTGGCGGCGCCAGGCCGGTGAGGTGACGAACTCCAGCGCCGTCTCCTGGAGCGGCCTGGCCACGAAGAACGACTCCACCACCTGGCTGGCCCGCAGGCGCCGCGCGGCCGGTCCGCGCGCGATCAGCCCCGCCACCCGCAGGCTGGGCGCGGAGATCTTGCTCAGCGAGAGCACGTGCACGACCGTGCCGTGCTCGTCCAGGCTCACCAGCGACGGCGGCTGCGGACTGGTCGCCAGATAGCGCGAGAAGTCGTCCTCGACGATGAACGCGCCGGCCGCCCGCGCCACGTCCAGCACCTGCGCCCGCCGCTCCCGGGTCAGCGTCGCCCCGGTCGGGTTGTGCAGGGTGGGCTGGCAGTAGAACACCCGCGCTCCCGTCACCGCGAACGCCTCGGCCAGCAGTTCCGGCCGCACCCCGTCCCGATCGACCGGCACGGCCACCGCGCGCAAGCCGGCCATCTTCGCCGTGGCCAGCGCCCCCGGGTAGGTCGGCGTCTCCACCAGAATCGGTTCCCCCGGCCCCGCCAGCGACCGGAACGCGTGACTGAGCGCGGCCTGGCCGCCGCTGACCACCAGCACGTCGTTCCTGGAGACCCCCGCCTCCCCGGCGAACCACCGCCGCAGCTCCGGCAGCCCGTTCAGCGGCGGCAGCGCCCACGCCTCCGGCCGGCGCACCGCCCGCGTCGCGGCGGCGGACAGCTCCCGCACCGGCCGCAGCGCCGCGTTCAGGTAGCCGCCGGTCAGCGGGATCACCCCGTCGCCCGGTTCCGCCAGCAGCCCGGCCACCCCGGTGTCGTCCACCACCCGGTCGCCCAGCGCCACCGTCTGCCAGGAGGAGTCGGTCGCCTCGGCCGCCCGCCGCCCCGGCGCCGCGAACGCGCCGCTGCCCGGCCGGGTGATCACCCGGCCTTCGGCGGTCAGCCGCGCGATGGCCCGCGACACGGTCACCGGGCTGACCCCGAGCTCCCGCACCAGCTCCCGGCTGGACCGCAGCTTCGCCCCCGGCCCCAGCCGGTCGGCCTCCGCCCGCAGGACGTCGGCGACTTTGGCGATACTGCTATCCTCATTCATGAGAGTAGAGAATAGCGCTATCGTCAGTGGTGCGGTAGCGTTCCCGGTGTCAGAACGAACCAGGGCCTGGCGGGGGACGATGCTCGCGGCTTTGGGCGTGCTCGCGTTCTCCATGACGTTTCCGGCGACCGTGTTCGCGATGCGCGGGTTCGATCCGTACTTGGTGGCCATCGGGCGCTCGGTGATCGCCGCGGCGGCGGCGACGGTCTGCCTGCTGGTGGCCGGGGTCCCGCTGCTGCCGCCCCGACGGCTACTCCGTTCGTACGCCGTGACGTCGGCGGCCGTGGTCTTCGGATTCCCCGTCTTCAGTGGGCTCGCCTTGTACGGCGGTGCGAGCACCGCGCACTCCGCGGTCGTGATCGGGCTGCTCCCGGCCGCCACGGCGGTGTTCGCGGTGCTGCGCGCGGGGGAGCGGCCGAGACCGATGTTCTGGGTGGCCTGCGCGCTGGGCGGCGCGTCGATCACCGTGTTCACCCTCAGCCAGGGCGGCGGTCACGTCACCGCCGCCGACCTGCTGCTGGTGCTCGCCCTGCTGTCGGCCGGTATCGGCTACACCGAGGGGGCCCGATTGTCCCGGGAAACCCCCGGCTGGCGCGTCATCTCCTACGCGCTGGTGGTGGCCACACCGATCTCGGTGCCGGTGACGCTCGTGCTGCTGTTCACCACCGACCTGCGCCCGTCCGCCGAATCCCTGGCCGGGTTCGCCTGGGTGGGCGTGATCTCGATGTTCCTCGGCTTCGTGCCCTGGTACGCGGGCCTCGCCATGGGCGGGATCGCCAGAGCGGGCCAGACCCAGCTCATGCAGCCCCTGCTCACGCTCCTGTGGGCCTGGCTGCTGCTGTCGGAGTACTTCGGCCCGGCGACGGTGCTGGCCTCGCTGGCCGTCCTGCTGTGCGTGGCCGCCACCCAGCGCGCCCGGGTCACTCCGCCGGCCGGGTCTCCGCCGGCCAGTTCTCCGGCGGTGACGCGAAGGTCCCGCGATACGCCACGGTGAACACCCAGCCCTCGGTCCGTAGCAGCGAGATGGCCTGGCGGATGGTGGCTTTGGCCACGCCGTGCGCCAGCATCAGGGTGCGTTCGCTGGGGATCGGGCGGTTGGCCGCGATCTCGCCGGCCCTGATGGCGGACGCGACCTCGTCGGCGATCTGCCGGTAGAGCGGCGCCAGGTAAGGGGGGCGGGGGGTGCCGGGGGAGCCGACGAACGAGCCCTCGCCGGGCACGGTGTGGATGAGCCGGCGGTCGCGGAGTTCGCGGTGCACCCGGCGGGCCGTCATCTGCGCGACGCCGAAGTCGCGCTTCAGTTCGGTCTCGCTGGGCACCGGTTCGCCGGGGGTGAGTTCCCCGCTGACGATGCGTTCCCCCACGATGTCGGCTATCTGCCGGTAAAGCGGTATGTGGCCGTCCCTATCGAGCATGCTCGTATTATAGACGTATCCATACGAGCGCCGGGGTTATTTCGGCCACTTCTCCGGCTCATTGGGGTACGTCCCGCGATGCGGCACCGTGAAGACCCAGCCCTCCTGGCGTAGCCGCTGGACGGCCTGGCGGGCGGTGACCTTGGAGACACCGTACTGGTCGATCAGGCCTTGTTCGCTGGGGATCGGCCGATTCGGCGGGAGTTCGCCGCGCCGGATGCGCTCCGCCACCTCGGTCGCGATCTCCTGGTAGCGGGGGATCTTGCGCTGGTTGCGCGGTGGGCCGGGTTCGCCGACGAAGGTGCCCTCACCCTGGACGGTGTAGGCCAGGCCCAGATCCCGGAGCTCCCTGGCCACCCGCCGGGCGGTCGTCCTGGCGATCCGGTACTCCTCGACGAGCTGCGCCTCGCTGGGCAGCGGGCTGCCGGGGGGCAGGTCGCCGCTGCGGATGCGCTCGGCGATGACATCCGCGATCTGCTTGTAAAAGGGCGTCGGTCCCTCACGGTTGAGCACTCACGGATCGTACCTAAAACCGGACATGCTTCTACAAACCAGACACATGATCATCTGTATGCAGACAGGTTTAATACGTGTAGAGACATTGCGATGTCATAGAGTGAGTCGCTAACTTGATCCGCAGACGCGTTTGGGCCGCTCTCACCCGTCTGACTTGGGGCCTTGCGCGTCGATGCGCCGCCAGGCGGTGTCGGTGACGACGAGGTGATCGAGCAGGCGGAGGCCGACGGTCTCGGCGGCGTGATGGAGGTGGGCGGTGACGGCGAGGTCGGACGGGCTCGGGTCCAGCGAGCCGCTCGGATGGTTGTGGGCGAGGCCGAAGGCGGCGCCGCCCGAGGTGAGAACGGTGGTGATGATGTCGCGGACCGGGGCCGGCGTGTGGTCGCTGCCGCCTTCGCTCAGCACGGCACGGCGCAGGATGTTCCCCCGCCCGTCGCAGACGACCACGACCAGGCGCTCCCTGGCGTGGCCGTGGAGCAGGGGCCGGACGGCGCCGGCGAGGTCGGCCGAGGAGGTGATCCGGATCCGCTCCGGCGGGGTCTGGGCGCGCCTGACCAGATGGAAGGCGGCCGAGATACGGGCCGCCTTGGCCGGGCCGACCCCCGGCACCGCGAGCAGCCGGTGGGCCTCGGCGCGGCTCAGCTCGCTCAGATCGCCGCAGTGCTCGATCACCCGGGAGGCCAGCTCGACCGCGCTCACCCCGCGGCTCCCCGACCCGAGCAGCAGCGCGAGCAGCTCCCGGTCCGCGAGCGCCACCGCCCCCGACGCCAGCAGCCGCTCTCTGGGCTGGTCGGCTACCGGCATGTCCTTGACGCGCATCTCCACCCCCGGTTCAGTGACCCACCCCGGTTGTACCAGCTCCCACCGACGTTCCCCCCGCCCCGGCGCCGCGCCGCCGCCCTCGGCTCCGCAGCGGGGTCAGGATCGCCGGTTCCGGCCGCCCGCGCCGACCTCGGGCCGGTGGCGGCACGCGATCCCCCGGCTGCTCCGCGGCCGGCGCAGCCTGCGCCCCGCGCCGGCCCGGCTGCGGGTGGTCACCAGGACCCGCGCCCCCAGGGCCAGGGATCGTTCGGTCCGCAGGTCCCGCCGCGCGCACGCCCGCGGCGGCGGCCCCCGGCCGAGCCCGGGGGAACCACGAGCCCACCCAGGCCCGCACGGCTCAGGAGGGCACCGGCAGGTTGTAGACCAGCCGGAACTGGTCGCACGGGATCACGATGTCGCTGGTCTCCACCGGCCGGTCGCCGGACCAGTGGGTGCGCTCGATGTGCAGCACGTGCACGCCGGCGGGCAGGTCAAGCACGTCGCTCTCGGCGGGCTGCGGGACCCGGCTGGAGACGTGCTCGATCACTTCGGTGATCTTCATGCCGAGCGCGGACAGGCGCCCGGTCACATTCCCCACGTCCTCGCCGCCCTCGGTCAGCCCGGCCGGCTCGTACGACGTGGCCAGCTGCACCGGTTTCCCGTCGCCGCGATAGACGAACCGCGTCCTGGTGATCGGCGCGGCCACGTCGAGGCGCAGCCGGGCCGCGATGTCGGGGGTCGCCTCGGCCGGTTCCGTCTGCCAATCCCAGGTGGCCCGCCGCCCCTGCGCCTGCATGTCGGCGGAGAACGGGGCCTGGCCCCGGTGCAGGGGGAGCAGGGTCGGCCGCTGCCGGACCCGATGGCCGGAGCCGACCCGGCCGATGATCAGCCCTTCCTGGGCCAGCACCCGGAGCGCGTGCCTGGCGGCGGTCTCGCCGACGCCGTACTTCCGGGTGATCTGGTGCCGGGACGGGATCGGGGCTCCCGGCGGCAGCGAGCCTTCGGTGATCTGTCGGCGGAGGTCCTCAACGACGCGCAGGTAAACTGGATCGGAGTTGGCCATCCATCCATCCCTCGGATTGTGAAGCGTTTTCCAATCTTGGCGTATCCGATGGACAACCCAGAGTAATGGACCAGATCTGTGATTCCAACTTTAAGCACTACTGACAATCGATCTCAGGAGGTCGAACCGTGGCTCTATGGGCGGATCACTGGACTCTCGAACTGCCTGGCACGCCGCCGATGGCGGCTGTCGCCCGAATCTTCGTCCGGCAGTTCTTCGCAGGTCACAGCCGGGTCGACGACGCCGAGCTGGTGGTTTCCGAGCTTTTCACGAATGCGGTGCGTTACAGCCGCTCGAAAGATGAGGGAAATGTCATTGTTCGCGCCGTACGGCAGGAATGTTCTATCCGGCTGGAAGTCACCGACCAGGGATCCGAGTTGGTGCCCCAGGTAAAGCACGCCGCCGCCGACGAGGACTGCGGGCGGGGTCTGTTCATCGTCAGGGCCCTCGCCGGCACCTGGGGCCATGAAGGGGTGACCGGCGAGTTCGCCACCGCGTGGGCCGTGCTCGACCCCTTCGACGGCCTGCTGGGCGACGCGGACGGCGACCGGCCGCAGGTCCCTCCCGACCTCGGGGACCGGCCCGATCCATGTCCGCCCCCCTGGCAGGAACAGCGCGAAGGATCCACGACCCCCGATGGAACGCGAGCCGCATGACAATCCCCCGGAAGACCCAGGCAACGGGTTCGAGGTGCACGGCCCGCACGTGGCGCCGGCCCAGCCGAACTGCGAGCCGCTGCTCTGGCTGGTCCCGGTGCCCAGGGCCGACAGGACCCGGGTCAGGCAGCACACCTGCGAGTGCCGCGCGACGATCTACGAGCTCTGCCAGGCGGGCGGTCTGCGCTTCGTCCGGCGCACCGTCCGGGGGCCCGACGGGACCCGGGTGCACGAGACCGAGCGGCTGCTCAGCGCGCGCGCCGACCGGCTGTGGCTGAGGCTGCTGCTGGGACAGGCCCGCTGACCTGCGGCTTACTCCCGTCCCAGAAGACCGAAAAATTCTCTCCAGGAGTCTGTAACGCGCGTGTAAGAAACGCCGATTCTTCGGGTAGAGGCCGCTGATGTGTGTACCCCCGAGCACATATCGGCGGCCTCTTTCGTGTTCGCGGCACCCGTGACATGGGGATAGCGGGGTGGCGAGGTCCATCGTTTCGGCGGATCCGGGTACCGTTCGGTCTATGGCCCCGCCAACTGGAACCTCCGACGCCCCCTTCGGCCGCATGCTCACCGCCATGGTGACCCCGTTCAACGCGGACGGCGCAGTCGATTACCCGGGTGTCCAGCGGCTCGCCTCCTACCTCGTGGACGAGCAGCGCAACGACGGCTTGGTCGTGAGTGGCACCACGGGGGAATCCCCGACCACCACGGACGCGGAGAAAGAGCGCATCCTGCGGGCGGTTCTGGAGGCGGTGGGGGACCGGGCGATGGTCATCGCCGGGGTCGGCACCAACGACACCCTGCACACGGTCGAACTGGCGCGCCAGGCCCAGCGGGCGGGGGCGCACGGCCTGCTGGTGGTCACGCCGTACTACAGCAAGCCGCCGCAGGAGGGTCTCTACCAGCATTTCGCCACGGTCGCCGACGCGACCGCGCTGCCGGTGATGCTGTATGACATTCCCGGCAGGTCCGGCGTGCCCATCGCGCTGGAGACGCTGCTCCGGCTGGCGCATCATCCGGCCATCCGCGCGGTCAAGGACGCCAAGGCCGACCTGTTCACCAGTTCCCAGGTCCTGGCCTACACCGAGCTGGCCTTCTACTCGGGCGACGACACGCTCAACCTGCCGTGGCTGTCGGTCGGCGCGGCCGGATTCGTCAGCGTGATCGGCCATGTGGCCGGCGCGGACCTGGCGGCGATGATCGGGCACTACCGGGCCGGGGAGGTCGCGGCCGCGCTGGAGATCCACCAGCGCCTGCTCCCCGTGGTATCCGGGATCATGAATCGCGCCGGAGGCGCGATCATGGTCAAGGCCGCGTTGAAACTTATCGGCCAGGACGCCGGCGTGGTCCGGCTCCCGCTGGTCGAGGCAACAACCGAACAAATCGCGCTGCTCCGCGCGGATCTCGTCGCGGGCGGCCTCAAAATCACAGGAGACTGAGTGCGTTCCGGAGAACATAGCGTGGTCCGTAAGGAGGGCCGCGGATGAGCCATCCTCACCCCGAACTCGGCCCCCCTCCGCCGCTGCCCGAGCACGGCCTGCGCATCGTCGCGCTCGGCGGGCTCGGGGAGATCGGGCGCAACATGGCGGTTTTCGAGTTCGACGGGCGGCTGCTGATCGTCGACTGCGGGGTGCTGTTCCCCGAGCCCGACCAGCCGGGTGTCGACCTGATCCTGCCGGACTTCGAGTACATCCGCGGGCGCCTGGACGACATCGAGGCGGTCGTGCTGACCCACGCGCACGAGGACCACATCGGCGCGGTGCCGTACCTGCTCAGGGAGCGGCGCGACATTCCGCTGGTCGGCGCGAAGCTGACGCTGGCGCTGATCGAGGCCAAGCTCACCGAGCACCGCATCCAGCCGGTCAAGAAGGAGGTGGTGGAGGGGCAGCGGCACCGGTTCGGCCCGTTCGAGTGCGAGTTCTTCGCGGTCAACCACTCCATCCCCGACGCGCTGGCGGTGGCCGTGCGGACCACGGCCGGGATCGTGCTGCACACCGGCGACTTCAAGATGGACCAGCTGCCGATGGACGGCCGGCTGACCGACCTGGGCGGCTTCGCCAGGCTCGGCGCCGAGGGCGTGGACCTGCTGATGTCGGACTCCACCAACTCGGAGGTGCCCGGCTTCGTCACCAGTGAGCGGGACATCGCGCCGATCATCGACGACGTGATCAGGACCGCCGAGAAACGCATCATCGTGGCCTGCTTCGCCTCGCACATCCACCGGGTGCAGCAGGCGATCGACTCGGCCGACAAGTACGGCCGCAAGGTCGCCCTGATCGGCCGCTCGATGGTCCGCAACATGGGCGTGGCCCGCGACCTGGGCTACCTGAAGGTGCCGCCGGGCCTGCTGGTGGACTCCAGGGAGATCGAGGAGTGGCCGCCGGAGGACGTGGTGCTGATCTGCACCGGTTCCCAGGGCGAGCCGATGGCCGCGCTGTCCCGGATGGCCAACCGGGACCACCCGATCCGGGTGGCCGAGGGCGACACCGTGCTGCTGGCCTCCTCGCTGGTGCCCGGGAACGAGACCGCGGTCAACAAGGTCATCAACGGGCTGACCCGGTGGGGGGCCCGCGTCGTGCACAAGGGCAACGCGCTGGTGCACGTGTCCGGCCACGCGGCGGCCGGTGAGCTGCTGTACGTGCTGAACGCCACCAAGCCGTCCAACTTCATGCCGGTGCACGGCGAGTGGCGGCACCTGCGGGCGCACGCCAAGCTGGCCCGGCTGACCGGCGTCCCGGACGAGAACATCGTGATCGCCGAGGACGGCGTGGTGGTCGACCTGCTCGACGGCCAGGCCAGGGTGGTCGGCGCGGTCCCGGCCGGTTACGTGTTCGTGGACGGCACCTCGGTCGGCGACATCACCGAGGTGGCGCTGAAGGACCGCCGCATACTGGGCGACGAGGGCTTCATCTCGGTCGTGGTCGTGGTGGACACCACCACCGGCAAGCTGAGCGGCGGCCCGGAGATCACGGCGCGCGGCTCCGGCATAGACCCGGACTCGCTGGACGCGGTCATCCCGGCGATCGAGCGCGCGCTGCAGGACGCGGCGGCCGACGGGGTGGCGGATGTGCAGCAGATCCGCCGGGTGCTGCGCCGGACGGTCGGCCGGTGGGTGAGCGACACCTACCGCCGCCGCCCGATGATCATTCCGGTGGTCGTGGAGATCTAGCGGACCGACGAACGGCGCGTGACCTCGACGGTCACGCGCCGTTGGCGTGTTCAGGGGACAGGGACGGTCTCCTGGGCCCGGCCCTCGTCGTCCAGGACGATCTCGGGGATCACCTTGGGCACGCCGCGCAGCGCGTACAGGACGGCGAAGGCGAGCACGGCGAGCAGGGCGGCGCCGGTGAGCATGCTCACGTGCATGGCGTCGACGTAGGTCCGCCTGGCCGCGTCCACCAGGGCGGGGCCGACCTCGTCGGAGAGCACGGTGGCGGCGTGCACGGCCCCGCCGAGCGATTCCCTGGCCGCGTCCGCGACCGTGGCGGGCAGGCCGGCCGGGAGGGTCAGGTTCTGGCTGTACAGGCCGCCGATCACGCTGCCCAGTACGGCGATGCCGAGCGAGCCGCCGATCTCGGTGGCGGTCTCGGCCAGGGCCGAGGCCGCGCCGGCCCGCTCCCTGGGCACCGAGGCGAGGATGGTGTCGTTGGTGACGGCGAAGGTGAAGCCCATGCCGACGCCGGAGATCATCATCGCGGGCAGGATGAACAGGTAGGAGGTGTCCAGGCCGATCCGGCTGTACAGGAACATGCCCACGGCGGTGAGCAGCAGGCCGAGGGTGACGACCCTGGCCCGGCCGATCGCGCCCACCAGGAGTCCGGCCAGCCCGCCGCCGATCGCGGCGGCCACCCCGCCGGGGGTGCCCGCGAGCCCGGACAGCAGCGGGGACCAGCCGAGGACCAGCTGGAAGTACTGCGCGAAGGCCACCGACATGGCCAGGGTGGCGAAGATGATGACCACGTTCGCGCCGATCGCGCCGGTGAAGGCGCGGTGCCGGAACAGCCGGACGTCGATCAGCGGTTCGGCCAGCCGGGTCTGCCGCCGGACGAACAGCACCAGGGCCGCCAGGCCGATCGCGGCGGAGATCCACACCGAACGCTGGCCGAGGCCGTGGTGGGCGGCTTCCTTGATCGCGTAGACCAGGCCGATCACGCCGGCGAACGAGAGCGGCACGCTGACCAGGTCGATCGGGCGGGACTTCGGGTTGCTCGACTCCGGCAGCAGCAGCCAGCCGCCGACCAGCAGGGCGATCGTGATCGGCACGTTCACCAGGAAGACCGAGCCCCACCAGAAATTGTTCAGCAGCAGGCCGCCGACGACCGGCCCGATGGCGAAGCCGAGCGCCGAGATGCTGCTCCAGATGCCGACGGCGGCGGTGCGTTCCTTCTGGTCGGTGAACACGTTCCTGATGATCGACAAGGTGGACGGCATGATGGTGGCCCCGGCCACGCCCAGCAGGGCGCGGGCCGCGATCAGCAGTTCCGGCGTCGGCGCGTACGCGGTGAGCGCCGAGGCGGCACCGAACGCGGCGGTGCCGATCAAGAGCAGCCGGCGGCGGCCGATCCGGTCGCCCAGGTTGCCCATGGTGATCAGCAGACCGGCCAGCGCGAAGCCGTAGATGTCCAGGATCCACAGCAGCTGGGTGGCCGACGGGCCCATGTCCTCCACCAGCTTGGGTATGGCCAGGTGCAGCACGGTGAGGTCGAGCGCGAGCAGCAGCATGGCCAGACAGGAGATGACCAGAGTGCCCCACTTGCGGGCATTGGTTACCGAAGAAGTCATGGCAGCAGCGTGAGGGAGGCCGCTGACCAGCTGCCCACCGGCCGCTGACGGCCGCTGACGAGCCCGCGCTGGTGCGCCCGCTCGAAGTCGGCCGGGCCCAGCGCGGCCCGGCACCGCTCCGCCACCCAGGTCCGCTCCGGGTCATCCGGGTCGTGGCCGTTGCGCAGGGCCATGCCGACGCCGAGCAGGGTGGCGGCGCGCTCCTGGTCGCCGCGCAGGAGCTCGACCCCGGCCAGCCCCTCGGCCACCCGGGCGGCGATGAGCAGGTTGCGGTGCGCGAAACCGGAGACGAGGGCGGCCCGGTGCCAGCTCTCGGCCTGGTCGGGGTCGCCTTCGGCGACGCAGGTCCAGCCCAGCGAGATGTGCGCGAGCAGGCGGATCTCGTCGGCGCTGAACCAGTCGCCGGAGTCGGCCAGCGCGGTCTCGCAGAGCCGCCGGGCGGCGGGCAGGTCGCCCTGGCGGCGGGCCAGCTCGCCCAGGCCGACGCGGGCCCTGGCCAGCATCTCCGGAGCCCCGGCCCGGCGGGCGAGTTCGGTGGCGCGCTCGTAGTCGGCGCGGGCGGCGGCCTGCTGGTCGGCCACGATGGCCCGGTGCCCGGCCCGGCGGCAGAGCAGCTCGGCCAGGTCGGCGGTGGCGTCCAGCCGCTCGACCAGCGCCATGGCCTGGTCGATGAAGGCGAGCGCGTGGGCCCGCTCGCCCCGCCACTCGGCCACATCGGACAGGCCGATCAGCGCCATCGCCATGCCCCAGCGCTCGCCCATCCCATGGAAGGCGTCGTAGGAGGGCCGCAGCGTGTGCTCGGCGTCCTCGGTCCTGCCTTCGAAGAGGGCGAGCAGGCCCCAGCCGAAGTCGGCGAGCGCCCGGGTCCACGGGTCCATCGCCATCTGCCGCTGCCGGGCCAGCAGGGACTCCGACATCTCGGCGGAGGGCGGCCCGACCACCATGGCCCAGAGCACGTTCAGGTACGGCTGGCCGGGCACCCAGTTGATCTGCCGCATGATGCGGTCGGCCCGCTCCAGATGCGGCCGCAGGTCCCAGGTTTGGCCGCCGCCGGCGGCGAGGGTGAGCACGCACAGCGCGTACTCCTCGCGTTCCGGTGGTTCTGGGCCGAGCCGGCTCAGGAGTTCGGCCGCGAACGCGGCGCTCTCGCTGCGCCGGCCGCGCAGCCACCAGTAGGAGGTGAGCCCGGAGAACAGCCGCAGGGCGCTGTCCTCGTCGGCGCGGTGCAGCGCGGAGGTCAGGTTGCCGTGCTCGGCGTCGAGCAGGCGGAGCCACTCCAGCTGGTCGGCGGTGCGCAGCAGCGGGTCCGCCGTCTCCGCCAGTTCCAGGAAATATCCGACATAGGCGGTGCGGAGGGGTTCGGCCTCGCCGGCTTCGGCCAGTTTCTCCGCGCAGAACGCCCGGATCGTGTCGAGCATGCGATACCGGTCGCCCGCCACCTCGACCAGGGACTTGTCCGCCAGGCCGGTCAGCAGGTCGACCACGTCGTCGGCGGGCAGGCCGCACACCCGCTCGGCCGCCGCCAGCGTGGCCCCGCCCGCGAACACGGTCAGCCGCCGGGCCAGCGTCCGCTCGGCCTCGTCGAGCAGGTCCCAGCTCCACTCGATCACCGCGCGCAGGGTGCGGTGCCGGGGTTCGGCCACCCGGCTGCCCCGGGAGAGCAGCCGGAAGGTGTCGGTGCGTTCCAGCCGGGCCGCGATCTCGGCCGCCGTCAGCGAGCGCAGCCGGGCGGCGGCCAGCTCGATCGCCAGCGGCAGCCCGTCCATGGCCCGGCAGATCCGCGACACCGGGCCCAGGTCGTCGGCCGTCAGGGTGAAGTCGGGGCGGACCGCGGCGGCGCGGTCGGCGAACAGCCGGATCGCCGGGTAGGCGAGCGCCTCCGGCAGGCTCGCGTCCACCGGCGGCAGCGCCAGCGGCGGGACCGGGCAGAGGCGTTCGCCGGTGATGCCCAGCGCCTCCCGGCTGGTGGCCAGCACCCGCAGCCGGGGGCACGCGCCGAGCAGCCGCCCGGCCAGCGCGGCGGCGGCGTCGACCACGTGCTCGCAGTTGTCCAGCACGAGCAGCAGCGCTCGGTCCGCCAGGGCGGCGGCCAGCCGTTCTGCCGGGTCGGCGGCGGGGCCGGCGGTGGCGCGCAGCAGTTTGGTCTCCCGCAGGCCGACCGCGGCCAGCACGGCGTGCGCCACCTCGGCACCGTCCACCAGCGGGGACAGCGCCACGAAGCACACCTCGGCGCCCCGGTCGGCACTCCCGTCCGCGCCTCGGTTGGTGCCCCGGTCGGCACTCCGGTCCGCGTCTCCGTTGGTGCCCCAGTTGGTGCCCCGGTCCGCGCCTCCGTTGGTGCCTCGCCTCGCCTGCTCGGCCGCCTCGATGGCCAGCCGGGTCTTGCCCGTGCCGCCCGGCCCGGTCAGGGTGACCAGCCGGGCCTCGGCGAGCAGCCCGCCGATCACGGCCAGCTCGTCGGCCCGGCCGATCAGCGGGGTCAGCTGGGCCGGCAGGTCCGGCCGGGCGGCGGGCGCGGCCTCGGCCCGCAGGATCGCCAGATGGATCTCGGCCAGCTCCGGCGCGGGATCAGCGCCGAGTTCCTCGGCCAGCAGCCGCCGGGCGTCCTCGTAGGTGGCCAGCGCCTCGGCTGGCCGGCCGGCGGCGACCAGGGCGCGCATGAACAGGCCGCGCAGCCGCTCCCGCAGTGGATGCGCGGCCACCAGGTCGCCGAGTTCGCCGGCGAGCGCGCCGGTTTCCCTGGTTTCGCCGGTTTCGTGGCCCGAACCGAGGACGGCCTCCGCGTGGTCTTCGCGCGCGGCCAGCCGGAGTTCCTCCAGCCGGACGGCGGATCCGAGCAGGTTCTCGCCGAGGTCGGCCAGCGCGGGGCCGCGCCACAGGTCCAGCCCTTCGCGCAGCAGTTCGGCGGCCCCTCGGTGGTTGCCTGCGGCCAGTGCGGTACGGCCCGCCGCCGCCAGCCGCTCGAACCGGTGCGCGTCCACGGCCTCCGGGTCGGCGTCCAGCTGGTATCCGGCCGGGCGGCGCTCGATGGGGGCGTCCAGCAGCTGGCGGAGCCGGGAGACCTGGGCCTGGAGGGCGTTGGCTGCGCCGGCCGGGGGGTCCGCGCCGTACAGGCCGTCGATCAGGTGGTCGGTGGTGACCACCCGGCCCGCGTCCAGGACCAGCATCCCGAGCAGCGCGCGCAGCCGGGGACCGCCGACGGCGACGGTCTCCCCGCTGTCCCGCCGGACCTCGGTCGGGCCCAGGATGCCGAAACGCATAGGTCAATTCTGGCGCACTATCGGTTATTGTCGGCTGGGTGTCCGCCATCGAGGTCGTGTATCGCAAGTACGGTGGCCTGCTGCACTGGAACCACCCGGCCCGCCGCCTCGGCGAGGACGAGCACGGGGTGTGGGTCGGCTGCCCCGCCGGCACGGTCGGCCGCCGGGGGGATGACCCGCCGGTGGTGTGGGCGCTGCCGTTCGTGCTGCTGTTCCCCGCGAGAACGTGGTGGACGGCGACGTTCAACCCGGCCGGCCACAAGATGTCGGTCTACTGCGACATCACCACCGTGCCGGAGTGGCGGGACGGCGGAGTCACCATGGTCGACCTGGACCTGGACGTGATCAAGCGGGCCGACGGCACGGTCTACCTGGACGATCAGGACGAGTTCGCCGACCACCAGGTCTGGCTCGGGTACCCGCCCGAAGTGATCGAGAACGCGGAGAGCGCCGCGACCTGGCTGCTGTCCGCCGTCGCGGCGGGAGACGGTCCTTTCGGGGGCGCGCACCACCGCTGGCTCGACCAGGTCAGCTGACCCCCGCCTGCGTAGTACGGGCCACCATCCCAATAAAGTGGCACATATTACTTAAAGGTGGTTGAAATGATCATTTCGTTGGATCCGCGTACTGGCCAGGCGGTTGGCGAGCCGATCCCGGAGAGCACCGGAGAGCAGGTCGCCGCCGTCGTCGAGGCGGCGGCCACGGCCGGTCTGGCCTGGCGGGCCACGCCCGCCGCCGACCGGGCCGCCGTGCTGGAGGCGGTCGCGGACGCGCTGCCGGCGAACGCGGAAGGACTGTGGCGCGCCGCCGACGCCGAGACGGCACTCGGCGAGGTACGGCTGCGCGGGGAGATCGCCCGCTCGGCCGGGCAGTTCCGCCTCTTCGCCGAGGTCCTGCGGGACGGCGGCTACCTGGACGCGATCATCGACCACGCCGATCCGGCGCTGACGCCGCCGCGTCCGGACCTGCGCCGGATGAACCGGCCGCTGCCCGGCGTGGTCGGGGTGTTCGCGGCGAGCAACTTCCCGTTCGCGTTCTCGGTCGCCGGTGGCGACGTCGCGTCGGCGCTGGCCGCCGGCTGCCCGGTCGTGGTGAAGGCGCATCCCGGGCATCCTGTCCTGTCCGGTCTGGTCGCCGCCGTCATCCGGGGCGCGCTGCCGGACGCCGGCCTGCTCGGGCTGGTGCAGGGGACGGAGGCCGGGCGGTACCTCGTCCAGCATCCGGCGGTGGCGGCGGTCGGGTTCACCGGCTCGATTCCCGGCGGGAAGGCGATCCAGGGGCTGATCAACGAGCGTCCCGACCCGATTCCGTTCTACGGGGAGCTGGGGAGCGTCAATCCCGTCGTGGTGCTGCCGTCCGCGCTGAACGGGGATGTGGCGGCGCTGGCGGCCGGGTTCGCGGGGTCGCTGACGCTCGGGGTCGGCCAGTTCTGCACCAATCCGGGGCTGCTCTTCGTGCCGGACGACGACACCCTGGTCAAGGCCATCGGGGACGCGGTCGCCGGGACGACCGGGGGCCCGATGCTCACGCCGAAGATCCGCGAAGGGTACGACGAAGGGGTCGCGCGGCTGGCGCGGTCGGCGCCGGAACTGGCCGCCGGGTCCGCCGGGGGCAACGTCGTTCCCCGGGTTTTCGCCGTCGACCTGGACGCCTTCGCGGACGGTCTGCCAGACCTGGCGGAGGAGTGCTTCGGCCCCGCCGCCCTGGTCGTGAAATATCGGGATATTTCGTCTGTCGGAGAGGTGCTGGAGCGGCTGCCGGGGTCGTTGACGGCCACCGTCCACGCCACCGACCCCGCCGAAGCCGAGCCGATCGCCGACGTGCTGACCCGCGTGGCCGGACGGGTGATCTGGAACGGCTGGCCCACCGGCGTCGCCGTCTGCTGGGCCATGCACCACGGCGGCCCCTGGCCCGCGTCGACCTCGGCCGCGCACACCTCGGTCGGCTCCACCGCGATCGCCCGCTGGCTGGCCCCGGTGGCGTACCAGAGCTGGCCGGAAGCGCTGCTCCCGGCGGAGCTGCGCGACGCCAACCCGCTCGCCGTGCCCCGGCGGGTGGACGGCAGCCTGAGCTAGGACACAGTTCCGCGCGCGGCCTTGGGAGCCAGGCCGCGCGCGGAAGACCAGTGCCGGGTTAGGAGATCTCACCCGCCCCGGCGTGCCGCGACACCGACCGCCGCACGTCCTCGGCCGGTTCGATCGCGGTGTGCAGGGTCGGCGTCCACCCCGCGTCCGGCAGGAAGTCCGGATCGTTCTTCGCGTTGTAGACCGCCACCAGGTCGATCGGCGTCACCTGGCCGCCGACCCTGAGCACGTCGCCGCGCGTGGTCAGCGCCGTGCCGCCCCAGTTGAACAGCAGCGCCGCCGGGTCGACCGCCCGCCCGAGCCGGAAGAAGTTGTTCTCCGCGAAGATCTGCGACTGGACGCCCACCCCGAGCGCGTAGACGAAGTCCTCCGCGTCCGGGATCTCGTAGTAGTTGTTGTAGACGTGCACCTGCCCGAACCGCACCCGCGGCAGCCGCTGCAGCGTGGTGTCGAAGGTGTTGTGGTGCACGGTGACCTTGAGCTTGCCCAGGTCCTGCGTCGGGGTGTTGGTGGACCCGATCAGCATGGTCTTGTCGTGGCCCCGGAACACGTTCCAGGACACGGTCACGAAGTTGGCGCCGTTGGTGATGTCGAGCTGCCCGTCGTGCACCTGGTAGGGCCGCCCGAAGTACACCGGCTGCGCCGAGTCCGGGTTGGTCCCGTCGGTGAAGGTGTTGTGGTCGGCCCACACGTGGGTGGACCCGGTCACCGAGATGTTGTCGTAGAGCGAGTTCCAGTTCCCGGTCGCGCCGTCGGTCGGGTCCCACTGCGGGAAGCAGTCGTGGGAGTCCTCGAAGGTGATGTTCCTGATGATGACGTTGTCGACCTTGTCCACGTGCAGGTTGAAGCCGCGCAGGGTGGAGCCGCCGAGCCCGACGATGGTGGTGTTCGCGCCGACCTTGCGCTTGATCTGCGCGCTCTGCCGGGCGGCGGAGGCGGCGCGGGCCTCCTCCATCGGGCCGGACGGGTCCGCGGTGCCCCAGGTGGCGGGGTCGTAGGCGGCCAGGTAGCCGGCCAGGGTGTAGCCGCCGGTCGCGTACGACGCGCAGGTCAGCTTGCGTCCTGCGTCGTCGGTGTTGCCGTCGATGACGCCCTTCACGTAGATGATCTTCGGTCCGGCCGCGGCCAGCGCGGCCACGAACTGGGCCCTGGTGGCGACCCGGTAGACGGCCGAGGCGGCCGAGCCGCCGGTCGTGCCGGCGCCCTCGGACCCCCAGCCGTCGCCGGCCGGGAGCGTCTGGCGGCCGAGTTCGCCCGCGGTCGCGGGCGCCGATAAGAGTGCGGAGACGGCCACCAGGGCCGCCGCCATCGCGGTTTTGCGCATGGTTCAGGGACTCCTCACGGAAAAGGGGGGTCCGCGCGGCTCCCGCCAGGTCAGGGGGCGGGAGACGCGCGGGGGTCGGCGGTGGTGCTCACCCGCCGTTGCGCTGCTTCCACCCGGCCTGGGCTTCGGTCAGCGCGGCGGCGATCTGGTCCAGCAGCTTGCTCGCGGGCGCCTCGCCGAGGAGCACCTGCTGGAAGACCGGCTCCGCGTCGGTCTTGGTGATCGCGTTGAACTCCGGCAGGTAGTACGGCATCTGCACGATCTTGGTCGCCGGGTCGTTGAGCACCTCGACGGCGGAGGCGATGTGCTGGCGCTCGCTGATCCACGCCTCACCGTTGACCTCGGTGTTGGCGGGCAGCACGCCGGTCTTGTCGGCCCAGTAGCTGTCCATCGCCTTGGAGGCGGCGAACTCGGCGAACTTGAACGCGAGGTCCTTGTTCTTGCCACTGGCGAAGACGCCGATCCCGGCGACCGGGTTGGACAGCACCACCCGGCCGGCTCCTTCGGCCGGGCGCGGCACCGGCAGGGCGGCCACCTTGTCCGCGCCGAGGGTGTTCACGTGGTCGTTGTAGGAGCCCAGGTTGTGCTGCATGATCCCGATGCTGCCGCCGTCGAACTGGGCGACCATCTTGGGGTAGTCGTTGGTCACGTCGGCCGTGGGGGTGTGCGCCTTGTAGAGCTTGACCAGGCGTTCCAGGGCGGCCACGTTCTTGGGGTCGTTCACGGTGGACTTGCCGGCGGCGTCGAAGATCTCGGTGATGCCGGACTGGCCGTACACGACTTCGAGCATCTGGGCGATCGAGCCGGCCGCGCCGCGGATGGTGAAGCCGTTGCGGTTGGCGTCCTTGTCGGTGAGCTTCTCCACCGTGGTGAAGAAGGCGTCCCAGGTCTGCGGGGGTTCGAGCCCGGCTTCCTTGAGCCAGTCGGTGCGGTACCAGAACACGCCCATATTTGTTGACATCGGCACCATGTAGGTCTTGCCGTCGGGCACGGTTCCCTTCACCGTGTTGACGACCTGCTCGTTGAGCTTGCCGTCCAGGCCGCCGGCCGCGATCCGGTCGTCGACCGGTTCGAGCGCCTTGCGTACCACCATGTTGCCGAGCATCGCGGTGGAGACGCCGCCCACGTCGGGCAGGCCGCCGCCGGCGATGGCGGTGTCGTACTTCTGCTGGGCCTGCGCGATCGGGATGCCGACGTACTGCACGTCGATGGCAGGGTTGGCCTTCTCGAACTCGGCGATGATGTGCTCCCACACCGGGGTGCGGGCCGGGCCGCCGTTGTCGTCCCAGAAGGTGATCTTCGTTTTGGCGTCGCCGGACGGAGCCGCCGCCTCGCCGCCGCACCCGGAGAGTGCGCTGATAACGACGATCGCGGAGATGAACAGGCGTTTAGCCATGATCCTCTGCCTCTCTTTTCGGTTGTCCCCCCGACATCTGCGTGCCGCGCGCGAACGCGTCGGCCTGGGTACGGCTCAGCCGTCCGTCCGCCACCACGGTGACGATCCGCCGGGTGAGCGCGTGCTCTACCACCAGGGGCCGATCCCAGGCCAGGGCCGGCCCCGCGCCCGGGTACTCCTCGACCCGCACGAACCAGGGATCGGCGTCCTGGACGAAGACCAGCGTCCAGTCGCCCTCCGGCGCGCTGCCGGACATGGCCAGCCAGGGCGCGCGGCTGCCGTGCGGCTCGCCGCCGTCCGGCGTGAACGCCTCGCGGCCGGTCGAGGAGCCGGGGGCGCGCCAGAAGAAGCCGCCGTATCCCGCCCCGGCCCGGCCTTTGGTGGCCGAGCTCCGCACCAGCAGCCGGGAGCCGGTCAGGTTGGTCAGCCTGAACCGGAAGTCCAGCGCCCAGGCCCCGGCCAGCGGGACCGCCGTCACGGTCCGCTCCTCGTCCAGGATCTCCACCCCGTCGGGACCGGCCCAGCGCAGCGTCTCGGTGAACCCGTGGTCGTCCCGGCGGGTGAAGGTCACGTGCCGCTGCACGCCGTGGTCGTCCAGCCAGGTCGGCCCGACGTCCCGCACGTAGGTCCTGCCGCCCCAGAAGTTCCGCCCGCCCACGTCGGCGACGGCGACGGACACTCCCAGGTGGTGCACGTGGTCGGCCGGGTTCAGCTCGGTCACCGTGACCCCGCCGAGCGTGCGCACCGGATGCAGGTAGGGCCGCGGCGACAGGGTGGTGGCCAGGTCCGGCCGCCAGCTGTACTCGGCGACCGGCAGGTCCCGCACCCGCAGCACCGCGCGCGGCGCGGCCCACGGCACGTCCAGCTCGGAGTAGAGCGCCAGATGCTCGGCGCTGCGCGCGGTCAGGTTGGCCGCGCCGGGCAGCACCCGCCGCACGGCCGTCCCGTGCTCGTCCCGGTCGATCTCCTGGTGCTCGTCCGGGATCGGCAGCGGATCGGGCGCCAGCCTGATCGACTCCAGCACCCGCATGAACGCGCCCGTCCCTGCCAGCGGCACCAGCAGCGGCTCACCGTCCCTGACGTGCGCGACCAGGTTCTCCAGCAGGTCGGTACGGGGATGCGCGACCGTGGTCACCTCCCGGCAGACCCGCTCCACCCGCACCCGGTCCAGCGTGTAGGTGAGCGTGATCCGCCCCTCGGCGCCGTGCACGATCACGTACGGCTCGTGCCGCCGCGACGCCGTCAGCGTCACCGCCACCGTGATCGGCGGCCCGTCCCCGAGCCGGATCCGCAGGCACGAGGTGTCGTCCGCCTCGATCTCGTTGGCGTGGTACAGCTCCACGTCCACCCCGGACACCTCGTCGGCGGTGCCGCGCCCGGCGACGGCCAGCGCGGTCGCCACGGCGTGCGCGAACGGGTTGGTCAGCGCCCCGTCCACCACCTCGACCCCGCCTGCCCGCCGCCGCCCGGCCCAGGCGGAGCGGGTGAAGTACGCGGTGTCGCGCTCCCACGCACCTGCCACCCCGATACCCTTCACCCGCCCCACGACCCCATCGGCGATCAGCTGCCGGATGGCCGGAATCGCCGCCGACCCCAGGCTCTGGAATCCGACCTGGCAGCCGAGCCCGGTCCGCGCCGCCACCGCCGAGATCCGCTGGAACCCGGCGAAGGTCGACGCGGGCGGCTTCTCCAGCAGCAGGTGCGAGCCCGCCTCCAGCGCCTGGACGGCCAGGTCGGCGTGGGTCTGGATGGGCGTCACCAGAATCGTGATCTTCGCCCCGGTGCGTTCGATCAGCCGCCCGAGGTCGCCGGACTGCTCGGGCCGGCCGAGGCCGTGCAGCCGCTCGGGTTCGACCGGCCGCACGTCGCAGACTCCGGCCAGCCGGACGATCCCGGCTTCGGTGAGCCTGCGCAGGTTGTCCAGATGCCACCAGCCGTGCCCGTACGCGCCGACCAGCACGACCGGCACCGGCGCGCGGGTCTGGCGGGACACGGGTGGCTTCTCACGTCGAGCCGTGCCGTTCATCTGCGGCCTCCCATCGGTTGGAAGCGGATCCCATGGCCCAGGTGGTCCCGTACTTTCAGCCCGCCGGGCCCGAGCTCGACGGGGGCGGCGGCCAGCAGCCCGAGCGCGGTGAAGGAGGCGTCCTCGACCTCCTCGACCAGGCACGGCAGCGGTAGCGCCAGCGCGAGCTGCCCCGACAGCTCGGGCAGCAGATGGGGGTAGGTCGGGACGCTGTAGGTCCTGGCGAGTTCGGCGATCCGGAGTAGCGGGGTGATGCCGCCGACCCTGACCACGTTGGGCTGCACGATGTCGCAGGCGCCCGCCGCGAGCAGGTCGCGGAACTCGTAGATCGTGTAGTTGCTCTCGCCGACCGCGATCGGGACGCCGGTGAGGGCCCGCAGCCGGGCCAGTCCTTCCAGGTCGTCGGCGGGCAGCGGCTCCTCGACCCAGTGCAGGCCGTAGGGTTCCAGCGCCGCGATGGCCCGGCGCGCCTGGGGGAGGTTCCAGCGCTGGTTGGCGTCGATCATCAGGAGGGTGCCGGGGCCGATCGCCTCGCGGACGGCGGCCACCCGTTCGACGTCGTCGTCGCGGCCGACCTTGACCTTCACGGCGGGGTAGCCGGACCAGCGCCTGGCCTGGGCCACGAGTTCTGGGAGGGTGTAGTGGCGGTTGACGCCGCTGCCGTACACGGGGACGGTGTCGCGCCGCCGCCCGAGCAGGTCGGCCAGGCCGAGCCCGGCCCGCAGCGCCCGCAGGTCCCACAGCGCGATGTCCACCGCGGCCAGCGCGATCGTGGTCAGCCCGCCGCCGCCGGCTTCGCGCAGCGCCGGCCACAGGTGGTCCCAGACGAGCTCGGGGTGCGCGGGCAGTCCGGCGGCCAGTTCGGCGATCTCCCCGTCCAGCAGCGCCCGGACGGCCGTGGCGCCGATCTTCGGGGTCCACGAGAAGCCGGTGCCCACGCTCCCGTCGGCCAGCGTGAGCTCGCAGGAGATCACGTGGTTGGCGGGGACGTCGGGGCCCCACGGGCGGGGTAACTCGGCCCGATGCAGCTGGGTGCGCAGTCCGGTGATGGTCATAACAGGCCGAGCCCGGTCTTGATGAGGCCGTCCAGTTCGTCCAGATGCTCGGGGGACAGGTCGGTCAGGGGCGGGCGGACCGGGCCGACGTCCAGGCCGCGGAGGCGGACCCCGGCCTTGACCAGGGAGACGGCGTAGCCGGGGACGCGGCTGCGCAGCCGTACCAGCGGGGCGTAGAACTCGGCGAGCAGGCGGTCGTGGCCCCGCAGGAAGGCCAGGGCGATCTCGGGGGCGAAGGCGAAGACGGCGGAGGAGTAGAGGGTGACGCCGATGGCCCGGTAGGCGGGGGTGGTGAGTTCGGCGGTCGGGAGGCCGTTGAAGAAGGTGAAGTCCGGCTGGCCGGCCAGGGCGAGCACGATCCGCTGGATCCGGTCGATGTCGCCGACACCGTCCTTGAGGCCGACCACGCCGGGGATCTCGGCCAGCTCCTGGACCTCCTCGGGTTCCAGGACGACCGAGTCGCGGGCGTACACGATGATCGGCAGGCCGATCGCGGCGACCGCGCGCACATACTCGCGGTAGCCGCCGCGCGGGCCCTTGGCCAGGTAGGGCGGCATCAGCAGCAGGCCGTCCGCGCCCGCGTCGCGGGCCGCGCGGGCCTGGCCGAGCGCGGCCCCGAGCGGGCCGCCGGCCCCGGCCACCACCGGCGCGCGACCGGCCACGGTCGCGATCGCCACCCGGACGGCCGAAGCGTGCTCGGCCTCCGACAGCGCCGAGAACTCACCGGTGCCGCAGGCCACGAACACCCCGCCGGGGCCGTGCGCCAGACCGGCCGCGATGTGCTGGGCCAGCACGTCCCCGGCCAGCCGGCCGGCGGAGTCGAACGGGGTCACGGGGAAGAACAGGACGCCGGTGAGGTTCACGAGAGGTCTCCCAGTTCGGTACGCCAGCTGCGCTTGGCCTGCCAGCCGAGCAGGCGCTCTGCCTTGGCCGAGGAGAACGCCGGCGCGGTGCCGGTCAGCCCGGCCGCGAACCCGGCCGTGGCCGGGATGACCTGGGGCAGCAGCTCGGCCAGCGGAGCCAGGGCCAGCGCGTCGGCGGCCCCGGCGAAGAACACCTCGCCGCTGGGCAGCTCGGGCAGCCGCTCGATCAGGGCCAGCAGCAGGTCGGAGGCGTCCCTGGCGTCCACGTAGTTGAACAGCGACACCCCGGCGATGTCCGGCCGCTCCAGCCGCTCCCTGATGGTGTGCCCGGACTGGGTGGGCATGCCCTCCCACTCCTCCGGCGCGACCACGAAGCACGGCCGGATCGCGGCCAGCCGCAGCTGCGGGTGGGACCGCGCGAAGGTGGCCATCACCTGCTCGGCGACCAGCTTGGAGACGCTGTAGGCGTTCCACGGCGCGGCCGGGTGCGCCTCGTCGATGGGCAGGTAGGCGGGCGTCCAGCCGCCGGGCGCGCCGTAGCCGATCACGGTCGGGCTGCTGGCCACCACGATCCTGGACACGCCGACGGCGGTCGCGGCCTCGCAGATGTTGAACGCCAGCTGGCTGTTGACCCGGAACGTCAGCCCGTCGGTACGGCTGAACGGCGTCGCCACCGCGGCCAGGTGCACGACCGCCTCCGGCCGGAACCGGTTCATCACGCCGAACGCCTCACCCAGGTCGGTCAGGTCGGCGGGCAGCGTGACCGCCGCCTCCGCCGGGGTGCCCGGCGCGCTGTCGATGCCGATCACTTCGTGCCCGGCCTGGGCCAGCGCGACGACCACGCTGCGGCCGAACCGCCCGGCGCTGCCGGTGACCAGGACCCGCATCAGCCCTTCACCGCCCCGGCCGACATGCCCTGCACCAGGTACCGCTGGATGACCGCGAACACCAGCACCACCGGCACCGCGGCGACCACGCCGCCGGCCGCCAGCGCGCCGAAGTCCACGCTGAACTCGCCGATGGTGAAGGCCAGCCCGACCGGCAGGGTGAACTTCTCCTGCTCGCTGACGAACATCAGCGCGAACAGGAAGTTGTTCCAGCTGTGAATGAACGCGAACGAGCCGACCGCGACCAGCGCGGGGCGCAGCATCGGCAGCACGATCGCGAAAAAGGCCCGCAACCGGCTGCAGCCGTCCACCCAGGCCGCCTGCTCCAGCTCGATCGGGATGTTGCGGATGAAGCCACTGATCAGGATGAGCGACAGCGGCAGCTGGAACACCGTCTCGGCGATCACCAGCGCCCACAGCGAGTTGACCAGGCCGAGGGTGCGGAAGATCTCGAACAGCGGGATCAGCATCATCGCGCCGGGGATGAACTGGGTGCACAGCATCGCGACCAGGAACAGCTGCCGGCCCTTGAAGGCGTAGCGGGCCAGCGCGTAGCCGCCGGACAGCGCGATCACCGTGGTCGAGATCAGCGAGGCGACGCCGACCAGCAGGCTGTTCTGGAAGAACATGCCGAAGCCCATGCCGGTCCACACGGTGGCGAAGTTGTCGAACGTGATCGGCCACGGCAGCAGCGAGTCCGAGCCGCGCGGCCGGAACGCGAAGACCAGCATCCAGTAGAAGGGGACCAGGGTGAACAGCAGGTAGAGGCCGAGCGGCAGGTAGATCTGCCAGCGGCTGACCCGGTGCGGGCCGCCGCGCCCTTTCTGCGGTGGGGTGCGCACCGGCAGCGGCAGCTGGGCGCGGGGGAGGGTGGTGGTCACGTGCGCGCTCCGAACTTGCTCAGCCTCAGATAGGCGATCGAGAAGAAGGTCAGGATCAGGAACGCGGCCGTCGTCAGCGCCGAGCCGTACCCGAAGTCGTGGGACTGCACGGCCTTGGCCGCCACGTACAGCGGCAGCGTGGTGGTCTGGTGGGCGGGGCCGCCGCCGGTGAGGGTGTAGAGCAGGTCGACGTTGTTGAACTCCCACACCGCTCGGAGCAGGGTGGACAGGATGATCGCGTCCTTGAGGTGCGGCAGGGTGATGTGCAGGAACCGGCGGATCCGGCTCGCGCCGTCGACGGCGGCGGCCTCGTACAGGTCGTTGTTGATGGTCTGCAGGTCGGCGAGGAGCAGGATGGCGAAGAACGGCACCCCGCGCCACAGCTCGGCCACCACGGCCGCGGTGAAGACCGTGTTCGGGTCGGCCAGCGGCGCGATGTCGTACGAGCCGACGCCCAGGTCCGCCAGGTAGCGGAAGACGCCCGTGGTCGGGTTGTAGAGCAGAATCCAGATGCCCGTGGTGAGCACCCCGGAGACCGCCCAGGGCGAGAAGACCAGCGCCCGGGAGACCGCGCGGCCGATGAACGTCTCGTTGACGATCAGGGCCAGCGCGAGGCCGAACAGCAGCTGCAAGGTGACCTCGACCAGCACCCACTTGCCGCTGAAGCCCAGGCTCTGCCAGAACAGCGGATCGTTCAGCAGAGTCTGGAAGTTGGCGAGTCCGGCGAAGCCGTCCTCCCACGGTTTGCTCACGTTGTATTGCTGCAGGCTGTAGTAGAGCACGCTGGCCATCGGGTACACGAGGAACCCGAGCATCGCCACGACAGCCGGCGCGATCAGAACGTAGGGGGTTCTTGACTTTCCTGGCCGCCGGGGGCGCCGGCGTCTTCCTTCCACGGCGACCGCCATGGCCGGTAACTCCTTCAGTTCGGAGGGGAAGTTCTGCAACCGGTTGCACGAAACATGGCATTCACCCCCAGGAAACGTCAAGAGGTAAGTTTGGATCGCTTGACACTTATGCAACCGATTGCAGTAATCTGCGCTCAAGGCGGTGGAAAGGGGTTCTGTGGCAGCGACGATCCGCGATGTGGCCCAAGCCTCCGGGGTGCACGTTTCAACCGTCTCCCGGACGTTCTCGGCGCCGCATCTGGTCAATCCCGAGACCCGGAACCGGGTCCTGGCCGTCGCGGAGGACCTCGGCTACCGCCCCAACCGGGCGGCCCGTGCCCTCACCACCGGGCGGACCCACAACCTCGGGCTGATCGTCGCCGACATCTCCAACCCGTTCTTCCCGCCGCTGATCAAGGCCGCCCAGGCGCACGCCCGGCTCCGCGACTACCACGTCTTCGTCGCCGACACCGACGAGGATCCGCAGGTCGAGGAGGAGCTGATCCAGACCCTGACCAAGCAGGTGGACGGGGTGCTGCTGTGCAGCCCGCGACTGTCCAACCGGGCCATCGAGAAACTCAGCGAGGACGTGCCGTTCGTCGTGGTCAACCGGCGGCTGAAGGGCATGTCCACGGTGCTGATGGACGTCGGGCTCGGGGCCCGGCTGGCGATCGAGCACCTGACGGCGCTCGGCCACCGCAGGATCGCGCTGCTGGCGGGCCCGGCCGGGTCCTGGACCAGCAGGGAGATGTCCGACGCGGCCCGCGCCGTGGCCGGCATCGACCTGGCCATCCTCGGGCCCAACTCACCGACCGAGCACGGCGGTCTGGCCGCCGCCGAGGCGGTGCTGGCGGCGGACGTGACCGCGGTGCTCGCCTACAACGACCTGATGGCGATCGGCCTGGTCGAGGGCCTGGACGAACGCGGGATCGAGGTGCCGGGGCGGATCAGCGTGGTCGGCGTCGACGACATCGTGTCCGGCCGGCTGACCCGGCCCAAACTCACCACGGTGGCCATGCCGACCGAGGCCGCCGGCCGGACCGCCGTGGACCTGCTGCTCCAGCTCGTCGGCGCGGGCCAGACGGCCACCCCCGCGCTCGCCACCCTGGCCACCCATCTGATCATCCGCGATTCGACGGGACCGGTGCCCCCATGAAGTCTGAACATTTCGGCGTCACGCCCGAGGGCGAGAGCGTCGAGCGGTACACGCTCATCGCCGGCGATCTCACCGCCCGGGTGCTCACCTACGGCTGCGTGATCCAGTCGCTGGAGGTGGCCGGGCGGGACGTCGTCCTCGGCTGCGAGACCCTGGCCGGCTACCGGACCAGGAGCCGGTATTTCGGGGCCGTCGTCGGCCGGTACGGCAATCGCGTCGCGAACGGGCGGTTCGAGCTGGACGGCAAGCCGTACGAGCTGGCCCAGAACAACGGGACCGCGCATCTGCACGGTGGCCTCAAGGGCTTCGACAAGCGGGTCTGGACAGCCGACCCGGACGGTGACTCGCACCTGCGGCTCAGTTACCTGAGCCCGGACGGCGAGGAGGGCTACCCCGGGACGCTGCGCGCCGCGGTCACCTACACGCTGTCCGGCGGCGGCCTGCGGATCTACTACTCGGCCTTCACCGACGCCCCTACCGTGCTCAACCTGACCAACCACTCCTATTTCAACCTGGCCGGCGCGGGCGACGTGCTCGGCCACGTCGTCACGATCGACGCCGACCACTACACCCCGGTGGACGAGCACAAGATCCCCACCGGCCTCGCCCCGGTCGAGGGCACGCCGTACGACTTCCGGGCCCCGCGCCGGGTGGGCGACCGGATCGACGGCGCCTACGACCACAACTACGTCCTCAACCCGGGCGACGGGGTGAAGATCCGGGTCGAGCACGACGACCTCACGCTGGAGGTCGCCACCACCCAGCCGGGCGTGCAGTTCTACGCCGGGGGCATGCTCAGCCCCGAGCTCACCCCGTACGGCCCGCACGCCGGGCTCTGCCTGGAGACCCAGCACTTCCCCGACTCGCCGAACCAGCCCGGCTTCCCGTCCACCGTGCTCCGTCCGGGCGAGGAGTTCACCGCGCGCACGGACTACCGCTTCCACAGCCGGTGAGCTTTCTTTTATGCTCTGATGTGTTCCATGTAGCAATCAAATGTTCTGCGTAATGGAATTCGGAGCCGCTATGGACATCAGGCACGCCACCGCGCCCGACCAGATCCCCGGCCTGGGCACCGACCGGCTGCGGGCCCGGTTCCTGGCCGAGGATCTGTTCGCCGCGGGCGAGGTACGGCTGCTCTACTCGCACGAGGACCGCCTCGTCCTCGGCGGGGCCGTGCCCGGCGCGGAGCCGCTGCCGCTGCCCTGCCCGGAACCGCTCGGCGCGGAGTACTTCCTGGAACGCAGGGAACTCGGCGTGGTCAACATCGGCGAGCCCGGCGTGGTGACCGTGGACGGCGTTACTTCGATCTCGACGGTCGGGCTCGCCCGCGCCGGCGCCGACCTGGTCCTGCACGGCCACCGCGACGACCTGGACGACGTCGAGGCCGACGTGGTGGCGCTCGGCCGCAAGGCCGACCGCTGGGTGCTCGACCTGGCCCGGCCCGCCGCCATCGCGCCCGCCGCCGCCGACTGCTCCGGTTCCGGCAGGTGGACGTGCTGGTCAACAACGCCGGCATCATCCGCAGGGCGCCGGCCGCCGGGCACAGTTACCGGGACTGGCGGGACGTGCTGGACGTCAACCTGGACGCGGTCTTCCTGCTCAGTCAGGCGTTCGGGGCGCCGATGGTGTCCAGGGGCGCCGGAAAGGTCATCATGCTGGCTTCGATGCTGTCCTTCCAGGGCGGGGTCACCGTGCCCGGCTACACCGCCGCCAAGCACGCCGTGGCCGGGCTGACCCGGGCGCTGGCCTGCGAGTGGGCCGGCACCGGCGTCCAGGTCAACGCGATCGCGCCCGGCTACGTGGCCACCGGCAACACGGCCGCGCTGCGGGCCGACACCGAGCGGGAGGCCGCGATCCGGGCCAGGATCCCGGCCGGGCGGTGGGGGAGCCCGGCCGATCTGGAAGGCGCGGCGGTCTTCCTGGCGGCGCGCGCGTCGGACTACGTCAACGGCCACGTGCTGGCCGTGGACGGCGGCTGGCTGGCCCGCTAGTAGGCTCGGGGCGTGGTCAGGGAAGGCAGTTCCATCGACAAGGCGCTCGCGGTTCTCGAGGCGATCGCCGAACATCACCGGATCACCGACATCGCGGCCGCGACCGGGGTGTCCAAGTCGACCGTGCACCGCATCCTGCAGTCGCTGGTGGAGTGGGGCTTCGCCCGTACCGACGGGAACGGCGGCTACGAGCCGGGCCCGCGCATCCTCACCCTCGCCGGGCGGGTGATGAGCCGCTTCGACCCTGCCAGGCAGGCCGCGGGGGCGCTGCGGGCGCTGCACGAGCGGACGGGCTTCACCACGCACTTCGCCATCCGCAGCGGCGACGAGGCGGTCTACGTGGAGAAGCTGGAGGGGCGGCGGCCCTACCAGATGCCGTCCCGGGTGGGCATGAGCCTGCGGCTCTACTGCACCGCGATCGGCAAGGCCGTGCTGGCCCAGCTGGACGACGACGAGGTCCGCGCCATCTGCGCCAGGACCGAGCTGGTCCGGCTCACGCCGAACACCATCACCGGCGAGGAGGACCTGCTCGCGCACCTGAGCCGGGTTCGGGCGCTCGGTTACGCGGTGGACGACGAGGAGAACGTGCCCGGCATCCGCTGCGTGGGCGCGGCCGTCTTCGACCACACCGGGCAGGTGCTCGGGGGCATCTCGATCTCCACGCTCGCCATGGATCTGGACCGCGAAGCCTTGAGCGAGCTGGCCCCGGAGATCGTCTCGGCCGCCCGCGAGGTCTCGCTCGCCCTGGGCGCGCCCACCACGCTCACCCTCCGCTGACGGGCTCCGCGAGCAGGCTCTCGATCTCCCGCGCGTCCGCCACCCGGCCGGTGCCGCCCTGGCCGGCGAGTGAGATCGACGCGGCCGCCGTACCGGCCCTGACCGCGTCCAGCAGCGGCGCGCCCCGGGCCAGCCAGGCGGCCAGCGCGCCGGTGAAGTTGTCGCCGGCTCCGGTCTGGTCGACGATCACGGGCGCGGGCACGGCGGGCACCACGTCCGCGAAGTCCCCGGTGTCGAGCAGCACTCCGTCCGCGCCCAGGGTCACCGCCACGGCGGGCGCGCCGAGCTGCCGCACCCGGCGGGCGGTCTCGGCCGGGTCGGCGGTGCCCAGCAGGGCCAGGCTGTCGCCGGGGGCGGAGATCTTCAGCAGCGCGGTGTGCGGGGCGACCGCCGCCAGGGTGGCCGTCGCGGCCTCGGGACCGGTCAGCCGGGAGCGGTAGTTGGGGTCGTACACGACCAGGCCGGTGGCCGCCCGCGCGGCCGTGCGCACCGCGCTGTCGCAGCTGTCGGAGAGCGCGGCGGTGATGCCGCTGAGCACCAGGACCCGGGCGGTGGCGACGGGGGAGCCGGTGAGGTCGGCGGCGGACAGGCGGGAGGCGGCGCTGCCGTGCCGCATGTAGGCGAAGGCGCGGGTGCCGCTGGGGTCGGCGCCGACCGCGTACGCGCCGGTGGAGCCGGGCCCCGAGGTCATCCAGCGGGTGTCCACCCCGCGCGACCCGGCGAACCGGATCAGCCGCGCGCCGAACTCGTCCTCGCCGAGCAGGGTGACCAGCGCGGTCCGCGCGCCGGCGGAGGCGGCCGCCACCGCCACGTTGAGCGCGTCGCCGGAGAACGACAGTCGGAAGGTCTCGGCCTCGGTCAGTGCCCGGTCCGCCGAGAACTCGACCAGCGGTTCGCCCATCACGACGACGTCCATGCTCACCTTGTTTCATGTAGCGGAATATGGTGTTATGTTACGCAACGTCTGAGGAGGATTCTATGCCGAACATCACCGTGGAGCTCCTGTCCGGCCGGACGATGGATCAGCGCAGGGACTTCGTGGCGGCCGTCACGGAAGCCGCCGTGGACATTCTCAAGGCCCGCCAGGAGGCGGTCCGCATCGTGTTCTGGGAGATCGAGAAATCCGACGTGGCCAACGGTGGCGCCTTGGAGTCCGACAAGTAGCTCCATCCCCTCTGCTCTAACACGAAAGACCCCTAAAACGCGAAAGACCCCGCCGTAGCGGGGTCTTTCTCATGCGCGGGATGGTTGCTCCGCGGCATCGGATTCGAGTGACTCGATTGATTCGTCCCGATCCCGGGTGTTCTCCGGCCGGAGCAGGCCCACCGCGACGTACAGCACCAGCGAGGTGACCAGCGGCACGCCCACCACCATCGCCTGGTCGGTGGACTCCAGGATCCACTTGATGTAGGCCCAGACGCTCAGCCCCGCCGCCCAGGACACGATCGCGGCCGTCGGCCCGCTGCGCCGGAACCAGGGCAGCATGCCCAGCATCAGCGGGATGGAGATCGGCCCCATCGTCGCCGCGACCAGATCGACGACGATCTTGAGCACCACCCCCTGCCCTTCGGTGGAGATCGCGATCAGCATGCTGATCAGCACGAACGAGAAGGTGGTGACCCGGGCGAAGGTCAGCTGCGCGCGGTCGGTCAGCTGCCGGACCCGGCGCACCAGCACCGGCGCGATGTCCCGGGTGATCACCGAGGAGATCACGTTGGCGTCCGAGGACACCATCGCCATCGTGTGCGAGAAAGAACCCCGCCAGCACCAGCCCGATCACGCCAGGCGGCAGCAGTGTCTGCGCCAGCTGCACGTAGGCCTCCTCCGGGTTGGCCAGGCCGGGCACGATCAGCGGCGCCGCGAACATCGGGATGAACAGGGTCAGCGGCCAGACCAGCCACAGCCCGCTGGACTGCAGCGCCGACCGCTTGGCCGCGCTCCCCGACGGCGCCGCCATGTACCGCTGCGCCAGGTTCCACATCCCGGCGTTGTACTCGAAGGTCTTGATGAACAGCGGCGCCAGGAAGAACGTCCCGGTGTACGGCCCCGCGAACGGATCCCCGTGCCCGGCCGGCAGCCGCTCCCACATCGTCCAGAGCGCCGACACCCCGCCCGGCTGCGCCAGCACCGCGACGAACATCGCGATCCCGGCCACGCCCTGGATGACGAACTGCCCGAAGTCGGTGAGCACGTCGGCCCAGAGCCCGCCCGCCGTGATTTACACCATGGTCACCACGCCGGTGATCAGGATGCCCCAGCCGATCGGGATCCCGGCGAAGCCGCGCAGCAGGATCGAGATGGCCACCCACTTGGCCGCGATGTCGACCACCTTCAGCAGCACGCCGCTGTAGGCGAGCACCTGCTGGGCCGGCGGATTGTAGCGCCGGGCCAGGTATTCCAGCGGCGAGGCGACCCCGTGCTTGGCGCGCAGCCGGTTCCACCTGGCCGCCCAGACGAAGGCGCCGATCCCGACGCCGATGCCGATGGTGAGCGCCCACCAGGCGTACATCGCCAGGCCGTAGGTGTACGCCACCGCCGCGAACGCGACGAACATGATCGCGCTGTAGCCGGACATGTGATGCGAGATTCCGGCCAGCCACCAGGGGATCTCCCCCCGCGCGGTGAAGAAGTCGATGACGGTGGCGACGCGGCCCTTGGACCACACGCCGATGCCGATCATCACGATGAAGTACGCGGCCAGGACGGACCATCGAGAGCGGACATGTCTCCTCCTTGCGCAAGGGAGATTCCACTACACAGAATGACGTGCCAATACATAGAACGCTCCCGGTTGAAACTTTCAGGGAGATCGCGATGTTCGCGCATTTCGGCGAGATCTCTTTGCCCGCACTGTTCCGCTACATGGAACGGCCTGCTTATGTTGTGACTGCCTACTAAAGGAGAAGGAGGTTCGTTCGCGTCCACTCAGACGCACGCCTGTCCCGGCCACCTGACCTGTCCGGGGCGTTGCTTTTGAAGATCAACTCTCCGAAAGGGAATCGATCGTGTTACGCAGAACTCTCTCCATCGCGCTCGGCGTGATGCTCGCGGCGGCGGTCGCCGTCGTCGCCCAGGGCACCGCCTCGGCCGCGCCAGCGCCAGGCACGTACACGCTGGTCAACGCCAACAGCGGCCAGTGCCTCGACGTGCCGGGCTCCAGCACCGCCGACGGCGTCCAGCTGGTCCAGTTCACCTGCAACAACGGCGCCAACCAGCGGTTCGGGCTGACCGCCCAGGGCAGCGGCCACCGGCTCACCGCCGCGATCAGCGGCCGGTGCCTCGGCGTCCTGGACGCCTCCGCCTCGGCGGGCAAGGCCGTGGTGCAGCAGTCCTGCACCGGCGCCACCTCGCAGACCTGGACGCTCACCCAGGTCGGCAGCACCTACCGGGTGATCAACGTCAACAGCGCCAAGTGCCTGAACGTCATCGACAGCTCCACCGCGACCAGCGCCAAGGTCCAGCAGAACTCCTGCGACTCGGTGACCAGCAAGCACTGGACCTTCAACCTGGTCGGTTCCACGCCGCCCAGCCAGACCCCGAGCAACCCGCCCACCAGCCCGAGCCCGACCCCGAGCAACCCGCCGACCCAGCCGCAGACCGGCCTGGTCGGCTGGGCCACCCAGGGCGGCGGCACCACCGGCGGCGGCACTTCGGCCGCCACCACGGTCAACAGCTCGGCGACCCTGACCAGCGCCGTCTCCGGCACCACCGCCCGGGTGGTACGGATCTCCGGGACGATCTCCTGCTCCGGCATGATCACCGTGGGCTCCAACAAGACGATCCTCGGCAACTCCGGCGCCACCATCGCCGGCTGCGGCCTGAACGTCTCCAACGCCTCCAACGTGATCATCCGTAACATCAACTTCCGGGACTGGAACGACGACGCGATCAACGTCCAGTACTCCACCCGGGTGTGGATCGACCACAACTCGCTCAGCAACGGCTACGACGGCGCCATCGACATCAAGCGGGCCAGCGACTACGTGACCGTGTCGTGGAACCGGATCTTCAACCACGACAAGTCCATGCTGCTCGGCCACGACGACGGCAACGGCGGCGAGGACATCGGCCACCTGCGCGTGACCTACCACCACAACTGGTTCGACGGCACCAACCAGCGCCACCCCCGGGTCCGCTTCGGCAACCCGGTGCACGTGTACAACAACTTCTACGGCAGCGTCGGCTCCTACGGCGTGGCCTCCACCGAGGGCGCCGGCGTCCTGGTCGAGGGCAACTACTTCGAGAACACCGACGACCCGTACCACCTGGGCGAGGGCGACTCCGGTCCCGGCACTCTGGTGGCGCGGAACAACCACTTCGTCGGATCAGGGACCGGGCAGGCCGGCGGCAGCGTCGCGTCCATCCCGTACCCCTACTCGCTCGACACCGCCAGCAACGTCAAGTCGATCGTGACCGGCGGCGCGGGCGCCGGGCGGATCACCGTCTGAGGCCCTGGGCACGGAGCGCCGGTCCCCTTCCGAGGGGGCCGGCGCTTCCGCTTCCTCCCGGTTGACGGCGAGCCTCCATGACGGACGAGGGTGCTGCGCTCTACGTTGGGCATCATGGCCACCCGTGCGTCCGGAAGTGGATCCGGAAAGCGCCCTGCTCCGCGCGCCGGCTCTCGCCCGGCTGCCGCGAAGCGGACGCCACCGCCCAAACGCCGCCCGCCGGCCCGTCCGGCTCGGCAGGCCAAGGCCGCGCCGCAGCCGAGACGGCCGGTCGGCACCGGACAGGATCCGGTCAGCTGGGTCTTCATGATGATCGGCAAGCTGGTCATCGGGCTCTGGCTGCTGGTCGCCAACGCCATGGGCGGTGCCGTGAGGGCACTGGGACAGGGGGCGAAGGAGTTGGACCCCGCACACCGGCGCGACGGCGCCGGGCTGGCCGTGCTGGCCGGATCGATCACCCTGGCCGCCATGACCTGGCGCGAGAACAAGGGTGACGTGGCCACCTTCGTCGACGTGATCGTGCACGGCGCGGTCGGGTCGCTGGCCTGGTCGGTGCCGGTGCTGCTGGCGCTGTTGGCCTGGCGGTTCCTGCGGCATCCCGACCAGAACGCCGAGACCGGGCGGATGATGATCGGGTGGGCCGCGCTGCTGGCGGGCGTGCTCGGGATCGTGCACGTGGCGCATGACACGCCGTACCCGTCCGGCGGGCCAGGCGACGGGATGGACAAGGTGTCCCAGGCGGGCGGCATGCTCGGGTTCGTGGTGTCCGCGCCGCCGGCCAGCATCCTGCCCTCGTTCGTGACGATTCCGCTGCTGCTGATGCTGTCCGGGTTCGGCGTGCTGGTGATCACGGCGACGCCGGTGCACCGGGTGCCGGAGCGGCTGGGGGAGATCCGGCACCTGCTCTTCCAGCGGCCCGAGGGCGGCACGCCGCCGGCCGGGCCGTCGCGCAAGCGCAAGCGGTCCAAGCCGGAGGCCGAGGTGGGCGACCGGGTCAAGCCGTACGACACCCCGGTGCTGAAGGAGAACTCGCCGGAGATCATGCCGGGGCTTGAGCCGGAGCCGGTGGTCCCGGCCGAGGAGAGCCCGGTGCTGACGCCGCCGGAGCCGACGCCCGCGCCGCGCAAGGTCGAGCAGCTGGTGCTGTCGCCGCAGGCGGGGCCGTACACGCTGCCGGACACGATGACGCTGCGCCCCGGCAGCGCGCCGAAGGCGGAGACCAAGGCCAACAAGATCGTGGTGAACGCGCTGACCAGCGTGCTGGAGCAGTTCGCCATCGACGCACAGGTGATCGGCTTCACCCGGGGGCCGACGGTCACCCGCTACGAGATCGAGCTGGGCCCTTCGGTGAAGGTGGAGAAGGTCACCGCCCTCGCGAAGAACATCGCCTATGCCGTTAAATCCGCTGACGTCCGGATTTTGTCGCCGATTCCCGGGAAATCCGCCATCGGGGTGGAGATTCCGAACACCGACAAGGACCTGGTGTCGCTGGGTGACGTGCTGCGCTCGCAGGTCGCCCAGGCCGACCAGCACCCGATGATCGTCGGGCTGGGCAAGGACGTCGAAGGCCGGACGATCGTCGCCAACCTCGCCAAGATGCCGCACATCCTGATCGCGGGCGCGACCGGCGCGGGCAAGTCCACCTGCATCAACGGCCTGATCACCTCGATCCTGATGCGCTCCACCCCGGACGAGGTCCGGATGGTCCTGGTCGACCCCAAACGGGTCGAACTCAACATGTACGAGGGCATCCCCCACCTGATCACCCCCATCATCACCAACCCCAAGAAGGCCGCGGAGGCCCTCGAATGGGTGGTGGGCGAGATGGACCGCCGCTACGACGACCTGGCCGCCAGCGGCTTCCGGCACGTGGACGACTTCAACAAGGCGGTCCGGGCGGGCAAGCTGGTGCCCCCGCCGGGGAGTGAGCGGGTCTACCAGCCGTACCCGTACCTGCTGGTGATCGTGGACGAGCTGGCCGACCTGATGATGGTCGCCCCCCGCGACGTGGAGGATTCCATCGTCCGGATCACCCAGTTGGCCCGCGCCGCCGGGATCCACCTGGTGATCGCCACCCAGCGCCCGTCGGTGGACGTGGTGACCGGCCTGATCAAGGCCAACGTGCCGTCCCGGCTGGCGTTCGCCACCTCCTCGCTGGCCGACTCCCGGGTCATCCTGGACCAGCCGGGCGCGGAGAAGCTGGTCGGCCAGGGCGACGCACTGTTCCTGCCGATGGGCGCGAGCAAGCCGATGCGGCTGCAGAACGCGTTCGTGTCGGAGAAGGAGATCGCCGAGATAGTCGCGCACTGCAAGACGCAGATGCAGGTCGAGTACCGGGAGGACGTGGCCGCCTCGGCGGTGGCCAAGCGGGAGATCGACGAGGAGATCGGCGACGACCTGGACCTGCTGGTGCAGGCCGCCGAGCTGATCGTGACCACCCAGTTCGGCTCCACCTCGATGCTCCAGCGCAAGCTCAGGGTCGGCTTCGCGAAGGCGGGCCGGCTGATGGACCTGCTGGAGAGCCGGAACGTGGTCGGGCCCAGTGAGGGCTCCAAGGCCCGCGAGGTCATGGTGCAACCCGACGGCCTGCCCGGCCTGCTGGCCGACCTACGCGGCGGGGGATCATCCGGGACGAATAGCGACGCCTAGCCCTTTCAGTGGACAAAGGGGACCCCGCCGTCCAGGCCCCCGGAGGTTACTGATTGAATGTGGACAACTACGCAGCGTCGGGTGCGGGGGAGGCGTTGACCTATGTCCATCGGAGCGGTACTGGCGGGGGCACGGCAGCAGGCGGGGCTGACGGTGGCCGAACTGAGCGAGCGGACCAAGATCCGCGAGCCGGTGATCACCGCCGTCGAACGGGATGACTTCTCGATCTGCGGCGGCGACTTCTACGCCCGCGGCCACCTGAGGTCGCTGGCCAGGGCGCTCGCCCTGGATCCTGACTCACTCGTCAACGAATACGAAGAGGCGTACGGCGGGGTGCGGGTGCCGATGCGGGCGGCCGCGATGTTCAAGGCCGACACTCCAATCAAGCTACACGAGCACCGCACGCCCAACTGGACCATGGCGATGGGGGTCGCGCTGGCCATCGTGATGGTGTTCGGGCTGGCCAGGATCATGGGCGGCCCGCCGGCGGCGGTGCAGACCTCGGCCAAGGCGGGGCCCGCGATCCCGAAGGCGCCGGCCCGGCCGGCCGCGGCGGTGCCGGTCACCCGGCCGGCCACGGCGGTCCGCGACCTGGTCACCGTCAAGATCTCGGCCAAGCGCTCGGCCTGGGTGAACGTGCGGGACGTGAAGAACAAGATTCTTTACCAGGGCACGATCGTGAAGGGCGACTCGGAGACCTTCAAGGCCCGTAAGAAGATCAAGCTGATTTTGGAGAACGCCGGGGCGGTGAGCCTCAACGTCAACGGCATCGACCTTGGAGCTCCAGGAAGATCGGGACAGACGGTGCGTCGCGCCTTCGGGCCGGGGGTCCCGCGTCCCCGGTAGGTTCCGACTCCCGATACCGTAGTTTCATCATGTCTTCTCGCCGAACCGTATCGATGGTCACCCTGGGTTGCGCCCGTAACGAGGTCGACTCGGAAGAGCTCGCCGCGCGCCTGGAATCCGCGGGCTGGCAGCTGGGGGACGACGACCCCGACGTCATCGTGGTGAACACCTGCGGCTTCATCGAGTCGGCGAAGAAGGACTCGATCGACACGCTGCTGGCGGCCGCGGACTCCGGTGCCAAGGTGGTCGCGGCCGGCTGCATGGCGGAGCGCTACGGTGCCGAACTGGCCGACGCGCTCCCCGAGGCGGCCGCCGTCATCTCCTTCGACGACTACACCGACATCGGGGGCCGGCTGGACGACGTGCTGGCCGGCCGCCCGCTGACGCCGCACTCGCCCCGCGACCGCCGCACCCTGCTGCCGATCAGCCCCGTCGAACGGGTGAACGGCAGCGTGCACGTGCCCGGCCATGGCGCCCCCGGCGCCCTACCGATCGGCCTGGCCCCTGCCAGTGGCCCCAGAACGCTGCGCAAGCGGCTCACCGGCGGCCCCGTGGCCTCACTCAAGCTCGCCTCCGGCTGCGACCGCCGCTGCACCTTCTGCGCCATCCCGGCCTTCCGCGGGGCGTATGTGTCGCGGCAGCCCGACGACCTGGTGGCCGAGACGCTCTGGCTGGCCGAGCAGGGCGTCCGCGAACTCGTCCTGGTCAGCGAGAACTCCACGTCGTACGGGAAGGATCTGGGCGACCTGCGGGCGCTGGAGAAACTGCTGCCCCGGCTGGCCGGGGTGGACGGCATCGACCGGGTCCGGGTCAGCTACCTGCAGCCCGCCGAGCTCCGGCCCGGCCTGCTGGACGTGATCGCCGCCACCGAGGGCGTCGCGCCCTACTTCGACCTGTCCTTCCAGCACGCCAGCGGCCCGGTGCTGCGCCGGATGCGCCGCTTCGGCGACCCGCGCCGGTTCCTGGACCTGCTGGCCCAGGTCCGCGAGCGAGCCCCCGAGGCGGGTGTGCGCTCCAACTTTATCGTCGGCTTCCCGGGCGAGACCGAGGAGCAGTTCGGCGAGCTGGTCGACTTCCTCACCGAGGCCCGGCTGGACGTCATCGGCGTCTTCGGCTACTCCGACGAGGACGGCACCGAGGCCGCCTCGTTCACCGACCAGCTCGACCCCGAGCTGGTCGAGCAGCGGGTGGCCGCGCTGACCGAGCTGGCCGAGGAGCTGACCAGCCAGCGCGCCGAGGAGCGGATCGGCACCGAACTCGAAGTGCTGATCGAGGAGGACCTGGGCGACGGCGGCTACGAGGGCCGCGCCGCCCACCAGGGCCCCGAGGTGGACGGGGCGGTCACCGTCCAGGGCATCGGCCTGCTGCCCGGCCAGATCGTCCGCGCCGTCGCGGTGGACTCGGAAGGGGTTGACCTGATCGCCCGTATCAAGGCTGGTTCGTGAGCGAGAGCAGCGAGCAGACCGCGCAGAAGTCCGACGCCGAGGCCCCCCTGGTCGCGGCGGAGCTTCCGGACGCGGTCGGCGGCCTTGAACCGGTCCGGATCGTCAGCACCTGGAACATCGCCAACGCGCTCACCGTGGCCCGGCTGGCGATCGTCCCGGTCTTCATCGTCTTCCTGTTCGTGGACGGCGAGGGCTGGCGGATCGCCGCCTTCGCGGTCTTCCTGGTGGCCTCGATCACCGACCAGCTGGACGGGTGGCTGGCCCGGCGCTACGGGCTGATCACCGACTTCGGCAAGATCGCCGACCCGATCGCGGACAAGGCTCTGATCGGCTCGGCGCTGGTCTGCCTGTCGCTGCTGGGCGAGATCGCCTGGTGGGTGACCGTGGTGATCATCGCCAGGGAGCTGGGGGTGACCCTGCTGCGGTTCGCGGTGATTCGGCACGGCGTGATCCCGGCCAGCTACGGCGGCAAGGTCAAGACCGTGCTGCAGATCCTGGCCATCGCGCTGTACATGTGGCCGGGTGTGCCGGATCTGGTTTGCTGGGCGGCCATGGCGCTGGCCCTGCTGGTAACTGTGGCCACCGGGCTGGACTACGTGTTCCGGGCGATCCGGCTGCGGCAGGTGGCGCGAAGGTCGCGGGCCGCGTGACGGCGTCGGAGGTTCTGCCGGCGCTGGTCCTTTCCGCGCTGGTCCGGCGCGAGGCCACGGTGGCCGTGGCGGAGTCGCTCACCGGTGGGCTCATCGGCGCCGCCCTGACCACGCCCAGCGGCGCCTCCGCGGCTTTCGCGGGGGGTGTCATCGCGTACGCGACCGAGCTCAAGGCCCGGCTGCTGGGCGTGCCCGCGGACCTGCTGGCCAGGGAGGGGGCCGTGCACCCCGAGGTGGCCGCCGCGATGGCGGTCGGCGTGCGGGCGCTGGCGCGGGCCGACTACGGCCTGGCGGTCACCGGCGTGGCCGGCCCCGACCCCCAGGACGGCCGCCCGGTCGGCACCGTGCACGTGGCCGTCGCGGGCCCCGGAGACCGGGTCTGGCACCGCGACCTGCTGCTCGACGGCTCCCGCGAGAACATCCGCACCGACACCTGTCAGGAGGCGTTAGATCTACTTCTAGGTGTGCTGCAGGTCAATTCGGGGGAACATTCCGGGTGATTACCACGTTACGTCCCCAGCGAACATGCTCACCTCGGTCTGCCGCGGTGTCGCTCGATACAGGTACGGTGGAGCTGTGAGTGAGGTTCGAGAGCCATCGGCGAGGAGTAAGACAAGGACGCGCCCGGCGAAGGGGCCGAGCGATCCCCTGATGACAGCGAGGAATATGTACGAAGGGCGTGGAAAGCGATACGAACCGACAACGCGGAATGTCGTCCCGACGACGCCCGCGCCGGGGAGGGAGCGACAGATGGTCCTGCTGCGTCAGCTGCTCGGTGACGTCCTGCGGCGGCTGAGAGTGCGCCAGAGCCGCACGCTGCGCGAGGTCTCCACGCTGGCCCGTGTCTCCCTCGGCTACCTGTCCGAGGTGGAACGCGGCCAGAAGGAGGCGTCCTCTGAACTGCTTGCCTCGATCTGCGGCGCGCTAGGCGTTCCGCTGTCGCAAGTGCTTCGTGAAGTGTCCGACCAGTTCGCGCTCGCCGAGCTGCAGCACGCCCCGGTTCTGGCAGATGCGCCGGAGCACGAGCGGCTGCCGATCTCGGAGACCGTGCCGTCCGGCCCTGAGTTCGGGGGATTCCCCGAGGTCAAGGACATGGTGGCGGCCTGACCAGCCCTAACTTGGCTGACAGGTCCGGCACCAGTACACCAGCCGTTCGGCTGGTGCTGAGCCGATCTCCCGACAACCAACTGGATTTCCGCAGACACGGCAGGGGCGGCGTGCCCTGCCATAGACGAACATCGCACGCCCCGGCCTAGGATCACCGGTCGTCACCGGTGATGGCCCTTCTTTGCACGATTCCATCAGGCGGTGCGCGAGCTCGACCAGCTCCGCCAGGTCCGCCATCGATCCCACCGAGCCCACTGGACGCCACGGCGACAGACGCGCGATGAACAGCGTCTCGGCCCGCCAGATCGTGCCGATCCCCGCCAGATTGCGCTGATCCAGCAGCGCCTCGCCGATGCTGCGCCCGGGCTCCCCGGCCAGGTTGGCGGCGGCCCGGCCCGCGTCCCAGTCCGATCCCAGCAGGTCGGGGCCGAGATGGCCGACGACCCGGTCTTCGCGCGCGGTCGGCAGCAGGTCGACCATGCCGAGTTTCACGCCGACGGCCTGCCATTCGGCGTTGGCCAGGATCAGCCGGATCACGTCGCCGCCGCGGACCGGCCGTCCGGCGGGGTGGATCTGCCAGCTGCCGTCCATCCGCAGGTGGGTGTGGACGGTGAGGTCGCCGTCGATCCGGGTGAGCAGGTGCTTGCCGCGCGACTCGGTGCCGAGCACCCGGCGTCCGCGCAGGTCGGCGGTGGCGTGCCGGGGCACCCTGAAGTCGGATCTGGTCAGCGCGCGGCCGTCCAGGGCCGCGCGCAGCCGCTTCGCCGTGCGGTAGACGGCGTCTCCCTCGGGCATCAGACCGGGGTGTGGGAGTCCCAGGCCGAGGGGTCGTTGGACAGGTCGGTGACCCGCTTGGGCAGCTCGCCGCTGGCGATCTGGTCCAGGGTGACCTCCTCCAGGATGGCCCGCTCACTGGCTCGCAACGCGATCCACACCTGCTGCAGCGACTGCGCCGCCCCGGTGTAGCCGACATGCTCGGGCCGTTCGCCGCGCACGTTGGCCAGCGGGCCGTCCACCGCGCGGATCACGTCGGCCAGTGAGATCTGGGCGGCCGGGCGGGCCAGCACGTAGCCGCCCTCAGGGCCGCGCTGCCCGCGCACCAGACCGGCCCTGCGCATCTGCAGCAGGATGTTCTCCAGGTACTTGGGCGGCATCTCCTGCCCCTTGGCGAGCTCGCCCACAGTGGTGGGGCCCTCCCCTGCCGCGGCTAGTTCGGCGGCGGCGCGGAGGGCGTAGTCGACACGGGCAGAAAGTCGCATGTTGTCGATTATCCCGCTCGGTTGGCAATGGTTGGACGGCAGGCCCGCAAATTGCGCGCCCGGCTCAGCTCAGCCGAAGCCGGACGACCACCGGCAGGTGGTCAGAGAACGGTACCCGGGGCACGGACGCCTCGACCACCTCCAGACCGGGCGTCAGCAGCACATGGTCGATCCGCTTGACCGGATTCTCGGCCGGGGAGGTGGGCGGATCGCCCCGCGCGATCAGCGGGTCGGTGAGCCCGGCCGCCGTGAGCACCCGCATCTCCGGGTCGTCCTTGGTCAGGTTGAGGTCGCCCGCGAGGATCACCGGCCGGGTCGCGGCCAGGCTTTTCGCCAGCGCCGCCACTTCGGGCGCCTGGCCGGCGGGGGCCTGCAGGTGGGTGTTGACGATGCCGATCTCGCGCCCGCCCACGGTCAGCGCCGCCGTCTGGGCCTGGGCGCCGGTCGGGTAGTCGTGCTTGCCGAGCCGGTGCGAGACGACCTCCCTGACCGGCAGGTTGGTGAGCAGCGCGTCGCCCCAGAGTCGGTCGGCGGCGGGCGCGAAGTAGTAGCGCAGGCCGAGGCCGTGCGCGATCCGGTCCAGGTCGTCGTGGCCGCCGTTGAGCAGCCAGCCACGGTCGACCTCGCTGAGCAGGACCACGTCGGGGCGTACCGACGCGGCCCAGGCGGCGATCCGGTCCAGGTCGAGGGTGCCGGTCAGGCCGTAACCCATCCTGATGTTGTACGCGACGAGGGTGAACTCGCCGCCGTCCACGTTCTGGGTGGCCGGGATCGTCCGCCAGGTGAGACCGGCGACCAGCAGCGGCGGCAGGAGCAGGGCGGCCAGCGTGCCCGAGAGCAGGGACGGGAGCCCGATCCGGGGGGTCGGGATGAGATCGCGGCCGAGTCCGCGGCCGACGCCGGTCAGGGCGACCAGCACGCCGACGACCATCGGCACGACGGTGTTGGGGAAGCCCAGATCGGCGTCGTAGGAGGCGTAGAAGGCGAACGTGGCCACCAGGAACAGCAGGGCGCCGCCGAGCAGAGCCGCCCCGGGCCTGCGGCGGCCGGGGCTCAGGGTGGCCAGGCCCAGGCAGCCGCCGAGTCCGGCCGCCAGCAGGGTGGCCTGCGCGACCCCCGCGACCGGCGAGAAGATGCCGATCAGCAGGCCGGCCGGGAAGAGCACCCGGTAGACGCGGACCGGCGCGTTCGCCAGCAGCGGGGCGATCGCGAACGGGATCAGGCTGAGGCTGGCCACGCCGAGGGCCGCCACCGAGGCCGCCGCCGCGAGTTCGGTGGCGCCGGTGGACCAGGTGTCGGTGCCGGCCGCGCCCGGTCCCAGGTACTGGCCGGTCAGGAACAGGGCCGGGCCGAGCAGGAACCAGGCGGCCGTGGGAGCGACGAACTCGTCGGGCCGGGTTTTGAGGGTGGACCAGAGGAAGCCGGCCGAGACCAGGACGGTGGGGAACCAGGGGAACAGGCCGTCCTGCCAGATCAGGTCCATGTGGTCGATGGTGAGGTGGAGCAGGCCGCTCAGGGCGAGTCCCAGGGTGATCCCGATCGGGGCCGCGGTACGGGGGAGGGTGCGGGCGCAGCCGTACAGGAAGAAGAGACCGGCGCAGACGCCGGCTGAAGCCAGGTAGAGCTGCGGGTCGCCGCCGTCGGTGGCCTGGAGGGCGATCCGGGTGGCGGCGAGGACGGCGGCGCCGCCGATCAGGACCGCGCGCGGGCCGAGGAAGCGGGCGATGACGATCGCGGTGAACGGGATCACGAACCAGAGCGCGGCGAACAATCCGAGTTGTTCCGGCGGGGTGTCGCCGGCCCGGCCGTACAAGGTGATGAGGGAGGGCAGGAAGACCCGCAGCGCGTCGAGAAGGAGCAGGAGGCCCAGGGTTAGGGTGGCGATCGGCCATCTGGACATGAGCACTCCTCCGCGTCGGACAGGAGTGATCCTCGTAGTCCCCGGGAGCGGTATCAAGAGCCAATTTCCGGACCGCCGCCGAGTCGCTAAGCTGGCAGGAAACTTTGTTGATATTTTCGCAAGCTGCGTTAACCCGGGGGCGATCATAGAAAGCAGGAGCATGGAGCGACGTCCTGGCGTGCCCAGGCTGCTCCGGGAGATCAACGACCGGGCCGCACTGGAATTGTTGCTCGCCTCAGGACCGCTGACCAGGGGGCAGATCGGCGACCTGACGGGCCTGTCCAAGGTGACCGCGTCCCAGACGCTGTCCCGTCTGGAGGAGCGCGGCCTGGTCGAGGTCGTCGGCGAGCAGGCGGGCAACCGCGGCCCGAACGCCGCGCTGTACGGCGTGATCGCCTCGTGCGCCTACGTCGCGGGGCTGGACGTGGGCCCGGAGTTCGTCACCGCCGCCATCGCCGACATCAACGGCGACGTGGTGGCCGAGGTGACCGCGCATCCGAACGGCCACGAGGACCCGGTCTCGGTGGTGCACAACGCCGTGGTGAAGGCGTGCAGGTCGGCCAAGGTGGCGCTGTCCCGGCTGCGCGGCGTGGTGATCGGCACGCCCGGCGTGGTCGACCCGCGCACCGGCGACGTGCGCTTCTCCTTCGACCTGCCGGACTGGCACGAGGGCGTGCACGAGGCGCTCGCCCGCGACCTGCGCAGGGACGTCACGATCGAGAACGACGTGAACCTGGTGGCCATCGCGGAACGCGCCAAAGGCGCCGCGCAGCAGGTGGACGACTTCGTGCTGCTCTGGGTCGGCCGGGGCATCGGCCTCGCCGTCGTCCTGGGCGGCCGGCTGCACCGCGGCCGGTCCGGCAGCGCGGGCGAGATCGGCTACCTCCCGGTGCCCGGCGTCCCGCTGGCCGAGGATGTGCGGGCCACGCCCGGGCGGCTGCCGTCGCTCGCGGGCGGCCTCCAGTCCCTGGTCAGCTCCGAGGCGGTGATCGAACTCGCCGCCGAGTACGGCTTCGCCGCCGAAACCGCCGCCGAGGCCGTGACCGCCGCGGTGGCCGCCGGCGAGGAGGGCGACCGGCTGCTCGACGAGATCGCCTCCCGGCTGGCGCTGGGCGTCGCCTCGGTCTGCGTCGTCCTGGACCCCGGCCTGGTGGTGCTGGCCGGGGAGGTCGGCCAGGCCGGCGGGGCGTCGCTGACCGGCCGGGTGGAGACGGCCGTGGCCCGGATCTGCCCGATCCGCCCCCAGGTCGTCACCAGCGAGGTGACCGGCAGCCCGGTTCTGCGCGGCGCCGTGATCGCCGCTCTGGAGCAGGCCCGCGAGGAGATCTTCGCGTCCTGACCGGTGTGATGGATTCGTTACCCATAGCGGGTATTTGACGCGGATGACCGCCCTCTCTTCTGTGCGGAGAAGAGATGGAGGTCCCCATGTGGACGATCGACTATCAGGAGATCCCGGAGCCGGGCTCACCGGACACCGCGGGCGCTCTGGTCTTTCCGCGCGAACTCCTTGAGGAGCACGGCGCGCGGGTGCTCGACCCGGCCGCGGTCTCCCTCGGGCCCGGCGAGCCGGTGCCCGGTTCGACCGTGTACCACGCGGACATGCTGCTGGTCCCGACCCAGTTCCTCGCCGAACCCGCCCTGCGGGACTGGTTCGCCAGGGCCCTGGACGAGCTCGGCCTCACCGCCACCCCGCCCCGCGACGTGGGGGATTCCAACGAGGAGTTCACCGACTGGCGCGCGGTCGTCCTGAAGGTCGCCCGCGGCGTGGTGGAGGTGGACGCCTGGCCGGTCCTCCAGCACCTGCGCACCCGCCTGCCCCAGCCCACCGACGAGCAGGCGTCGGCCGAGGAACGCATCCTCAGGTACGGCCGCCAGATCACCCTCAACCACGTCATGCTCGGCTCGGCCTTCACCGGCATGGCCCAGCTCGGCGGCGAACCGGTCACCGACGGCCACGGCCTGCCCGGCGACCACCAGGCCACCACCGGTTTCGGGTACGCCACCCGCGCCCCGGTCCAGGTCGTCCGGCCGAAGCCGGAGCCGGACCCGAACTACCAGGGCCGCCGGCCCGTGGTGGCGCTCATCGACACCGGCAGCGCGCACCACGACTGGTTCCCGTGGACCGAGAAGTGGACCGCGAACGACCAGTTCCTGGTCAGCACCGCCGCCCAGGAGAAGATCCTCGCGGGCACGCCGGTCAACGACGCGCGCCGCCGCCCCGTGCCGGTGATCCGCGACCACGTGGACGGGCCGGTCTCTGGACGTCCACTGCTCGGGCTGGTCAACGCGCAGGCCGGGCACGCCACCTTCGAGGCCGGGCTGATCCACCAGCTGGCGCCGGACGCCCGGATCCTCAACCTGCGCGCGATGTTCCCCAGCGGCCTGGCCTCCGAGCACGCGGTGCGGATCGCCCTGCAGTACGTGCTCGACCTGGTGAAGGCCGCCCAGCGCGACCCGAACCAGGGCCTGTTCGTCGACGTGGTCTCGCTGTCCTGCGGCTACTTCAGCGAGAACGACGAGGACCGCAGGTACACCCAGGCGATGGAGAACCTGGTCGACGAGCTGCGCCGGCGGGGAGTGATGGTGGTCGCGGCGGCGGGAAACTTCGCCGCGTCCCGCGCCTTCTACCCATCCGGACTGGCGGGCGCCCCGGACGAGGAGTTCCGGGCGTACGAACGGGCACCGATCTTCGGCGTCGGCGCCAGCAACCCGAACGGCTCGATCGCCATCTTCAGCAACGCCGGCAAGGCGATCAAGTACCACGCCCCCGGGGCCATGCTGATCAGCACCTTCCCCGACACCATCCGGGGCTCGACAGGACCCCGAGTAGAACTCACGTTCAAAGCCGGCACCCGCGAATGGACCCGCGCCTCCTTCGACGCCGACGACTTCAACAGCGGCTTCGCCCTATGGAGCGGCACCTCATTCGCGGCCCCGGTCCTCGCCGGACGGGTGCTCGCCCACCTGATCCGAGACCACCAAGCCACCCTGGCCGACGTCGGCCTCACCGAAACACTGAAACGAGGTAAGGCAGTCGTGCGGAAGCTCCAAACATGACCGGCCTACCCGACCGCGCGGAAGTCCCCGCCACGACCGAGCTATCCGTGCGTGCGGAAGTTCCGGTCGTGACCGGGCTATCCGGCCAGGCGGAAGCTCCAGACAGGACCGGGCTACGCGACCGCGCGGAAGTTCCGGTCGTGAACGGGTTACCCAGCCGTGCGGAAGCTTCGGACCTAAGCGGGTTACCCGGGCGTGCGTCTTCTTTCGGTACGGCCGATCGCGGTCATGAGCGCCGCGATCGGCTGGCCGGACTGCTGGCGCGGGCCCAGGTGGGGGAGCGGGCCGCCTGGGACGCGTTGGTCGCCGAACTCACCCCGATGCTCTGGCACACCGCGCGCGGCCAGGGCCTCGGGTACGAATCGGCCCAGGACGTGGTGCAGACCACCTGGCTCGTCCTGGTCCGTCGCCAGCACTCGATCAACACTCCGGGGGCGTTGATCGAGTGGCTGGTGACGACGGCTCGCCGGGAGGCGTGGCGGGCCAGGGCCCGGGAGCGCTCCGCCGACCTGCTCGGCGAGGACGCCCTGGACGAGGTCCGGGATCCCGTCCCGCTCCCGGAGGAGCTGCTGCTGGCGGACGAGCGCCAGCGCGCGCTGTGGCGGGCGGTGGGCTCGCTGTCCCGGCGCTGCCAGGTCCTGCTGCGCGTCATCGCGTTCGCGCCGCAGCCGCACTACGACGCGGTCGCCCGGGCGCTGGACATGCCCAAGGGCAGCATCGGCCCGACCCGGGGCAGGTGCCTGGCCAAACTACGCCAGACGCTGACCACCGATCCGGCCTGGAACCCCGACTGGAGGGCCCCATGAGCGAGGGCGAGCCCGACAGACAGGACGTCTTCGTCGTCGAGGAGCTGGAACGGCTCTACGCGCAGGTGGATCCGGTGCCCCCCGGACTGGTGGCGCGGATCGCCTTCGCGCTGGAACTGGCGTCCGGCGACTGCGAGATCCTGCGCCCCCGGGAGGAGGCCGCCGCAGGCGTACGCGGCGGCGAGACACGAACGATCACATTCGACAGCCCGGCCCTGACCGTCATGATCGACATCTCCGAGCGCCCAGACGGCCCCGTCCGGGTGGACGGCTGGCTCGCCCCTCCTGCCGGGCACCTGGTCGAACTGCGCGGCCCACACGGCCTGACCACGGTGACAGCCGACCAGGACGGCCGTTTCGTCCTGGACGGGGTCCCCCGCGGCCTGGTCCAGATCGTGGTCCGGGCAGTAGCGGGTAGCGAAGCACTCGCCCTGACCCCGTCGTTCGTCCTCTGATCCCTTGAGGGGTGAAGGGGTCGCAGGTTCAAATCCTGTCGTCCCGACCAAGTAAACCTGGTTGGTCAGGGCGTCCCGTGTTTTCCGTGACACCTGGTTTCTTTGGGTGACCAACTGAGTGGCTAGGTTGCCCAAGATCTTGGTTTCTCGCTGTCGCTCCGCTCAGCGCGACAGGCCGAATCTGTTCCGGTAAGCGGGGCCCCGGGGTCACGTTCAGCGGAGTGGTGTAATAGGTGGCCGTGGATCTGTGGATCACACAGTCTGAGATGGGGTTACGCGAGGTGTTCTGAGAACCGTCCGATCGCGGATGCGAGCGCGTCGTCCACTAGTTGCTGGATTTCTGGCCATCGTGCGTCGAGATCGTCTGTGTAGACCAGGGTGGCGCTGTCCGGGGTGTTCGAATGCTCGAACACTCGGAAAAGGAGTTCTTGGCGGTCGCTGTCTGTGGGGGCGGCGTTGAGGACCTCGGCGTACACGGTGACCGCCAGAACGCCGGTCTCTCCTTGGCCGACCTTCTGCACTGCGGTGATGAATCTCAGCAGGCTGCCGCGCAGGCGCAGGTGCAGGCGGGCCCACCAGGAGCCGGCTGAGAGATTGGTGTAAAAGTCCGCGAGATTGGCGGCGTGGACAAGCTGGCCATGCCAATATCCGGCCTTCTCGTCTGGAGGCACCGCGCTGTCGAGGGATACCATCGCCCGCCGGTCGAGTTCCCGGAACACCTCCTCAAGCTGCGTGGAGAGCGCCCGCAGGAAATCGACCAGTCGGGTGTGGGCCGCCGTCGCCAACTGGGCGCTGCGCTCGGCTTTGAGGTTGCGATCGGTCACCTCCCTGGCGCGAAGCCTGGTGGCGTATGCCCGTGCCACGGCGACCGCGCCGCTCGCCTGCGGGGATGGTGACAGCGGCGCCTGCAGTTCAGCTCGAAGGGCCCGCTCTTCCAGGAGTGCGAAGAAGCGGACGAGCGGCCGGAGGTCCCCCGAATTGGCTTCGTCAAGGGCGGCGATGTACTCGGCGCGCTGAAGGCGGTCCACCGCGATTGGAGCGAAGTGCCCTTTTTGTAGTGCGAGCAGCGTGAGGGCTCGGGCGACTCTGCCGTTCCCGTCGGAGAACGGATGGATCAGAATGAATCGGTGATGCAGCCACGCGGCCCGTACGAGGGGATGCCGGTCGGCTGTGTCCCGGTAGAGCTCGACGAGGCGCTCCATCTCCTCGTCCACGAACAAGGGCGGCGTGCACTCCAGCTTTGTTCCGTCGGCCCTGGTGATCTCGTTTTTCAGGTCCTTCCACACGCCAGGCTTGAGTGGCACCCTCACGAGATTGCCGAACTGGTCTCTGGCGTCATAGTGCGTCTGGTGGCGGACAATGATCGAGTGAAGCGTCTTGATGAAATGGAGTGAAAGGTCCTGGTCGTCTCGTGACCAGTCGACCAGGTAGGCGAGCGCTTCGAACTGATCGCGAATGATGTCGAGCGTGGATTCGGTGACGTCGCCCTCGGAAAGCGCGACTTCGGTGGTCAACCCCTCGGCGACGAGAGCTTCGGTCACACCCCAGCTCACATCGTAAAGACGTTCAATGATGCCGGTCTCAATGGCGTGCTTCCGAAGGCGGCGCTTCAGGGATGCCTCAACCTCGGCGGGGGAGGCCGCGGCTTGCACTTCCTTCCAGGCGGTCTGAAGCGCGTCAACGCCGGCGAGCCTTGTGGCTATCTCGCCGTTGAGGCTGCCGAGCGGCTCGATTCGCTGCCAAGGGATCACCCGATCATCCACGTTGCCAAGTGTATGACCGAGGGCGACGGTCAGCGGCGGTGGTTTGGGACGATGACCAGGCACGACCTGCCCGACTCCATCGGAAAGTGCCCCTCAGGCTATGGGGCTCCTCGCTCGACTTCGTCCGACCTGTCCAGGCCGTGGTGGGCGGGCAGGGCGAATCCCAGGCGATTGTGTACGCCTAGGACATTCCCGCCCGGTCGCCGGATGATCCACCCGAGAACTCTTCCTGCTACGGGCCCGACAGGGTGCGGGCTGAAATTGGACGGCGTGGGTGTGCGGTGTGAGCATCGTCGTTGTGACACCGCACGATCTCGTGGGACGAGACGCCGAACTGCGCGACCTGACGGCACTGCTGGAGGGCGTGAAGGAGGGCGGTGGCGCGCTGGTGTTGAGCGGTGCGGCGGGTGTCGGCAAGTCGGCGCTGCTCGGGGCCGCCATGGCCGATGCTGCGGCCAGGGGCGCGCGGGTGCTGACCGTGACGGGTGTGTTCGCCGAAGGCCAGGTCCCGTACGAGGGTCTGCGCAGACTGCTCGCGGGGACCGGGCTCGCGCCCGACGACCTCGATGGCGGGCCGCTGCGTGCCGCGATGGCCGTGTTGCATCGGCTGTCGGCGCTGGCGGGCGAGCTGCCCGTGGTGCTCGCCGTCGAGGACGCGCACTGGCTGGACGAGCCGAGCTGGGAGGCGCTCGCGTTCGTCGGACGACGGCTGCGCTCGGACGCCGTGGTGCTGCTGGCGACCCTGCGCGACGACGCCGACGCGCAGGCCAGGCTCGCCGCGTCAGGGCTGCCCATGCTGACGGTGCCGCCGGTGACCGACCAGGCGGCGGCGGAGCTGGTGGCCAGGGTCGCGCCCGGCCTGGGCATCGCGCTGCGCGCCCGCGTGCTGGTGGAGGCGGCGGGCAATCCGCTCGCCCTGATGGAGTTCGCCGCGCTGGCGTCCCGGCAGGATCAGGGGGTGCTGGCGTCGAGCAGGCTGCCGTTGACGCGCGGCTGGAACGCGCGTACGCGCAGGCGCTCGCCACGCTGGCCGCCGACACCAGGCTGTTGGCGCTCGTCGCCGCCGTCAACGAGGACGACGCGATCGAGGAGAACACGCGGGCCGCGTCCCTGCTGGCGGGCGCGCCGATCGAGGCCGCCGCGCTGGCCCCCGCGGTTCGGGCGGGGCTGGTCGTCGCCGACGCCGTACGGGTCAGGTTCCGGCACCCGCTGATCAGGTCGGCGATCGTCCAGGCGGCCGGGGCCGACCTGCTGCGCGACGCGCATGCCGCGCTCGCCGCCGCCCTGCCCGATGACCAGGATCGCAGGATCTGGCACCGGGCGGCCGCCGCGCGGTCCTACGACGAGGAGGTGGCGGCCGGGCTCGCCGCCCTCGCGCTGCGCGCCGACGCCAGGGGCGCCTCGGGGCGTGCGCTGGAGGCGCTGGAGCGGGCCGCCTACCTCAGCGCCGACCCGGCCCAGCGGGGCGCGCGGCTGATCGACGCCGCCCTGATGGCCTTCGACCTCGGCGACCGCGCCACCCTGGAACGCCTGGTCGGCCGCGCCGAGGACGCCGACCTCGCCCCGATCGACCAATCCCGGCTCGCCTACTTCCGCGACATCAGCCTGCATTTCGCGTGGACCGGCTGTCGGACCTGGCCGGGTTTCTCGATGAGATGCGGGTCCGTGACGGCTCGGCTTTCGCGCTGCGCTGGCTGGCCTGGGTCAGCATGCGCTGGTTCTTCGCCAACCCCACACCGCAGGCCCGCGCGCCCGTCCTCGCCGCGATCGAACGGCTGGACGTGCCGCCCGAGCATGCGCGGATCATCGCGTCGCTGGCGGCGCTCGCCCCGGTGGAGCGCGGCAGGCAGCTGCTGGCCCGGCTGGAGGCGCTGAGCAAGGCGAGCTGGGTCAGCCCGCGCGACCTGCACCTGCTGGGAGCCGCGGCGACCGCGGTCGGCGCCTTCCCGCTAGGGCGCGGCTGCGGTATGCGTGGGGCGCGTGGCTGCGCCCCAGCGCCGCGCCGCCGAGGCCCGGGCGCCGCTGCGCGCGGCGGCCGAGGCCTTCGACGCGCTCGGCGCGGTGCCCTGGTCGGAACGCGCGCTACGGGAACTACGCGCCAGCGGCGAGCGGATCCGCCGCAAGCACGACGCCCGCGACCGGCTCACCGCCCAGGAACTCCAGATTCCCCAGCTCGTCACGGACGGCCTGACCAACCGCGACATCGGCGAGCGGCTGTTCGTCTCGCCCCGCACGGTCAGCACGCACCTGTCGCGCATCTTCCCCAAACTCGGCATCACCACCCGAGGCGAGCTGAGCCGTCTCATGGCCGCGCGAGAGGGCGACTACATCATTTGACGTACGCGAGGACAGCCGCCCGGTTCCTACCGTGGGAGGAATTCCACTCCTTCTCTCGCAGAGGTGCGCCATGATCCGCAACATCGTGCACGTCCACGGCGGCTTCGTCGACGGCTCCGGCTGGCAGGCCGTCCACGACCTGCTCGTCACCGACGGCTTCCGCGTGGCGGTCGTGCAGAACCCGACCCTGTCCCTGGCCGGGGACGTCGCCACCACGCACCAGGTCATCGACGGCCTGGACGGCCCGTGCGTGCTGGTCGGCCACTCTTATGGCGGCGTCGTCATCAGCGAGGCCGGAACGCACCCGAACGTCGCGGCGCTCGTGTACATCGCCGCGTTCGCCCCCGACAAGGGCGAGTCGGTCAACACACTCATCGCCGACCCGCCGCCCGGCGCGCCCGTCCCGCCGATCCTGCCCCCGGTGAACGGGTTCCTCTTTCTCGACCGGGACAAGTTCGCCGCGTCCTTCGCCGGGGACCTGCCCGCCGACCAGGCGGCCTTCATGGCCGACTCGCAGGTCCCGTGGGGCCTGGACGCACTCGGGGGTACGGTCACCGAACCCGCGTGGCGCGCCAAGCCGTCCTGGTACCTGGTGGCGACCGACGACCGCGTGATCCCGCCGCCCGCCCAGCACGCCATGGCGCAGCGCGCCGGGGCAACCATCGCGGAGACGCCGGGCAGCCACTCGGTCTACCTGTCGCAGCCCGCCGCGGTCGCCGACCTCATCCGCCAGGCCGCCTCCTGACGACCGCTCGCTGACGCCGACCGCCAGGTCGCCGCGGGCTGACTCTGTCGTTCGTGCTCTGATCCTCCGGTCTCTTGGCAGCGGGCCGGAAAACCCGGACTCTGGCCATGTGTCCGAACGCCGGGAGCAAGCCGAGCGCCTGTACGCCCAAGGCACCGCCGCGACCTCGGCCGGTCAACCCGCGCTGGCGGCCCGGCGGCTGCGGCGTGGCCTCAACCTGCTCGCGGATGACGACCCGCTGGTGGGCAGGATGCTGATCAGCCTGGCCCACGCCGAAGCCGAGCAGGGCCACACCACGCTCGGCCTGAAGCTCCTGCTGGCGGCGGAGAACCGGGCCGCGCCCGTGGACCGGCCGGTGGCCCAGGCCCAGCGCGGCCTGATGCTGCTCCGCCTGGGCCGGACCGTCGAGGCCCTGCGCGAACTGGACGCCGCCGTCCCCGAACTGGCCCGCCACGACGCCGTGGAGCTGGCCCGGATCCTGCTGAACCGCGCTGTCATCCACATCGACATGGGCAGGATCACGCTGGCCCGCGACGATTTGCGCCGCAGCGCTCAACTCGCCCGCATCCGCCAGCACGAGATCCTGGCGGTCAAAGCCCTCCACAACGACGGCTACTGCGACCTGCTGGTCGGAGACATCCCCAGCTCCCTGGCGGTCTTCGCCGAGGTTGAGACAACCTACCGCCGCCTGCTCCCCGGCCTGCTCCCCCTACTGGTCTTGGACCAGGCCCGCGCCCTGCTCTCCGCCGGCCTGGCAGGCGAGGCTGGCCGCCGCCTGGACGACATCTTCTCCCAATTCCGCCGCCAGCGCCTGCTCCAGGACTACGCCGAAGCCGAACTGGCCCGCGCCAGAGCAGCCCTGGACGCGGGCGACACGAAAGCCTCAATCTCCTGGGCCCGCCGCGCCGAGGCCCGCTTCCGCCGCCGCGGCAGCATGCCCTGGGCCCTCCGCGCTGCCCTGATGCGCCTCCGCGCCGAATTCACCGAAACAACCACCCAGCCCGCCGGGTCCATTCCGCCTGCCAAGCCCGTCCGGCCTGCTCAGGCTGTCCAACTCGCCGGGTCCGCCAGGTCCGCCGCGCCCGTTTGGCCTGCTCAGCCGCTCCGACTCGCTCAGCCAGCCCGGGTCACCCAGCCGCTCTGGACCGGACGCGCCGCGCTGCCTGGGCTCGCCGCCAGAGCCGGACGCTTGGCGGGTCAGCTTGGTGAGCTTGGTCTTGCTGATGAGGCGGAGTTTGCGCGGTTGCTCGCGATTCGCGCCCTGCTGGCCGCCGGACGCATGGGGGAGGCCCGGCAAGCGGACCGGTCCCGCAGGAGTGGGAACGCCTCGCTCGAAGTTCAGCTGATGCGTCGGCTCACGGCGGCCGAGTTGGCGTGGGCCGAAGGGCGCGGTGGGCAGGCGCTGGCCGATCTGCGGGCGGGGCTGTCGCTGGTGCACTCCCGGCGGGCGAGGTTGGGCAGCCAGGACATGCGCACCGGAGCGGCCGGGCTCGGTCTGGATCTGGCCCGCGCCGGTCTGGGCGCCGCGCTCGAACGCGGTTCGCCCCGGATGGTGTTCGCGTGGTCGGAACGTTGCCGGGCGCAGGCGTTCCGGCACCGCCCAGTCCGTCCGCCGTACGACGCGGCCAGCGCCGACGCCGTAGCCGAGTTGCGTCGGCTCAGCCAGTGGATCAGGACCAATCCGGCGCAGGCCAGGCGGGAGCCGAGGCTGCGGGAGCGCTGCCTGGAATTGGAGCGGTCCCTGCGCGAGAAGGACTGGCAGTCGCCGGGGGAGGCGGCCAGCACGTTCTCCTCGGTGGGCGCGGTGACCGAGGAACTGGCCGCCGCCGGCATGGCCATGGTCAGTTTGCTGAACGTGGGCGGCCGGTTGCTCGGCTTGGTCGTCCGGGACCACCAGATCAGCCTGCATCCGCTCGGCGACTACGCGCCCATGGCGGAGGCGGCCAGAAGGCTGACCGCGGACCTGAGCGCGCTGGCCGGCCGGAACCGTCCCGCCAGGATCCGCGAGGTGATCGCCGCCTCGGCCCGCCGCCAGCGAGCCGTACTGGGGAGCACACTTCTCGCGCCTCTCCTGCCCACGCTGCTCGGCGCCAACAGTGGTGTTGGCGGGATTGTGATTGTGCCCACTGGTGCGCTTTCGGGGGTGCCCTGGTCGTTGTGTGATGAGTTGGTCGGGCTGCCGGTGGTGGTGGCGCCCTCCGCGCTTGCTTGGACGGTGGCGCAGCGTAGTCGGCGTGGTGCGGCTCCCGGTGGGCCGCCTGTTCTAATCGCCGGTCCTGACCTGGAGCATGCTGAGGCCGAGGTTCGGGGGATTGCCGCGATTTATCGGGGTAGCCGGGCTTTGGTTGGGGGTGAGGCCACGGTGGAGGCTACTTTGGCCGCGCTTGGTGGTGCCGAGATCGCTCACTTGGCCGCGCATGGGCATCATGAGCGGGAGAATGTGTTGTTCTCGCGGTTGGATCTGCGGGATGGGCCGTTGATGGCTTACGATCTGCAGCGTTTGGAGAGAGCTCCTCGGCATGTGGTGCTGTCCGCCTGTGACTTGGGTCAGGCGGTGGTTCGTTCCGGGGATGAGATCCTCGGCTTCACGGCCGCACTGCTGTACCTGGGTACTCCGACGGTGATCTCCAGCATTGCGCCGGTCCCGGACGATGTCGCCGCGCAGGTGATGACCGGTTACCACTGCGAGATCGCTCGCGGTGCCGAACCCGCCGCCGCGCTGGCCGTCTCCGCGCAGGGTCAGGACTCGGCCAGTTTCCTCTGCTTCGGCTCCGGCTGACGGCTGCTCCGGCGCTGACTGACGGCCTGAAACTTTAGTGAGATCTTTGAAACTTTCGAGCCGAACCAGTCAACAGCCCAGGTCGGCGCAGTTCGGGTGGGCGGTCGATTGCTTGGGTCGGGGGCGACTGGTTACGTTTCGGGCCTCCTGTCGAAAGGCTCGTGATGGCCAGACGCTTTCCGATTTTTCCGGTCTTGTTATCGTTGACGGCTCTGTTGGGGGCCATCGGGGTCTCCGTGGCCATGCCCGCCAGCGCGGCGGTCATCGGCGGTTTCGATTTCGATCGGGCCCAGGTGTCCGTCACCGGACTCCAGGTGCCGTGGGGGATGGCCTTCCTCCCGGACGGAAGCGCGCTCGTCTCGGAACGCAACACCGGGCGGATCATGCAGGTCCGCCCCGGCCAGACCCCCACCGCGGTGGCCACCATCAGCGGCGTCTCGGCGTCGGGCGAGAGCGGCCTGCTCGGCATCGCGGTCTCCCCGAACTACGCCACCGACCAGTGGGTCTACGCCTACTTCACCACCAGCACCGACAACCGGCTGGTACGGCTCCGCCTCAACGCCCCCACCACCCAGAACGTGCTCTTCTCCGGCGTCCCCCGCAACACCATCCACGACGGCGGCCGGATCGCCTTCGGCCCGGACGGCATGCTCTACGTGGCCACCGGCGACGCCGGCACCACCGCCAACGCCCAGAACCTCAACTCCCCGGGCGGCAAGATCCTCCGGATGACCCCGGACGGCGGCATCCCCGCCAGCGGCCAGCCCTTCGCGAACTCCCGCGTCTGGAGCTACGGCCACCGCAACGTCCAGGGCCTGGCCTGGGACAACCAGGGCCGGATGTACGCCTCCGAGTTCGGCCAGAACAACCTGGACGAGGTCAACCAGATCGTGGCCGGCGGCAACTACGGCTGGCCGACCTGCGAGGGCTCCTGCACCAACCCCTCGTTCCGTAACCCGATCATCTCGTGGACCACCGCAGAGGCGTCCCCGAGCGGCCTGGCGTACGCCAACAACACGCTGTTCGTGGCCGCGCTGCGCGGCACCCGGCTCTGGACGGTCACCCTGAACGCCTCCGGCGGCGCGGCCTCCGCGCTCGCCCAGTTCCAGGGCGCCTACGGCCGGCTCCGCGCGGTCTCCGTCGGACCCGACGGCTGGCTCTGGGTGGCCACCAGCAACCGGGACGGCCGGGGCACCCCGATCGCGGCCGACGACCGGATCATCCGGGTTCCCCCGGCGGGCGTCTCGCCGTCGCCTTCGCCCAGTGTGAGCCCGCCGGTGGACACCGTTCCGCCCACCACCCCGGGCGCGCCGACCGCGTTCAACGTCACCAGCTCGGCGGCCACGCTGAACTGGCCGGTCTCCACCGACAGCGGCGGCAGCGGCCTGGCGGGCTACAACGTCTACCGTGAGCAGGGCGCCACCGATCCGCTGCTGGCCCAGCCCGCCAGCAACTCGGCCACCCTGACCGGCCTGACCGCCAACACCCAGTACCAGGTGTACGTGCGGGCCAGGGACAACGCGGGCAACCTGTCCGGCAACTCCACCCTGGTGACCTTCACCACCACGGGCGGCACGACCACCGGCGGCTGCTCGGCCACCGGGACCGTGCAGACCCAGTGGGGCAACGGCTACGTCATCCAGCCGCTGACCGTCACCAACACCGGGACCACCGGGATCAACGGCTGGACGGTGGCGTTCACGCTCCCGGCCGGGCACACGATCACCGGGTCCTGGAACACCACGATCACTGTCAGCGGCCAGAACGTGACCGCCCGGAACGTCGGCCACAACGGCACCATCGCGGCCGGCGGCAACGTGCAGTTCGGCTTCCAGGTGAGCCGTCCCAACGGCAACACCGCGACGCCGTCCGGTTACACCTGTACCTCTCCCTGATCGGGGCCCTGTCCGGTACGGCTCCCCCCTTGAGGGAGGGTGCGGGAGCCGTACCGGCCGGGGTTAGGCGGTGAGGAGTTCGATCGCGGCCTGCGCGTTGGCGCGGGCCGCGCCGTAGGTGGCGATGTAGGCGGCGGCTTCTGGCCGCCAGATGGGCAGGCCCATCTCGACCACGATGGTGTCGGGGCGGGCGGCCAGCAGCCCGCTGATCAGCGCCCGGCTCTCCGGGTGGCGGTGGGCGTCCTTGACCACCACGATGAGGGACCTTCCTGCGGCGGCGGCGAGCAGCGCGGCCGGGCTGGCCTCCTGCGGCTTGACCCGGACGATCTCGGCGTCGGGCAGCCAGGGCGCGACCCCCCACGGCACGTCGCCGACGGCGATGGTGGGCGGCGTGTCCACCTCCACCACGTAGGGGTCGACCAGCGGCGCGGCCGAGCCGGTCAGCCGGACGGCGCGCCTGGCCGCGTGCAGGCCGACCACATTGTCGTCGGCGGAGTCCTGAGATTCCTGGACCAGCGCCGACCAGGCCCGCAGCCGGTCCACCCGGGCGGCGGCCTCCTCCAGCCTGGCCACCGGCAGCAGCCCTTCGTGAACCGCTTCGACGATCGCCGCGAGCACCCCGCGGATGTCGTCGTAGGTCGGCACCGGGCCCAGGCAGAGCAGGTCGGAGCCGGCCATCAGGGACTGCACCGCGCCGCCGCCGAGCCCGACGCTCTTGGTGATCGCGTGCATGTCCAGCGCGTCGGTGATCACCACCCCGTCGTAGCCGAGCTCGCCGCGGAGCAGCCCGGTCAGCGCGGCCCGGCTGAGGGTGGCCGGCGTGGTCCCGGTCAGGTACGGCACCGACACGTGCGCCGTCATGATCGACCGGGCGCCCGCCTCGATGGCGGCCCGGAACGGCAGCAGCTCGCGCTCCCAGAGCAGCTCGGGCGAGGCGTCCACCAGCGGGATCTCCAGATGCGAGTCCTCCCGGGTGGCGCCGTGGCCGGGGAAGTGCTTCACGCACGCGGCCACCCCGAGCGACTGCAGCCCGCGCACGGCCGCGACCGTGTGCCGGGCCACCAGCTCGGCTCCGGCCCCGAAGGACCGGGTGCCGATCACCGGGTTGTCGTCGGCGGTGTTCACGTCGGCGACCGGGCCCATGTCCAGGTTGACGCCGCACCTGGCCAGGTCGGCCGCGATCGACCGGTAGACCCGCTCGGTCAGCTCGACGTCGTCCACGGCGCCCAGCGCCGCGTTGCCCGGGTACGGGCTGCCGGTGTGGTAGGCCAGCCGGGTGACGTCGCCGCCTTCCTCGTCCAGCGACACGACCGGCCGTCCCGCGCTGCCGAGCTGGCGGGTCAGCGCGGCCAGCTGACCGGCGTCCGCCACGTTGAACCCGAACAGGGTGACGCCGCCCAGCCCGTCCGCCAGGTCCTGCAGGACCCAGTCGGGGGCGACGTGGCCGGGGAACGAGACGAGCAGCGACGCGGCCGCGAGACGCCGCAGCCCCCGATCGCCGGTGCTCGCGATGGATTCAGGCATGGCTGTCTCATGCTCCTAGGGTCGGATGAGTTTCAGGGCAGGGCTGGTACGGCCGGCGCCTCGTGAGCGGCGGCCGTACCGGCTCCGGGGATCAGCCCTTGACGGCGCCCGCGACGAGTCCGGAGACCATGCGCCGCTGCACCAGCAGGAAGAAGATGACGACCGGGATGGTCATCAGGGTGGAGCTGGCCATGATGGCGCCCCAGTCCGTGCCGCGCTGCCCGAAGAAGTACTGCAGGGCGACGGGCATGGTGTAGCCCGACGAGTCGGACATCAGAATCAGCGCGAAGATCAGTTCGTTCCACGCGGTGATGAAGGAGAAGATGCTGGTCGCCACCAGCCCGGGGGCCACCAGCGGGAAGAGCACCTTCCAGAACGTGGTCATCCGGGAGGCGCCGTCGATCCAGGCCGCCTCCTCCAGCGACTTGGGCACGGCGGCCACGAAGGTGCGCAGCATCCAGATGCCGAACGGCAGGGTCAGGCCGACGTTGACCACGATCAGGCCGAGCAGCTGGTCGTACAGGCCGAGCCGCTTCACGCTGAGGAACAGCGGGATGAGCAGCGCCTCGGCGGGGATCATCTGGGCCATCAGCAGCGCGATCAGGAAGCCGGTGCGGCCCTTGAACTTGAACCTGGCCACGGCGGTGGCGGCCAGCAGCGCGAACATCGAGCCGACCAGCACGGTGCCGAGCGCCACGATGGCGCTGTTGCGCAGGTAGAGCCAGATCGAGTTGCCCGCCACGCCCTCGGTGAGCACCCGGTCCAGGTGATCGAAGGTGAAATGGGTGGGGAACGGGATGAACTCGGTGGTGAAGATCTGGTCGTTGTCCTTGAACGAGGTCGCGATCATCCAGTACACGGGGAACACCGCGAAAAGGAACACCAGCGTCGCGGTGGTGTTGAGCGCGATCTTGCCAAGGCGTTTGCGGGCGAGCGGGCTCACTGGACCTCCTCCGACTTCACCATCTGGCGGATGTAGAAGGCCGTGACGATCAGCAGGATCACCGTCAGCACCACCGCGATGGCCGCGCCGGTGCCCATCTTGGGCGGGCTGCGGAACGCCTCGGCGAAGGAGTACATGGACAGGTTGAAGGCCTCCCGGTTGGTCGGGCCGCCGATCAGCACGTACAGCTGGCTGAAGACCTTGAAGTCCCAGATGATCGACAGGATCGTGAGGACCGCGAAGACCGGCTTGAGCAGCGGGAAGGTGATCTTCCAGAAGGTTCGCCAGGGACCGGATCCGTCGACCGTGGCGGCCTCGTAGAGCTCGGTCGGGATGCCCTTGAGGCCGGCCAGCACGGAGACCGCTATGAACGGGAAGGACGCCCACAGCACGGTCAGGATGAGCACCAGGTAGACGGTGACCGCGTCGTTCAGCCACGGCTCGCCGGTCCAGTCGGCCCGGCCGAACGCGAGGGTGGAGAGCCAGTCGGGCAGCAGGTTCAGCGCCCAGTTGATGATGCCGGCCTCGGAGTCGAACAGCCAGCGCCAGATGACGCCCTGGGCGACCGGGGGCACGGCCCACGCCGACATGATGCCGATGATGACGAAGGTGGACATCCGCTTGCTGAGCTTGTTCAGCAGCACGCCCACGGCGGTGCCGAGAATCAGCGTGAGGGACACGGTGATCACGGCGAAAGCGATGGTGTTTCGGAGCGACGACCAGAAGATGTCGTTTTCGAGGATCTTGGTGTAGTTCTCCCAGCCCAGCCATTCGGCCGGACGCTTTCCGCTGATCTGCGGCAGCCCGACCTTCTGGAAGGACATCACCACGACTTGGATCATCGGGTAGAGCAGCAGGCCGGCGATCACCAGGATGCCGGGGATCAGCAGCACGTAGGGGATGGCCTTGGGCGGGAGCCCACTCGCCTTGTTGGGGCGATGAGAACTTCTGCGACGCCGCTCCGGGGCGGAGGAGTTGCCTCCGCCCCGGGCGATCGTTGACGCGTTCGTCATGTCGCTACTGGTTCAGGATCTCTTCGAGTTCCTTGTTGGCCGCGGCGAGCGCCTCGTCGGCCGTGGCCTTGCCCTCGATGACCGAGCGGGCGGCGTTCTGCAGGACCGCCTTGGTCTCGTTGGCCTCGGTCCAGTTCGGGTCGGCAGGGAACGCCTTGGCCTTGGCGAAGGCGGCCGCGAACGGCGCCTGAACCGGGTCGCTGGAGAGCGTGGCCAGAGTGTCCGGGTAGACCGGGAGCAGGCCGCCGTCCTTGGCGTAGCGGTCCGCCCACTGCTTGCTGGTGGCGAGCTTCACGAACTCGGTCGCGAGTTCCTTGTTCTTGGCGTTGCCCCAGACGGCGATGTCGTTGCCGCCGAAGAACGCCGGGGCCTCGCCGCCGGCCTTGGCGGGCAGCGGGAAGAAGGCCAGCTGGTCGGCTTTCACCTTGCCCTTGCTGTCGGTCTCGATGCCGGGGATGTCCCACGACGCGGTCAGGTACATGCCGACCTTGTTGTTGGCGAACCTGGTCCGGATGTCGACCGTGTTCTGGGTCAGCCGGGCCTTGCCGGACAGGCCCTCGGTGACCAGGCCGGTGTAGGTGGCGAAGCCGGCCTTGAAGGTCGGGTCGGCCAGCTTGCCGACCCACTTGTCGCCTTCCTTGATCGCGTACTCGCCGCCCTCGGACCAGGCCAGCGCGCCGAGCAGGTGGTTGGCATCGGCGCCGCCGTTGAAGGCGAAGCCGTCGACGTCCTTGCCCTTCTCGGTCTGGATCTTCTTGGCCGCCGCGACCAGCTCGTCCCAGGTCTTCGGCACCTCGATCTTGAGGTCCTCGAACCAGTCCTTGCGGTAGAGCACGGCGCGGGTGCCCGCGCCCCAGGGCAGCGCGTAGACCTCGCCGTCGATGGTCTCCAGGCCGAGCAGGTTCTTCGGAATCTGGGCCTGCTCACCGGCGCCGACGACCGCGGTCACCGGCTCCAGGGCCTCCTGGCTCTGCCACAGCGGCACCTGGTCGTTACCGATCTCGGTCACGTCCGGGCCGGCGCCGCCCGCCGCCGCGGCGGTGAACTTGTCGTTCACCTGCGGCCACGGGATCCACTCCAGCTTGACCTCGGCGCCCGTCTGCGTCTTGAACTCCGCGATGAGGTCGTCCATGTACGCCTGCGACGGGGGGTTGGTGTCGCCGAGGCGCCACATCGTCAGGGTCTGTCCGGCGAACTTCGGCCCGGTGGCGGACGGAGCGGCGGCCGCCGCCGTGGGCTCGGTGCTGGCGGGGTCAGTGCCACCACAAGCGGCGACACCCAGTGCTAGAGCGGCGGTAAGGCCCGCGATCTTCACGATCTTCACGTTGGGTTCTCCCTTCCCGGCTTCACGTCGAGGTGTTAGGGGTGGTCGGCGAACCGCGCACCTCGGGGTTCCTGACGGTCGGCGTCTGTGGCATCCCGGGGCTTGATCGCTTGCCTACGGGATGACTGCCGCTAAACTAACAAGAAACTTTCTTAAAAGAAACCAGTGTTAGCGGATCGTGACGAGTGGGGGTTATTCAAGAGGGGCCCGGCGCCGTTGAGTCACCTGCTTGGGGTGACCCGATCGACGGGCGAGCTCTTGAACAACCCCCAGAAAGGGAGGCGGCCAGTGTCCCAACGACCGGGAACGCCCCGGCTGCTACGCCAGATCAATGACCGTGCGGCCCTGGAGCTCCTCCTCAGCCAAGGCCCGCTCACCCGGGCTGAACTGGGGGAACTCACCGGGCTTTCCAAGGTCACCTCCGGCCAGCTGCTGTCCAGGCTGGAGGATCGCGGGCTGGTGCGCACCGCCGGGGAACGGGCCGGCGGGCGTGGTCCCAACGCCGCTCTGTACACGGTCAATCCGGCCAGCGCGTACGTCGCCGGACTGGAGGTACTCCCCGACCGGGTCACCGCCGGGGTGGCCGACATCACCGGCCAGACCGTGGCCGAGGTGACCGTCGACCCGACCGAGGCCGCCGATCCCGTCAAGATCGTGCACAGCGCGGTGCAGCGGGCCTGCGCGACCGCGGACGTGTCGCTCTCGCAGCTGCGCTCGTTCGTGATCGGCACCCGGGGCGTGGTGGATCCGCGCAGCGGCGACGTCCGCTACTCCTTCGACCTGCCCGCCTGGCACATCGGGGTGCTGGCCGCGCTGCGCACCAGCCTCGGGCAGCCGGTCCGGATAGAGAACGACGTCAACCTGGCGGCCCTGGCCGAGCAGGCCTACGGCGCGGCGGCCGGGCAGGACGACTTCGTGATCCTGTGGGCCGGGGTCGGGCAGGGGCTCGGGGTCATGCTCGGCGGGCGGCTGCACCGGGGGATCACCGGCGGCGCGGGCGAGATCGGCTGGCTGCCGGTGCCGGGGGAGCCGCTCCCCGCGAACGTGACCGAGCCGCAGTCGGGCTCCTTCCAGCGGCTGGTCGGCGGGAAGGCGCTGTCCGGGCTGGCCGTCACGCACGGCATCGACGGCCCGGCGATCCTGCCGTCGGCCGCGCCGCCCGGCTTCGACGTCGCCCACCTGGTCCGTACGGCTGTCGCCACCGGCCAGGACGGCTTCCTGGCCGACCTGGCCGGGCGGCTGGCGGTCGGGGTGGCGGCGGTGGCCGTGGTGCTGGATCCCGGGCTGATCGTGCTGAGCGGCGACGTCGGGCGGGCGGGTGGCCCGGCGCTGGCGGCGCTGGTGGAGGAGGCGGTGGCGCGGGTGTGTCCCAGCCGGCCGCGGGTGGCGGTGACGGAGGTGGCGGGCAACCCGGTGCTCAGGGGGGCGTTGCTGGCGGCCCTGGACCAGGCGAGGGAGCAGGTCTTCTCCGATACCGTCTGACGCTATGGATGGCGTTGTGCTGATTTCCGATCCGCTGGTGGCCGCGGTGCCGGTCGAGGAGTGCGGGGAGGGGTTGAGCGACGTCCGGGGGCGGCTGCGGGTGGATGACCGGCTGGCCGATCCCGACGGGGCGTACGCGTTGTTGCGGGAGGGTCTGGTGGCCCGGCTGGAGGCGGCGGAGCGGTCGCTTCCGGCGGGGTACCACCTGGTGGTGGTGGAGGGTTACCGTCCGGCGGCGCTGCAACGGGCGTACTTCACCGCCTACCTCAACGACCTTGAGACGAAATTTCCGGAAATGTCGGCAGATGAGTTATTTGTGGCGGCCAGTCGGTATGTGTCGCCGATCGAGGTGGCGCCGCACACCGCGGGAGCCGCCGTCGATCTGACGCTTTGTGATGATTCAGGTGTCGAGTACGACATGGGGACGCAGGTCAACGCCAACCCGGAGGAGAGCGCCGGCGCGTGCTACACCGCCGCGCCGGGCATCTCCGCCGACGCGCGGCAGAACCGCAAGATCCTGAGCGCCGCGCTGGAGGCGGCCGGGCTGGTGAACTACCCGACCGAGTGGTGGCACTGGTCCTACGGGGACCGGTACTGGGCGATGACGCGGCGGGCTCCGGCCGCCCTCTACGGGCCGGTCGAGTCGCCCCGGCCCGCCTGACGCCAGCGCAGGTGCCCGGTCGGGTCGGCGGTGATCAGGAGGCCGGCGTGGGCGGTGAGGGTGAGCGCGCCCGGGGCGTGGCCGAACGGGGACCAATCGGTCTCGCGGTCGGTGAAGGGCAGCCGGGTGTGGATGCGTCCTTCGCCGTCCAGGGCGTACAGGCGGCCGTTCATGCCGCTGATCGAGATCGCGCCCGCCGCCGGGCCGAGGTCGCGCCAGGCGGCTGAGGCGGCTTCGGCGAACGGGAGCGCCCAGAGCCGGTCGGCGGCGACGGCGAAGAAGGCGCCGTCGGAGACGGCCATGGCGACGGTCCCCGCCGGGGCCTGGGCCACGTCGGTCCAGCGGTCGGTGCGGGTGCGCAGGACGCCGTCGGGGGTGACGCCGTACAGGTTGGTGCCGAGCCCGCCGACGGCTTCGCGCGGGGAGTCCAGGCAGGTCACGTCGCCCGCCCAGCCGACCGGCTGCCACGGCAGGTTCTGGCCGCACAGCTCGCGCTGGACCAGGACGCCGTCGGCGGTCACGCCGTACAGCAGCGAGCCGGTGGCGGCCAGCGCGCGGATGTCGGCGGCGGGCCCGATCACCTCCCAGTCCGGTACGGCCGGCCCAGACAGCCGATCGAGCACGTTGCGGGTGATCCGCTCCACCATCGGATCGTGGATCGTGTTCCCCCAGTTCACCGAGGCCGCGTTGAACACGGTCCCGAGCCCGCTGGTGAACACCCCCATGGTGGCCCAGCCGCCCTGCCCGCCCACGCTCCAGTGGCGCAGGTCCGCGGTGGCCAGCACCACGAACGACGGCGGCGTGCCGTCCCGGCAGGTCGCCCTCGGCACCCCCCGCACCTCGGTGAACTCGGCCGCGTCCGTCTCGTAGCCGAGCGACCCGAGACCGAACTTGTCCCCGTCGGTCAGCCCGGTCCCCGCGAACACCCAATGGTCGGCGAACCGCGCCGTGTAGGACTCCTCCCGCATCAGCGTCATGTACGGCCCCCAGGTGCCCGCCCCGGCCCGGAAACTGGTCCCGGTCAGCGCGTTCTCCGGCCGCAGCACCGGCGCGTTCGACCATTCGACGGTGGTCAGCCGGGGGTCCCCGACCGGGTCGGTGGCCGCGTCCCGGTAGCAGACCATCTCGCGGCCCTCCAGCCTGATCTGCCACCAGCAGGTGTTGCCGGACAGGAACGCGATGTTGCCGCCCCGCCGGACGTACTCCTCGCAGGCGTCCCGCATGTCGGCGGTCCAGTACTCGTCGTGGCCGTTGACGACCAGCATCCGGTAGCGGGACAGCAGGTCGAGGGTGAGGTCGAAACCGGCGCAGTACTCGACCCGGTAGCCGGCGGGGGCGAGCCAGCGCAGCAGCCCGTCCTCCCAGCGCTCCGGCGGCGGCCCGCCGCCCGGCCGGTCGAAGGTGACCCGGGCGGCGCGGTCGGGCTGCTCGGTCCAGTAGATGCTCTCGCCGGGGATTCCGCCCCGGTTGTACGCCTGCCAGGTCGCGAACGGGATCGACACCAGGATGGGCGCGACCGGTTCGGCCTGCCGTACCACGAAATAGACCTCGTCGTCCTGCTCCCGGGCGGCGCCCGGGAGTTCCCCGGTGGCGCGCGGGACCAGCACGTCCGGCTCCGGTTCGCCCTCGGTGAAGCGGGCCCGGTAGAGGGAGCTCGGCCAGTCCGCCGGAATGTCCAGGGTCCAGGACGGCCCCCGCACCCGGGCGGTCAGCATCAGCCGGTCGTCGGTCGCGTCGTGCACGGCCACCCCGGCCGGGCCCTCGAACCGGAACTCCAGGGACTCGCCCTGGGCACGGGACAGCGCCGTCGCGTACGCGGCGATCACCGCAGCGCCGCCTCGACCAGCAGGTCCTCCAGGCCGCGCAGGAACCCTTCCATCTCCGCACGGGACAGCCAGCGGGTGTCGGCCGTCACCGACACATCCATCGTCCCGCTCAGATGCACACAGAACCGGCAGTTCAGCTGATCCTGACTCATCGGCCAGGTCAGCGAGGTCTCCCCGAGCGCTCGCCGGATCAGCGCGTCGTCCCGGTACACCGCGTGGTCCGCGAAACGCATGTCGTTGAAGCAGCAGTACGGGTGCACCGGCTCGCCGCGATCCTCGCTCACCTCCGCCAGCACCCGGGCCCGGTCCGCCGGATCGTGGTAGGCGCTCCGATACGCCCGCAGCGCGGCCGGCCTGGCCAGCGCCAGCAGCTCGTCGAACCTGACCTTCTCCACATCCAGCACGAACAGCCCTTCCTGCGACATCGTGCTGACCGCCCCCCGGGTGTCGGCCCGGAAGCGGTTGCTCACGATCGGCAACATCGCCACCGTCTCATGCCCGGTCGTCCGCGCCACCAGCGCCGTCACCGCCGTCAGCAACACATTGGAGGTGCTCGTCCCATGCTTGACCGCGATCCGCTGCGCCGCCAGGTCGATGGCCGGCGAACGCAGCGAGGCCCGCCAGATCGGCGGCTGTGCCGCCGCCCCCGACGGCAGGTGGAACATGGTCGGCGGGATCCTGCGGTGCTCACGCTCCCAGTGCCCGGCGGCTTCCTCGGCCACCCGGCGGCCGTCCGGCGACTGCTGCCAGCGGGCGATGTCCAGCGGCTGCGGCGGCCGGGATCCGCGCGGCTCCCCCCTGAGCAGGAGCAGGCGCAGATCCCTGACGGCCTCTTCGGCGCCGAGGCCGTCCGCCGCGAGATGGCAGAACACCATCACGATGTGAGTGACCTCAGGTCCGGCGGTCACCAGGCCGGCGCGCAGCGGCCATTCGCGCGCGTAGTCGAAGCGCGGCGCGACCAGCTCGGCCAGCAGTTCGTCCGGGTCGGTCCCGAAGGCGACCGGCAGCTCGCCGGAGTTGCGCAGCCGCTGGCCGCCGTCCACGACCAGGGTGCGCAGCGACTCGTGCCGCTCCACCAGCCGGGCCAGCGCCCAGCGGGCGCCGTCCACCGACGCGGGCCGGGCGCCCAGCCGGACCACCCGCCCGAAGTTGAAGTAGTGGTCGTCGGGGACGGTGCGCTCGATCGCCTCCCAGATCGCCCGCTGCCCCCAGGTCAGCGGCGCGTCTCCGGCCCGTTCGCCCGTGACGGGCACGCCCGTCATCGGGCGGCCAGCCAGTCCGCCAGACCCCCCACGCTGTCCAGGAACGACACGTCTCCGCCCAGATCGATCTCGACCTCGTACTCCCGCTCGACCGCGTCGATCAGCCGCATCTGGGCGAGCGAGGTCACCCCCAGGTAGGACAGCGGCACCGACGCGGCGAGCACCTCGGCCGGGGTGAGCTGGCCGTCACACGACTCCGACACGAGTTCCGCCAGTCTTTCCTTCATCGCGCACCTTCCGTTCCAGTCCCACGAGATCGTCAGGGGTGGCGTCGGGCACCTCGTCGTCGAACCGCGCGAGCGTGCGGGTGACCAGCGCGCCCGCCGCCACGATCGCGATGAACCCGCCGAAGACCAGGTACATGACCCCGATGTCGCCCAGCAGCCGGGTGCCGAGCGGGGCGATCACGCCGACCCCGATCGGGATCGTCGACCACGCCACCATCTGGTTGAGCGCGAACACCCGGCCGTGGAACCGCTGCGGGACCTTGGTCTGGATGATCGTCGCGTACACGCCGTTGACCAGGGCCAGCCCGAAGGACACCCCGAACGCGCCGACGCCGATCACCGGCAGCGTCTCGGTCAGCCCGACCACCAGGCAGGAGGCGGCGATGACCAGGGTGAGCAGCAGCATGCCCCGCATCTTCCGCCGGGACGGGCCGCCCCACAGGCCCATGGTCAGGCCGCCGGCCACCGCGCCCGCGCCGGCCGACAGGGCGACGGCGCCCGCGTCGGCGAGGGTGCCGAACGAGAGCACCAGCGGGGAGTACATCAGGAACACCGGCGACAGGCCCAGCGAGAGCAGCGCGAAGAAGACGACCATCGCGCGGAAGCTGCGGTTCCCGATCGAGATCCGGAAGCCTTCGGCGATCTCCCGGCCGACCGGTTCGCGGCGGCGGTGCGCCATGGTGGCGGGGAACGCGACCAGGGCGAGCACGATCAGGGTGCAGACGTGCCCGGCGAGGTCGAGGATCAGGATGCCCTGGAGGCCGGTCACCGACATCAGCCCGACCGCGGCCAGCGGGGCGATGAACTGGGCGACGCCCAAGGTCATCTGGGCGACGCCGTTGGCGTGGCCGAGGTATCGCTTGGGGACGAGCTGCGGGATGGCGGAGGTGAAGGCCAGGCGCTGGCAGGTCAGGGCGACGGAGAGGGCGGGGAGCAGGACGTACAGGTGCCAGACCTGGAAGACCGAGGTCCAGATGAGCGCGGCGGTGACGGCCTGGACGGCGAGCGCGGCGGCGTTTCCGGCGATCATCACGGTACGGCGGCTGGAGCGGTCGACGATCGCGCCGGCGAGGGGGGCGACGAGGATGCCGGGGATGACGGCGAGGACTTGGAGGATGGCGAGCTGGGTGATGTCGCGGTTCTGCAGGTAGACCCAGAGGGGGAGGGCGAACTCGGTGAGCGTGGAGCCGACCAGGCAGATCATCTGACCGAGGGCGACGATGAGAAACCGGCGAATCGTCGGCTCGGGCGCCCGGGAGGCTCTGCGTGCGGCGGCCGTTTCGCCGTGCGTCCGGCTGGCCTCTTCGGTCCCGGCGGCGACGGTCCCGGCCGCATCGGTCTCGGGCGGGATGAGCCCGGTCACGATCGCGGCCAGTTCTTCGGGGCGATATTTCAGGAAATAGTGGCCGCCTTCGTCCAGGACGACGAGGGCTGTTCTATCGGTGATGAAGCCCCACTCGCGGTAGCGCTCCTGGTAGTAGTCGGTGGCGGGGTCGTACTCGCCGACCACGGAGATGATCGGGGCGCTGAGCTTGCTCGCGCCCGCGTCGATGAGGCCGGTGAAGTAGTCCTCGGCCGCGCGGGCGTCGTGGCGCATGTTGCGGATGACGAACGTCTTCTGCTCGTCGTCCAGGCCGGACAGGTCCGCGCCGAGTGCGGTCAGCCAGTTGAGCTGGCCGCGGTCGCTGCGCAGGCGTTCCAGGCGGGTGAGCTTGGCCCAGCGGCCCATCAGGCCCTGGGTCGGGCGGGCGAACGGGAAGATTCCGCCCAGGTAGATGGCGTCGATCTCGCATCCCCTGGCTTCCAGGCAGCGGGCGATCTCGATGGTGAGGGCGCCGCCGACGCCGCAGTGGCCGTACAGGGAGAGGGGGCCTGTGACGGTCGAGAGGATCTCCTCCGCGCAGCGCGCGGCGACCTCGGTGAGCGGCCTCGGCTCCTCGGCCAGTCCCAGATCGTGTCCGGGCACGGCTACCGAGTACAGCGCCCAACCTGCGGGGAGCGCGTCGGCGAGCGGCTGGTAGACGACCGCGCTGCCGCCGCCGTAGGGCACGCAGACGAGCGTGCGCGTGCCGATTTGCGTCAGTCCGTCTTTCGTCAGCTGGTCGTTCGCTGGCTGGTCTTTCGTCGGCCGGTCTTTCGTCAACCGGTCCTTTGTCAGCCGGTACAGCAGGCCGCGTTCGGCAGTCGTCGATCTCGCGACTGTGGCCAGTTCGCGGACGGTCGGATGCTGGAACAGGTCCATCAGCCCGACCGGGCTGCTGCCTTCCGGCAGTTCCCGGCGTAGCCGCGCGATGATCCTGGCGGCCAGCAGGGAATGGCCGCCCAGGTCGAAGAAGTCGTCCAGCACGCCCACCCGCTGGAGGCCGAGCGCCTCACACCAGGCGGCGGCGATGACCGCTTCGGTCTCGTCGGCGGGGGGCTCAAATGGGACGTCCTGGTCGGGGCGGGAGTCCTCGGGGGCCGGGAGGGCGGCGCGGTCCACCTTGCCGTGGCCCTTGAGCGGCAGTTCGGGGAGCCAGACGTAGCGGGTCGGGACCATGTACTCCGGCAGGCGGGCGCCCAGTTCGCGGCGCAGTTCGCCGACGCTCGGCCGGTCCTCGGTCTCCGCGACCAGATAGGCGACCAGCTCGCCGCCGCGGGCGTCGACTACTCCGTGGGCGACTGCGGGGATGCGGCGGAGGTTCTCGTCGATCTCGCCGAGTTCCACCCGGTAGCCACGGATCTTCACCTGAAGATCGCTGCGGCCGAGGAACTCCAGGTCACCGGTGGGCAGCCAGCGGGCGAGGTCACCAGTCCGATATATCCGGCCATAGGGGGAGTCGATGAACTTCTCGGTGGTCAGATCCGGGCGGCCGAGATACTCCCGTGCCAGCCGGTCACCCCCGATGCAGAGCTCACCCGCGACACCGATCGGCACCGGTTCACCGTGCCGGTCCAGCACCAGCAGCTTCGCGTGCCCGAGCGGCCGCCCGATCGGGGTGATCGGTCCGCTCGGCTCAACCTCCGCCGAGATCCGGTACGTGGCGACACCCACCGTCGCCTCGGTCGGCCCGTAGTGGTTGACCACTTCCCCGTGCCTGGCGAGTTCGCGCGTCCACTCCCAACTCGACCCCTCGCCACCGAGGATCAACAACCGCCGGGGGAGCAGACTCCGCACATCCGCCACATCCGCGGCAAGCGCCGCAAGATGGGACGGCGTCATCTTCAGATAGTCGACATCACCCATCTGCTCGGCCAACTCAGGACCGGAAATCCTGGACGGAAGCAGCCTTAGCGTTCCCCCGGTCATCAGCGACAGATAGAACACGGTCATACCGAAGTCGAACGTAAGCGACTGAAGCAGCGCGAAGTTCGCCCTGTCCCGCACCTCGAACCGCTCCCGCACATCGGCCAGATAGTTCACGATCTGCCGATGCTGAACCGCGACGCCCTTCGGCCTGCCCGTCGATCCCGAGGTGTAGATCACATATGCGAGATCGTCCGGGCGGCTGTCGCCGGCGCCCTTCGCGGGATCGTCCAAGCTGCCGCTGATCGGCTCGGGCAGCATGGTTGGGCCGGTGTCGGTGATCAGGACTCGGGCGCCTGAGTCCGTCAGCATGAAGGCGCGGCGGTCCGCTGGGAGGCCGGGGTCGAGGGGGACGTACGCGCCGCCCGCCTTCAGGATCGCGACGATTGACACGGCGATGTCGATCGAGGGGTCCTGGCAGATGGCCACGCGCACGTCGGGGCCGACGCCGAGGGTGCGCAGTTTTCCGGCCAGGGTGTTCGCTTTGGTGTTCAGGTCGGCGTAGGTGAGGGATGCCTTGCCGTACCGGATGGCGGGGGTTTTCGGGGAGCGGCGTGCGGTCGTTTCGACGAGTTCGGCCAGGGTTGTGGGGCTGGTTGGGGGAGTGGACGGTGCTGTGCTCCAGCTGGTCAGGAGGTCGGATTCGTCCTGGGCGACGAGGTTGAGGCGCGAGATGGGGATGTCGGGGTCGGTGACGATTGAGCTGAGCAGGGTCTCGAAGTTGGTGGCGAAGCGTTCGATGGTGGTGCGGTCGAAGAGGTCGGTGCTGTAGACGAAGAACGCGTCGCCTGCGGGGGTGATCTCCAGGGAGAGGTCGAACTTCGCCTGGTGGAAGCCGGGGTCGTAGGGTTCTGCGGTGATTCCGGGGAGGGCGAGTCCGGCGTTGTGCTCGTTGCGGAAGCTGAACTGGGTCTGGAAGACGGGGGTCCGGCTGAGGTCGCGGGTGACGCCGAGTTCGGTGACCAGGCGGTCGAATGGGGTGTCGGCGTGCACGAACGCGTCGATGGCGGTGCGGCGGGTGCGTCTGAGCAGGTCGCGGAAGGTCGGGTCGCCGGCGAGGTCGGCGCGGAGCACGACCGTGTTGAGGAAGAAGCCGATCAGCTTCTCGACGTCCTCGGTGCCGCGGGCGGAGACCGGCGTGCCGACGCAGAAGTCCTCGGCGCCGGTGTAGCGGGACAGCTGCGTCTGGAAGGCGGTCAGCAGCAGCATGAACAGAGTGGCGCGTTCCCGTCTGGCCAGCTTGGCGACCTCGGCGACCAGCGGCGCGGGCAGGCGGTGGGCGACGCAGTCCCCGTTCGCGGTACGGATTCTCGGGCGCTGGCGATCCGCGGGCAGGTCGAGGGTGGGGGCGCCCGCCAGTCGCGTACGCCAGTAAGCCGTGTCGATGGGGGTTTCGTGCTGGCGTCTGGCGTGGTCGGCGTATTGGAGGGGGAGGGCGGGGGGTTCGTCCCCCGCGTACAGGATGGAGAGCTCTTCGAAGAGCAGGCCCAGCGACCACCCGTCCCCGGCGATGTGATGCAACACGAGAACAAGAACATGGTCGTCCGGATTTATCGCGATAAGAGCGGCGCGCAGCACCGGGCCGGTGGCCAGGTCGAACGGCTGGTTGGTCAGCCCGCTCACGATCGCGCGCGCGTGCTCCGGCGTCGTCGCGGTCAGCCGCTCGATGGCCGGTTCCGCGTCGCCGACGACCTGGACCGGCCTGCCGTCGACGGTGGGATAGCTGGTGCGCAGAATGTCGTGACGTCGGACCACCTGGCGGAGGGCGCTCTCCAGCGTGTCCGGATCGAGCGGGCCGCGCAGGCGCTCGGTCACGCAGATGTTGTATGACGCGTCGTCGGGGTTCAGCTCGTGCAGGAACCAGAGTCGCTCCTGGCCAAGCGAGAGCGGGATCGCCGTGACGGCAAACATCTTTCCTCAAGTGATCGGACGAATGCAGCACAAAGTGCCGAGCTTGGCGGGCTCGGAAGGTTAACTGGAAAGATTCTTTGCAATTAGCCCTCGGCGTCAGTCTGGCATGCTGCCGCGCTGGCCACAACCCCAACAATCTCTTTGCCGGTAGGGCTTGGTGGGCTTGTGGGTGAGATATTCCACATGCCACACTGACCGCGTCGCTAACTGGAAAGATTGTTTTCAATAAGGGTGCTGACGGAAGCGCCCTGCCTTAGTCTTGAAGACATTCATCCGATCATTAAGGATCTTTGATGACGCTTCCGGAGCTGCTGGCGGCGCGCGCCGTCGCCGATCCCGACGGCGTTGCCATGATCGTGGACGGGGTCGGGGAACTGGCCTACCGGGATTGGGACGCGCGGGCGAACGCGGTCGCGAACCTGCTGATCGGCCAGGGGATCACCGCCGGGGACCGGGTCGGGCTGGTCTTTCCGGCCTCGGGGTGGATCGAGTACGCGGTGGCCTTCATGGGCGTGCTGCGGGCGGGCGCGGTCGCGGTGCCGCTGTCGGATCGGCTCCCGGCGGCAGAGATCGGACAACTGTCGGCGCACTGCTCGATGGCGGTGATCCTGCGGGAGGCCGGGGGGTCGGATCCGACTCCGCCGGAGATCGTTCTGCGGGCTTCCGATCCGGCGCAGATCCTCTACACGTCGGGGACGACCGGGGCCGCCAAGGGGGTCGCGGCCACGCACGCGAACCTCGCGTACGGGGTGCGGGTCGAGCCGCGTTACCGGCCGTTCCGGCACTCCGGGCATCTGGCGCACGCGTTTCCGATCGGGACGAACGCCGGGCAGATGATGCTGGTGAACGCGCTGGCGGCGCACCCCGCGGTGGTGACGTTGCCCCGGTTCACGCCCGGTCGGTTCGCCGGATTGATCCGGAAATATCGGGCGGGGACGGTGTTCCTGGTGCCGGCCATGGCGATCGAGTTGCTCAATGCGGGGGTCGAGTCGCTGGAGAGCGTGCTGCTGCTGGGGTCGGCCGCCGCGCCGCTGCCGTCGGCGGTCGCCTCGGAGCTGACCGGGCTGTTCCCGAAGGCGGTGATCACGAACTACTACACCTCGACGGAAGCCGCTCCGGCTCAGACGATCATGGTGTTCGATCCGGAACGGCCGGGCTCGGTGGGGCAGCCAGCCGCCGGGGGCGCGGTCCGGATCCTCGCCCCGGACGGGCTGGCGGCCGGGACCGGCGAGACGGGCGAGGTGTGGATGCGGTCTCCCGCCGCGCCCCGCGCGTATTTCGGTGAGCCCGGGTCGGGGGTGTTCCGGGATGGGTGGGTACGGATGGGGGATCTCGGCTATCTCGACGAGGAGGGGTTTCTCTTCCTGGTCGATCGGGAGAGCGACGTGGTCAAGTCGGGGGCGTACAAGATCTCGACTCTGAAGATCGAGGAGGCGCTGCACGCGCATCCGCTGGTGAAGGAGGCGGCCGCGTTCGGGGTGCCGCATCCGGTGCTGGGGACGGCCGTGGTCGCGGCGCTGGTGGTACGGGACGAAGTCGCTCCGGAGGAGATGCGGGCGTTTCTGGGGGAGCGGCTGGCCGGGCACGAGGTTCCGGCGCGGCTGGTCACGCTGGCCGCATTGCCGCGCAATCGGGGCGGCAAAGTGGACAAGCGGGCGCTGCGGGCGCTGGCATGAGCGGGGATGAGGCGTCCTTCGCGCAGGTGGGGATGTGGATCACCGAGCGGATGGGGCGGGCCGGGTCGGCCTATCACATGCCCCTGCTGATCAGGCTGGATGGGGCGCTGGACGCGTGCGCGCTGATCCAGGCGTGTGAGGCGGTCATCCGGCGGCATCCCGTGCTGTCGAGCGCGGTCGTCGAGGACGACGGGCTGCCGGTGGAGGTGCGCGGGGAGCGGCCGGAGGTCCGGGTCACCACGACGGGTGATCTGGAGGCGTTGGTCCGGGATGAGACGTTACGGCCGTTCGATGTGGAGCGGGGGCCGCTGGCGCGGTTCACGCTGGTACGGGTGGCGGCGGAGCGGCATGTGCTGGTGTTCGTGGCGCATCATCTGGTTTTCGACGGCGAGTCGAAGGATGTGCTGGTACGGGACCTGGCGGCGTTCTACAACGGGCGTACGTTGCCGCGGTTGACGATGAGTTATGCGGGGTTCGCGGCGGATGAGCGGGCTCGGGTGGCGGGGGAGCTCGCGGCGGCGCGGGCTTTCTGGGGGGCGCGGTGGCGGGAGCCGGTGGCGGTGCGGGTTCCGGGGCTTCCGGAGCAGGAACGTTCCGGTGGGCAGCGGCGGGGTGCGGCGGTGGGGCGCGCGTACACGTTCCGTGCCGAGCTTCCCGAGGTTTCGGATATTTCGAGATTTGAGTTGTTTCTGGCTTCTGTTCAGGCGTTGCTCTACTCGTATGGGAATGTTGAGCCGGTTTGCGCGATTGATGTGTCCACGCGGACTCCGGCGGTTCGCGACAACATCGGGTTGTTCGTGAACGAGTTGCCGGTTGCTTCACGGCCTTCTCCGGATATGTCGGTTGTTGAGCTGGCAAGGTGGCTTCGGGGGGAGTTGCGGGAGATTTATCGGTTTCGGGTGGTGCCGGTGGCTCGGGCCGTACGGGGGCTGAGGCCGCGGACGGCGCTGGCCGGAGTATCGGTGAGTTACCGGAAACGGCGCGAGGAACCCGGCTTCGCCGACCTCCGGACTGGCGTGGAGTGGGCTGCTTTCAATTATTCCGTCCGTAGCCTGCTGCACTTTCAGGCCGTCGACACCGCTGACGGCCTTTTCGTGACTATGCAATACGGCTCAGATTCCGGGTCGCCCGATGAGGCCCCGGAAGTCGTTCGAATAGCGGAGGACCTTCTTACCATCATGAAAAATCCGGATAGCTCCGTCTCCCTTGACCACCGGAGCGCCGCCTCCGACCCCGCACCCGACCTCACCGGCGCGATCCGCGAAATCTGGCAGGAAGTCCTCGGCATCGACGAGATCGGCGACGACGAGGACCTGTTCGACCTGGGCGGCCACTCACTGACGATCACCCAGATCATCGCCCGGATGCGCAAGCGCCTCGGCATCGAGGTCGCTCTCGACGTCTTCTTCGACACACCCACCATCGCGGGGGTGGTCGACGCCATCCGCGACTCCGAACCCGCGGTCAGCACAACGTGACAGCAACCGACCTGCACACCGACGTCCCCACGGTCGATGCCGCGCGGACCGATCTGCACAGCGATGCGCCCGCAGCCGATGCCGCGCGGGCGGAACTGCATGCTCCCACGACCGAGGTTGCGCGGGCCGACTTGGATCTGTTGCTCCTGATCCGTCACTTCGAACTGGCGCTCCTGGATCTGTTCGGGCGCGGTGAACTGAACGGGACGACGCACACCTGTCTCGGCCAGGAGTACGTGCCGGTGGCGCTCACACCGCTGCTCGGGCCGGACGATTACGTCTTCAGCAACCATCGCGGTCACGGGCACTACCTCGCCCGATTCGAGGACCCGGAAGGGCTGCTCGCCGAGATCATGGGCCGGGAGGGCGCGGTCTGCTCCGGTGTCGGCGGCAGCCAGCACATCCTGCGCGACCGCTACCTGTCCACCGGCGTCCAGGGCGAGAGCCTGCCCGTCGGCGCCGGCGCCGCACTGCATCTACGCGGTTCCGGCGCGCTGGCCTGCGTATACATCGGGGACGGCACCTGGGGCGAGGGTTCCGTCTACGAGGCGCTCAACCTCGCCTCGCTGTGGCGGCTGCCGCTGCTCGTGATCGTCGAGAACAACGGCATCGCGCAGTCCACCCCGACCACCCGCCAGCTCGCGGGCACGATCCGCGACCGCGCGCACGCTTTCGGCATCCGCCACCACGGAGTGACCTCGACCGACATCTCCGAGATCCGCTCCCAGCTCGCCCCACTGATCGAGTCGGTGCGCACCGACTCGCGCCCGCTCGTGATCGAATTCGAGACGCACCGGCTCGGCCCGCACAGCAAGGGCGACGACACCCGCCCACCCGACCAGGTCAGGAACCTGCCCGACTGGTACCGCCAAAGCGGCTGGAACCCGATCGAATTCGCCCAAGCCGACCAAGCCGCACGCACCCGAGTCGACCAGGTCGTCCGTGATGTCGCCGCCCGCCCGCTCTCCCGGTGGCCCGCGTGCGAGTAGCCGAGAACCTCAACTCCGCCCTAGGCGACCTCCTCGAACAGGACCCGAAGGCGTACCTGCTCGGCGAGGACATCCTCGACCCCTACGGCGGCGCCTTCAAAATCACCCGCGGCCTGTCGACCCGCTTCCCCGACCGCGTCCTCGGCACCCCCATCAGCGAATCCGGCCTGACCGGCGTAGCCGCCGGCCTCGCCCTCTGCGGCGACACCGCCATCGTCGAGATCATGTTCGGCGACTTCGTCACCCTCGCCTTCGACCAGATCGTGAACTTCGCCGCCAAATCCGTCTCCATGTACGGCTCCCGCGTGCCGATGCGGCTCGTCGTACGCTGCCCGACCGGCGGCGGACGCGGGTACGGCCCCACCCACAGCCAGAGCCTGCAGAAACATTTCATCGGCGTACCCGGCCTGGCCGTCTACGAGATGTCCGCGCTGCACGACAATCGCACGGTTCTGTCGGCGATGGTGAAAGCCGCCCAGCCGTGCGTGTTCTTCGAGGACAAGGTCCTGTACACGCGCCGCATGCACGATCTCGACGGCCTCTTCCAGCGGGACACCATCGGCGACGTCGCCCACGTCTTCATCGACGACCCCGCCACCGCCGACTGCGTCATCATCGCCCCCGGCGGCGTCGCCGACCGCGCCCTGGGCGCGATGCGCCAAATCTTCCTCGACCGCGAAATCACCTGCTGCCTGCTGGTCCCCTCCCGCCTCTACCCCTTCGACGTCGAACCCCTGCTCCCCACCCTCAGCGCCGCGAAAGCCATCGTCATCGCCGAAGAAAGCACCGCGGGCGGCACCTGGGGTGCCGAAATCGCCCACCAAATCCACCAGCACCTCTGGCAGACATTGCGCCGCCCAGTGACCCTGGCCCACTCCACCGACAGCGTCATCCCCACCGCAGCCCACCTGGAACAGCGCGTCCTCCTCCAGGAGTCCACCATTCACACCGCAATCCTGGCGGCCCTGTCATGACCGAAATCAGAGTCCCCAAACTCAACAACAACGACACGACTTACATCGTGGTCGAATGGCTCACCGAAAACGGCCAGCACGCCAAAGCCGGAGACCCCATCGCCGTCCTGGAAACCTCAAAAACCGCCGAAGAAATAACCACAGAATCCGACGGATACATCTGGCACTCAATCCCCCTAAATGCCGACTGCACGCCCGGCCAACTCCTAGCCCACCAGACAACCACCCCCGAAGCGCCATCGGGCCCGGCGATTAACTCTCAGACGCCGACCTCCGCGTCAGGATCCTCTACCAATTCCGTCTCGATGGCCGATTTGCACGCAACAAACTCCCTATCGGGGATTTCCCCCGGCACCGTCTCGGATGATTCACAAACGACGGATTTCGTGTCGGGGACATCCATCGGCTCCGCCTCTTCGGTTGGTTCTCGGCCGACGACTTCCGGAGCGCAGTCCGCACCATCTTTCGGTTCCGCCTTTGATTCGCGTAACTCCGGAGGGCCATCAGGAGTCTCTAGCGCTTCTGTGTCAGCGGCTGATTCGGCGAATGTAGCGGGGACCTCTGTCTCGTCGGTTGGTCAGTCGACGGCTTCCGGGTCGGGAGCTTCGCCTGGGTTCACCTTGGCTACTGGTCCTTCAGCGTCCTACGGCGCTTCGGGAGCTCGTGGCGAGGCCGTCGCCCAGCGGCCGTTGATCACCGCTCCGGCGCAGGCGCTCCTCGATGAGCTGGGGATTCCCGTGGAGCGGGTCTATTCGCTCGGCCTCAATGTGATCAGACGCGCTGATGTCGAGGGCTTGGTCGCGGAGAACGCGCCCACCGCCACGTATGAGCTGCCGAAGGTGCAGCGGGCGGTGGCGAGGGCCGTGCAGACGTCACATGCGACGATTCCGGCCGCGTACACCGTGGTGGCCATGGAAATGGACGACACACTCGAACTCGCCGCCCAGCTGACGCGCGAGGTACGGCGTCCAGTCGGCCTGGCCGAACTGTTCGTCACCGCCGTGGCCCGCCTGCACGCCGAATTCCCGATGTTCTTCGCCACACTCACCGACGACCGGCACGCCCGCCTGTCCGACACCCCCAACGTCGGCGTCACCGTCGACACCGGCGAGGGCCTCTACGTCCCGGTCATCCACAACGCCGCCGAACGCCCGCTGAAAGAGATCGCGACCCGCCTGATGGAATTCCGCCTGGCCTCCACAACCGGCGACTTCCGCGAAGCCGACCTGGCCAACGCCAACATCGCCGTCACCCTCCACCACGACGGAGACGTCACCCTCGCGATCCCCTTCATCTTCCCCGGCCACGCCTGCGCCCTCGCCATCACGGCCCCTCACCCCGTCCTCTCCCTGAACGCCGGAACCCTGACCACCAAAAAGATCGCCAACATCGGCCTCGCCTACGACCACCGCCTAATCAACGGCCGCGAAGCCGCCCTCTTCCTCCGCGCCCTCAAGGACACCATCCGCCAACCCCCACCAGCCTGATTCCATTCGCGCATCTGCCACCCGGAAGAAAGGCACCCGCCCGCCAGTCTGAATGCGGCTCACCCGTGATTCCGAGACCGCCGAGGCGTGGATGGAGCCCGGCCGACCTCCGACGCCACGGCCAGTGGGGATGACGTGGGTCGGCAAGCTCGTCGTCATCCCGGCGGCCGGCTCACCCGCGAATTCGCAGCCCGCGAGGCGTGGGATGGAATCCGGCCGCTTCCAGTGCCGCTGCCAGAGGTGATGATGTGATCGCTGTTCCGTCGGCTCGTTCGACGGTCAGTTTGCCCAGGGCGCCCTCGCGTACTGCTGTCGCCAGGGCGGTCACGGCTGGACGGAGGTCCTCCTCCTCGCCGAATGAGAGCAGAGTTTTGCCCCCACGTTCCACGTAGAGACTGAGTCGGCCATTGACCATGACCACAAGCGCCCCTGCCTTTCGGCCCGGGCGGTGAGTGACGTCCTCGGCGCGGTCCGGCCAGGGCAAAGCCGCTCCGTAAGGGTTGGCTGGGTCGGCGGCGGCCAGGACCACGGTTCGGCGTGGTGCTCGGGTGGTGTGCGCGGTGACCCCCGCCTCCCACAACGCGTTGAGGGGCGAGCCGCCTCGTGTCAGGCTTGATGCCCCCGCTTCTGTCTCGGCTTCTGCGGTGGGAGCCATGGCGCGCATGCGATCTACGGCTCCGGGGCTGGCGAACTGCGCTCCGCCCAGACCCTCGACGAAGTAGCCGCGTCGGCAGCGGCCGCTTTCCTCGAATGCCCGGAGCACCTGGTAGACGGCGGAGAATCCGCCCGGTAGTCGTTCTGAGGTGACGCCGCCTCTGGTCAGGACGCCATGACGGGTGAGGAGCACTTCGGCCTGGGCGTGGGCGCGCTGGGTTCCGTCCCCGGAAGGGTCCGGGAGCGTCCACCAGCGTCCACCGACCGTCGGCGGGCCGGTGCGGGTCGGGAGGACGGCGCGTCGTCGCCGTGTCGTCGCCGGGCGATGGGCGGGGCGCCCGGTGCCCAGGGTGGCCCGCAACGGTGCGAGCGTGTCGCCGGTGACCCTGCCTGACCAGACGAGGTCCCACAGCGCCGCCGCCAGGGTCTGGTCGTCGGGCACCGCACCCGCCCCGGGCGTCACCCGATTTGAGAGATCACGGAAGAAGAGCGCTCCGCCGCCGCCGAGGACCTCCAGGACGAGGTCATGCAGCGGCGTCATGCTGATCTCCGCCGGCTCCGGCATCAGCAGCGGCGCGGTGTCCGCGAAATACAGCGACACCCACCCGTCCCCACCCGGCAACGACCCCTGACCGGCCCAGATGACCTCACCCGAGGCGGTCAGTTCGTCCAGCAGAGCGGGCGAATAGCCCGGAACGCGCCCCGGCAACACCAATGTCTCCAGCGCGGAACCGGGAACCGCGGCCCCTTGCAGGCGCTCGATCGCATTGACCAGGGCATCCATGGCTCGCATCGGGTTGGCCGAAAGAACATGCGCCGGAGTCCGGTCGGCCCGACTCTCCGAGCCGTACCCTCGCGCCGGAGTCCGGTCGCCCGGGTTCTCCGAGCCGTATGCCCGTGCCGGAGTCCGGTCGCCCGGGTTCTCCGAGCCGTATGCCCGCGCTGGGCTCCCGGATCTGGAGCTGCCCTGGCCGTCGGAAGCGTTGAACAGGTGGGTGGTCACGCCATGCCACTCCGGCAGGAACGCCGCCAGCACCTCGGGCGGGACCGGCTCCACCTCTTTCCGGAGCCGGGCCAGCGACCTGCGCCGGAGCAGGCGGAGCACGCCGGCGTCGCACCACTCCGGGCCACGTCCGCCGGGGCGGAACTCCCCGGTCACCACCCTTCCGGACGCGGCCAGCCGCCCGAGCGCGTCGTTCAACACGGCGATGCCGACACCGAAGCGGGCGGCGGCCGTACCGGCGTCGAATGGGCCGCGGGTGCGGGCGTGCCGGGCGACGAGGTCGCCCATCGGGTCGGGGCGGGCGGATCGTTCGCCGCGAATCGTCGCGTCCGGCGGATCCAGGAACTCCAGCGGCACGCCGACCGGGAGCGGCGCCCCCAGCGCGTCGCGCAGCCGCCAAGCGTCCTCGATCGCGGCCCACTGCTCCTGGCCCGCCACCCGGACCCGGATCGCCCGCCGGGCCCGCTCCAGATCGACCAGCCAGTCCGGATCGCCCTCCCGGATCGACACGTCCTCGGTCAGCAGCGGGCCATGGGACCTGAGTAGATCGGCCAGATCCTCCGCGTCCCGCAACGGCCGGTCGAGCCGCGCCAGTTCGCGCTCCGACTCCGCGATCACATCCGGATCCAGCAGTTCCCGCAGATCCGCCTGACCGAGCAGCTCCGCCAGCAGCGAGGTGTCCAGCGCGAGCGCCTGCGCCCTCCGTTCGGCCAGCGGCGCGTCCCCTTCGTACATGAACGCGCCGATGTAGTTGAACAGCAGCGACGCCGCGAACGGCGACGCCTGGCTGGTCTCCACCTCGACCACCCGGATCCGCCGCGCCGAGACGTCCCGCATCAGCTGGACCAGCCCGGGCACGTCGAACACGTCCTGCAGGCATTCCCGCATGGTCTCCAGCACGATGGGGAAACTCGCGTACTTGCTGGCCGCGCCCAGCAGCTGCGCCGCCCGCTGCCGCTGCTGCCACAGCGGGCTCCGCTTCCCCGGCATACGGCGCGGCAGCAGCAGCGCCCGCCCCGCGCACTCCCGGAACCGGGCCGCGAACAGCGCGGAACCGCCCAGTTCCTCCACGACGATCTGCTCGATCTCCTCCGCGTCGAATGCGGCCAGATCGGTCGGCGCGTCGTCCATCGTGTCCGGCACCCGCAGCACGATGCCGTCGTCGGAGTGCACGGCCTGCACGTCCATCCCGTACCGCTCCCGCAGCCGCCGCCCGATCGCCAGCGCCCACGGCGCGTGCACCCGCGCCCCGTACGGCGAGTGGATCACCACCCGCCAGTCGCCCAGCTCGTCGTGGAACCGCTCCACCAGCAGCGTCCGATCGTCCGGCACATAGCCGGTGGCCTCGCGCTGCTCCTTCAGATACGCGAGCAGGTTCGCGGTGGCGAACGCGTCCAGCCCCGCCGCCCGCACCCGCTCCTCGGCCGCGCCGTCCGCCGACAGCTCCCGGACGAACGCCCCGATCGCCCGCCCCAGCTCGGCGGGCCGCCCCAGCGTGTCCCCGTGCCAGAACGGCAGCTTCCCCGGCTGCCCCGGCGCGGGCGACACCAGCACCCGATCCGCCGTGATCTCCTCGATCCGCCAGGAGGTGGCCCCCAGCACGAAGACGTCCCCCGCCCGGGACTCGTACACCATCTCCTCGTCCAGCTCCCCGACCCGGCTGGACTTCTCGCCGACCAGGAACACCCCGAACAGGCCACGATCGGGAATCGTCCCGCCATTCGTGACCGCCAGCCGCTGCGCCCCCGGCCGCCCCTGCAAGCTGCCCGTCACCCGATCCCACACCACCCGGGGCCGCAACTCGGCGAACTCCTCGCTCGGATACCGCCCCGCCAGCATGTCCAGCGTCGCCTCCAACGCCGACCGCGGCAACGTCGCGTACGGCGCGGCCCGCTTCACCAGCTCCTCAAGCTCGTCGACCGTCCACTCGTCCACGGACGTCATGGCCACGATCTGCTGCGCGAGCACATCCAGCGGATTACGCGGATACCGCATCTCCTCGATCTGCCCGCTCTTCATCCGCTCGGCCACCACCGCCGTCTGCACCAGATCCCCCCGATACTTCGGAAAGATCACCCCCCGCGACACGGCCCCCACCTGATGCCCCGCCCGCCCGATCCGCTGCAACCCACTGGCCACACTCGGCGGCGCCGCCACACAGGCCACCAGATCGACCGCCCCCATGTCGATCCCCAACTCCAGACTCGACGTCGCCACCACCGCCGGCAACCGCCCCGACTTCAACGCCTCCTCAATCTGCGACCGCTCCTCCTTCGAAACCGACCCATGATGCGCCCGCACCACCTCAGGCACGACCCCCTTCGAAGCCCCCGCCTGCGCCATCATCTCCGCAGGCATAGCCAAGGCCCCACCCCGAAAAGCCCCCACTCCACCCACCGGCGCGGCCTCTTCAGCGTGCCCTGCCGAACTTCGGCTTCGGACGGCCCCCTCCTGCTCCGCCCGCGCGGCCATCTCTGGAGGCGTGGTCGACGTCTGATCATCGAGGGTCCCTGCGTGCTCCCGCTGGGCAGATGTCTTCGTCGGCTCGGCTGAGGGCCCGCCGTCGGAAGCTCCTGCTCCGTCTCTTCTGCGGCCCAGGAGTTGCTCAAATCCGGCCGACCAATGCACTGGGTCGGCGGTCGCGGTGGTTTCGGCGACGGGGTCCGGTTCGGCGTCGGAGGCGGCGGTGGCGGTGGCGGTGGCGGCCCAGGTCGGTTCGGGTGGGGGGGCCAGGGTTCGGGCGGTTTGGCGTTGCCAGGCGAGTTCGTTGAGGCGGGTGCAGAGGCGTTCGGAGAGGCGGCGGGAGTTGGCGAAGATGATCGTGGAGTTGTGGGATTCGATGAGGTCGAGGAGGTGTTCCTCGACGTGGGGCCAGATGCTGCGCTGGGCGGGTTCGCCGTTGGTTTCCGAGGGGACTTCGGTCATGTCCTCGATGGGGACGATGACCTCGACTTCGATGACCTTGTCGGAGGGGGGTTGCACGATCGTGGCCGGGCGGGAGCCACCGAGGAAGGCGGCGACCTCGCTGACCGGGCGCACTGTCGCGGAGAGGCCGATGCGCTGGGCGGGCTGGGGGAGCAGGGCGTCCAGGCGTTCCAGGCTGAGGGCCAGGTGAGCGCCGCGCTTGGTGGCCGCCACGGCGTGGACCTCGTCGATGATCACTGTTTCGACGCCGCGGAGGGCTTCGCGGGCCTGGGAGGTCAGGATCAGGAACAGTGACTCTGGCGTGGTGATGAGGATGTCGGACGGATTCGCGGCGAACCGGCGGCGATCTTCGGCGGAGGTGTCTCCGGATCGGATGGCGACCGAAATATCCGGCACGGGAAGGCCCAGCCGCCGAGCCGTCTGCTTGATGCCGGTCAGCGGGGCGCGCAGGTTCCGCTCGACGTCCACCGCCAGCGCCTTCAACGGCGACACGTAGAGGACCCGGCAGTGCCGTTTGGGGCCGGCCGCGCGCTTGGTCCGCTTCTTGGGGACTTCGTCGAGGTTCTGGAGGGAGATTTGGTTCTTGGGGGACATTTGCTCGGCGGCGAGTCGGTCGAGGGACCAGAGGAAGGCCGCGAGGGTCTTGCCGGAGCCGGTTGGAGCCACCACAAGGGTGTTGTCGCCACGGGCGATCGAGGTCCACGCGCCTTCCTGCGCGGCCGTGGGCGCGGCGAACGCTCCCGTGAACCATTCCCTGGTCACCGGGTCGAAGCGCGCCAACGCACTGCCGCTCATCCCGTCCCCCTGACTTCTCGGTCCGGCCTTGGTCCGCCCCCATCATGCATCCCCGCACCGACACAATCCCGCGAGAACCTATCTGTGCCTATCCATAACGGTATTGCCGATAAATCCCATTCATCCATATATGAGGAGGTAGACGCCCTGGGAAGCAGCTGGAACCGGGCGGGAGCTGCTGGTGGCCGCGTCGGCGGCGCCCCTGCCCAGGAGGAGGCGGATGTCCTGGAAAGCGGCGGATGCCCCGGGAAGCGGCGGGGAGCCCTGACCTACCCGCCGGTCGGCCCTGGACGCCCCGGCCTACCCGCCGGTCGGCCCTGGACGTCCTGACTATCGCCCGTCGGCCCTGGACGCTCCGGCCTATCCGCCCGTCGGCCCCGGACGCCCCGGACGCCCCGGCCTACCCGCCCGTCGGCCCTGGACGTCCTTACCTATCGCCGGTCGGTCCCTGGACGTCCTTACCTATCGCCGGTCGGTCCTTGGACGCACTGACCCAACCGCCCGCCCGCCACGGGACGCCCTGACCCACCCGTCCGCTGGCTCTGGGACTTCGGGCGGAGGAGATTGTGGCCATCGTGACGGATTGATCGCCCTATCCGGGGGACAATCACCTGAACTATGGACATTGACTACGCGGCCATCGAATCGACACGTGACGGCATCCGCGACCGCTACCTTCAGGAGCGGCGGCCGCCGAGCAGCGCGCGAGGGCTGCACCACTTCGCCCTGCTCTCCTCCGACGTCGAACGGACCATCCAGTTCTACCAAGAGCTACTGGAGTTCCCGCTAACCGAGATCTTCGAGAACCGGGACTACAAGGGCTCCAACCACTTCTTCTTCGACATCGGCAACGGCAACCTGCTCGCCTTCTTCGACTTCCCCGGCCTGGACCTCGGGCCGTACCAGGAGGTGCTCGGCGGGCTGCACCACATCGCGATCTCCATCCACCCCGTCAACTGGGAACGCCTCCGCGGCAAACTGGAAGCGGCAGGCGTGCCCTACGTCCTGGAAAGCGGCGCTTCGATCTACTTCCGCGACCCGGACGGAGCCCGGCTGGAACTCCTCGCCGACCCACTCGGCGAAATGTACGGCTCCCGCGTTCTCTGAGCCCGCGTCCTCTGAGTGGAGTTTTCTAGGCCCGCGTCCTCTGGGCCCGCGTTCTCTGTGCGTGAGTCTTCTGGACCCGCGTCCTCTAGGCCCGCGTCCTCTGAGCGCGAGTCTTCTGAATGGGAGTCTTCTGAGCGCGCTGCCCTCTGAGCCGGCGTTCTTTGAGTCAGCGGCGGGAGGCCCGGCGGGTCCTGGGTGCCCCGTCGCGGGGGACCGGAGCGTCGGTGGCGTGTCGTTCGGCGCGTTCGGCCTTCTGCTCGTTGATCGCCTGACGGAGCTGGTTGCGCAGGCGCTTCTTCCTGGCCTTGCGCGCCTGCCGTACCGCGGGGGTGAGCTTGGGCATGGGGGGCCTCCCATAGCTTGCGCCTCGGCGTGTCCCCCGGTCGCGCCCGATCCGTCGTGGATTCTTCCTATCCCAGTCACGGCCATACTTGAAGGCATGCGCCTCACTGAATTCTGGGATCGGATGAACACCCACTTCGGCGCGGGGTATGCGGATTCATGGGCGCGGGACTACGTCGTCGCCGAGCTGGGCGGCCGGACGGTCGAGCAGGCCCTGGCCGACGGCGTGGGCGCCAAACAGGTCTGGCGGGCCGTCTGCCAGACCGTGGACGTGGACGCGCGCCTGCGCTGAGGCCGCTGAGGTCGCGCCGAGGACTGCGGAGACTGCGCGGAGATCGCGGAGACTGCGCTGAGATCGTGGCGCGGGCCGGGTCAGGACTCGGCCAGCAGCTTCTTGATCGAGTCGGCGGTGAGGTCGAGGTCCTCGGCGCTCTCCTGGCCGTCGGGGGACCAGAGGAAGAGCCAGCCGTCTTTCGCGGGCGTGGCGAAGACGATCGTCTGCCTCCCGGTGTGCGGATGCCAGGCCCAGAGGACAGGATCTTCGCCCCCGAGCATGCGGCTCACGAGCCCGCGCTCCGGTAACTGCTCGGCCAGCGCCTCCAGATGGGTACGGCGTTGCCGGGCGTACGCGCTGGTGCTCGCCACGTCGCCACCTAGGGGTTCGCAGATCCTCGGCCGCGCGAACGGCCCGTTTCCTCAAGGATCGCTGCAGGTCAGTGGCATGGCAACAGCTCAGAGAGAATGCCCGGGAATGTGACTTTGAGGTTGGGGTGGCGGGTGGCATTCGTGGGTGTATGCGCGGGCTCCAGGAGAGTAACCTGCGTTCCGGGTGAGATCGAACAGTCGTTCGGCTATATTTGACCCGCCGCCTTGGTTACGTCGCCTCCAGCGTGAGGCTCCGGAAAATGTCGGCGGCACCCCGTAGCTTTCCGGTGACCGAGAAAACCACGACCCTCACAGGGGGCACCCCAATGGCAATCAACGACCGCGAGAAGGCCCTTGAGACCGCCCTCGCCCAGATCGAGCGGCAGTTCGGCAAGGGCTCCGTCATGCGCCTCGGCGATGATGTCCGCGCCCCCATAGAAGTGATCCCGACCGGCGCGATCGCGCTGGACGTCGCGCTCGGCATCGGCGGCTTCCCCCGCGGCCGGATCGTGGAGGTCTACGGCCCGGAATCCTCCGGCAAGACCACGGTCGCGCTGCACGCGGTGGCCAACGCCCAGCGCCAGGGCGGCATCGCCGCCTTCATCGACGCGGAACACGCGCTCGACCCCGAATACGCCAAGAAGCTCGGCGTCGACGTGGACGCGCTCCTGGTCTCCCAGCCGGACACCGGCGAGCAGGCCCTGGAGATCGCCGACATGCTGATCCGCTCCGGCGCGGTCGACGTCATCGTCATCGACTCGGTGGCCGCCCTGGTGCCGAAGGCCGAAATCGAGGGCGAGATGGGCGACAGCCACGTCGGCCTCCAGGCCCGCCTGATGTCCCAGGCCCTGCGCAAGGTGGCCGGCGCCCTGAACAACACCGGCACCACCGCGATCTTCATCAACCAGCTCCGCGAGAAGATCGGCGTGATGTTCGGCTCGCCCGAGACGACCACGGGAGGTAAGGCGCTGAAGTTCTACGCCTCGATCCGTCTCGACGTCCGCCGGATCGAAACCCTCAAGGACGGCACTGAGCCGGTCGGTAACCGCACCCGCGTGAAGGTCGTCAAGAACAAGATGGCGCCGCCCTTCCGCGTCGCCGACTTCGACATTCTCTACGGGTTCGGCATCTCCCGTGAGGGCGGCCTGATCGACATGGGCGTCGAGCACGGCTTCGTCCGCAAGGCCGGCGCCTGGTACACCTACGAGGGCGACCAGCTCGGCCAGGGCAAGGAGAACGCCCGCAACTACCTCAAGAACAACCCCGACGTCGCCAACGAGATCGAGAAGAAGATCAAGGAGAAGCTTGGCGTCGGCCCCCGCCTCGACGCCGCGCCCGCTGCCGCCGCCCCCGCGACCCCCGCCCCCGCCGCTGCCACGAGTCGCACCAAGTCCACCACCCCCAAGCCCGGCGACGTCTAGACCCCGGTTGCCCTCCGGCCGCACCCAGGCCGGAGGGCCATCCAGGAGCATCGCGGGGCCACCACGGCCAATGGCGCGATCGGTTGACCACGCTGCTCGGCGCGCGTGCATCCAGCGGCGCGATCGGTCGGCCACGCTGCTTGGCGAGGATGCACTCATAGATCGCCATCGGCACTTGGTCCCGCCATCACAGGCCACTCCAGGGGCTCGGCCGTGGTTCTCCCGCTCTGGAGCATGCGCTCGGATCTGACCTGGAACTTGGCGTCGGAGGCGCTGTGCAGGCAAATCGAACACTGAAGACATTGGGCGGAAGTCAGGTTGGGGGCGGTGCCGTGCGTGGGCCCGGTGCTCAGGGGATGGGGTCAGGTGGGTCCGGTATCCACGTTGCTCCTGGCGTTGAAGGTGTTGTTCCGTCACTGGGCAGCCGACGATGATGGGACCTGAGGCGGGCTGGGAGATGGGATCCGAGGCAGGCCGGCTGGGACCTGAAGCGGGTGCCGGTCGCCGGAAATCCAGGAGCGGAGACGACGAAGGCAGCCCGGAGGCCAAGGCGCGGGCCGTCTGCCTGAGGTTGCTGACCCTTGCGCCCAGGACTCGGGCGCAACTGGCTGAGGCGCTGCGCAAGCGCGAAGTTCCCGAAGACGTGGCCGAGGCCGTCCTGGAACGTTTCTCCGAAGTCGGGCTGATCGACGATGAGGCTTTCGCCGCCGCCTGGGTGAGCTCACGGCACGCGGGCCGCGGCCTGGCCCGCCGAGCCTTGGCCCAGGAGCTCCGGCATCGCGGCGTACCCGAGGACACCGTCAAGGACGCCGTCGAACAACTCGATCCGGACGAGGAAGTGGAAACCGCCCGCCGCCTGGTCGCCCGCAAACTCCCCGGCACCCGAAACGCCGACCCTCAGGCGCGAACCCGGAGGCTGGTCGGCATGCTGGCCCGCAAGGGCTACTCACCGTCCGTGGCCTTCCGCATCGTCCGCGAGGCCCTCGAACAAGAAGGCGTCGCCGACCTCGACGAGGCTGACGGTCACGCCGTCATCCAATCTGAGGATTGAGCACGGTCGGTTCGAACGCGTAGGCGTCGCCGACTTTGATGACACTGGCGGTCTCGCTGTCATCCGGTCTGAGGGTTGAGCGCGGTCGGTTCGAACGTGTAGGCGTCGCCGACTTTGATGACACTGGCGGTTGGGCCGTTGTCCGATCTGAGGGTTGAGCGCGATCGGCTTGCCCGCGTTGGCCAGGAGGACGTCTTGCTGGGCACGAGGCTCAGGTTCAGGCTGTTCACGGGGAGATCTGAGTCTGGCCCCCTGCGTGGCCGCTCGATCCTCACAGCGGGCCGTGGCGACCTGGGAAGAGTCCTGGGGGCGTTGAAGCTGACATCCATGATCCCGGTGATTGCCTCGTCTTCGGCGATCCTGATGAGGGCGACCGTGGCGGGTTCGAGGTCCGGAGTCTGGATCTTCGGCTTGGTTCGCGCGACATCGTCTTGCCCGCGTCGGCCGGGGCGTCCGTCTCATGGGCACAGCGCTCACTCATGGGCGCAGCACTCAGGGTTCAGGCACCTCTGTGGTGATCAGCCAGGAGATCTCGGCTGCTGCATGATACGGGCGCATCTCGTAGCTCAAGCTGTGTTTTCCCAAGTCTGGCGTTCGGGGCATTGGCCGAGTGCGGGGGTTGGGGATGGGGCGGTTGGGGGAGGTTTGTTATGAGGCGTGAGGGGTTGGAGTGGTTGGGGGTTTCGGGGTAGGGCTGTGGGTTGGGGGCTGGGGCTCCAGGGGTTGTGGGTTGTTGAGATGATCGAGGAAAAGTCGCTTGACAGAGCGTCTTTGCTTGCTCGTTACCTCTCTGACGCTTAATCTCGACCGCAGTGAGGAGTTACTCCGCGCAGCGCGGATTGCCATAACGGTGAACTACGGACCCTGACCGCTCTTGGGTGCGATATTTGCCCTGGTGACGCCATTGCGACGCCACCAGGCGTAGCCGTGCTGTGCGTGTGACCCCTTTGCCGGCTGACGCTAGGAGGGGTGGGCGCGCAATGGATATGACGATCGTGATCGTGCTGGCAGTGGCGGTGCTGCTGGCGGCGTTCGTAGCGATTGGCGCCCTCCTGGTCCTGTTGCTGCGCCGTACCGCTCCCAAGGAGACCGGGCCGACGGCCGAGCAGATCGCTCAGCTCAAGGCGGAGCTGACCGAGAAGGAGCTGGAGCAGGCGCGCAAGGACGCCGATGAGATCCGGGTGAAGGCCGAGGGTGAGGCCGGGGAGATCGTCCGCAAGTCTGAGGCGCTGGTGGAGAGTGCGGCGCTGATGCGGCGGGAGGTCGAGGAGGAGTCGCGGATCCTCAAGAACGAGCTGAAGGAGCTGCGCGCCGACCTGGAGCGCCGGGAGAACCGGCTGGGGGAGCGGGAGCAGCGGCTTGATGAGGAGGCGCGCCGGCAGTCCGAGCGGGCCAGGAAGCTGGCGGAGACCGAGACGGAGCTGGCGGACCGGCGGGTCGAGCTGGACCAGGTGGCGGAGAAGCGGCGGCAGATACTGGAGCGAGTCGCGGGGTTGACGGCCGAGCAGGCCAAGACCGAACTGGTCAAGGAGATCGAGAACCAGGCCAAGCGGGAGGCCGCGCTGATCGTCCGGGAGATCGAGGGTGACGCCCGGAAGGAAGGCGAGAAGCGGGCCTGCAAGATCGTGACGCTGGCGGTTCAGCGGGTGGCGACCGAGCAGACGGCCGAGTCCGTGGTGAGCGTGCTGCATCTGCCCGGGGACGAGATGAAGGGCCGGATCATCGGGCGGGAGGGCCGGAACATCCGGGCGTTCGAGTCGACCACCGGGGTCAACCTGATCATCGACGACACTCCCGAGGCGGTGCTTTTGTCATGTTTTGATCCGGTTCGCAGGGAGACCGCCAGGTTGACCCTGGAGAAGCTGGTGCTCGACGGCCGCATCCATCCGCAGCGCATCGAGGAGGCCTACGAGCGCAGCAAGGCCGAAGTGCAGGACCTGTGTGTCCGCGCCGGTGAGGACGCTCTGGTCGAGTTGGGTATCACCGACATGCATCCCGAACTGGTCACGCTGTTGGGGCAGCTGCGGTACCGCACGTCGTATGGGCAGAACGTGCTGAAGCACCTCATCGAGTCCGCGCACATCGCGGGGATCATGGCTTCGGAGCTGCGCCTCGATCGTAATCTGGTCAAGCGCTGCGCGCTGCTGCACGACATCGGCAAGGCGCTCACCCACGAGGTGGAGGGCAGCCACGCCCTGATCGGCGCCGAGATCGCCCGCCGGTACGGCGAGCACGAGGACGTCGTGCACGCCATCGAGGCCCACCACAACGAGGTCGAGGTCCGCACCGTCGAAGCCGTCCTCACCCAGGCCGCCGACGCGATCAGCGGCAGCCGCCCCGGCGCCCGCCGCGAATCCCTGGAGGCGTACGTCAAGCGGCTGGAGCGCCTGGAGGAGATCGCGCAGTCCTTCGAGGGCGTGGACAAGGTATTCGCCATGCAGGCCGGTCGGGAGATTCGGGTCATGGTCCGTCCCGACAACGTGGACGACATCCAAGCGCAGGTGATCGCCCGCGACGTGGCCAAGCAGGTCGAGGAGGAGCTCACCTACCCGGGCCAGATCCGCATTACGGTGGTCCGCGAATCCCGGGCCACGGAGTTCGCCCGCTAAGAACTCCCAACGGAATGAGCGAGCCGCCAGGCTGATGGCCGATATCCGGCGCCGTTCACGCAGGTGACGGTCCTCACCGCACCGGCGCCAAAGAGGCACGGCTCAATCTGTTAGTGGCTCCAGGCGCCCAGCGGTCCGCCCGCTAAGCGTGAGTGCTTCGGGTAGCAAATCGGCCCCAGCGGTTCCGCCAGTGCTTACGGCCGCTAAAGGGCAAGCCGCTGGCGGTCTGGTCAGTGTTCGGGGCGGAACAGTTGCTCGTAGAAGGCCAGTTCGGCGGCGAGGGCGGCGGTCTTGCTCTCCAGGCGGCGGAAGCCGTGGCTTTCGCCCTCGAACGATAGGTATGTGCAGGGGATGCCGCGTTCGGTCAGGGCGGCGGCGAAGGCCTCGGCCTGGGTGGGCGGGACGACGGGGTCGGCCAGGCCCTGCATCAGCAGCATGGGGCAGGAGACCTCGCCGGCCCGGGAGAGAGGCTCGCGGGAGGCGTACAGGGATTCTGAGCCGACGAGCCATTCGATGTAGCGGGATTCGAAGTCGTGGGTGGCCGCCACCAGGGGGGCCAGCGCGCTGACGCCCGCGATGGAGACGCCGCCGCAGAAGACGGTGGCGGCGGCGCAGGCGGCCATCACGGTCCAGCCGCCGGCGCTGGACCCGCGCACGGTGATCCGCGCCGGGTCGGCGTGGCCGGCGGCGGCCAGCCACTGGGCGGCCGCGACGGTGTCCTCCACGTCGACGATGCCCCACTGGCCGCGCAGGCGCTCGCGGTAGGCGCGCCCGTAGCCGGTCGAACCGCCGTAGTTGACCTCAAGCACGCCGATGCCCCGGGTGGTGAAAAACGCCTTCTCCAGGCTGAGTTCGGTGGTGGCGTGACCGGTCGGGCCGCCGTGGACGAAGACCACATAAGGCGCGGGTTCCGGGGTGTTCGGCGGATAACGGTAGGCGTGGATCCGGCGCCCGAAACTGCCCTCGATCTCGACGGCGTGCGGAACCGGCAGGTAGGCGATGTCGGGCAGTTCGGCGATGTCACGGCGCAGACCCTCGACCCGGCCGGTGACGACGTCCACCCGCACCACCGAGCGGGGCACGTCGGAGCCGTAGCCGATGCCCACCAGGGTGGTGCCGTCGGCGCTCAGCGCGGGCGCCCAGCCGGTGTAGGGCACGTCCAGGTCGATCAGCGTGCTCGTCTCCGGGTCCAGGATGCCCAGGCGCAGGTCCCCCTGCCCGTGCAGGACCGCCAGGCGGCCGTCTCCGAGCATCAGGTACGGCAACCCGCCCAACTCCCACAGCGGCCCGGCGAACTCCTCCTCGGCGGGATACAGCGCCTGCGAGGACGTCCCGAAGATCCCGATCTGATAGAGGTTCCACCAGCCGGACCAGTCCGACACGAGGTAGAGGTTCCGGTTGTCCCGCCACTGCGGCGAGAGGACGGATTCGCTCATCCCGCCCTTGACCGTCCACGAACTCCGGTCCTCCAGCCGGGTGATCCGCAGCTCGGTCCCCGTCCACGGCATCCGCGGGTGGTTCCAGCAGATGTACGCCAGATGCTCCCCATCCGGCGACAGGGCCGGGGAGGCGTAGAAGTCGCTGCCGGAGATCACCTCGATGACTTCGCCGTCCAGCGTCACCGAGACGAGGCCGCGGGACACCTTCCCGTCGTCGTGGTGGCGTTCGCGCACGCACCAGAGGACGCCGTCGCCCCACAGCAGGTCGCCGTACCGGTCTTCGGAGGCGGCGGTCACCGGCCGGGGCGGGCCGCCGTCGGTCAGGTAGAGCCGCTGGTCGGCATGGTTGGCGAAGATGACGCCGACGCCGGGGACGACCACGTAGGACCGGCCGCCGTACTCGTGCACCCGGGTACGGGCGTCCCAGGGCGCGTCGAGGAGTTCGCGGCGGCTGCCGTCGGCGGCGCGGTGGACGATCGTCCGGCGGCCCGCCTCGGCCGGGCGGTCCTCCTCCCACCAGACCTCGTCGCCGCGCACGGTGGGGAAGCCGAGGCGCAGAGCCGACCTGGCCACGTCGGCGGTGGAGATCGGCGGTCGCTCGGGGGGCATGACGGCATCCTGCCGGAAAAGCGGTCGGCCGGTTATCCCTTTTCGAGGATGGGCGGCGACAGGTACCGGGTGGCCAGGAGCCCCAGGTAGTCGATCAAGGCCCGATGCCAGGACCCGTCCTCGTACATCTGCCGGAGCGCCTCCTCCACGTCGTCCCGCAGCCCGATCGCGTTCGGCGCGACGCGAATGCCGTACCGCACCTCGGCCAGTTCGCGGCCGAGGAGGCGGAAGCGGCCGGGGTACTGCGCGGAGAGGCCGGCCAGCACCGGGGCGTCGGCGATGATCGCGTCGATCCGCCGGTCGGCCAGCAGCGGTGCGCAGGCGGCGGGCACGTTCGCCTCGGCGGCGAAGACGTTCCGCCAGGCCGTGCCGAAGCGTTCGACCAGCGGGGCGATGTCGGCGCGGGTGCCGCAGACCCGGGCCGACTTGAGGTTCCGGATGGTGCGCAGTTCCGGCGCCCGGACCAGCAGGTCCTTGGTGGTGACCAGGTACGGCCCGGCGTAGCGGCCGGCCACCGCGCCGAGGGAGAGGTCGGCTTCGCCCGCGTCGAAGGTGTACCGGATCTGGTCGTCCCGGTACCCGAGTTCGCGCGCGACATAGTGCGCCACGGCGATGTCGAAGCCGGCCCAGCCGCCGCCGGGCAGTTTGTCCACCAGCCCCGGCTGTCCCGCACGCACCCCGATCACAAGGCTGCCGCCACCACATCCCGTGAGGAAAACAGCCGCCATACCCAGCATCACGACGCGCCACACCCGATCAGGATCAGATCAGGCGCGCCTCAAGCGCCGCAATGACACGTCAAACCTTGTCCTGCGCCGCCGTCACGGAGCCGCCGCGACCGTCATCGAGTCGGGCGGCGCGACCGGTTTCGCGGTGGTCTTGCGGCTCCGCCGGCTGCGCTTCTCCAGCCAGCCGGCGACCAGGCCGACCGCCACGTTGATCAGGATGTAGATGATCGCCATCACGATCACCGACGGGATCAGGTTGCGGAAGTTGGCGGGCAGGATCCGCGCCCCGGCGTTCAGCAGGTCCTCGTACGCGACGATGAAGCCGAGCGCGGTGTCCTTGAGCAGCACCACCAGCTGGCTGACGATGGCCGGCATCATCACGGTGACCGCCTGCGGCAGCAGGATGAGCCGCATCGCCTGGCTCTTGCGCAGGCCGATGGCGAGCGCGGCCTCGGTCTGCCCGCGCGGCAGCGACGAGATGCCCGCCCTGACGATCTCGGCCAGCACCGAGCCGTTGTACATGACCAGGCCGAAGACCACGGCGCTGAAGGAGGTGACGGTCAGGCCGAAGACGGCGCTGCCGCCGTACTGGGCGAAGAAGATCATGATGAGCAGCGGGATGGCCCGGAAGAACTCGACCACGGCCGCGGCCGGGAGGCGGATCCAGGCCTGCTCGGACAGCCGGGCGATGCCGAACACGAACCCGAACGGCACCGCGATCAGCGCGGCTGTCGCGGCGGCGCTGAGGGTGTTCCACAGTCCGGGCAGGATCAGGTTGATCCAGACGTCCGCCCGGAGGAACGGCTCCCACAACGCCGCATCAAACTGGCCTTTTTCGTCAAATTTCCGAAACGCCAGGTATGCGAGGACGACCAGGACGACCGCGAACACCACGGTGAGCACCAGGTTGCGCCGCCGCCCGCGTGGCCCCGGCGCGTCGTAGAGCACGCTGGCCCTCATCGTGCCACCGCCAGCCGCTTGGCCAGCCAGCCGAACAGCAGCCCGACCGGCAGGGTGAGCACCAGGAAGCCGAGCGCGAACCCGAGGAAGATCGGGACCACCGCCTCCTGATGCTGCTCGAACAGGGATTTCATGGTGAGCGAGGCCTCCGCGACGCCGATCGCGGCGGCGATCGTGGTGTTCTTGATCAGCGCGATCAGCACGCTGCCCAGCGGCGCGATCACCGCCCGGAAGGCCTGCGGGAGCACGATGTGCCGCAGGTTCTGGAGGAAGGTCAGCCCGAGCGCGCGGGCGGCCTCCGCCTGCCCGATCGGGACCGTGTTGATCCCCGACCGGATGGCCTCGCAGACGAAGGCCGCCGTGTACAGCGACAGGCCGATGATGGACAGCCAGAGGTAGTTGGTGGACAGGCTGTCGGAGAACGAGACGTCCAGGACCAGCCCGAGCCCCAGCCCGCAGAACACGATCACCAGCGTGAGCGGCGTGTTCCGCAGCGCGTTGACGTACGCGGCGGCCACGGTGCGGAGCACGGCCAGCGGGCTCACCCGCATGGCGGCCAGCACCGTGCCCAGCACCAGGGCGGCCACGGCGGTGGCCAGCGTGAGCCGTACGGTCAGCCAGAACGCGCCCAGGATGACCGGCAGCTCTTCGAGGAGAGCGGACACCGCCTACCTACCTCCGCCAGAGACGATCGATCAGTACCGCTCCAGCGCCGGCGGCGTGGCGAAGAACTGGCCGAACTCACCGAAGTTGGCGTCCACGTACTTCTTCCACGAGCCGTCCTGGAACATCTTCTCGATCGCGGTGTTGATCTTGTCGCGGGTTTCCTTGTCGTCCTTCTTCAGGCCGATGCCGTACTTCTCCTCGGAGAAGGGCTGGCCGACCAGGCGGAACTTGCCGGGGGACTGGGCGGCGAAGCCGGCCAGGATGGTGGCGTCGGTGGAGATCGCGTCGACCTGGCTCTGCTCCAGCAGCGGCAGGCAGGCGCCGTAGCCCTGCTGCTCGGTCAGGTACTGGCCCTTCCACGGCTCGCCGAACTTCTCCACCAGCCGCGCGGGCGACGAGGAACCCTGCGCGCCGCAGACCTTCTTGGTGGCGAGCGAGTCCACGTTGGCGATCGCGCTGTCGCCGGCCCGGGTGAGGATGTCCTGCCCGGTGATCAGGTAAGGACCGGCGAAGGAGATGACTTCCTTCCGGGCGTCGGTGATCGAGTAGGTGGCGACCACCATGTCGACCTGGCCCTGCTGGATGAACGGCTCCCGGTTCGCGGAGACGGTCTCCTTGAACTCGATCTGGTCGTCGCTGTAGCCGAGCTCCTTCGCGACATACTTGGCCACATCCACGTCGAAGCCCTTGACCGAGCCGTCGGTCTGCTTCAAGCCGAGGCCGGGCTGGTCGAACTTGACGCCGATGACAAATTTGTCGTCACCGCCACAGGCGGCAAGGCTTGTGGCCAGGGCCGCCGCGGCCAGCAGAACGGCTCCGATTCGGCGTACGCGCATAACTGCCACCTTTTCTTCCAATTCGCTGAGCCGGGTCTCGGCTCGGGGAGATTGTGCGATTAGTGCGTAAGGATCTTGCTGAGGAAGTCCCGGGCGCGGTCGGTGCTCGGGTTCGTGAAGAACTCGTCGGGGGCGGCCTGCTCGATGATCTGGCCGTCGGACATGAACACGACGCGGTTGGCGGCCCGGCGGGCGAAGCCCATCTCGTGGGTGACCACCAGCATGGTCATCCCGTCCCGGGCCAGGGAGATCATGACGTCCAGCACCTCCTGGACCATTTCCGGGTCCAGGGCGGAGGTGGGCTCGTCGAACAGGATCATCTTGGGGTCCATGGCCAGCGCGCGGGCGATCGCCACCCGCTGCTGCTGGCCGCCGGAGAGCTGGGCGGGGTACTTGGCCGCCTGGGAGGCGATTCCGACGCGTTCGAGGAGTTCCATCCCGCGCTGCTCGGCCTGACCGCGGGCGATCTTGCGCACCTTGGTCGGGCCGAGGGTGACGTTCTCCAGGATGGTCTTGTGGGCGAACAGGTTGAACTGCTGGAACACCATGCCGACCTCGGAGCGGAGCCGGGCCAGCGCCCGCCCCTCCACCGCGAGGGAGTGCCCGTCGAAGGTGATGGCGCCGGAATCGATCGTCTCCAGCCGGTTGATGACGCGGCAGAGCGTCGACTTCCCGCCGCCGGACGGCCCGATGACCACGACGACCTCACCGCGGGTCACATCGAGGTCGATGTCTCTCAGCACGTGCAGCGCGCCGAAGTGCTTGTTTACCTTCTCCAAGTTGACAAGTGAAGTCGATCTGTCGGCCTCCGTCATGGTCAACCAAAGTAAGGGGGTCTCACAACCAAGTCACTAACCAGCCGGTACCGATCCCATCACGGCTTTTCCCGGGATAGTCCTGGTCGGTGGCCCATGACCGCTGGGACAAGCCTCCGATTCAGTGGCGGCATGACTGATTCCTTCCGGCGATTCGTCGCCGCCGGGTCGCTGCTGGCCTGGCCCGTGCTGCTCCTGCTCGCCTTCCTGACCTCCCCGCCGGGGACCGACCACGACCCGGCCCTCTACCTGGCCAATCAGACCAAGGTGCAGGTCAGCGCCGTCTTCTTCCACTGGGCCACGATCGCCATGATCCCGGGCATGCTGGCGCTGGCCGGGCTGCTGCGGGAGCGCGCGCCCCGGCTGGCCAACCTGGGCGCGGCGGTCGGGATGATCGGCTCCGCCAGCGCGGTGAACCTGTTCATGACCGACTTCTACGACCTGGCGCTGGCCCGCACCCTGCCCGCCGATCAGGCCGTGGCCGTCACCGCCGCCGCGAGCGACATGCCGGGCTTCGTGTACGCGATCCTGTTCCCCGCGTTCCTGTCCCATCTGGGGGCGCTGATCCTGACCATCTCGCTGGCCGCGACCCGGGTCGGGCCGTGGTGGCTGCCGGTGCTGGTGATCGTCGGCATCCTCATCCCGTTCCTCACCGCCGACCAGCCGCCCGCCGTCCAGTCCACCGGCGCCCTCTGCCAGCTCATCGGGTACGGCTGGGCCGCGTTGCGCACCCTCAGAACCCCGATTCGCGCGCGCGACTGACCGCGCTCGACCGATCCGCCACATGCAGCTTGGCGAAGATGTTGGAGACGTGGTTGCGCACCGTCTTGTGGCTCAGCGCCAGCCGCTCCGCGATCTGCGGGTTGGTCAGGTGGGAGGTCATCATCCCGAGGATCTCCCGCTCCCGCGGCGTGAGCTGCGGCAGACTGTGCTCCCGCTTCGCCAGGCCGGAGAAGTAGGCGATCAGCCGGTTCGCGATGGCCGGGCCGAACACGGCGTCACCCGCGGCCACCGCCCGGATGGCCCGGGACAGTTCGACCCGGCGGGCGCCCTTGACCACGAAGCCGCGCGCCCCCGCCCGCAGCGCCGCGAACACCGACTCGTCGTCGTCGGACATGCTCAGCACCAGCACCCGGACGTGCGGGTGGTCCCGCAGGATGCGCTCGGTGGCCGCCACGCCCCCCATGCCCGGCATGCTCAGATCCATCAGCACGACATCCGGCTGGAGCTGGGTGATCATCGCCAGCGCCTGCTCGCCGGTGGCGACCTGATCGGCCACGGTCATGCCGTCCAGCGGCGAGAGCAGCGCGACGAGCCCCGCCCGGAACGACGGATGGTCGTCAACGATCAAGATCTTGATGGGTTCCATGGTTTTCCCCTTTGGGCCGGGAGTATCGCGAGCACACGTGTGCCGCCCTCCCGGCATGGTTCGATCGTGCACCATCCACCGAGTTCGGCGGCACGGTCTCGCATCGAAACGGTGCCGACTCCGGCTTTCCCGTCGGGTCCGCGGCCATTGTCGGTCACTTCCACGGTGAGCGCGCCGCCGTCCGCCGCCAGGCGCAGCCGGGCCTCGGACGCCCGAGCGTGCCTGCGGACGTTGGTCAGCGCCTCGATCGCGATGTGATAGGCGGCGACTTCGGTCGCGGCGGGCAGTTCGGGCAGCTCCGCCGGGATTTCCAGCCGGATGGCCGGTTCGCCCGGCAGGCCGGCGACGTGCGACGACAGCGCCCGCAGCAGCCCGAGCGAGTCCAGCGCCGGCGGCCGCAGCCCGTCGATCAGCGCCCGCACGTCGGCCATCGCCGCCGCCGCGTCCCCGATGATCTCCTCCAGCATCTCCCGGGCCGGGCCGGCCCCCACCAGGTCCTGTACGGCTTCCGCCCGCATCGTCAACGCCGCGAGCGTCGGGCCGAGCCCGTCGTGGAGATCGTTGCGGATCCGGCGCCTTTCCTCCTCGCGGGCCAGCACCAGGCGTTCCCGGGAACGTCGCAGATCCGCCGACAGGCGAACCGCGTGGACGGCGATTCCCATCCGCCTGGCCAGGTCGGCGAGGACCCGGCGGTCCTTCTCGCCCAGGTCGCGTTCCCCCGGGCGGGGCGCCAGCACGAGCCTGCCGACCTGCTCGTTCTGGTAGGTCAGCGGGACTGCGATGCGGCCGGGGGCGGGGTCGCCGTCTTCGTCGAGTTCGATCGCCGCGTACGGGAGTTTGAGCGCCTCCGCCACCGAGCCGGCGGCCGTGGCCAGGACGGCGCCCGGTTCCGCGCTCTCCTCCAGGCGGCGGCCGAGCAGGGCCAGGGCGGCGTAGGGGTCGTCGCGCCTGCCGTACATGAGGAGGTTGACGGCGCGCTGGACGCGGGCCCGCAGTGGCGCGAAGACGACGGCGACCAGGCCGGCGGCGGCGATCGACAGCGGGAGACCGTCGACGGCGTGGAAGACCGCGCCCAGGTAGCCCACCACGAGCACGTAGCCGCCGGTGACGAAACCGGACAGGACGCCGTAGACGAGGGTGCGGTTGATCACCAGGTCGATGTCGAACAGGCCGTACCTGAGCACGGCCACGCTGATGGCGGCCAGCACGAGGGTCATCGCGGCGGCGCCGGCGAGTTCCCAGAACGGGCTCCGCACCGGCCAGGGGATGTCCGGGATGTCGTCGCGCAGGCCCGCGACCAGGCGTGCGATCACGATCAGGCCGGCCAGGCTGACGGCGTAGACCAGCCGCTGGACCTGGGCGCGTTCCGGGCCGCGGGCGTGGCGGGCGCGCAGGGCCAGGCTGATGGAGCCGGCGATGAACAGGGCGCCGGCGAAGATCGGGAAACCGAGGTCGGCGAACTGGGTGGCGCCGTCCAGGGCGGGGACGCCGAGGGGGTTGGCCACGGCGGTGCCGTACCCCGCCTGGTCGTTCGGGCCGGGGCGCAGGGCGCTCACGATCGCGGTGAGGACGGCGGCCACGGCCGCGAGCCAGATGATCGGGCGCCAGCGGGAGGAGGGCAGGCGGCCGGTGGGGAAGAACAGGGGAATCGCGGCGATGGCGAGGTTCGCCGGGATCCACAGCCAGGTCTGCGGCCAGGCGAACGCCGTCGCGTCCCGGTCGTACAGGGCGAACTGGCCGCAGGCGTCCAGGAGGGCGAACGACAGGCCGGTGGTGGCCAGCAGCAGGCCGATCACGTTGCCTGGGCGGCGCACGTTGATCAGGCCGCCGACGATCACGGCGGCCGCGACGAAGACCAGATGGCTCTGCTGGAACAGGTCGAACCCGTTCCATTCGCCCAGCACGACGGCCGCGGCGACGAGCAGCAGGCTCGCCACGCAGACAACCCAGGCCGCGGATCGCACCTGACCTCCCGGAATACAGGTCCAGGTCACAGGGTATCGGCGGATTTGCCCAAGCAGATGGGACATTGTCCCGGGCGTCTGGGGGTCTCTGGAGCGCTTAGGCTTGGTCGTTGAGATGACTGCCACGACTCAGGAGAGCACCAGGACGTACGAGGTACGGACCTATGGGTGCCAGATGAACGTCCACGACTCCGAGCGCCTGTCCGGGCTGCTGGAGGACGCGGGATACGTGCGCGCCCCCGAGGGGCAGCCCGCCGACGTCGTCGTGTTCAACACCTGTGCGGTGCGGGAGAACGCCGACAACCGGCTCTACGGCAACCTGGGGCACCTGCGGCCGCGGAAGATCAGCGATCCCGGCATGCAGATCGCGGTGGGCGGCTGTCTGGCGCAGAAGGACCAGGGCGAGATCGTCCGGCGCGCGCCGTGGGTCGACGTCGTCTTCGGGACCCACAACATCGGGTCGCTGCCGGTGCTGCTGGAGCGGGCCCGGATCGCGGAAGAGGCCCAGGTCGAGATCAAGGACTCGCTGGAGACCTTCCCGTCGACGCTGCCGACCAAGCGCGAGTCGGCGTACGCGGCGTGGGTGGCCATCTCGGTCGGGTGCAACAACACCTGCACGTTCTGCATCGTGCCCGCGCTGCGGGGCAAGGAGAAGGACCGCCGCCCCGGCGACATCCTCAACGAGATCCGCACCCTGGTCGACCAGGGCGTGCTGGAGATCACCCTGCTCGGCCAGAACGTCAACACCTACGGCGTCGAGTTCGGCGACCGGCTCGCCTTCGGCAAACTGCTGCGCTCCTGCGGCTCCGTCGACGGGCTGGAGCGGGTCCGGTTCACCTCGCCGCATCCGGCGGCCTTCACCGACGACGTCATCGCCGCGATGGCCGAGACGCCGAACGTCATGCATCAGCTGCACATGCCGCTGCAGTCCGGTTCCGATCGGGTGCTGAAGGCGATGCGCCGCTCGTACCGGGCTGACCGCTACCTGGGCATCATCGATCGCGTCCGCGCGGCGATGCCCGACGCCGCCATCTCGACCGACATCATCGTCGGCTTCCCCGGCGAAACCGAGGAAGACTTCCAGGGCACGCTCGACGTGGTCCGCGCCGCCCGCTTCGCCAACGCCTTCACCTTCCAGTACTCGATCCGCCCCGGCACCCCCGCCGCGACCATGCCGGACCAGATCCCCAAGGCCGTCGTCCAGGAGCGGTACGAGCGCCTCGTCGCCGTCCAGGAAGAGATCGCCTGGGCAGAGAACAAGGCTCAGGTCGGCAAGGTCCTCGAAGTCCTCATCGCCGAAGGCGAAGGCCGCAAGGACGGCGCCACCCACCGCCTCTCCGGCCGCGCCCCCGACAACCGCCTCGTCCACCTGACCCCCGCCGACGCCCGCCCCGGCGACATGGCCACCGTCGAGGTCACCTACGCCGCCCCCCACCACCTGGTCGCCGACAAACTCCACTCCGTCCGCCGCACCCGCGCCGGCGACGCCTGGGAATCCCGCCAATCCCAGCCCTCCGGCCCCGCCTCGGTGAACCTCGGCATGCCCACCATCGGCCGCCCCCCGACCACCCCCGAACCACTCGCCTGCTCCTAGCGTTCTCGGTCAGGTAAACGTGGAGTGCCTTGGCCGGTCGCTCCGGGGCCTCGGACCGCTCGCCTGCTCTTAGGACTCGCAGAGAATTAACTTGCGCGCTCACAAAGGGTTTGTCGAGGTCGGAGACTTGTGAACCTACGGGTTAATTTCCTGCGAGCCCTTAGAACCACTAAACAGAATGGCCGCGCCTTCTTGGCGCCGGCGCGGTGAGAAGCATCACCTGCGTTAACGGCGCCGGATAACGGCGACCGACCCGGCAACTCGCCTATTTCGTTAGGAGTTAATAGAGAGACATCAGCGCCGGCAACGCCAGCGCTGCTGTCTCGCTAGCTGAGCCGCTGGTAGCTGCTGGAATTCCTGACGCCGGGCCTTTTACTTGGCGTCGGTGGCGAGGAGCGTCGCGTGCGTGAAGGCGCCGGATATCGGCGAGTAACACGGTGGTTGGCTCGTTTGCTGGTGCTGTGAGCAGCTGTTCCCCATGGTGGCTCGCTGTCCGCGTGTCCCTAACGACTTCCTAAGGGCTCCCAGGCCCCATCGGACACTCGGCCGATGTCTCTTCGATACCCGAGGGTTGACCTCTATTGGCCCGGTTGGGCAGCTTGCCCACTTCTGGCGTCTCTGGGTGGGGTTGGCCTTTGTCGAGTAGTGGCGCTACTCGATTTGTGGCCAACCCCTGCCGTCATTGTCTGGGGGTGCCGGGTGAGGGTGCGTGAGACGGGGGAGAGGGCGTCGCTGTTGTTGCGCAGCGGGACATGTCCGGCGCGTTCCGTCAGTTCGGCACTACGGTGGGCTGGGTCGCGACCAGGGTGCCGGTCATTACTGGCCGGTGATGTTGTGGAGGATTTCGTAGCAATAGGCGCGGCGGATGTCGTGGAAGGTGGCGCAAGGGTGGGGGATTCTTCGTGCTGCTGGGGTGTGGGGTTTGGTG
>NZ_BLAD01000044.1:0-119759 GCF_009687845.1 Acrocarpospora corrugata
AGGGCCCGGACGTAGAGCACCATGCCAGGCCATCTCCACCAGCGTCTGGGTGACCACGACCACGGCCGCGACGGCCAGCGTGTCGGGCAGGGCCAGAGCGAGCGGGAGGACGACCAGGGAGTTAACTGGCCGGATGATCGGCTCCGTGGCCGAACCGGCAGGCCACAGCTGTGCAGCGGGTCTGTCCTTCGGGGTGACAGCGGTAAGGGTGGCCCCACGACTCCGGCCAGGGCCTGTCCTGAGGTGAAACCGAAGACGCCGACCGCGACCGCGATGGCGGGCACCAGCGGGGGTCAGTGGCTGCCGGACAGCTCGCCGGACAGCGTGTCGTGCATGCGCGCGCTGGGCTCGTTGAGGCCGATGATCTCTACCGTCTTGCCGCGGGCGGCGTACTTGGCCTGGACGGCGTCCAGCGCGGCGACACTGGAGGCGTCCCAGATGTGAGCGTCCGACAGGTCGATGACGACGTGGTCGGGGTCGGCGGCGTAGTCGAATTGGGAGACCAGGTCGTTGCTGGAGGCGAAGAACAGCTGGCCGGTGACGGCGTAGATGGCCTGGCTGCCGTCGGGGTCGAGGACGGCCGAGACCTGCGCCAGGTGGGCGACACGGCGGGCGAAGATGACCAGGCCGGTCAGTGAGCCGACGACGACGCCGACGGCCAGGTTGTGGGTGGCGACCACGACGGCGACGGTGACGACCATGACGGTGATCTCGCCGGCGGGCATGCGCTTGAGGGTGGCCGGGGCGACGGAGTGCCAGTCGAAGGTGGCGAAGGAGACCAGGATCATCACCGCGACGAGGGCCGCCATCGGGATCTGGGAGACCAGCGGGCCGAAGACGATGCACAGCACCATGAGGAAGACGCCGGCCAGGAAGGTCGACAGCCGGGTGCGGGCGCCGTTCTTCACGTTGATCATCGTCTGGCCGATCATGGCGCAGCCGCCCATGCCGCCGAACAGGCCGGTGACGATGTTGGCGATGCCCTGGCCGATGGACTCGCGGGTCTTGTTGGAGCGGGTGTCGGTCAGGTCGTCGACGAGCTTGGCGGTCATCAGCGATTCCATCAACCCGACCAGTGCGAAGGCCAGCGCGTACGGGGCGATGAGGGTGAGGGTGGCGAAGGTGAAGGGCACCTCGGGCAGGCCTGGCACCGGCAGGGAGGAGGGCAGGACGCCGCGGTCGCCGACGGTGGGCACGGCCAGGTGGGCGCCGATGGTCAGCGCGGTCAGCGCGAGAATGGAAACCAGCGGAGCGGGCACCGCCCTGGTCAGGCGCGGGAGGAACACCATCAGCGTGAGCGCGCCACCGACCAACGGGTAGACGATCCAGGGGACGTCGATGAGTTCGGGCACCTGCGCCATGAAGATCAGGATGGCCAGGGCGTTGACGAAGCCGACCATGACGCTGCGCGGTACGAACCGCATCAGTTTGGCCACGCCGAGCGCGCCGAGCGCGACCTGGATGAGCCCGCCGAGGATGACGGTGGCGATCAGGTAGCCGAGACCGTGCTCGCGTGCCAAGGGGGCCACGACCAGGGCGATGGCGCCAGTGGCTGCGGAGATCATCGCGGGGCGGCCGCCGGCGATCGCGGTCACCACCGCCATGGTGAAGGAGGCGAACAGCCCGACGCTCGGGTCGACCCCGGCGATGATCGAAAACGAGATCGCCTCGGGGATGAGGGCCAGGGCGACGACCAGGCCGGCCAGGATCTCGGTTCGGGCCACCTTCGGGTTCAGCCAGGCGGGCCGGCCCGGTCGCAGCCGGTCGGCCCATGAAGCGGGCGGGTCGGCGGGCGGATTGGCGGGCAGGGAGGAACTGGGCAACGCGGAACTTCCTTCAACGTGGACGAACGGCCCGCCGGTCGGGCACGAAGGCGCCGAAAGGCACGGCGACAGGGCGCTCACAAGCAAGGCCAAGGCGAAAGGGAAGGCGGCCAGACGGGCCGCAGGGCACGGCTCGGTGCCCGGGAGGATCAGCGAGGCCGGCGGGCGGGGCCGGGCTACCGCGAGGTCATGGCGGGCAGTAGACGGCGACGGTGTGGGGCGTGCGCGCGTCGATGATGCTTACCTCGTGTTCCTCGGTCCCGCAGGGTCGGCGGGGATCTCGCTGGCGTCGCCGTCGTGGCGTGCTCTGGCCTTGTCGAGGCGTGCGCGATCCCACCCGCCCCGGCCAGCGGCAACTCTACCTTGACGTTAGGGTAGAGATCCGGTGGGCTGAGGGGTGCCTGGCCGCACCGGCCGGCCCAGCTGAGCGGTGAGGTCATGCGAAACGTGGACACAGCAGCGGTTTCCGCCCCCAAGGATGCAGCCCTACCCGCTGCCGCGAGTGGCGAGGATCACATGCACATCGGGCAGGTGGCGGCGCTGACCGAACTGTCGCTGCGCACGATCCGGCACTACGACGATGTCGGCCTGGTACGGCCGTCGGCACGGAGCCAGGGCGGCTTTCGCCTCTACACCGAGCACGACGTGGCCCGGCTGCTGGTGATCCGCCGGATGAAGCCGCTCGGTTTCACCCTGGAGGAGATGGGCGAGCTGCTGTCCATCACCGACCGGCTCGACGACAGCGACGTCGCGCAGAACGTGGCGCAGCTGGCCACGGTTGAGCGCACACACCTGCTGACGCGGCTGGTCCGGTTCGAGCAGGCCGTCCAAGAGCGGTGCGAGGCCTTGCGCACGCAATTGAGCCGGGCTGAGGAGCTTGCCACCGACCTGGCACGGCGCGCCGGTCAGCTCGGCGGCTGAACCGGTGACCTCTGTCACCGGCGCCCACTCGGTGGCGCAGATGGGCTGGCCGCAGATCCATGTTCGGCGCCGCAGGGCTCAAGCTCGGCGGCCGCTCTCCGCTCCCTGTGCGGCTCGGCCGCCGAGTCTGAGGAAGTCCCGTTCGGCGGCGGTGGGCGCCAGGGCTGCGGCGCGTTCGTAGGCGGAGGAGGCCTCGTTGTCGCGGCCCAGCCGCCGAAGCAGATCGGCCCGGGTGGCGTGGAACGGGTAGTAGCCGTCAAGGTCCAGCTCCTCCACCAGGGCCAGCGCGGCGGCGGGTCCGCGCACCTCGCCGACGGCGACGGCATGGTTCAGGGCCACGACCGGTGTGGGTGCCACCACGAACAACTGGTCGTACAGGGCCAGGATCTGCGGCCAATCGGTCTGCTCGGCCGTGGCGGCGTCGGCGTGCACGGCGCTGATGGCGGCCTGGAGCTGATAGATACCGGGCCGGTTGCGGCGAAGACAGCCTCGGACGATCGCCTGCCCCTCCTCGATCATGGCCCGGTCCCAGCGCCGGCGGTCCTGCTCGGCCAGCAGCACCAGCGAGCCGTCCGGGCGCGTCCGCGAGGCGCGACGGGATTCGATCAACAGCAGCAGCGCCAGCAGGCCGGCCGCCTCCGGCTCATCGGGCATCAGCCCGGTCAGCAGCCGTGCCAGCCGGATCGCCTCGGCGCACAGACCCCGATCGGCCTGGCCGCCCAGCCCGGCGTTGTAGATCAGATAGATCACGGTCAGTACGGGGCGCAGGCGGTCGGGCAATTCGCGCCCTTCCGGTACCCGGTAGGGGATCCGGGCGGCCTTGATCTTGCGCTTGGCGCGCACGAGGCGTTGCGCCATCGCCGGTTCGGCCACCAGGAAGGATCTGGCCACCTCCTGGGTCGACAGCCCGCCGAGCAGTCGCAGCGTGAGCGCCACCTGGGCTTCGGTGGACAGCGCCGGATGGCAGCAGGTGAAGATGAGGCGAAGCCGGTCATCGTGCACGGGTGCTGCCTCCTCGGACGTGCCGCATTCGCCGGTGCCCGGCGCCAGCACCGCCACCTCACCGAGCAGTTCCCTTTCCCGCTCCCGGCGGCGCAGCCGGTCAAGGGCGCGATTGCGGGCGGTCGTGGTGATCCAGCCGCCCGGGTTGGGTGGCATGCCCTGGGCCGGCCACTTGCGCAGGGCCAGGGCGAATGCCTCCTGTACGGCGTCCTCGGCCACGTCGATGTCGCCGAACAGCCGGATCAGGCCGGCCAGCGATCGGCCGGACTCCTCGCGGAAGACCCGGCCGATCGCGGCCTCATCGACGACCGGCACACTCAGTCCCCGAACTGCTCGAAGGCTTGGGGCCGGTCGGCGAAGGCGGCGAACGCACGGACTTCGATCGGAGTCCTGATGGCTGCGGTGACCTTCGACGCCCAGGCCAGCGCCGCGTCCAGATCGTCGGCCTGGATGACGTAGAAGCCGCCGAGGTGTTCCTTGGATTCGGCGAAGGGCCCGTCGGTGGTCAGCACCTCACCCGCCGAGACGCGTACGACGGTGGCGGTGTCGGGTTCGTGCAGGCGCCCGGAGAATACCCAGGCGCCCGCCGAGTGCATCTGCTGCTCCAGGACGGCGAGCTGCTTGTGGGACTGGCGCATCTCCTCCTCGGTCATCGGATCGCGGACCTCGCCCTCGACGCTGTGGACCGACAGCATGTACTGCGTCATCGTGCTGCTCCCTGTGTGACGGGCGGGCGCGTCCCGCCGCTCACCTCACTACGAACCGACCCTGCCCGAATCGACACCTGTCCGCTGCGAAGACAGCTGAATCCGAGCCGATCAGCTCGGTGCCCGCCCGCCGAACGTCCTGCCGGGGCCGGCAGGCGATGCCGGTTTCAGTGTGCGGTCCGCTGCCTGTTTCCGCTCAGCTGCTTCTGCCCAAGTGGGCCAGCAGTCTGGTCAGCGGGTCCGCGGTGGGCAGGACGGGCAGGACGGCGGCGAACTGGCCGGCCTCCCGCTGGTGGTCTCCCACGCCGGTGGCGGCGTGTTGCCAGGCCGCCAGCACGACCTCGGCGTCGGCCGGATAGTCGAGCCCAGCCCCGGTGGCGATGTCCCAGCCGTGGACCAAGGACTCCAGCAGGCTGATGGAGGCCAGCACAGCACCGGGCGTCCGCGTCCCCATGAACGCGTGGTCGGCCTCCAGGGCGCCCGGCGCGGCGAAGGCCGCCACCGAGCGGGCCGCCACCGCGGCGAAGGCGGCGGCCGGGTCGGCACCCAGATGGTCGGTGTCGGCCTGGTGCTGGGCGTCGAACTCGGCCGCCTCCACCTGTCGCCCCTCGGCCACCCGGGCCAGAATCAGCAGGGCCCCGGTCAGGTGGTTGGCGCTCTGGCGCACCGTCCACTTCCGGCAGGGGCTGGCGGCGGCCCATCCTTGCGGGGTGATCTGGCCCAGGATCCGGCCGACCAGGCCATGGCTGCGCTCCAGCAGGCCGCCGATGCCCGGCTGCGCGGCGGAGGTGGGGGCCATGGCGCGGCGCAGATCCTCGGCATCGTAGATCAGTTCGCCGCTCACGATCTCACCGTCCCGGACGCGCAGCAGTTCGGCGGAGGTCAGCGTGCCGGGCATCCCTGCCATCTCCCAGTCGATGATCGAGCAGACCAGGTCGCCGGCGGCGAACTGATGCCGGACCCGGAAGCCGAGCACGGCGGCGCCGGCCTCGCGCGCCATGGCCCGGTAGCCCTCGGCATCCTGGAAGTCGGCCACCGGGCCGTGAAAGGTGAAGCCGTCGGCCAGCGCGACGCCGCTCATGTCGCCGGCGCGCTGCTGCCAGGCCTGATAGTAGGGCTTGACGATGATCAGGGGATCCATGGTCGCTCTCCACGGTGCGGGCCGCCGCGCGGCCGTTCACCCCCGTTAGATCCCGCCACTCCGCAGAACTCATCGGCGCGTCAGGATTTCGCCGCTTGGCCGATGCTCGGGCAGGCCGAAGCGGTCGAACAGGTCAGGGCTGGGGAAGCCGGTGATCTCGGCGATGCCGGTGGGGGTGATGGTGAGCACCATGATCCCGTAACCGCGGCACAAGCCGGTGGGCTCGGGCAGGTAGGCGGCCAGAGCGGGCTGCCGGTTGGCCGCGACGGGCACCAGTTCGATCAGGTCCAGTCGGCCATCGGCCGGTTCGGTGGCGAAGAAGGAGACCACCGCGGCCCGGCCGATGATCTCGACGGCCTCCGGCGGCATGCGCAGGATCGCATCCTCGCGCAGTAGCGCGGCCAGCGCGTCGATGTCGCGCCGCTGCCAGCAGTCCATGAAGCGCGCCACAATCGCGCGCTCGGCGGCCGGAGGTGGGCCAGGCTCGATCGGGCCCGCCGCCCCCAGCGTGGCCCGGGCGCGCTGCAGCATGCTGTTGATCGCCGGGACGCTGGTGCCGAGGTAGCCGGCCACCTCCGCGGCGCTCCAGCACAGCACCTCACGCAGGATGAGCACGGCCCGCTGGGTGGCCGGCAGCAGTTGCAGGGCGGCGATGAACGCCAGTTGCACGCCTTCCCTGGCCTGCGCCACCTGCGCGGGATCCAACGGCTCCAGCAAATTATCGGGAAAGGGCTGCAGATGGCCGACCTCGGCCAGGGTGGCCGGTAGCCGCTCCCGCCGCGCGGCGGCTTTCAGGCAGGCCGTGGTGGCGATCTTGTGGAGCCAGTGGGACAGCGGCGCCCGCCCCTGGTAGGTGGCCAGGCTGCGCCAGGCCCGCAACAGCGTCTCCTGCAGCGCCTCCTCGGCCTCCTGCAGCGAGCCGAGCATCCGGTAGCAGTGCACCAGCAGGCCGGCCCGGTAGGGGCCGACCAGCCCGGCGAAGGCCCACTGATCCCCGGCCAACGCGGCGGCGAGCCGCTCATCGGTCCCGGCCATCTGGGCCGCGGTCACATCGGTGACGTCCACCCCCGGCACGCTAGCGGCCGGACCCGACAAAACCGATGACTTTCCCCGCCACCGAGGATCTCCTCAGGTATCCGCATCTTCCCCAGCACCGGGAGAGACCATGACCCCCGAATCACCCGGCCGGCTGTATAGGACCCTGGCCGAAGAACTGCTCGCCGACCCGGCCGTTACCGCCTCCACCATGATGGGCCTGCCCTGCCTGCGCCACGAAAGACGCTTCTTCGCCGCACTCGACCACCGCACCGGCCGCCTGCTGGTCAAGCTGACCAGGCCGAGGTCACCCGCCTCATCCACGACGGCACCGGCGAGCCTTTCGCCCCCGCCGGCCGGCGCTTCCGCGAATGGATCGCCCTACCCGATCCCGACGAGCAGCACTGGCGCCACCTGCTGCACCAGGCCCGCTCTTTCGCCGCCACCTCGCCGACAGGATCGCGACCGGGCGGGCAAGGGGGGCAACAGCCCGCGTGAGCATGTGGAGCGAGAAGCACCTGCCCCGCGCCGACGACCCGGCGGGACTGGCCGTGGCGCTCCTCGACGCCCACGAACAGCTGTCCGCACCCGGCTCGATCGTCGTCACTGCGGGCTCCGTGACCGGTGACGACGGCGTAACCACGCGTCAGCGACGAGGGCGAGCGCCGCAGCCGACCTCGTCTACACCCTGGCGCTGCGGTTGTCCGGCTCCGCGTGGAGGCCGAGGACCTGGTGCAGGACACCTACGCCCGGGCGTGGGCGGCCTGGCTGGACGGGCGACACCCACGCAAGGCGGCACCGTGGCTGGCCACCATCTGCCTCAACCTGCACCGCGACCGCCGCCGCACCGCCACCCGTGCGGAGACATCGTGGCCGGAAGGCTTCGGCCCGCCCGGGCGGGCCGACGTCGAAGCCGAGGCGATCAACCACGCGGCGATCGACCCGTGCGGCGGGCCAAGCACTCGGCTTGACGCGACCAGGCACAGCAACAGCGTTGTATCGGGCCGGCAGCCGCTGTGCCAGCGCACAAGCCCGGCCGCACGCCTGTGACCGGGCCGGCCCACCTGAGGATGACGGAATGCGGATCACGATCTTGGCGGTTCTGGGATGCCCGAACGCCTGGCTCGCCATAAGACGACTCACCGCAGCGTTGGCGGGCCGAGCGGCCGAGGCGGCGCTCATCGAGGTCCATGACCAGGCGCAAGCCGCAGCCCCGGGGGGATGACTGGCTCGCCCACGATTCTGCTCGAGTATGGACCGTTCACATCCGACGGGGCGCTGCCGAGTCTGTCGTGCCGCCTCTACCCAGGCGCGGACGGCACAGCTGCCGGGGCGCCGAGCGTGACCGCGCTGCGCGAGGCGTTCACCGCAGCGGGCCTGCCCGGGCCTGTCCGAAACGGCGGACTGCCGCACGAGGGAGGCCCTTGATGCGCACGACCGATGTCTTGGTCAGGCGCCGTCACGAGCTCGTAAGAAATCGCTAGGGCGAACACTTATACGCTGAGCGCATGATCACAGCGCGAGCGGCGGCTGCTTTGACCTCGCTGGCCTTGCTGGCATGTGCGTGCGGCAGCGCCGGAGGGGACCAGGCGGCCAACCCGGTCCGCAGCGACGCGCCTCCGTCGGCCGTCGTGACTCCCACACCGGCAACGCCGGCGGCTTCGGCTGCTCCCGCCACACCGGCGGTACCGGCCGCGCTGGCGTTCTCCGCCGCGACACTGAACGGTGACCCGTTCCAGGGCGCGAGCCTGGCCGGCAAGCCGGTGGTCTTCTGGTTCTGGGCGCCGTGGTGTCCCAAGTGCCATTCCGAGGCGCCCGCCGTCAAGGCCGCGGCCGCCACGTTCGGCGAGGTCGCGTTCGTCGGCGTGGCAGGCCTGGACACCGCGGCGGCGATGAAGGAATTCGTCCAGCGGACCGGCACCGGCGACATCGTGCACCTCGCGGACGCCAACGGCGCGGTGTGGACCAAACTGGGCGTCAGCGAGCAGTCGACGTTCGTGTTCATGAAACCGGACGGCACCACCACGAGGGCCTCCGGCCCGCTCGATCAGGACGCGCTGGACGGCCACGTCCGGCAACTGCTCGGCCGGTAGCACCGCCATGGCAGCCGACGGCTTGGCAGGGCGATCGTGAACGCCGCCGACCTGCCGCTTACCCTTGCCTTGGCTGCCGGCACGGTGGCTGCGTTCAACCCGTGCGGTTTTGCGATGCTGCCCGCCTACCTCACCCTGCTGATCGCCGACGGCGGGACGGCCCGCCGCGGGCCGCTCGCCCGGGCGTTGCTGCTGTCGGCCGCCATGACCGCCGGCTTCGTCACGGTCTTCGGCCTGTTCGGGCTCGCCGTGACCGCGCTGGCAGTGTCGGTGGGCCGCTACCTGCCCTGGGCAACGCTCGTCATCGGCGCGCTGCTGGCCGGGCTGGGTGTGTGGCTGCTGACCGGCCGCGAGCTGCTGCTGCGCCTTCCTGGGCTGGTCACCGGCCGTCCCGCAAGCTCGCCGCTGTCGCTGTACGGTTACGGCTTGTCGTACGCGGTGGCTTCACTGTCGTGCACGGCGGGCCCGTTTCTGGCGGTCACCTCGGCCTCGCTGTCCGGCGCGGGCTTGCTCGGCGGCGTGGCGGCCTTCGTCGCCTACGCGCTTGGCATGGGCCTGGTGGTCGCTGTTCTGTCCCTGGTGGTGGCGCTCGCCCGCGACGCCGTGGTGACCAGGCTGCGGCGGCTGCTGCCGTATGTGTCCAGGGCCGGCGGCGGCCTGCTGGTGGTGGCCGGGCTGTATGTCATGTACTACGGCTGGTACGAGCTGCGCGTCTTCTCCGGCGAGGCTGTCGGCGATCCGATCGTGGGCGCCGCGACAGCCGTACAGCAAGTCATCGCGGGCGGGCTGGCGTTTGTCGGCGCGGGCTGGATCGCCTTCGCGCTCGCCCTGCTCGCTCTTGGCGCGCTCGTGCTGGGCGCGGTACGGCGGCGCCCTCGCCGAACCCAGGAGAGCACACAGGCGCCGGAAGGATGACAAGAGCCGTGGTCGTACCAGCGCGTCCCGGCCCACCCGCCCATGTCGGGCGGCCCCAGCCAGACAGCCCTTGCTTACCGTTCACCGCCAGGCCAGCCGTGGCCGGGCGGGCCAGGCCGTCGTCCTCGACCGTCCGTTTACCGGTCGCCCGGCGACTTGCTGTAGTGGTCTCGCAGGATCAGCAGTACCCCGACCACGGCCGCTGTCCAGGCCAGGTAGGCCATCTCCTGCGGGTAGTCCTGTGGGTTTCGCCCGCTTAGCATCCAGAAGAGGCAGCCGGAGACCGCCGGGAGGATGAACAGGACCCAGTGCAGGACCCGGTCGAGGCGGTCTCCGCCTTCTTGCCGCCCTTTGCCGCGGCCGGTGTCGTTGTTGCTGTCGTGCATGGGGCCATCACCCGTGTTCGCGCAGCGAGTCCGTCCCTGATCCAAGGCCCGTTGGTTTCCTGGTGTTTCACAATCCTCTACGCCTTCCCCGCCCGCAACAGCAGCGGCGTGGCTGGTTTCTGGGGGCGTTCAGCGGTCGTCTCCGCCCCGTTACCTTCTTCACGTCCCCGCCTACGGGTGGGGAGCCAGGTCACCCGGCCCGGCATGGCTCAGGCCCTCTGTCGCACCCATGATCCGGGGGTGTTGTCACCGGGCGCGCGGGCGCGGCGGCGGGCACCCGCTGGTGGTGGCCGGCGGCGCGGAGTGTGGCGCTCCATTCCGGGATCTCCACCATCTTCCGGGTCTTCACCGACAAGGACGAGGTGCTGCAGGCGTGCATGACCGAAGCCATAAATCCCGACCACGCTCTGCGCGAGCTGGCCTCGATCTCCCTTGATGAACCACTGACCGCCCGCCTGGTTCAGGCGGCCGAAGCTCTGCGCGCTCATCTGGAGCGCATGGGCACCGTGGCCGCCGCCCTGTACACCTCCGGTCACCGCCGCGACCGCGCCGCCGTCGGCCGCCCGGCGCCGGGCGGCCGGGAAGCCTCGATGAAAGCCACCCTGGCAGCCGTGGCCGAGCTGATCGAACCTGATCGCGCGGCTCTGCGCCTGGACCCCCAGCAGGTCGCCGCGGTCTTCCTCGGCCTGCTCTTCGCCCGGACGCGGCCGATGGACGCGGAGTTGACCCCCAGCGACCTCGTCGGCGTCCTGCTGAACGGCGTCTGCTACCCCTCGGAGGCCGCCAGATGACCATCACGCTCAACCACCATCGTGCCCGCCCTCGACAACCGCCAAGCCGCTCGATCCTTCGCCACGATCATGGGCCTGCCGAAGTTGCCGCCGGCAGGCCGCGACGGACACTTCGCCCCCGTGCGAGTGAATGGGGATGCACCTCGCCTTCGACGTGGACCCGGCCACCTTCGACCGCATCCTGGCCCGCCTGCGCGACAACGGCGTTCCTTTCGGCAACCACCCGGCCCATCCCGACAACGGCCGTATCGACCACCCACTATGTCCACGCGGGCTGTTCTTCGTCGACGCCGCTCGCAATCTCTATGAGGTGATGTCCCCGGCGTGAACGCCGTCAGGGCCCCGCGCCGGGGCGGCACGATGCGCTCGAAGCCGTTTGTGTGCGATATCGACCGCGCTTCGTGTTCTCAGAAATGACCAATTGCTAGAGTTCTGCGAGACCCCGGAATCACGTCCGTTTTAACCCGATAATCGCTCGCAGAAAACCTCTCAAAAGCCCCGCGTTCTGCAACACAGTTCTGAGAGACTTGCGGGGTGGATCTGACGTCCGATCAAGCCGCACACGCCGTCGAACGAAACGACTGCCCGAAGTGCGAGGCTCCCGCCGGGAGTCCGTGCCGCACCCGCGGCGGGAAGACTGCGGCGAAGTACCACACCGCCCGCTTCATCCTCATCCCCGCCCTGCGCGAGGAACTCGAAGTCCTCCTCCCGGAGGACCGCGGCCCCGGGCGACCATGGAAACCCGGCCCGCCTGTCGAGGCCATTCCGGCGGCACCTGCCGCCAAGCCGATCCGGATCGGGTACGCCCGCTGCTCGACCGCCCAGCAAGAACTACAGAGCCAGCTGGATGCGCTCACAGCGGCGCAGTGCAAGCGGATCTTCTCCGAGAAGATCAGCACTCGCGTCAAGGTCCGCCCGGAGTTGGAGAAGGCGCTCAAGCTCGCCTACGACATCAAGGAAGCCGCCCCCGACCAGGAGGTCGTCCTCACCGTCCACGAACTCAAGCGCCTGGCCCGCAACGCTGCCGAGCTGATGACCCTGTCCGCCCAGCTCCAGAGTGCCGGCATGCAGCTCGAACTCCTCACCGGCCCGCTCACCGGCATCCACGACCCCAACGGCATGGGCGCCATGTTCTTCGCCGTCCTCGCCGTCGCCGCTCAGCTCGACCGCAACTACATCCGCGAGAAGACCTTGGAGGGCCAGGTGACGGCCGCGGCCAAGGGCAATCACGGCGGGCGGCCGAAGGTCATCGACGACGACTCGATGACCTTCGCCCTCGCGCTGAAGGACAAGGGCGTCCCTGTCCCGCAGATCGCGAAGAAGCTGACGATCAAGACCGGCAAGAATGCGGGTAAGTCCCCCTCGGTCGCCTCGGTGTACCGGGCGCTCGCCGAGGCCGAGGAGCAAGACGAGTCGGACACCATCAGCCCATGGCGGCCGGTTCGCGCCCGAATCACCGGACCGGGCAGCGGCACCGATCTCACGCTCATGGAACGGCTCGAACAACAGGTCCTCGGCCCACGCGATTAACATCCCAAGCTGGAGACGCAAAGTCATTTCCTCAGCTGTTCCGCCCGGCCACGGCCCCTTTCCGGCGTATTCGGTTCCCACCCCCCTCGTACGCCATGCCGAGCATCGGCTCACCCATGTCAGGACCGGAGGTGACCCGGCCCCGGCTCGGCTTGAGGCCGACCAGACCGCAGCAGGAGGCGGGCACCCGGATGGAGCCGGCGCCGTCGCTGGCGTGCGCGAGCGGCACCGCCCCCGCGGCGATCATGGCGGCCGCGCCGCCGCTGGACCCGCCCACCCCGCGGCTGGGATCCCACGGGTTGCGGGTGGGACCGCACCGAAGGGACTCGGTGGAGAAGCTGAGCACCATCTCCGGGACGGTGGTCAGGCCGAGCGTGACCAGACCGGCGGCCCGGAAACGGGTCATCAGGTCGGTGTCGCGGACGGCGATGATGCCGGGGATGGCGCGGCTGCCGAGGAAGAACGGCTTGCCCTCCGCCACCGGCCCGTGATCCTTGATCAGGAACGGCACCCCGGCCAGGGGGCCGTCCGCGGCCTGGTCGAGCGCGGGGCTGAACGGAGGCAGCGCCAGCCCGTTCAGCTCGGCGTCGGCGAGCGCGAGGGCTTCGCGGGCCACCGTCTCGACCTCGCCGGCGGTGACCTCGCCCGACCTGATCAGGTCACTGAGGCCGACAGCGTCGTATTGGGCGTATTCGTGAAGTTGCATGAGATTGAGTCCTTGGGTTCGCACATCGATGGGACGCAGCCTGAGCAGGCGGTGGCCAGTTGGCCATCGCCTGCGCATCGGTGTGTTACTACGCTCGGGACATCAGGGCTCATGCTGGCAGTGGCCCTGCCGATAGTCCAATGAATTACGGGCCGACCAGCCCGACGGGGTTGCCATCCGGATCGACGAACACCGCGATCCGCCCCATTCCGGGCACACTCTGGGGCTCCAGCCTGCGGGTGCCGCCGAGCTTCTCCGCCCGCACGAGCGCGGCCTCCACATCCTCGACCGGGAAGTACACCACGAGCCCGGTGTACGGACTGTCCGGCCCGGCCTGGCCGATCCCGCCCGACGGCGGCCCTTCCTCCCCGCCGATCAGCGCGTAGGTGTCGTCGATGGCGTTCACCGGCCAGTCGAACATGTCCTGGTAGAAGCGCCGCGCGCGGGCGGAGTCGGGGGAGGAGATGTCGAACCATCCGGGTGTTGGTGCTGACATGGCTTCGTCCTTTCCTGCGGTCTGACGGGAGCCGGGCCAAATTATGTGACCGAATAGTCACATGTCAACTCGGGACCGGGACATTTAGGTTGGTCCATGTGCTGGCGGGGGACTTTCACACCGATCACGGCCTCACCGTCCAGGTGGGCGATCTCCCGGCCCGCGACCGGTTCGGGTTCTGGTGGGACACGGTGGCCAGGTCGGTCGTCTCGGTGGACGCGTTCAGCGAGCACGCGGCGGACTTCTGGGGCGAGATGCGGCTGGTCGACCTCGGCCTGGTGCAGGTGTCCCACGTCCGCTGCGCGGCCTTCGAGGCCCGCCGCACGCCGCGGCGGATCCGGGGCTCCGACCCCGGCCTGCTCCAGCTGTCCCTGTCACTGGCCGGGCGGTCCGGGCTGCACCAGGAGCGCAGGGAAGCCGACCTGGGGCCGGGCGACCTGGTGCTCTACGACACCTCACGGACCTTCCACGCCTGGACCGGCGCCACCGGGCCGGCCAGATCCCTGGCCGAGGGGATCATCATGCAGTTCCCGCGCAGCGCCCTGCCGCTGCCGGAATCGGTGATCGACGGGCTGCTCGCGGTGCGCAGACCGGGCCGCGCCGGGACCGGGGCCCTGCTGCTGGCACTGCTGCGGGAGCTGACGCGGCAGCGCGCGCCGCTCTCCCCGCACAAGATCTTCCAGCGCCTGGGCCTGTCGGTCGCCGACTGGATCCGCTACCGCCGCCTGGAACGCTGCCGCCGCGACCTGTCCGACCCCGCCCAGGCCGCGACCCCGGTCGGTGTCATCGCCAGACGCTGGGGTTTCACCAACGACTCCACTTCAGCCGCGCCTTCAAAGCCGCCTACGGAGAGCCCCCGGGCCGCCTACCGCCGGGCCCTGCGCGTGCGCTGACGGGCAACTCCCGTGCGGTGACCGCAAACCACCCGCCCCCACCGGGGGCGTACGCCGGAAATCACGGTGCGCCGCCTGTCATTTACGCACCGACGGCGATCGCTCAGGATTGCTCTGTCCAGGGACCCCCCTCCCCGGACAGGCGCCCTGCAACCGGCGCTAGGCCGCGGGGGCGGCGGCCATCGCCGGCCCCGCGGCCGGTCAGGGGTGAGATTATGGAACGCTCCAATCCATCCCACATTGACACGTGACTTTTTGGTCACCTATGTTGAGGGTCGTGACCGACGACGACCGCGTCTTCAAAGCGCTGGCCGACCCGACCCGCAGACGGTTACTGGACCGGCTGTTCGCTCAGGACGGCCGCACGCTCTCCGACCTCGAGTCCGATGTGGACATGACGAGATTCGGCGTGATGAAACACCTGCGGCAGCTGGAGGACGCCGGTCTCGTCACCACCCGCCGATCCGGCCGGGAGAAGCTGCACTTCCTGAACGTGGTGCCCATCCGGCTCATCCACGACCGCTGGATCGACAAGTACACCGAGCCTCAGGTGTCGGCTCTCGTTCACCTGAAGACCGAGCTGGAGCAGATCATGAGCACTCCCGGGACCGGCACGACCGTGCAGGTGCACCGCGTCTATATCAAAGCCTCCGCGCAGGCCATCTGGACCGCGATCGTCGACCCCGAATGGACCCGCAGGTACGGCTACCGCGCCGAAGTCGACTACGACCTGCGCCCCGGCGGCGCCTTCCAGACCTACGCCGGGGAGCAGTGCGTGGTCGAGGGCGAGGTCATCGAGGTCGAGCCGCCGTACCGGCTGGTCCAGACCTGGCGGCCGACCTGGAACGACGAGGGCTTCACCCGGCTCACCTACGAGATCAGGGAGGGCGAGAACGGCGTCTGCTCGCTGACTCTCACCCACGACGTGCACGGCGCCCCGCAGACCGGCGCGCAGGCCGCCGGCGAGGTCGAGAACGCGGGCGGCGGCTGGGCGGAGGTCCTCAGCGACCTGAAGTCCCTGCTGGAAACCGGTTCCAGCCTCTACGGCTGACCCCCACCAAACCATCTAGGGAGACCCAGGGTGACCACCCTCAATACAAGCGCGCCCGGAAACGTGACCGAGGCCGACCCCCGGCGGTGGTGGGTGCTCGCCCTGCTGTCCGGCCTGGCGTTCATGATCCTGCTGGACATGACCGTCGTGAACGTCGCACTACCCCTCATCCAGGACGGCCTCGGCTTCTCCGACTCCGGCCTGACCTGGGTCGTCAACGGCTACGTCCTCGCCGCGGGCGGCCTGCTGCTGCTCGGCGGCCGGCTGGCCGACGTGTACGGCCGGCGGCGGCTGCTGCTGATCGGCGTGGTCGTCTTCGCCGTGTCCTCCATCGTCTGCGGGGCCGCCGTCAGCCAGGGCATGATGATCGGCGGCCGGTTCGCCCAGGGCGCCGCCGAGGCGATCTCCGCCCCCGCCTCGCTCGGCCTGATCGCGCTGCTGTTCACCGACCCGAAGGAGCGCACCAAGGCGCTGGGCATCTGGGGCGGCCTGGTGGCGCTCGGCGGCACCCTGGGCTACGTGATCTCCGGCGTGCTGACCGACCTCACCTCCTGGCGCTGGATCTTCTTCATCAACGTGCCGATCGCGCTGGCCGTCCTGCTGGTGCTGCCCCGCCTGGTGACCGAGAGCAAGATGGTCCGCGAGCAGGGCCACCGCCTGGACGTGGCCGGGGCGGTCACCTCGACCGGCGGCCTGGTCGCCATCGTGTACGGCCTGCTGCAGGTCGCCGAGAACGCGTGGGACTCGGCGGCGGTGCTGGTCCCCCTGATCGGCGGGGTCGTCCTGCTGCTGTCGATGATCGTCATCGAGCGGCGGGCCAGGAACCCGCTCATCCCGCTGACGTTCTTCGCCAACCGCACCCGCTCGGTCATCAACCTGACCTCGCTGTTCTTCATGGCGGCCTTCATCTCCTACACCTTCATGCTGACCCTGTTCGAGCAGCACGTGCTCGGCTACTCCCCGCTGCAGAGCGGCCTGGCCTACCTGCCGCTCGGTTTCGCGATCGGGGCCGGCATCGGCCTGGGCACCGTCCTGACCCCGCGGCTGGGGGTCAAGCTGGTGGCGGGCGGCGGTTTCGCAGGCGCGGGCGTGGGGCTGATCCTGACGAGCATGGTCGACGTCGACGCCTCCTATCTGGGCGGCATCCTGCCGGGCATGATCGTCTTCGGGGTGTTCGCCGGGGCGACCATGCCGGCCGCCACCAACGCCGCGCTGCACGGGGTCACCGTCCAGGACTCCAGCCTGGCTTCGGGCGTGCAGTCCACCATGCAGCAGATCGGCGGCGCGCTCGGCCTGGCCGTCCTGATCCCGCTCGCCATCCGGTACACCACCGAGGAGGTCGCCCGCGGCGTGGCGGTCGAGGCCGCGGTGACCTCGGGTTACGTGCTGGCGTTCCGGATCGGGGCCGGGATGATGATCCTCGGGGGTGTCCTCATCCTGGCTCTGTTCGAGCGGGTCGACCCGGAGCTGCGGGATCCGACGGCTGAGATCGTCGGCGGAACCCGCTGACCAGCACGGCCGCCAGCAGCACCGCGCCGCCGGTCGCGGCGGGCACGGTGAGCCGCTCACCGAGCAACCCCACCGACAGGCCCGCCGCGACCAGCGGCTCCACCAGCGCGACCACCGCGGCCGTGGTCGCGCCGACCACCCGCAACCCGGCGAAGAACAGCCCGTACGCCAGCGCGCTGGGCACCACGCCCAGGTAGGCCAGCAGCAGCCCGGCGCTCACCGTCACCCCCGCCTCGGGGAGGAGCCCGGCGGCGAGCGCCGGTGCCAGCAGGCACACCGACCCGACGGCGAAGCCGATCAGCGCGCTTCCCGCCGAGTCGTCGGCGCCGCCCGCCCGGCCGAGCAGGATGGTCCCCGCGTACCCGACGGCCGACAGCAGCGAAAGCCCGATACCCAGCACCGGGTCCCCGCCCGCCGACCCCGCCGGATCGCCGCCGAACACCAGCAGCACCAGCCCCGCCAGCGCCGACCCGACGACCAGCGCCCCCCGGCCGCCCAGGCGCTCGCCCAGCCACAGGCGGGCGCCGACGGCGACCAGGATCGGCCCGGATCCCAGCGTCACCACGGTCGCGACCGCGACCCCGGCCTGGTCCACGGCGGCGAAGTAGGCCGTCTGGTAGACCGCCATGCCCGCCCCGGTCACGCCGTACTTGACCGGGGCCGCCCGGAACCGCCCGACCAGCGGGAACAGGCCCGGCCCCGGAAGCAGCGGCCAGGCCAGGGCGAGCGCGAGCGCGCCGCCGAGGAACCGCCAGAAGGAGACGGCGAGCGGGCCGAGCCCGCTCTCGGCGTAGAGCAGCGCGGCGACGACGCCGCCGGTGCCCCAGGCCGTGGCCGCCACGGCGATAAACAGCATGCCTCTGCCCACCGGCAGAGGACGCGCGTGAAGCATGATCATCCCCAGGATTCGTTGTCACGGACGAGAAGTCAGCCGCGGACAACGACAGAGCCCACCCGGGACCCCGGATGCGCCAGGAAAACGCCGCCCGCTTAGCGGGCGGGGGGCGGGGAGACGATCAAACACATAACGGCGATGCTAACGCAGCGCCCGCGCACCGGGCGAGGCCGGCCGACCACGCGTCGCGCAGCCGTCAGCCTCGCACGCGATGGCTGGCTGAGGATTCGATCACGCGTCGCGCAGCCGCAGGAGGAGTCCGCCGCAGGCCAGCGCGGCCACCGCCCAGGCCGTGAGGACGCCGAGTCCCGCCCATGGGCCGATGGGCTGAAGGTCCAGGTTCGTGGTGGCCTGGATGGCGAGTCCGGCGTTCATCGGCGAGATCCGGACCAGCAGCCGCTGCCAGCCGGGGTCGGAGATCGCCCGGATCAGGATCGGGAACAGGTAGAGCAGGCCCAGCACGACCCCGACGGCCGCCGCCGAGTCCCGGACCGCGGTCGCGACGCCGAGGCAGAGCAGGGCGATCAAGGTGAGGTAGAGCGCCGAGCCCGCCGCCGCACGGAGAACGGGACCGTCGGCGAGGGACAGCAGCGGGTAGCCGTGCTCGGGGGTGAAGCCTCTGCCGGGCAGGATGAGCCGCGCGGCCAGGACCGAACCGAGGACGCCCACGACGGCCGCGACCAGGGTGAGCCCGGCCAGGACGGCCGCTTTGGCGGCCAGGACGGCGGACCGGCGCGGCATGGCCGTGAAGGTGGCGCGGATCATGCCGGTGCCGTACTCGCCGGTGATCGCCAGCACGGCCAGGACGGCGACGGCGGCCTGGCTCACCTGCACGCCGGTGAGGGCCAGTTTGACGGCGTCGTGGTTGCAGCGCGCCGACGCGCAGGTGGTGGCCGCCCCGGCGGCCGCGCCGAACGCGACGGTCAGGACGGCGATCGCCGCCAAGGCCCAGCAGGTACCCGCGAGGGTCCGCAGTTTCGTCCACTCCGCGTGGAGTTCCAGCTTCATGCGTCCCTCCGGCGCAGCTGGACGACGGCCAGGCCGAGCGCCAGCGCCGCATACCCGCACAGCACCCCGAATCCGCCCCAGGGCGGCAAAGGATAGTAGCCCATCTGCGGCACGTAATGCCCGGTGACCTGCGGATATTCGGGAACGCTCTGCTGGATCGCGAACCCGGCGGCCGGGGTGAGCCGCAGCAGCCACTGCGACAGCTCCACCGGCAGGACCGAGGCGGTCGCCAGGACGTGCGGGAGGACGATCACGGTGATGGCGGTGATGACGGCCGCCGCGCTCCGCCGGAACAGCGCGCCCACGGCCAGCGCCAGGACGGCCGCGACCGCCAGCAGCGCGGCGGTGCCGAGGACGACGCGCAGCTCGGTGGCGGTGCTCACCGGCAGCAGATAGTTGCCGTTCCCGCGCAGAATCCGCCGGCAGAGCGGGACCGCGACGAGAGCGGCGATCAGCGCGGTGACGAAGGTGACCGCACCGAGCACCAGGGCCTTCGCCACCAGCACACGGCCCCGGCGGGGGCTGGCCAGCAGGGTGGTCCGGATCATCCCGCGCCGGTATTCGGCGGTGATGAACATGACCGCGACGACGATCACCACGATCAGCCCGGTGTACGCCCCGGACAGGGTGCGCTCGACCGGCTGCCCGCCCTCCAGCCCGTACGGCCCGATATCGCCCGACCCGGACACGGTGAAGGTGTCACCGGACTCCCGGAAGGCGCCCTGGGACAGCGCGGGCGCGCCGCGCATCGCCCCCACGTCGTCGTGGGTCCACGGATTCCCGGCCAGGCTGACATGGTCGAACGCGGCGACGGCCCGGGCCAGCCGGCACTTTCCGATGGTCCCCCCGAGATCGCCCTGCGTCACCGTCAGATCGCAGGGGGAGGCGGCGAACAACCCCACCCGGACGATCGGGGGCAGCCCCGCCAGCCGGACCGTGCCGACCGTGGTCCAGCGGACGCCGTCCGCCGATTCCGCCCCGGTGATCGTGTCGCCAGCACGGGTCAGCCGCAGCCAGCTCGCGCCCGGGGATCCGGCCGCGTCGCCGTCGAAATTGTGCTGCAGCCGCGTCCCGTGACCGCCGGTGACCATCATCGCCGCATAGGCCGACCCCTGCCGGACACTCTCCTTGATCATGATCCCGGCCTTCGCCCACGGCACCACGCCCGGCACGATCTTGTCGTGATCCGGCGGCGGATAGGTGATGGTGCCGGTCAGCGAGGCGACCCGGACGGTGACCTCGCCGTCGCCGTCCAGCACCTGGTGGGCGAAGGAGAACCGGTCGTTGACCGCCGAACCGTCCGGCCCGAGCGGCACGGCCGGGCAGTCGTCGCCATCCGGCCCCTCGCAGGAGCTGTAATTGTTGGCCGCGGTGAACACCCCCAGCAGCACGATGATCAGCGCCGCGAGCACCATCCCGAGCACCCAGCCGCGCACGGTGCGGAACTTGGTCCACTCCGCCCGCAGCAGGCCCGTCATCGCGCACCGTCCGCGCGGAACTCGACCGCGTCCCTGGTCAGCTCCATGTACGCCTCCTCCAGCGTGGCCCGGTGCCCCGCCACCTCCGCGAACGGCACCGCGTGCGCGGTGAGCAGCGCCACCACCCGCTCGGCCGCCAGCCCGGCGACGGTGAGCGTGTCCCGGCCGGTGACGGCGACCGTGGCCCCCGCCTCGGCCAGCACGGTCATCGCCTCCGGCCGCGCCGCCGTACGCAGCAGGACCCGGTCGCCGGACGCGGCCGCGATCAGGTCCGCCACGCTCGCGTCCGCGACCACCCGCCCGCGCCCGGCCACCACCAGATGGTCGGCGACGCCCTGCAACTCGCTCATCAGATGGCTGGACACCAGCACCGCCCGCCCGTCGGCGGCCAGCGAGGCCAGCAGGTCGCGAATCCACACGATGCCGTCCGGGTCCAGGCCGTTGAACGGCTCGTCCAGCAGCAGCACCCGCGGCTCCCCGAGCAGCGCGGCCGCGATGCCGAGCCGCTGCCGCATGCCCAGCGAATACCCGCCCGCCCGGCGCCGCGCCGCCGCGCCCAGCCCGACCTGCCCGGCCACCGCGTCGACCCGCTTCGCGGTCAGCCCCTGCGAGTGGGCCAGCCAGAGCAGATGGTCGCGGCCGGTCCGGCTCGGCTGTAACGCGGCGGCGTCCAGCAGCGCCCCGACGTGGCGCAACGGCCTGCGCAGCGCCCGGTACGGCTGCCCGCCGATCAACACCCGCCCTTCGTCGGCGGCGTCCAGCCCGAGGATCACCCGCATCGTGGTGGACTTCCCCGCGCCGTTGGGCCCGACGAAACCGGTGATCTTCCCGGCGGCCACGGTGAAGGTCATCCCGTCCAGGGCGGTGACCGCCCCGAACCGCTTGCGCAGCCCGGTGACCTCGATGTTCGATTCCATGCCAGGCAGCGTAGGCAGCGCCGGCCGGTGCGGGCGTCCCGCCGGGGAGCCATCTTCGCCGGCCGCCGTCCCTCCCACGAGGGATGCCGGGAGCGTCGCCGACCAGGGACAATGCTGGGGTGGACCGAGCCTACGACCCGCGGAGCTTCCTGGTCGGCGCGCCGCTGGCGCTGCTGGCGGTGGCCGAGTCGGCCGGGCGCGCCCTCGGGTCCGGGTCGATGCTGCCGCTGGTGCTGTTCGCGGTGGCGACGACGCTGCCGCTGGTGCCGCTGTGGTCGCAGCCCGCGGTGGCCGCGCTGGTGGTCTCGGCGGCGTGCGTGCTGTCGGTGGCGGGGTTCCAGACGCTGACGGTGGCGGGGATGGGGGCGCAGCTGGTGGCGGGGTATCGGCTGGGCCGTACCGGTCCCGGCTGGGCGGCGCTGATCACTGCGGCGCCGTTCCCGGTGCTGGCGCTGGCCGGCGCCGAGGCGCGGACCCTCACGCTGGTGCTGGCCTGCCTGGCCCCGGCGGCGGCGCTGGCGGGGATCGCCCGCCGGGCCCGCCACGACGCGGCGGCCGGCACGGCGGCGCGGCAGGTCGTCGCCGACTCGCTGGTGGAGCACACCGCGCGGGGCGAGCGCGCCCGCATCGCCCGCGAACTGCACGATGTGGTGGCGCATCACATCTCGATGGTCGCCGTGCAGGCCGAGACGGCCCGGCTGACCACGCCCGGCCTGCCGGCCGCCGGGGCGGAACGGCTGTCGGCGATCGGCGACACGGCCCGGTCGGCGCTGACCGAGATGCGCCGCCTGCTCGGCGTGCTGCGCGAGGACACGGCCGCGGAGCTGCGGCCCCAGCCCGGGCTGCGCCTGGGCGAGGTCAACGAGCTGCTGGACGAGGCGCGGGACGCGGCCGGGACGGGAACCAGGCTCATCCTGAGCGGCTCGCCGGTCACGCTCGATCCGGGCGTCGAACTCGCCGCGTACCGGATCATCCAGGAGGCTCTCACCAACGCGCGGCGGCACGCCCCCGGCGCGGCCGTCGACGTCGAGCTGCGCTACGCCGGCGACGCGCTGCGCCTGCTCGTCCGCGACAACGGGCCGGGCCCGGCCGGCCCGGCGGGCGGGCACGGCCTGGCCGGGATGCGGGAGCGCGCCACCGCCGTCGGCGGCGGCCTGCGCGCCGGACCCGCGCCCGGCGGGGGTTTCCTGGTCGAGGCCCGCCTGCCAGGAACGCCGTCCCGATGAGCGAGATCAGGATCGTGGTCGTCGACGACCACCTGGTGGTGCGGACCGGTTTCGCCGGCCTGCTGGACACCCAGCCGGACTTTCACGTCGTCGGCACCGCCGCCGACGGCGCCGAAGCCCTGCGCGTGTGCCGCGAGACCACCCCCGACGTCGTCCTGATGGACGTCCGGATGCCCGGCATGGACGGCATCGAGGCCACCCGCCGCCTGACCGGCCCGCGCGTCCTCATCCTCACCACCTTCGACCTGGACGAGTATGTCTTCGACGCGCTCCGCGCCGGAGCCAGCGGCTTCCTGCTCAAGGACGTCACGGCGGAACACCTCTTCGACGCCGTCCGCGTCATCGCCGCGGGTCAGGCGCTGCTGGCCCCCGCCATCACCCGCCGCCTGATCACCGAGTTCGCCCACCCGCGCCCCAGCCGGCGCGCCGCCGCCCCCACCGGCCTGACCCCCCGCGAAACCCAGGTCCTGCGCCTGGTCGCCGAGGGCCTGTCCAACCAGGAGATCGCCGCCCGCCTCACCGTCACAGAGGAGACGGTGAAGACCCACGTCAGCCGGGTCCTGGCCAAACTGGGCCTGCGCGACCGCACCCAGGCGGTCATCGCCGCCTACGAGAGCGGCCTGGTCGTCCCGGGCTCCCGCTGAATTGTCGGGGGGACTCTCTATTGTCCCGATCATGAAGAACGCCTGGGACGAGATTCGGTCGGCGATAGACGCCGGAGCCGGAGCCGCCGTCGCGGACCTGATCACCGCGCTCGACGAGGAGCAGCGCCGCGCCGTGGCCCGCGAACTGCCCGGCCACCTGGCGGCCGTCCGGGCGGAATGGCAGCGCAGGCAGGCCGACTGGGAGGCGGGCCAGCACGCCCGCTGGGCCGAACTGGACCGGGAGGCGGAGCGGCTGGGCGTGCACATGCAGGCCGTGCCGGGGGCGGCGGCCGCCTTGGCCTGGACCGTGCCCAGCCCCTGGACGGCGCCCCTGCGGCTGGCGGGCGCGGGCACCCTGCCCGGCGCGGCTGCCGCTGTCTCCTGGCTCGGCAAGCGCGACTTCGAACCCGACTGGGAACACGACCCGATCGACGAAACCTCCCTGATCGCCCAGGCCGTGGCGGCCAGACCCGTCGCCTGGCAGCAGGACGTGGCGGTACGGCTGGCGCTCCGGTTACGCGCCACCCGCCCCGAAGCCGACCGGCAGGTGCGCCTGGTCCTGACGTTGCTGCGCGCCAGCGGCGCGGAGCCGCCCGAGCACGACCCGCTCACGCTCGCCTGGGTCGTGGCCGCCGCGCCCTCGGACCTGGCCGGTGACCCGCTGCTGGACTCGATGGTGCCGCGGCTGTTCGAGTCCGAGGGCGTGGGCCGTCTGCTGCGCGGCAGCACCGAGTGGCCGGCCGCCCTGGGCGCGCTGGCGGTGGCGGGCAGGGTCAAGCGGGAGACGCTGCTCGACGGCTGCCGTACCCGGTTCCTGCGCGGCGGGCAGGCCGCCGACCAGCGGTTCTTCGTGCGGCTGCACGACCTGCTCGGCCCGTCGCAGGAGGAGGCCGCCCCGCACCTGCGCGACTACCTGGCGATGTTGCCGGCCGCCCCGGCCAATGTCGCCGAGCTGGCGCTCAAGCAGGTGCGGCGGGCCGGGCCGGTGGAGCCGGGACCGGCGGGGGAGGCCGCCGAAGGGCTGATCTTCCGGACCGAGGGCAAGCTGGTTCAGGCCGGGCTGGCCTGGCTGGACCGGCTGCTCAAGGATTCCGGCGGCGACCTGGACGCCTACGCGCCCGCGCTGGCCGCCGCGCTGCTCTGCGAGTCGGCCGGCGCGCGGGAGCGGGCGGTGCAACTGGCCGTCAAGCACGCAGGACGGTTCACCCCGCTGGGGGCGGAGCTGCTCAGGGAGGCGGTGGAGACGCTGCCGGCCCACCAGGGCGCGGCGCTGGCGTCGATCTTCGGCGGCGAGGTGGCGGCGGAACCGGAGGCCGAGCCGTTCGTGCGGGTGCCGCTCCCGGCCGTCCCCGAGCCCGCGCCGTTCCCGCCGCTGGTGCGGGAACCGGAGGAGCTGGCCCGATTCTGGCCTTCCTACGACAACTGGCGGCGGTCGGAGCTCTGGCTGGACGGTTTCGTCCGGATGGCGGCCCTGGACCGGGATCGGCTGGCCGCCGCCCTGGCTCCGGCCACCACGCAGCGACCGCGCACCGCGGGGGCGCACTGGGCCCTCAACCTGGCCACCGCACTGGTCGGGCCCGATTCGCACCCGCCCTATGCCATGACGTCAGGCGGCGCCGGGGAGCTGATGCCCAGTGCCCGGCAGGCCGAGGTCTATGACGCGCTGGAGGCGGGGCTGCTGCCGCCGTACCTGCTGAGCACGCCGACCAGGGCCACCGGGCTGATCGACGCGGACGCGCTGGTGGAACGCGTGGCGGGGTACGAGCAGGCCGGGGTGACCGCGCTGCCGCAGGACCTGCGGCAGGCGTCGCTGCGGGCCGGCGGCGCCGTCGGCGCGGAGACCGCCGAACGGGCGGCCCGGCTGACCAGCCCGGCGGGACGTCAGGTCGCCCGCTGGCTCATCGACCGGCCCACCGCCCCCGAGGTCACCCTCATCTGGACTTCTCACGAGAACGACCCCCGGATCGACTTCCGCGTCGGCTCCGGGCCGGAGTACCGGGAGCTGATCGGCGAGTTGCTCGCTCCGCGCCTGCGCGAAGAGCCCTGCGAGCCGGCGCTCGCCGTGTTCGCCGGGCATCGGGAGCTGGCGGCGGCCCGCTGGGTCTACGCGCTGGAGTCGACCTGGCCGCTGGGGACGCCCACGCTCGCCCACCTGGAACTGCTGGTCTGCGCCGACGGCCCCGCCGGGCCCGCGACGGCGCTGCTGCTGGCCCACTTCCTGCAGGCCGGGCCGCACGGCGGCGCGGTGCCGTCCCTGCTGCGCCTGGCCGCCACCGGCGCCCTGCCGGGCGTGGAAGTCGGCACCCAGCTGGCCGCCCTGCTGAAACGGCGGGCCAAGGCCCCCGTCGAGGCCGTCGAGGCCCTGCGCGCCGCCGCCGAGCAGGGCGCGCACCGCGAGGTCTGGCAGGTGCTGACCGGCCTGCTGACCGCCTACCTGCCTGGACCCGGCGAACGCGCCACCACCGTGCACACCCGCCTGGTGAGTTTCGCCGCCGACGCGGCCGGCTGGGCCGGCGCCCGCGGCGAGGTCCCGGTCATCGCCGCGCTGGCGGCCCGCACCACCAGCTCCGAACTGGTACGCCAGGCCCGCCGCCTGCACACCTACCTCACCACCCCATATGTGGAGGAATGAGTCCACTTAGTATCATCGGATCATGAGCACCTCTTCGAAACCGCCGCTACGGGCCGACGCGGAACGTAACCGGCAGCGGGTCCTGGCCTCGGCCCGGCAGATGTTCGCCGAGCACGGCCTGGAGGTTCCGCTGGAAGAGGTCGCCCGCCACGCCGGGGTGGGCGTGGCCACCCTGTACCGCCGCTTCCCCACCCGCGAGGACCTGGTGGCCGCCGCGTTCCTGGCCAAGATGACCGCCTACGCCGACGCCGTGACGGCCGCCCTGGCCGACCCGGATCCGTGGCACGGGCTGTGCGGCTACCTGGAACGCGTCTGCGCCATGCAGGCCGAGGACCTCGGCTTCGCGCACGCGCTGACGCTGACCTTCCCCGGCCAGTGCGCGCTGCAGGCCGAACGCGACCGCGCCTACCACGGGCTGGTCGAGCTGATCGCCCGCGCCAAGGCCGCCGGCCGGCTGCGGGCCGAGTTCGTGCCCGAGGACCTGATCGTGCTGCTGACGGCCAACGCGGGCGTCGTCGCGGCCACCGAACAGGCCGCGCCCGGCACCTGGCGGCGGCTGCTGGCCTACCTGATCCAGGGTTTCGAGGCGCCCGGCACCGGGCCGCTCCCGCCGCCGCCCGCCCCCACCGCGGTCTACCGCGCCCTGGTGTCGGCGCGGCTCAGGAGTTGAGGAAGGCCAGCAGGTCGGCGCCGAGCCGCTCCTTGTGGGTGTCGGTCAGGCCGTGCGGCGCGCCGGGGTAGACCTTGAGCGTGGCCTTCCTGATCCGGGCCGCCGACGCCTTGCCGCCGGCCTCGAACGGCACCACCTGGTCGTCGTCGCCGTGGATGACCAGCGTGGGCACGTCGAAGGCGTCCAGGTCGGCGCGGAAGTCGGTGGCCGAGAACGCCGCGACGCACTCGTAGGCGTTGCGGTGCCCCGCCTGCATCCCCCGCAGCCAGAACGCCTCCCGCATGCCCTGCGACGGGTCGGCGCCGGGCCGGTTGCCGCCGAAGAACGGCCCGTCGGCCAGGTCGCGGTACAGCTGCGAACGGTCGGCCAGGGACCCGGCCCGGATCGCGTCGAACACCTCGATCGGCACGCCGCCGGGGTTGTCGTCGGTCCTCAGCAGAAACGGCGGCACGGCGGAGACCAGCACCACCTGCCTGACCCGCCCGGTGCCGTGCCTGCCGACGTAGCGGGCGATCTCCCCGCCTCCGGTGGAGAACCCCACCAGGGTGGCGTCCCGCAGGTCGAGCGCGCCGAGGAGGGTGGCCAGGTCGTCGGCGTAGGTGTCCATGTCGTTGCCGTGCCAGGTCTGCGTGGAGCGTCCGTGGCCGCGCCGGTCGTGGGCGATGACCCGGTAACCGCCGGCGGCCAGCAGCAGCATCTGCGCCTCCCAGCTGTCGGCGTTCAGCGGCCAGCCGTGGCTGAGCACGACCGGCCGCCCCGAACCCCAGTCCTTGTAGTAGATCTGGGCGTCGTCAGCGGTGGTGACGAATGGCATGGCTGGCTCCTGTCCACAGCGATCTCCGACCGCCCGATCATCGGCGCGGACCGGCCGGATTCGAATCCTGTGGAACGCGTAGTCGCGAGCCCTTCTCGCCGTCGGGCAGGGCGCGGTCGCCGCGCCCATTTCCGGGGCGATGGTCAGGCTCGGGCGGCTTCCTCCTCGGGAGCGCCTTCGGCGAGGGCGGCGTCGGCGGCCTCGACCGACTCGCTGGCCTTGTCGCGGCGGTACTCGCGGACCGAGTAGGCGATGGCCGCCGCCCACAGCAGGGCGATCGTGAGGTAGGCGAAGGTCTGGACGCCGCCGGAGGCCTCCACCCAGTCGCTGCGCAGCAGCGTCCGCACGTTGGTCAGCACGATGACGCCGCCCACGGCCGAGCCGAGGATGCGCGGCGGGATGTGGCGGACCAGCCAGGCCGCGATGGGGGCGGCGATCACGCCGCCGAGCAGCAGGACGCCGACCCAGGCGAAGTCGATGTTCTCCGAGCCGATGCCGACCAGGAAGCCGAGGCTGGCCGAGAGGGCGACCAGGAACTCGCTGGCGTCGATGGAGCCGATCACCTTGCGCGGCGGGATGCGGCCGCTGGCCAGGATGGCGGGGGTGCCGACCGGGCCCCAGCCACCGCCGCCGGTCGCGTCCACGAAGCCGGCCACCAGGCCGAGCGGGGCCAGGAAACGCTTGCGCAGCGGCTTGCCCAGGTTGCCGCGGGGCAGCCCGTACGCGGTGAAGCGGATCAGCACGTAGAGGCCGAGGGCCAGCAGGATCAGGGACATGATCGGGGCGGCGGTCTCGGTGGACAGGCTGGACAGGAAGGTGGCCCCGGCGAAGGCGCCGAGCGCGCCCGGGACGCCGATCTTGGCGACGACCTTCCAGTCGATGTTGCCGAACCGCCAGTGGGCCAGCCCGGAGGCGAGCGTGGTGCCGATTTCGGCCAGGTGCACCGTGGCCGAGGCGGCCGCCGCGTTGGTGCCGACGGCCAGGAGCAGGGTCGTCGAGGTGACGCCGTAGGCCATGCCCAGGCTGCCGTCCACCAGTTGAGCGGCGAAGCCGACCAGTCCGAGCAGGATGAGTGACCGCACCACGTCCCCTTTCCGGTATTTCCTACTTTCTCGATGATAATTATCGTTTAAGTGTCCTAATGCCCGTCAAGTCCTGTCTCAAATTCCCGCGTGTTGGGCGACGGAACTGTCGGTGACGAAGCGTAGCGTGCCAAGCACACACCGAGAGGAGCAGGGCATGTTTCGGGGGCTCGCCACGATCAGTTTCTTCGCCGACGATGTGGCGGCGGCGGCCGACTGGTACACCGAGGTGCTGGGCCTGGAACCGCACGTCGACCGGCCCGCCTACGCCGAGTTCCGGATCGGCGACCAGCAGCAGGAACTCGCCGTCATCGACCGCCGTTTCGCGCCGCACGGCCAGGCCGAAGGCCCCGGCGGCGCGATCGCGTTCTGGCACGTCGACAACCTGGAGGCCGCCTACGAACGGCTGCTGGCCATGGGCGCCAAGGAACACGAAGCGCCGTCCCACCGCAGCGGAGGCTTCGTCACCGCGTCGGTCGTCGATCCGTTCGGCAACATCCTGGGCGTCATGTACAGCCCGCACTACCTGGAGACCGCCATCCGGTGAGCCGGATATGTCACCCTTGATCTTGTGTTCTCCCCGGGAAGATCACGCGGATCGGGCCCGGCGCGGCCGGTCGCCCGCGCGCTGGCCGCCGCGCTGGTGGGCTTCGCCCTGCCGATGCTCGCCGTGGTGGCGACCCAGGCCGCGCTGTTCGTCGTCCCCTACGACGCCTCGACCGCGGGAGGCTGGGGGCGTTTCGGCCAGGGGATGGTCATCGTCGCGGTGGCCGTGCCGGTGCTACTGGTCCTGGCGTGGCCGCTGCTGTGGGCGCTGCGGGTGCGGCCCGCCTGGCATGTCGCGGTGCCGGCGCCGCTCGTCGCCGTCGTCCTGTTCGTCGTGGCCAACGCCCTGCAGCTCATCCAGGACTCACTGACCGCGCTGCTGGTGGTGCCGACGCTGGCGTACGGGCTGGCCGCCCTGCTCACCACGCCGGGCGGGTCCCTGTGGTGGTGGCAGCAGCTGCCGTTGATGGCTGTGGGCGGCCCCCCGCCGGTCCTGGCCGGCACACCAGATCCCGATATTTCCGGTATCGGGGTCCCGCTGATCGCGCCCGACCTGCCCGGCTACCGGATCGCCGGCCTGGCCGCCAAGCCCGGCGAGCTGCGCTACCTGCTGCGGCCCCGGGCGCTGCACGACGCCGCCACCCCCGCCCAGCGCGCCGCCTCCACCCTGGCGGTGATCGTCCGCGCCCGGGTGGACCCGCCCGGCGAGGACTCGGTACGAACCGGAGGGCCCCCGCACCTGGCGGCGGGACGCCACCTACGTCGTGGACCGCGACGACGCCACCGTCATGCTGACGGCGGGGTCCACCGTCCCGGCCGACATCGTCGGCCAGGCCGTCGACACGCTGGCGCCCCGCCCGCAGGCCCATTTCACGGTGTAACCGTCACGCCTCGCTCAGATGGGCGCCCAGAGCGGAGAGGAACTCGGCCGGCTTCTCCAGGTGCGGGCTGTGGCCGCAGTCCTCCAGCACCACCTCGCGGTAGGGGCCGTAGGCGGCCAGGACGGCCCGCGTCTGGGTCACCATCGGCTGGCCCGGCGTGCCGGGGGAGCCGGGGATGACCCCGAGCACGCCCAGATGGACCAGGTCGAACACCGAGGTGTCGGAGACGATGACGTCGTCGGCCCCCCGGATCCACAGAATGGGCGGCTTCGGGTCGATCGAAGGCAGGTCGTCGAGGCGGAAGTGCACGGGGGCCAGCGAGTTCAGGACGCCGCGTGTCCCGGGCGCCAGGCCGGGCCACTCGGGGGAGGCGGCGGCGTCGCCGGGGTAGTGGTCCTCACCGACCCGGGTGGTCAGCATCGACTCGACGTAGAAGTCCTCGTCCTCGATGACCGCGCCCGGCTTGACGTAGGCGGTGCGGAACACCGTGCGGGGCGACAGCGGGGAATCCTCCGACCGCTCGCCCGCCGCCAGCAGCTTGACGAAGTCGGGGTTGGCGCCGCCCGCGCCGGACCCGGTCCCGTCGGCGTGGGTCAGCGTGCCGTCATGCCCCTCGGTGCCGCCGAACCCGTACGGCGAGACCGGATTCACCAGCGTCACGCTCGCCACCACCCCCGGCCGGTCCCGCAACGCCTGCAGCACCACACCGCCGCCCATGCTCCACCCGACCAGGTGCACCCGGTCAAGCCCCAGCGCGTCGATCAACGCCAGCACGTCGTCGGAGTAGTCCCGCACCCCCCGGGTGGCGTCCACCGGCTCGGGATCGGTCGCCCCGAACCCGCGCAGATCCACCGCCATCGGCCGGTAGGAGCCGGACAGCGCGCGCAGCGCGTCCCGCCAGAAGGCGCCCGAGGACACGTTGCCGTGCACGAACAGCACGACCTCGCCCTCCGCTCCGGGCACCGTCAGCACGTTCTGGGTCAATCGGGATGTGGCGATCCGCTCGTTCTTCATGCCACCGGCTCCTTTGTCGCGTGGTTGGCTCACCGTATGCAGGGATCGCCGCCACGCCTATGGGGGCCCCGCACACACCTCACTAGCCGGCCATGGCGTCACGCGCCATCCCGCAGCCGGTGCAGGCGCAGCGCCAGCTGGATCTCCAGCGCGCGTTCCGGCTCCTGCCAGTCGCCGCCGAGCAGCTGGCCGATCCGGTCCAGGCGCTGGGTGACGGTGTTGACGTGGATGTGCAGCGCCTCGGCCGTACGCGACAGGGAGCCGCCGCAGCCGAAGTAGGCGGTCAGCGTGCCGCGCAGCCGGGTGCCGCGGCGGGCGTCGTAGTCCAGGACCGGGCCGATCGCGTCGGCCAGGAAGGCGGGCACGTCGCCGCCTTCGCCGATGAGCAGGCCGACGAAGCCGAGTTCGGCCGCGCCGGCGCCGTCGCCGCCCCGGCCGAGCGCCCGCAGCGCGTCCGCGCACCGCTGCGACTCCCGGTAGGCCGCCGCCAGCGGCCCGCCCGTCACCGCCGCCGCCCCCGCCGTGGCCGGCCCGCCGAGCGAGACGGTCAGCTCGGCCGCCACCCGCCGCGCCAGCACACCCGGCTTGTCGCCCGGCAGCAGCAGGATGACCTCCTGCCCGCGCGCGGCGGCCAGCCCATGCGCGAGCGCGGCCTGCGAGGACGCCCAGAACGCGGCGCGTTCGCGCTGCCCGTCGTGGCGGGCCACGACCAGCACGTGCGGCGCCTCCAGGTGCACGCCCAGGCGGCGGGCCCGGTCCGGCAGCCCGTCCAGCTCCGGCCGGAAGATCAGATCGTCCAGCAGTTCGCCGCGGACCCGGCCCTCGGCGTCGGCGACGCTGCGCCGGAACAGCAGCAGCAGCGCCGTCACCAGGGCGGCCCGCTCCAGGATCCGCTGGTCGGTGTCGGCCAGCCGGGCCGCGGTGCGCAGCACGAGCGTGCACAGCGGAGCCGCGCCCACATCCACCGAGGCCACGAACACCTCACCGCGCCGGACCGTCCGGCCCAGCGCCCGGGAGGACCGGGCCGCCTCAGACACCCCCGCGTCCAGGCCGTCGGTGTCGCCCGCCAGCGGGCGGCCCTCCTCGTCCAGCACGGTCAGCCGCCCGCCGAGCACCTCGGTGACCACCGCCGCCACATCCTCGACGCCGCCGCCGCGCAGCACCAGCCCGGTCATCCGGTCGTGCGCCGCGGCGGCCCGCTCGATCGCGTCGCTGTGCGCCCGGATCAGCGTGTTGGCCTCGCTCAGCTCGGTCAGCGCGGCCCGGGTCTCCTCCAGCAGGCGGGCCGTGTCGATCGCCACCGCGGCGTGCGCGGCCAGCGAGGACAGCAGCGCCACCTCCTCGTGCGCGAACGGCCGCGCGCTCCGGTTGGCCGCGAACAGCACGCCGATGACCTGCGTCCCGAGCCGCATCGGCACCCCCAGAATGGCGACCAGGCCCTCCTCCCGGACCGCGTCGTCGATCGTCGCCGTGTGCCGGAACCGCTCGTCCTCGAAATAGTCCCCCGTGTTGTACGGCACGCCCGACTGCGCCACCAGCCCGCCCAGCCCGGCCCCCATCGCCAGCCGCAGCCCGCGGAACCGCGCCGCCGCGGACCCGTCGGTGACCCGCATGAACGTGTCACCGCGCTCGGGATCGTTCAACGTCATGTACGCGACGTCGGTCCCCAGCAGCTGCCGGGCCCGCCGCACGATCGCCGCCAGCACCGCGTCCAGATCCCGCAGCGCCGCCAGGTCGCCGGCCGTGTCGAACAGCGCCGACAGCTCGGCCTCCCGCTTGGCCCGCCGCCGCAGCATGCCGCGCACCCGCAGCGCCGCGACCTTGTCCCGCTCCAGCCGCTCCAGCGTGGCCGCGTCGGCCCCGCCGGCCCGCGCCCGCAGGACCGGCCCTTCGAACTCGACCGCCGACGCCTCCCGGACCAGCAGTTCGAGGAACACGTCCATGTCGGGCCTTTCTCGCTGATGAACAGCACCAAAGATATGCGTAAGCCTGGTCATGCCCGTGTGTCGCAGCCCGCCCGGCCGCCGCCCTTCGCGTAGTTCTGTAACTACTTTTCGTTAATCTTCGGGGGTTCAGTCATGCTCGACACCGTGACCGCCGCGATCGCGGAGATCGCCGCGGGGCGTCCCATCCTGGTCATCGACAACGAGGACCGGGAGAACGAAGGGGACCTGATCGCGGCCGGGTCACTGATGACGCCGGTGCTGATGGCGTTCCTGATCCGGCACAGCGGCGGCGTGGTGTGCGCGGCCATGGACGGCTCCGACCTGGACCGGCTGCACCTGCCGCCGATGGTCGCGCTCAACGAGGACCCGAAGGCCACCGCGTTCACCGTCTCCGTCGACGCCGCCGACGGCACCACCGGCATCTCGGCCGCCAACCGCGCCAACACGCTGCGCCTGCTCGCCGACCCGGCCACCGGGCCCCGGCAGCTGCAGCGGCCCGGCCACGTCTTCCCGCTCCGCGCCGCGGACGGCGGCCTGGACGCCCGGCACGGCCACACCGAGGCCGGCGTGGAACTGTGCCGGCTGGCGGGGCTGCCGCCGGTGGCCGCGCTCACCGAGGTGTTCAACGCCGACGGCAGCCTGGCCCGCCTGCCCCAGCTGCGGGTCTTCGCCGACGAGCACGGGCTGCTGCTGATCTCCATCGAGCAGCTGATGGAGCACCGCCGCAGCGCCGTACCGGCCGGGGTGTGATCGGATGCGAGCCGTCGTCTTCGACCTGGACGACACGCTGGTCGGCAGCGGCCTGGTCTGGGACCAGATCTGGCGGGACTACCACCGCCGCCACGGCGGCAGCGGCGGCGACATCGGCGCGCTGCTCGGCGGCGCGGACTGGACCGAGTTCCTGGCCGACTCCTGCGGCACCGATCCCGGCCAGGTCTACGCCGAATGCACCGCCGCCGCGCTCACCGCCCTGGCCGAGGGCCGGATCAGACTGGTGGACGGCGCTCTCGACCTGCTGGCCGCCGCGTCCCTGTGGGTGCCGGTGGCGGTCGCCTCGGCGGCCCCGCACCGGTACGTGCACGCCGCCGTCACCGCCCTCGGCCTGACCGGCCACGTCACCGCCGTCGTCGCCGACGAGGACGTGACCGCCGCCAAACCGGAGCCCGACGCCTACCTGCTGGCGGCCGAACTCCTCGGCCAGGACCCGGCCGCCTGCCTGGCGGTGGAGGACTCGGCCACCGGCATCCGCGCCGCCCACGCCGCCGGCCTGACCGTCCTGGCGATCCCCAACCGGACCCGCCCGCCCGGCCCCGACATCCTCGGCCTCGCCGCCCACCGGGCCGGTACGGCGACCGCCGCCCTCCCCGTCCTGACCAGGATCATCGCCCACGGCGAGGTGAGCGTGTAGCCGGGTCCTGGTGCGGGCGGGGGTGGCGTGGCTACCGTGGCCCGCATGAGCGGACCGGTTGCGGTGCTGATCGTGGACGACGACCCGCGGTCGCGGGCCGGGCTGCGGCTGATTCTCGCCGTCGCCGCGGATCTGCGCGTGGTGGCGGAGGCCGGGGAGGGCTCCCAGGTCGTGCCCCTGGTGGAACGCCACGACCCGGACGTGATCCTGATGGAGCTGCTGATGCCCGCCTGGGACGGGCTCGCCGCCACCCAGGCGCTGCGGGCCCGCCCGGATCCGCCCGAGGTGATCGTGCTGACCACGGTGGACCCCGACGACCGGGTGCTGGGCGCGTTACGCGCCGGGGCGGCCGGGTTCCTGCGCAAGGACACCCCGCCGGAGCAGGTCGTGACGGCGGTCCGCCGGGTGGCGCGCGGCCAGCCGGTGCTGTCCCCGGAGGTCGCCCGGCGGCTGCTGGCCCGGGTCCCCGACTCCGACCGCGATCGCCGCCGGGCGGTGGCGCGGGCCCGGCTGGCCTCGCTGCCGGCGCGCGAGCACGCCGTCGCGATGGCCGTCGGGCGGGGGCTCAGCGACGCGGAGGCCGGGACGCTGCTGTTCCTGAGCGTGACGGCGGTGCGGGAGCACGTGGCCGACATCCTGGCCCGCTTCGGCCTCAACAACCGCGTCCAGATCGCACTGCTCACGCACGACGCCGGCCTGCTGGACGATCAGTCCTGACCGCGCTCGTACCGGTGCAGCACGACCGCGTCGTCCAGCGTCCTGGTTTCCAGCAGCCGCAGTTTGAGCCGGTCCTTCACTCCGGCCAGCACCGGGGTGCCGCCGGTGAGCAGGACCGGGTGGACGATGATCTGGTATTCGTCGATCAGGCCGAGCTCGGTCAGGCTGACCGCCAGGCCGGTCCCGCCGGTCAGCAGGATGTCCTTGCCCGGCTCCGCCTTCAGCGCGGCGATCTTCCCGGCCAGGCCAGCGCCGCTGATCACGCGCGTGTCCCAGTCGGCCTCGGTCAGCGTGTTGGTGACGACGATCTTCGGGGTGCGCCGCCAGAGCGGCGCGTAGGCGATGTCGTGCGGGTGGTCGGAGACGGTGTCGGCGGTGGGCCAGTAGCTCACCATCACCTGGTAGACCACCCGCCCGTACATCAGCGTGCCCACCGATTCGTTCAGCTTCTGCGAGTACGCCGACAGCTCCGGCCCCATCAGCGGCCAGTCGAGGACGTGGTCGGGGCCGTCGAAGAAGCCGTCGACGGAAGTGTGAACCCAGTAGATGATCTTCCGCATGGTGTGCTCCCTTGCCGTGGGTGTTCGTCACACCTGGGTCGGAGCCACCGCCGCGGTCTCTACATCCGCCCGGAAAGAATTCTCCGGCGCGCGTCATGAGACGTCCCGGGCGAGGAAGCAGCCGCCGTCCCGCCAACCTCGGGCGCGAGATCCGGGTCTGGCCGTGGCCGGGGTGCCCGGCCACGGCGTGGGGTTCTCAGCCCTCTTGCAGTACGGACAGGATGTTGCCGGCCGGGTCCTTGAACCAGGCGATGAGCGGCCCGCCCTGCCGGAAGACGCCCTTGTCGTCGACGCCCTCGTAGCGTTCGAAGGTGATGCCGCGCGCGACCAGTTCCTCGACGGCGGCCTCGATGTCCGGGACCGGGAAGTTGAGGGTGGTGTAGGTCGCGGGCGCGTGCTGGTCGCCCTTCGGGTAGACCAGGGTGTCGCGGTCGCCGGCCAGGTGCAGGAACAGCAGCCCGTTCCGTTCGCTCACGTTCAGGCCGAGCGTCTCCCCGTAGAACTTGCGGGCCTCGGCGATGTCGTCCACGGAGAACCCGCTGAACGCCTTGGTGTTCTCGAACATGATGTTCCCTCCTGCTCCCGGTCTTCTCGACCGAGACGTAGAAACCAGCGAGCCGAGTCCGGCACGGTGGTTGGGGAAATGCCGCTACCCAGGAAGCCGCCGGATGAGATGTCTCATCCTGATCCACACTAACCCCGCCAGATCCGGGCGAAGCCCAACGTATGAGCCCGATCCGAGGCGCCGAACCCTTCTATGCCCGGTAGCGGCGCAAGTGTTCCCCGGTCAGCGACCCCTCGGCGGAGAGCAGCGCCTGCGGGGTTCCGGTGAAGATTACCTCGCCGCCGTTCTTGCCGCCGTCGGGGCCGAGGTCGACGATCCAGTCGGCCTGCCGGATGACGTCCAGGTTGTGTTCGATGACGATGACGGTGTTGCCGCGGTCGACCATGCGGTTCATCAGGGCGACCAGGGTGTCGACGTCGGACATGTGCAGTCCGGTGGTGGGCTCGTCGAGGATGTAGACGCTGCCGGTGCGGTGCAGCTGGGTGGCGAGTTTGATGCGCTGGCGCTCGCCGCCCGACAGCGTGCTGAGCGGCTGGCCGAGACTGAGGTAGTCGAGGCCGACATCGATGAGGGTGCGGAGCTTGGTGTTGAGCGCGCGTTCGGTGAAGAACCCGACGGCGTCCTCGGCCGACATTTCCAGGATGTCGGCGATCGACTTGCCGCGCAGGGTGTGGGCGAGCACGGACTCCTTGAAACGCCGGCCGTCGCACGTCTCGCAGTGTGTGGTGACCGGATCCATGTAGGCCAGCTCGGTGATGATCGCCCCGCGCCCCTGGCACTCCTCGCACGCGCCGGTGGAGTTGAAACTGAACAGCCCGGGAGCGACGCCGTTGGCCTTGGCGAACAGCTGCCGGATCGCGTCCATCAGCCCCAGGTAGGTCGCGGGCGTCGACCGCGAGGAGGCGGCGATCCCGGACTGGTCGACGAAGATCGACTCGGGGTGGGCGGCCAGGAAGACATCGGCGATGAGGCTGCTCTTGCCGGAGCCTGCCACCCCGGTCACCACGGTGAGCACGCCGGTGGGGATGCCGACCGAGACGTCCTTCAGATTGTGCAGCGTCGCGTTCTCGACGCGCAGCTCACCCTGCGCCGGCCGGAAGCCCTCCCGGATCGAGGCCGCGCGGCGCAGCCCCTGCCCGGTGACCGTGTCGGCCGCCAGCAGCGCCTGGAAGCCGCCGGTGAACACGATCTCGCCGCCGTGCACGCCCGCGCCCGGACCGACGTCCACCACGTGGTCGGCGATGGCGATCACGTCCGGGTCGTGCTCGACGACCAGCACGGTGTTGCCCTTGTCGCGCAGCGCCCGCAGCAGGGTGTTGAGGCGGCCGACGTCGCGCGGGTGCAGGCCGGTGCTGGGCTCGTCGAAGATGTAGGTCAGCCCGGTCAGGCTGCTGCCCAGGTGGCGGACCAGCTTCAGCCGCTGCCCCTCGCCGCCGGACAGGCTGGAGGTGGCCCGGTCCAGGCTCAGATAGCCGAGCCCGATGTCGGCGACCCGCTCCAGCGCCGTTCTGGCCGCGGCGGCGATCGGCGCGGCCACCGGGTCCCCGACCGCCGCCAGCACCTCGATCAGGTCGCTGACCTGCATCCGCGCCCAGTCGGCGATGGTCCTGCCGTCGATCAGCGTGGCCAGCGCCTTCGGGCTCAGCCGGTCGCCCCGACAGGCCGGGCAGACGCCCTCGGTCAGGAACGGCTCGATCGAGTCCCTGGTGCGGTCGCTGACCGCGCTCATGTCCCGTTTGACGGCCAGCCGGGTGAACCGGTCGTACAGCCCCTCGTAGTTGGCCTTGTACGTGCCGTTCTTCATGACCAGTTCGACCTTGCCACCGGACCCGTGCAGGAAGGTCTGCCACTCCTCCTCGCTGTACTTCTCCAGGGGCTTGTCCGGGTCGAGCTGGTCATACTTGCCGAACATCTGCCATTCCATGCTGCCGACCTTGTAGGCGGGCAGCAGGATGGCCCCCTCGTTGATCGACTTGGACCGGTCGAGCATGCGGTCCAGATCGGCCCGGACCGTGCGCCCCAGGCCATCGCATTCCGGGCACATGCCCTGCGGGTCGTTGAAGGAGTACAGGGAGACCAGGCCGTCGGTGGGGGAGCCGTGCCGGGCGAACAGGGCCCGGATCATCGGCAGGATGTCGGTCATCGTGCCCATGGTCGAGCGGGCGTTGCCGCCGACCGGCTTCTGGTCGACGATCACCGGCGTGGTCAGGTTCTCGATCGCGTCCGCGTGCGGCCGCTCGTATTTCGGCATCTGGTTGCGGATGAACCACGAGAACGTCGAGGTCAGCTGCCGCTGCGCCTCCACCGCCACCGTGTCGAACACGATGGAGGACTTCCCCGACCCCGACACTCCGGTGAACACCGTGATGTGGTTCTTCGGGATGCACAGGGACACGTCCTTCAGGTTGTGTTCCCGCGCGCCCACGATCCGGATGCAGTCCGCATGGCCGTCCGTGTCGCCCAGCTGGCCGGCGTGATGGTCAAGAGCGGTGCTCAAGGAGGTCTCCTCTGCCTTTAACGTCGGGCCCACACGCTAGCGCCAGCCACCGACAGTTTCCGGCGGTCAGCCCCGGCCGGCGATCAGCTTCTCGATCCCGTCCAGCACCCGGGCCAGCCCGAACTCGAAGGCGTGATCCGGGTTGTACGCCCCGCCGTGCGCCTCCCCGGCCGCGGTGCCGACCCGGGCGGCGATCGGGAACCGGGTGTGGTCGACCAGCGTGTTCAGCAGCGGCCCGTAGGTCTGCCACCACTGCTCGTCGGTCATGCCGGTCTCCTGCGGCGCGCGGGAGGCCTCCATCGCGCCGCGGGCCGCGCCGTGCACGTACCCGGACACCAGCGTGACGATGGAGTCCATCTCCAGGTCGGTCAGGCCGATGCCGTCGACGGCGGCCAGCTCGAACTCGTACTTGGCCATCGCGTTCGGGCCCAGCGGCGGCCGGCTGGTGGCGACCTGCAGGATCCACGGGTGGCGCTGGTAGAGCGCCCACTGCTGGCGCGCGATCGACTCCAGCCGGTCCCGCCAGCCGCCGGCGGGACCGGCGGTGTAGAGGTCGCCGAACACGGTGTCCAGCATGACGTCGATCAGTTCGGCCTTGCCCGGCACGTAGGTGTACAGCGACATGGTGCCGACGCCGAGCCGTTCGGCCACCCGCCGCATCGACAGCGCGGCCAGCCCGTCGGCGTCGCCGGCCTCGATGGCGGCCCGCACGATCAGGTCCACGCTCAGCTCGGGCCGGCCCTTCCTGGACGCCCTGGACGTGCTGCCCTTGCCGGGGGTGCGCCACAGCAGCGCCAGGCTGCGGGCCGGGTCGCCCTGGCCGCTGTATTCGGTCGTCATGGTGCCGGTCAGCCTACCCGTACGCTTGACCGTATGCCGTACGGTACGGTGTACGACATGATTAGCGTGAGCGGTCTGGGCAAACGCTTCGGCGACGCCCCGGCCCTGCACTCCCTCGACCTGGACATCCCGCAAGGCCAGGTGCACGGCCTGCTCGGCCCCAACGGCGCCGGCAAAACCACCCTGGTCCGCGTCCTGACCACCCTGCTGCGCCCCGACACCGGCCAGGCCCGCGTCGCCGGCTTCGACGTGGTACGGCAAGCCGCCGACGTGCGCCGCCACATCGGCCTGGTCGGCCAGCACGCCGCCGTCGACGAACTCCTCACCGGCCGCCAGAACCTCGACATGTTCGCCCGCCTCTCCCACCTGGCCCCGCGCCTGGCCGCCGCCCGCGCCGGCGACCTGCTGACCCGCTTCGGCCTGGACGGCACCGCAGGCAAAGCCGTCAAGGACTACTCCGGCGGCATGCGCCGCCGCCTGGACCTGGCCGCCGGCCTGATCCTCTCCCCGCCGGTGCTGTTCCTGGACGAGCCGACCACCGGCCTGGACCCGCGCAGCCGCGACCAGGTCTGGTCGGCCATCCGCGACCTGGCCGGGCAGGGCGCCACCGTCCTGCTCACCACCCAGTACCTGGAGGAGGCCGACCGGCTCGCCGACCGGGTCTCGATCATCGACGCCGGCCGCCTGGTCGCGGCCGGCACCCCCGCCGAACTCAAGGCCACCATCGGCGGCGACCGGATCGAGGTGGTCACCGCCTCGGCAGACGACCTGCCCGCGGTGGCCGCGCTGCTCGGCCCGTACGCGCACGTCGAACCGGACGCCCGCCGGGTCAGCGCGCCCGCCCCCGACCGGGTGGCGGCGCTGACCCGGGCCGTGCGCGGCCTGCAGGAGGCCGCCATCGCGGCCGAGGACATCGGCGTGCGCCGCCCCACCCTGGACGAGGTATTCCTGCGACTGACGGAGGCGGCCCGATGAGATGGGCGATCGCAGACGGCTGGACGATCACCCGCCGCGACCTGACGCACTGGGCCAACCAGCCCGCCCAGATCCTCGCCGGGCTGCTGTTCCCGGTCCTGATCGTGCTCATGTTCGGCTACCTGTTCGGCGGCGGCATGACCGTCCCTGGCGGCGGCGGCTACCGCGAGTTCCTGATGCCGGGCATGTTCGCGCTGACCATGGTCTTCGGCATCGAGACGACCTTCGCCGCGGTCAGCGCCGACGCCGCGCGCGGGGTGACCGACCGGTTCCGGTCGCTGCCGATGGCCTCCTCGGCCGTGGTGACCGGCCGGGCCGCCGCCGACCTGCTCAACTCGGCGCTCGGCCTGGCCGTGCTGGTCGGCGTCGGCCTGGCCGTCGGCTGGCGGGCCGAGGCCGGGCCCGGCCGGGCGGCGCTGGCGATCGGGCTGTTGCTGCTGCTGCGGTTCGCGCTGCTGTGGCTGGGCATCTGGCTCGGCCTGGTCGTCGGCAGCCCCGACGCGCTGGTGGCGGTGCAGATCCTGGTGTGGCCGGTCGGGTTCCTGTCCAGCGCGCTGGTCTCGCCCGCGACCATGCCCGGCTGGCTGGGCGCGATCGCCGAATGGAACCCGCTGTCGGCCACCGCGGCCGCGGCCAGGGAACTGTTCGGCAACCCCGGCTGGGGCGGCGACTCCTGGGCGGCCCAGCACGCGATCACGCTGGCCGTGGCCTGGCCGGCGCTGATCGTGGCGGTGTTCTTTCCGCTCTCGATCCGGGCTTTCCGGCGGCTGGGCGGCTGACCCGCCGATAGCGTGTCGGGACACGGCGCGAGAGGGGATTCCCAGCGTGGCACGAAACCCCGATCGGGTCGCCCTGGTGCGCGGCGCGACCGTCTTCGAACCGGCCGACCCGCCCCGGGCCGGCCAGATCGCCTTCCACCCGGCGCCCGGCCTGGACGGCCCGGTGGTGCGGATGCCGGTCGCGGAGGCGATGCCGCTGCTCAGCCTGGCCCGCCGCGAACCCGGCGCGCATCCCTCGGCCGCGTTCTGGGGGTCGGCCGTGGTGGTGGCGCTGCAACTGGTGGCCCGCGGCCGGATCCTGCCCGCCGCGGGCGAGTCCTGGCGGGCCGGACCGCTGACCGGCCTGGACGTCGAACGCGTCGAGGAACTGGCCGCCGGCCTCGCCGATCCGGACGCCGACGGCCTGGTCCGGGCGTTCCTGGACGCGGTCGCCGACGGCATGCCGCGCACCGCCGCCGCCATGCACGCCGCCCGCCCCGGCGCCGGCCCCGCCATTACCGGTAACGGCTCCGGCCTCGGCGAGGGGATCGGCGCGCCGATCGCGCCCGCCGCCCGGTCGCTGACCGTCCGCGCCGTCATCGGCACCGGCGACCCGCCCGGCGACCCGCGCACCCTGTTCTCCGGCGGCGGCCTGCTCCGCTTCGACTGGCAGCTGGCCCTGGGCGGCGACCCCCTCACCGAAGCCGAGATGGACCTGCTGGCCGAATCCCACCGACCGCTGGTCCGCCTGCGCGACCAGTGGGTCCTGCTGGACGCCGCCGCCACCGCCCGGCTCCGCAACCGCACCCTCAAATCCCTCACCCCGATCGCCGCGCTCGCGCTGGCCCTGGCCGGCACCGCCGACATCGACGGCGAACAGGTCGAAATCGCCGCCACTCCCTGGCTGGAGACCCTGCGCCGCCGCCTCACCGAACCCCAGGCCGCGGAACCGATCGGCGCGCCGCCCGGCCTGACCGCGACCCTGCGCGACTACCAGCTGCGCGGCCTGCGCTGGCTGGCCGCCCTCACCGCGCTCGGGCTCGGCGGCTGCCTGGCCGACGACATGGGCCTGGGCAAGACCGTCACCCTCATCGCCCTGCACCTGCACCGGGGCGGCGGCCCCACGCTGGTGGTCTGCCCGGCCTCGCTGCTGGGCAACTGGGAGCGCGAGATCCGCAGGTTCGCCCCCGGCGCCGCGGTGCGCCGCCACCACGGCCCCGCCCGTACCCTGGCCGGGGTGAGCGGCGGGTTCGTGCTCACCACCTACGGGACGATGCGCCTGGACGCGGCCGAGCTCGCCGGGACCGGCTGGGATCTGGTCGTCGCCGACGAGGCCCAGCACGTCAAGAACCCCCGCTCCGGCACCGCCCGCGCGCTGCGCACCATCCCGGCCGCGGCGCGGGTCGCCCTGACCGGCACCCCCGTCGAGAACACCCTCACCGACCTGTGGGCGATCCTGGACTGGACCACCCCCGGCCTGCTCGGCACCGTCGGCGGCTTCCGGGCCCGCTGGGTCCGCCCGATCGAGTCCGACAAGGACCCCGTCGTGGCCGACCGGCTGGCCGCGCTGGTGCGGCCGTTCCTGCTGCGCCGCCGCAAATCCGACCCCGGCATCGTCCCCGAACTGCCGCCCAAGACCGAGACCGACCAGCCGGCGCCCCTCACCCGCGAGCAGGCCGCCCTCTACGCCGCCGTGGTCCGCGAAACCCTGGCCAAGATCGCCGAAGCGGACGGCATGGCCAGGCGCGGCCTGGTGGTGAAACTCCTGACCGGCCTCAAACAGATCTGCAACCACCCCGCCCAGTACCTGAAGGAGCCGCACGGCCGCCTCACCGGCCGCTCCGGCAAACTCGAACTCCTGGACGAACTGCTGGACACGATCGTGGCCGAGGACGGCGCCGCCCTGGTCTTCACCCAGTACGTCACCATGGCCCGCCTGCTGGAACGCCACCTCGCCGCCCGCGGCCTGCCCACCCAGCTGCTGCACGGCGGCACCCCGGTCGCGCGGCGCGAGGAACTCGTCCGCCGCTTCCAGGACGGCGAGGTCCCGGTGTTCCTGCTCTCCCTCAAAGCCGCCGGGACCGGCCTGAACCTCACCCGCGCCGACCACGTCGTGCATTTCGACCGCTGGTGGAACCCGGCCGTGGAGGAGCAGGCCACCGACCGGGCACACCGGATCGGGCAGACCCGCCCCGTCCAGGTGCACCGCCTCATCGCCGAAGGCACCGTCGAGGACCGCATCGCCGACCTGCTGGCCGGCAAACGCGCCCTGGCCGAGGCGGTGCTCTCCGCCGGGGAGGCGGCCCTGAGCGAATTACCTCTCGACGAGCTGACCCGCCTGGTGGAACTACGCTGAAGATATGGCGCGAGAATTCGAGGTGCGCGAGGAGATCGCCCTGGACGCCACACCCGGCCAGGTGTGGGCGGCCATCGCCACCGGCCCCGGAATCGACTCCTGGTTCATGGGCCGCAACGAGGTCGAACCCCGCGAGGGCGGCGCCGGACGGCAGACCATCCTCGGCTTCACCGACGAATCCACCGTCACCGCGTGGGAACCCGGCCTCCGCTTCGGCCTCCGCTCCGAGCACGCCGACGGCACGTTCATGGCCTTCGAATACCTGCTGGAGGGCCGCTCGGGCGGCACCACGGTGCTGCGGCTGGCGCACAGCGGCATCCTGGGCGGGGACTGGGAGTCGGAGTACGCGGCGCTGAGCGTCGGCGACGGCATGTATCTGCGCAAACTCGCCGCCTACCTGCGCTGTTTCCCGGGCCGCACCTCCGTCTACGACATCTTCGCCGCCGGTCCCGTGATCGACTCGCGCGACGCCGCGTGGGCGCGCTTCTCGGCCGCGTTCGGCGTCAACGGCCCGGTCACGCCCGGCCGCCCAGTCCTGCTGTCGGTGGCCGGCCTGCCCGCCGAGCCCGGCTCGGTGCTGTTCGCCGCGCACGGCTTCTTCGGCGTGGTCACCGCCTCCTCCATGTACGCGCTGATCCACGGCCACCGCAACGTGATCGTCGCCCAGCAGCACTGCTTCACCGGCGTACCGGCCGAGAGCGACGCGCGGGCCGCGTGGGCGGCCTGGCTCGGGTAGCTCCAACCACGACCCGGCCTCGCGGGGGCGGCGCCCGGCCAGTTCCACTTCCGCGAGCGGCCCGATCCGTTCACGGCCCCGCGCGGACGGGGGGTTTCCCGCGCGGGGCCGTGCGTAGCTGCCCGGCCGTCGGACGGCCGCCATACCCGCAAGGGGGATTGCCTGATATGGGGTGGGGTCCGCGGGCGCAGCGTTTCCCTTCCGGCCGGGCAGCCGGCTCTGGGGTCAGGTCGCGTAGACCGGGTAGCCGTAGCCGACGACTTCGGCGGTGGGGCGGGTGCGGATCTCGACCTTGCCGCCGCCGGTGTTGCCCTCGACGGTCTTGATGGTGCCGTCGCCGTTGTCCTTGATGACGAAGCCGACGTGGTCGATGTTGTGGAGGTCCTTGCCGCCGTTCCAGCCGAAGAAGACGACCGCGCCCGGGGTTGGCTGGGTGCCCCAGCGCTTGTTGCTCTTGAACCAGTCGGCGTGCGAGACGGTGTAGGCGTCCCAGCCCATGGTGGGGCGGATGCCGAGCCGGTCGCCGACCCAGGACACGAACATGTCGCACCAGGCGGCGTTGCCGTACTCGCGGACCGTGGCGCCGCCGTCGCGGGCCAGGGTCTCCTTGGCGCGCGGGGTGTTCATGTACCAGTGGTGGTACGGGGTGCCGCCGCCGCGGTGGTTCTCGCTGACGCCGACCTGGCTCTCGGCCAGCTTCAGCACCTGGTCGGCGCGGACCTTGGGCAGCCGCTGCGCGATCTTGAGCAGCGGGCTGGCGTCCGGGTGGAAGTCGGCGGGCGCGCCCGCCGCGGAGGTGACGCCTTCCGGGTGGGCTTCGGCGCGGGCGATGCCGGCCGCCGCCGTGCTTCCGGTGAGCGCGGCGCCGGCGATGAGGGTGGTGACCAGGGCGACGCGCACGTGAGAATTGGGGGCTCGCATGTGGGGTCTTGCTCCCTTGCTTCCATGCCGCCTACCGGGTTAGCTGACGGATTCGGGCGTGGAAGTCGCCCTACGGCCTGCGGTGACAGGCCGATTCACCCCGTGAGGACTGGGAGTTGGTGCTTTCGTGTCGGGAGAGAGATCCCGGTCCTCGGTGGTTCCCCGGCTCCGCGTGAGCGGACTCGACGGTCGGGCCGTCCCAGGGGCGGGACGGCGTTCGATTTGTGATGGGGCACGCTTGACTTGTTTGACGTCCAGGTGCCCCGGACTCCATCGAAGGTAGACGAATCACCCAAAAGGGTCAAATACCGACAAGTGATGACATGTTGGCGGTCATAGGATTCGGGGGTTGTCATCGCTCTCGCGTGGTGGCCGCGGCGGCGAAGGCCCGGATGACGGGATGCGGGAGTTCTTCGGACAATTCCGGCTGAAACAGGGTGATCAGGAAGAACGGATGATCATTGATTTCGGCCACCCGGATCTCGCCTTGATCGTCGTGGCCGGTAAAGCGCAGACCATGCTCTTCCAGGGTGGCCCGATGGCCCGGATTGATCCCGTACGAGCAGTTGTACCGGACCGTCGCCGGCCCTTCCCCCATGATCGACGCCACCCGCGAACCCGGCGCCAGATGAACCCGCCCCTCCTGCCCCGCCAGCGAGCAGGCCAGCGCCTGAATGACCACCTCCGCCGCGTCCGGCGCCGTCTCCGCATGCCGCGCGACCAGCCCGCACACCCCCTGCGCGAACTCCATCACCGCGTGCTGGAACCCCCCGCACGTCCCCAGCAGCGGCACCCGCGCCGTCCGCGCCCACCGCGCCGCCGCCAGCGCCCCTTCCTCACTCCGGTACGGACTCCCCGGCAGCATCCACACCCCGTCGAACCCATCCAGCTCACGCGCCTCGGGAGTGGGCACCCAGTGCGCGTCGAGCGTGACACCGTCCTTGTCGCGAAGCGCGTCCAGAATCGCGGGAATACGGGTATGCGCCAGAACATCCGGCGATCGATCGCCGACCAGGGCGATCCGTGCGGTCTGAGAAGTCATGCGGGGAATTCTGTCCCGCCAGGCGGGTGGCGGGACAGCGATTTTCAACCGCGCCGACTAGCCTTCGCTCACTTGGCCTGGAGCACCTGAAGGATCGTCTGCAGCATCTTGTTGGCCTCGACCTGGCCATCCTCAACCCGTTTGAGGCGGCCGGTAAGGCTGTCGAACTGCTCGCCATGCTCCTTCAGCGTATGTTCGATGCGGTCGAACCGCTGGTCGTGTTCCTTGAGCGTATGTTCGATGCGGTCGAACCGCTGGTCGTGTGCCGAGAGCCTGCTGTCGACCTTGTCGAGTTTGCGCGTATGCGTGGCCAGAACGGCGTGAACCTTGCCGAACTCGATCATTATGTCTTTGCGGAACGCGTTCAGCTGCGCGTGTACCTCGTTCGGCGTGGCATGTGCGGCTGCGGCGCTCTTCTGCGCGTCTTCGGCGATGGCGCGGGTCTGCGCCGCCTCCCTCGGCAGCTGCTTCTCATGCAATTTCCGTACCTCCACTTCGAGGGTGGTCACGCGGTCTTCGAGGGTGAGCACATCGGCCTCCTTGGTAGGGGATTTCGGCGTTCCCAAACCTAAGGTCGTCGCGCTGCGGGTTCGACCAAACACAAACGGTCATCGCCACCCATCGGGGTCCACACCTCCAGGAATCGGGGCAGACGAATCGTAGGGTTCGCGGGTGAAGATGAAAGTGTTGAGGGAAATATGCACACCCCCGGGATGAGATTCCACCCGCAGAGTCTCACCGGCGTAGTACCCGTCCAGGCCGAGCCAGGTCCCGTCGGCCTGCGGGACGAACCGGGAGGCGCGGCCGAGGCCGCCGAGCGGGGTGAGGGACAGCCCGCGCCCGGGGAGTAACCGCAGCGCGTAGGCGGCCGGCCCCCAGTACCAAGGGCCGGTCAGAGCCAGCAGATCCTCGTCGGCGGGCGCGGGAACCCACTCGGCGGGGAGCGGCGGCTCGTGCTCGTCCAGGATGTCCAGCAGGTCGTGGGTCAGCCGCCCCCGGATCCCCGAGGTGGTGTTGCCCATGAACAGCACGCCGACCCCGTCGGCCGGGTCGGTCCACACCGTGGCCAGGAAGCCGGGCATGGATCCGGTGTGCCCGGCCAGCATGCGGCCGCCGTGGCGGGCCAGCTGCAGGCCCAGGCCGTAGCCGCGCTCCCACGACGGGCCGTCCTCGACCGCGGCCGGTTCGCGCATCTCCGCCAGCGTCGCCGCCCGCAGAACGCCGCTCCCGTCGCCGGCCAGGAAGCCAGCCCAGCGGGCCAGGTCGGCGGCGCCGCTCCACAGCTGCCCGGCCGGGGCCATCGCCCCCGCGTCGTGCTCCGGTTCGGGCAGCAGCACGTCCGCCCACGGATGCACGGCGAACCCGCGCGCGCACGGCGGCTCGGCCCGCTCGGTCACCGCGCCCATCCCCAGCGGCTCCAGGATCTCCTCGCGGACCGCCCGCGCCCACCCGACCCCGCGCTTGCGGGCCACCAGCTCGCCCAGCAGCCCGTACCCGAGATTGGAGTAGTGAAATCGCCGCCCCGGGCGGTGCCGCGCGATCTCGGGGCCGAGGTCGCCGAGCAGGCCGGCGGCGGGCGCGCCGGGGGTGCGCTCCCACCAGGAGCCGGGCGGTTCGGCGGTGAGGCCGCCGGTGTGGGACAGCAGCTGGGCGATGGTCAGGTCACCGACCGGCGTGCCGGGCAGATGTTTGTCCAGCGGGTCGAGCATGTCCAGCTCGCCCTCCTCGCGCAGCCGCATCACCAGCACCGCCACCATGCTCTTGGTGATCGACCCCAGCCGGTACCGGGTCAGCGCGGTCGGGGCGGCCTCGCCGACCCGGCCGCGCGCCCCGAACCACACCGTCTCGCCGCCCCGCACCAGGGCCGCGACCAGCGAGGGAACCCGGGCCTCCGCCTGCTCGGCGGCCAGCCGGCCGAGCAGGGCGCGGGCCGTGCTTTGGAGAACCATGGGCGACAGGCTAGTCCTCCGCGACCGGGATCAGGTCGGGGCCCACGATGTGTCCCTGGTGGGGTTCGGGCGCGGCCTGGTCGTGCAGGAAATGACCGGCGTACCAGACGACCAGGTTGGCGCCGTCGATGTTCTCCCCGTCCAGGAACTTGTTGAGGTGGGTCTTGCTGTCGGAGGGGCGGCCCATGTGGCCGCCGTCGTGCAGTTCGGTGGCGCGGTGGCGCAGGAACCAGGCGTCGGCGACCCCGTAGGCGTCGGCGCTGGCGTCGTGGTCGCCGGGCCAGATCTGGTAACCGCGTCTGGTCCGCTTGTCCACCACCTGCCAGCCCTTGATGGAGCCGCGCCGCCGGCGCGAGGTCTCCCGGACGATCGGGACGCTGTCCAGGATGATGCCGCCGCCGTCCTGCAGCTGCTGCACGCTGTCGGCGCCGGCGCCGTCCAGGTCGAAGTCGAGCCGCCAGTAGGCGTGGTGCTGGTGGCGGTTGCAGGTCATCGGGTCCTTGGTGCCGGCGAACCCGAACCGGGGCCGGATGGTGCCGTCGTCGGCCAGCCGCCAGTCCGACACGTACCGGTACCAGCCGGCCTGTAACTCGCTGACGATGCGTAACTCCTCGCCGTCGTGGTGGAGGGCGACGCCCTGGAAGTTGCCGCGGTCGTCCTCGGGGCGTTCCAGGATGGTCTGCGGCGGCGAGGTGCACAGCCGCCAGCCCCAGCCGGCCGGGTCGCTGCCGGTGGCCTTGAAGACGGTCTCCTCGTTGGCCCAGTCGCGGAAGTTGGTCTCGCCGTCGCCGTACAGGACGTTCAGGACCGGCATGTGCGCCTGCCGCAGCACCAGTTTGCCGCGGTAGCGGACGTTGAGGAGTTCGACGCCGGCGCCGTCGGGGGCGGGCTGGGAGGCGCGCGGCCGGACCACCACCAGGTCCCACAGTTCGACGCCGTCGCGGACGACCTTGACGCGGACCTGGTCGGGGCCGCCCTGGTCGGTCAGCGACCCGATCCCCTCCGGCAGGTGCTTCTCGCAGTCGTCGTCGGTGTGGGCGGCCACCTCGTGCGGGCGCCAGTCGACCTCGTGGGCGGCCAGGTCGACGGCGACGATCTGGTGACGCGGCCCGCCCGCCGGGTTGTAGACGCCCAGGGTGGGCCGCCGGACCTGGGTGCCGTCGGGGCGTTCCAGGTCGGCCAGGGGCGGCATCGGCTGGTAGATCACCACGTCCTCGCCCGCCGGGAAGCGCGGGTCGCCGCGCAGGATCTCCGCCGCGGCGGCCAGTTCGCCCGGCTGGGGGCGGGGGCGGACGGCGCTGGGCCGCACCTCGACCTCCTCCAGCCGGTCCAGAGTGCCGCGGATCTCCACGGCGCGGTTGCCGTGCGGGTCGAAGACGTGCGCCCGGAACGCCGCGCCCGGCCCCGGGTCGTGGCCGAGCGCGGCCGCGTCGTGCACGATCAGGTCCTCCACCTGGTCCAAATGCCCCCGCACCTCGGCGTTGCCCTGCGCGAGCTCCCGCACCCGCCCGGCCGTCAGGCCCGGCCGCCGGACCTTCTCGATGGCCACTTTCACACTCATGATCGACTCCCCGTCGGTTGGTGCCTCCGTCGTACACCCCCGCGGCCCGCCGCCGCCAGCGATCACGAAGAAACCGCTACGCTCGTGCGCACCGTGCGAAGGGAGAATCGGTGGAGGGTGCCAGCCTCGACGCGGTGCTGGAGCGGATCACCTACGCCAACGAGGAGACCGGCTACACCATCGCGCGGGTCGCCACCGAGCGTTCCGGGGCCGAGCTGCTGACCGTGGTCGGGCCGCTGCTCGGCGCGCAGCCGGGGGAGTCACTGCGCCTGACCGGCCGCTGGACCTCCCACCCGCGCTACGGCAAGCAATTCGAGGTGTGGTCCTACACCACCGTGCTGCCCGCCACCGTCCAGGGCATCCAGCGCTACCTCGGCTCCGGCCTGATCAAGGGCATCGGCCCCAAGATGGCCGAGCGCATCGTCGGCCACTTCGGCGCCGACACCCTGCGCGTCATCGAGGAGGAGCCGGGCCGCCTGGTCGAGGTGCCGGGCCTGGGCCCCAAACGCACCAAGATGATCGGCGCCGCCTGGGAGGAACAGAAGATCATCAAAGAGGTGATGATCTTCCTGCAGGGCGTCGGCGTCTCCACCTCCATCGCCGTCCGCATCTTCAAGCAGTACGGCGACCAGTCCATCGACGTGGTCCGCGCCGAGCCGTACCGGCTGGCCGACGAGGTGTGGGGGATCGGCTTCAAGACCGCCGACACCATCGCCCAGGCCGTCGGCATCCCGCACGACAGCCCGCAGCGCGTCAAAGCCGGCCTGCGCTACACCCTGTCCCAGGCCGCCGACGACGGCCACTGCTTCCTGCCCGCCCCCAACCTCGCCGCCGACGCCGTCAAAATCCTCGACGTCCCCGCCGACCTGGTCACCACCTGCCTGGAAGAGCTCGCCGCCGCCGAAGGCGTCATCCGCGAGGACGTCCCCGCCGGCGACGCCACCGTCCCCGCCGTCTACCTGGTGCCCTTCCACCGCGCCGAGCAGTCCCTCACCGCCACCCTGCGCGGCCTGCTCACCACCTCCGGCGACCGCCTCCGCGCCTTCGCCGACGTCGACTGGCCCACCGCCCTGACCTGGCTCAAAACCCGCACCGGCGCCGCCCTGGCCGCCGAGCAGGACCAGGCGGTACGGCTGGCGCTCACCGAGAAGGTCGCCGTCCTGACCGGCGGCCCCGGCTGCGGCAAAAGCTTCACCGTCCGCTCCATCGTCGAACTGGCCCGCGCCAAACGCGCCAAGGTCATCCTGGCCGCCCCCACCGGCCGCGCCGCCAAACGCCTGGCCGAACTGACCGGCCACGAGGCCACCACCGTGCACCGGCTGCTCCAGCTGCGCCCCGGCGGCGAGGCCACCTTCGACCGCGACAACCCCCTGGACGCCGACCTGGTCGTCGTCGACGAGGCCTCCATGCTGGACCTGCTGCTGGCCAACAAACTCGCCAAGGCCGTCGCCCCCGGCGCGCACCTGCTGTTCGTCGGCGACGTCGACCAGCTCCCCTCGGTCGGCGCCGGCGAGGTCCTGCGCGACCTGCTGGCCGCGCCCGGCATCCCCCGGGTCCGGCTCACCCAGATCTTCCGCCAGGCCCAGGAGTCCGGCGTCGTGGTCAACGCCCACCGCGTCAACAACGGCCAGTCCCCACTGGTCCGCGACTTCTCCGACTTCTTCCTGTTCGCCTGCGAGGAACCCGAGGAGATCGCCGCCCTCACCGTCGACGTGGCCGCCCGCCGCATCCCCGCCAAATTCGGCCTGGACCCGCGCCGCGACGTCCAGGTGCTGGCCCCCATGCACCGCGGCGCGGCCGGCGCCGGCGCCCTCAACCTGGCCCTGCAGGACGCCCTCACCCCGGCCCGCGACGGCCTGCCGGAACGCCGCTACGGCGGGCGCGTCTTCCGGATCGGCGACAAGGTCACCCAGCTGCGCAACAACTACGACAAGGGCGCGGCCGGGGTCTTCAACGGCACCGTCGGCGTCGTCACCGGCATCACCCCCGAGGAGAACCGGCTCACCGTGCTCACCGACGAGGACGAGAGCGTCGACTACTCCTTCGACGAACTCGACGAACTCGCGCACGCCTACGCCGTCTCCATCCACCGCTCCCAAGGCAGCGAATACCCGGCCGTGGTCATCCCGCTGGCCACCAGCGCCTGGATGATGCTGCAGCGCAACCTGCTCTACACCGCCATCACCCGGGCCAAACGCCTGGTCGTCATCGTCGGCTCCCGGCGCGCGCTCGGCCAGGCCGTACGGACCCGGGGCGCGGGCCGCCGCCACACCGGGCTCACCCACCGCCTGGATCTGTGAGCTCCACCCCCAGCAGCTCACGCAGCGCCGCCACCCCCACCGGAGTGATCTTCAACGCGCGGCCGCCGCCGATCGGCCTCACCCAGCCGCGCTCCAGGCTGTGGCGGCACAGCGCCGCCCCCGCCGTCCCCGCCAGATGGTGGCGGCGCTCGGTCCAGTCCAGGCACGGCCGGGCCAGCGGGCGCCGCGCCGCCGGCAGCACGCCGACCAGGCCGGTGAGCCAGTCCCGGCCCGCGTCGGTGAAGGCGAACCCGGGCGCGTGCACCAGCAGCCCGCGCGCGGTCAGCGCGTCGGCGATCGCCACCCCCAGCCGCCCGGCCAGATGGTCGTAGCAGGTACGGGCGTGCGTCATGGCCCGCGCCGCCGACACCGCGCGCAGCCCTGCCGGGCTCGGCGGCGGCGCGTCCGCGCTCAGGTCCTCGATCAGCTGGGCGATCCGCGGCCCGGCCAGCCGCACGTACCGGTGCCGGCCCTGCCGTTCCTCGGCCAGCACGCCGCCGGCCACCAGCCGCGACAGGTGCTCACTCGCCGTGGAGGGCGCCACCCCGGCGTGCCGGGCCAGCTCCCCGGCCGTCCAGGCCCGCCCGTCCAGCAGCGCCAGGCAGAACGCCGCCCTGGTGTCGTCGGCGAGCAGCCGCGCCAGCCGGGCCAGCGGCCTGACCTGCGGGTGCTCGTCCGGGTTCGGGCTCATACCCCCATCATGCGCGGCCATCGGTTCGGTACGGACCGAAATGTCGGCCCGCCTTGGGTAAACCGGGAATCAAATCGGCGGGCGCGGACTTTACTCTCTAGGCCCCCGCTTTGACCCGGTTTCGCTACCAAAATGTGAGCTAACTCTCCAGAAAGATGCGGACACCTGCGGCTGGCCCTAATAGTGTCTTTGGGTGGACTTTGCCACCGTGGGGAGAGGTTGTGCTGAACAGCTACAGGCACCGTAACCGGCCGGCCGCCGTAATCGCCATGATCGCCGTGACGATGTCGGTGCTGCTTTCCGCATGCAGCAGCGGATCCGGCGGCGGCGGCCTGCTCGGCGGAGGCAGCACCCAGGCGCCCGAGAAACCGGCGATCCCCGCCCCCGCCATCTCGATCAGCCCCGCCGAGGGCACCAGCCGGGTCAGGCCCGACAAGAACGTCGTGGTCACCGCAGAAGGCGGCGCCCTGGACGAGGTCATGGTCGAAGCACTCGGCGAACCCGTCGAAGGCGAATACGACGCCGCCCGCACCAAGTGGACCTCCAAGAAGCCGCTCAAGCCCGCCACCACCTACACGGTGTCGGCCAAGGCCACCGGCGAAGGCGGCCCCACCACCGCGACCAGCGAGTTCACCACCCTCAAACCCAAAGTCGAACTGGCCGTCGCCGACGTGACCCCCGGCATCAAGGGCGAAACCGTCGGCGTCGGCATGCCGATCATGGTCACCTTCAACCAGGCCGTCACCAACAAGGCCGCCGTCGAGGCCGCGCTCACGATCGAGGCCGAGAAGCCCTCCGAGGGCTCCTGGCGGTGGATCAGCGACCGCCTGGTCATCTACCGGCCCGCCAAATACTGGCCCGCCCACCAGAAGGTCGTCTTCACCGCCGACCTCACCGGCATCCCCGGCGGCGGCGGCATGTACGGCGTCAAGGCCTTCACCCAGACCATCAAGATCGGCGCCCGCCTGGTCAGCACCGTCAACACCAAGACCCACATGATGGTCGTCAAGAAGGACGGCAAAGTCGTCCAGACCATGCGGATCAGCGCCGGCAAGGCCACCACCCGCGAGTTCACCACCACCAGCGGCGTGCACCTGACCATGTCCAAGCACAACCCCGAGACCATGATCTCGCCCGGCAAGAAGGAAGGCGATCCCGGCTACTACAAGGAGATCGTCAACCACGCCGTCCGCATCTCCAACAGCGGCGAGTACGTGCACTCCGCCCCGTGGTCGGTCGGCTCCCAGGGCCGCGCCAACGTCAGCCACGGCTGCGTCAACGCCAGCCCCGCCCAGGCCAAATGGTTCTACGACAACTTCCACCGCGGCGACGTGGTGACCATCGTGGGCACCGACCGGGAACTGGAGTGGAACAACGGCTGGGGCTTCTGGCAGATGCCGTACAAGCAGTGGAAGCGCGGCAGCGCCCTGGAGGCCTAAGGCCCTAGTGCACGCCCATCTGCATCAGCACGAACATCCCGACGAATTTGACCAGCACCAGACCGATCACGACCAGGAAGACGATGAGGGCGGGCTTGTGCTCGAAATGCTTGCCCTCCTTCAGCGGCGGGCGCTTGGCGACCCGGTCGGCGATGCGCTCTTCGATGGGCTTACGGTTGAACATGCTTCAACCGTACAGGGCGGGATGTAAGAGCCCTTCGCAAACCCCCGCTCATACCAGCGACAGCTGGCGGGCGGGGGAACGGCGGCGCTTCCAGCGGCGGGCCTGACGGCCGATCCCGTACACCTCCGCCAGCTCGCGCACCTGGGCGGCGATCCCGGCCCGGTACTCCGGCGGCGCGGCAGGCGACTTGCCGTACAGGGCGGCGTAGCGGGGGACCAGGCCCGGATGCTCACGCTCCAGCCACACCATGAACCACTCCCGCGCCCCCGCCGGCAGCCGCAGCACCACCGGGGTGATCGCCACCGCGCCCGCCTCGGCCGCCCGCCGGACCGTGGCCCGCAGATGATCGGCCGAATCGGTGATCAGCGGCAGGATCGGCGCCATCAGCACCTCACACGGCACCCCCGCCTCGTTGAGGGCCGCGCACACCTCCAGCCGCCGCTGCGCCCCGGCCGCGCCCGGCTCCACCCCGCGCCGGATCTTCTCATCCACGAACCCGACCGACACCGCCGCCCGCACCTGGGTGAGCTTGCCCGCCTCGCGTAACTCCGGCACATCCCGCAGGATGAGCGGGCTCTTGGTCAGCACCGTGAACGGATTGCCCGCCTCGCCCAGCACCCGGATGATCTGCGGCATCAGCCGGTAGGTCTCCTCGGCCCCCTGATAGCAGTCCCCGGTCAGCCCCAGCGCGACCGCCTCACCCGCCCAGCGCGGCCCGGCCAGCTCCCGCCGCAGCCGATCGGCCAGATTCGTCTTCACCACGATCCGCGAATCGAAGTCACCGCCCGCGTCCAGCCCCAGATAACGGTGCCCGCGCCGCGCCGCGCAATACCGGCACCCGGCCGTGCACCCCCGATACGGGCTGGCCGCCCACGCGTAAGGCAGCTCCGCGGCCGCCGGCACCCGCTCCAGCGCGACCCGCGCCGCCACCTCGTAACAGGTGATGCCGTCCAACTCCCGGGTGACCGCCTGCCGCTCGATCCGCGGCCGCTGCGGGCCCCCGTCGTCGAGCAGGGGGAGTGCGTCCCAAGGCATAGAGATCAGTAGAACACGCATTCGACCCCCTCCGCCACCCGTTCCGCCCCACCGGCCCGGCCGCAAAACCGGTGGAACGGGATGGAACCAGATGGAACGCCCCTAAACCCGGAGGCCGATCTTCGAAGGGACACCAACCCCCATGACGTTCCGCAAAATCGCCGCCGGGCTGTGCGCCACAGCCATGCTCCTGCTCGCCGTGCCCGCCACGGCCACCGCGTCCGGCCCCCGGGTCGACCTGCTGATCCACTACTACACCATCGGCGCCCCGAACTGGGGCACCACCTACACCGTCACCTGCGACCCCGACGGCGGCACCGGCGAAACCGACCTGTACATGGACATCTGGCGGGTCTGCGACGACTTCCGCCAAGCCGGCGGCGACCTCGACAAGCTCAACAGCTGGGGACTCGGCATCAAATGCGCGTCCACCCCGACCGGCACCATCCACACCCGGATCACCGGCACCTCCTACGGCCAGACCGTCGACCGCGACCAGTGGTGGCCGGACTGGACCTGCCTGCGCCGCAACTACGGCTACATGTTCATCTACTGACCACCCCGGCCCGGGACCCACATCCCGGGCCTCCTCACCGCCGGGGCGCGAACGGGTGATCGCGAGAGGCGGCCACCGCCTCGCCGGATGCCAGCCGCCGACCAGCTCCGCCGCCATCCGGCGCAACTCGGCCGCCCCGGCCCCGGCGGGCCGCCCGCCCGGCCAGCCGTCCACCGTCCAGGCCAGATATCCGGGCACGACGGTCAGGCCAGACCCCGCGCCCGGGGTGCGGCGGCGGCAGGTGGCCACCGACATCGACCTTCGAGGTCACCTCCCAGCAGGCCGCCCTGAGCTGAGCCCCGGGCTATCGTGATCCCGTGGCGGACGACACGGCGCGGCGGGGGATGCGGGAAGTGGCGCGCGTGGCCGGAGTGTCGGTCAGCACCGTCGCCAACGTCCTCAACCACCCCGCGCTGGTCACCGAGACCACCCGCCGCCGGGTCCGGGACGCCATGGCCGCCGTCGGATACGTCCGGTCCGGACCGGCCCGCCAGCTGCGCGGGGTGCCCAGCCGGGTCGTCGGCGTCGTCTCCCTGGACCTGGCCAACCCCTTCTACGCCGAGGTCAACCGCGGCATTGAGGACCGCCTCGCCGAAGCCGGCTGCGTCGCCCTGACCTGCAGCACCGATGTGCGCCCCGACAAGGAGAGCTGGGCGCTGGACATGCTGGAGGAGCAGGGCGTGCGCGGGATCCTCATCTCGCCGGTCGGCACGCGGCGCCTGCGCCGGCTCAGCACGCGCGGCACGCCGGTGGTCCTGCTCGACCATCCGCCCGGGGACCTGGACCTGTGCGCGGTCATGGTCGACGACGTGGCGGGCGGGCGGATGACGGGGGAGCACCTGATCTCGCTCGGGCACCGGCGGATGGCGTTCCTGCGCGGCCGGGTCGACGTCGCCCCCGTCGACCGGCGGCGGGACGGGCTCCGCCAGGCGCTGCGCGAGGCCGGAGCCGATCCCGCCGACCTGCTGGACGTCGTCCTCGGGCCGCCCACCGTGATGGAGGCCGCCGACGCCGCCGTACCGGGCCTGCTGGAGCGGCCCGACCCGCCGACCGCGATCATCTGCCTCAACGACCTGGCCGCCCTCGGCGTCATCCACGGCCTGACCCGCCTCGGCGTCCGCGTCCCCGCCGACGTCTCCGTGATCGGCTACGACGACCTCCAGTTCGCCGCCCGCCTCACCCCGGCCCTCACCACCGTCGCCCGCCCCAAATACGAGCTCGGCCGGGCCGCCGCCGACCTCCTGCTGGCCGAGGAGGAGCCCGGCCACCGGCACCGGACCCTCACCTTCCCGCCCGCCCTGCGCGTCCGCGCCTCCACCGGCCCGCTGTAACTTTCAACCCCCGTACCGCCCGCGAGCAGGGCGTACCCACCGCCCGCCCGCCACGGTTGCCGGGCCCGCGAATTGTGACGTCACAATCGGACATCCCCGTCCAACCAACCCCGGGAGCGACCACATGCTCATCCGACGGGCGTTACCCAGCGGCGCGTTGTTCGCCGCCCTGCTCGCCCTGGCCGCCGCGCTCCTGCCGGCCGCCCCCGCCTCGGCCGCCGTCGCCTGCGGGGTCGGCTACACCGTCACCAACCAGTGGCCCGGCGGATTCGGCGCCGCCGTCACCCTCACCAACCTCGGCGACCCCGTCGCCGGCTGGCGCCTCACCTGGACCTTCGCGACCGGGCAGAGCATCACCCAGATGTGGAACGCCACCCCCACGCAGAGCGGGACGGCGGTCACGGCGGCGAGCCTGCCGTACAACGCGAACCCGGCCACCGGCGCCGCCGCCACCTTCGGCTTCAACGGCGGCTGGACCACCGCCAACCCCGTCCCGGCGAGCTTCGCCATGAACGGCGTCACCTGCACCGGATCCGCCCCGACCAGCTCACCCACCCCGACCCGCTCGCCGACACCCACACCGACGCCGGGAGGGTGCACGGTGCAGCCCGTCAACCCCACCCCGCAGGCCCGCCGCCTGCTCTGCTACCTCTACAGCCAGTACGGCAACCACATCCTGTCCGGCCAGCAGGAATCCACCTGGATCGGCGGCCCCGACTACGAGAACACCTCCTTCCGGGAACGCCTCGACGGCGCCGCCGCCCTGCAGCAACTCAAGAACGCCGGCGCGGCCGTCATCTGGCGGCCCTTCCACGAAGCCGGCGGCGCCTGGTTCTGGTGGAGCAAGGAAGGCGGCGCCCAGTACAACCGCCTCTGGCGGTACATGTACGACTACTTCACCAACACCAAGGGCCTCAACAACCTCATCTGGCTGCACGGCTACAACGGCTCACCCCAGAGCGCCTTCTACCCCGGCAAGCAGTACGTCGACATCGGCGGCGCCGACACCTACGCCGGAGACGGCAACTACGACCCCCAGAAAGCCATGTACGACGCCACCCGCGCCATCGTCGGCACCACCGTCCCGATCGCCCTGCACGAGAACGGCCCGATCCCCGACCCCGACCGCCTCCAGTCCACCGGCGCCCGCTGGGTCCTGTTCGGCACCTGGCACGGCAACCACCTGACCGTCAGCAACTCCGCCGACCACCTCCGCAAGGTGTACGGCCACAGCTACGTCGTCACCCGCGACGAACTCCCCAACCTCCGCTGACCCCCGCCACCGGGTGCGCCGTCCTGGCGCACCCGGCACTCACCCACGGTCCGCTAAACTGGAACAAGCGTACCGTTTTGAGGAGTTTTCATGGCGTGGATCCTGCTGGCCTGCGCGATCGTCACCGAAGTCACGGCGACCACCGCGCTCAAACTCAGCGACGGCTTCGCCCACAAGGGCTGGAGCGTCCTGGTCGTCATCGGCTATGTCGCCTCCTTCATCCTGCTGTCGCGGGCACTCAAACTCCAGATGCCCGTCGGCGTCGCCTACGCCGTCTGGGCCGGCATCGGCACCGCCGCCGTCGCCGGCATCGGCACCCTGTTCCTCGGCGAATCCATGAACCTCGCCAAAGCCGGCGGAATCGTCCTCATCATCGGCGGCGTCGTCCTGCTCAACCTCGCCGGATCCCATTGACCGGCCCCAAAACCCCCCAGAAACGCGCCCAGGCCCGCCGCAACGCCATCCTCGACGCCGCCGTCACCCTCCTGGAAGAAGGCGGCTTCCCCGCCGTCACCCACCGCGCCGTCGCCGCCCGGGCCGGACTCCCGCTCGCCGCCACCACCTACTACTTCGCCTCCCGCGACGACCTCGTCGCGCACGCCTTCACCCGCCTGGTCGGCCACGAACTCGCCGCCCTCCACGCCATCCTCGACGCCCCCGGCCCCCTCCCGGACCGCCTCACGGCCATCCTCACCCAGGACCGCGCCCGCCAGCTGGGCCTCTGGGAGCTGTACGTCCACGCCGGCCGCGACCCCGCCCTGCAAGCCATCGCCCGTACCTGGACCGACGGCTGCGACGCCGCCCTCACCACCGCCCTGCACCGCGACGGCCACCCGCACGCCCCCGCCGACGTCCGCTTCCTGGCCACCCTGCTCAACGGCCTGTGGATCGAAACCACCGTCGAAGCCCGCCCCATCACCGCCGCCCGCGCCACCCTCACCCGGGCCCTGCACGCCCTCACGCTAAAGTCCCCTCCGTGATCCTCCACCTCGCCCTCGCCTCCGACTGGGCCCACGCCCAGACCAGCGGCCACTACCGCGTCTCCACCCTCGGCCGCACCCTCGACCAGGAAGGCTTCATCCACGCCTCCACCGACCTCCCCCAAGCCGAAGCCGTCGCCGCCCGCTACTACACCGCCGTAACCGAACCCCTACTCCTCCTCCACATCCGCGAAGACCTCCTCAACTGCCCCGTCAAACACGAAACCCCTCCCGGCAGCGACGAAATCTTCCCCCACATCTACGGCCCGATCCCCGTCTCGGCCGTCACCGCCGTCACACCCTTCCGCGCGTGAACGACGCCGCCGGATCGACGAACCCGACTTCAAACGCCCAGGGTTTCCTGTTCCGGCCATAGATCCGGCGAATCATGGGACTGCCGGGTCGACGTTGTCCGCGCCCTCGCCTCAGGTATCTCCTCGAAGCCGCCACAGCGACCCAATAGCTCTTAGGGCAGCGGTTCCGGTAGGACGCCGGCGATGACGGCGGTCACCATCTTGCCGACGGCGTCGGCCTCCGGTGGGGTGCCCGTGCGGTCGGCGAACAGGAGGTGGCCGGCGCCGATCAGGGTGGGGGCGAGGGTGTCGATGTCGGCGTTCGCCGTGAGGCGGCCCAGGTTCCGTTCGGCGGTGAGGTAGGAGGCGATCATGGTGACGGCTTCGGTGAGGACCGGGACGCCGGCCGGCCAGGTCCGGCGCAGCCGGGAACGCAGTTCGTCGCGGAAGGTGACCAGGGCCACGATCGCGACGGCGACCGACCCGAACAGGGCCGTGAGGGCGGTGGCGAGGTTGCCGGTGACGGTGCCGGTTCCGGCGGCCCGGCCCAGCGCGGCGGCCTGGGCGTCCATCCGGTCGACGCGGTCGAGGACGAACTCGGCGAGGAAGTGGTCGAAGTCGTCGAAGTGGCGGTGCAGGACGCCCTTCGCGCAGCCCGCCTCCGTGGTGACCGCCCGGCTGGTCAGCGCGCTCGGGCCCTCGCGCAGCAGGACGCGGTCGGCGGCGTCGAACAACTGCTCGCGTACGTCGCGGAGCACCACCCCTGTCGGCACTGTGCGGCCTCCCTTCACCCGTTGAGGAATGGGCAGTTGCCCACTATGGTGGGCGGATGCCCACTATATCGAAGGCGGGGGAGCCCCACCGCGAGCCTCACCAAGCCCGGCAGATGGCCGAGTCATTCGGCACCGACGCCGAACGCTACGACCGGACCCGGCCCCGCTACCCCGACGCCATGGTGGACCGGATCCTCGCCGCCAGCCCCGGCTCCGACATCCTGGACGTCGGCTGCGGAACCGGCATCGCCGCCCGCCAGTTCCAAGCGGCCGGCTGCAGCGTGCTCGGCGTCGACGCCGACGCGCGAATGGCCGAATTCGCCCGCCGCCGCGGACTCGAAGCCGAGGTCGCCACGTTCGAAACCTGGGACCCCGCCGGCCGGGCATTCGACGCGATCATCGCCGGGCAGACCTGGCACTGGGTGCACCCGGTCACCGGAGCCGCCAAAGCGGCCGAAGCGCTACGGCCGGGCGGCCGCCTGGCCGTGTTCTGGAACGTCGGCCAGCCGCCGCCCGACCTCGCCGAAGCCTTCGCCGCGGTCTACCGCCGAGTGCTGCCCGACTCACCGATCTTCCACCGGGCGATGCAGGGCCTGAACCCCTACTCGGCGCTGCTCACCAAAGCCGCCGACGGGATCCGGGAAGCGGGCGCGTTCGACGAGCCGCAACAGTGGCGATTCGACTGGGAGCAGCCCTACACACAAAAGGCGTGGCTGGACCAAGTCCCCACGTCCGGCGGCCACAACCAGTTCCCGCCGGGCAAGCTGGAAGAGCTGCTGGCAGGCATCGGAGCCGCGATCGACATGTCAGGGGGCAGCTTCACGATGCGCTACGCCACGGTGGCCGTCACCGCGACACGAACCGGCGCTTTACGAACCGGCGCCATCTGACCCGGCTGCCCGTCGCCCGATAGGCAAGCACCTGTGGGGAACTACTCTGGGCAGGCCACACCTTGAGGACTGATCCGAGGGCTCATCGGGGGATCCGATCGCCCGGCTCGCCCTCGATCGACCCGGACGGCTTTCGCGAACCCACCCGGGCGTCCTCCAGGTCGGCGCGGTCACCGGCGGCGCGGCCGTCCTCCCAGCCCGACCAGTCCCGTAACCGGCGGCGCCCGGCACGGCGGACCCGGGGAAACAGCTCCTCGTAGACGCGGCTCACCTCGGCCCGGCGATCGACCAGGACCAGTTCCGCCGACCGGCCGCCCGAAGGACTGTCCGCCGCCGCCCGGCGTTCCGCCTCACCCAGCCGCTCGCACACCCGATGCACGAAACCCGCCATCCAGCTCTTGCGGAAACTCACCGTCGCGCCCCCCTCGGGCGCCCGTACACGCAGAACACCCGAACCCATCTGCAGGCACAGCGACGTGAACAGAAGCTCCACCACCGCCAGGTCGGAACCGAACCCCACCACCCGGACCACCGACTCACGGCCAGAACGCCAGTAGATCGCACGGCACCGCAACGCCGACGCCACCCCGGCCAGCAGAGCACGCCGATCCGCCTGGTACGGATTACCCACCGTAACCGTCAAATCGCTCACCTCGTCGGCCACCAGACCGGCGTTCGCGAGCATCGCCTGCTCGATCCCGTACGCGGCCATCACCGCATACGCCTTCTCCAGATACACCGCCGCCTCGGTCGGATCAGTGCCCGGATGCTCGGCCACCGCAAGCAGCTTCCGCACCAACTCCAGCTTCCGCTCCGGAATCTCCGCCACGCCGCGCACCTCCTCCCGCCGACGACCATAGACTACGAACAGTGACCGACAACCCGCCGTGGCCCCCCAGCCTCCACGACACACTCGGCACCCCCGGCAACATCCGGCGGCTGGGCAGCAGCCCCCGCTCACGCGTCTGGCAGGCCGAACTCCACCACCGGCCCATCATCGTCAAACAGATCGTCGGCGGCCGCGAACCCGGCCTCGACAACATGGACGCGGGGGAGCGGCACCAGCGCGAAGCCACCGCGCTCCGCCTGGCCGCCCGAGCCGACCCCGCCGTCGCCCCCGCCCTCCTGGCCGACGACCCCCGGGAGCACCTGCTCATCCTGGAACACCTGCCCAACCGGCGTACCGGCCAATGGCCCATCCGCTACGCCGAAACCCTGGCCCGCCTGCACGCCACCACCACACCCCGGGACGCCGGCGCCCTCCCGCCCTGGAAAGGGCCGGCACCCGCCGACGCCGACGCCTTCCTCGCCCTGGCCGCCGCCCTCGGCATCACCCCGCCCGCCGAAGCCGAATCCGAACTCGCCGACCTGCTGGACCGGCTCGACCCCCAAGGCCACCACGACCTCATCCACGGCGACCCCTGCCCCGGCAACGACCGCCACACCCCGGCCGGCACCCGCCTGCTCGACTTCGAAGCCGCCGCCCTCGGCAACGGCCTGGCCGAACTCGCCTACCTCCGCATCGGCCTGCCCACCTGCTGGAACTCCACCGCCCTCGCCAAACCCCTGATCAGCGAAGCCGAAACCGCCTACCGCGACATCCGCGGCCTGCCCGACGACCCGCGGCCACTCCTGGACGCCTGCGCCGGATGGCTCATCCGCGGCGACGCCCTCGTCGAACGCGCCCACCGCGGCCCGGCCGACCACCTGGCCCGCCTTCCCGGCGAAGACTGGCACTGGGGAGCGGTCTCCGCCCGTGAACGCCTCACCCACCGGCTCACCGTGGCCGCCGAATTCGACCACATGCCCGCCTTCGCCCACCTCTGCACCCGCATGCGCGAACGCGCCACCCACCGCTGGCCGGGACTACGCCCCCTGCCGTCGCGCCTCATCACCTGGGTGTGAGCGCCGCCAGCCGCCGCAGCGACGTACGGAAGAACACCGCCAGCACCGGACGCATCAGCGGCCACAACACCGGCAGCGGAACCTCAAGCCGCTCCTCCCACTCCACCCGGCAGCCGCCGGGGCGGGGGAGCAGCCGGAACACCCCGGTCCCGCGCACCAGCCGCCCGGTGTGCCGTACCGACACCGAACGCGGCGGATCCCAGCCGGTGATCTCCATCGTGTCCACGAAACCCAGCGGCCCCACACCCGTGAACGCCGACAGCGACGAACCCGCGCTCCGGCCGTCACCGCGCGTCACCTCCGCGCGCGTCAGCAGCATCCACTCCCGATGCCGCGGCCAGTCCGTCAGCACCGCGAACACCTCCGCCGCGTCCGCGGCCACATCCTCACCCACCAGCAGTCGCACCGTCACACCCGCGACCCTAGGCGACCGGCGGGGGAGCGGACCCGGGCACCCCGCCGATACCTGACAGGAAATGTCAGCCACCCCTGCCACCCTGGATCCCATGCACGCAACCGGGACCTTCGACGTCACCAGCTGGGAAACCCTCGCCACCGATGAACGCGAGGGAGCCGTCCTCGCCCGCAACCGCCTCACCAAGACCTTCAGCGGCGACCTCACCGGCGCCAGCGTCACCGACCTGCTCACCGTCGCCACCCCGGCCGGGCCCGCCGCCTACGCCGGCCTCGAACACCTCCACGGCGTCCTGCACGGCCGCCAGGGCACCTTCGTCCTGCAGCACAACGGGGGAGCGGAGGACGGCAAACCCTGGCTGACCTGGATCATCGTCCCCACCTCCGGCACCGGCGCCCTGACCGGCATCCACGGCCAAGGCCAGATCGACGTCGACGACCAGGGCAAACACACCTTCACCCTCGAATACCAGCTTCCCGGCATGTGACCGGGGGAGCGGCCCCAACCCTTGATCAACAATCACCCAAACGGCGGCCCGCCGCCGGAACCCCCGCGTTGATCGGATCCACGCTGACCACAGCAATCCCGATCAACGCGAAGGTTCACGATGAAAAGCACACTCGTCGCCCTGTCGGTCGCCGCCTGCACGGCGCTGCCCGCCACCGCGTACGCGGCCGCAATCCCGCCGCCTCCGGTGGCGCCGGCCGCCCCGGTCGTGAAGACACCGCCGGTACCGCCGGTCAAACTGCCGATCCCGCCGCCGGTCACCTCGCTGGCGCCGCCGGCGGCGCAGGAGCCGGGGGACCTCTCCACCCTGATCGCCGACCTGATCAAGGAAATCACCAAAGCGATCAAAATCAAGATCGCCACCCAGCTGAGCGAACTCAAAGACAAGCTCGGCAAGTAGCCTCCCGGGTCCTGTACAACCCAAGCCGTACAGGACCCCCAAAAAGGACGCTACTTGACATAATGTTCATTATCGAGCAGAACCAGAAGTGGCCCACCACGACACCCAAGCCTACGATCAACCCATGCCCACGCTTGTGATCATCGTGATCGCCATCATCATCATCGCCGGCGTCATCGGACTCGCCCTTCGCGCCGGCGCACGACCCAGCGCCACCCTCGCCTGGCGCACCCCCGGATTCCTCCCACCCATCCCCGAACACCTCCAGGAACGCATCCTCGAACTCACCGCGGAAGGCCGCGGCCTCGACGCCATCCGCCTCCTCCGCCAAGAAACCGGACTCGGCCTCCGCGAAGCCAGAACCATCACCGCCGCCATCAAAGCCGGCCGCTACACCCCCACCACCCCAGAACGCCCCGGCGACGGCGACCTCGCCTTCCGCGTCCAGGAACTCAAAGCAGCCGGCCACACCGACCACGCCATCGAACTCGTCCGCACCGAAACCGGCATGACCCGCGACCAAGCCGAAACCTTCGTCTCCCTCATCTGACCATCACCCCGCCCGCCGCAACGCCCGCTCCCGCCGCGACGCCACACTCGACCCCGACTCCCGCCGCGCCATCCGCCGCAACACCACCGGCGCCACCACCAGCCCGGCCACCGCCCACACCCCCAGCACCCCCACCGTCTCCCAATGCCGCCACGACTCCCCGACCTCCACCGCCACCGCACCCCCCGGCAGCAACGCCGACCGCATCCCCAGCCCCAGCCAGTAGAACGGAAACGCCTGCCCCAGCCACTGCACCCACCCCGGCAACGCCGCGATCGGATAGAAAATCCCCGAAACCGCGATCAGCCCCAGCAACGGCAACGTGATCAGCCCCTGGCTCCGCGGACTGGTGAACACCGAACCCAGCACCGCCCCCAACGGCAACGCCGCCACCAGACCCAGCACCAGCACCCACCCGATCGTCACCCACCCGCCAGGGCCGCCCAGCGACAACCCCGGAACGAAGAACAGCGCCGGAACCACCACGATCGCCAGATCGGCGACCAGACCCCCGGACACCACGACGATCTTCCCCACCAGGTAACCCACCATCCCGTTCGGCGTCGCCTTCGCCCGCAGCAGCGTCCCGTCCTCCCGATCGGCCGTCAGCAGCTGACTCATGCTCACCATCGCCAGCGCGACATTCATCCCCAGAACGCTCGGCAACGCCAGCGTCCCCAGCGCCAGCCCACTGGACGCGAACGCAGAATCCCGCAGGAAAAACAGCGCCACCAGCAGCACCACCGGCCAGAACAGCCGCCCCAGCAGATCACCGGCATCGGTGAACGACTGCCGTAACTCGATCAGGCCACGCGACCAGCCCGCCCGGACCGCCCCAGCTGCCGGATTCATCGCCCAACTCCCTCGTCTACGGATTCGGCCTGGCGCACCAACGCCAGATAGGTCTGCTCCAAAGACGCCCGGCGCACCTCAAGCTCGGCGATCGCCTCCCCGTACTCGGCGAACAACCCGCGGACGAACGCCGTCGACTCCGCCGTCGAACACGTGAAAGCCCGGCCATCGCGCATCCAGCGGACCTCGTCCTCCCCGGCGATCCGGCGCGCCAGCTCACGCACCGAACCATCCGCGATGATCCGGCCGCGATCCATCACCACGATCCGGTCCGCCAGCTTCTCCGCCTCGTCCAGATCGTGCGTGGTCAGCAGGACCGTCGTCGCCCCGTCACCGGCCAGACCGCGGACCAGCTCGTGGAACTCGTGCCGCGCCTGCGGATCGAACGCCGCGGTCGGCTCGTCCAGAAACAGCAGCTCCGGGCGGCCGACGATGCCGATCGCCACATCCAGACGCCGCCGCTGCCCGCCGGAGAGCATCCTGATCTTCTGGCCCGCCTGCCCGGTCAACCCCACCGCCGCGACGAGCTCGTCGGCGTCCCACGGCCGCCTGATCCGCTCGGTGGAGTACGCGGCGTAGAAACTGCCCAGATGCGCCAGCAGCTCACGCACCCGCCACTTGCCGTGATCACGCCAGGACTGCAGCACCACCCCCACCCGGGCCCGCCACCGCTCATCCGCACGCGCCGGATCCACGCCCAGGACGCTGACCCGGCCCGCCGACCGCATCCGGAAACCCTCCAGGATCTCGATCGTGGTCGTCTTACCCGCGCCGTTGGGGCCGAGCAGGGCCACCACCTCGCCGTGACGGGCCTGGAAGGTCACATCGTGCAGGATGTCGCTCGTGCCGTACCGCATCCGAAGGTCCCCGACGTCCAGGACCACTTCCTGACTCATCCACTCACCTCTCACCGAAAACGGGCACGCCAAAAACCAGCCGTGTCCTACGGGATTTGTCCCTACGCGGTCTCGTCCGCGAGTTCCTGCCGGACGGCTGCCGCCAGGCCGTCCCGGTCGACGCCCGCCAGCGCCAGGGCGCGCGGCACGGTGCCGAACTGCGCCTGCAGGATCCCCAGCAGCACATGGGCCGGGCGCAGGCTCCGGGGAGCGCCGTACTTGAAGCCGCGTTCGAAGGCGAGCCTGGCCGAGGCGCCCATGTCCGCGGCCGGCTTGGGGCCCGGACTCGCCGGCGGCAGCCCGAACGCCGCCGCCGACACCCCGGCCGAGGCCAGGCTGTGCGCGAACTCCCGATCCAGGGCGGCACGGATCGCCGCACGGTCCAGCCCGGCCGAAACCAGGACCCGATGGGCGTCCGTCCCCTCCACGGAGGCGATCGCCAGCAGCAGATGGTGCGCCTCGATCGCCGCCGACCCGTCCCGCTGCGCCTCCACCGCCCCCTGTTCGAGGATCGTCCGGACGTACTTGTGGAACACGGTCATCCTCAGCGCCTCCTCAGCGTGACACCGGCGGCGATGAGCCGCTTGGCGTGCTTCTTGTGGACCGCCTGGCGGGTCACGCCGAGCGCCTCGGCCACCTGCGGCCAGCTCCAGCCGGCCCGCATCGCCTGTTCCACGGCGGCGTCCTCCAGCTGGTCGGCCATGCGCCGCAGCGCCGCGACCGACGCGAGCGCGTCGGCGGGTTCCTGGGATACGGGGATGTCAACAGCCGGCATGTAAGCAACCTTAATTGACTAATCCGAAATTAGTCAACGCGAGTTGCCAACAGGACCGGGGTGCGGCCACCGGAAGATCATCAGAGAATCGAAGGTCATCAGCACGAAGATCAACCGGACGTGCGGGATCAATGATGATCAAGGAGTGAGCGATCCCGGGGAAGGTCACCGGCATCGGCCCGCGGGCGAATCGCCCGACGTCCTCGCATATGCGCCATCCAGCGCAAAACTAGCTATACCAGACAGAAGGTGAATTCTGTCTGGTATCGGAGAGGGGTTCACAGCCCCTGTTTGGCGTTCACGACTACATGGCGGGCCCGGCCGCCAAAGGGCGGGTCGGCTGAGTCTTCCGTGACGTGATCGCCGTACCCTCCTGAGAAGGTACGGCGATCACGTTTTCCGTATCCGGGCACGATGGACTGAGCCCACCGCGCCCGGATACGAGAGGATCGGTCATCTGGAGGATTCGGGCCGGGGTGGCATTCCCTGGAGCCCGCCGTCTCGGCGCGACGGCGGAAGGGACCGAACCGAAATCTTCCAGTAGTCGGGGACATGGTCACTGCTGTGGTTTCAGGCTCGCGTGGTGCGTTCCTTCACCTTGAGTGCATCGGACATCGCGGATACATCGGATGTTTTGTTGGCGTAACCGCACATGTCCTGCACATTTCGTGACAATAGGTTCCACTTTTGATTTTTGTCAACAGAAGTCGGCCGATTTGTGACCAAAATTGGTCCCATGTGACGTTGTACTGCGGATGTGACGCACAGTGACGGGAACGTTGCCCCACGTACCGATCGGGTGAGGGGGGCCGAACCATTGACCATGTTCCGGTCGCGCAGTAACAATGTGATCGCTCGGCTCAACAGCGGTGGCATGCTCGCGGGCTTGACACGAATCACAGTGACGTGATCGGCGCACGCGTCCCTCGATCGAAAGGGAGTAAGCGTGAGCGACACGCATGCCCGAGAAGACTCGCTCCGCCGTAGCCTCGGCCTCAACCGACGGCAGTTCATGGCCGCTACCACCGGTATGGCGGCCGCGGCGGCCGTCCCGTTCGCCCTTCCCGGCGCGGCCAAGGCCGACCCCGCTCCCGTCCGTGACGAGCGGAGCGCCCTGGTGCCCGCCTCCCAGCGAGGCATCATCCTCTACACCGTCCGGGACGCCATCAGCCGTAACCCGCTGTCCAGCCCGCTCCCGTCCGGCTTCCGCAAGGTGTTCCAGGCGTTATCGGAGATCGGGTACGCCCAGGTCGAGTTCGCCGGCTACACCCAGAACGCCAACGCAGAGGGCGGCGCGAACCTGGAGACCGTCCAGGGCGCCCAACTGCTCCGTGCCTGGCTGGACGAGTACGGCCTGAAGGCGCAGGGCAACCACGGCTTCATCCCGGGCTCGTGGCCGCTCAGCCCCGCCGATCTGGACCGTTTCCAGCGGACGCTGGAGATCGCCAACATCATCGGCATGCAGCACGTCGGCACCGGCAACGACCCGACCAACAGCAACTTCAAGGGCGACTGGGACGTCGCGATCGAGAAGTGGCACCAGATGGGCGCGCTGGCCCAGGCGGCCGGGCTCAAGCTGTACACGCACAACCACGACGCGGCGTACAACTTCCTGCTGGACAGCGGCCCGCTGGACGCGCAGGGCCGGCCGACCCGCTCCTCCGGTATCCGGAAGCTGGAGTACTTCCTCAACCAGACCGACAAGCACCTGGTCTTCCTGGAGATCGACCTGTACTGGGCGCACGTGGCGCAGTACAAGCACACGCTGTTCACCGCGGCGGACGGATCGGTCCAGACCGACATCTTCGATCCGTTCTCGCTGGTGCGCGACAACCAGAAGCGCTACCCGCTCTTCCACATCAAGGACGGCAAGCTCAACCCGGCCAGCTCCAACGGGTACGACATGGTGCCGTTCGGGACGGGTGACATCGGCTACAAGGAGTTCTTCAACCGGGTCAAGGTGCGCGACAAGCACCACCCGATGTACGAGCAGGACAACGCCCCCTCGGGCCCGAACCCGGGGCAGTCCCTGGATTACGCCCGGCTGAGCTACGAGAACCTGTTCGCCCTGAAGGAAGACCGTTACTACGAGTAAGCGCGTCTCCGGTCACATCTAATGCCGGACCGCCATGCGCATCCGCCGTTGCCCCGGCGGGCGTGGCGGTCCGGTCCTGATACTCCTCGTCCTAGGAGAAGTACCTTCATGCAGCGTACCCGAAAGGCGCTGGGCGTCCTGGTGACGGCTCTGGCGCTCCCGTTGAGCGTGCTCGCGGCGCCGGCGCCGGCCGCGGCCGCCGAGCCCGCGACCACCTGGTCGAACTACGAGAAGATCACCTTAACCAAGAACGTCGGCGAGCCGATCGACCTGGCGGTGCTGCCGGACCGCCGGGTCCTGCACACGGCCCGCAACGGCGACATCCGGCTGACCGACCCGGCGACCGGCGTCACGACGGTCATCAACACGATCCCGGTGTACGCGAACTCGGAGGACGGTCTGCAGACGATCGCCCTGGACCCGGAGTTCGCGACCAACCAGTGGGTGTACGTCTACTACGCGCCCCGCACCATGACGGCGCCCTACCCGGAGACCACTCCGACCGGTTCCGCGCCGAACTCGCTTCCGGCCGGCCAGGACGAGAGCTACTGGAACCAGTGGAAGGGCTACAACCAGCTTTCCCGGTTCAAGTGGACGGGTTCTGCCCTGGATCTGGCGACCGAGCAGGTCATCATCAAGATCGAGGTGCAGCGCGGCCAGTGCTGTCACGTCGCGGGTGACATGGACTGGGACGCGAACGGCAACCTCTACCTCGCCACGGGCGACAACACCCCGGCCAGCGCGCCGGGCGCCAACGGTTACGCGCCCAACAACGACGCGCCCGGCATGAACCCCGGTTTCGACGACCGGCGCGGGGCGGGCAACAGCAACGACCTGCGCGGCAAGATTCTGCGGATCTCGGTGCAGGGGGACGGTTCGTACACGATCCCGGCCGGGAACCTGTGGGCGCCGGGGACGGAGAAGACGCGGCCCGAGGTCTTCGTGACCGGGGTGCGCAACCCGTTCCGGATGGATGTGGACGCGGAGTCCGGGACCCTCTCGTGGGCCGACTACGGTCCCGACGCGGGCACCGCCAGCGCCACGCGCGGGCCGCTCGGGTATGTCGAGTGGAACGTCACGCCGATCAGCAAGCCCATGAACAGCGGCTGGCCGTACTGTACGGGCGACAACTTCAACTACAACAACTGGGACTTCGCGACCTCCCAGCCGCGTGAGTTCTTCGACTGCGCGGCCGGTCCGTCGAACACCTCCCGTTACAACACCGGGCTCGCGCAGCTGCCGCCCGCGACGCCGGCCGACCTGTACTACGGCGACAACGCCTCGCATCAGCCCGCGGAATGGGCGGGCCTGGTGAACTTCGACCCGCAGACCGGCCAGGGCCCGATGGGCGGCCCGGTCTACCAGTACGACGCGGCCAACCCCTCGACGTCGAAGTTCCCGGCGTACTGGGACGGCAAGGCGTTCTTCGCCGAGTTCTCCCAGGACTACCTGGCGGCCTTCACCTTCACCGGCGCGGACGGGCCGGTGACCGCGATCGAGCAGTTCCTGCCCAACAGCGCGCTGCGGACCGCGGCGCAGCCGCTCACCGACAGCACGATGGACATCGAGTTCGGCCCGGACGGTTCGCTGTACGTGCTGGACTACGGTGACGGTTTCTTCCGCGCCAACCCGGACGCCGGTCTCTACCGGATCGACTACTCCCCCGCGAACAAGACGCCGCAGGCGCGGATCGCGGTCGACAAGGCGTCCTCGAGCGCTCCCCCGCTGACCGTGCAGTTCGACGGTTCCGGGTCGACCGACACCGAGCCGGGCGCCCTGACCTACGAGTGGGACGTGGACGGTGACGGCGACTTCGACGCGACCGGCGCCACCACCAGCCACACCTACGCCACGCAGGGCCAGTACACGGCGCGGCTGCGGGTCACCGACTCCGGTGGCCGGGCGGGGCTGACCTCGATCGAGATCACCGTGGGCAACACCGCGCCGGTGGTCACGGTGACGCCGCCGAATGGGGCGTTCTTCGACTGGGGTAACGCGATTCCGTACCAGATCACGGTCGCCGACGCGGAGGACGGCAACGCGCCGGTCTGTTCGCGGGTTCAGTGGACCTTCGGGCTCGGGCATGACACCCACGCGCACCCGGAGACGCTGGGCACCGGCTGTTCGGGCACCTGGCCGACGCCGGTGAACGCCACCGAGCACGGGGAGACCGAGAACATCTTCGGTGTCGTCGTGGTGCAGTACCGCGACAACGGCGCCAACGGCATCCCGGGGGCGATGGGTGAGGCGAGCCTGATCCTGAACCCCAAGCTGCTGGAGGCCGAGCACGCCGACCAGCTGACCGGCGTCACCGACACCGACGACGACGGCGCCTCGGGCAAGGGCAAGATCACCTCGTTTGATCCGGGTGATTCGATCGCGTACGACCCGGTCAACTTCGTCGGGGTGAACGCGGTCCAGACCAAGGCCTCGGGTGCGGGGACGCTGTCGCTGCGCTGGAACTCGGCGACCGCGGAGCCGTTCGCCACCGTCGCGATCCCGGCGGGTACGGGCTGGCAGACGGTCACCACCTCACTGGCCGGCGCCCCCGCGGGCAGCGGCAAGCTGTTCGTCACCTCCAGCGGCGGCGTCGAGGTGGACTCCTTCGCCTTCTCGGGCGACGGGGTGGGCGACAAGACGCCGCCGACCGTGACGGCCACGGCGAACCCGGCGGCGCCGACCGGTGCCAACGGCTGGTACACCGACAACGTCACGGTGACGGTGAACGCGACCGACAACGGCGCGGTCGCCAGCCGCCAGTACTCCCTCAACGGCGGCGGCACCTGGTTGAACGCCAACAACCCGGTGGCGCTGAACACCGAGGGCACCCACGTGGTCAGTTACCGGGCGACCGACACCGGCGGCAACATCTCGCCGGTCGGCACCCTCACCGTGAAGATCGACAAGACCGCTCCGGTCCTGACGCTCAGCGGGGTGGCCGCCACCGCCTACGGCGACTCGGCCTCCATCACGCCGCTGGCGACGGCGACCGACGCGACCTCGGGCGTGGACACGGTGACGATCACCGTCGACGGCCAGCCGGTCGCCTCCGGTGCCGCGCTGCCGCTGTGGAAGCTGCCGCTGGGCGCGCACACGCTGACGGCCACGGCCAAGGACAAGGCGGGCAGGACGGCCACCCAGTCGGTGGCCTTCACCACCACCACGTCCTACGCCGACCTCACCACGCTGGTCAACGGCTTCAGGGACAGCGGAATCATCACCGTGAACGGCGCCAAGAAGCTGGTCCGTCATCTTGAGGACGCCCAGTACAGCCTGAGCCTGAACAAGCCGAGAGCGGCCAGGGACGAGCTGGTGCGGTTCATCGAGGATCTGTCCAAGCGAGACAACGTCAACAACGTGGAGGTGCGGGCGGCGCTGGCCAGGGACGCCCAGTCGCTGATCGACCGTTTGCAGCTGTAACCGACGGCAGTTCGTAGCTGACGGCGGGGAAGGGTCCGTTCGGGGCCCTTCCCCTTCGCCGTTTAGGGGCCGGTCTTCGAACCGCTAACAGGATGGGCCGCGCCTTCTTCGCGCCGGCGCGGTGAGAAGCATCACCTGCGTTAACGGCGCCGGATAACGGCGACCGACCCGGCAACTCGCCCATTCCGTTAGGAGTTGTTAGAGCCAGAAGGTGTCGTGGCGGAAGTAGAACTTGGCCAGTTCCTCCTCGCCGGGGCGGCCGGTGACGGCGAACTCGGCGAGTCCTTCGAAGTAGCCTTCGCGGGGCGCGCCGGGGGCGAAGTGCAGGAGCATCGAGGCGGGTTCGCCGGATTCGTTGCGGAACCCGTGGATTCCGCCTTCGGGGACGTGGACGTAGTCGCCGGGGCGGGTGTCGATCCAGCGGGTGCCGTCGAAGATGCGGACGGTGCCGGTGAGGACGTAGAAGGATTCGCTGATCGAGCGGTGGAAGTGCGGGCCGGGACCGGTCGGCCTGGGCCCCATCTCCCATCGGTAGAGGCCGAACTTGCCGCCGGTGGTGGCGCCGGTCGCCAGGTAGTGGGCGACGTTGCCGGAGCCGTAGTCGATCTCCGGTTCGTGCCCGGCGGCCCGGTGGGTGGCGCTGATCTCACCGCCGTCATCGAGGTAGCGCGGTTCCGGATAGCTCACGACCCTCATCCCCCTTCGTATCGATCTTTCAATTCTGCCGGTACGGCTACGCGGGCCCGGCGTGGGGGCAGCCGGTAATTGTCGGTGGGGATCGCTATCGTCTCGGGTCATGCGCCCGGCTGAAGTGAATCGTCGCTATCGTCTCGGGTCATGCGCCCGGCTGAAGTGAATCGACTGACGGTTGAGGAGGCTGCGGATCGTTATGTGGAATTGGTCCGCGCCAAGATGGTGACCGGCGCCCTGTCGGCGGGCACCGGCGAGGTGTATGCGCGGGATGTGGCGACGTTCGTCCGGCTCGCGCGGCCCGGCCGGATTCTGGACGACCTGTCCGGGGAGGATGTGGACGCGATTCTGCTGGCGTTCGCGCGCAAGCCCGACGAGCGGCGGGCGGCGACCGGGGCGGAGGTGCGGCAGAGCGCTTCCTCGCAGGCGCGGTTCCGGCGGTCGGTGTCGGCGATGTTCAAGCATGCGGCGCTGGCGGGCTGGGTGCAGCTGAATCCGATGCCGTCGGCGACGGTGATGGCGCGAGAGCGCGGCGGCCTGCGTCCGGAGCGGCGGGCGCTGACGAAAGAACAGGCCGAGGGGCTGATCGGGGCGGCCCGCTCCCCCGCGGCGGCGGCCCGCCCGCGACGCCGCGATCAGCGGACCGACCTGCGGGATTCACTCATCGTGCTGCTACTGACCACGCTGGGCCCGCGAGTGTCGGAACTGGTCCGCGCGAATGTGGAGGATTTCTTCATCAACGACGGGGTCCGGTATTGGCGGATCTTCGGCAAGGGCGGCCGGACTCGTGACGTCCCGCTCCCCCGCGACGTGGCGGCGGTCCTGGCCGAGTATCTGCAGGCCCGCCCCGCCTCGCCGGACAAGGCGCTGCTGCTGTCGTGGCGCGGTAAACGCCTGGCCCGGGGGGATGTGCAGGCGGTGATCGACCGGATGCAGGAACTGGTCGATCCCGACCATCGCCGCACCGTCACTCCCCACGGGCTGCGTCACACCACCGCCACGCATCTTCTGGCCGACGGCACGGACATGGATTCGGTACGCCGGGTCCTGGGCCACAGCGACCTGAGCACCCTGGGCCGCTACCGCGACGAACTGCCCGGCGAACTGGAGGTCGCCATGCGCGCCCATCCCCTGCTGCGCGGCCCCCGCCCGTCCGGCCTTCCGCGCGACGAGGCTTCGGGGCAGAGCGGTGGCGACCCGTCCGGCCGCTCGTGATCCGGTGTGTGCGGGGCGGGTGCCGTCCGGCGACTCGCTGATCCGCTAGTGCCGGGAACCTTCACCGGGTTGTCCGCTCGCTCGCCGTCATCGGCCGCGACATTCGAGATCCTTCATAGGCTCGGGCACATGACGATCACCATCCGGCCGGCCGCTGAGACCGATCTACCGGCACTGCTGACGCTCTACGGTGAATTGAACCCCGACGATGCGCCGTTGCCGGCACAGTCCGCGCGAGACATCTGGGCGGCCATCCGCCTCCAGTTGGTTGTTGGGGGTGTCTAGCGCTCGCGCAATACGACGCTATAGCGGGTCTACGGGCGTGCGCAGGGCGAAGGGAGCACCGGTGGAGGTGCCGGCCTCGACACGGTGCCGGTACGCATCACCTACGCCAACGAGGGCGCGGTCGGCCTTCCGACGCCTATCCGGCGACGGACGCCCCTCACCGGCCGCACCCCGGTGTCTTTACGGCCAGCCCGTCCGGCAGGAAGCCAAACTCCGGGCGGTGTGCATAGTGGTGAACGCGGCTTCGGGAAGCGGCGCAGGTAGGGCGGCGCAGGTAGGGCGGCGAGTTTGCGCAGATACATGCCGTCGCCGACAAGCGGTTCCGGCTGCGAAACGCTGGGAGTTTGTCCCTTGGAGGCGATTAGGGGCGATGTAGACTTCGCCTCCGTTTGTGGCCTATTCCACGGTGAAGTGGGCGCGTCCTCCCGGAATCTTCCGCTGGCTTCACCGTGGAATTGGCCGCGCTGGTTGGGAGACGTGTAATGCAGCCGGTGTTGGACTACTACCTGGTTTTTCCTGAGGCGTGGGACGGTGACCTGTCGGTGCCGCCGGGTGGGATCGCCGTTGAGGAGTTCGTTTTCGCGGGTGATCATACGGCGGCCGGGGTGGACGGTGCCGTGTGGACTGCGGCGGATGGCGGCTGGTGGAGTTCGGCGGATTTCAGCCGGGCGGTCCGCGCGGATCAGGGGTTTCGTGCCCTGGTTGTCGCGGTGCGCAGGGGGGATGCGGAGGCGGCCTACCGGCGGCTGGGTGGTGGGGTGTTGCCCGCTGAGGCGATGCTGCGGGGGTACTTCGGCGATCGTCTGGCTTTGCCGGGCTCGGCTCCGCTGCTGCTCACTCCCCCGGAGGTGCCCGACGGGTTTCGGGAGAAGCGCAGGTATCGGATCCTGTTCGCCGGTGAACTGGGTGAAGATCAGGTGGGGCGGCTGCGGCAGGTGTGGGGAATGGCGCCTGCCGACGCGAGGGCCCGGGTGCTCGGCACTGCACATCTGCGGGTGGCGGGTGACGCGTTCACGTGGGAGCTGCGCCGGATCGGCCCGGGGGTGGCCTTGTGCGTGGATGTGACCGCCTGTCTGGGTGATCCGCCGGGCGAGGCGGTCGGGGTGCTGCTGCGCGAGCTGATGGCGGTCGTGCGGCTCGAAGGACTGGTTCCTGTGACGATCGAGCGCTTCGCCTGACCGGAGCATCGTCGGCCACTCCCTCGTGGTTTCCCCCGTGACCCAGTCGTCGACGCTGGCGGGGACGTCCTCGCGGATGACGCCTTCTGCACGGCCCCTGTCGACCCCCTGTCGATGCTGGGTCTGCTCGGCGGCGCTTCGTTTCGTCTCGGGCGGCCGGGATCGGGTGAGAGTTTGAGTGAGCGGCGTGCCTGGACCCGCGGCGCTCGGGTCCAGTGGTGTCAGCCGTTGCCTCAGGGGAAGCAGACCAGGGATTGTTCGATGACCCGGTTTGTGCCCGTCTGGTTGTTGAAGTTGAGCTTCCAGCCGGGGCTGGTGGGGATGGTGGCGGTCACGACGGTTGAGCTTGAGTCGCCGCCGATGAATCGGAAGCCGCCGCCGGTGGTGATGCCGGTGGCGCACTTGCTGAAGAAGAATCCGGACTGGCCCGTGTTGGCCTGCACCCCGGAGAGCAAGGTGAACTGGCCGGTCAGGCTCGTGCAGGTCACTGCGGCCTGCGGGTTGGCGGTGGCGGTGGCGCCGTTGTAGACGCGCGTCTGCCAGGTGTTGGTGGCCGACAGGCGTGAGGCGTTGACGACGAGTCTCTCATCCCGCGCGAATATGAAGCCGCCGCCGAGAGCGATCTTGCCGGAGGCGCACTGCGCGGTGGCGTCGCCGAAGCTGCCGCTGCCGACGGTCCCGAAAGGCGAGAACGCGCGGGCGTAGCCGGTCACTCCGGTGGCGCAGATGGCCCTGATATGGACCTCCTGGGTGATGTTGGAGCGGTTGACGGCGGTGACCAGCCACTGGGTGTCGCTGCTGGGGTAGGAGGCGGTGAACTTGACCTGAGGGCTCAGGTTCTGGGACAGGTACCCTCCGCTGATCACTTTCTCGCCGGCATTGCAGCCGACGGTGGCCGACCCTTCCTGGAACGGGCCGAGCGTCGTCCAGACGAACTCCACGGGCCGGGTTCCGATCGCCGCGTGCGCCGGGAGCGCGACGGCGAGCGAGGCGCCCAATGCCACCGCCGTCATCGCCGCCAGCCGGGCGATCCATAGTCGTGGACTGCTCCTCATGACACCCTCCTCGGGGGTTGGGGATGCGGCCGTCCAATCGCGCCGCCGTCGGGCTCCGGTTCGCAATCGCGTTCCGGACAAGCAGACGGCGGCGCTTTATTCGGCCGAAAGGGACGCCGGCGCCGGGCATCGCGAAATCGTCCACTGAAATAGTTTCGGAAATCGGAGGCTCGGTTACCGATCAGCCCCAATACCAGTTTGACGTGCAGGAATGCCGTCGCATTCGGCGCGTATGCGGCAACTGGTTCCGCGCTCAATTTGAGGACAGGCAACGAAATATGTCAATGCTGTGACGAAAGCTTTCGCCCCCGTGGCCATTTGTGGAGCCCTTGAATTGGCCAGGCGCATTTCAGTGTTCCTGGTCAGTCCCCGGGTCAGGTGGATTCCAGGACGACGGCGATGCCCTGGCCGACGCCGATGCAGGCGGCGGTGACCCCGATGCCGCCGCCGGTGCGGCGCAGGTGGCGGGCGCAGTCGACCACGGCGCGCGCGGCCGAGGCGCCGATCGGGTGCCCGAGCGCGATCGCCCCGCCATTGGGGTTGACGCGTTCGGGGTCGAGGCCGGGGAGTTCGTCCAGGCAGGACAGCACCATGGCGGCGAACGCCTCGTTGAGTTCGAGCACGTCGATCCCGGCCAGGTCACGCCCGGCGCGGCCCAGGGCGGCGTGGATGGCGGGGACGGGCGCGAGAGTGAACCGGTCGGGGGCGAGGGCGGCCACGGCGGAGGCGGCGATCCGGGCCAGCGGGGTGACGCCGAGTTCGGCGGCGGCTTGTTCGGTTCCGAGCAGGACGGCGACCGCTCCGTCGCTGATGGGTGAGGAGTTGCCCGCGGTGACCGTACCGGCGGCGGAGAAGGCGGGTTTGAGTGCGGCCAGGGCGGCGGGGGTGGTGCCGGGGCGGAGGGATTCGTCGCGGGTGAGGCCGGCGCATTCGGTGACGAAGCCGTCGTGGTGGCCCTGCTGCCAGGCGGTGTGGGCGCGCTGGTGGGAGCGGAGCGCCCAGTCGTCCTGCTCAGCGCGGCCGATGCCCTTGGCGGTGGCGACGCGTTCGGCGGAGGCGCCCAGGGATTCGGTCCAGCGGGCGGGGAAGGCGGGGTTGGCCATCCGCCAGCCGATGGTGGTGGGGAGCAGGGCGAGGTCGCGGGGCAGGTGCTGGTCGATGGGCGGCAGCACGTACGGGGCGCGGCTCATGCCTTCGACTCCCCCGGCGATGACCAGGTCGGCTTCGCCGGTCTTGATGAGCCGGGCGGCCTGGGCGATGGCTTCGGCGCCGGAGCCGCACAACCGGTTGACGGTGACGGCGGGGGTGGTGTCCGGGAGGCCGGACAGCAGCACGGCCATCCGGGCGACGTTGCGGTTGTCCTCGCCGGCGCCGTTGCTGTTGCCGTACACGACCTCGGCGACGCGGCCCGGATCCAGGGCGGGGTGGCGTTCGATGAGGGCGGTGATGGGGTGGGCGGCCAGGTCGTCGATGCGCACGCCGGACAGCCCGCCGCGGTTGCGGCCGAAGGGGGTGCGTACGGCATCGAGGATGTACGGTTCCACGGGCTCCTCCAGAGCGCTCTCCTGACTTCGCCGACAGTAGCGCGCCTCCACGCCGGACTCGACCAGTCCTGACTCGGCGGAGTTTCCGCTTTCACATCACGGAAACTCCGCCGTAACAGGCGTTACCCAGGATGGCAGACATGATCAGGGCCATCCTCTTCGACCTGGACGAGACCCTCTTCGACCACCGCACGGCCGTCGCGGCCGCGGTGACCTCGTGGACCGCGGCACACTCGCCCTGCCACCCGCTCCTCGCCGAAGGCCCCGCCCTGTGGCTGCGCCTGGAGGACAAACACCTGCCCGCCTGGCACCACGGGGAATGCTCCTTCGGCGAGCAGCGCCGCCGCCGCCTCCGCGACTACTGCCACCACCTCGGCCTGCCCGTACCCGCCGACCTGGACGAGGCCTACGGCCAGTTCCTGACCCGCTACGAAGCCGCCTGGCAGGCCTTCCCGGACGCCTACCCGGCGATGGACGCCCTCACCGGCACCGGCCTCACCCTCGGCGTCCTCACCAACGGCCAGCCCGTCCAGCAGGAGGCCAAGCTCCGCCGCCTCGGCCTGCTCGACCGCCTCGACCCCGTCCTGACCCCGGACTCGCTCGGCCACTTCAAGCCCTCCCCGCGGTGCTACCTCAACGCCGCCGCCAAACTCGGCCTCGCCCCCCACCAGGTCGCCCTGGTCGGCGACAACCTCGACCTGGACGCCCTCGGCCCCGCCCGGGTCGGCATGCACGGAATCTGGCTCGACCGGTACGGCACCAGCCCTCCCCCGCCCGGCGTCCCCGCCATCCGCACCCTCACCGACCTGCCCGCCCTCCTCGCCGAACTGGGCGAACAGGGCGACTGGCTCACCGCCGCCGGTTTCGCAACGGCACGTCACGGATGATCGGCCAGGTCAGCGCCAGCCCCGCCAGGAACACCCCGAACCCGGCCGCGAACGTCAGCGGCAACCCCGGCGGCAGGTCCACCCGCAGACCCATCAGCCGCGACACGAACGGAATCCGCAGCTCGCTGCCCGCCGCCCCCGCCGCCACCAGCACCAGCGCCACCCCGACCGGGATGGTCAGCAGCCCGCCGCCCTCCCACCGGTAGAAGGCCGCGCTGATCAGCGCGCCCGCCACCGCCCACGCCAGGAACTCGATCAGGTACTCGCTGAAGATCAGCGGCACCTGCGTGGTCGAGGTGAACAGATGCGGCCGCTCCAACCCCTGCGGCCAGCCCGCCAGCGCGTGAAAACCGTTCTCCAGCAGATAGCCGGCCGTCATCAGCGCCGCCAGGACGGGCGCGAACACCGCGAGCGTGATCGCCGCCTGGCCGCCGAACTGGCGGCGGGTCTGGCCGTGCGCGATATACATCGGCAGGTACTCGCGGACCAGCGACACCCCGGTGAACAGCACGTACAGGCGGGGCAGCTGCGCCGCCGGCTCCCACACGCTGCCGCTCACCTCGCCGAACACCGCGATCCCCGCCGTGACCAGCCCGATCGCCACCACGAAGCCGGCCCACAGCAGGGCGGCCAGCGCCAGGTTGGCCGCCAGCAGCCGGGTCGGGAACCTCAGCCCGCCGCTCATCGCGGATCCACCGTCAGGTGCAGGAACAGGTCCTGCATGGCGATCGGCCCCAGCTCCAGGCCCGCCGCCGCGGCTTCCCGCCGGCGCGCCTCGTCCAGGTCGCCGTACACCATGACGGACTTGGTCGCCCCCAGCTGGCGGCTGCCCAGCACGGTCAGCCCCTCGGTGAACGCGTCCACCGGCGCGGCCGCGCCGGTCACCGAGATGCCGCGCGCCAGCAGCGTCTGCGCCTCCTCGTGCACCACCAGCCGCCCCAAATCGATGATCACGACCTGTTCGAACAGCGGGCTCACCTCCTCGATCAGGTGACTCGACATGATGATCGTCCGCGGGTTCGCCATGTAGTCGGCCAGCAGCACGTCGTAGAACTCCGCCCGCGCGGGCGCGTCCATGCCCAGATACGACTCGTCGAACATGGTCAGCGGCGCCCGCCCGGCCAGCCCGATGATCACCCCCAGCGCCGACCGCTGCCCCGTCGACATGGTCTTGACCGTCATCTTGCGGGTCAGCTTGAACCGCTCCAGCAGCTCGCGGGCGAACTCCGCGTCCCAGTCCTCGCGCAGCCACTCGGCGAAGAACAGCGCGTCGTCCACCGTGCCCAGGTCGGTGGTCTCCCCCACGTCGCGGATCAGGCTGATCCGGGAGGTCACCGCCGCGTTCTCGAAGACCGGATCCCCGTCCACCAGGACCTCGCCTGCGCTCTCCCGGCGGAACCCCGCCAGCACCGACAGCAGGCTCGTCTTCCCCGAACCGTTGCGGCCCAGCAGTCCGTAGATCTTGTTCTCCGGCAGGGACAGCGAGATGCCGTCCAGCGCGGTCTTCTCCCCGTACCGCAGGACCAGGTCCCGCACCTCGACCCTCATCGCGACCCTAACTCGTTGATCCGGCCGACCACCTCGCCGAGCGGGACGCCGATCGCCTTCGCCTCGGCCACCATCGGATCCACCACCTCGGCGAAGAAACTCTCCCGCCGGGCGGCCCGCAGGCTCTCCCGGGCGTCCGGACTCACGAACATGCCGATACCTCGCTTCTTGTACAGGACGCCCTCGTCCACGAGCTGCTGGAACGCCTTGGCCGCCGTGGCCGGATTGATCCGGTAGAAGGCCGCGTACTGGTTGGTGGACATGACCTGCTCGTCGCCCTTGAGCGTCTCGCTCAGCACATCGGCCTTGATGCGGTCGGCGATCTGCCGGTAGATCGGGCTCCGGTCGTCGAACATGACACCCGCTTAGTTGGTTCATTACTCTAGTAACGAACCATAGAAGCTCCCTGTACGGGTGTCAACGAACCGCGGCCACCAGCGCCCGCGCCGACCCCGCCACCGCGTCCGCGCCATCCGCGAACTGATCCACCGTCCCCACCAGCGGCAACCCCCGCACCACCGGATCCGACACCGACGCCATCAACGCCTCAGCGAACCGCATCCCCCCGATCACCCGGAACGGCCGCGCGAAAAACGGCCGCACCGACCCCTCCACCGGCTCCGCCAGCCCCAGCCGGTTCTGCACCGACGCCACCCGCCGGTACGCCACACACAACTGCTCCTCCCGCGCCCGCCAATCCCCCGCCCGCAACGCCCCGCTCAACGCCTCCCCCAGCTCCGCCGACCCGCCCAACCGCTTGAACGCGCTCCCCAGCCACTTCGGGTACGGCGGATACCGCCGCCGCATCAGCAGCGACAACCGCATCAGATCCCGCACCAGCCGACCCGTCGACAACAACGACCCCAGCTCGTCACCCACCTCGGCCGCCCGCCCCGGAAACGACTCCTCCCGCGAGATCCGCACCCACTGACACGCCAGCACATACCGCCACACATCAGCCGGATACCAGCGCAACGCCGCCCGCGCCGCCGCCAGCTCCCCCAGCCCGTCATGGAAAACCTCACCCGAGGTCAGCTCCGCCAGCCGCTGCCACGACGCCGACCGCCAATCCTCCACCGACACCCCGCCACGCGGATCAAACCCCAGCCGGCAACGCGCCCACGGCCCGAACTCCGCCACCGCCACCCCCGGCCGCACCGGATGACGATCAGAACCGAACGCCGTCGGATACCCCCCGAACTCGGCCGGCAACCGCAACCAGACCTGCTCCCTGACCTGCTCCACCATCCCCGGACCCACGAACACCAGCACCCGGGGACCCCAGTCATGATCAGCCGACCGGGCCGTGTCGAAACCCAGCACCTCCGACCCCGGCCCGATCAGCGCCGCCCCATGCGCCACCCCATCAAGCAGCGGCGACACAACCTCGCGATAGAACGCCCGCGACAACTCAAGACCCGGCACAAAACTGGACATCATGCCACCAACTGTGCCTCCTCCCCCGAGCAGGCTCACCTGGTTTTCCCCGCGCCGTCCCCCGCGCCGTCCCCCGCGCCGTCCCCCGCGCCGTCGCCCGGCGTCAGAGAATCGCCGACGGCACGTAACCGGCCGCCCCCGGATGCGCCGCCACCACCCGCTCCACCCGCGCCGCCACCGCCGCCACCTGAGCCTCCGCCGCCCCCGTGAACGACAACCGGTCCGCCAGCAGCGCCTCCAGCGCCGCCCGGTCCAGCGGGAACCGCCCATCCGCGCCCAGCCGGTCCAGCACATCGTTGCCCGAACCGTCCACCCGCATCGCCAGCGCCGCCGCCACCGCGTGCTCCTTGATCAGCTCATGCGCCGCCTCCCGGCCAAGCCCCGCGCGCACCGCCGCCATCAGCATCTTCGTCGTCGCCAGGAACGGCAGATACCGGTCCAGCTCCGCCTCGATCACCGCCGGGAACGCCCCGAAATCATCCAAGATCGTGAGCATCGTCTCCGACAGGCCGTCGAACGCGAAGAACGCGTCGGGCAACGCCACCCGCCGCACCACCGAACACGACACATCCCCCTCGTTCCACTGATCCCCCGCCAGCTCCCCCGCCATCCCCGCATACCCGCGCAAGACCACCATCAGGCCGTTCACCCGCTCACTCGACCGGGTGTTCATCTTGTGCGGCATCGCCGACGACCCGACCTGACCCTCCCGGAACCCCTCCGTCACCAGCTCATGCCCCGCCATCAACCGGATCGTCTTGGCCAGCGACGACGGCGCCGCCGCCAGCTGCACCAGCGCCGACAGCACCTCATAGTCCAGCGACCGCGGATACACCTGGCCCACACTCGCGAACCGCTCCGCGAACCCCAGATGGGCCGCCACCCGATCCTCCAGCTCACCCAGCCGCTCCGCGCCCAGCAGATCCAGAATGTCCTGCGCCGTCCCCACCGGGCCCTTCACCCCGCGCAGCGGATAACGGGCGATCAGCTCCTCCAGCCGCGCGTACGCCACCAGCAGCTCATCGGCCGCCGACGCGAACCGCTTCCCCAGCGTCGTCGCCTGCGCCGCGACATTGTGCGAACGCCCCGCCAGCACCAGGCCCGAATACTCGGCCGACAGCCGCCCCAGCCGGGCCAGCATCGCCACCATGCGATCCCGGACCAGCAGCAGGCTGTCACGGATCTGCAACTGCTCCACGTTCTCGGTCAGATCCCGGGACGTCATCCCCTTGTGCACCTGCTCATGCCCCGCCAAAGCGCCGAACTCCTCGATCCGCGCCTTCACATCGTGCAGGGTGACCCGCTCCCGGGCCGCGATCGAGGTCAGATCGACCTGGTCGACGACCTTCTCGTAGGCGGCGATCGCGCCCTCCGGCACGGGCACCCCGAGATCGGCCTGCGCCTTCAGCACAGCCACCCACAGACGGCGCTCCAGCACCACCTTGTATTCGGGAGACCACAGGTGGGCCAGCTCGGCAGAGGCGTAACGAGCGGCCAGGACATTGGGAATACGCGGCTTGGTCACGTTGCCCCAGCCTAACGCCGAACCGGAAACGCCCTTCGCCCTGGTCGAGGGTTTTGACGTTGCGGGAGGCGATTTTCCACCACGCCACCAGCTTTACAAAGTAGATCAATCAAATCCCGGTACGCGAAAGGCCGCGCGACTCCTTCTCGCGCGGCCTTTCTTCACGGGGTCACCTGGAGGGGGTGAGCGCCTCCTCCTCGTACACCTTCACGTCCGCAGGCTCGGCCGCGGGCTTGCGCCGCATCCGCTCCTTCGCCCGCTCCACCATCGTGTACAGCGTCGGCACCAGCACCAGGGTGAGCAGCGTCGAGGAGATCAGGCCGCCGATCACCACGATCGCCAGCGCCTGCGAGATGAACCCGCCGGAACCGGTCAGGCCCACCGCCATCGGCGTGAGCGCCCCGATCGTCGCCAGCGCCGTCATCAGGATCGGCCGCACCCGGCGGCGGCCCCCCTCCATGACCGCCTCGACCACGCCCAGGCCCTGCTCCCGGTACTGGTTGATCAGGTCGATCAGCACGATCGCGTTGGTCACCACGATGCCGATCAGCATCAGCATGCCGATCAGCGCCGGCACGCCCAGCGCCGTGTCGGTCACCAGCAGCAGGCCGATCGCGCCGGTCGCCGCGAACGGGATCGACACCAGCAGGATGAGCGGCTGCACGAAGCTGCTGAACGTCGCCACCATGATCATGAAGACGATGGCGATCGCCAGCAGCATGGCCAGGCCCAGGTCGGCGAAGGCCTCCTCCTGGTCCGCGCTCGCCCCGCCGATCTGGTAACTCACCCCGGCCGGCAGCGCCACGCCCTTCAGCTTCTCGGTCACCGTCGCCGTGATCGCGCCCAGGTCGCTGGCGTCGGCCCGGCCGGACACGGTCGCGGTGCGCTCCCCGTCCAGGCGGCTGATCTGGGTCGGGCCGCCCGCCTTGGCCACCTCGGCCACCGACGACAGCTTGACCGGCCCGGCCGCGGTCGGCAGGACCAGGTCCCGCACCTCGGCCAGGGTCACCGGGGCGTCGCCGGTGCGCAGCACGATGTCGCTGGAGCGCCCGTCCAGGTCGATCGACCCGACCGGAGCGCCGCGGAACGCCTGCGCCACCAGCTGGCCGATCCCGGCCTCGGTGAGGCCGCGCGCCGCCGCCTTCTCGCGGTCCACGTGCACTTCGACCCGCTCGGCGGAATCCTCCAGGTTGGAGGCCACCTCGCGCAGCCCGGCCGTGCCGGCCAGGGCCGTCACCACGGTGTTCGCGGCCGTCTTCAGTTCGGCGTTGTCGGCGCCCTGCAGGATCACCTGCAGCTGGTCGGAGGAGAATCCGCCGCCGCCATCGCCGATCACGATCTCACCGGCTTGCAGCGCCGTCAGCTGCTCTCGCAGCTTGGTCTCCAGTGTGGCCGTTTCCACGTTCTCGGCCAGGGTCACCGAGTAGCTGGCCCGGTCCGCGGTGCCGCCGGCGCCGCCCAGGAACTGGTTGCCGCCGCCCACGTTCACCTGGTAGGAGGCGATCTCCGGGGTGTCGGCCAGGACGGCCTCGACCTTGGCGGCGGCCGCGTCGGTGGTCTCCAGGTTGGTGCCCACCGGCATGCGCTGGGTGATCTGGATGGTGTCGTTGCCCGAGGAGTCCAGGAAGTTCGTCTTCAGGTTCGGCACCAGCGCCATCGTCCCCGCGAACACCGCGAAACCGATCAGCAGGGTGATCAATCGGCGCTGGGTCGCGAACCGCAGCACCGGCAGATACATGCGCTGCAGCGGCGAGCGCAACTCCTTGCGCTCGGCCTCCTCCCGTACGGCCCTGGCCTGCTCCGGGTCGAGCTTCGGCGCCTTCAGGAACCAGAAGGCCAATACCGGGATCACCGTCAGCGACACCAGCAGCGAGGCCAGCAGCGCCACCGTCACCGTGATCGCGAACGGGCTGAACAGCTGGCCGACCATGCCGCCCACGAACGAGATCGGCAGGAACACCGCGACCGTGGTCAGCGTGGACGCGGTCACCGCGCCGGCCACTTCGCGGACCGAGGCCAGGATCGCGGCGCGCTTCTCCTCGCCGTACCCGAGATGGCGCTTGATGTTCTCCAGCACCACGATCGAGTCGTCCACCACCCGGCCGACCGCGATCGTCAGCGCGCCCAGGGTCAGCAGGTTCAGCGAATAATCTCCCACCCACAGCGCGATCAGGGCGATCACCACCGACAGCGGGATCGACACGGCGGTCACGATGGTGGACCGGATCGACAGCAGGAACACCAGGATGATCAGCACCGCGAAGGTCAGGCCCAGCAGGCCCTCGGTGGTCAGATCCTCGATCGAACGCTCCACGTACGGCGCCTGGTCGAAGACCACGGTCAGCTCCGCGCCGGCCAGGTCGGTCGTCAGCTTCGGCAGCAGCGCCCGCACGTCATGGGAGATCTGGACGGCGTTGCCGTCCGGCGTCATCGTGATCGACACGCCCAGGCTCGGCTTGCCGTTGGTACGCGTCAGCGTCGAGGCGGACCCGTCCTTGATCTCGATGTCGGCGACCGAGCCGAGCGTGACCGGCTCGGGCGGCTTCGGCGCCACCACCGGCCGGGGATCGCCCGGCGCCGCGGGCCGGCCGGCCGTCGGGCCCGGCCGCGCCTGCGGGACCTGGACGGCGGCGGCCGGCGCCAGGTAGAGCCCCTTCAGGTCCTCCACGCCCTCGATCCGGTCGCCGATCTGGACGGTCAGGTTCTTGCCGTCCTCGACCAGTGCGCCCGCCGGGATGGCGATCCCGTTGGCGCGCAGCAGCTCGGGGATCACCGCGGGGGACAGCCCCAGCTTGGCCAGCTCCGCGCTGTCCGGGGTGATCACCACCTGCTTCTCACGCGCCCCGGTGACCTGCGCCTCGCGCACCCCCGTGACGGCCTGGACGGCCGGGATCATGATCCGGTCCAGGCGGTCCAGGGTGGCGTGCGGGTCGCCGCCGTCGCTGACCGCGACCACCATGACCGGGATGTCGTCGGTGCTGCCCGCCAGCACCTGCGGATCCACGCTCGCCGGCAGCTGCGCCTCGATCCGGGAGATCGACTGCTGCATCTTCCCGATGGCCTCGTCGATGTCGGTGCCGAACTCGAAGGCGACCTGGATCGAGGCCATGCCCTCCCGCGACGTCGAGGTGACCTCGGTGACGCCCGCGAGGCCCTGGAAGCTGTTCTCGACCGGCTTGGTGACCTGCTCCTCGACGATCTCGGGAGCCGCGCCCGGGTACGGGGCGATCACGAAGGCCCCCGGGAACTCCAGGGAGGGGAAAAGCTGTTGTTTCAGGGACGGGATGGCGAACGCGCCAAATGCGCTCAGCACCACCGCAATCATGATGACGAGACTGCGGTTGGCGAGGCTCAGCCTGGCCAGGGACGTCATGGGGGCAGGGCTCCTCAGGATGAACGCGGGAATGGATGAACGCGGGGAATGTTCGCCCAACCCTAACACTTCGCCTTAGACGAATATTTAACGTCTCGTTGCTTTCCTGATAACCTTCTCAGGTTCCGAGAGGTGAGCGTGAGCGACGAGACAGGCAAGCGACCGGACCCGACGCCCGGTGACCACGTCGGCGGCAGCACCGCCGATCCTGACGCCGATCCCCCGGCCGACCCCCGCGAGCAGGAGGAACGGCAACGACTGCTGGAGCTCATCGGCGAAGCCCAGCATGGCATGGGCCGCTTCTTCGCCCGCGACCGCTCTCTCCCCCTGCTGGCCTCCAACCTGACGATGCAGCAGCTGAAGATCGTCATGACGCTGTCGTTCCTCGGCTCGGCCTCCGGCCAGGACCTGGCCCGCGAGCTCGGCATCGGCCTGGGCACCGTCACCGGCATCGTCGACCGCGTCGTCGCCCAGGGCCTGGCCACCCGCCACGAGGACCCGGCCGACCGCCGCGTCCGCCGGGTCGAGCTCACCCCCGCCGGGCGGCACCTCACCGCCCAGATCCTCGACGCGGGCACCGCCACCTGGCGCGACGTGCTGGCCCACCTGGACATGGGCACCCTCCGCGACCTCGAACGGGTGATGCGCCGCCTGCTCGACGCGATGGCGGCGTTACATCCGGCCTGCGTGCGCGAACCATCCGAGCCCGGCACACCGGTATAGAACGCCGGCGCCTGCATGCCGATCGGACAGACCTTCCCGGGGTTCCTGGAGTCGCGTCCGCGGCCCGCCCTCACGCGGCCCCCGGCCGGACCCGGCCGGGTCCGCGTGACCCTCGTCCAGACCTGGCCGGAGGCAAAGATGGGATGATACGGTAACCCGCCATGTCGTCTTACCTTTCGGACCTGTTCTCGCTCTCCGGCCGGGTCGCGCTCGTCACCGGAGGAAGCTCCGGCATCGGATACGGCATCGCCGAAGCCCTCGGCCGGGCCGGCGCCGACCTCGTCCTGGTCGCCCGCCGCGAGGAACAGCTCGCCACCGCCATCGACGCCCTCGCGGGCCACGGCGTCCGCGCCGCCGCCATCAGCGCCGACCTCGGCGACCGCGCCGCGATCACCCGCGTCACCGAGCGGGCGGCCGGCTTCTTCGGCGAGATCGACATCCTGGTCAACGACGCCGCCAACAACATCCGCCGCCCGATGGCCGAGCTCACCCACGGCGACTACGAGCAGACCATGGCCGTCAACATCACCGCCCCCTACCTGCTCGGCCAGCACTTCGGCCCCCGGATGGCCACCCGCGGCTGGGGCCGGATCATCAACATCGGCTCCCAGCAGTCCATCCGCGCCTTCGGCGACAGCGGCGCCTACGGCGTCGCCAAGGCCGCCATCTGCGGCCTGACCCGCTCCCAGGCCGAAGCCTGGACCCCGCACGGCGTCACCTGCAACACGCTGATCCCCGGCTTCGTGCTCACCCCGCTCACCGAACCCGCCCAGGCCGTCCCCGGCCGCGTCGAAGCCCTCGCCGCCCGCACGATGATCGGCCGCAACGGCGCCCCCGCCGACTTCGCCGCCGTCGCGATCCTGCTGGCCTCCCCCGCCTCGGCCTACCTCACCGGCCAGGCCCTGTGCGTGGACGGCGGCTTCTCCGTCAGCTGAGGGCGGGCCGATGATCCTGGCCGCTCAGATGTCCCCGGCCCCCGCGGACTGCGAGAACCTCTGAGCGGCCAGGACCGCCTAGGTGCGGCGGGTCTCGCGGAGCCCGCGGCCCTCCGCCCAGCTCTCGATCACCAGGAACGGATCCTCCACATGGGTGAAGGCCGCCTCCTTGATGTCGATCCGGAACAGGTGGAAGCCCCCGGGCGGGCCGCCGTATTTCGCGAACACCTCCGGGTCGGTGATCTCCACGGCCAGGCCCGACAGCTTCGCCTCCCCCGGCCAGGCGTTCGGGTCGCCCGGATCCGGGTCGATCGACGGGCCGTGCACGGCCACCCGCGGATCCCGCTTCAGATCCAGGGCCTTCATCGCGCCCGGCATCGAGCCCAGCCACACCTCGTGGTCCTTGAACTCCAGCTCGGTGCCGCTGATCCGAGGAGACCCGTCCTTGCGCAGGGTCGCCATCGTCTTGTGCTTGCCCGCCGTCATCGCCGCCAGGACCCGTGCGGCGAACTCGGGGACCTCCTGCTCGAACTCCTGCCATGTAGCCATGGCCCCCATCGTGCCCGCCGCCACCGACAAAACCGGATCACCGCAGGTGAGCGTTTGATCTTCTGTGTTCCGGAGAGGCGTAAATCATCAAGAGACCGACTTTACAATGTAGATCAAACTGAGGGCCGGTCAGCCGCGAGGCGGGCGATCAGCAGTTCGGCGATCTCCGCCGGCCGTTCCATGGCGGGCAGGTGACCTGCCCACGGGAGTTCCAGCAGGGTCGCGGCCGGCATCTCGGCCACCAGGTGGCGGCCGGTGTCGGCGAAGTAGGACAGGTCGTGTCCGCCGATCACCACCAGCGCGGGCGCGGCGATCGCGGCCAGGTCGACCTCGGGGCGGGTGAATTCGAGCTCCGGGTCGGCGGCCAGCTGCAGTTCGAAGGCGTTGCGCTGCATCTCCACGAGTTTGGCGCGGGCCTGTTCGCCGGCGTCGGGGCCGAGCCACATATGCGCGTTCAGCTCGGCCGCGCCCCGCACGTCCCCGGCTTCGAGCAGCCGGTCCTCCTCGGCGCCGAACGCCGCCAGCTCCGGCGTCGGGTCCAGCCCGGCCGCCGCGGCGATCAGCACCAGCTCCGACACCAGGTCGGGGCGGATGGCCGCCAGTCCCAGCGCCACCCGGCCGCCGCCGGAGGCGCCGACGACCGCCGCCGTTCCGACGCCGAGCTCGTCCAGCAGGGCGGCCACGTCACCGGCGTCGGAGTAGGGCTTGTCCGCCACCAGCGGGCTCCTGCCGTACCCGCGGAAATCCAGGCGGATCACCCGGAAGCGGGCCGCGAGGGGCTCCCACACCTCGTCCCACATGCGCCCGTCGGCGGCCGTGGAGTGCAGCAGCACCACCGGGCGGCCGGATCCGGACTCTTCCCACCAAATGTTCACCGAGTTCTCCCCATGTATCGCACGCGGTCATCGTCGCCAGCGCGAGCCGGTGGCGCAAACGATTTACCCGCGGTACATCTGGGCGAGTTCCTCGATCGTTTCGGCCATCAGTTTACGCAGGTCGGGAGGGTCGAGGACTTCGAGGGCCGAGCCGAGGCGCAGGAGTTGCCAGCGGGCGTGCCGTACCGACTCGATCGGGACGGCCAGGCGCAGCCGGCCGTCGGGGCCGGTGGCGGCGTCGTCGAGGGCGGCGTCGGTGATGTCGTTGCCGATGGTGTAGCGGAGCAGGCCGAGGTAGTCGGGGTCGAGGCGGACGGTCGCGACGCCGGTGTACATGCGGGCGGAGAATTCGGCCGCGAACTTGGACCAGAAGGCGACCAGGTCGAAGCCGGGGCGGCGGTCGAACCGGCCGGGCAGCACCTCGATCCGCAGAATCCGCCCCACCCGATAGGTACGGAATTCTCCGGAGGTTTCGGCGGCGAGGTACCAGGAGCCGCCTTTGAGGATGAGGCCGTAGGGGTGGATGTCGCGGTCGACCTCCTCCGGGCCCCAGCGGCGGTAGCGCATCCGCAGCGGGCGCTGCTCCCACACCGCCTCGGCCACCTCGGTCAGGAACGGCGCCTCGTCGCTCCCCCGGTACCAGCCGGGCACGTCCAGATGGAAACGTTCACGCATCATGGCGGCCTGCGAACGCGGTTCCGGCGGCAGCGCGGCCAGCACTTTGAGCTCGGCCGCCGCGGCCACCTCGCCCAGCCCGAGCTCGGCCGCGGGCCCCGGCAGCCCGGCCAGGAACAGCGAGGAGGCCTCCGCGGAGGTCAGCCCGGTCAGCCTGGTCCGGTAGCCGTCGAGCAGCTGATATCCGCCGGCGGGCCCCCGATCTGCGTAAACGGGCACGCCGGAGGAGGAGAGCGCCTCCACGTCCCGGTAGACGGTCCGGATCGACACCTCCAGCTCCGCCGACAGTTCGGCCGCCGTCATGCGCCCCCTCGTCTGCAGAAGGAGGAGCAGGGACAGCAACCGGCTGGCACGCATATCCCCCAGTCTGCCACCTTTACATTGTAGATTCCGTTTGCTCACCGAACATGGCCTGTGTTCAAATGCACACATGGAAGGTGCCGACCGTATCCGGGCGATCATGAACGCGCTGCGCGCGCACGACAGCGTCTCCGTCGCCGAGCTCGCCGGCCGGTACGGCGTGTCCGAGATGACCATCCGCCGCGACCTGGACGAGCTGGCCCAGCAGGGCGTCGTCCGCCGGGTCCGCGGCGGCGCGCTCAGCCTGCTGCTGCGCGGCGAGGAACCCCCCTTCGGCGTACGCGAACGGGAGGCCGTCGACGCCAAGCACCGGATCGCGGCCGAGGTCGCGGCCCTGCTGGCCGACGGCGAAGCCGTCGTGCTGGACGGCGGCACCACCACCCTGGAGGTGGCCAGGGCCGTGCACGACCGCCGCCTCACCGTGCTCCCGCTGGCGCTGCGCTGCGCCGACGAGCTGGCCACCGCGCCGCGGATCAAGCTGGTGCTTCCCGGCGGCGAGGTCCGGCCGGGCGAGCTCAACTTCGTCGGCCCGCTCACCGAGGCCTCGCTGCGCTCGCTCCGCTTCGACACCGCCGTGATCGGCTGCTGCGGCATGTCGGCCGAGCACGGCGTCACCGCCCACGATCTGGAGGACGTCGCGGTCAAGCAGGCCGCCATCACCTCGGCCCGGCGCGTCATCGTCGCCTGCGACTCGGGCAAGTTCACCCGCACCGCGTTCGGCGCGGTCTGCTCCTACGACAAGCTCGACGTCGTGGTCACCGACATCGGCATCCCCCGCGACCAGCACGACGCGCTCACGGGCGCGGGCGTCACCGTCCGCCTCACCTGACCCCTCCCCCGGAGTCGAACCATGACAATCTCCGCCCCTTCCCGCCTGACGCTGCTCCACGCCCGCCTCGCCGTGTACGGATTGTTCCTCATTGCCGGAATTTCCCTGGGGACGTGGACCTCCCGCATCCCGGCCATCAAGGACGACCTCGGGCTCAGCGACGGCGAACTGAGCGTCGTCCTGCTCGGCATCGCCGGCGGCGCGATCATCGGCATGCAGGCCGTCGGCCGCCTCATCGACCGGTACGGCAGCCGCCGCGTGATGATCCCCGCCGGCCTGCTCCAGGGCGTGGTGCTGGTCCTGCCGGCGTTCGCGCCGAGCCTGCCCGCGCTGGCCGCCGCGATGTTCGCCTTCGGCATGGTGCACGGCGTGCTGGACGTGTCGATGAACGCCAACGCGGTCGTGGTGGAGCGCGTCTACGCCAAGCCGATCATGTCCTCGTTCCACGCCGTGTTCAGCATCGGCGGCTTCCTCGGCGCCGGGATCGGCGGCCTGTTCGCCAGCGCCGGCGCGAGCGTGCCGGTGACGTTCGGCTCGGTCGGCCTGGTGGTCACGCTGGTCGCGACCCAGTGCCTGCGCTGGGCGCTGCCGGACGCCTTCGACCCGGGCCGCCGGCCGGTGCAGGAAGCCGCGGCGGCGCCGGGCCGCCCGATGGCGGGCTGGGTGCTGTTTCTGGGCGTGCTGGCGTTCTGCTGCCTGGTCGGCGAGGGCGCGGCGGCCGACTGGAGCTCGGTCTACCTGGTCGAGGACCTGCGCGCCACCGAGACGGTCGGCGCGTTCGGCTACGCGGCCTTCTCGATCATGATGACGGCCGGCCGGCTGGCCGGGGACCGGCTCACCGCCCGCCTCGGCCCGGTCCTGCTGGTACGGTGCTGCGGCGCGCTCGCCGGGATCGGCCTGCTGGTCACCCTGCTGATCGGCCACCAGGTCGCCGCTCTGATCGGTTTCGGCCTGTTCGGCGCCGGTCTGTCGTGCATCATCCCGCAGGTGTTCTCCGCCGCCGGTCACCGCGACCCCGCCCAGTCCGGCCGGGCGCTGGCCCAGGTCGCCAGCATCGGCTACGCGGGCCTGCTGGCCGGTCCTGTCCTGATCGGCGCGGTCGCCGAGCTCACCGGCAAGCCGATCGCGCTCGCGATCCCCGCGATCATGGCCCTGTTCGTCGCCGCGGCGGCTCCCGCGCTGCGCCCGGCCAGGAGCTGATCGTGGGGGCCGGCGGCCGCATGGGAGGCCGCCGGGCCAGGGCTTCCCCGGGGCCTGATTACCGTGCCAGCACCCTGGGGCGGCCGGGGCGCGGCTCCTTATGGTTGCGGTGATCCCTCGCAGCCAGGAGCGCGTGATGACACAGGACAATCGCCCCCAGTCGTGGCGGCCGACCGCCGTCGAGCGGAGCACGTGGGCGCGTGATGTGTTCCGCGCCGCGTCCGGGCTGCTGCTGGGGCCCGGCGGGTTCATCCTCTACCTGGCCGGCGAGTACGTCTACGACCGGCGGCACCTGCTCTTCGACGCCGGCGGCGCGCCGATGCGGGCGATGAACCCGGAAGGGGAGTCGATCGCTCTGCGCGGCGGCTTCACCAGCCTGGACGCCGTCCCGCTGCTGGGCGGCGGCGGCCGGGGCACCCAGGTCCTGTCGATCACGCCGAGCCTGACCGCGTCCACCCGGGCGATGGGCCTGCGCGACGGCGACCCGGTGTCGGTGGCGCTGTCCAGCCGTACCGTCAGCTCCACCCGGAGCGGGCTGATCGTGCCCGGCCGGATCGGCGCCACGACCCGGATCACCGTGCCCAGGGACGAGTATTCGGTGGCCGCGCTCGGCTCCCTCGCCTCGGCCCTGTTCACCAGCAAGGACCCGGTGATCGGTGCGGGAACCGGCCAGGTGGTGGCGGCCGGGCCGGTCCTGCCGGGCTTCTCCGGCGGCGCCCTGTACCCGGCCGCCCGGCCGGTGAGTCTGCCGCTGATCGGGCGGGCGCCGTATTCGAACCGCCTGGCCACGCCGCTGGCGCTGCGCTGCCCCTGGTGCGGGGAGAGCGTGACCGGGTCGTCGTTCAACGCATTGGCCAACTGCCCCCGCAGGCCGGCGGCGATCGGTGTCCCGCGCGCGACACCGGCCACGTACCGGCCGCTCATCGCGCGGAGCGGTACGCGGTGCGCCGACTGTGACCGCTGGGTCACCTACCCCGCAGACCACAGCCTCTGGTGCCGGTTCCTCAGCTTCCTCGACGAATGGTGAGGACGCTGGTGCGTCAGTCCTGGAGGCTGGTGCGAGCGGCGGCGGACAGCAGGGTGAGCGCGGCCTGACGGGCGGCCTCGCCCGCGCCGGCTGCTTCGTGGTGCGCGGCGACGGCGGTCGCCCCCTCGACCAGCATGAGCAGCTGCCGTCCCAGGGCGGGCGGATCGGCGGCTCCGGCATGGATGGCGATGCCGGTCAGGAGTTCGAGGTAGCCGTCCAGGTGGCGCGCGGTGATGGCGCGGACGGCGTCGACGTGATGCTGGGCGGCCGCGTTCAGTATCGCGCAGCCACGGAAGACCGGCTCGTCGTACCACCGCTGGAGGGCGTCGAACACCGCGGCGAGCTGGGTCGCCGCGGCGGCTTCGGCCAGCCAGCTCGTCACCCGCTCGCTGCGTGCGCGCAGCACGGCCTCCACGAGGCCGTCCTTGGTGCCGAAGTAGCGGTAGAGCGTCTCCTTGGACACCCCCATGCGGGTGCACAGCTCGGCGACGCCGATGCCGTCGAGGCCGCGCTCGTACAGATGGGACCGATGACGCGGACGGCGCGTGCTCATCCCGGGGATGTGCCACGGCGGCTGGTGCTTCGAGGAGCTCACCGGCGAGCTTCGCGCGCGGGGGCATGCCGTCCACCCGCTGACGCTGACCGGGCTCAGCGAGCGCGGCCATCTGCTGCGCGGCGGCGTGAACCTCGACACGCACATCCAGGACGTGACCAGTCTGCTGGCCGCTGAGAACATCCGGGACGCGGTGCTGCTCGGCCACAGCTACGGCGGAATGGTGATCACCGGCGCCGCCGACCGCGCACCCGACCGGGTGGACGCCCTGGTGTATCTGGACGCCATGGTGCCGGGCCCCGGCGACTCCTCCTGGACCCTCGTCTCCGACCAGGAGCGCCGATGTCACCTGGACGTGGTGGAGACCGGCTACGCGGTACGGCCGCTGCCGTTCTTCGACCCACGGGCCACGCCCCACCCGCTGGCCTCGCTGCTCCAGCCACTCCAGCTCACCGGCGACCTGGCGCATATCCGGCGCAGGGACTACGTCTACGCCGCGGGATGGGACGGCCAATCCCCGTTCACTCCGGTCTACCAGCGGTTGCGTGAAGACCCCTCGTGGCGGACGTACGCGCTGGCCAGCGGGCACAACCTCATGCGGGACGCCCCGCAGGACCTGTTGAAGATCCTGCTCCAGGCCGTCGACCCCGCTGATGGCGAGGGTCCGGGACAACCATGATGACGGTCTGATACCCCCACCGGGTACGCAAGCCGGTCAGACGAGGCCTGGCAGCAAGAGCATCGGGCGATATGGCCCAAGGCGTTGGCGTGCTCAGATGTCCTGGCCCGGGTCCTCGTCCTGTGGGGCCGGTGACGGGCTCTCGCCCTGCTCGCCGCTTTCCTCCGGGGTCGGTGACGGCTGCATCGGCTCAGGTGAGGTCGGCACCGGCGGCGGGGTCGGCACGAACACGGTCGGCGGGAGGGGCCTGGCCGGCATCGGGCTGTCGTCGGAGCGGATCAGCATCAGCCACAGGATCAGGCCGATGAACAGCACCAGCGTGCCCAGCAGCGCCGAGGCCAGCGCCACCGAGCGGACCGTCTCGGTGCGCGGCGGCGCGGGCGGCGGCGGCGCCGGCAGCGCCGGATTGCGGTCCCCCAGCCAGTACGGCACGAAATCCGGCCCGTGCCGATCGCCGATCAGCATGCCCGACACCATGACGGGCTCCAGGAACCGCTCGGCCCCCACCCCGCCCGGCGCGTACGGCACCGCCACCCAGGGCGCGTCGCCCCCGTCCCAGGCCACCACCAGCGGGGCCGCGCTCCGCCGCCGGCTCACCCGGGTGAACAGGCCGCGCACACCCGACCTGGCCGCCTCGACCTCCTTGATCCCGGTCACGAACCGGTTCCTGGCGGCCGGATCCAGGGCCGCGCCCCGGGTCAGCACGGCCACCGAGACCGCCCGCCCGTCCGCGCCCTGCCCGAGATAGACCAGGCCCGCCGGGGCCGCCTGAAGGCGCGCCTGAAGCACGAAAGGCCCCAGCCGGGGCGGGTCGCCGTACTGCAGTGGAGTGGCCATCCCCTTCATGAAAACACACCGGGTGTTTTCGCCCATCGCAGCGGGCAGTGATCAGGGCATGGATTCTGTCGGGGAGTCACGATTGAATAACACCCATGACCGTTGCTGAAGGAGAGCCGGGCACCGCGGTGACCCGGGCTCAAGGCGGGAGCGAAGCCGACCTCGGCGCGCTCCGGGACGCCCTGAACGAGGTGCGGCGGGTGATCGTCGGCCAGGACCACATGGTCGAGCGCCTGCTGGTGGCGTTGCTGGCCCGCGGGCACTGCCTGCTCGAAGGCGTGCCTGGGGTGGCCAAGACGCTGGCCGCCAGCACCCTCGCCACCGTGGTGGGCGGCACGTTCGCCCGCATCCAGTTCACCCCCGACCTGGTTCCCAGCGACATCGTCGGCACCCGGGTGTATCACCCGAGCACTGAACGTTTCGACATCGAACTCGGCCCCGTGTTCGTCAACTTCCTGCTCGCCGACGAGATCAACCGGGCCCCGGCCAAGGTGCAGTCGGCGCTGCTGGAGGTCATGGCGGAGCGGCAGGTCACCCTGGCCGGCGTCACCCACCGCCTGCCCCGGCCCTTCGTGGTGCTGGCCACCCAGAACCCGATCGAGTCCGAGGGCGTCTACCCGCTGCCGGAGGTGCAGCGCGACCGGTTCCTGTTCAAGGTGCGGGTCGCCCACCCCAGCGCGCACGAGGAACTGGAGATCCTGCACCGGATGAGCGTCACCCCGCCGGTGGCGGAGAAGGTGCTGGACCCGGCCCGGCTGCTGGCCCTGCAGCAGACCGCCGAGGAGGTGTCGGTGCACCAGCTGGTCGCCGACTACGTGGTCCGGCTGGTCATGTCCACCCGCAACCCGGCTGAGTACGGGCTGCGCGAACTGGAGGAGACCATCGAGATCGGGGTCAGCCCGCGCGCCACCCTGGGCCTGGTCGCCGCCGGGCGCGCCCTGGCCCTGCTGCGCGGCCGCGACTACCTGCTCCCCGACGACGTGCGGGACGTGGCCGTGGACGTGATGTCGCACCGGCTGATGCTGACCTTCGACGCGCTGGCCGACGGCATCGAACCCGAGGACGTGGTCCGCCAGATCCTGGTCTCGGTGCCGCCGCCGCTGGTCGTCTGGAACCAGGGCCAGCGGTGACCAGCCGCGCTCCGCACGCCGCGCTCCGGCGGCTGGAGCTGACCGTGGTGCGCCGCCTGGACGGGCTGCTCCAGGGCGGCCATCAGGGCCTGCTGCCCGGCCCGGGCAGCGAGATCGGCGACACCCGCGTCTACGTGCCCGGCGAGGACGACGTGCGGCGGATGGACTGGGCGGTCACCGCGCGCACCACGATCCCGCACGTCCGCGACCTGATCGCGGACCGCGAGCTGGAGACGTGGGCGCTGGCCGACCTATCGGCCAGCATGGACTTCGGCACCGCCGACACCGACAAACGTTCCCTGGTGGTGGCCGCCATCGGCGCCGTCGGCTTCCTGGCCAGCCGGGTCGGCGACCGGTTCGGGGCGTATGTGATGCACGGCGAGGAAATCCACCGCTACCCGGCCAGACCCGGCAGGCCCGCACTGTTCGGCCTGCTCAAGTCGCTCGCCGAGGCCCCCCACGACCCCGGCTCCACCGACCTGGGCGGCGCCATCGAGCTGATGGCGGCCGCGCACCGCCGGCGCGGCATGCGGGTCATCGTGTCCGACTTCCTGGACGCGCCCGACACCTGGGAGCGGCCGATCCGCCGGCTGGCCGCCCGCCAGCAGGTGCTGGCCGTCGAGATCATCGACCCGCGCGAGCTGGAGCTCCCAGATGTCGGCCAGATCACCCTGGTCGACCCGGAGACCGGCCGTTCCCGCGACATCCACCTGTCCCGCCGGCTGCGCGACCGCTACGCCGAGGCCGCCGCCGGCCAGCGGGAGGCCAACCGGGTGGCCCTGCGCCGCAGCGGCGTGGCCCACCTGGTGCTCCGTACCGATCGGGACTGGGTGGTCGACATCGCCCAGTTCGTTCTGCAGCAGCGGCGAACCGCCCACCTGATGGCCAGGAGAACACGCGCATGATCTTCCTGTCCCCCGCCTGGCTCTGGCTGTTCGCGGCGCTCGCCGGCCTGGTCGCGCTGTATGTGGTGGTCCAGCTGACCCGCCGCAAGTACGCGGTCCGGTTCACCAATCTGGCCCTGCTGGCGCTGGTCGCGCCGGAGAAGCCCGGCTGGCGCCGGCACGTGGCCGCGGCGCTGTTCCTGGTCATGCTGAGCCTGCTCGTGCTCGGCGCGGCCCGGCCCGCCGACGCGGTCCGAGTGCCCCGCGATCGGGCCACCATCATGATCGCGATCGACATCTCGCTGTCGATGGAGGCCGCCGACGTGCCGCCGACCCGGATGATCGCCGCCCGGCAGGCCGCCGAGGCGTTCGTCCAGGAGCTGCCGGAGCGGTTCAACGTCGGCGTGGTCTCCTTCGCCCGTTCCGCCGCCGTCGCCATCCCGCCCACCACCGACCACGCGGCCGTGGTCAACACGATCAGGAACCTCACCACCCGCCCCGGCACCGCCATCGGCGAAGCCGTCTTCAACTCCCTGGACGCGATCCGCTCCTTCGACCAGCAGGCGGTCACCGACCCGCCCCCGGCCGCGATCGTGCTCCTGTCCGACGGCGACAACACCTCGGGCCGCTCGGTCAACGAGGCCATCGAGGCCGCGCTCGGCGGCAAGGTGCCGGTCTCCACCATCGCGTACGGCACGCCGGAGGGAACCGTGGCCATCGACGGCCGCGACGTCCAGGTCCCGGTCAACAAGCAGACCCTGCAGTCGCTGGCGGACGGCACCAGCGGGCGCGCCTACACCGCCGAGTCGGGCAGCGAGCTCCGCGACGTGTACGAGCAGATCGGCACCTCACTCGGCTACAAGATCGTCCACGAGGAGATCACCCAGCGGTTCATCATCGGCGCCATCCTGGCCGGGCTCCTGGTCGCCGCGTCGGCGCTGATCCTGGGCACCCGCCTCCCCTAGGCGCGCCAGAGGGCGGCGAGCTGCCGGGTGGCCAGCCAGGTCGGCACGGCGCGCAGCAGCGCGTCGCGAAGCCACGCGGCGGCGCCGGTCTGGGAGGTCAGCCGCGACTGCCGGGACGCCGCCCGCATGATCTGGTTGGCGCTGGGCCTGCGCTCGGCGTCGTAGCGCAGCAGCCGCCCGGCGACGCCGGCCGGTTCGGCGCCGGTCAGGTGGCGGGTGAGCGCGGCCGCGTCTTCGAAGGCCTGGCTGGCGCCCTGGCCGAGGTCGGGCGGCATGGCGTGCGCGGCGTCGCCCAGGAGCGCGATCCTGCCCGCCGCGAACGAGGGCAGCGGTTCGGCCAGGCGGGCGATCGGGTCGACGTAGATGTCGCCGGGCGGGGTGGCCTCGATCAGTTCCTTGACGAGGGGGTGCCAGTCGGCCATCAGGGCGAGCATCCGCCGGCGTGCCTCGTCCGCGCCGGGCGGGTCCCCGCGCAGGACGGAGTCGGTGAACCAGTACAGGCGGTCCTCGCCGACGGGGAACAGGCCGAACATCGCGCCACTGCGGCGGTCGACCAGCTGGCAGGCGAGCAGGTCGGTGACCAGGCCGGGCGGGCGGGGCAGCATGCCGCGCAGGTCCATCCGGCCGGTCCGCCGCAGGCCCGGGTGGCCGGGAAAGAGCTGTGCGCGCAGTTTGCTGCCGATGCCGTCGGCCGCGATCACGGCGTCCGCCCGCGCGACGGGCCCGCCGTCGCCGATCACGGTCACCCCGGCGGCGTCGGGCTCCAGGCGCTCGACCGGGGTCGCGGTCCGCACCAGCCCGTCAGGCAGCGGAGCGCGTAGCACCCGGTGCAGTTCGGCCCGGTCGAGGAGGGCGGGCGCCCCGACGTCCAGCTGGGCCTGGACCGCGTCGGTGACCAGCAGCGGCCGCCCGCGCCAGTCCCGCAGCCCCGCGCGGCCGGCCCGCATGACGTGCCCGCGGACGTCTTCGGCCAGCCCGAGCGCGTCCAGGGCGCGCAGCCCGTTGGGCATGACCACGATCCCGGTGCCCGCCTCCCGGAGCTCGGAACCCCGCTCGAAGAGCGTCACCTCATGACCCAGGCGATGCAGCCCCACCGCGGCCGCCACTCCCCCGAGACCGGCGCCGACCACCACGATCCTCATGGGACCTCCTCGCTATTCACTACGACCGTACTAGTACGGCTATTGGTAGCATGGCCGGATGCCGCCCACCAATCCGGCCCGTCGCCAAGCCCTCACCGACGCCGCCATCGAGCTGCTCGCGTCATCGGGAGCGCACGGACTGACCCACCGCACCGTGGAGCAGAAAGCCGGGCTTCCGCAGGGCACGGCCTCGAACTACTTCCGCAGCCGGGAAGCGCTGCTGGTGGCCGCCGCGGAACGCATCGCCGAGCTGACCCACGCCGACACCGACCGGGCCACCGACCAGCCCGCGGCGCTGGCCGACCTGCTGACGGAATCGCTGCTCACCGCGGCGACCACCCTGCGCGCCCGCTATCTGGCGATCTTCGAACTTCAGCTGGAGTCCTCGCGCCGGCCGGTGCTCGCCGCGGCGCTCGCGGGCCTCCAGGACACGGCACTGCGGATCACCGCCGGCCACCACGACAAACTCGGCCTGGCCATCCCGCGCGAGAACATCCCCGCACTGATCATGCTCTACGGCGGCGCGCTGTTCACCCTGGTCACCGCCCCGCCGGAACTACTCAGCAGGGACCTGGTCCAGAGCATGGTCCAGGGCATGGTCCAGGGCATCGTGTACGGCTGCGCCCCACCCGGCGCGGCCCGGGCCGGGGCCGGGGATTGGTAACGTTGCTCCGCGTGAGCAACACCGGCGCGCACTACTTCGAGGAGCGTCCGCAGGCCGCGTCCCGGCCCGGCACGGTCAGCCTGGTCCTGCCCGACCTGCATCTGCGGCTGGAGACCGACCGCGGCGTCTTCTCCCCCGACAGGATCGACCTGGGCACCCGGATCCTGCTGGAGTCGGTGCCCGCCCCGCCCGCCGAGGGCGACCTGCTCGACCTGGGCTGCGGCTACGGCCCGATCGCGCTGACCATGGCCGCCCGCGCGCCCGCCGCGACCGTCTGGGCCGTCGACGTCAACCGCCGCTCGCTGGAGCTCACCACCCGCAACGCCGCGAGCGCCGCCCTTGACAAAGTAAGGTCGGCGCATGTGGACGAGGTCCCGCCAGAGGTCAGGTTCCGCGCCATCTGGTCCAACCCCGCCATCCGGATCGGCAAGCCCGCCCTGCACGAGATGCTGACCCGCTGGCTGGACCGGCTCACCCCCGACGGCGTCGCCTACCTCGTCGTCCAGAAGCACCTCGGCTCCGACTCCCTGCAACGCTGGCTGAGCGACCAGGGCTGGACCGCCACCCGCCACACCTCCCGCGCCGCCTACCGAATCCTGAAGGTGACCCCCCGATGAGCACGCCCAACCCACGCCGCCAGCTCCGGCCGACCGACGTGAAGCGGCTCAACCGCACCTGGCGGCGCGGCACCGAGGGCCGCCTGTCCCTCATCCTGGAATCGGTCACCGGCCCCTTCAACATCGGCTCCATCTTCCGCACCGCCGCCGCCTTCGGCGTGGACACCATCTGGCTGGCCGGCAACGCCACCCCGCCCACCAACCCGAAAGCCCAGAAGACCGCCCTCGGCACCGACCGCCTCGTCACCTGGCACGACCCCGTCCCCGCCACCGAAGCCGCCAAAGCGGCCAAAGCCGACGGCTACCGCATCGTCGCCGTCGAACTCACCGGCGACGCCACCCCCCTCCACCAAACCCCCCTCACCGGCGACATCTGCCTGGTCGTCGGCAGCGAGGACCACGGCTGCTCCCCCGCCCTCCTCGAATCCTGCGACGCCGCCGCCTACATCCCCCAGGTCGGCCGCGTCGGCTCCTTCAACGTCTCCATCGCCGCCGCCATCGCCATCGCCGAATCCCGCCGCCAGGAATGGACCCGTCAAGGCTGACCATAACGAAATCTGTTAAGGTCAGCCTTAACAGATTGGACGGCCGCATGTACGAACTGGCCAAACCCGAGCGGGTCCTCGACCGGGAGCACGCCTGGGAGCTGCTGCGGGACTTCGTCAACGACCCCGCGCCGCAACTCCGGCTGGCCATCGTGTCGGGGCGGCGGCGGCATGGGAAGTCGTTCCTGCTCCAGGCGCTCACCGGGGCCTGCGGGGGGCTCTATATGACCGCCGTACAAGAGGAGGGGCGGGTTTCGGCCCTGCGCCGGTTCACCGAGACGATCGCCGCCCACGCCGGACTGCCCGGCGGGGCGCTGCGGCTCGGCGACTGGCGAGAGGTGCTCACCACCGCGCTGGACGTGGCCGGCCGGGCCGAGGGCGCTCCCTTGGTGGTCATCGACGAGCTCCCCTACCTGATGCAGCACTCCCCCGAGATTCCAGGCTTCCTGCAGCTGCTCTACGACCAGTCCCAGGCGGGGCAGGGCCCGGTCGGGCGGATCATCCTGTGCGGGTCGGCGATGAGCGTCATGAGCGAGCTGCTCACCGGCACCAAGCCGCTGCGCGGGCGGGCGGTGATCGACCTGCGGCTGGGCGCGTTCGACTACCGGACCTCGCGCGCCCACTGGCGGATCGAGGACCCGGCCACGGCGCTCCGAGTGGACGCCGTGCTGGGCGGCGCGCCCGGCTACCGCCCGCTGGCGCCGGGCCCCGCCCCCCAGGACACCGGCGAGTTCGGCCCCTGGGTGAGCCGGACGATCATGAACCCCGGCCTCGCCCTGTACTCGCGGGTGGAGGCCGAGTTCCTGCTCCGCGAGGAGCCGAGGATCACGCATCGCACGCTCTACTACGACCTGCTGAGCGCGGTGAGCGATGGGGCGAGCACGCCGTCCAAGATCGGCGCCATTCTGGAGCGGCCGCGGGCCTCGGTGGTCCCGCCGCTGGACCTGCTGGAATCGACCGGCTACCTGCGCAAGAGCCAGGACCTGCTCAAGGCCCGCAATCCCGTCATCACCGTCGTGGATCCGATCATCCGTTTCAACCAGCTCATCACCCTGCCGTTCGCCGACGAGATCGAAAGGGGCCGCGCCGCCGAGGTCTGGGCCGGCTCCCGGCCGACGTTCAACTCCAAGATCCTGGGCCCGCACTTCGAAGACCTGGCCAGGGAATGGACGAGGTCGTTCGCCGCCGCGGAGGCCGCCCAGCGCCTGGGCATGGTCGGCATCGCCGAGGTGAGCGACCAGGCCGCCAGGACCAGGCACGAGGTCGACGTCCTGGCCCTCGCCCCCGGCCAGCGGCCGCAGGCCCCCCGCGCCGCGATCGCCCTGATCGGCGAGGCGAAGGCGACCGTGCGGCCACGGGGGCTGCCCGACCTGGAACGGCTGCGGCACATCCGCGCCCTCCTCACCGAACAGGGGCACGACGCCGGGAACGCCACCCTGGCGCTCTACTCGCTGCACGGCTTCCAGGCCGATCTGCTCAGGGCCGCGAACGGCAGCGCCGACGTCCTCCTCATCGGGCTCGACGCCCTGTACGGCGATCCCGCCTAGCGTGACGTTCGTCATCTGCTGGACGCTTGGCGATCACCTGGCCGGGTTTTCGGCGATCTAAAGTCCGGGGTGCCCAGAGCCAGGAGCACGAGGAGCGCACATGTTCCGACGTACGAGCTTCATGGTGGCCGCCGCCGGGGTGGCCGCCCTTATTGTCACGATGAGTCTTCCGGGTGGGGTGGCCAGTGCCGCCACCGCCACGTTCGCGCCGGTCGCGGACACGTACGTGGACAACAGCACGACGGGCACCAACTACGGGACGTCCGGGCAGCTCGGTGTGGACAACTCGCCGGTGAAGCGAATGTTCCTGCGGTTCACGGTGGCGGGGGTGAGCGGGCCGGTCAGTTCGGTCAGGCTGCGGGTGCACACCGATGACGTGAGCGGGTCGGAGAGCGACAGCGGCGGCGTCTTCAAGCGGATGAGCAGCACCACCTGGTCGGAGACCGGGACCACGTGGAACAACCAGCCGTCCATCGACGGGGCGACGCTGGCCACGCTGGGGTCGGTGGCCAGGAACGGGTGGTACGAGGTCGACGTGACGTCGTACGTGACCGGGAACGGGACGTACAGCATCGGGGTGACGTCGGCGAGCTCGAACGGCGCGGACTACGACTCGCGGGAGAGCGGCGCGGGCACCGCGCCGCAGCTGGTCGTCACCACCGGCGGCGGGGCCAGCCCGTCGCCCAGCCCGTCGGCGAGCCCGCCGCCTGGCGGGGATCCGGTGCTGGTGGGGGCGGGCGACATCGCCAACTCCGGGTCGGGGGACAGCACGACGGCGGCGCTGCTGGACTCGATCCCGGGCACGGTCTTCACCCTCGGCGACAACGTGTACGACAACGGCACCGCGTCGGAGTTCAACACCCACTACAACCCGACGTGGGGCCGGCACAAGGCGCGGACCCGGCCGGTTCCCGGCAACCACGACTACAACACCTCCGGCGCCACCGGCTACTACGGCTATTTCGGGGCGTCCGCCGGGGATCCCGCCAAGGGCTACTACTCCTACAACCTCGGCTCGAACTGGCACGTGATCGTGCTCAACTCCAACTGCTCGGCGGTGGGCGGCTGCGGGACCGGTTCCGCGCAGGTGACCTGGCTGCGCGCCGACCTGGCGGCCGGCACCCGCCCGTGCACGGTCGCGATGTGGCACCACCCGCGCTACACCTCCGGCGCCAACCACTCACCGGACAGCTCGGTCGCGCCGTTCGTCCAGGCCCTGTACGACGCCAACGCCGACCTCATCCTCACCGGCCACAACCACCAGTACGAGCGGTTCGCCCCCATCAACCCGGCCAACCAGCTCGACAACGCGCGCGGCCTCCGCCACTTCGTGGTCGGCTCAGGCGGGGCCAGCCACTACGGCTTCGGCACCATCCTGGCCAACAGCGAGGCCCGCAACAGCGACACCTACGGCGTGCTGAAACTGACCCTGCACGCCAACGCGTACACCTGGCAGTTCGTCCCGCAGGCGGGGCGCACGTACGCCGACAGCGGCACCACGAACTGCCACTGACGACGTGTACCTGTCCACCCTCGGGCGGACCGGCGCCACCGGCGGCTCCCCGCGAGCCGTCGGCGGCACCGTCCTGGCCCTCGGCGCCGTCAGCCTCGTCACCGACGTCTCCTCGGAGATGGTGACGGCCGTCCTGCCGCTGTACCTGGTGGTCGGCCTCCAGTTCAGCCCGGCCGCGTACGGCCTGATCGACGGCCTCTACACCGGCGCGACCGTGCTGCTCCGGCTGGCCGGCGGCCACGTCGCCGACCGGGTCGGCCGCCACAAGGCGGTCGCGGGCGCCGGGTACGGCCTGTCGGCGCTGGCCAAGCTGGGCCTGCTGGCGGCGGGCGCGTCGGGACCGCTGATCGGCCTGGCCATCACCGCGGACCGGGCCGGGAAGGGCCTGCGCACCGCCCCGCGGGACGCGCTGATCACGCTCACCACGCCGCCGGAGAAGCTGGGCCTGGCGTTCGGGGTGCACCGGACGATGGACGCCACCGGCGCCTTCCTGGGCCCGCTGGCGGCCCTGGGCGTGCTGACCCTGGCGGGCGGCGCGTTCGGCCCGGTCTTCCTGGCCAGCTTCTGCGTGGCGCTGCTGGGCGTGCTCGTCCTGGCGCTGTTCGTCCGGGACGTGCCCGCCCCCCGCCGCGAGCCCGCCCCGGCGCCGTGGCGGGCGGCCTTCGGGCTGGCCAGGCAGCGGCTGTTCCCGGCGGCCTGCCTGCTGGGCCTGGTCACCGTCGGCGACGGCTTCGTCTTCCTGCTCCTGCAGCGCCACACCGGTCTGGGCGTCGGCTGGTTCCCGCTGCTCGCGGTCGCCACCAGCCTGGCCTACCTGCTGCTGGCCGTCCCGCTCGGCCGGCTGGCCGACCGGATCGGGCGGCTGCGGGTGATGATCGCCGGTCACGCCGCTCTCGTGGTGGTCTACCTGCTGCTGTCCGGGCCGCTGGCCGGCTGGCCGCTGCTGGCCCTGATCCCCTTCCTGTACGGGACGTTCTACGCCGCCACCGACGGGATCCTGATGGCCATGGCCGGCACGGTCTTCCCGCCGGAGCTGCGCGCCACCGGCCTGGCGCTGATCCAGAGCGGCCAGGCCGCGGCCTATCTCGTCTCGTCGGTCCTGTTCGGTTTCGCCTGGCAAGCCTGGGGGGCGGCCACCGCGTGCCTGGCGGCCGGGGGCGTCGCCGCCGCCGTGCTCCCGCTGGCCGTGCTGCTGCTGATGAGGAAGCCATGACCTCCCTGCAAGGCCGTCTGATCATCACCATCGTGGCCGCCGTCGTCCTGATCGGGGTCGCGCTCGGCTACGCCGTACTCGCGCCGGGCGCGGGCGCGCCGGTCTCCGCCGCCCTGGCGGGGGAGGGCCCGCGCCTGCAGGTGCTGACCAACGGCCTGCTCTCGACGGTCGCGCGCGCCGACCCGGACGGTCCGCGCGAGGTGACCGCCGTGCGCTGCGACCGCGCCCACGCCGCCGCCGCGACCGTGGCGTGCCTGACCCCGGTCGGGGCGCTCACCGCCACCAGCCTGGTGGTGATGGACCGGGCGCTGCGGGCGGGCACGACGATCCCGCTGACGGGTTTCCCCAACCGGCTGCGGGTCTCGGCCAGCGGGCGCATGGTCGCCTGGACGCTGTTCATCGACGGGCACTCCTACGCCGCCAGCGGTTTCTCCACCCAGACCGGCGTGCTGGACACCCGGACCGGGCGGATCGTGCGGTCGCTGGAGGATTTCGCGATCACCCGGGACGGCCGGCCGTACCGGAACGCGGACGTCAACTTCTGGGGGGTCACCTTCGGCGCGGACGACAACCGCTTCTACGCGACACTCTCCACCGGGGGGCGGCGGCACCTGGTGGAAGGCGACTTCGCGGCCGGGACGGTACGGACGCTGCGCGACAACGTGGAGTGCCCGTCCCTGTCCCCCGACGGCACCAGGATCGCCTACAAGTCGGCGGTCGGCGGCGATCCGGCCAGTGGCTGGCGGTTGTCGGTGCTGCATCTGGCCACCGGGCGGGTGGTCCCGCTGGCCGAGACCCGCAGCGTCGACGACCAGCCGCTCTGGCTGGACGACCTGACCGTCGCGTACGCGCTGCAGACCGGCGACGGCACCAACAACACCTGGTCGGTCCCCGCCGCCGGCGGCGGGCAGCCCGTCCTGCTGGTCCCGGGCGCGAACTCCCCCGCCTAGGTCGGCGGCGGGCCGAGGATCTCGATGCCGTGCCTGGCCGCGGCGCCGGCCAGCCGGCCGGCCGGCGCGGGAGGGGGCAGGCGGCGTTCGAGGGCCGGCGTGCCCACGTCGGCGACGAACCCCTCGAACCCGGACGGCGCCGTGATCAGGATGGCGCGCAGCGGCTCGTCGGGCCCGACCACGAAGGAGTGCGCGAGACCCATCGGCAGCAGCACGAAATCGCCGCATCCGGCGGTGAAGGACTCTCCGTCACACAGGAACCGGGCGGTGCCGGCGAGCAGGTAGAACAGCTCGTCCTCGGCCAGGTGCCGGTGCACCGGCGGCGCGAACCCGGGCGGATTGACCGACTCCGCCACCATCACCCGGCCCCCCGTCTCGGCCCCGCTCGCCTTGATCGTGACGAGGTTGCCGAGAAACCAGAGGGCCTCCCCCTCCTCGCCGCCGCGCACGTACGGCCGGACCGCCGCCTCTTCGCCCATGATGGCCTCATCTCGGTTGACGCCCTCGAAACCGAAGCTACCCGCCGGTTTCCGGGGTCAGCCGGGGCCTGGGAGGTCATTGGTCCAGACGTGACCCAAACGTTCACCTTCGCGCGCTGACGGCGGGCCCTGACAAACGGCATACTCCACTCGTGCGGCGGCGTTTCGCTTTTCTGGAGCATCCGGGGCCCCTGCCCTTCGCCCATCGGGGTGGCGCGGCGGAGGGCCGGGAGAACACCATGGCCGCGTTCGGGCACGCCGTCGAGCTGGGGTACTCCTACCTGGAGACGGACGCGCACGCCACCGCCGACGGGGTGCTGCTGGCCTTCCACGACCACACCCTCGACCGGGTGACCGACCGGGCCGGGCGGATCTCCGAGCTGCCCTACCGGGAGGTGGCCAAGGCCAGGATCGGCGGCGTGGACGAGATCCCGCTCCTGGCCGACGTGCTGGGCGCCTGGCCGGACGTGCGGGTCAACATCGACGTGAAGGAGGCCGCGGCCATCGGGCCGCTGGCCGAGGTGATCAGCCGGACCGGCGCGCACGACCGGGTCTGCCTGACCTCCTTCTCCGACCAGCGGCTGGCGCGGGCGCGCCGCGCGGTCGGCGGGCGGGTCTGCTCGGCGCTGGGGCCGCGCGGGGTGGCGGCGCTGCGCACCGCCGCGATCGGCTCCGGGTACGGGCGGCTGCTGGCCGGCCTGGCCAGAACCGGGATCCCGTGCGCCCAGGTGCCGATCGGGGTACGCGGGCTGCGCATCGTCACCCCGGCGTTCCTGCGCACCGCGCACGCGATCGGCATGCAGGTGCACGTCTGGACGGTCGACGCGCCCGCGACCATGGAACGCCTGCTCGACCTCGGGGTCGACGGGATCATGACCGACAACATCACCGGCCTGCGCGGCGTGCTGCAAGGCCGCGGGCAGTGGCATCCGAGGCAGCCGGGCTAGCCAGTCCGGAAGTATCCGAAGTAGGAGAACATGACAGCCCCCCAGGCCCCCCAGGTCATCGACGAGAGCCCGGACGCCCGCAGGCGCGAGCAGCGCGGCTGGTACTGGTACGACTGGGCGAACTCCGCCTTCCCGACGACGGTGCTGACCGTCTTCCTGGGGCCGTACCTGACGGACGTGGCGGAGGCGGCCGCGGGCGGGGCGCCGTACGTGGACGTGCTCGGGTTCGACGTGCGGCCCAGCGCCTACTACTCGTTCGTGGTCGGCGTGGCCGCGGTGTTCCAGATCGTGGTGATGCTGGTCGCGGGCGCGCTCGCCGACCACACCGGGCGCAAGAAGGGCATCATGGCCTTCTTCGCCTACCTGGGGTCGCTGGCCACGCTGCTGATGTGGTTCGTCAGCGACGGCCGCTACCTGCTCGGCGGCGTCCTGTTCATCATCGCGACGGTCAGCTTCGCCTCCGCCTTCGTGGTCTACAACTCGTTTCTGCCGGAGATCTCCACCCCGGACGAGCGGGACACCGTGTCGGCCCGCGGCTGGGGCTTCGGCTACCTGGGCGGCGGGCTGCTGCTGGCCATCAACCTGGGCCTGTTCCTGAACGCCGAGGCCCTCGGCCTGGACGGCGGGACGGCCGCCCGGCTGGCGCTGGCCTCGGCCGGGCTCTGGTGGGGCGGCTTCACGATCATCCCGCTGCTGCGGCTGCGCAACCGCCGCGCCCTGGCCCCCGGCGCCGAGACCGCCCCCCAGGCGGTCGGCCGCAGCCTGCGCCAGCTCGGCGGAACCATCCGCGACCTGTTCAGGCGCTACCCGCAGACACTGCTGTTCCTGATCGCCTACCTGGCCTACAACGACGGCGTGCAGACCGTGATCGCCTTCTCCGCCACCTACGCCGACAAGGAACTCGGCCTGAGCGACACCGTCCGGATCGGCGCCATCCTGATGGTCCAGTTCGTCGCCTTCTTCGGCGCGCTCCTGCTGGGCTGGCTGGCCACCCGCTACGGCACCAAGCGCATCGTCCTGTGGGCCCTGGTCGGCTGGACCGGAGTGGTCGCCGTGGCCTACTTCCTGCCCAAGGGCGCCGCCCTCCCGTTCTTCGCCCTCGGCTTCGCCATCGCGATCGTGATGGGCGGCACCCAGGCCCTGTCCCGGTCCCTGTTCTCGCACGTGATCCCCAAGGGCCGGGAAGCCGAGTACTACAGCCTGTACGAGATCAGCGACAAGGGCACCACCCTGATCGGCTCCTTCAGCCTCGGCCTGGCGCTCCAGCTGACCGACAGCTACCGCTTCGGGATCATCTCACTGGTGGTGTTCTTCGTGCTGGGCGGCGTGCTGCTCGCCTTCATCAACCTGCCCAAGGCCATCCGGGCGGCCGGCAACGAGGTGCCCGAACGGATCTAGGTTGTGATTCCTGAGGAGCCCGCGTCAAAAAGCGCGATTGGATCACCTCTTGGGTGGGAATCCACACACGGTATCAAGCGTTGTACGCGGTGGAGACCAACCCCTCTAAGGCAGTATCGCTAGGGGGACCTCAGGAGGCTTAGAACATGGGCGAGCGTGCACTTCGCGGTACCCGGCTCGGGGCGACCAGCTACGAGAACGACCGCAACACCGACCTGGCCCCGCGCCAGGAGGTGTCCTACACCTGCCCGAAGGGCCATCACACCACCGTGCCGCTTGCCGCCGAAGCCGAGATTCCGGCGAGCTGGGAATGCCGCAGCTGCGGCTCCCCCGCCCTCCGGGTGGACGCGGAGCAGCCCCAGCAGAAGAAGGCGAAACCGCCGAGGACCCACTGGGACATGCTGCTGGAGCGGCGCTCGATCGAGGACCTCGAAGAGGTGCTGAACGAGCGTCTGGCGATTCTCCGGGCGCAGCGGCGCAAGAGCGCATAGGACGAGCGCGCGCAGGACAGGTCAAGGACCCTGACGGCTACCTCTCGACGACAACCCCTCCGGCGGAGGCGACGAAGCAGAGGGAGACGGAAGCCCCCGGGACATCGTCCCGGGGGCTTCCGCATGCCCTGCTACGAGGTGTGCCGGGGGACCGGCATGGACGTCTCGGCGCGGATGATGTGGATCACCGCGTTGATCAGCGCCAGGTGCGTGAACGCCTGCGGGAAGTTGCCCAGCTGGCGTCCGCTGACCGGGTCGATCTCCTCGGCGTACAGGCCGAGCGCGCTGGCGAAGGACAGCAGCTTCTCGCACAGCCGCCGGGCCCGCCCCAGCTCGCCGATCTCGGCCAGCGCCGAGACCAGCCAGAACGAGCAGATCGTGAAGGTGCCCTCCTCGCCGGCCAGGCCGTCGTCGGTCTCCTTGGTGCGGTAGCGCAGCACCAGGTCCTCCACGGTCAGGTCGTCGGCGATGGCCAGCACGGTGGCCCGCACCCGCGGATCGTCGGCCGGCAGGAACCGGACCAGCGGGATGAGCAGCAGCGAGGCGTCCAGCGCGGTGGTGGTGTAGTGCTGGGTGAACACGCCGTTCTCGCCGACGCCGTTCTCGCACACGTCGGCGTGGATCTCGTCGGCGATCTCCTGCCAGCGTTCGGCCAGCTCGGGTTCCTGCCGCAGCCGGGCCAGCTTGGCGCCCCGGTCCAGGGCGACCCAGCACATGACCTTGGAGGAGGTGAAGTGCTTGGGTTCGCCGCGCACCTCCCAGATGCCGCGGTCCGGCTCCCGCCAGTGCTGGATGGCCATCTCGACCTGGCGTTTCAGGATCGGCCAGACGCGTTCGTCGAGCCGGTCCCTGGACTTGATGTGGATGTAGAACGAGTCCAGGACCGCGCCCCACACGTCGTTCTGGCGGTGGTTGAAGGCGCCGTTGCCGACCCGGACCGGGCGGGCGCCCTCGTAGCCGTGCAGGTGGTCCAGGGTGTATTCGGAGAGGTCGCGTTCGCCGTCCACGCCGTACATGATCTGGAGTTCTTCGTCGCGTTCGGCCATGTCGGCGATGAACCAGAAGAAGTCGTCGGCCTCCCAGTCGAAGCCGAGCGTGTACAGCCCCCACAGCGCGAACGTGGAATCCCGTATCCAGGTGTAGCGGTAGTCCCAGTTACGCTCGCCGCCCGGGGTCTCCGGCAGCGAGGTGGTGGCGGCCGCGACCAGCGCGCCGGTCGGGGCGAAGGTGAGCCCCTTGAGGGTGAGGGCGCTGCGTTCCAGGTAGCCGCGCCACGGATGGTCGGGGATGTCCCCCCGGGCCAGCCAGTGCTGCCAGTGGTGCGCGGTCCACACCAGCCGCTGGTACGCCTCCTGGAAGGTGTACGGCGGCTCGTGCTCGGTCCAGGTGAGCGCGCAGAACCGGGTGTCGCCCTCCTTGAGCAGGGTCCGGGCCATCGCCCGGCCGCCCTCGAAGCCCAGCCGCATGTCGGTGGTCAGCCGCAGCTTCAGGTCCACCCCGTCGGCCACGGCCACCCCCTGGTGGTAGCCGCGGTCGGTGTGCTCCCACCGGACCGGGCTGCGCCCGTAGTCGAGCACCGGCTCGCAGTCCATGGTGACCTGGACCTCGCCGCTCACGCACCGGACCGTGCGCAGCAGCACGTGGTCGGCGTCGTAGTCGGTGGGGGCCCGGCGGTGGGTGTGCGACATCTCGCGCTCGTGGTGCCAGGGGCCGATCAGTAAAAGATCCCTGACGATGATCCAGCCGGTGGGCGTGCCCCAGCTGGTCTCCAGCACCATGGTGCCGGGCAGATATCGCCGTGCGGCCGGCACCATGGTGTCGGCCGGGCCGATCCGGAAGCGTCCGGCGCTGCGGTCCAGGATGGCGCCGAACACGCTCGGCGAATCCAGCCGGGGCAGGCACAGCCACTCGATGTTCCCGCTGCTCGCCACCAGCGCGGTGACCTCGCAGTCGGACAGGAACCCGTAGTCGGCGATCGGCGGAAAGGGCGAAGACCCGTGAAGCGTGTCCATCTACCGTCCTATCCCCTTGTACATCCCCCAAACGATACGCGCGCGGGGTGTCCGGGGCAGGCGGTCACGTTTTCACCTAGATCACCGTTCGGCAAAATCGTCGTCGTCGAGAACCTGTCCGGGCACGACGTTCCCCGGCCGCTGCGGGGACTGCGCGGGATGCTGCCCAGGATGCTGCCCGAGCAGCGGCCCGTACGGCGACCGCGCCGCCATCGCCTTCACCCGCCGCGCCAGGAACCAGGCCAGGGCGCGCCGCGCCAGCGGCCGGGTGAACGGCAGGATCAGCGCGAATCCGAACACGTCGGTGATGAACCCGGGGGTCAGCAGCAGCGCGCCGCCGGCCACGATCATGCCGCCGTCGGCGAGCTCCTTGTCCGGCATGCGCCCCGACTCGAGCGCGTTCTGCAGCGCCGCCCAGGCCCGCCGCCCCTCCCGCCGGACCAGCCAGGCCCCCAGCAGGCTGTCGGCGATCAGCAGCCCGACCGTCTGCCAGCCGCCGATCACCTGCCCGATCTGGATCAGCAGCCAGATCTCCAGCACGGGAACGACGAGGAACGCCAGGAAAAGTCCGATTCGCAGCATCACACGACCTCACTCATACCTAAGCAACGTCGCTCGAACCCTATGCGTTCCACCCGATCAGCGCTTGCGGCGCAGCCGCGCCGGGATGCCGGTGACGCCCCACACCGCGATCCGCCACAGCGCCTCGGTGACGACGCTGCGGCCCATCTTGCTGGCGCCGATCGTGCGGTCCACGAAGGTGATCGGGACCTCGGTGACGCGCAGGCCGTGCCGGACCGTGCGCAGGGTCAGGTCGACCTGGAAGCAGTAGCCCTGCGACTGCACGCCCTCGATTCCGATCTTGCGGAGGGTGGTGGCGCGGTAGGCGCGGAAGCCCGCGGTGGCGTCGCGGACCGGCAGGCCCAGCATGATCCGGGTGTAGGTGTTGGCGCTCCTGGACAGGAACTCGCGGGAGAACGGCCAGTTGACGACCTTGCCGCCGGGCACCCAGCGGGAGCCGATCGCCAGGTCGGCGCCGCCGGCCACCGCGTCGAGGAGTTTGGCCAGTTCCTCGGGCTGGTGGGAGCCGTCGGCGTCCATCTCCACGAGCACGTCGTAGCCTTCGTCCAGGCCCCACTGGAAGCCGGCGATGTAGGCGGTGCCGAGGCCCTGCTTGCCGGGCCGGTGCAGCACGCGCACCTGCCGGTCCTCACCGGCCAGCTCGTCGGCGATCTTGCCGGTGCCGTCGGGGCTGTTGTCGTCGGCGACCAGCACGTCCGCGTCGGGCAGCGCGGCGCGGAGCCGTTTCACGATCAGCGGGAGGTTCTCGCGCTCGTTGTAGGTGGGGACGATGACGAGGACGCGTCCCGGCATCCGTTCCATGCGACTCCTAGTCCTGTCCCTGCTCGTGTCGGGGCTCCTGCCGGGGCCCGCCCGCCGCTGGTCCGATCCGGCGTTCCCGCCGCCGCCACGCCGCGCCCGCCGCCACCATCGTCGCCGCGGCCCCCATCAATATCAACACCAGCTCCGGCGCCGCGCCGACCCGGGTGGCCAGCGTGTTCCCGGTCCGCACCGGCACGTTCACCACGGTCCGGGCGGGCACCAGTTCGGCGGTCCGCCACTGGACCGCGCCATCCGGGCTGACGTAGGCGGAGATGCCGGTGGTGGCCACCGCGATCACGGCCCGGTTGTGCTCGACGGCCCGCAGCTGGGACATGGCCAGCTGCTGCGGCGGCAGGTTGGTCAGCTCGTAGGTGGCGTTGTTGGTCTGCACCACCAGCGGCGACCCCCCGGCCCGCACGGTGCCCCGGACGATCTGGTCGAAGGCCACCTCGTAGCAGCTCACCGCGCCGACGGTGACCGGCCCGAGCCCGAGGTCGCCGTCCCTGCTCCCCGGCACCGACTGCCGCCCGACCAGGTTGGCCCGCTCGAACAGCGCCAGCACGATCTCCTTGTACGGCGTGAACTCCCCGAACGGCACCAGCTTCTGCTTGTCGTAGTACGCCCCGGGCCCGGTCACCGGATCCCACACCACGCTCCGGGTGGCCCGGCTCTGGTCCCCGATCGACACCACGGCCCCCACCAGCACCGGCACCCCGACGTCCTTCACGGCCGCGTCGATGGTCTGGTAGGCGGCCGGATTCCGGTACGGATCGATGTCGGTGGAGTTCTCCGGCCACACCACGATGTCCGGTTTCGGCAGCGTCCCGGCCCGGACGTCGGCGGCCAGCCGGCGCGTCTCCTCGGCGTGGTTCCTGAGCACGATGGCGGGTTCGTTCCCGGCCCAGCCCAGCCCTCGGCCTGGCACGCTGCCCTGCACCACCCCGACACGCACGGAGCGGCCTTCGTCGCCCAGGCGGGGAACGAGGAGCCCGAGCACGGGCAGTGCCACCGCCCCGGCGAGGACCAGCGCGACCTGGCGGTCCCAGGCCGGGCGTCCGCGGACGAGCAGGAGGGAGAGCAGCGAGCCGGACAGGACGACGGTGAAAGTTACAAGCGGGGCGCCGGCCAGAGCGGCGTGCCCGGTGTAGGGAGAGTCGCCTTGGCTGAAGGCGACTCGCGCCCACGGGAAGCCGCCCACGGGAAACTGACCGCGCGCCCACTCCTGGGCCACCCACAGACAGGCCACCCAGAGGGGCCACAGACGCATCCGCATGACGAGGGCAGCCGCCAGCGCCATGACGGCCCAGAAAGCGCTCTCAATGCCGACCAGGGCCAGCCAGGCGTCATCTCCGATGGGCCGGACCCACGCCAGTGCCGGAAACAGGAACGCCGCCCCGCCCAGATACCCGAGCCAGGCCGCCCGACGCAACCGCACGCCGTACAGAGCGGCGAAAACCAGAGCCACCCCGAACGGCGCGGTGAACCACCAGCTGAGCGGCGGAAAGGCCAGGAAGATCAGCACCCCGCCGGCGATGACGGTGAGCGCGCGTGCCCAAGCAGGCGGCCCGCCCGGACGGCCGGGCTCGGCCGGGACGGCCGGTTCGGCCGTGTCGGGAACGGTCGCGTCACTCAGCACGATAGGACCGTACCCGCGATGACCAGCGGACCCCAAACCACGGGGGGCGAGATGAGGCAGATGAGGCAATGGTCCTTGAGTTCTCCTGTGGCCACAGGAGAACTCAAGGACCATCCCGGCGTTTCGCTCCGGGCACGGGTGCCTTCGCGCCCTTCGTCCTTCGCAGCCTCCCGCACGAGACGGAACAGGACGCGGACGACCCTTCGGACCGGTTCCGTCCCGTCGGCGGCGGGCGCGGAGCTCCGTTGTCTACTGGGTGTCCGGATCCTTCCCGGGTCCAACCCCCCACCCGGCTGGGGTGCCCCGCCTCGACGGAACGTCGGCGCTGCGCCTGGCTGAGCTAACGGATGGACCTTGTGGTCACGCTCCGTCACGGACGCAGAATCCGACGATGTCTGAAGACGGCCAACCGGTCAGTCCCGTGCTGGACTGGCAGCAAACTACCGACCTCAGCGCAGATGTCAACCGTGTCCCGAACAGCGGGAATACCAAGTTTTCGCAGGTAGGACAGGTGCGGACGAGAGGGATCCGCAGGGTGCATGTGCGGGATGTCGCCCACCCACCGCTATCGCGGCACTACTGGGTGCGCCGATCAAGGGCCGTCAAAACAGAAGGCAGCCCGCCGGTGTGCAGCACGCCAAGACGTCGCGTGGCCCTGGTCAGCGCGACGTAAAGGTCGCTTGGCCCGCGCGGCGACTCGGCTAGGATCCGGCCCGGCTCGACGACGATCACCACGTCGAACTCCAGCCCCTTGGCCTCGGCCACGGTGAGCACCGCGACCGGCGCCTCCAGCGCGGCCGGCCCGGCTCCGACGACCGCGCCGGGCAGGTCCAGCTCCAGCCCGTCCGGGACGATCACCACCAGTTTGCCGCCGGGCACCTGCTCCTCGGCCACGATCCGCGCGATCTCGCCCAGGCCGGCGATCCGCCGGGCCCACGGCCGCTCCCCGCTCTCCCGGACCGACTCGGGGGCCTTCAGCCCGGGATCGACCAGGGTGAGCACGTCGGCGGCGACCGCCATCAGCTCCACCGGAGTGCGGTAGTTGACCGTCAGACCGGCCTCCCGCCACCGCCCGCCGGCGTCGGGGTCGAGCACGTTCGCCCAGTTCAGCGCGCCCGCCGTGGAGCCGGTCTGGGCGATGTCGCCGACCACGGTCATCGACCTGGTCGGGCAGCGGCGCATCACCATGCGCCACGCCATCGCCGAAAGCTCCTGCGCCTCGTCCACGATGACGTGCCCGAACGCCCAGGTCCTGTCCTTGGCGGCCCGCTCGGCCGTGGTCAGGTAGGTCTCCTCGGCCTGCTGGCGTTCGGCGAACCGCTCGGCGTCCATGATGTCGGCCATGCCGGTGAGCTCCAGCACCTCGCGGGCGTAGGCGAGCTGCTGCTCGCGCTCCTCCTCGGCCCGGCGGGCGGCCCGCAGCACGCTCTCGTCGATGTCGCCCAGCAGTTCGGCCGCCTCGTCCAGCAGCGGCACGTCGGCCTCGCTCCACCAGCCCTCCCCCGCCCGGGGCGGCTCGCGCAGCAGCAGCCCGGCCTCGGCCGAGGTCAGCCCCGCGTACGCCATCCGCTCCCGGGAGGTGAACAGCCCGATCAGCAGCTGCTGCGGGGTCAGGTAGGGCCACAGCTTGTTCAGCGCGGCCCGGACCGGCTCCTCGGTGCGCAGCTCCTCGCGCAGGTCGGCGAAGTCCTCGTCGTTCAGCATGCCCCGGCCGAGATGCCGGGCCGCCTGCTTGGTCAGCGCGTTCAGCAGCTGCCGGACGAACACGCCCCTGGCCGTGTTGTGCGGCCGCCGCGACTTGGCCGCCCGGGAGCGTGCCACGTCGCAGGTCTGCCGGTCCAGCCGGAGGGTGAACTTGTCGAGCCTGATCTCGACCGTCTGCCGGGGCATCCGCTGCCGCTCCTGCACGGCCCGCGCCACCACCTCCGTCATCCGGGCCGCGCCCTTGAACGCGGCGGCCGCCGGCCGTTCGGCCCGGCGCGCGGTCACCCCGGGATACAGCTCGGCCACCGTGGACAGCAGCACGTCGGTCTCGCCCAGGGACGGCAGCACCTGCTCGATGTAGCGCAGGAAGGTCAGGTTGGGCCCGAGGATGAGCACGCCGCGCCGCTCCAGCCGCTCCCGGTAGGTGTAGAGCAGGTAGGCGGCCCGGTGCAGCGCCACCACGGTCTTGCCGGTGCCGGGCCCGCCCTGCACGACCAGCACGCCGTTCAGGTCACTGCGGATGATCTTGTCTTGCTCGCCCTGGATGGTGGCGACGATGTCGCGCATCCGGCCGGTCCTGGTCTCGCCGAGGGCGGCCAGCAGGGCGGCCTCCCCGTTGAGGGTGGCCTTGTCGGCGTCGGACAGGCCGTCCAGGTCGAGCAGGTCGTCGTCGATGGTGACCACGGTCCTGCCCTTGGTGTGCAGGTGGCGGCGGCGGGTGATGCCCATCGGCGCGGCCGGGGTGGCCCGGTAGAACGGCTGGGCCACCGGGGCCCGCCAGTCGATCAGCAGCCGGCGCTGCTCGTCGTCGGACAGGCCGAGCCGGCCGATGTAGAGCCTGGTCTCATCCAGTTCCTCGCTGACTCCCTCGGCCAGGTCGAGGCGGCCGAAGCAGAGGCCGTGCTCGACCGCCCACAGGCGGGCCAGGCGGGAGGCGTACATGTCGGCGAAGGAGTCGCGCTCCGAACGGTTCTGATGGGTTCCGCCCGCGGCGCCCTGGGCCAGGACGCCGTCCAGCTGCCCGCGGGTCCGGACCCGCAGGACGTCGAGCCGCTCGTAGAGCGTGGCGACGTACTGCTGCTCGCGGGCCAGCTCGCCCGCCGTTGAATGAGACATAGGGCGCCAGATTCTACCCGGGTGCCCGCTCTTCCCACGACGGGCGAGTCGGCCGGGACGCGAAACGGGGCCGCGGCTGGGAAGCCACGGCCCCGCGTCGGTTTCCCTGAGTTACGGGGAGGTGCAGGTGTAACCGGTCGGCACGGCGGTGTTGCCGTTGGGGCGGCTGGCCTGGAAGCCGAAGTTGCCGCTGCCGCCCGCCGGGAGGTTCCCGTTGTGTCCCGCGTTCCTGGCGGTCACGGTCTGG
>NZ_BLAD01000044.1:119805-206348 GCF_009687845.1 Acrocarpospora corrugata
AACGTCGCACCCGTCGAGGTGATGTTGGACGCGGTCGGGGTGCCCGGCGTCGTCGGCGGCGTCGTGTCGCCGGGCGTCGTGGTGTTGAGGCCGAAGAACTGGATGGCCAGCGCCGCCTGGCCGCTCAGCGGCAGGCTGTGGCCGGTGTTCGCGATGCTGTACGCCTCGACCTTCAGCGTGCCCCCGCTGTCCCGGTACTGGGTCCTGGTCCAGTTCGGCTGCGGCGTGGTCGTGGAGGACGGCGTCTGGCTGATGCCGTGCACGTTCGTCCACTGCTTGATCTGCTCGTTGAAGTTCGGGTACGCCAGCGTGGTGTCGGTGGTGCCGTGCCAGATCTGCATCGGCGGGCGCGCCCCCGTGTAGCCGGGGAAGGCGTTGCGCACCAGGTCACCCCACTGCTGCGGGGTCATGATCCGGTTGCCGCCGGAGCACTGGCTGTTCCACATCGAGCCGTCGGTGGTGGCGAAGCAGGCGAACGGCACGCCCATGAACGCCGCGCCCGCCTTGAACACGTCCGGGTACGCGCCGATCAGCACGTTGGTCATCATGCCGCCCGAGGAGGCCCCGGTGACGTAGACGCGGTTGGCGTCGCCGTTGCGGTTCTGCACCGCCCAGCGGACCATCGACACGATGCCCACCGGGTCGCTGCCGCCGTTGTGGGTCAGGGCCTGCTGGGAGGACACGTCGAAGCAGCTGCCGCTGCGGGTCGCCGTGGGGTAGATCACGATGAAGCCGTACTGGTCGGCCAGGGACGCGAACTGGCTGCCCGAGAAGAAGGCGGGGCCGGTTCCGGTGCAGTAGTGCACGGCCACCAGGATGGGCGGATTCGGCTGGACGTTGTCAGGCACGTAGATGTGCATCCGCAGGTTGGTCGGGTTGGTCCCGAAGCCGGTCACCTCGACCAACGACGCCGCGGCGGCCGGGCGGGCGAGCACCAGGCTCGTCAGCACCAGCATCGCTGCGACGGCCAGCCGGAATGGGCTTTTCAGCTTCCCCATTCGCCGTTCTCCTTAGAAACGTTTCGCAAGCACGAGCGATCGTATTCGCCGCGAACGTAGGCAGGGCTCGGGTTCGGGTCAAGCACGAGGCCTGGCCGCCTGACGGGGCCGCCGGTCTGAGCAGGGGCTCAGCGAGGTTTCAGCGATGTTTCAAGGTGCAACTTTCATCGGGGCGGCGCGGTGCTGGCCCGGACGATGAGAGTGGTCGCCAGCTCGACCCGGCTCTGCGCGGGCTGTTCCCCCGCGGCCAGCGCGATCGCGATCTCGGCGGCGGTGGCGCCCATGTCGGCCAGCGGCTGGCGGACCGTGGTCAGCGGCGGGCCGCACCAGCGGGTGAACTCCAGGTCGTCGAAGCCGACCACGCTCAGGTCCCGAGGCACGTTCAGCCCGGCCTCCCTGGCGGCCTCGTAGACGCCGAGGGCCTGCAGGTCGTTGCCGGCGAAGACGGCGGTGGGCCGATCCGGCAGGGCGAGCAGCTCGCGGCCGAGGGCCAGGCCGTCCTCGAAGGCGAACGCGCCGTCCCGGATCAGGCTCGGGTCCACCGGCGCCCCGGCCGAGTCCATGGCGGCCCGGAAGCCGTCCAGCCGGGCCCGCGCGCACAGGAAGGCGGGCGGGCCGCCGATCTTGGCGATCCGGCGGTGGCCCAGGTCGAGCAGGTGCCGGGTGGCGGCCACGCCGCCGCTCCAGTTGGTCGCGCCCACCGAGGGGATGGCGTGGCCGGGCTCGCCGGTCGGATCCAGGGCGACCAGCGGAATGGAGCTGCTGTCCAGCAGGCCCTGCTGCTGCGGGGAGAAGCCGGCGTAGACCGCGATGACGGCGGCCGGGCGGCGGGCCAGCACCTGCTCCAGCCAGCCACGCCCGGGGGCCAGCCGACCGCGCATCTCGGTGAAGCCGACGGCCAGCTCGTGCTCGCGGGCGACCGACTCGACGCCGCGCATGATCTCGATGGCCAGATGGCTCTCCAGCGCCGTGAACACCACTTCGAGGATGGCGGCGGGGCCGACCGCCTCCGGGCGGCGGTAGTCGTGCTCACGCAGCAGCGCCTCGACCCGCCTGCGGGTGTCCAGGGCCACTCCGGCCCTGCCGTTGATCACTTTGGAGACCGTGGGCGCGGAGACTCCCGCCAGCCTGGCGATGGAGGCGACCGTCATCTCGCCCCGCCGGCGCCCGCGCCGCCGCGCCTCCGGATCCGCCGTCGTCACGCGCGCAGTTTACCTCGGTCACAACTGGATTGCGGCACTTGACTGGTTCGGAAAGTTTCTTTACTTTCTTTGAGTGGTTAGGAAACTTTCCTAATCGGCGCTTGGAGGACAGCACCCGTGACCCAGCTCGTGCCCGGCACCCCGAGCCTGCTGCGGGCGATCAACGACAAGGCCGCGCTGCAAGTGCTGCTCGACCGCGGGCCGCTGACCCGGCCCGAGCTCGGCGCCCTGACCGGACTGTCCAAACCGACCGCCTCCCAGCTGCTGTCCCGGCTCCAGGAAGCCGGCCTGGTGGTGCTGGACGGCATCCGCGAAGGCCTGCCGGGCCGCACAGCCGAGTTGTACCGCATCAACGCCGGCGCCGCGCACGTGGCCGCGCTGGACGTGACCCCGGCCAGAATCGACGTCGCCGTCGCCGACCTTACCGGCACCGTGATCGCGGAGCACCGGCTGCGCACGCCGGGGCGCGCGGCCGGGGACCCCAAAGGGGTCGTGGCGAAGGTCCGGGCCGCGCTGGCGGGGGCCGGCCCGGACCTGCCGCCGCCGCACCGGGTGGTGATCGGCATCCAGGGCGCGCTCGACCCGGGCACCGGGCGGCTCGGCTACGCGGCGCACATCCCCGGCTGGCACATCCCCGACCTGCTGGGCGCCCTCAGGGACGGGATCGGCGTGCCGGTGGACGTGGAGAACGACGTCAACCTGGTCGCGCTGGCCGAGCGGGCGCACGGCACCGCGCGCGGCCACCGCGACTTCGTGCTGCTGTGGGCGGACGCGGGCATCGGCTCCGCGCTGGTGCTGGGCGGGCGGCTGCACCGGGGCGCGACCGGCGGCGCGGGCGAGGTCGGCTACATGCCCGCGGTGGGCGCGCCGACCGTCCGCGAGGTCGGCGAGGACGCCGACCACGGCTTCCAGGCCCTGTCCGGCGGCCCGGCCGTGCTGCGGGTGCTGCACGGCCACGGCCTGCGCGGCACCACCCCGGCCGCGGCCGTACGGCAGGCCGTCCGCACCGCCGCCGGCGCGACCAGACTCGCCCCGGCCGCGGACGCGGCGCTACGCGAGGTGGCGGCGCGGCTGGCCATGGGCCTGGCGGCGGTGACCGCGGTGGTCGACCCCGAGCTGGTCGTGCTCTCCGGCGGCATGCTGATGGCCGGCGGCGAGACGCTGCGCGCCCTGATCGAGCGGGAGCTGCACGCGCTGTGCCTGCCCCGCCCGCCGCTGCGGCTGTCCACCGTGGTCGGCAACCCAGTGCTCGCCGGCGGCCTGCATCTGGCCCTGGAGGCCGTCCGCGACGAGGTTTTCAGTTCCACGAAGGTTCAGCTGACAGGAGCACATGGGTGAAGATCGCCGTGGTCGGGGGCGGCTCGACGTACACGCCCGAGCTGATCGACGGGTTCGCGCGGCTGCGCGACGAACTGCCGGTCACCGAGGTCGCGCTGGTCGACCCGGACGAGGGCAGGCTGGCGCTGATCGCCGGGATGTCCCGGCGGATGCTGGCCAGGGCCGGGCAGCCGGCCCGGGTGACCACCTGGACGGACGTGGCCGCGGGCGTGGCCGGCGCAGGGGCGGTGCTGCTGCAGCTGCGGATCGGCGGGCAGGCGGCCAGGAACGTGGACGAGACGCTGCCGCTGGAGTGCGGCTGCGTCGGGCAGGAGACGACCGGCGCGGGCGGGCTGGCCAAGGCGCTGCGGACGGTCCCGGTGGTGCTGGACATCGCCGCCAAGGTGCGGGAGCACGCGCCGGACGCGTGGATCGTCGACTTCACCAACCCGGTGGGGATCGTCACCAAGGCGCTGCTGGCGGAGGGCCATCGGGCCATCGGCCTGTGCAACGTGGCGATCGGGTTCCAGCGCAGGTTCGCGCAGCGGCTCGGGGTGGACCCGGGCCGGATCTCGCTCGGGCACGTCGGGCTGAACCACCTGACCTGGGAGCGTGCGGTCCTGCTGGACGGCGTGGACGTGCTGCCCCGGCTGATCGAGGAGCACGGCGACGGGATCGCGGCCGAGATCGGGCTGCCCGCCTGGGTGCTCCGCCATCTCGGCGTGGTGCCCTCCTACTATCTGCGCTTCTTCTACGAGCACGACGCCGTGGTGGCCGAGCAGCGGGCGAAGCCGTCCCGGGCGGCCGAGGTGAAGGCCATGGAGGACGCGCTGCTGGAGATCTACGCCGATCCGGCCGAGGACACCAAGCCGGAGCTGCTCGGCAAGCGCGGCGGCGCGTACTACTCGGAGGCGGCGGTGGCGCTGATCGCCTCCCTGGCAGGCGACCGGGGGGACGTCCAGGTGGTCAACACCCTGAACAACGGGACGCTGCCGTTCCTGGACGACGACGCCGTGATCGAGGTCCCGGCGACCGTCGGCGCGGGCGGCGCCACCCCGCTGCCCGTTCCCGCCGTCGAGCCGCTGTTCCGCGGGCTGATCGGGAACGTCTCGGCGTACGAGACGCTGGCCCTGGCGGCGGCCCGGCACGGCGGCGCGGACCGGGTCAGGGACGCGCTGCTGGCGCACCCGCTGATCGGGCAGGCCACCCTCGCGGCCGGGCTGGCGGACCGGCTGATCGCGGCCAACCGGGACTACCTGCCGTGGGCGGCCCGGTGAGGACCGTGCTCGCGGTCGACGGCGGCAACAGCAAGACCGACGTGGCCCTGATCGCCGAGGACGGCGAGGTGCTGGCCGTCGGCAGGGGGGCGGGGTTCGAGCCGCAGAGCGCCGGGGTGCCGGCCGCCATCGACGTGATCGGCGAGACGGCCGGCCGGATGTTGCCCGGGGTGCCGCCGCCGTACGCGGACCACATCGCCGCCTACGTGGCCGGGGCCGACCTGCCGATCGAGGAGGAGCGGCTGCGCGCCGAACTCCTCAGGCGCGGCTACAGCCGCAGCGTCGTGGTGGGCAACGACACCTTCGCCCTGCTGCGGTCGGGTTCGTCGGCGCGGTGGGGGGCCGCCGTGGTCTGCGGCGCGGGGATCAACGCCGTCGCCGTCGCCCCCGACGGCCGCGTCGCCCGCTTCCCGGCCCTCGGCCGCCTCAGCGGCGACTGGGGCGGCGGGTACGGCCTGGCCGAGGAGGCCCTCTGGCACGCCGCGCGCGCCGAGGACGGCCGCGGCCCCGCCACCGGCCTGACCGGCGCGGTCGCCGCCGCCTTCGGCACCCGCACCGTCGAGGAGGCCGTGATCGCCTTCCACTTCGGCGACCTGCCCATGGACCGCCTGCACGAACTGGTCGCCCCGCTGCTCGCCCTGGCCCCCGCCGACCCGATCGCGCGCGGGATCGTCGACCGGATGGCCGAGGAGGTCGCCCTGCTCGGCACGGTCGCGATGCGCAGGGCCGGGCTGCTGGAATCGCGCTGCGAGGTCGTCCTGGGCGGCGGCGTGCTCACCGCCCGCGACCCGCTGCTCACCGCGCTGATCGAGGAGCGGTACGCGGCGGCGGCCCCGCACGCCACGCTCATCGTCACCGAGGTCCCGCCGATCGTCGGCGCGGCCCTGTACGGCCTCGACCACTTCGGCGCGCCGCCCGCCGCGTACGACCGGGTCCGCGCCCGGTTCGTGGGTCAGCGCGTCGAAGGTCAGGGCGCGATAGCGGGCGGCCGGTAGTCGTACGGTGTGCTCAGCACCACCGTGGTCCGGGTCGAGACGTTGGCGGCGGCCCGGATCTGGTTGAGCAGGTCCTCCAGCCCGAGCGGCGAAGACACCCGGACCTTGAGGATGTAACTCTCGTCGCCGGCCACGCTGTGGCAGGACTCGATGGCGGTCAGATGCCGCAGCCGGTCCGGCGCGTCGTCGGCGGCGGCCGGATCGATCGGCTTGATCGAGACGAACGCGGTCAGCGGCAGGCCGATCTCGTCGTAGTCGATCAGGGCCGCGTATCCCCGCAGCACGCCCCGTTTCTCCAGCCGGCGCACCCGCTGGTGCACCGCGGACACCGAGAGCCCGGTCTCCTTGGCGAGGTCGGTGAAGCTCATCCGCCCATCGGCGGCCAGCAGCGTCACGATGCGGCGATCGATCTCCTCCACCCGCAAACGGTACTGCCGCCGTGACCACTCCCGAGCCCGGATGTGGTCACGTCCTGATTCCATCACGTGGCCCATCCGCCCCACGCGATTGGGGACGGATCGTCCGGGCATGCTGGTCGATAGGCATCGCCGCAGGTCAGGAGGCTCTGATGGCCGATGAACGGCCGATTCTGGTGACCGGCGCCGCCGGGGACGTCGGCGCGGTCGGCCGTACCGTGGTGGAGCTGCTCCGCCGGGACGGGCTGCCGGTGCGCGCGCTCGTCCGGCGGGAGGACGAGCGGGCCGGGGCGCTGCGGGCGATGGGCGCGGAGGTCGTGGTCGGCGACCTCACCAGGGCGCCCGATCTGGTGCGGGCGGTGGACGGCTGCGGGCGGATGTACTTCGGGATGAGCGTCACCGCGGACTACCTGGAGGCGGCGCTCACCGTGGCCACGGTGGCGCTGCGCTACGGCGTGCTGGAGGTGTTCGTGAACATGTCGCAGATGACCGTCTCGCAGATGGATCTGTCCAGCACGCAGGAGTCGATCCACCAGCGCTACCACTGGCTGGCCGAGCAGGCGCTGAACTGGTCGGGCCTGCCGGTCGTGCACGTCCGGCCGACGGTGTTCATGGAGAATCCGCTCTTCGCCAGGCTCGCGGCCGCCTCGATCAAGGAGGACGGGACGATCCGGCTGCCGTTCGGCTCCGGCCGTACCTCCCCGGTGGCGGCGCACGACGTGGCCGAGGTCATCGCCGCCGTCCTGCGCTCCCCCGGGCAGCACGTCGGCAGGGTCTACGAGCTGACCGGGCCCGTCTCGCGCGACATGCCGGCCGTGGCGGCCGAGTTCGCCGCGGCGCTCGGCCGGCCGGTGAGCTACGCCGACGTCCCGCTGGCCGAGTGGGCCCGCCGGGAGCTGAAGCCGCTGGGCCTGTCACCGCACCTTTTCGACCATGTGCTCACCATGGCCGAACTCCACGCCGCGAACCACTACGACCGGGTCACCGGTGACGTCGAACTCCTCACCGGGAAGCCCGCTTCGGACATCCGCGACTTCGTCGACGCGCATCCGGGGCTGTTCCGGTGACTCAGTCGGCGATGAAGCTGATGCTGGCCACTTCGTAGCCCCTGGCCTTGGATCCGCGCACGTGCATGAAGACGGCGCCGCCCTCGTAGGAGTAGGCGCACGAGTAGCCCTTCGGCTCCTTGCTGCAGCCCTGGTAGAAGTGGGTGACCCCGTCCGGGTCGTACGCGACCTGGAAGCGCTTGTCGACGGCGACCTTGGTGGCCACCTCCAGCGCCCGCCGCCGGTCCCCCAGCACGTACGACTGGTGGAAGTACTTGGTCACCGTGGCCGGCGAGGCGTGCCGCGACCGGTAGACCCGCGTCACCTTGTTCCCCGTCACGACCATCCCGAGCCCGTTCAGGTCCCCCGGCACGTTCACGCTCGTGTGCACGAACCGGCAGTAGTTCCCCGAGCATCCGGCGAACTTGTCCGGCGCCTTGAACGAGTAGGCGAAGATGCTCTTCACCGCGCCCGGCGTGGCCACCTTGCCCGCGGCCACTTTGTCGTTCTTGAGCCAGGCTTTGAACAGCTGCTTCGCCACCGTGGCGGGGGCGGGCGCCTGCTGGGCGGACGCCGCGACCGGAACCATCAACACGGCGCCGACCGCGACCGCGGCACCACCGAGAACCATTCGACTGATCATGCACCGAAATTTAGCGGCATTCCCTTGCACGGAAGTTGACCCCGGCTTTCACCAGGCCGACTACTGCTTGGGGGCCAGGCAGAGCACGTAGCCGGTGCTGTCCTCCTTGCCTTCCCAGAAGGACTGGTCGGCGCTGGGGAAGGCCGAACACATCGCTCCCTCCTGGTCGGCTTCCCATTCCTTCTGGGTCTTGTCCTCGACCCGGCCCGCGACCGTGAGCGTGGCGGTGGGGTCGGTGCAGGCGACGACCTTGAGGTCGTCGGCCGAGGCGCCGGCGAGGCAGTCGCCGGCTTTGGCGATCTCGGGAGCTCCGGTCATCTGGTTGTACACGTAGCCGCCACCCGCGAGAAGGATGGCGCCGACGACGCCGGCCGCGACGCGCTTGACGATGAGCTTGCCCGCGCCTTTGCGCTTCTCACGGAACGTGACGGGCTGCTGGGGGGTTTCCGTCATTTCTCTTTTCCTGCTTTGAGACGACATGACGAGACAGCAACTTAACAGGGCTTCAACGATGCCGAGCGTGCCGAGTCATGCTGGGGCAGGGTGGGCGCGGGGCCGCCGGCCGGGCTCCCGGTGCCACCTGGGAGCCCGGCCGGCGGAGTCTTGCGGGTGCTGTTCTACCGGTGCGGTTTTACGGGGTGGTGCAGGTGTAGCCGGTCGGGACCGCCGTGTTGCCGTTGGGGCGGCTGCCCTGGAAGCCGAAGCTGGTGCTGGCTCCGGCGGCCAGGTTGCCGTTGTGGGCGACGTTCTTGGCGGTCACCGTCTGGCCGCTGACGGTCACGTTAGCGTTCCACGAGCCGGTGATGGTGTGGTTCGCGGGCAGGGTGTAGGTGACGGTCCAGGAGGTGATGGCGGCGCCGCCGGCGGTCACGGTGACCGGCTGGATGACGTAGCCGTTGCCCCACTGGGTCTGGGTGGTGGGCGTGACCGTACAGGCCCCGCCGCCTCCGCCGGCGGTGGTGGTGAAGGTGCCGAGGGGCGAGTTGCCGGACAGGTTGCCGGCGTTGTCACGGGCCCGGACGTACACCTGGTAGGCCGTGCTCGCGGTCAGGCCGGTGAGGGCGAGGGTGGTGCCGGTGGTCTGGCCGAGGAGTGGGTCGGTGGCGCCCTGCTCGCGGTAGACGTTGTAGCCGGCCAGGCCGGAGCAGCCGGAGTCGGTGGAGGCGGCCCAGTTGAGGGTGGCGCCGGAGGAGGTCACGCCGGACGCGGTCGGGGCGCCCGGTGTGCTGGGTGGGGTGGTGTCGGTGCAGGTGCCGGCCTGGGTGGTGAAGGTGACGAGGCCGGAGTTGGCGGACAGGTTGCCCGCGGCGTCCCTGGACCGGACGTAGATCTGGTACTGGGTGGCGGGGGTCAGGCCGGTGAGGGTGACCGTGTTGGTGGCAGGCGAGGCCAGGAGCGGGTCGGTGGCGCCCTGCTCTCGATGCACGTTGTAGCCGGCCACGCCGCCGGTGCCGCCGGTGGAGGCGGTCCAGTTGAGGGTGGCGCCGGTGGCGGTCACGCCGGAGGCGACGGGCGTGCCGGGGACGGTGGGCGGGGTGGTGTTGCCGCCGCCGATCAGCGGGGCGAGCACCGGGTACCAGGCGTTGGACATCTTCTGGTCGCCGGCGGCGTTCGGGTGCACGCCGTCGTAGGTGTCGGTGGTGGTGTTGAAGCCGGTCCAGTGGTCGACCACGGTGATCGGCGAGGCGGCGGTGGTCTTGCCCGCGGCCCAGGCGGGGATGGCGTTGTTGAAGTCGATGACGCGCTGCGGGCACGGGCCGCAGGCGCTCGCCGCCATCGGGATGATCTTGGCGACCAGGATCTTCATGTTCGGGTTGCTGGCCCGCATCTGGTCGACCAGCTTGCTGAACGCGGTCAGGATGGCGGCCGGGGCGATGTTGCTCCACACGTCGTTGGTGCCGAAGTGCATCAGCACGACGTCCGGGCTGGTGGCCGACAGCCAGGGCGGCAACTGGTTCCCGTTGGCCACGTTGGTGGCGAGGAACCCGCCGTGGCCTTCGTTCTCCCCGTCGTACGGCGCCCCGCAGCCCTGCGGGGCGAGCGTGCCGACGAAGTCGACGTTGGTGAGACCGGCGCTCTGCAAACGGTTCCAGAGCAGCGCCCGCCAGCAGCCGGGCGAGCCGGTGATCGAGTCGCCCAGCGCCATGACGCGTACGGGCGCGGCCTGGGCGGGGGACGAGAAGCCGAAGACGGTCGCCCCCACCATGGTGAGTAATACCGTGAGGAAGGTACTGATTTTTCGACGCACGTGAAACTCCTCTGATCGGCTCAGGCGATGCTAGGAGCGGACCGATTGGTAGGGCATGTCACACCTCAGACCGATATCGGTCACCTGCGGCTTCTCCGATACCGGAATGTAATTTTCGCCATTCCGGCTGATGGCCGCCGGGCATAATCCCCGCTGAGAGCCCTGCCCCGCCAATATAGATGATCTTCGTCATTGCAACTTTCGGATTACCGACCTAATTTTCGGGTGCCCATCCGGTGCGAGAAGGAGGCCCCATGTCCAGAATCGTGGCACTCGTGGCGGCGCTCGCGCTGATCCTGGCGGGGAGCCCGGCCGCGGCGGCGGCGGCGGCCGTGCCGGTCGGGGCGCAGTTCACCGACACGGGCGGTTCGCTGCTGCACGCGCACGGCGGCGGCGTGCTGAAGGTGGGGACCTATTACTACTGGTTCGGCGAGAACCGCAACAGCAACGGCACATTCCGGTACGTCTCGGTCTACCGGTCGACCGATCTGCGGATCTGGGAGTTCCGCAGCAACGTGCTCACCCAGTCGAGCGCGGCGGAACTCCAGGTCGCCAACATCGAACGGCCGAAGGTCATCTACAACGCGAGCACCGGCCAGTACGTGATGTGGATGCACAAGGAGAACGGCAGCGACTACGGCGAGGCGCGGGCGGCCGTGGCGGTGTCCTCCACCGTGGACGGCAACTACACCTATCTCGGCAGTTTCCGCCCGCTGGGGCACATGTCGCGGGACATCACGGTGTTCGTGGACACCGACGGCACCGGCTACATGATCTCCGCGGCGGACGAGAACTTCGACCTGCACATCTACCGGCTCACCCCCGACTACCGGTCGGTCTCCGCGCTGGTCCGGATGTGGGACGGCGACCACCGCGAAGCGCCCGCCCTGTTCAAGCGGAACGGCGTCTACTTCCTGCTCACCTCGGCCGCCACCGGCTGGCAGCCCAACCAGGCCAAGTACGCCACCGCGACCAGCATCACCGGCCCGTGGAGCGCCTGGCAGAACGTCGGCGACAGCCTCACCTTCGGCTCCCAGTCCACGTACGTACTGCCGATCCAGGGCACCCAGACCACCTCGTACCTGTATATGGGCGACCGCTGGGCCGGCGCGTGGGGCGGCCCGGTCAACGATTCCCGCTACGTCTGGCTGCCGATCCAGTTCCCGAGCAGCACCACCATGAGCCTCACCAACGCCCGCCAGCTCAGCGTCGACACCGCCACCGGCACCCTGTCCGCGACCGGCTCCGGCTACGACCGCCTGACCCTGCGCCACTCCGGCAAATGCCTGGACGTGCGCAACCAGTCCACCGCCAACAGCGCCGCCGTCGTCCAGTACGCGTGCAACGGCGGGACCAACCAGCAATGGCGCATTCAGTCGATCAGCGGGGGCTACGTCCAGGTCATCGCCCGCCACTCCGGGAAATGCCTCGACGTGAACAGCGCCGGCACCGCCGACTACGCCACGATCCTCCAGTTCACCTGCGGAACGGGCGCCAACCAGCAGTGGACCCTGCAGGACGCGGGCGGCGGCTACCTGCGCCTGGCGGCCCGCCATTCGGGCCGCTGCCTGGACCTGCCCGGCAGTTCCACCGCCGACAACGTCCAGCTCCAGCAGTACGCCTGTCACAGCGGCAACCAGCAGCAGATCACGCGTACCGCGCTGTAAATGATTTGTCCTGATTGAATGTGGTGCATGGCTCTGTGGGGGCGGGACGCCGAACGATCGGCCCTGGATGATCTCGTCGGGGCGACCCGGAGCGGGCTGAGCGGCGCGCTGGTGCTGCTCGGCGAGCCGGGCGTGGGCAAGACGGCGCTGCTGGAGTACGCGGCCGGGGCCGCGGCCGGCCTGCGGGTCATCCGGATCTCGGGGATCCAGTCGGAGGCCGACTTCCCGTTCGCGGCGCTGCACCGGCTGCTGATCCCGTTCCTGGCCGGGCCGAACCGGCTGGCCGACACCCAGCGCGACGCCCTGCTGGTGGCGTGCGGCCTGGCGGAGGGGCCCTCGGCGGACCGGTTCCTGGTCGGCCTCGCCACGCTGAGCCTGCTCGCCGAGGCGGCGGCCGAGCGGCCGATCCTGTGCTGCGTGGACGACGCGCAGTGGCTGGACAGTGAGTCGATCAACGTGCTGGCCTTCGTCGGGCGGCGCGTGCACGCCGAGGGCATCGGCCTGCTGTTCGGGGTACGGGAACGGTTCGGCGCGCTGGACGGGCTGCCGGTCACCGAGATGTCGGGGCTGGCGGCGCCGTACGCGATGGAGCTGCTCAGGTCGGTGGCGCCGGGGGCACTGGACGCCCGGGTGGCGGCGCAGATCATCACGGCGACCGGCGGGAACCCGCTCGCCCTGACCGACCTGGCGCGGGAGCTGTCGGCGGCGCAGCTGACCGGCGGGGTGCCGCTGCCCGAGCCGCTGCCGGTGGGCAGCCGCCTGGAGGAGCACTACCTCCGCCAGGTACGTGCGCTGCCGGCGGCCACCCAGACCTGGCTGCTGCTGGCCGCCGCGGAACCGAACGGCGACCTCGGATACATCGGGGCGGCGGCCGTGCTCCTGGCCGTCGGCGCGGACGCGACCGGCCCCGCCGAGGCGGCCCGGCTGATCGCCCTCGGCTCCGAGGCGGTCTTCCGGCACCCGCTGGTCCGTTCCGCCGTGTACGGCGGCGCCACCAGCGTGGCCAGGCGGCGGGCGCACACGGCGCTGGCGGCGGCCACCACCAGGACCGCCGACGCCGACCTGCGCTGCTGGCACCGGGCGGCCGCCGCGACCGGGCCGGACGAACCGGTCGCCGCCGAACTGGAGACCTCGGCCGAACGCGCGGGCCGGCGCGGCGGTTACGCGGCCCGCGCCACCTTCCTGGCCAGGGCCGCCGAACTGACCGAGGCGGGACCGGTCAGGACCGGACGCCTGCTCGGCGCGGCCGAGGCCGCCCAGATGGCGGGCGCGACCGTGCAGGCGATCGCCCTGCTCGACGCCATCGACCCCGCCCACCAGGACGAACCCGGGCGCGGCCGGGGACTGACGATCCGCGCCAGCGTCCAGATCGGCATGGCGGAACCCGGCGTGCACGGCGAGGTCGCCGCTCTGTTCCTGGCCGCCGCGCTCGCCATGGGCGACACCAAATCGGGCGGCGTGGCGCTGCTGCGCGCCTGCGAGAACACCATCGTGAGCGAGGGCCTGCTGCGAGGCACCACCCCGGCCAAGGTCGCGGAAGCCGTGCTGGCGCGGCCCCGCCGCCGGGACCTGACGGGGTTGCTGACCTACGCGTTCGCCGTACTCGCCACCGAAGGGTACGAAGCCGCGGTGCCGCACATCCGGCGGGCGGGCGCGGCCCTGCTGGACCCGGACACCCCCGACGAGGACGTGCTCCGCAGCTACCAGCTCGGCGTCTCGCTCACCATGATCCTGTGGGAGCGGGAGATCCGGCTGGGCATCATCCGCCGCGCCGCCGCCATCGCCCGCCGGACGGGCGCCCTCTGGCAGCTCGACACCGCGCTGTTCTGCGCCACCATGACCGAGACCATCCTCGGCGACCTGACCGCGGCCGACGCCTCACTGGTCGAGGGCCACCAGATCCGCGCGGCGATCGGCGCGACCGACCAGGCCTGGGATCTGTACCGCCACCCCGAACTGCTCGCCTGGCACGCCTCCGACGACGCGCTGGAGATCGTCCTGCGGCGCGCGACGGACGCGGGGAACCTGCTCGGCAACGGCGCGATCGTGTCCATCTCCCGGATCGGCTCGCTCATCCTGGAGCTGGGCCGGGGCCGGTACGCGGAAGCCGCCGCGATCGCCCGCGACCTGGTCGAGCAGGACGCCCTGGGCATGCACACCCGGCTGCTGCCCGACCTGGTCGAGGCGGCGGTGCGGGCCGGTGACCGGGTGCTGGCCGCCGGCGCGCTGCGCACCCTGGCCGCGCGGGCGACCGCGAACGGCACCGCGTGGGCGCTCGGCCTGCTCGCCCGCTGCGAGGCGGTGCTGGCCCATCCCGACCACGCGGAGCCGCTCTACCTGGGCGCGATCGACCTGCTCGGCTCGGCCGGGTGCGAGGCCGACCTGGCCAGGGCGCACCTTTTGTACGGGGAGTGGCTACGGCGCCGGCGGCGGCGCAGGGACGCGCGCGACGGGCTCCGTACGGCGCTGGAGATGTTCGAGCGGATGGGGGCGGCGGGGTTCGCCGAGCGGGCCCGGCTGGAACTGGCCGCCACCGGCGAGCAGGCCCAGAGCCGGTCGGCGGGCGCGCCGTCCGGGCTGACCCCGCAGGAGACGGCGATCGCCCAGCTGGCGAAGGGCGGCGCGACCAACGCGGAGATCGCCGCGCACCTGTTCATCAGCGTGAACACGGTCGACTACCACCTGCGCAAGATCTTCCGCAAGCTGGACGTCAGCTCGCGGCGTCAGCTGGCGCGGGTCCTGCCCGGCTGAACACGTCACGACTACGCGTTCCACGGGATTCGGGCGCGGCGCACGGCGTACCAGGATCGGAGCGGCACCGCACGCATTCCGCCAGGCACGGAAGGGACTCCGCCATGACCGCACCCGACACGATCGTCCTGATTCACGGCTTCTGGGTGACGCCGCGTAGCTGGGAGCACTGGATCACCCACTTCGAGGCGAAGGGCTTCCGCGTGCTGGCCCCCGCCTACCCCGGCTTCGAGGCCGGGGTGGAGGCGCTCAACGCCGACCCCACCCCGATCGAGCAGGTGACCATCCCCCAGATCGTCGAATCCCTGGAGACCCTGATCGGGGGCCTGGACCAGCCGCCGATCCTGATGGGCCACTCGGCCGGCGGCGTGTTCACCCAGATCCTGCTCGACCACGGGTACGGCGCCGCCGGGGTGGCCATCAACTCGGCCCCCACCGAAGGTGTCGCCGTCGTCCCGCTGTCCCAGCTCAAGGCGACCTTCCCGGTCCTGAAGAACCCCGCCAACCGGCACAAGGCGGTCGCCTTCAACCACGACCAGTGGCACTACGCCTTCACCAACACCTTCACCGAGGAGGAGTCGCGCGCCCTCTACGAGCGCTACGCGATCCCCGCCTCCGGCAGCATCTTCTGGGAGAGCGCCCTCGCCACCCTGCAGCCGGGCCGGCAGGGCTCCTGGGTCGACTACCACAACGACGACCGCGCCCCGCTGCTGTTCATCTCCGGCGAGCTCGACCACCTGATGCCGCCGAAGGTCCAGCAGTCCAACGCCAGGCACTACAAGTCCAGCACGGTCACCGAGATCAAGGAGTACGCGGGCTACTCCCACCTGCTGCCCGCCCAGGAGGGCTGGCAGGAGATCGCCGACTACGCCCTGGACTGGGCTCTGAAGCACGCCAGGTAGCGCGGAGAACGGCCTCCTCCTTGCTCTTGGCGGAGGCCGTTTCCGGGTCAGCCCTGGCGGAACGGCGTGAACTTCAGGACGGGGGCCAGCGTGAACAGCGGCTCGCCCGCCTTCAGGACGGGCTCGCCCAGGACCTTGTTGATGATCTCGGCGAGGGCCGGGGAGACCTTGAAGGGCCACGGGCGGATGCCGCCGGTCGCGGCGAGATACCACTTCGCTCTGGCGCTTCGTTCGGACGGCTCCGTGTGGGGCTGGGGTTCCAACCCGCAGGGACAACTCGGCTCCCTCCCGGGATCCGTCACCAACATGACCAAGGTCATGCAGACTGGCGTCACCCAGATCGCCGCCGGCGCGAACACGTCCTACTTCACGCATGACAACGGCCAGGTGCTCTCCGTCGGTCACAACCCCGAGGGTCAGCTGGGCGCGGGAATCGAGGTGGACCGCTCCTCCACTCCGGTTGCTGTGGTCGGTCTCACCAGGGCCACCCGGGTGTCGGCCTCCAGCGCCAACCAGCACAACGCGTTCGCGTTCAGCTCCACGCAGCCGCTGCCGCCCACGTTCCGCCTGGGCTTCAGCCCGGACTCCGGCGTGTTGCTCCGCAACAAGACCATCAAGTCGCAGGTGGTCACCTCCGCCGTCAACGGATCCACCCAGAGCATCACCCTGACCGCGACCGGTCTGCCCTCCGGCGTGACGGCCTCCTTCAACCCGCCGGTCGTCCAGGCCGGAGGCACCTCGGTCATGACGCTGACCAGAAACACGGTCATCGAACCGTTCGACACACTCGAGATCACCGTCACCGGCACCGCCGGATCCACCAGCCGACAGTCCTTCTACCTGCTCACTCTGGCCGACCCGAACCCGGCATCAGGACACGCCGTACCCGGCCCGAAGAATGACGCGCCCTTTACCCGCCTATTAGTTCGCGGTAATTCGTGAACGGGGATGCTCAATTCAGCCTTGCTCCCTTCCACAAGCCAAGGACGGAAAAATGAGTAACTCGACAACGGAAAAATCCCAGAACGGGCTCCTGCGCGGGCATGAGGAATCGGACTGGATCGCCGGTGACCCGGCCTATGACCTGGTCACCCAGGTCCGTACCGAATATCAAAAGATGACGCTGCCGGGAATAGAGCCCAGTATCATTCCCCGCGGCAAATCAGCCGACGCGAGACTCCACCTGATGGAGTCCCTGGCCGACAAGCTGGACCTGCGCCGGGAGTACGACGCCTGGGTGCAGAGCCGCGACGGGCGGACCGACTATCTCACCATCCCCTCCGACAGCAAGAAGTCAACGCTCCCCAAGTACGGCTACGAACCCCTCCCGGAGCCCCGGGCCGCGGGCATAGGCGAGATGTGGTGGGCCCGTACGGACTGGGGCTGGCCCGCCACCGGCAGCGGCACCACCAGCTCGATCCTCGTCGAGAACACCTCCCGCGGCCTGAGCATGAGCGGCCACCTCAAGCGGGTGAACGGCGACCTGTGGCAGGCCAGCATCAACGTCGTCGCGCAGTTCGTGCTGTCGCCCGACCGTATGCCGCCGGGCGGTCCAGGCAGGTTCACCTCCCAGCCGACCTGCACACTGGACGGCCCCATGACCGGGTTCACCCAGGACCACTGGGGTGACAACTGGTCCAAGTGTTTCCTGCGCCTCGACCAGATCGTGCACGGCGGCCCGGGCGGGCCCATCATCGGGCAGGGTCACGAACGCCGGACCCTGATCAACCTCTCTCAGGACAATGAGATCGCGAACATCTCGCTCCCTGGCTTCCTGCGGTTCCCGCGGGTGGACTTCGCGCTGAACCCCGCCCATCCTGTGACGACCTTGCTGGGGCTGAACCTGGACTTCCAGCTGGAAGGGTACGCGGGTCTCGCCTTCGGCCGTACGGTCGGCACCAACCTGCAGTTCGTGAGCGCCCTGCTGCGCATGTCCCAGTGGACAATCAACCGTTTCTAGTTCACCGGGCCGGTCGTGATCGGCTTCATGGCCGGCCGCTTTGCCGCGTCCAGGCGTTGTATCTCGGGGAACCCCGGTCACGGGAAATCCCGCCGCGTCCGTACGAGCACGACCCGCGTGTCGGTCGGACACGACCGGCATCGCGGCTGGGTCCCCGAGGGAGGTTGCTGTCGCAGCCGCCGGCTCGGGCTCCTACCGCTCCTGAACGCCCGCCTGCCACTTAAGATCATTTCATGTCTCGCGCGAGGAGATCGGCGGCGAGGGCCAGACCCCCCTTTACGGGCACCCGTCCGAATCGCCTTGTACGCAGTCGTGGTCCTTTGCACCATGCTTGCCGGTTTTGCGCTGCTGGCGGACGTCCTGGTCCCCCGGTGCTGGTTCGGTCAGGTCGTCAGGCGAGAGGTGCCGGTGCCGCCCGTCTCGGCCGGGCCGCGGGAGGTGGTGAGCGCCTACATCGAGGCCGTACTCGGCAAGGACGAGAAGACCGCGCGTGCCATCATGGTGCCGGAGACGGATTTCGACAACGAGTTCAATAATTCGATCAATCCGTTCCGGGACTGGATCTCGGCGAGCGACATCGGCATCGACGAGCCGCGCACATCGACCATCGGCTGCCCGGACGGGGAGAGCTGCCAGCGTATGACGGTCATCATGGATCTCTGCGCGGTCGACAACGGGTCATACCCCGACGGCACCTTCGCTCAGAGGGCTTTACGTGAGTCGAAGTCTTTGATGCCACAGTGTGATCGATTGGATTTGTAGCGTTACCGCCGGTTGGTGGGCTCGGATGTGCTGGGATGGCTCGGTGAGCGAGCGCAAGCCGTACCGCAGCGACGTGTCCGACGAGCAGTGGGCACTGATCGGGTGAGGTGCCCTAGAGATTCCGGACAGCTCCCCAACTAGGGTTGGGGTAACCGGAAGGACGTAGAAGTTGGCACGGCGCAGGGTCGCGTATTCGCGGGAGTTCAAGGACGAGGCCGTCCGCATGGTGCTGGACGGGGACCGTCCGGTGACGCATGTGGCCAGAGAGCTCGGTGTCCACGACACCACGCTGCACAACTGGGTGCGCGCGTGGCGGCGTGAACACGGAGGCGTCGAACCCGGCGTCAATTCGGACGGCGGGGAAAAGAGCGTGCGGGAACTGGAGTCCTGCTGCTGATCACCGGTCCGAGCTCCAGCTCCATCGCGGGAGCCGCCGTCGTGCTGTGGGCTGTGCCGGCCGGTGGGATGGCCGTGGTGCTGCAAGCCGCGGTCCTGCGCACCGCCGCCATCGTCGTCCGCAGGTCCGCAGCTTTCAAATCGTCCTGAGCGTGCTTCCTGTGATTTCGCTTACCTTCTGTTGGGTAGCGGTGGAAACAGAATCTCCAAGAACCGGTGCTTTACGTTGTAGATTTATTGCTCGCCGATTTGCCGACCTCGGCCATCGTGCATCTCTGCACCCATCCGCGCTCCCCAAACCGGTAGTATGATCCCCGGGTATGAGCGACGCTAAAAGGCGCATCACCATCACCGTGGACCCGGCAGCAGCCGACTACGCCGAACAGCTCGTCCAGGCGGGCCGCGAACAATCGGTATCCGCCGCGTTCAATGCGGCTCTTCTGGCCCGCCGCCGCCGCGAGCTCCATGGGCTGGCGATGTTGCGCGAGCGCGCAGCCCTCGCCGACCCGGCCAGAGTCGCCCGGATACGCGCGCACGTAGACAAACAAGCCCGCGACAGCGGCTTCCAGGTAGCGGCCGGTGAGTGATCACACCCCGACGCCGTACATCCTCGACACCAGCGTCCTGCAGGAACTGGTCCGCGGAGACGGCGACCTCATCAGCCTCATTCAGGACTTCGACCGGACCGGCCAGCCCATGGTGGCGCCGGTACTGGCCGTAGCCGGAGCGTTGCTGGCCAACCGAGGCGTCGCCGACGCTGAGGCGCTGCTGGCCGGATTGTCAGCGTTCGGCAGCGTCGTCGTCGCTCCGCTGGATGGCGTCGATCAGGCAGCTGATCTCATCGACATGATCTCCGCCACCGGACTCGACCCGTGGGATGCGCACGTTGCGGCGATCGCCAACATCTCGGTCTGCCCAATCCTCACCATGAACGCCGCCGTTTGGCAGGACTCTTCAGCCGCGCTTGAACACCCGCTCCACACAATCGAAATAGCCGAACCCGACAACTAGCGGTAGTTCGGTGCGTTTGGGCGCACTCGGCGACGAGTCCGGCACCCACACCTCAAACCGGGTGTTCTCCTGGTCCCTGTACCGGATCGCGATGGCCGTGCCGTCCGGGCTGAACGCCAGATTCGGCTTGTATTCGCGGTACGGAACGCCCGTCGTGCCACGGGGACGGCCGGTCGCCGAGCGAACGTTGTCCCACCATGTCCCATAGATGGATGCGGCTTCCGCCCTCCGCGTCGTACACGGCGAGCGTCGACCCGTCGGCGCTGAAGTACGCCATCCACACCGAGACGAACCGGCCCTCCACCCGGCCGAGGCGCGAGCCCGTGACCGAATCCGAGAGCCACCCCCTGGTACGACAAGACCGTGGACAGATCGGGGCCCCTGGGGACCGGCCGCGTCTTCTCCGGCGGGGGGATCGACCCGTTTCACCCGGTGCACACACCGCCGGCCGGGTGGGGACCCGGCACCAGCCTAGCTTTCGCAGGTCACTGCAGGTCATCCCACGTCCAGGGAGCGGCGGCGTTGCCGTCGGGTTCCCGCCCGAATCTGAACCGCTCACGGTGATTGCCGATTTCCAGGTACCGGTCGAAGCGGCCGGCGGCGGGAAGCCGTTGAGCCAGCACGGTGACCTCCTGGCTCATCCCGGCACTCTGCAACGCGTCCAGCAGTCCAACCAGATGTTTCGATTTCCTAAATGTGGTGTGGCTGGCTGCTCGCTTGGCCAGCACCGTGACCTGTTCGTTCTCCTCGGCCAACCGCAGCGCCTCCAGCAGCCTGGCCGTAGCGCTCGGGTGGCTGATTGGGATGTGAGTGGCTGCTCGCTTGGCCAGCCCTGTGACCTGTTCGTGCTCACCGAGCTCCCGCAGGACGTCCAGCAGCCGGGCTACGCCGTACGGCTCGAGGTCGGCGTGGGCGGCGGGGCAACGGGCCAGCAACGCGCCGACCTGCTCGCTCGCCCCGGCATTGCGAAGTGCGTTCAGCAGGGCGGCCGCACCGTACGGGTGGTTGAGAGGGGCGTGGGCGCCGGGGTCGCGTGCCAATAGCGCGCTGGTCTGCTCGTCCGCCCTGGCCTCCCGTAGCCCGTTCAGCAGCGAAGCCACGGCAGCCGGATTGTCGAGGCTGACGTGAGCGACAGCACGTTTGGCCAGCGCGGCAACTTGTTCGCCGGCCTCTGCCTCGCGCAGCGCGACCAGCAGCCTGGCCACGCCCTGCGGGTCGAGAGCGACGTAAGTGGCGGGGTCTCGGGCCAGCAGCGTATTGACCTGTTCGTCTGCCCCGGCTTCTCGCAGCGCGTCCAGCAGTGTGGCCACCGCGCCCGGGTGGTCGAGGGTATGGGCGGCGGCGGCACGCGCGGCCACTGCTGTGACATGTTCGTCCGCCCCGGCCTTTCGCAAAGTGCGCAGCAGTCTGGCCACGGCGCGTGGGTGGTCGAGGGTGTGGGAGGCGGTGGCGATGCTCGTCGGCAACGTGCGGGAGAGCAGCCGCTCGGCCTTCTCGCTCGCCCCGGCCTCTTGAAGCGCGACCAGCAGGTCGGCCAGGTCATGAGGGCTGCTGAGGCTTGTGTCGGCGGCGGCGCGTTCAGCCAGTATCGCGACCTGTTCGCCGACCCCGGTCTGTCGCAGCGCCTTCAGCAACTCGGCCACGGCGTACGGGCTGTGGAAGGTGATGTTCGCGGCAGCACGCGCAGCCAGCGTTGCGACTTGTTCGCCTGCACCTCCCTCGCGCAGCGCGACCAGCAGATCGGCCACACTGGACGGCTTCTTCAGTGCGACGTGGACGGCGGGGTCGCGGGCCAGCAGCGCGCTCATCTGCTGCTCCGCCCCGGCCTCCCGTAGCGTGTTCAGCAGCGAAGCCACGGCGGCCGGATTGTCGAGGCTGACATGAGTGACGGCACGCTCAGCCAGTGCCGTGACCTGTTCGCCTGCCCCTGCCTTTCGCAGCACCTTCAGCAGCTCGGCCACAGCGTACGGATTGTCGCAGACTGCGTGCGTGGCGGCCCATTGAGCGGGACGGTGATCGCCAGGATGCACGGCGTGAACGTGGTCGACCAGGGCGGCAGCGTCGGCGGGGTTGCCGTGGGCGGCAGCGTGTTTGTAAAGCTGGGAGGCGTCGCGGTACAGGCCGCGCCGCCAGGCGGCATACCCGAGGGCTCCCAAGTCGCTGAGGTGGGCGTGGGCGGCGGCCGCGGTCCAGAAGTCGATGGGCTCGATCTGCTCGGTGCGCTGGTGGCGGCCGTGCTGGTCGAGGTAGTCGGCCAGCCGGTAGATCGGCCCAGATCCGGCCTGCGATTGAGCAGTGGTGCTGGGGCCGGTGCGCTGGTTACGGGGAGTACCGGGGACCGCGGTGAGAATGCCGGGGATGCCGTTGCAGGGGGTGGTCACATAGTCCAGGGCGTGTCGCAGCCAGTCCTGGCCGGTGTGGTCCCATTCGGTGTCGGATAGATAGCCGGGGGCGGCACCGGCCAGCAGCGCCAACGACAGATGTGGTCCGCAGCCGAGTCGCCGGGCGTCCATGGCCGCGTGAATCACTGCCTTGGTCGCGGGTACGGCATCGCGGTAGCGGTCCATCAGTACAGGCACCCCGGCCAGATACTGGGTGATCTGGCCGTCCCGGGCATGACCGGCGGCCTCTTTGAGGCGAGGGTCGACCTCGGCCCGCTGGGCCAGCGCGTCCAGGTCAGCTCCGGTGAAGGCGTCCGGCACACGGATCTTGTGCCCGTCCAACAACTCCCGGGCTTGGGCGTGCGCGTCCGGGCCGGAACGGGTGGTCAAGGTATCCCAGTGATTGAGCCACAGGGTGGCCAGTATCAGTACCGGCACTCGGTCCGGGTCGCGCAGCAATTCGCGCAGCCCGGCGGCGACGCGTTCGCCCAGGGCGGGGTCGGCGAGGTAGAACTGGGCTTCGTTCAGCCACACCACCGTGGACGGCCCGATCCGCCCCAGTTCGGCGAGCGTGGCGTCGGCGCGGGTCGGGTCGATCGGATGCCATAACCGCCACCCGGGGAATCGCTCGCGAAGCGGCCGTAGCGCCTGCCAGCAGGCGCGGGTCTTGCCGGTGGAGGAGCCCCCGACCAGCACCGCGATCTGGCTGGTCCCGGCTGCGGCCTGCGCGACCACCTCACCCAGCACCCGGTCATGTGCGCGCTCGACGTAGGCGGGCAGTGCTGGCAGCCCAGCGGTGGGGGAGTCGATGGCGCGGTGCACCTCCAGGGCGAACGGGTCGCGCACCTCGCCCAGCGGCCGGCCCGGTCGTGACCGCTCCAGCGCTGCCCGGCCCTGCTCTGCCTGCACCGCCGTGCGCGTCCCCTCCGCCAAACGGCCGGCCTCAGCCATATAGGCGGCACGCCATCGCCCCGCTTCCAGCAGCGCGGCCTCGCCGCCGTGCATCGGCCCGGCATGTTCCGCCTGTCCCCGCACCGCGCTCAGCAACGCCAGCACCGGATCGATCCGCTGCGGGAACCGGTCCCCGCGTAGCCACTTCCCGACCGTGGTCGGGCTGACCTGCGCAATCTTGGCCAGGGTACGGTCGGACGGCTGCCCGCCCAAGCGGTTGGCGCGGAAGTCGGCCAGCGCGGCGATCAGCGCGGCGAAGTCGGCTTCCCCCTCCCCGGCCGCAGAGCTCGCCATCACCGGCACCTTCCTGATCATCCGTCAAGGGACCAGGCAGAGGTGGGTGTCCAGCCCGCCCCGGGACATCCGGCCTGGACACAACCTCTGCCTGACTCGCACCCTAGGCCGCCCGCCTGCACCCGCAACCCCGATCTGTGCAATCTGGGATCGCACTCCTGCGGGACGGCCTTCTGGACGGCCAGCCTCGGCCTCATCCACCGGCCCTGTCGGGCACGCGACCTCACTGGAGAGCCCCGAGATGACCCTGACCGAGATCCTGCTTCTGCTGCTGGCCCTTTCCGTCGCGCTCAACATCGCGATCATCGCCGGCCTGATCGCCCGCACCACCGGATTGAGCACCGCCCAGGCGATCCTCACCGGCGCGGGCGCGGCCGCAACCAGCCTCGCCCTCTACTTCGCCGCCGTAGCCGCCTACCAGTGATCCGGGCCACACCTCGCAAGAAACAGACCGCTGGTCGAAGTCGGCCCATAACGGATGATCTTGTGAAACACCCGACAAGCGACGTTCCCGCTTGGGAGAGCCTGACGCGGCAGCATCCGCCCCGCCAGCTTGATGTACCCGCTTCACCGCTCCCCGGTTTCGCCTTCCGCGAGCCCTGTCGCGGGTGATGCGAGCAGGCCGTTCCCAGCTCCGCCCTAGATATGAGACCAAATGGTCTCATATGCTGTTGTCGTGGACGACGACCGGGTCTTCAAGGCGCTGGCGGACCCGACTCGGCGGCTGTTGCTGGACCGGCTGTTCGAGCGGGATGGGCGCACGCTGACCGAGTTGGAGTCCGAGCTGGAGATGAGCCGGTTCGGGGTGGCCAAACACCTGCGTGTGCTGGAGAAGGCCGCGCTGGTGGTCACCCGCCGGTCGGGCCGGGAGAAACTGCACTTTCTCAACCCGGTGCCGATCCGGCTCATCCACGACCGCTGGATCGACAAGTACAGGGAAGGGCCGGCCGCGCTGCTGGCCGACCTGAAGAACGAACTGGAGGCGGAGTGATGACCACGACGACATCGGCCACGCAGATCTACCGGGTGTTCATCAAGGCCAGCCCGGAACGGATCTGGCAGGCGATCACCACCCCTGAGGCGACCGAACGCTACTTCCACCGCGCCCGCATCACCAACACCCGCGACGGGCACATCGCCCGCGGACCCGACGGCTCGAACTGGGGCGACGGCGCGGTCACCGTGTTCGATCCGCCGCGGCGGCTGGTACACGAGTGGCGTTCGCTCTACGACCCTGACCTGGCCGAGGAGAAGACCAGCCGGGTCACCTGGGAAATCGAGCCGCAGGACGGCGGCTACTGCAAGCTGACGCTGACCCACGACCAGCTCGACGACTCCCCCAAGACTGCGGAGAGCGTCTTCGGCGACGGCTGGATGTTCGTACTCAGCGGCCTGAAGACCCTCCTGGAGACCGGCGAGCCGCTGTCGTGACGCACGGCTACGTACTCTCCGGTAGTTGACCGTTGGCCCGCGAGTCCATGCCTTACGCCTCACTGACGCATGGATGATTCTGGCTTCTCCGTGCCGGACCGCAGGCCCGGGCCAGGACTCGCCCGCAGCTCCGCATACCATGACCGCATGAAGATCGTCGTTCTGGACGACTATCAGCGGGTGGCCCGCGACCTGGGCTTCGACTCCCTGCCCGGGGAGGTCGAGGTGCTGCACGAGCACCTCGCCGGCCTCGACGAGCTGGCGGCCGCGCTGCGCGGGGCGCAGGTCGTGGTCGCGATGCGCGAGCGGACGCCGTTCCGGGCCGAGACCTTCGACCGGCTGCCGGATCTGCGCCTGCTGGTGACCACGGGCATGGTCAACGCGGCCATCGACCTGGCGGCGGCCGCGGCCCACGGCGTCACGGTCGTCGGCACGACCATGTCCGGCTCGGCCAAGAGCTCCAGCACCGCCGAGCTGACCTGGGCGCTGATCCTGGCCTGCCGGCGGCACGTGGTGAGCGAGGACCGGGCGCTGCGCGAGGGCCGCTGGCAGACCACCGTCGGCACCGGCCTGGCCGGCAGCACGCTGGGCGTGCTCGGGCTGGGCCGGCTGGGCACGCAGGTGGCGCGGATCGGCCAGGCCTTCGACATGCGGGTGATCGCCTGGAGCCACAACCTGACCCCCGAGCGGGCGGCCGAGGCCGGCGTGACCTGGGTGCCCAAGGGCGAACTGCTCGCCGCGAGCGACGTCCTCACCGTCCACCTCAAGCTCAGCGACCGGACAACCGGGCTGATCGGCGCGGCCGAACTGGCCGCCATGAAACCCACCGCGATCCTGGTCAATACCTCGCGCGGGCCGATCGTGGAGGAGAACGCGCTGGTCACCGCGCTGACCACCGGCACGATCGCCGGGGCCGGGCTGGACGTCTACGACACCGAGCCGCTGCCCGCCGGCAACCCGCTGCGGGGCGCGCCCAACACCGTGCTGCTGCCCCACCTCGGGTACGTCACCGAGGCCGGGTACCGCACGATGTACCAGCAGGTCGTCGAGGACATCGCGGCCTGGCGGGCCGGGTCCCCGATACGGGTCCTGACTGCCTGAACGCGCGGCCGGCATCGGAGAGGGGTGCGTCAACGTCCTGATCCTGCCGATGGCGATCGCCAACCGAACCGGCGTCGACCTCTAGGAAGCGTTCCGGACGAAGGAAGATCAAAACACAGGTGCACTGGGTGTAACCCGCCCCGGGCCACAGCCGGGCGGGAGACGCTCTACCTGGTTGATTGAAGGTCGAGCAGCGGCTCCCCCGATTGTTTGAGCGCTGTCACGGCTGGGGGACGACCTCTTCGGACCGCACGTTGGCGGCCGTCGTCGAACAGTCGCCGCGGCAATACCCATGGGAGACGATCAACCGGCCTCTCGACGGAGTGCAGGCCTCGGCCGGCGCGGGAGTGCGCACGCCACGGCATGTCGCACACTGAATGGGCTGTCCTTCAAGCATGATGCTCTTTCCGACGTTTCGGAACAGGCCCAGTCGGTGCGGAGGGCCTGACGGCGTGCGTACATTGTCCTGATAGCACCGTACGTGGCTTCCCCCGGGGTGGCGCGTAAAACGGAATCTCCACGAGCCGAGGGCTTTACATTGTAGATTTATTGCCCAGCCGCTAGGCACCGGCCAGGTCGGTTTCGCTGCTGATCGGAGCCGAACTGTCTCTGCCGCGGTCCTGGCGGGCCGGTCCTCTCCTGCAGGTCGGCGATCCCTGGCGAGACGAAGTTCGCCACCAACGCCGTCCAGGTGCAGACGATACTGGACCACGCGCTGGAGGCTGGTCCGCGTCGGCTGGGTGACCGCTGACGAGGATCACGGCTTCCGTCACCACCTGAAGCACCGCCAGGTCGGATACGCGCCACCGCTGCTGCGCTGACCGTTCGGCCCGGAGCTGTCTCTTCGATGCTGAAGGGCAAGCACTTACAGCTTAAGAGCTACGCCCCATAGACGTCGATGTGCTGCGCTGTGCTGACCTCGGACTCCGCCAGCCGCCAGTACGTGATCGGGACCAACCCGGGTTCGATCATCTCCAAACCGTCGAAGCATTGGCCGAGTTGCTCGAGATTGCGCAAGTAATAAGGGATGGCTCCGGTCTGGGTGAGCCTCTCGCTGCCTTCTTTGACGGCCGTGCCTGTGTCGGTGCCGTCCCACAAGACCAGGTAGCTGCCGGATGGTACGGCGTCCATCACGCGGGTCACGATCGCCCGTACCTCGTCGAGTCGCTCCACGTAGCCGAGGATGCCCATGAACATGACGGCGATCGGCTTGGCGTTGTTCCTCAGCCTCTCCTGGTCCTCGAACGGCGACCTCTATTTCACCCTGATCTTCGCGATGAACATCGCCGCGGAGCTGCTGATGATCGTTTGGCAGGCCCGCTCCGCCCACGACCTGGCCGGCCCGCCCGCGCGGCAGCCGGCCGCCCGGCCGGTCCCGGTGAAGGTCCCGCTCCGCTGGTGGCCGTTCGCGGTGGCGGCGATCGTTCTGCCCCTGCTCCCGGCACTCCCCTACCTGGCCCGCGGCATCCCACGGTGGCTCGAACCATTCGGACCGATCGATTCGTTCCTGTCGCCCAGCCCCGGGCTGGTGCTGCTCTGGCTGGCACTCAACATGCTCGTGGGCACGGGCGGCATGGCCGTCCTTGTCCTGATCACGGTCATCCGCAGAACCCGCCGCCTGGTACGCGCGACGATCACGGTCCTGATACTGGCAGCCGGCGCCAGCGCCCTCACCTACCTGGACGCGGACGAACGGGATTTCCTCGCCCCCAACATCCGGAGGTATCCCGACTGGCTCGTGAGCGGCGAAACCGGCACCTCCCCGCTCTGGTACAGCGCCGCCTTCGCCGCCACCGCACTCCTTCTGCACCTGTGTACGGCACCCCGCCGCGACGCACCCGCCTCCACGTCGCCACGGCGGCGATCGCCACGGCAGGAACACTCCTCTTCCTTCCCGCCGCCGACCACTCAGCCGGCCGGACCACCTCCCCCAACGACTGCGATTCACCGGACGGCACCACCGCCTTCCTCTGCCTGGTACGCAACACCGACGCACTGCCCGCCGTGAAGCACCACCCCGACCGCACCGTCATCGCCTACGGCCGGCGCGGGCCACTACCGGATCCGCGTCCACTACGACCTGATCCCCGAAAAGGACGACCTGGGCACCCAGCGCCTGCTGATCCTGTCCTATCCCGGACGCGGCGACGACGTCGTCGTCCACCGCGAACGCGAGCCCAGGTGGGTGCCCCGCCGAACTCCGACCGGATGTCGAAACTTTGGTGCTCCAACTTGCCGCTCAGCGATGATGACCGTTTGACCCATTGACCAAATCGCCATGTAGGACCTACGTTTCAGAAGCGAAAACTCTCGGAGATCATTCGAAAGTTTTCGTCCCCACATGTGGAGGCGCCGGCGGATCGGCGCCCGCCGGCGCCTCCATTCAGCTCAGAACTCCGACGTGTAGGTGGTCAGGGATTGCGTGTTCACCCGGGCTCCCGCGTTGTAACAGGCCACGTTGCGGACGACGGCGACGCTGCCGCTCGTCAGCCACGGCGCCTGCAGGTTGCAGAACTCGGGCCCGCCGCCGTACGCCGTCGCCTGGACGTGGTCGCGCAGCACGCCGACCCTCGGGAACTGCACCAGGCGCAGGCCCAGCCCGCTGGACTGCACCGTGTTGACGCTCGCCTGCGAGTTGAAGTTGATCCCGACGGGGGTCGGCGCGTACGGGCCGGGGTTGGCCGGGTTGACGTCGAAGGTGTAGGCGAAGTTCTTCGGCGGAATCGCCCCGCCCGTGATCGCCCGCTGCCGCTGGTAGGTCAGGTTCCAGCCGGTGTTGTACAGGTTGTTGACCCCGTCATGGCAGCGCACGATGACGGTCTGCAGGGCGGCGCCCGGTGACCAGCTGCCCACCTTGCATCGCGCGGGAGCGCCCGGATTCACCGCCGTCACCTGCAGGTTGCCCGCCGGGGCCGGGGAGCCGAGCCCGTTCAGGGTGACCGTCCAGGTGCCCAGCCCGCTCGGTACCACGGTGTTCGGGGCCAGCACCGAGTTGTAGGAGCCGGTGATCGCGGCGCCGTTGTAGGCGACGTACCCGAAGGCGTGGCTGCCGGCGGGGAGCGGGCCGCTGCTCTCCTCGTACAGGACGGTGAACGGCACGAACATGGGCACCCCGCCGAACCGGTAGCACCGCACCGTGACGACCTCGTCCGGCAGGGCCGGCACCCACGACTCGACCTGGCACCAGGCGTTGGTGGGCACCACGGCCGTCACGTGCACGATGCCGCCGGGGCCGCCGATCTGCGGGAACCGGACGAACGTCTGCCCCACCACGCCCGGCGTGACGGTGACGTTGAACGCGGGCGCCCAGCTGCCCGCCTGGTGGCTCGGATCCGGCACCCCGGCGGGGATGTTGACGTACGCGAACCCCCACCGGTTCGGCACGGCCGCCTGCGCCGATCCGCTCAGCGCGGTCAGCCCCGCCACCACCAGAAGGGCCGAGAGCATCGAGACGAGAATCCTGCGCAGAAGTAATCGGATTGGCGACATCACGCGTCCTCACCACTCGGGGAATCGGCCAGTGCAGGCCGTCCCGTCGTTCATAAGCTGGAAATCTCCCGTTGAGAAGGCTCATTTCTTGCTGTGGACACCAACTCATCCGTCAAGGCCCTGTGAAGTGCGAATTCGAGTTACTCGCCCATTCGTTCGACGAACGATTCATCGGTACGGCATGATGGGTCGGTGGAACACTCTGCCCTGGCAGTAGCAATCGCCAAGTCAGTGCTGACACAGGCGGCCGAGCCCACTGGGCGACACCGAACAGACGCTCCCCGTCACCCCCGGTCCACATGTTGGACAATTCGGCAATTCATTGCCGGTCGGCGGGAAGAGCACCACGACCGCATATTCAACAAACTCCGCGAGCGCATTTCGGCTGCCCTTATCCCGGCTCATTTTCGTTAACCGGAAGGACGTCAATGGGAAACGGCCTGCGCAGGGCCCGGATCGGCACGACGCTCACCTTCATCCTCGCGGGAATCTTCTCCGGCACGGTGGCCGTGCGATTACCCGCGCTGACCGAGAAACTGGAGCTGTCGGAGGGGCAGCTGGGGGTCGCCCTGCTGGCGTCCGGGATCGGCGCGCTGGTGAGCATGCAGGCGGCGCGCCCGCTGATGCGGCGGATGGGCAGCCGGGGCATCCTGACGGCGGCGGCGCCGAGCTGCGCGGCGACGCTCGCGCTGGTCGGGGCGGCTCCGTCGTATCCGCTGCTGCTGGTCGCCACCAGCCTGTTCGGCGTCACCTTCGGGCTGCTCGACGTCGCCATGAACGCGCAGGGGTCGGCGGTGGAGGCCGGGTACGGCCGGCCGCTGCTGAGCGGCATGCACGCCGGCTGGTGCTTCGGCGCGATCGTGTCCGGAATCCTCGGCTTCGCCGCCATCCGGCTGGGGCTGACGCTCACGCCGCACCTGATCGCGGTCGGCCTGGCCAGTATCCCGGCGGCGTTCGCGCTCATCCCGACATTCCTGGCCGATCCCCCGCCGGCCGAGGAGGACGGCGGTTCCCGGCGCGGCCTCCCCCGGGTCGTGTACGTCCTCGGGGTCGTCGTCTTCGCGGCGTTCACCCTGGAAGGCATGGTCGCCGACTGGAACGGCCTCTACCTGCGGGACATCCTCGGTTCCCCGGAGGAGGTCGCCGCGCTAGGATACCCGCTGTTCGTGACCGGCATGCTCGCCGGACGCCTGGCCGGCGACCGGCTCCGGGCCCGGTACGGCGCCCGCGCCCACCTCACCGCGAGCGGCGTCGCCACGGTGATCGCGTTCGCGGTGGTGGTGACGGCCCCGGCGGTCGCGGTCGTGCTGCCGGTGCTCCTGCTGGCGGGCCTGGCGATCGCGCCGGTCATCCCGTTCGCGCTCTCACTCGCGGGCGGCGCCGACCCCGCCCAGTCCGGCCCGGCGATCGCCCAGACGGCGACGATCGGCTACGCGGGCCTGCTGCTCGGCCCGGTCATCATCGGCTTCCTGGCCGACGCGACCTCGCTGCGGGTGGCCATGGCGTTCGGGCTCATCCTCGGCGTGCTGATCGCCGCGATGTCCCGCCTCCTGCCCGGCGACACACCCGAGCGGCCGGTCCCGGACGAGATACCGGAGGAATCCCAGGCGCGTTAGCCGGACGTGGCGACGCTGGCCGGACGTGGCACCACGGGACTCGCGGGACTCGCGGGCGACCCCGGCCGGACGTGGCGTCGCAGGGCTCCCCCGGCGTTAGCCGGCCAGTTCGGCCCGGACGATGCGCGCCGCCTCGGTCATCGCCTGGAGTTTGGCGAAGGCGCGGGCGCGCGGCAGGTATTTCATGCCGCAGTCCGGGGCGATCTGAAGCTTGTCCGGGGCGTGGTAGCGGAGCGCCTCGCGGATGCGGGCCGCGATCGTGCCCGGGGTTTCGACGGCCGGGTCGGACAGGTCGACGACGCCGAGGATGACGCCCTTGTCGGAGAGCTGCCCGAGGATCGACAGGTCGAGGCCGGGCTGGGCGGTCTCGATGGCGATCAGGTCGGCGGCGCAGTCGTTGAGTTCGGCGAGGAAGGAGTAGCCGGGCGGGCGCTCGTGCACGATCGCGGCGTAGCCGAAGCAGGTGTGCAGGGCGATCGTGCCGGGGAGGCCCTCGACGGCGCGGTTGATGGCCTCGATCGCGTACTCGCGGGCGGCTTCCGGGCGGGCCTGCAGGTAGGGCTCGTCCAGCTGGACGATGTCGGCCCCGGCCGCGAACAGGTCGGTCACCTCGGCCCGTACCGCCTCGGCCAGCGCCAGCGCGAGCGAGCGACGGTCGCCGAAGAAGTCGTCCTGGGCCTGCTGGGCCATGGTGAACGGCCCCGGCAGGGTGATCTTGACCGGGCGGTCGGTGTTGCGGCGGAGGAACTCCAGGTCCTCGACTCCGACGGGGCGGACGCGGTGGATCGGCCCGACCGCGCGGGGCACCGGGTTGGGGTGGCCGGTCCGGTCGATCGCGGTGCCCGGGTTCTCCACGTCCATGCCGTCCAGGGCGGTGGCGAAGCGGTTGGAGTAGCTCTCCCGCCGGATCTCGCCGTCGGTGACGATCTCGATGCCCGCGCGTTCCATGTCGCGGATCGCGATGATCGTCGCGTCGTCCTGGGCTTCGGCGAGGAACTCCTCGGGGATCCGCCAGATCTCCTGGGCCCGCACCCGCGGCGGCAGCCTGCTCCCCAGCATCTCCCGGTTGACCAGCCAGTCCGGCTGCGGATAGCTGCCCACCACTGTCGTCACCAAAGCGTCATCGACCGCCATTTGGGACCTCCCTCACCCCCCGAGCTTTCCGTGCCCCGGCGATCTCCGCAAGTGCCGCCGTCCTGTTAGGACGACACTTCTCGTAGTACGATAACCGTCGTATTAGCGGAGGAGACGCGTCATGCTGTTCGAACCCCTCACCCTGCGATCGCTGACCATCCCCAACCGGGTCTGGATGTCGCCCATGTGCCAGTACTCGGCCCGCGACGGCGTGGCCGACGACTGGCACCTCACGCATCTCGGCGCGCGCGCCGTAGGCGGCGCCGGGCTGGTCTTCGCCGAAGCCACCGCCGTGTCCGCCGAGGGCCGGATCAGCTCCGGCGACCTCGGACTGTGGAACGACGACCAGGAGGCCGCGCTCACCCGGATCGCCCGGTTCGTCGCCGGGCAAGGCGCCGTCCCCGGCATCCAGGTCGCGCACGCGGGCCGCAAGGCCTCCACCGACCGGCCCTGGCGCGGCGGCGGCCCGACCGGCGAATGGCAGCCGGTGGGGCCCAGCCCGATCCCGTTCGCGCCGGGCCACCCCGCCCCGGACGAACTCTCCCCCGCCGCGATCCGCCGGATCGCCGGTGACTTCGCCGCCGCCGCCCGCCGCGCGCTGCGGGCCGGCTTCCGGGTCCTGGAGGTGCACGGCGCGCACGGCTACCTGATCGGCGAGTTCCTCTCCCCGCTGAGCAACCACCGCACCGACGCGTACGGCGGCCCGTTCGAGAACCGTGTCCGCTTCGCCCTGCAAGTCGTGGACGCGGTCCGCGAAGCCTGGCCCGCCGACCTGCCGCTGTTCTTCCGCATCTCCGCCACCGACTGGCTCGACGACCGCCCCAGCTGGACCGTCGACGACACGGTACGGCTGGCGCCGATCCTGCTCGCGCACGGCGTCGACCTGCTCGACACATCCAGCGGCGGCAACGCCGCCGACGCGCGCATCCCCACCGGGCCCGGCTACCAGGTGCCGTTCGCGGCCCGGGTACGCGCCGAGACCGCGCTTCCGGTGGCCGCCGTGGGGATGATCACCGATCCGTACCAGGCGGAACAGATCCTCGCCGATGGCGCGGCCGATGCCGTGCTGATCGGCCGTGAACTGCTGCGCGACCCCTACTGGCCGCGGCGCGCCGCCCGCGCGCTCGGCACGGCCACCCGGTGGCCGGACCAGTACCACCGGGCAGTGTGATCGCACCCGGGGTGATCACACCCGGGCGCGGGCCCGCCGCGACGCCGCCTCGATGACGCTGTCCAGCAGCCCGGGGAAGAGCCCGTCCAGATCGTCCCGGCGCAGCGCGTTCATCTTCGCCGTCCCCCGGTAGACCTGCGTGATGACCCCCGCCTCCCGCAGCACCCGGTAGTGGTGCGTGCCCGTCGACTTGCTCACCGCCAGATCGATGGCCGAGCACGCCACCTCGCCGCCCGTCTCCGCCAGGAAGCGGACGATCTCCAGCCGAGCCGGATCCGCCAGCGCGTGCAGCACGCCTTCCAGCCGGATCTCCCCGGCCTCCGGATGCGCCAGAGCCCTCGTCGACATGCCGCCATCGTAGTCGGCCCGCCTCCGGCGGTGCGGACAAGCGGACACCGTGCCAGATCTGGACGCCCGGTGGAACGGAATGTCACGCAATGGGAGTAACACGGAAATTGCAGGAATGCACGGGGGATAGGCATGGACGTTGAAGTCAGGGGATCAGATCAGGAAGAGGCGCCCGTTCCCGATGTCTCCCTGCGCGAAGTCCGCGAAAACGATGCGATCAGCAAGAAAAAACTGTTTCATCGGCATGAGTGGCTGGAGATCGAGCGGATCGGGAACGTCGTCACCAGCCAGTGCCTGTGCGGGCAGAGCAAAACCCGGGTCAACTAGACCCCCAGGGTGTCTGACCTAGGGTTTTCCCTAGGTCAGAACCCGATCCTGCCCCGCCTCCGCGCGTCTAACGTGGTCTCGCCACAGGCGCGGAGGTGACGCATGAGCATGCCGGAAGGTCCCGGCGGGGCGGGGCCGGAGATTCCCCGGGAGTACGGCGCGGCGTCCGGCGGACCCGCGCGGCGGGGGCATGTCCCGTCCGCCCCGGCGCTGATGGCCGACTCGATCATCTCCAAGCCGCTGATGGAGCGGATGGCGGTCGCGGACGGCCGCAAGCTGGGTGTGGTGATCGAGTTGCGCACCTCGCATCCCGGTGGCGTGCGGGGTGCGTACGAGCAGGTGAACGCGCTGATCCGGGAAGTGGCCGACACCGAGCCGCGGCCGGTCGGCTCGTATCTGGCGGTGGCGCTGACCGCCGAGGAGATCCGCGCCCTGGTCGATTTGGACATGGCCAGCGGCCGGGAGGTCGCGCACACCGACCTGGCGGCCCCCCGCTGGGCGATCCACCGGCTGTGGCCCAACTTCGAGGTCGGCGCGCTCACCCACCGCAGCGTCATCACGACCAAGTGCGCGGCCGCGCACCGCACCTTCGAGGCCTCCGGCGAGGGCATCGTCTGGGCGGTCCTCGACTCGGGCATCGCCCCGCACGCCCACTTCGACCTGCACCGCAACCTCGACCTGCCGCCCGGCGTCCGGCACCGCAGCTTCGTCCCCGGCCAATCCGACGACGAGGCCCTGGCCGACGAGTTCGGCCACGGCACCCATGTCGCCGGCATCCTGGCCGGCGAGTCCGTCAGCGCGGACCTGAAGAAGTCCCCGCTCGTCGCCGCCGCCTGGTACCAGGACGAGCGCAACGCGATGACCGAGCAGCTGGACGTGCGCCGCCTGGAGGTGCGGTCGTTCCGCGGCATGGCGCCGCAGTGCCGCCTGCTGTCCTGCAAGGTGCTCCGCGACGACGGCAACGGCGACGTCGCCGCCGTCCTGGACGCCCTGCAGTATGTCAACGACCTGAACGCGGGCGGCCGCGAGCTCAAGGTGCACGGCGTCAACCTGTCGGTCGGCTACCCGTTCGACCCCAGCTGGTTCGGGGCCGGGCTCACCCCCGTCTGCCGCGAGGTCGACCTGCTGGTCCGCAGCGGCGTCGTCGTCGTGGTCGCCGCCGGCAACACCGGCTACGGTTTCGCCCAGGACGCCCAGAACCGTGCGGTACGGCTCGGCCTGGACATGACCATCAACGACCCCGGCAACGCCGACCTGGCCATCACCGTCGGCTCGACCTCGTGCCGCCCGCACGTCAGCGGCGTCTCCTATTTCTCGTCAAAGGGCCCGACCGGGGACGGGCGGCCCAAACCCGACCTGGTCGCCCCCGGGGAGCGCATCGTCAGCGCGGGCTCGGGCAAGCTGCTGCGCAAGGCCACCGCCGGCGTCCCGGACGCCACGTTCGTGGAGGATTCGGGCACGTCGATGGCCGCGCCGCATGTCTCCGGCGTCGTCGCTGGCTTCCTGTCGGTGCACCGCGAGTTCATCGGCCGCCCCCAGGAGGTCAAGGAGACACTGCTGCGCTCGGCCATCGACCTGGGCCGGGATCGGGCGTTTCAGGGCGCGGGGCTGGTCGACGCCATGCGCGCAATCCAGCTGGTGTGAAAGAGAGGATCTCCGTGCGTTTTCCATTCGCGAAGGTGCAGTTCCGGTCCGACGGCGAGCTGCACGACCCGGCCGAGCGGCAGCGGGCGCTGGACATGGTCCGCGCTCCCGGCGTCACCGACGTGCTGCTGCTCTCGCACGGCTGGAACAACGACATGGCCGCCGCCGAGCGGCTGTACGAGAAGCTCGCCGAGAGTCTGGACGAGGTGCGACGGCCGCCGTCGATGCGGCTCGCGGTGATCGGTGTGCTGTGGCCATCGGTGCGGTGGGCCGAACCCGGGCTGCTCGCCGGGGGCGGGCTCGGGGCCGACGACGGCCAGGCGCTGCTCCGGGCCGAGATCGAGGAGACGGTGGAGGACGCGGAGATCGCGACAGCGCTCCAGGCGCTCGTCCCCGACCTGCACTCCCCCGGTGCCCAGGCGAGTTTCCTGGACCTGCTCCGCCGCTCCCTGCCCGCGCCCGCCGACGGCGACGAGGAACCGCCGCCCTCACTCCTCACCGACGGCGACCCGGAGGCCGCCTTCGACCTGGCCGCACAACCGCTCCCACTCGGCCTGCTCCCAGAAGCGCCCGGCGGCGCCGCCGGTGACGCGCTCGGTGGAGGGACCGCTGGAGGAGCCGCGCCGGGGCTCAGTGGAGGGGCCGGTGGAGGAGCCGGTGGGGGGCTCAATGGAGGGTCCGGGGCGGGGTCCGGTGGAGGAGCCAGTGGGGGGCTCGGTGGAGGGGCGGGTGGAGGGGCCGGTCTGCCGTCGTTCGGGGATGTGCTTCATGCCGGTCGGCTGCTGCTGAATACGACGACGTACTTCACGATGAAGGAGCGGGCCGGGACGGTCGGCTCGGTGGGGGTGGCCCGCCTGATGGACGACCTGGCCGCGCAGGCTCCCGGGGTTCGGCGGCATCTGGCCGGGCATTCGTTCGGGGCCCGGCTGGTGACGGCCGCGGCGCAGCGGCACGCGCCGGTGCATTCGGTCAGTCTGCTGCAGGCGGCTTTCAGCCATTACGCCCTGGCCACGGATTACTCGGGGACGAAGGACGGGCTGTTCCGGAACGTGCTGTCTCCCGGGCGGCTCGCGGGGCCCATGGTGATCACGCATACCGTCAACGACCGGGCGGTCGGGATCGCGTACGCGATCATCTCGCGGCTGGCCCAGCAGAACGCCTCCAGCGTGGGCGGCCCCGACGACAGCTACGGCGGAATCGGCCGCAACGGCGCACTGCGCACCCCGCAGGTGAGCGCGCCGCCGGACGAACTGCTACCCACGACCGGCGAGTACGACTTCCGCGCCGGCCGCGTCTACAACCTCAGATCCGACGACTTCATCCACGACCACGGCTCGGTGACGGGCCGCGAGGTCGCCAACGCGATGATGCAGGCGATGGCGCTCAGCCACCGTGATGGGTGAACGCCGCCCAGATGGACACGGCGGCGAAATCCTCCTCCGAATCCGGCGTGTCCGGCCCAAGCTCCTGGAGCAACGCCCGATCCCCCCGCAACATCCACACCTGCGCCATCCGCAACGCCTCCGCCGCATTCCCCACTTCTCGCAGGAAGTGATGAAAAATCGCCATCATGGTGCCGGTGCGGCAATCGTCGTCCAATGCCCAGCGGGAACCGACCACATCCGCGGCCCCCGCGGCGACGAGGGCGGTCGACAGGGTGAGGGCTTCGTCGAAGTCCTTATCCGACAGATCCGTCAAACACGCCGAGAGCACTACCAGCGACCCCGGTGCGGTGGCTTCCCGCAGAATCCGGCGCACCGGGAGTTCACCGTCGGCAAGCAGCAGGTGAGAGTGAGCTGAGGAGTAGCCGGACGCGCCATGCCCCGCGTAATGCACCACCGCCGCACTCCGAAGCGCCGCCAGGATGGCATCACCAGTCGCGGGCGCGGCCTCCTCCGACCCACGCCGCCACCGCCCAAGACGCACCGCCTCCGGGTAACTACTCCGCTGAATCTGCTCACACTCCCACCGCCCCCAGGCCAACGCCTCCCCAGCCGGATCTGCCACAATCACGGCAGAACCCCCGAAACCCCCGAAACCCCCGGTCTTCGCACGGCCAGTGGCCGTTCCCAAGCGACGCGCGGAGGCGGCGTAGGAGAACAAGGCACGCTCACACGCGTACCGGCCCTCCCAGCGGGCGGCGTGCCAGGGCACAGCCCCGGCCAGCCCCCAAGGCACCAGAATCACCCTCGGATCGTGGTCAACGCGCAGCCCCCGGAGAACGGGCGCGATCACCTCCTTGCCCGCCCAATCACAAACCGCCTCCAACGCGCTCTCCCAACGCACCCGGGCCGCCACCCGCTCCACCGCGTCGTCCTCCTCCAGCCCGCTGCTTAAACCGGACACGCCGGATTGCCCAGCAGGTCGGTGAATAGGGCCGCTGCTTGGGCGGTTCTCCGGACCGTTGTCAGAGCCGGGCCCACCGGGTCCCCCAGCAGGTGGGTGAAGAGGGCCGTTCTCCGGGACGTTGCTTGGGTCGTTCCCTGGGGCGCTACTTGGGGCGTGCGCCGGGGTGGTGTTCTGGCTTCGGAGGGCTCGTTCGGCGGAGACGAATTCGTGGATGTGGGTGCCCTCGCGGGTGTCCAGGCTGGGGAGGCGGAGTTGGAGGACTGTGCGGTCGGCGCGGATCAGGATGGCGTGGCCGGGGCCGTTGCGGGAGCGGGGTAGGAGGTGGACCAGTGCGTCCCAGCCGTTGGATCGGAGGTGGTCGGCGATTTCGTTCACGGTGGGGACGGCGAGTAGTCGGTGCTCCCCCGGGGTGTCGTGGAGTGCGTGTAACGCTCGGGCGCGGAGGGTGCTGGGGATGTCTACGTCGAGGTCGCCCGGCTGGTTGCCGCCGGTCGGGGTGGTGTGCAGGGCGGTGTCCCATTCCTCGGCCAGGTCGCCGGCGCCGGCCGCGCGGAGGAGGTCGCCCGTTTCCGTGGTCAGGGTGGCGGCGTGCAGGACCATGCCGCGGCCGAGTTCCAGTGCTTGGACGGCGGTCTGTTTGTCGCCGTCCTCCAGTGCCCATGAGGCCACTTCGACGGCGATTTCGGCGGCTTCTGTGGACATGTGCAACGAGCGTTCCGTACCGCTCTGGAGGAGGAGGTCGCCGTGGCGGGCGCGGAGGGATTCCAGCCCGGCCGCCACGGCCGGTGCGCCGTCGCCGTGCTGGCGGCGGGCTCTGCCGAGGTTGATGAGGATCTTGGCGGCCCAGCGGACTCCCGGTTCCGCTCTGGCTCGGTCGGCCGCCCGTTCCAGGAAGGTGACCGCTTCGTCGAGGTCCTCGCCGCCGTGTTCCCAGCTGCGGGCCATCAGTGCCATGCCCAGCACGCCGTCGGTCGGCAGGTGCGTGAGCAGGTAGGTGCCGGGCAGTGTCAGCGCCCGGCGGAGCAGCGCGATGCCCTCGTCCAGGGCTTGCGCGTCGCCCGCCATCCCCCGCTGAACCAGCAGGACGCCGTGGCGTTCCACGTCCAGGCGGTGGACCGGCTGGCTGGAGCCGTCGGCGGAGGGGTAGATCATCGGCGGGGGGCCCAGTTGGAGGGACAGGTCGCGATCGCCGTCGATGCCCTCCACGATCGCTTCGAGCACGGTCAGCATCTGGGCGGATTCCTCGTCCTGGACTCCCGCGCGGATGTCGCTGATCGCGTCGTGGGCCTCCGCCATGTCGTAGGTGACCATGGCGCGGTGCATCCGGACGTGTCCTCGTAGCGCGGCCACCGCTCCGGCGTACTCCGCGTCCTCCCCCGGGGGGACGGACCGGGCCAGCAGGTCGCAGCAGTGTTCGGCCCGGTCGAGGAACTCCAGCGAGTTGGTGGCCACGTAGCGTTCGACGAAGAGCGGGATCGCCGGGAAGCAGAGCATGAGCGCGCGGCCGTCCTCCTGTTCCTTGTCGATGAGGGCGGCCAGGTGGGTGGCGGCGGTGGTGACGTGGGAGCGGTCGCGCTCGATCCAGGATCGGACGCCGGCGGCGCAGGCGAGGGTCAGGTGGTCGGCGCCGGATCCGATGGCGGCCAGCAGGCGGGAGAAGTCGGCGGGCACCTCGTCGAGGAGCATCCCGGTGACCAGCGCGTGCAGCGTGAGGATCCTGGCCTCGTCGGACGACTCGGCCGAAGAACTTTCGAGGACCTCGGCCAGCAGGTCGAGGGCTTCGCCCAGCGATCCGGCGGCGGCCGGCGACTGCTGGACGGTGGCCAGAGTGCGGGCCAGCGGCAGGGCGAGGAGGCCGCGCCCCCGATGCCCGGCGGGCAGCGTGCCGAGGGCCCGTCTCAGGACCTGCGGCCCACGCTCTCCCGAAGCGGCGGCGGACAGCACAGCGCGAAGCGCGTCGAGCTGATCCCGCTCATCCGGGCCACCAGCCCGCGCCGTGCTGTTCGCCCCCACCTCGTCCGCATCACCCGGCCGCGCCACCACCTCGGCCTCACCGGCCCGCGCCGCCGCCACCTCGGCTGCGTCACCGGCCTTCACCACCACCTCGTCCTCACCAATCCGCGCCGTCGCCACCACCTCGGCCGCGCTGCGGGCGTCGCCGATGAGCAGGCTCATCGTCGCGTGTGAGAGTTGTGTTTCGAGATCGGCGGGGGCGAGCACGGCGGCGCGGCGGAGATGGGAGACCGCGGTTTCCGCGTCGTCGGGGTCGACGCCCGGGGGCAGCGAGTCCGCGAGGGCGGCGCGCGCGAAGTCCTCGGAGGAGCCGCCAACGATGAGTTCGGCGACCAGTTGATGTGCTCTGGCCAGCAATGCCACGAGGTCGTGCCCGGCCGACGCCATCGCCAGTCTGTCCTCAAGATCGCGAACTACCGTCCTGGCGGTGGCGAGATCGCCTTCCGCGGCGGCCTTGTAGAGGAGCAGGCTCGCTCGGTACAGCACCGCTTGCGGGAGGTCGGGATGCCCTGCGGGGAGGGTCGCGATCAGCTGATCGAGTTGGGGGAGATCGTCGAGGCCGTCCGTCATGGCGCAATCCGATCGACTTGAGCTGACTAAAGCGGTGAAGTCAACATCCAGTCCCAATATACGTAAGGAAAAGCCTTATGTGGGTAAGGCGGGCTTGGGTCCGCTTTCAGGCTATGAGCGTTCCCACAAGTCCCAGCGCCAGGCGATCCGCATGCCCACGCTTTCGTACAGGACGGTCGCTCCGGTCGGGTTTCCGGAATCGACGTTCAGCATCGCGTCCCGGAGGCCGCGCCCGGCGAAGGTGGCGAACGAAAGGCGCAGGAGGTGGGCGCCGATTCCGCGTCCCCGGTGGGAGGGCACGACCCCGACCTCGCCCACCCAGCCGCGGTCGTCTTCGGCGCTCGCGGTGAGAGCGCCGACGGGCCTTCCGTTGTCCCGCACCAGCAGCCAGAGCGCCGGATCGTGGTTCGGGTTTCCGACCGCTTCCTCGGCCCACTGGTCGTACGGCTCCGGGTGGTAACCCCAGTCACCGGCGAACGCCTCCTGAAGGACGGCGTGCACGGCCTCCAGATCACCTGGCGCGGCGATTCCGGTGATCTCGATTCCCGGCGGGGGCGGACCCGGCTCCTGGAGTTCGGCCAGGTCGATCCCCATGTACCAGAAGTGGCGGACCGGCCGCAGGCCCCGGGCCTGGAGGAGTGCGGCGGCGGCGTGGTCGTCCGCGTTCATCGAGTGGCGGAGGCGGGCCGCGGGAAGATCGCCCAGCAGTTCGCGGGCCCGCTCCTCGATCCGGTCCAGCAGCGCCGAGCCGATGCCCCGGCTCCGGTGCTCGGGGTGGACGGTTCCCCATGATCTGACGGCGCCGGGCTCCTCGGGGGACGCCTGGCCGTACCCGACGATCACGGCCGCGCCGTCGAGGGCCACCCATGCGTCGGTGGCGAGGTCGAAGCCGGTCCGGGCCCACTCGGCGCCCACGAATCCGGCGCCCAGGATGCTCTGTCCGGCGCCGAGATCATCGGCGATGAGCACGGCGGCCACCGCGGCCAGATCGTCCGGTGTCGGCGCGCGGAATTCGTACCCGGCGGGCGAAATCACGCCCCGGAAACTACCACCGGCGGGAAGGCGCGGCGACCGAGTTTTTGGGGGCCTTCAACGGCTTCGTGCGGTGAATTGGGACGGTGGTTGACGCGGACCGTGTGACGGCTGAGGCTGCGTGAGAGATGCGAGTGATCCGAGGGAGAGGGAACCCAGATGCCGCACATCACGTTGACTTCCGGCGAGCCGGGAATCCGTGGGCTGTTCAGATTCCGGCCGGAAACGGCGCGTCCGCTCAACGAGCTGGTGGAGAGTCTGCTGCGCGCGGACAACACGCTGTCGCGCGGCGAGCGGGAGCTGATCGCCGCCTATGTCTCGGCGCTCAACGAGTGCCGTTACTGCTTCTCCTCGCACGCGGCGTACGCGGCGGCGCAGCTGGAGGGCGGGATGGCGCTGGTGGAGCAGGTCCGCGCCGACGTGGGGGCCGCGCCGATCTCGGTCAAGATGAAGGCGCTGCTGGCCATCGCGGCGTCGGTGCAGCAGGGCGGGCTGAACGTCACCGAGAAACTCGTGGCCGCCGCGCGCGAAACGGGCGCGACCGACGTGGAGATCCACGACACGGTGCTGATCGCCGCCGCCTTCTGCATGTTCAACCGGTACGTCGACGGGCTGGCCACGATCGCCCCCGACGACCCGGACTCCTACGCCGTCCGGGCTGAGCGGATCGTCTCCATCGGCTACCTGGGACTGCTGGAGGAAGCCCAGAACAAGTCAAGCTGACCGGCGAACCCACCGGACGCGAAAACTCCGAAGGGCGCGCTGACCATTAAGGCGCACATCTGATTCGTGCACTCACCCTCGAAGGCCGTCCGAATGTTCCGGCGGCTCCGCGGGCAGGTTGCGAGCCTGCCGGGCGCTCCGTAAATCACTGGCGCGCTCGACGAAGAACCGGACTTGGAGCCGCCCGGCCATTGGTGTCGGGCGGCACCCGCGGCCGTACCCGGCTCGGCGAAGTAACGCGCCGGGTGTTCCGTCAGGAAGAATGCAAGACCACGAACTAGTCGCCCACCGTTAGTGGGCCGCCTCGTAGGCTTCGAGGATGGTGGCGGCGATACGGCCGCGCTCGTTCACCGGGTGGTTGTTGGCCTTGGCCCATTCTCTGATCTCCTGGGACTTCTCCCGGCTCAGCTTGCTCTCGCCGCCGCCGGACCGGCGACCGCGGGCGGGCCTGGCCTCGCGGACGAGTCGCCCATTGGCGATGTAGGGTGCCAGGAATTTCTCCAGCTTGTCCTTGTTGCCCTGGGCGAGGTCGATCTCAAAGGTGTCCTTGCCCCAGCCGAACCGGTAGGTGGCGGCACCCTGAGTGCCGTCCAAGTCGTCGGTGACCTGCTCAATGACCTGCTTGGCCATGATCTACTCCTCATGCTGCCGTGATATTTGCAATACCCTAACGCCTCAACAGGGCTGACCAAAAACTGGGAGGACCATTCCTTCCGCAAAGAAACTCCCTGCCGCTTCTTCACAGTGCCAACCTTGCCGATGGTTATGGCCCGCGGGGGCGTAACCGCCGGAGAAATCGAAGCCGAGCTTTCGAAATGTGCCCGGTTTCGCCTCACTGCTGCCGGATGGGTACACGGCGGCGCGCACAGGTGTGCCCGGGGTGGGCTAACCTGCCCGACTTGAGGGGTCCTCGCATTTCTCCGGGCCCAGCCGACACAAGGAAGACGGACGAGATGACCAATCAGACTGGCCAGGCCGGCCTGCGGGGCAAGACCGTGGTGATCACTGGCGCCAGCGCCGGTGTCGGCGCCGCCGCCGCACGGCGGATGGCCGAGCTCGGCGCGACCGTGGCCGTGGTCGGCAGGTCGCCGGAGAAGACGGCGGCGGTCGCGCGCTCGATCGGCACCGAGCCGATCATCGCCGACTTCGGCCGCCTGGCGGACGTGCGGGCGCTCGCGGAGACCCTGCTCACCCGCTACCCGGTCATCGACGTCCTGGCCAACAACGCCGGGGGCACCATCGCCCGCCGGACCGTCACCGAGGACGGCCACGAGATGACCTTCCAGGTCAACCATCTGGCCCCGTTCCTGCTCACGCATCTGCTGCTGGACCGGCTGACCGAGACCCCCGACGCCCGGGTGATCGCGACGAGCAGCCAGGCGCACGGCATGGGCCGCGTCGACCTGGACGACCTCGACAGCTCGCGCGGATACCGCTCCTTCCCCGTCTATGGGACGACGAAGCTGGAGAACATCCTCTTCACCCGTGAACTGGCCCGGCGCACGCAGGGCACCAGCGTCACCGCGACCGCTTTCCACCCCGGTGTCGTCGCCAGCGACTTCTACCGGGGCTACGGCCTGGCGGGCCGGATCATGCGCTCCCCGATCGGCAGGGCCGTCACCGTCACCCCCGAGAAGGCGGCCGAAGCACTGGTACGGCTGGCCACCACACCCGATCCGAAGTCGGTCAACGGCGCCTACTTCAACCTGCTCAGGCGGCGAGAGCCCAAGTATCGCCAGTCCGGCGACCCCGAACTCGCCCGCCGCCTGTGGGAGCGCTCGGCCGCGATGCTCGGCATCACCGCCACCGAGCCCCTGACCAGCTGACCGCTATGTCCCGTCGGCCGTGATCAAACTAAGGTGACCTTGCCGTACAAGCCGAAGGGACCAGATCATGGGTGCACAGTCCGCGGGCCGTTTCGGGATAGTGGGCAGCGGGTGGCGTTCGGAGTTCTTCCTCCGCCTGGCCAGGCGGTTGCCCGAGCGGCTGTCGGTGTCGGGCGTGGTGACCAGGTCGGCCGGGCGGGGAGCCGAGGTCGAGGCCCGCTGGGGAGTGCCCACGTTCCGCTCCGTCGGCGAGATGCTCGCGGCGGAACGCCCTGAATTCGTCATCCCGTCAGTGCCGTGGCCGGTCACCCCGGCGGTGACCAAGGAGCTCGTGGGATTCGAGCTCCCGGTGCTGGCCGAGACCCCGCCCGCCGCCGACCTGGAGGGGCTGCGCGACCTGTGGCGGGCGGTCGGTTCCAGCGGTCTGGTCCAGGTCGCGGAGCAGTACCTGCACATGCCCGGTCACGCGGCGAGGCTGGCGCTGGTCCGCGAGGGGGTCATCGGCCAGGCGACCTCCGTCCAGGTGTCCTCCACCCACCTCTACCACGCCGTGTCGATGGTCAGGCATCTGCTCGGCGTCGGCTTCCAGGAGGCCACCGTCAGCGCCCGCTCGTTCGCCGCGCCACTCGTGGACCCCGTGTCGAGGGACGGCTGGTCCGGCGACCTGACGCCGAAGCCGGCCTCCACCACGATCGCCACGCTGGAGTTCGCCGGCGGCATGGGCCTGTACGACTTCACCGACAACCAGTGGTGGAATCCGCTGCGCGGCCGGCGGATCGTCATCCGGGGCTCGCTGGGCGAGGTGGTGGACGACCGGGTCGTGCGCATGGTCGAGCCAGGCGCCGCGGTGGAATCGCACCTGATCCGACGCCAGACCGGGATCGATCTGAACCTGGAGGGTTTCGACCTGGATCACATCAGCTTCGACGGGCGGGTGGTCTACAGGAATGGCTATCAGGGCGCCCGGTTCTCCGAGGACGACCTGGCCGTCGTCAGTCTGCTGTGCCAGATGACGGCCTGGTGCCGGGGCGAGGCCGCGGAGCCGTACCCGTTGGCCGACGGATGCCAGGACCACTTGATCAGCCTGGCGATCGGAGAATCCCTGAGCTCCGGGACGAGCGTCACCACCAGCCGTGAAGCCTGGGCCTGAGCTGAACATTTCACGCGGGCCGGGAGCTCTGCCAGCTCAGGTTCGCCGGAGACGAAGGGGAATGGCGGCGGTCTGTCGTCGATGCGATGCTTCCCGCAACTTCGCTGCCCGGGGAGTTCCTCGATGAAGATCAGACGAATGCTCGTCGCGTTGGTGCTCGGGGCGGGCGTGATGCTCGGCGCGCCCGGTCCCGCGGACGCCGCCGCGACCACGGTCTCGTACCGCATGGCCGCCAGTTGGGGGCTCGGCTTCCAGGCGCAGCTGACCGTGACGCCGAGCGCCGCCGTGACCAGCTGGACGATCGAGTTCGATCTCGCCGCTCAGCAGGTGGTCACCGCGGCGTTCTTCGCCGATTTCACGCAGACCGGCCAGCATGTCGTTCTGTCCAACCGGCCGTTCAATGGCGCCGTTCCGGCGGGTGGCGCGCTCAGTCTGGGGATTCAGGTCGGCAATCCGGGTCTGATCAATGTGCCGCCCGGCGCTTTCACGTTCAATGGCCAGCCCGCGACGTACACGCCCGAGCCTTACCTGCTCGCGAGCATCGCGCGGGTGCAGATCCCCGAGGGCGGGACCGTGTCGTTCAATGTGCGGATCAGCCAGATACCGGTTTCGCCCATCGTCGTCGAATTGGGCGGCGGCGATGCGAGCCAGGCGGTCGTCGTGACGCCGCGGCAGCTCACCTTCTCCAATAATCCGAGGTTCTGGAACCTCCCGCAGACGGTCGTCGTCACCAGGCTCGACGACCCGGGCGCAAATGGCCAGTCCGTGTTCATTCCGATCACCCAGTGGAACGGTAAGCCGGGTTATGCCATGGAGGCGGTCATCGCCGATCTGATCGGCTAGACCATCGGGCGGTAAAAGATGATTTCCCAGTGGGATGGGCTATCTGGCCCAGCTGGGGGAATCGCTTGGCCCGGCCCCGGAGATAACGCCCCTGCCAGGAGAAACTTACGGGGACGGGGCAGATTATGGATTCGGCTGGGGGCCCGGCCACCGGGCTGCGCGACGCGGCGGGGGTGCGGGACGCCGCCGTCATGGCGGACGGCGACGGGGTGCGGGCGGCGGCGTCGGCGCGGGTGGCCGGGCACAGTCAGCAGCGGCGGCGGAACATCGCCGTCCTGGCCGAGCCGGGCGGGATGGCCCGGGCGGACGAGCCGATCCGGGTGGCCACCCGGATCGACCGGCTCAGCCGGCACTACCGGGATGTGCGGCCGGTCAGCCCGCGCGCGATCGCGGCGGGGGATCCGGCCGCGATCGCGTCCGCGGAGGCGGTGCTGGAGCGGATCATCCAGACCGATGATCTGCTCGCGGTGGGTTACCTGGAGGGCGGGGTGGCGGCGGCGCGGGCGGTGGGCCGGATCGTCATCCGCGATCAGCGGGGGCGGGTGGCCGGGTTCGGGACGGGTTCGCTGGTCTCGCCGGAGTTGCTGCTGACCAACCATCATGTGCTGGGGGACGCCGGGATCGCGGCGACCAGCGGCGTCGAGTTCGACTTCCAGGACGGCGTCGACGGCCGGCCGCTGCCGCTGCGGGAGTTCGGCCTGGATCCCGGCCGGTTCTTCTTCGCCGACCGGGAGCTGGACTTCGCGCTGGTGGCGGTGAAGGCCGGGCCGGGTGAGCTGGCCCGGTTCGGGTTCAACCCGCTGGTGGAGGCCGAGGGCAAGGCCATCGTCGGGGACTTCGTCACGATCATCCAGCATCCGCGCGGGGAGAAGAAGCAGATCGCGCTGCGGGAGAACCGCATCGTCGACGTCCTGGACCTGTTCCTGCACTACCGGACGGACACCGAGCCGGGCTCGTCGGGCTCGCCGGTGTTCAACGACCAGTGGGAGGTCGTCGCCCTGCACCATGCCGGGGTGCCCGCCCCCGACCAGGCCGGCGGCGTCATCAACGAGGGTGTGCGGGTCAGCCGGTTGCTGGCCATGCTGCGCGCCCGGCCGTTCCCGCCCGCCCAGCAGGCGCTGATCGAGCGGCTGTTCACCGGGCAGGCGGCCCCGTCGATGATCCCGCCGCTGCCCGACCAGCCTGCGGCCGATGGGATGTCGCCGCAGACGATCTCACTGACGGTGCCTTTCGATGTACGGCTGCGCTGCGACCGTGACGACGCGAGCGCACCGGGGCGAACGACGAACGGGGAGGCTGTCCGGATCGACCCGGACTACACCAGCCGGGAAGGGTATGACCCTGATTTCCTGAGCCCGCAGCATCAGGTGCCGTTGCCGGTCCTGCACCCGGACCTGGTCCCGCTGGCCGCCGGCGGCCCCGGCTACGTGCTGCCGTACCACCACTTCAGCGTGGTGATCAACAAGAAGCGGCGGCTGGCCTTCTACACCGCCGTCAACATCGACGGCGCCACCAGCCAGCGCCTGCGCCGCGAGCCGGACCGCTGGACCTTCGACCCCCGGCTGCCCGAGGACGAGCAGACCGGGGAGAGCGTCTACCGCGACAACCCGCTCGACCGCGGCCACCTGGTCCGCCGGCTCGACCCGGCCTGGGGAGGCTCCCGTACGGTGGCCAAGTCCGCCAACGACGACACCTTCCACTTCACCAACTGCACGCCGCAGCATCAGGACTTCAACCAGAACCAGACCACCTGGGCGGGGCTGGAGGACTACATCCTGGAGAACGCCGACAACCGGGACCTGCGGGTGAACGTGTTCACCGGGCCGATCCTGGCCGCCGACGACGATCCCTACCGGGGCGTCCAGCTGCCCCGCCAGTTCTGGAAGGTCGTCGCCATGGTCACCCAGGCGGGCGAGCTGTCGGCGACCGCGTACCTGCTCAGCCAGCAGGAACTCATCGACGGCCTGGAGATCGCACCCGAGCGGTTCTCCTACGGCGCGTACCAGACCTACCAGGTGCCGGTACGGCGGGTCGAGGAACTCACCCGGCTGGCCTTCGGCCCGCTCGCCGAAGCCGACCCTTTCACCCGCACCGAAGCGGACGCCCCGGCCAAGGAGATCAGCCACTTCCACCAGCTCGTCCTCTGAAGCCCGCGCGTAGCGCGCGAAGAACGCTCGGATGCGGCATTCGCATCCGAGCGTCCCGGCCGAATCGGCGCCATGCTCAGGCGTCCTTGAACGTCGCGTAGACGATCAGCAGCGGGAGACGTGTGGGGCTTGTCCCGTCCCTTACTCAACCGACCCGGTGATGTTGAAGTTGTCCCGGAAGACGTTGTCGGGGTCGTGCCGTGCTTTCAGGGCGCGCAGCCGCCGAAGCGTCTCGGCGGGGTAGGCGTCCGTGAGCCGCTCGGGGCGCAGGTCGGTCTCGAAGTTGAGGTACAGGCCGGAGAAGTGCCCGGCCATCGCGTCCCAGACCCGGTCCAGGCGGGTACGGCTCGCGCCGAACGCGACCACCTGGAAGTTCGCCGAACGATGCGCGTACGCCGTGGCGTCCGGGGCGACGTCGGCCACCGCCCCGCCGACCGAACGGATCTGGAAGAAGTAGGCCTCCCCACTCATGATCAGTTCCGTCGCCGCCGCGGCGAATTCCGGGGTGATGTGCTCGACCAGCCCGGACCGGGTCACCGGCTCGCCCTGACCGTTGTGCGTGCCCCGCGGCACGTGCATGATCTCGGCGTACGGCAGCCGCTGAATCGTGTGGTCCAGCAGCGGCCCGGCATCGGCCAGCGGCTGCAGCCGATCGAGGATCGTCTCGGTGTCGTCGCTGTCGACCGCGGCCATCACCTGCGCGAGAACGGGCTGACCCGGCCGCGGCGGCCCCATGATGAGGAAACTGGTGAGATCCCGTGGCGCGGCCTCGACCGCGGCCCCCCAGCGCTCCAGGAACCCGGCGGTGTCCCCCGCGTCGAACACCAGCCGGCCGAACCCCACGTCGCCGACCTCGTCGGCCTCGAACTCGAACGAGGTGACGATCCCGAAGTTCGCGCCGGCTCCGCGTACCGCCCAGAACAGGTCGGGGTTCTCGGTCTCGCTGGCGCGGGTGACGGTCCCGTCGGCGAGGACCATGTCGACGGCGCGCAGATGGTCGATGGTCAGGCCGTGCTCGCGGACCAGCCAGCCGATCCCGCCCGAGGTGGCCAGCCCGCCGACGCCGACGCCCCCGTAGTCGCCGGAGCTGAGCGCCCACCCGTGCGGGGCGAGCGCGGCGGCGACGTCGCTCCAGCGGGCGCCCGGCTCGACGCGGATCCTGCGCGTCTCCTTGTCCAGGACCTCGATCTGGTGGAGTTCCGCCAGATCGATGACGATGCCGCCGCGGTTGGTGGAGCGTCCGCTGATGCCGTGCCCGCCGCTGCGGATCGACAGCTTCACCGGCTGCCGCCGCGCGAAGCCCAGCGCGTCGGCCACCTCGGGCACGGTCCGTGGCCGCAGGACCAGGCCGGGCGCCCCGCCCCGGAGGTAGGTGGACCGGACGGCGGCGTATCCGGCGTCGCCCGGTTCGATAGCCGCGCCCGCCAGCGAGGGCGGGAGGTCGTCGTAGGCGATGTCCGCCTCGCGGCGTGAGCGGACACTGGAAACTGAGGACTTGACCGTCCCGCGTTCGGCGGCGACCAGTTCCCGCAGCGCGGGAGCGACCTCCTGGCCGAAGACCTGGATGGCGGCCGGATCGTCACCCATCAGGATGTAGCCGGAGAATCCGTGCTCCAGGGTCAGCATCGCCAGCTGCTCGACCCACTGCTCCGGCGGCCCGGACAGGCCGCCGATGTTCAGCAGGCGGCGGACCGCCGCCGGGTCGCGCCCCGCTTCCGCGGCGGCCGTGTCGATGATCGCGTTGCTTTCCGCGATCCCGTCCAGACCGCCCTCCAGGTACGCCAGGGTCGGCAGCCACCCGTCGGCCTTGGCACCGGTCAGGCGGAGCATCTTCGGCTTGTACGCCCCCAGCCAGATCTTGATGTCATGCGCCGGGGCAGGCCCGCGCTTGGCGCCGTCGACCTGGTAGTACGTGCCGTCCACCCGCAGAATCGACGGATTGCCGGCATCCCAGACCCCGCGGATGACGTCGATGGCCTCACTGAGGGCCCGCACACCCTGCCCCGGTGTCAGCCGCCGCCCGCCCATCGCGCCGATCGCCTCCCAGAAGCCGCCCGCGCCCAGGCCGAGCTCGAACCGGCCGCCGGACAGCAGGTCGAGGCTGGCCGCCGCCCGCGCGAGCACGGCGGGCGGGCGCAGCGGCAGGTTGAGGACGTTCGCCGAGACGTGGATCCGCTCGGTCCGCGCGGCGACGTAGGACAGCAGCGTCCAGGTGTCCAGGAATCCGGGCTGGTACGGGTGGTCCTGGAAGGTCGCCAAGTCGAGTCCGGCGGCTTCCGACGCCCGCGCCAGGCCTACGACCTGCTGCGGCGCGTTGTTGGCCGGGGTGATGAAGGACCCGAAGATCAGGTCATGGCCGTAGTCGGGCATCGGTACGCCTCTCCGCCGAGCAAGACGCTCCGCATCCAGATGAGTTGTCCCACAAACTATATTCATCGCAGATGTTTTGTCTAACAGCGCTTGTGCGGCTACTATTTCGGCATGAGCGGCATGGCATCCCAGCGGCGGAGCGGCCCGGGCGTGCACACAGAAGGCGACTTCGGCTGGCATCTGGGCGTGCTGCTGGCGGCCTACCACGGCTCCGTCTCACCACTGCTCGGCGAACTCCCGCACGCCACCCGCGGCTACCAGATCCTGTCCACAGTGGTCCACGGCGACCAGCCCACCCAGGCGGCCCTCGCCGCCCACCTGGGCATCGACCGCACCGTGATGACCTACCTCATCGACGACCTCGCCAAGGCCGGCCTGGTCGAACGCCGGCTGAACCCGGCCGACCGCCGGGCCCGCAAGATCGTCGTCACCCCGCTGGGCGCCAAGACTCTCGCCGAACTCGAACAGCGGGTCCGCGAAGCGGAGGAGACCCTCCTGGCCGGGCTCGACGACGCGCAGCGGGCGACCTTCCGCGACCTGCTACGCCACCTGGCCTGCGGCCTCCGCGACATCGAACCGCAGGTCGACCCGTGCACGGCCGCCGAGCATCTGCTGCCGCCCGCCTAGCGTTGGGTGGACCGGTCACGGCAACAGGATCACTTTGCCGTTGACCGTACGGGATTCGGCGAAAGTCAGTGCCGCGGCCACCTCCTCAAGGGGGTAGCGCGCGGCGATGTTGGGCTTCAGGGTCCCGTCGGCGAGCAGGGCGAACACGTGTCCCAGGTCTTCTTCGAGGCGCTCGCGGAAGCGGGCCGGTCGCGTCCGGTGGCCTGCCCACAGATCGTAGAACGTCGCGCGGTGCCCGTTCGGCAGCGCGTTCCACAGCAGCACCCGGCTGAGGGCTTTCACGAACGGCAGCACCAGGCCGCCGGTGTCACCGACCCCCGCGATGATGGCGTAACAGACCAGGGCCCCGCGCGGCGCCGGCAGCCCGTAGGAGACGCGCGTCATGGGCCCGCCGATGTTGTCGAACACCGCGTCCACACCCCGGGGGGACAGCTCCCGGACGCGGTCGGCGAGGTTCGGGTCGTTGTAGTCGACGGGTTCGACGCCGGCCGCCCTGAGCGCGTCGTGATGGCGGGGGGACGCCGCCCCGATGACCCGGATTCCCGCGTGCTGTCCCAGTTGGATGAGGATTCCGCCCACGCCGCCGTTGGCGCCGTGCACGAGGATGGTCTGACCGGGTTGGACGCGCGCCGCCCGGTGCAGCATCTGCCACGCGGTCACTCCGTTGACCACGACGGTCTCCGCGTCGGCCGGATCGACGCCGGCCGGCACCAGGACGCTGTCGCGTGCCTCGACCACCGCGTGAGTGGCCCAGCCGCCGGTCTTGGTCAGCGTCGCGACTCTCGCGCCGATGAGCGAGGCGTCCACCTTGGGGCCGACCTGGAGGACCGTACCGACCAGGTCGTATCCGGGGACGAAGGGGAACTTCGGCTGCCCGAAGTAACGGCCGCGGCGCATCGCCTGCTCGGCGTAGGAGATGCCGGTCGCTTCGACGGCGAGGAGGAGCTGTCCCGGGCCCGGGACGTCCAGCGGCCCGGTTTCGAGGATCAGGCCGTCGGGCTCCACGAGGCCGGGCAGAACGACTCTCCTGGCCGAGGTGGGGATAGGCGTCAGACGTACGGCGTCACCAGCGAGCGCAGCAGGCCGGGCCATCGGGGACCGTTGTGGACCCGTTCGGGTACCAGATAGCGGTAAGGACCGACGGGGCGGATCTCGTCGTCACGCACTGGCAGCACGACGAGCTCCAGCGAGAACGGTTGCGCCGTGCGGCCCAGCTCGTGCTCGGCCTCGGCCACCACCTGGCCGGTCGGCACCTTCTCATCCAGATGCAGGCCAGACGCCAGGCCGGCGCTCTTGCGGGCGTTGTGCCAGCGATGGGCCTCCTCCCAGCCTCCGGCCACGGCCTGCCGCAGCGCGGGGAAACCATGAAGGCCGGAGAAGGCGGGCGGTGCGAATGACCACTCCACCGGCGGGTTCTGACGATCCAACGGCAAGGTCGTCGAGGGGGCGGTGACCAGGGACCGCCACCAGGCCAACCAGCCCTCGGTCAGTTCCGCGGCGTCCGACGGGGCCGCACGCCGGTCCGGCGGCGGCTCGACATCCATCGGCCCGGGTACGACGCCCCCCACCTCCACCTGGATGCGTTCGGCGGCGCGGAACCACAGCGCCATGTCGTGCGACCTCGACCACCGGTCAACGCTGATGCGCCACGACATCGAACCAGCTCGCTGCATCGCCCCCACCTACGACCGCCGACCTTCGGGTCATTCTCCCCACGACAGGTTCACCTGCGATAGCCATGCCGGACATTACGTTGGCCGACGCGATACCACTAGCCCCAGCCTTTGAGCGCACCGCTTCCCCCGGGCCCCCGACGTGATCACTCCAGATCTTGCCACCCCCAGCGGGCGGCGGCGCTGCCATCGGGTTCCCGCCCGAACGCGAACCGCTCCCGATGATCACCGATTTCAAGGAACCACCCGAATAGCTCTCCGGCGGATAGCCGTCCGGCCAGCACGGTGAGCTGGTCACTAGGGCACCCTCTTTCTTGCGGGCACGATTACGGTGCTCGTTGTTGGGACTCGGCGGGAGCCGGGGTGACGGTCTGTGTTGGTCGCCGTTTGACGGCCTGCATGACACCACCGCCCCCGGTTCTCGCGGGGCTTCGGACCGGCAACAGGGAGACGCGCCGTAGAGCGCCGGTTAGTGACCACCCGGGAGCAGGCCTCGTCGCCCTCCCCCGGGAACCGGCGCTACCGGTGGCGTGGGCGGTGCGTCGGCGCCGATTGCGGACGGCGCCGGACTTGACGGCGGCCAGGATGCCGGGAATGCCGTTGCAGGGGGTGGTCACATACTCCAGCGCCCGCTCCAGCCACTCCTCCCCTGCCTGGTCCCACTCGGTACCGGTCAGGTAGCCGGGAGCGGCCCCGGCCAGCAGCCCAAGCGGCAGATACGGCCCGCAGCCCAGCCGGCGGGCGTCCATCGCGGCGTGGATCAAGGCTTTGATGGCGGGCGGGGCCTGCTCGTAGCGGTCCATCAGCACCGGCACCCCGGCCAGGTACTGGGTGATCTGAGCATCCTGGGCGCGTTCAGCGGCCTCGCCGAGACGGGGATCGCCGCCGGTGTGATCGGCCAGGGCCCGCAGGTCCGACTCGGTGAACTGGTCCGCCACGCTGATCTTGTGCCCGTCCAGGAGCTCGCGGGCCTGCGCGTGCGGGTCACCGCCGGTGCGGGTGATCAGGGTGTCCCAGTACTTGGGCCACAGGGTGGCCAGCACCAGTACCGGCCCCCGGCCTGGGTCGCGCAGCAGTTCCCGCAGCCCGGCCGCGACGCGTTCCCCCAACTGCGGGTCGGCGAGGTAGAACTGGGCCTCGTTCAGCCACACCACCGTTTGCGGCCCGATCCGCTCCAGCGCGTCCAGGACGGCGTCGGGCCGGGTGGGGTCGATCGGATGCCGCAGCCGCCACTCCCGGGGCTGGTCGCGCAGCGGGTGCAAGGCTTCCCAGCAGGCCCGGGTCTTGCCGGTGGAGGACCCGCCCACCAGCACCGCGACCCGGCTCGCCCCCGCCGCCGCCTCCGCCACCACCGCACCGAGCGCCTGGTCATGCGCTCGCGGCACATACGCCGGCAGCGCCGGCAGCCCGGCCACCGTGGAGTCGATGGCGCGGTGGATCTCCAGCTGGTGCGCGAACGGGTCGGCCACCTCACTCAGCGGCCGGCCCGGCTGCGGCCGCTCCCGCACGGCCGCCTCCCGTGGCCCGGCCGCAGAGCCGATCATTAGGATGGTCGCGTGGTCGCCGGAGGAGATGATCCCGGAATTGTCACGCCCCACAGCGACCCCGGGCGAATGCACTGCCATGTCCCTCGGCCACCCCGCCGACTTGGGACAACGGCACAACACCCTGGTCCGGGGCTGGTCCGGGAGCGGGGCTGTCCGGCTCACCCATGGCCTGCTCCCGGTCAGGCCGATCCGGGCTGCTCACCGGACCCGGATGTTGGCGGCGTCATCCCCGGTGGACGCGCCGCCGCCGCCGATCGCCGCAGCGATGTAAGGAACCGTCTGGGCCCGCTGGCGCAGCGATGTCATCCCGCCCCCTTCGCACACCCCCGAAGGTCAAGCCGATCGTATCCCCGCCATCCGCCCACGATCCCCGGGTCCTGCCAGATGAGCCAGACCGCGTCACACCTTCCCGCTGCCATCCCACCCGGTACGGCCGAGATGAGACACCGAAATTCACCGCCTCCCCGGCCCGCGTTCTACTTCGTCGCGACCGCCAGATAATGGTCGTCGCCATCGTGGAAGTCGACAAGATTCCAGCCGCCGGCGGTCAGCAATGGGTTGAGGTTCGCCTCCGCGCGGATATCGTCCGGTGACAGTGTTCTGCCGTGCCGGGCCGCGAGAACAGCCCGGCCCACGGGGTGGAACAGGCCCAGTCGGGCGTCCGCGGTGGTCACTCTGGCGAGTTCGCGGAGCAGCGCCGTGGGGTGACGGACGTGGGAGATCAGGCCTGCCGCCAGCACTCCATCGACGATGCCGTCGCGTAGTGGGAGTCGTTCGGCGTCGGCCATGAGCAGGCGGCCGTGGTCTCGGCGGCCCCGGTCGCGGGCGGACCAGATCATCTCGGGGGTGACGTCGACGCCGAGGACCTGACCGTCGGGGCCTACCGCCGCTCGCAGCAGCGGCAGTGCCCTGCCTGTGCCGCAGCCCGCGTCCAGGGCCACGCCGCCGGGCGGCAGGTCCAGCTTCTCGATGGCGGCGGCGAACACCGGCCCGTCGTCGGGGAATTTCTCCTCCCACGTCGCGGCCCGCGCGGCGAAGAATGCTCTGGTCTCGTCCACAAGCCGACGCTATCTTGTACGGCTCCGGCCCGAATGAGGTCAGGCGTCGGCCCGGGTGCGGTAGCGGTCGATCCATTGCCGGTTCAGCGCGTCGGCCTGGCGCGCCGCGTGGCTGAATACCGGCATACCAAATAGTTGGTGAACATCTTCATTTGGTTGGACTTGTCCAGATGTCATCTATTGTCACGCTTCATGATTAAGCGTCTGATCTTGGGGCCGGCCGTTGCCGTCGTGTCCGCCGTTGTTTTATCCGCGCCCGCCGCGGCAGCCGTACCGCCTCTGACCACGGCGGAAGTCAGGGCCGCCCTGCTGACCACCAAGAACGTCGGGACCGGCTACACGGTCAAGACGGCCCGCTACAACCTGTCCGTCCCGTTGAAGGCCACCTACCCGACTGCTGCCTGTAACAAGGCGGTGAAAATGTAGGACGCGGCGGTGCGGGGGCGGGCGGTGACCACCGTCACCTTCCTCAATGAGGACACGGTCACCGCGCTGTCGCACGCCGTCGTCACGGGGACGCACACCCGGTTGAACGCGATCGCCGGTGGTGCGAGGGACATCGGCCGGTACTGCCATGGCCTGCGGCCCAAGGGTGACCCCGAGGGCCTCAAGGTCGCCAGGAGGGCCATCGCCAACCTGGGCGACACGACGTCGGCTTTCCGCATGACTGACATTCCGGAGGCCGACGGGGTCACCTACGACGTGGTGTTCATTCGCTACCGCTCGGCCGTGACGGTCGTGCAGCGCGTCTCCAACCAGACCGAGGAAGAGTGGTCCCTGACGCTCTCCACCGCCAAGAAGGCCGCCGTCAAGCTCAAGGCGGTCTACGCGAAGCGCCGCTGAACCGGAATCGCGGCCGGGGATGGGGTCCCCGGCCGCGATGACCGTTGGTCGGAGCTCCGCCGAATCCTCTGTCAGAGAGCCGCGCGAATATCTGAAGAGCCGCGCGAAAGTCAGAGAGCCGCGCGAATCCTCACAATCGCCGTGGTGCTGAAGGCGGAACCCGCGCCGACGGCGGTCAGCGTCACCTTCTCGCTCGGAGTCCCGGCGGGGATCGTCGCGGCGAAGGAGACCATGCCGCCGGCGTCGGCGAGCGCCCGTCCGAGCGGCGCCGAGTTCAGGCGGAACTCGACGCTCTCGCCGGCCCGGTAGCCGCCCGCGCGGAGCGTGGTGACCGACCCGGGATAGACGACGCCCGTGACGTTCAGGTGGCCGGGTTTCTGCGCCGCCGCGTACTCGGCGCAGACGTCGCCGGGGACGCCGAACGCGGGGGCGGGGGTGCCGCCGGTGACTCCGTCGTCCTCGCGGACGGTGAAGGTGCCGAAGCCCTTGTCGCCCATGACCGCGTGGGCGACGTTGGTCGCGGAGACCTTGAACGACGTGGCCGGGGTGCGGCTGGGCAGCTGGTCGCCGAGGGTCGCGACCGGCACCGGCACACACAGCTGGCCGGGCGCGAAGGTCACCTGCCGCATCTCGGCGCCGGCCGCGCCGGTGGCGGAGCCGAACACGCTGACGTAGGCGGTGACCGGGTGGCCGACCCGCTCGGACAGCACCGCCGCCACATTGGCCGTGCCGGGACCTGAGCCCTCCTCGACGTTGTTGGGAACCACGTTCACGGTGGCCTGCCGTTCGGGGGAGCGTTCGCCGACCGCCCGGTTCTCGGCGGAGAGGTCGGAGATGTAGACGCCGCCGGAGGGGGCGCCCGCCGTGAACCGTACCTCGCGGAGGTCGGACAGGTTGAGCTGGGTGAGGGCGGCGGCCGGGATGATCACCTGCTGGAGGATCACCTTGCGCAGCCAGGGCGAGCTGACGCCCGGCAGGCGGGTGACGGCGGCCGGGTTGAGCGCGGAGACCGGCGAGGACCAGGTGTTCCCGGAGCCGTCGGCGACGCTGACGGTGAGGTCGGTCCCCGCGGGCACGAACTCGTCGGCGGCGATCTTCACCGAGAGCTGCTCGAAGCGGCTGATGTCGCGCTTGCCGTGCGGGACGGCGACCCGCGCCTCGCCGGTCGGCGAGGTCCACTTCAGGTGCAGCATCGGGGAGGACGGGATGTTGAAGGCCCACAGCGCCGGCGACCAGTGCGGGACGGCCGCGGAATTGAGGGTGGTGGTGCAGTGCGGGGACGGCTGCGGGAGTTGCACGCCGCCGTTGCCGCCCATGCTGGCGCACACCTCGGCGGTGGCGTCCCCGGAGACGAGGACGGACGGGTCGGCGGCCTCGAAGGTGGCGAGGTCCATGCGTGACTTCGCCGGCTGGGTCGCGGTCACCGAGATGCCCGCGAAGGACGTCGAGGGCGCGGTCACGGCCGAGCCGTCGAACAGCGGCTGGAACTGCTTCTCGCCGCCGAGCGTGAGCCGGAAGAAGCCCGCCATGTAGGTCGCCCCGACCTGGACCTGCTGGGGGGCGGTGAGCCGGGTGGTGGTGGCGGAAGTGGGGTCGCAGACGGGGTCGTTGGCGCCGGTGGCCAGGGAGACCCAGTCGTCGGCGGTGCCGGACGGCCAGCCGCCGGGCGTCCAGATGGTGTTGAAGAAGTTGTGGTTGGTGCCCATGACCAGGACCGCGGAGCGGAGCACGTTGTCGTCGAAGCTGTGCCGCGAGTCGTCGACGATGTGCTGGCCCATCAGGTTCTCCACGTCGCCGTCGCAGTACGGCAGGATCGTGGCCGTCGCCACGTTCGGCATGGAGATCCGGTCGTAGTCGACGGGCGCGAGCGGGAGCACCGCCTTGATGCCGAACTGCTGCCAGAGCGGGAGGGCGTCGTTGAGGGTGGAGGCGGCCACGACTCCCTCGCCGCCGCGGGAGTGGCCCATGATCCCGACGCTGTCCAGGTCGAACTTCCGTACCAGATCGGACGGCTCGATGTCGCCGGTGAGGGCCTGGGCGAGGCTGACGTCCCGGTTGGTGAACGCGTCGTGGTAGACGACCGGGTCGCCGTCGTCGGCGACGTCCAGCATCCGGAGGGTGTCGAGGATCAGCTGGCCCCGGGCCTGGGCGCCGTAGTCGGCGGCGAGCTGGTTGTCGTTGGCGTTGATGGCGTTGGAGGAGATGGAGACGACGGCGTAGCCGTTGCTCGCCAGCGCGCGGGCCGGGGCGTCGTAGCCGAGGTAGCTGGGGATGGTCGCGCGCTGCGAGGGGCTGTCCGGCGAGGGGCGGCAGGGCCACCGCGCCGGGTTGGCCGCGCCCGTGCCGAAGCAGGAGGCGTGCCGGCCGTGTAAGAAGACCACGACGGGCTTCCGCCCCCGGCCGTCGGGCAGGTAGATCTTGCCGGTGATCTCGCCGCGGATGCCGCCGATGTTGAGCAGCGGGATCGCCAGGTCGCCGAAGTCGTAGACGGCTTCGGAGACCTGGTGGGAACCGGGGGTCGAGGGGTCGACCTGCAGGATGTCCGGGGTGATGCCGGGCTGGGCCAGCTGCGGGTTCGGGGCAGATCGGGCGCGGCTGGTCACCGTCGCTTCCACGGCGTCGGTGGTCACCGAGGTGGCCGCCGTCACCGAGGGGTCGGCGGTGACCAGCGACAGCGATTTCCCGTCGGCGGACTCCGTCGCCGGGCCGAGCACCCGGCCGTCGGCCGACAGGGTCGGGGCGCTGCCGATGACGGGGAGTTCCTCGTCGAGTTCGAGTGTGACGCGGAAGCCGCCCGCCACGCGGGTCACGGACCACTGCGGGCCGGAGGCGACGATGTCGGTGGGTTCGGGGTCCGCCGAAGCGGTTCCGGCGATCAGGGTGAAGGGGAGGCACGCGAGTGCCAGTACCGCGGCGAATCCTCGCGCGCGGCGGATGGGATTGCTCAAGTGAGGGCCTTACTCGTACGAACCGGTGGAGCCCCACCGTCGCCGTGAATCAGCGGCGAGCGTCAGGCGATTCGCACGGTATGCCCGGTTTGTTAACATCAACGGGCGATCTTGTTACCTGCCTGTTCCACGCGGCGCGTCACACGCCGTGCTCCGGTGTCGCCACGTGAACGCGGCGTTCGTTGTTGACCGTCACCACGCAGGGCAGGACGCCCATGAGGAGCGCGGTCTTCCCGGTGGCGGCCGTGATGCCGGGGAACTGGGGATCCCACCGGGACCATGGGCCGCCCACCGAGGAGGTCACCCAGATCTGCTGGTCGTTGCCGACGACCGCGGCGAGGCTGCCCGCGGGGCCGGGCACGGTGCCGACGGCGGCGCGGATGCGGGCGTCGAGCGGGCGGCCGTGCGCCGTCCAGGGCGAGGCGGCCCCCGGCGTCCAGCGCAGGCTCCACACCTGCCCGCTCGGGGAGCCGACGACCACGATGTCCAGGGCGGTCCCCACCGCCTCGACGCCGATCGCGGCCACGATCCGCTCGGCCGGGGCGGGGGTGCCCAGGTCGGTCCAGCGGAACGCGCCCCCGTCGGGGACGTTGACCCAGAGGTGCCCGTCCTCGGTGGCGACGACGGCCACCGGCATGGGCAGTGCGGCCGCGCCCATCACGGCGAAGATCAGCTGACCGGGGGGCGCGCCGCGATCGGTCCAGCGCCAGTCGCCGCCCGACATCGAGCGCATCCAGAGCCGCCCGTCGTCCGCGAACACGTGGACGGCGGGCAGGCCCGCGACCGCGATCGGCGCCACCCCTGACTTGATCGATCTGCCGGGGGGAGCGCCGTGGTCGACCCAGGCGCCGGCCGTTTTCGCCCACAGGCGGCCGTCGCTTCCGACCACGAACACCCAGGCGGGCTGCGGGATGCCGGGCTGGGTGAACACGCCGACGCCCGAGGCGGCCGTGACTCCGGCCCGGGGCTGCCCGTGGGCGGCCCAGAAGCCGGAGGAGGGGAAGAAGCCGTCGGCCGGGTTCCCCCACACCCGGCAGCTCCACACCGCGCCGTACTCGTCGATGACGGGGACCTCGACCGGGAGGTCCGTCAGGTCGGGCTCGGGGGCGGCGGTGTAGGCCCCGACGACCGAGACCACCGCGCCGGGGCTGCCGTGGCTCTCCCACCGGACGCCCGCGTCGCCGGACTCGAGGGTCCACAGGTCGGACTCCCAGGACACCCCGGCGGTCCGCACCCGTCGCGGCGCGGCGAGTTCGATCGCGTTGGACGGGACGACGACGGCGGCGTCGTCCGGGGTGGTGCCCAGATCCCGCCAGGGGCCGGTGAGCGAGCGCGTCCAGATGTTGTGGCTGCTGCGGGCCACGATGACGGGTTCGTCGCCGGGCTGCGGGTCGGGGCCCTTGGCGGCGACGACGGCGGTGCCGAGCCCCGAGGGTGACGGTGGCTGCCCGAGTTCGGCCCACCGCCAGTCCCGGCCCGAGCCGATGACCATGCTGGCGGCGGCCGGTTCTCCCGTGGCCAGCACGGCGCAGGCCTGGAGCCGTCCGGCGGCGTCGCGGAAACTCGTCGCCGTGAGGCCGCCGTGCTGGCCGTTGGGCGACTGCCCGCCCGGATCGATCCAGGTCCAGACCGAATTCTCGTGTACGGCGACGCGCACCGCGGACGCGGAGGTCTGGCGGTCCCGGACCACGGCGAAGATGTGCAACTGCGGCTCCGACCCGGGCGTGACGGACGCCAGCGCGGTCGCGAGCTCCACGGCGACCCAGTCCTCGTCCGCCGCGATCCGGAACCAGGTCCCGTCCTGGTCCACGCCCTGGCGCGTCCACGGACGCCCCGCCATGCTGCTCATCACGAGCGTGTGCCGGAGCGCCGCTCCGGATCCTCTGGTGCCGGTGACCAGGTCGCCGCAGTCCGCGTCGAAGGGCTCGCCCACGTCCGGCGCCGGTCCGGCGAGACCGGTCCACGGCGTGGGGGCGGCCCCCTCCCGGTACAGCCAGACCTTCAGGTCGTCACCGACGACGACGGGGGTGAGGACGTCCGTTCCGTCCAGGGCGAGCAGGGCCGCGTCGAGCACGCCTTCGCCGGTGGGCGGGAGGCCGACGCGTTCCCACCGCCACGTGTCGCCTGCCCGTCTGCGCAGGTAGAGGTAGCCGCCCGCGGTGAACACGGCGATGGTGTCGGCTGTGGCGCGGGCCCCGGTGACCTCGCCGGGGCCGCCGAGGGCGGTCCACGCGACGGGCGGCATCAGCGTGTCCCCGGGCGGGGCCGGCGGGTGTCGTGACGGCGCATCGGGCTCTCCACTGTCAGCGAATCGTGTATCGGACGATGAGATGCGGGTCGGCGTTCCGGTCGCGCCGTACGACGTCGGGGTCCGCGGGCACCGACAAGGCGAACCCGCCCTCGGCGTCGGACGCGGGTAGCGCGTCGGGGGCCACCGGGGATGGGCCGCGGACGAGTTCGCCGCCGGAGATTCCGTACAGTTCGACGGCGCGGAGGGTGATCGCGGCGGACTGGGTGAAGTACGGGAACCAGTGCTTCTCGATCCGCAGGGACAGGCCGGCGGCGCCGGCCAGGAAGGCCGCCCATTCCGTCGGGAAGTCGTGGCGCAGGCTGAACGACCGGGCGAGAGTCTGCTCCGCGGCGGCGGCGAAGCGGGCGCGCAGGTCGCCGACGACGGCGTCGGCCCGGACGCCGGGGCGGGCGGTGTAGCCGATGTGCAGGACGGCGTCGGAGATGCTCGCGTAGTCGAACATGCGCAGGTCGGCGGGCAGGTTCAGGGCCCAGGTGCTGATCGCCCCCGCGCCTTCGAACGGAAGGTAGCGTTCGTCGCGCGCGGCCGCGTCGAACAGCCCGGCGTCGCGGACGCCGGAACTGGTCACCACCGACTCCAGCCCGCCCGGATAGTCGAGGAACCTGGGGTCCTCCCCCGCCAGCCGGGTGTACTTGTTGTCGATCAGGCCGGGGTCGCGGCGGATGGAGCTGCGCTGCAACGACAGGGTGGCCGCGACCGACGTGTACGGCCCGGTCACCGCGGGCAGGCTGAGCGCCACCGTACGGATCCGGCGCAGGTGGTGGCCGGGCACGGCCAGGTCGTACAGCCATTCCGGCACGGTGAACTGGCAGGTGCCGCGGGAGCGGAGTTCCAGCAGGGCCAGCGGGTCGAGCATGCGGAGCGAGACGTGGCTGGTCAGCTCGAACTCGCGCCGGTTGTGCTCCAGGTAGGCCAGCTGGAGCCGGGTGAGGTCGTGGTGCAGCCGCTCCCCCGCCTGCAGGCCGCGCCGCCCGGTCTCCCAGTGCGTGAACCCGACGAAGGTGGTGGCGTCGAGTTCCGGGCGCATCAGCTCCCGTTTCACCGCCTGCTCGGCGGAGCGGGCGACGTCGACGGCCATCCGGTAGTGCTCGGCGAAGCTGCGGGCGACCTCGCCGCGCAGCCACGTGTACAGCTCGGTTCCGGTGTCCTTGGTGGCCAGGAAGGCGTCCACTTCGGCGGCCCGTTTGAGCTCTTCGCCGCTGTTGTCGTACTCGCGGCGGCTGACCTGCTCGTGCACGAGTGTGGCGATGAGCTGGCGGCCGTTCTGCATCAACTCCAGGGCGGCCTGGTTGCTCTGCTGGACGAAGTCCAGGTCGCGGCGCTGATAGCCGGCGATCTTGGCGGCCCGGCCGCCGTCGTAGATGTCCTGCTCGGCGTCGCCCCTGATGGCCGAGGAGAGCGTGCGCCCGACCGAGGACAGCAGCGGGCCGCCGAACTCCACATGGCCGCCGATGCCGAAGGGTTCGATGTCGATGCCCAGGTTGGGGAGCATGCCGAGGACGCCGAAGATGTTGTCGACCGTGGTGGCGTCCTGCTGCTTGTCGCGCGCCTTGGGCAGGTGGATGTTGAGTTCCGCGTACTCGTTGGAGATCAGGTCCAGGGAGCCCTGGCTCTCCGCGCCGGACTGGACCTGCGGGTCGCCGTCACGGGCCAGCCGGGGGGCCGGGCGGCTCTCCTGGGCGATCGCGATGGCGTACTTGAGGACGAGTTCGTGCAGCACTTCGGCGAAGTTGGCCTGGGTCACCGGCTTGCGGATCAGGCTGACGTCGCGGAGTTTGTCCACGTCGGCTTCCGGGCGGCCGAGCAGCAGCTGGAAGTGGCGGTAGCGGGCGAAGGTGGTGGCGCGGGTGCGGAGCAGGGCCTCGGTGTTGGCCTCGGCCTCCTTCCAGTTGAGGAAGCGCACGTCCTGGGTGAGCCGGGCCATGCCGATCTCGTGGCCCTGCCGGAGCCGGGCGAGTTCCTCGCCGTCGCGTTTCTCCATGGCGGCCAGCAGCGCGGCCCCGGTCGACTTCACCTCCGCGGTGATCTCCAGCGCCTTCTGGATCAGCAGCGTGGCCCGGACCGGCGAGGCGGGCGCCCGGGTGCCCGCGACCGCGCCGGCGATGTCGATCCCGGCGGCGGTGGCGCGCGCCAGCAGGCCGGGATCGAGCGCGGGCGCGAACAGGGACAGCTGGCGGACGACCCCGCTGATGTCCTGGCAGTTGCGGATCTTGAACAGCCGGTCGGCGACGGTGTCCCAGTAGCCGACCAGCTGGGCGTTGCGCGGGACGCAGAAGTAGAGGCTGCGCCCCATCCCCAGCAGCGCGACGCCGCCCGCCCCCGTCCCGGGCGCTCCCGGCGCCGGGGTACGGGCGAACGGCAGCTGGTTCTCCAGCTCGACCAGCACGTTCCCGAACACCCCGAGACCGGCGTCCTTCAGCTGGCGGTAGCTCTTCCTGGGCGCGGCCCGGTGCCGGGGCACCTCCGCGGGGCGCGGCCCGAGAATGTTCCCGGCCAGCACGTACAGCTGGGTGGCCTCGTTGATCGACTCGGCGGTGTCCAGCCGGAACAGGCTGTCCCCCCAGGCGATCAGGTTCTCCAGGTACTTCATCACCACGTAGTACTGGTAGGCGACCACCCGGGTCCTGGCCACCCGGTGCGGCCGGAACGGCTCGCGGCGCAGCCCCTCGTAGCTGAGCGCGGCCGAGGCCAGCAGAATCCGCTCCTCCGGGCCCAGCTCGGACGGCGGGCGGCTCAGCACGGCCACCAGCTCGTCCACCCGCGGCATGTCACCCGGCCGCGGATTGCGGAACCGGACGAACTTCCAGAACCGGTCGGGCACGGGCGCGCTCGGATCGGTCTCGGTCGGGTCGAAGATGTGGTGGAACCAGCGCTGCGCCTCGGCGAAACGCTGGTTCTTGCTCAGGTGCACCGCGATGGTGACCGGCGCGTGGAAGAACAGCTCCCAGTTGTAGACCGAGTACGGCCCCGCCTCGCTGACGTCGATGTTCTTCGGCGTCGACTCGACCCGGAAACTCGGATCCTCCCCGGGCGCGGCCGGATCGTTGGGGTCGTAGATGCGGTCGAAGAACGGCTCGGACACCTGCTGCACCGACAGGTCCAGCAGACCGGCCACCGACTGCTGGTTGAGCCGCTCCACCAGCATCCCGACGTACGGATGGAAGTGGTTCTCGAACACGAAGGACGTCGTGTCGGCCATGGCCTCTTCACCGGTCCAGTTCGGGGATGATCAGGGGCGCGGCGATCGGCCCGGGGAAGACCCCGAACGTGACGCTGACGACGTCGGTCGGGTCGGGATGCACGTAGAAGACGTGCCTGCTGTCCTGGAAGAAGAACGGCGCCCGATGCGGATCCTTCAGCCGGTGCATCGGCCCCACCCCCCGGTACGGCGACTGGCTGGCCCGCAGCACGGTCAGCTCGTGGAACGGATCGTCGCGGAAGCTGACCGTGAAAGGACCCACGGCGGAGAACTGCCGGTCGGCGGGGAACCCGGGCGAGCCGCCGGTGTCGTCCTGCTTGCGGACCGGCAGGCTGTGCGTGGTGTAGAGCCGGAAGTGGGAGTTGCCGGTGCCGCCGGGGCTGGGGTTGAGCACGATGATGCCGAGGCTGTCCCGCACGCCGAGGTTGTCGTTCTCGATGTCGGAGGCCAGCCGCAGCGTCAGCGGGTCGCCGATGACGCTGAACTCGGCGCCCAGGTCGATCGGCCGGTCCGGGTCGGAGGTGCGCGGCGACTGCCAGCGGCCGTTGTAGTACTCGCTCCAGAACAGGCTGACGGTCAGGGTCGCGGACGCGCGCAGATTCATGTCCGCCACCCGCAGGTCCCCCAGCCGGGAGCCGCCGGGGGCGAGCGGGAACGGGCCGGGCTGCCGCCGGTCGGGCTGCTTGGAGACGGTCAGCCAGAACAGCAGGAACCTGCCCTTCCAGATGACGGGCAGCACCGGGTCGTCCGGGACGTCGACGTTGACCCGCTCCCACGGCCGCCACGTCCCGTCCAGGGTCCGGTGGAAGTAGCCGCGTTTGGCCCCGGAGGTGCGGCCGATGACGTGCACGAGCGGGTCGGGGACGCCGGTGCCGGCGGCGTCGCGCTCCTGGACGTGCATGCCGGCGATCTCCAGGTTGGCGACCTCGTCGAGCCGTTCCAGGTAGTGGCCGAGCGCCGTGGCGGCGGCCTGGTCGGTGATGTCGGACTGGAGCAGTTCGGACTCGACCTCGCGGAAGAACGGCGACTTGTCGTCGCGGAGTTCGGGGTCCAGCCAGTTCTCCGGGAACAGGAAGACCCGGCGGTTGGCCTCCCAGATCCGGTAGCGCTTCATCGCCTCCCAGCGCTGGGGGTCGATGGACTGCGGGGAGACCTCCGGTTCCAGGTTGAGCAGGAACCGGGCGACGAACAGCTGCACGGCCGAGATCGCCTGCGCGATGCGGGAGGTGGTCATGCAGGGGTCCATCTGGACGTCGATGAGAAGCTTCTCGTAGAGCTGGTCCGGGGTGGTGAATCCGCCGGTGACGGCGTCCACGGCCAGATCGGGGTCGGGGTTCTCCATGTGCAGGACCCGCCCGACGAGGGCGTCGCGGGCCGAGCGGCGCAGCTGGTTGTGGATCGGGCGGACCACTTCGGCCCAGGCGGCGTCGTCATACCGGGCGCGGACGGCATCCCGCACGTCGCGCACGTCCTGCGCTGACGGGGTGACCCGGACGATCCTGGCGAGCGCGGGCACCGGCAGCACGACCGCGCGGGTCAGGTCGATGAGGTCGGCCACCCGCCACAACCCGTCGAGGCTGCGCAGGTTCGCCCCCAGATGGGCGGCGGCGTCTGCCACGGTCGCCGGGGTGACGCCGGTGAGAGCCGAAAGGAGTTCATCCGGCGTTTCCGCGCCGTCGAGCAGGTCGACGATGGCGGTGCCGGTGACCGCCCAGCGTTCGCGCAGCCGCCGGTACCGGGCCAGCGCGGCGACGGCGCGCACCAGAGCCTGCCGGGCGGCCGGGCCGGCGGCGGGCACGGCGGACAGCCAGCCGACACCGCCGACGAGGTACTCCGGCGAGCGGGCGAAGGAGAGCAGTTCGCGGATCGAGAGCCCGAGCGCGCCCGCCAGTTCGAGCGCGGCCCGCAGCCGCCGGTAGGCGGCGGTGAACGCGGCGACGGCGTCGGCGGGGCAGCACGCCGTGCCGGGCAGGACCACGGGCGCGAGCCCCTCGGCCTGCCAGCGCAGGCGCAGTTTCGCGTTCAGCCCGGTCGCGGTGAGTTCGAGCCGTGCCCCGGCGGCGAGTCCGGCCGGGTCGGCCGTCCAGGTCGTGCCCTCCTTCCGCAGGGGTACGGCCCGGCCGTCGATCTGGAGGGTGACCGCGGAGCCGTCCGCCTCGACGGTCAGCACGTACGTGCCGGGGAGCGCCGGGTCGACGGTGGCGGCCCACACCCCGCTGATCGGTCCGGCGGCTATCCCGGCCGCCTGGCGCAGGTTGACCCCGCCGGGTTCGTAATCGACCGAGGGCGCGACGGCCGTCCTGACCGGTGGCCCGGTTATCGGCCCGGCCCAGAAGCGCACGCTCAGACCGGTGGCGGTCACCGCCGCCAGGTCGTCGCCCGCCGGCCGCCCCGGGGCCGAGCCCGGCATGGCGACGGCGTCCTCGACGAGGGCGGCGACACTCGCGGGAGCCTCGCCGGTCGCGGCGCCGAGCACCTCCCCCAGCTGCCTCCGGATCAGGCTGGGCCGCAGCTCCTCCAGCAGCGCCGCCCCCAGGGCCGCCCGCCGGACATCGTCCGGGTCGCGTACTGCCGCCCAGGCGCGCCAGCGCTTCTCCAGGACGGGGTGGGCGCGGAACAGCGGCAGGTATTCGGCCTGTCCGGCGTTGGCCAGGTTCCCGGCGGCCTCGGCCAGGCGGGCGGGCAGGCCGGGCAGCGCCGCCACCGCGGCGGCGGCCTCCGGGGTCAGCACGCCGCGATGGATCAGCAGCGAGCGGGCCGCGTCGTAGGCGAGGCCGGGCGCGGCGGCCAGCACCGGTCCCGGCAGCGTGGCCGCGTCCTGGTGGTAGGCGGTCGTGTACGTGGACGCCCCCGCCAGCAGCCCGAGGAAGGCGTCGCTGACGTCCGGCGCGAACACCGACGTCAGGACTGTCCGCAGCGCGGCCTCGCTCCACTGCGCGGGCGCGCGGCGGTCGGCCAGCCCGGCGCGGACCGCGCCCAGCACGGTCATGACCGCCGCGTCGGGGGCGCCGCCGGTGCCATTGGCCAGCGCGACCAGGCGGGAGACCGGGAGGCCGGAGTCGCGGATCGACTGGGCGAGGCGTACCAGCTTCAGGAAGTCGGGTTCGGGGCCGTCGAGCGGCGCGAACACCTGCCAGCCGGTGGCCTCGATCAGGCCGGCGAGTTCGGTCACCCCCAGGCGCAGGGCGCGGGCGAGGAAGCCGTACCGGAACAGGAGGCTGATCGAGGCGGCGGAGAGCGGCGTGGCCGCGGTGACGCCGGCCGCGCGGACGACGACGGCGAACTCGTCGGCGGTGAGTTTCAGCGCCGCCTGCACGGCCGGGCCGTGCTCCAGCAGCGGGCCGGAGACCGGATCGGTCCCGAACAGCCTCCGGTGGAGGGGTTCGCCGAGTGGCGCGAAGCAGCCGAGCAGCCACGGCAGGTCGTCCTGGACGTCGAGTCCGAGCAGGTCCGCGGCGGTCAGCAGGTGCCCGAGCCGGATCAGGACGGTGTCGAAGCCGGTGTCCAGGGCGCGCCGCACGTCGGCGGCCGATCCGGTGACCGGCACGGGCGCGGGCCACAGGACGGCGACGACCTCGTCGGTGCGCTCGACGCTCCAGCCGAGCCGGGAGCGCAGGCGGACGAACCGGGCGATCCCCAGCAGGTCGACCGCGCGAAGCCGGTTGCGCGCCGAGTCCGGCAGCGCCCGCCGCAGCTCCATCTTCGCGAAGGCGCCGCTGGAGTCCCCGGCCGGGGGTTCCGCGCCGGTGGGGTCGGTCAGCACCACGATGTTCATGATCCGGTCGTGGCGGGCGGCGAGCCAGGCGACCACGTCCCCGCCGAACGGGGCGAGGTCCAGGTTCGGGCGCAGCGCCGCCTTGAACGCCGCCGGGGTCATCGTCCCCTCGCGCAGGCGCAGGATGGCGGAGATGCCGACGCCGAGCGTGCTCAGCGGGCCGAGCAGGTCGGCGTCGGGGTTGACGAACCGCGTCCTGACCAGGTCGACCAGTTCGGCGGGGGTCAGGCCGAGGCGGCGGGCGAGGCGGCGCGCGTTGCCCGCCCCGGCCACCAGCTGGGCCTCCGTCACCCGGCCCGGGTCGTCGCCGAACAGGGCCTGCGCCGTGACCTGGGGCTTGGCCAGCAGGTCGCGTTCGGCCGGGCTGACGCCCACGCGTTCCCGCACGGCGTCGCTCCACGCCCTGCCGTTCGCGTCGTCGGCCGCCAGCGCGGCCATCGCGTCCCGGAGCGTCACCCCCGCCTGGGCCAGGTACGCCCGGAGCGCGTCCAGCCGCTGGTCCCACGGCAGCACCAGCGGGTAGACCGCGCTCCGCAGCACCGTGTAGGCGGCCTCGTTCACGAACTGCGGCGACGCCAGCAGGTCGGCCGTGCCGGTGCCCGGCGGCACGTCGTGGCCCCGGTATCCGTCGATCGTGGCGTTCACCACGACGTGTTCCAGAATCTCGTTGGCCAGGTCCACGTACGGCAGCTCGACCTCGGTGTTCTCGCAGCTCAGCGCGATGTGCTGGAGGTCGGGGCGGCGGCTCAGCAGCACCTCCAGCGGCCTGCGCCCGCCGCCCGGCGGCTGCACGTCCAGGAATTCGAGCAGGTCGACCAGGTAGGCGGCCGGGCTGAGCACCGACTCGCACTGCTCGCAGGCGCCGGTGTCGCCGGGGCCGAACAGGGTCTCCAGGTTCGGCAGGGTCCGCACCGTGGCCAGGGCGGCGGCCTCGACCATCGCGCGGGCGCCCGGCCCGGTGGCGGCGGCGGGCCCGCCGCGCGGCACGGCGAACACCTCGGGCGCGGCCCGGGCCACCAGGTGGCTGGTGGCCGTGGCGAGCGCGGCGCTGTGGACCTGGTCACTGCGGCGGAAGGTCTCGCGGGCGGCGTCCTCGCCGCCGACGTCGGCGGCGAACCGGGTGACGAAGGCGGTCTCGCCGTGCAGGGCCACCGCGCGGGCGGAGTCGAAGCCGAGCGTGCGCAGCCCGCGCACCGCTTCCGGGGTGGGGGCGACGGCGACGATCCGCTGCAGGGTGGCGACCTCGTCCCGTACGGGCTGGGCCACCTCGATCGCCCGCGCGCCGAGGAAGTCGTCGATCGGGTGCACGGTGAGCTCGAACCGGTCCTGGTTCTCGGCCAGGAACGCGGCCACCGCCCGGTCGGTCCCGGCGGGGCCGCCGACCGGGATTGCCCCTTCCGCCACCTCGGCGGCCAGCACGGCGGTGGGGTGGCGCAGCCGCAGCTCCTCGGCCAGGACGGCCGCGTAGGCGTCCCGCCTTTCTGCCTCGTCCGCGCCCGGGATGCCGTCGGGGACGGGCACGTCGGCGGTGAGGTCCGCCCGCCACCGATCCGCGCGGTGGTATCCGGCCGCCGCGAGATCCCCGACCCGCGCCGGGGCCGCGCCGTCGTGCAGTTTGGCGATCAGGGGCGCGTTGTTGCGGGTCAGCGTGGCCAGCGCGCCGTCGAGTTCCAGCCGGGGCGCGCTGTCCGGGAACACCTCCCTGACCTGCGACCACAGCGTCTCGGGCGCGCTTCGGTGCTCGTGGTAGAGCTGGGCGAACCGAGTCCGGTCGGCCTCGTCGGGCAGCGCGGCCGCCAGCAGGTCCCCCAGCTTGCCCTCGCCGGTCCCGCCGGGCAGGTCGAGCACGGCCCGGCCCGCCAGGTCGCGGGCCGCGTCGAGGCCGGCGGGGATCACCGCCGTCAGCTCCGGCGCGATGATCCCCTGCTCGGCGGCGCGCTCCCAGACCGCCTCGATCACCCCGGCGGGGGCGAGCGCCCACAGGCGCGGCCCGGCGGGCAGCCCGGCCCGGTAGAGCGCGTAGTGCAGCGGAGCGGGAATGCCGGTGCTGGCCGCCTCCCGGCCGGCCAGCGAGGCCATGGCCACGGCGCGCGCGTCCCAGCCGCTCTTGGCGGCGGCGAAGCTGACGTCCCTGCGGTCGTCGTGCTCGACGAAACTGGCCAGGCTGACCTCGGTCTCCCCGGCCAGCGCGCGATCGAGGTCGGCGACCAGGCGGGTGTACTCGTCGAGGACGGGCGCCGCGCCCGCCGGGAGCACGACGTCGATCACCTCGTCCGGGCCGGCGTCGAAGCGCGGCGCGGACCGGGCGAGCACCTCGCGTGCCCCCGGAACGTTCCTGACGACCTTGACGACCAGGTCCAGGCTGGCCGCCGGGGCGGAGCGGACCCGCTCCGGGTCGAAGGTGAGCGCGAACGTGCCGTCCGGCCGGACCTCGGCCGTGCCGGCCAGATGTTCGCCGCCGAAGCGCAGGTCGAAGACCTCCACGGCGACCCCGGTGGCGACGGGCGACCCGGTGTCGTCGCGCACCGTCCCGCCGACGCGAAAGTCCGTCACGAACCCCACCGCCTTCCGGCCGGTCCCGACCGATACGTCCCCGGTCTTGTTGATCAGGCTACAGTGGGTGAGGTAGGTGTTACAGCTCTTGCCACAGATTCGGGGGGTTGTGCCGTGCAGCCGTCAGAGGACATTCACGGCGCATCCCGGCCCGCGCCCTCGGTGAGTCTGCCCAAGGGCGGCGGCGCGATCCGCGGCATCGGCGAGACGTTCGCGGCCAATCCGGCGACCGGCACGGGCGCGATGACCGTCCCCGTCGCCACCAGCCCCGACCGATCCGGGCTGGGGCCGGAGCTCGCCCTGTCGTACGACTCGGGGTCGGGCAACGGCGTCTTCGGGTTCGGCTGGAGCCTGTCGCTGCCGTCGATCACCCGCAGGACCGACCGGGGCCTGCCGACCTACGGCGAGTCGGACGTCTTCCTGCTGTCGGGGTCCGAGGATCTGGTGCCGGCCGGGCCCGACGACACCACCGTCGATCCGCGTTACGCCGTACGGCGATATCGGCCCAGGATCGACGGCCTGTCCGCGCGGATCGAACGCTGGACCCGGCTGGACGGCTACGTGCACTGGCGGTCGATCTCCAGGGACAACGTCCTGACCGTGTACGGCGTGGACGCCGACTCCAGGATCGCCGACCCCGCGGACCCCACCCGGATCTTCACCTGGCTGATCAGCGAGACCCGCGACGACAAGGGCAACGCCGTCCGCTACGGCTACGCCCGCGAGAACGGCCTGGGCGCCGACCTCACCCGTCCTTCGGAGCGCAACCGGGGCGACCGCACCGCCAACCGCTACCTCAAACGCGTCGAGTACGGCAACCGCCGCCCTCTCCTGACCGAGACCGGCCACCGCCCCCGATTCACCGGCACGGAAGACGCCGGCTTCATGTTCGAAGTCCTCTTCGACTACGGCGACCACGACCTGGCGGACCCGGCGATCCTGGGCGACTGGTCGTTCCGGACCGACCCGTTCTCCGCCTACCGGGCCCGTTTCGAGGTGCGCACCACCCGCCTGTGCCGCCGGATCCTGACTTTTCACCACGTCCCCGGCGAGGGCGGGTACGACGGCCTGGTCCGCTCCACCGACCTGGCCTACGCCACCCAGTCCGGCTACAGCTTCCTGCGCTCGGTCACGCAGACCGGCTACCGGCGGGACGGCGACGGCTACCGGCGGAGCAGCCTTCCGCCGCTGGAGTTCGACTACGAGCGGCCGGACGGGCCGCGGCTGGTGCGGGACGTCGATCCGGCCGCGCTGGAAAGCCTGCCGGCCGGCGTCGGCGCGGCCCACCAGTGGGTCGACCTGCGCGGCGAGGGCATCCCCGGCATCCTCAGCGAGCAGGCGGACGCCTGGTGGTATGTCCGCAATCTGAGTCCGGCGGGACCGCTCACGTTCGCGCCGGCGGAGCTGGTGGCGTCCAGGCCGAGCCCGGGCCTGGACGGCGGCCGGGCGCAGTTCATGGACCTGGCCGGCGACGGCAGCCCCGACCTGGTCGTGCTGGACGGCCCCGAGCCCGGCCTGTACGAGCACGACGGCGACCTCGGCTGGCAGCCCTTCCGCCCGTTCACCTCCCGTCCCGCCCGCGGACTGAGCGGCGAGGACATCCGGCTGACCGACCTGACCGGCGACGGCCAGCCGGACGTACTCGTGATCGAGGACGACGCGTTCGTGTGGCACCCTTCGATGGCGGAAGCCGGGTTCGGCCCGGCCCTGCGCGTCCCCCAGCCCTACGACGAGGAACTCGGTCCCCGGCTCGTCTTCACCGACGGCACGCAGTCGATCTACCTGGCCGACTTCAGCGGCGACGGCCTCACCGATCTGGCCAGGATCAGGAACGGCGAGATCTGCTACTGGCCCAACCTCGGCTACGGCCGCTTCGGCGCCAAGGTGACCATGGACGGCGTGCGCCCGTTCGACGACCCCGACCAGTTCGACCAGCGCCGGGTGCGGCTCGCCGACATCGACGGGACCGGCACCACCGACCTGATCTACCTGCACCGCGACGGCGTCCGCCTGTACTACAACCGGTCAGGGAACGGCTGGAGCGAGCCGGAGCGCCTGAACGGCTTCCCGCCGGTCGACGACGTCGCGTCGATCCAGGTCACCGACCTGCTCGGGAACGGGACCGCCTGCCTGGTCTGGTCGTCGCCGCTGCCGGGCGACGCGGCCCGGCCGATGCGCTACGTGCGGCTGACCGGCGAGCGGAAGCCGCACCTGCTGATCAGGGCGGCCAACAACCTCGGCGTGGAGACCCTCGTCGGCTACGCGCCGTCGACGAAGTTCTCCCAGCGGGACGAGCGCGACGGCGAGCCGTGGTCGACCCGGCTGCCGTTCCCGGTGCACGTGGTGGAGCAGGTGGAGACCCTGGACCGGGTCAGCCGGAACCGCTTCGTCAGCCGGTACGCCTATCACCACGGCCATTTCGACGGCGACGAGCGTGAGTTCCGCGGCTTCGGCGCGGTCGACCAGTGGGACACCGAGGAGATCGGCGCCCTCACCGGCGCGGAGAACGAGGATCCGGCCGCGCGGCTGCCGCCGGTGCGCACCAGGACCTGGTTCCACACGGGCGGGCTGCCCGGCTCCGGCCACCTGCCGCCGGGCTCGCTGAACCCTCCCCCGCTGCCGGGCGGCCTGACCGCCGACGAGGAACGAGAGGCCCATCGGGCGCTCAAGGGGTCGATGCTCCGCCAGGAGGTGTACGCCGTGGACGGCGGGCCCCGGCAGGAGCATCCGTACCAGGTGACCGAGACCAGCTATGCCGTCCGGGTCGAGCAGCGCCGGGGCCCCAACCCGCACGCGGTGTTCTCGACGCATCCGGCCGAGACCGTCGAACGGCAGCACGAGCGCGACCCCGGCGATCCGCGCGTACGGCACTCGATCACCCTGGACGTGGACGCCTTCGGCAACGTGCTCCAGAGCGTGACGATCGGCTACGGCCGCCGGGGGCCGCAGGTCCGCGAGGAGCAGCGCACGCCGCTGATCACTTACACCGAGAACACCCTGACCGGGCCGGTGCTCAGCCCGGACGACCACCGCACCCCGCTGCCCGCGCAGACCCGCGTCTTCGAGCTGACCGGCTATCCGCTGACCGGCCCGCTGTACCTGCCGGGCGATTTCGCCGGACCCGATCCGGCGTCGGGCCGTCCCCTGGCCGTCTTCGAGGCGGAGGTCGGCTACCACGAGACGGCGGCCGGGAGCAGGCGCCGCCGCCCGATCGAGTGGACCCGCGTCCGCTACCGGGCCGACGACCTGTCCGCGCTGCTGCCGCTCGGCGACCTGGAGCCGAGGGCTCTGCCCGGCGAGACCTACACGCTGACGCTCACCACCGGGCTGCTCGACCAGGTCTTCCGGCGCGACGGCGTCGCCCTGCTGCCGGACCCCGGCGGCGTCCTGCGCACGGGCGGCTACCTGTCGAGCCACGACGCCGGATTCCCCGCCGACCAGGACGGGCTCTGGTGGGTTCCGTCCGGCCGGGTCTTCCTGTCGCCAGACGACGGCGACACGGCCGCGCAGGAGTTCAGCCATGCGAAGGACCATTTTTTCCTGCCATGTCGTACGCGGGATCCGTTCCAGAACGCGAGCTTCATCCGCTACGACGAGCACGACCTGCTGATCGCCGAGACCCGGGACGCGGCCGGCAACCGGGTCACCGTCGGCGAGCGCGACCCGGCCAGGCCCGGCAACGACTACCGGGTCCTGCAGCCCAGCCTGATCACGGACCCGAACGGCAACAGGACCCAGGTCGCCTTCGACTGCCTCGGGATGGTGGTCGCGACCGCCGTGCGCGGCAAGCCCGGCCAGGACGTGGGTGACACGCTCGACGGGCTCGAACCCGATCTGACCGACGCGGAGATCGCCGCGTTCCTGGACGCGCCGCCGGCCGATCCCGCCGCCCTGCTCGGCCGGGCGACCACCCGGCTGGTCTACGACGTGTTCGCCCACCGGCGGACCCCCGGACAGCCCGCCGCCGTGTGCACGCTCGCCCGGGAGACGCACGACGCCGACCTGCCGGCGGGCACCCCGACGAGGGTGCAGCTCAGCCTCTCCTACTCGGACGGGCTCGGCCGGAACGTGCAGAACAAGCGGCGGGCCGGGGCGGGGCGCTGGGTGGTCAGCGGCTGGACCGTCCACAACAACAAGGGCCTGCCCGTCCGCACGTTCGAGCCGTTCTTCAGCGCGACCCACCGCTTCGAGTCCGGCGTGCGGGCCGGGGTCAGCCCCGTCGTGTTCTACGACCCGCTCGGCCGGGTCGTCGCCACCCTGCATCCCGACCGCAGTTACCAGAAGTCGGTCTTCGACCCCTGGCGGCACGTCACGTGGGACGCGAACGACACGGTGCTCGACGACCCCCGCACCGATCCGGATATTTCCGGATATGTGGCGGGGTTCTTCGCCGGTCTGCCGGACGGGTGGCGCACCTGGCACGGCGAACGCGAGAACGGGGACCTGGGCCCCGAGGAGCGTTCCGCCGCCGCGAAGGCCGCCGCCCACGCCCGCACCCCGGCCGCCGCCCATGTCGACGTGCTCGGACGGCCCGTCCAGAACGTCGCCGACAACGGCCCCGACCCTGACCATCCGGACCGGCATCTGCTCCTGACGACCACCACCCAGCTCGACATCGAGGGCAACCAGCGGGCCGTCCTGGACGCGGCGGGCCGGGTGGTCATGCGCTACCGGCACGACCTGATGGGCCACCGGATCCACCAGCACGGCATGGACCGCGGCGCCCGCTGGCTGCTGAGCGACGTGCTCGGGCAGCCGCTGCGCGCGTGGGACCAGCGCGGCCACGTCTTCCGTACCGAATACGACCTGCTCCGCCGCCCGCTGCGGACCTTCGTCTCCGGCCCGGACGGCGAACGGCTGGTCGAACGCCTGGTCTACGGCGAGCGGCACCCCGAGGCAGTCGAACGCAACCTGCGCGGCGTCGCCTACCTGCGCCTCGACCAGGCCGGAGCCCTCACGACGGAGGAACACGACTTCAAGGGCAACCCGCTGCGGACCACCCGCCGGCTCACGAACGGAACCCGATACCGGGAGACGGTCGGCTGGCCTGACCTCCCGGACGAGAACCTGGAGGCCGCGCTGGCCCCCTTCCTGGAAACGGCCGGCTACACGTCCACGACCAGCTACGACGCGCTCGACCGGCCGCTCGCCAGGTCCACGCCGCACACGCCGTCGATGGCGGCGACCGTGGTCAGGACGGCGTACGACGAGGCCGGTCTGGTCGCGCGCCTGGACGCCGACCTCCGCGGCGTGCCGACGCCGTTCGTCACCGCCGTCGACTACGACGCGCTGGGCCGGCGGGTGCGGATCGACTACGGCAACGGCGCGACCACGTCGTACACCTATGATCCGCGCACGTTCCGGCTCACCCGCATGCTCACGACGCGGACGGGCTTCCCCGCCGACGCGAACCCGGTGCAGGACCTCGGCTACACCTACGACCCGGCCGGCAACCTCGTCCACCAGCGCGACGACGCCCAGCAGCGGATCTTCTTCGCCGGCCGGCTGGTCGAGCCCGCCGCCGACTTCACCTATGACGCGATCTACCGGCTGATCGAGGCCACCGGCCGCGAGCACCTGGGGCAGAACCAGGCGCCGATCCCGCACTCCCCCGGCGACGCGCCGCGCCTGCGGCTGCCGCACCCGGGCGACGGCGCCGCGATGGGCCGCTACACCGAGCGGTACGGCTACGACGCCGCGGGCAATATCCTCACCATGCGGCACACCGGCTCCTCCGGCTGGACCCGCCGCTACGACTACGCGGAACCCAGCTCCCTCGACGGCTCCCCGAGTGACCGCCTCACCAGCACGGTGACCGGCCAGGACGACGCGGCGACCCCCGAGCGGTACGCCTACGACGCGCACGGCAACGCCACCCGGATGCCGCACCTGCGCGGCCCGGACGCCAACCTGTTCTGGGACCATTTCGACCAGCTGGTCCGGAGCGACCTGGAGGGAGGCGGCGCCGTCCACTACGTCTACGACGCCGACGGCGAACGGGTGCGCAAGGTCTGGGAGAAGCCGTCCGGCCTGGTCGAGGAGCGGCTCTACCTGGGCGACTTCGAGATCTACCGGCGGACCCAGAACGGCGCCGCCGCGTTCGAACGCGAGACGACGCACCTCACGCACGACGGCCGCCGCCTGGCCATGATCGAGACGCGCACCCTCGGCACCGCCGGGCCGGACCAGCTGATCCGGTTCCAGTTCGGCGACCGGCTCGGCTCGGCCCGCCTCGAACTCGACGGCCAGGCCCGGGTGCTGTCCTATGAGGAGTTCACGCCGTACGGCAGCACGTCGTACCAGGCCGTGAGCGGCCAGGTCGAATCCCCGAAGCGTTACCGCTTCACCGGCAAGGAGCGCGACGAGGAGACCGGCCTGAGCTACCACGGCGCCCGCTACTACGCGCCGTGGCTCGGGCGGTGGGCGAGCTGCGATCCACGCGGCCTGGCCGACGGCACCAACCTCTACCGATACGCGCACGACAACCCGATCGGCAACACCGACCCGACCGGCACGGAAGGCACCCCGATCCTCACGCCCAGCGGCCAGCCGACCCCGCTGACCTGGATCGACCCGGACGGCGGCGCCCCCGCGTCCAGCATCCCGGCCGCCAGCCTGTCCGGGCCCTCCAGCATCCCCTCGAAGGCCGCCAAACCCGCTCCCCCACCGCCGCCGCCTCCCCCGCCGCCACCCGCCCCCAAGAAGCCCGAGTTCGAACCGGCCGTCTCCGATCCGGAGGCGCTGCGGCGCGCGGAGGGCATGGGCCACATCGAGGTCGGCGACGTCGTCCAGTTCGGCAAGGGCCTGTGGAACGGCCCCGCCAGCTGGGTCGGCGGCCCCCAGTTCAAGACGGACGAGCACTACGGGGGCGCCGCCGAAGTCGGCAAGGAACTGGGCAAGAACCTGGTCCTGGAAGTGGCCACACTAGGCGTCGGCAAAGCCGTGGAGGTCGCCACCCCGTTTCTCCGCCGGGCCGTACGGGCGCCGGCCTTCATGTTCGTCGGCGCGGGCGGACCGGGCGCGGGCGTGGAAGCCGGGCGAGTCCTGGAGGCGGCCGAGGAGGCCGCCGCCGGGACCAAAGCCGCCACCACCGGAGGCGGCGGCGCGAAAGCGGCGGCCTCCGCGGCCAAGGACGTCGTGCCGGACGTCCCCACCGTGAACATCCTGCCGATCGACAAGATCGCGACCCGGGCCGGCGAGGCCCGCGCACCCAAGGTCAACCTCAAGCCCGGCAGCTACCGCGGCGTCACCAAGAAGATGCGCGAGGTCGCCCAGCAGAAGGGCGAGTTCTACCATGGCCCGGGCAAATACGACGTGGGGCACCGCTCCCCCCTGTCCCAGACCCAGGCAGGCGAAAAGGTGCGGCTGCGTCCGGAGTCGGCCAGCACCAACCGGGCCGACGGCAACGCCATCGCCAAGTCCAACGAGATGCGCCGCAAGGCCGGCCTCTACACACGCAAGCCCTGATCGCTATCTGGGCCGGTTCTGCCGACCAGGCTCGGGTACGCGGGTTTCGGCGTCAGGCGCGGCGCCTTGGCCGGGGAGGAACTCCGGGATCCAGGAGTGCCTGTCGGTGAAACCCCAGGTGGTGAACTCGACGCAGCGGCGGGCCCGCGCGCAGGCGTCGAAGGCGCCCTGGTAGATCGCCGCCTGAGCCGCCAGCTTGCGCGAAGTCGCCGGGAGCACCATCCGCACGTCGAGCTCGGTGATCGCGACGTCGAACCCGGAGTCGGAGAAGCGCCGCAGTGCGCCGGCCAGCTCGGCGGGCAGGCCCAGCTCCACGCTGAGGTGCGCCTGCACGCCGACGCCGTGAACCGGGACGCCGGTCCGGCGCAGCCGCGTCACCAGGTCCAGCGCGCCCGCGCGCTTGGCCGCCGAGGTCTCCAGGTCGTACTCGTTGAGGTAGAGCCTGGCCTTGGGGTCGGCCTGGTGCGCCCAGCGGAACGCGTCCGCGATGTATCCGGGGCCCAGCCGGCGCGGCCAGAAGGTGTCGGCGAGGGTGCCGTCCTCGGCCAGCACCTCGTTCACCACGTCCCAGGACGCCACTTTGCCGCGGTATCGGGTCACCTGGACGGTCACGTGCTCCCGCAGGATCGCCCGGAGCTGGCTGCGGTGAAGCCGCCACCGGTGACCCACGCGGGGATGCCCTCCCCCCACACCAGCGTGTGGCCGCGGACCGCCTGCCCGGCACGACGCGCGGTCGCGACGATCAGATCCGCCCCCGACCAGTCGGGCACACCCCTGGTGGCCTCAACGACAACTTGCACCAGCCCTTACTGGCCGTGCGCAGCACGTCGATCTTGCCGAAGTGGCCGGGGGTGAGGTCGGTGCCGGGCGGCGGGTACTTGGAGATCAGGCCGACCACCTTGCCGAGTTCGGGATTGACGAGCGAGTCGCCAAACCAGGTGGTGGACCCCTTTCTCACTGCCAGACAGTGACTTCCGCTTTAACTTGGTTGGAGGTGCTGCTGGTGATCTTCAGCAGTGCGTACCGGTCGGCCGAGGTGACGACGCAGATGGCCCGGCCACCGCTGATCCGCTCGTTGCTGGCGAAGAGTTCATCCGCGCGGTGGTATTTGGCTTTGGTGCAGTCCGTGTATCCGGGTGCGTCTGACTCGCCGAGCACCGCGACCCGTTTTCCGTCATTTCGCGGGCCGAGGATGTGGCCACCATTGCCCGAGAAGTAACCGAGGTCCTGGATTTCGTACCAATTGCCGTCGGTCGGCTTCCAATTCGACGCCAGGGAATCCAGGTCGTAGCCCAAGCCCGCCTTCATGGCGATGTCCCCCGATCGCCTGACGGGCGGCCCGGTGGGCGACGGGGACGGCTTGGGAGCCGGGGTCGGGGAACCGGTCGTCGGCGTGGCCGGTGCCGACGTGGTGGGCGCGGGGACGGGCGACGGCACTTCGTCCGAGCCCTTGAAAAGGGTTGCCCCGACCACCGTGAGCAGGCCCACCACGACGGAGGCGACGGCGCCGATGACGGCGACCGTCACCGCGCTCCGGTCCGAGTTCCTGCCTGGCCTCAGCTCGTCTGTTTCGTAGGACATCAGGGACCTCCCTCGCCGTTACTCCCAACGGTCAGAGAAGCACCCGCGGCGGGGAGGCAAGCCATCGTTTGATGGCATTGCGGGGATCAGCCCGGAACTCGGGCCCGGAACATCACCGCCCGGCCGTTCGCGGTGAATTTCGCCTGGGCGAAGTCGTCCCGGGCGGTCAGGGGGAACGTGGCCGTGAGGGACTCCCCGGGCGCCAGTTCGTCCGCCTGCGCGCCGGAGCCTTCGCTCAGGCCGCCGGGGAGGCTCAGCCGTACCTTCCGCCACGGGGTCGCCGAGCCGTTGACCAGGGTCGCCGCCAGTTCGCCCGCCTCCTCCCGGACCCGCAGGCCGTACGGCACCCGCGGATCGGGGCCGATCGACCGGTCCAGGAGTTCGGTGAGTTCGGTGACGAGCTGTGGATGGTTCGCGGCGACGTTGTGGCGTTCGCCGCGGTCGCCGCGCAGGTCGTACAGCTCGATGCGGCCTTCTGGGCCGGCGCCGGCGATGTGCGGGGCGAAGCGGAGCAGCTTCCAGTGGCCGCGCCTGATCGCCTGCATCTTGCGCGGCCGGTTCCACAGCAGGAACTCATGACCGGAGTAGCGGGAGCCGGTCAGCAGGGGGCGGAACGACTTCCCGTCCAGGTTGGCCGGAACGGGGATCCGGGCGAAGTCGGCGAGCGTCGGCAGAACGTCCCACAGCGCCACCGGCTCGTGCACGACCTTCGCGGCGAGAGACGGCGACCAGGCGATCATGGGGACCCGGATGCCGCCGTCGTAGAGCTGGCGCTTGACCCCGCGGAACGGCCCGTTCGAGTCGAAGATCGCCGGGTCGACGCCCTTCTCGTGGTGCGGCCCGTTGTCGGCGGTGAACAGCAGCACCGTCGAGTCCGCCACGCCGGCGTCGCGGAGCGCCTGGACGATGTCGCCGACATGCGAGTCCAGCCGGGTCACCTGGGCGGCGTGGCGGCGGTTGGGGCGGGTCCACGGCTCGTGCGCGTACCGGCCGCTGTCGCCCGGGATCTCGCTCGGGGAGTGCGGCAGGTTGGTGGCGAAGTGCAGCAGGAAAGGCTGCCCGGCGGCCTCCTTGATGAACGAGACGGCCCGGTCGCGGAGCAGATCGGGCGCGTACGTCCGGCCGTCGACGGCGACCTTGTCCCCGTTGTGCCACAGGTAGGACGGCCAGTACTGATGGGCGTGGCTGTGGGTGATGTAACCGAAGAACTCGTCGTATCCCCGGACGTTGGGGTGGGAGTCCTGGCCCGGAGCCTCGGGGCCGAATCCCCACTTGCCCAGCAGGGCCGTCCGGTAGCCGGCCAGCCTGACCAGCTCCGCGAAAGTGAGGTCGGCGGCGCCGAGGGAGCGCTGCGGCCCGCCCTCCGGGTTCTCGCGCACGGTGCCGTGCCCGGTGTGCAGGCCGGTCAGCAGCGCGCAGCGGGACGGCGCGCACAGCGAGGAACCGGCGTACGCGCTGGTGAACCGGACGCCCTCGGCCGCCAGGCGGTCGAGGTGGGGGGTCACGATCTTGCGCTGCCCGTAACAGCCGATCTCACCCCAGCCCATGTCGTCGGCGAGGACGATGACGAAGTTGAGCGGGGTGCGGGCACGCGCCGCCGCCGTCCCGGCCGAGCTCGCGGAGGCGAGCCCGGCCGCGAGCACGCCTCCCGTGCCCGCTAGGAATCCACGTCTGGTGGTGGGCAGCATTGATCCTTGTTTCTGGTGGTGGGGCTGGTTCACGGCGTTACAGGTAGTTCCATGTGCGGCACATGTCGTGCAGGATCTCGGGGACGTCTTCGGCGGCCGGAAGGGGCCTGCCGTGCTGGACCGTACCGGATCTGATCTTCTCCCGCCAGTCGCCGATGCCCTTGACGAACTCCTCGCCGCGGTCGCCGTACTGGAGCATGCCCGGCTCCCATCCGGCCCCCAGGAATTCGCAGATCCGCCCGAGCTCGGTGGCCGGGCTCTCGGTGAGGCTCTCGTAGCGGACCGTGAGGCCGGGCAGCCGCTGCCGCGCCTCCTCCAGGTAGGTCATGTAGTTGAGCGTGTGCCGGAGCGCCTCCTCCATGGGACGCCGCTCCGGATCGGCCTCGTGCCAGGACTGCGCGATCGACATCGGGTGCCTGATCAGGAAGATGATGCGGGCGTCCGGCCAGCAGGTCAGGATGCGCTTCCAGGCGAAGACGTTGCTCGGGGTCTTCTCGACCAGGATCTTCTTCCCGCTTTTGACCAGTTCGCGGTGGAGCATGCGGTCCCAGAGGATGTGCTCGATGTCGCTCTGGCTGTGGCCGAGCGCGTCCATCGCCTGCCGCAGCGGCTCGGTCGGCAGGTCGACCGCGAGACGGCGGATGTGCAGCTCGTGCGGGGCGTGGATCTGGGAATGGCAGTTCAGCATCACCCGCAGCAACGTCGACCCGGAGCGTACGGACGAGAGCACGAACACCGGTTCGCTCAGCAGCCGGTCGACGGCGGGATCGGCGGGCGGCCGCACGACGTCGCCGGGGGCCCGCGTGGACACGACCGGCGGAGCGACGGGGGGCGGCGGCGGGATCAGCACCGACCGCTTGATCGTGTACCCGGTCAAATCCTTCAAGGTCGAGTTGACCTTGTGCTTCCAGTTCATGGTCAGCGAAGGTAGAGGTGCTCTCTTACGTGAGGGTGAACAACACCTGGGAGAGCCCTGAGATCATGTGACGAAGGTGGCCGCCACTCTTAGGATCACGGTGGTGCGCATCGAGCTGGTTACCATCATCGTTCCGGAATACGACCAGGCGATCTCGTTCTTCGTCGACGTCCTGGGATTCGAGCTGGTGGAGGACTCGCCCTCGCTGACCAACGATGGCCGTCCCAAACGGTGGGTCGTCGTTCGTCCTCCTGAGGGCGGGACAGGCGTTCTGCTGGCTCAGGCGGACGGTGAGCGCCAGGTGGAGGCCCTCGGGGATCAGGTCGCCGGTCGGGTCGGATTCTTTCTGCGGGTGGGCGATTTCGATGACGCCTACGAGCGAATGCGGGCCGCAGGGGTCCAGTTCGTCACCTCACCACGGGCGGAACCCTACGGGAATGTGGTCGTGTTTCTCGACGTCGCCGGTAATCGGTGGGACCTGCTCGGCCCGTCCCAGAAGCAGGGCGATTAACTGGTGACCGCGAATCCTGTCCCTGCGGCGGGGAGCCCGATCGCGACGGCGTTGATGGTGGGCCTCAGCTTCAAGCTCAGCCGGCGATGCGAGCGATGGCTGACCGAGCTCCGACGGCTCAGTGTGGCTCCAGGCCAAGACAGGCCCCGGTCTCGTGCACCTGGTCGGGCGGCGGGGAGTCGATGAGCACATCGCTGCCCCAGTCGGTGAATTCGACCTCGGTCACAATGGTCCCGGGCTGGCCGTCCTGGGCCATGGGATCGGTCGAGGTGAGGCGCACTCGACGGGGAAGCCGGTCCGGTCCGACCCACAACTGCCAGGAGATCTGTATCGAGCCGAACTGCTCGCGCAGCCGCTTGGCCATACGGGATCGCCGTATGGAATCTCGATGCCGAATTCCGCCTGCGAGCCGCTCCCGGCGTGCACGACGGTGACGACTCCGTCGATGACCTCCCCCGGAGAGGGAGCCGGGGCCGCCAGCTTTCGCAGCACCTCGGGTGAGACGAGGCCGCGTACGCTGAGCGAGTCGATAGCGCGCAACAATTGCTCACACTCGGAGTTGCGGCTGTGAAGCCAGGACTTGCCCGCGGGGACATCCTGCCGATCAGCCCGGTACCTGTAGGTGCCGGAGCCTGCGATCGAGATCGTCCGGGTCGTCATGGAGGACAGGTCGGTCGGGAAAATGCCTTTCAGCTCATCGGGGACGTTGGTTTGGTAGTGGGTCGCGGTCAGGTCGGAGGCGGTCGCGCCGAGCGCTCCAGTGGTACGGCTCTCGTTGTATTCGCCGATGTCGACCGGCACGATGTAGTCGTCCTCCGCTGGAGGGGTGAACACGCTCTCCCCGTAATCCAGGCGGACGAGCCTGGCGACCTTCACACCGGTTGAGCCCGTCATCCGCTGAGTCACCGCCTCGGCGGGCGTTCGCGCCGTGACCGCATCGCCGCCTCCGCAGCCGGCCGTCAGGGCGAGCATCAGGACGATCGTTGCGATCCTCGGCAAAGCCACCCGGTGATCATAGGGCTGCGGCCGACGAACTTTCCGGCGTCCCTGAAGTACCTAGCGGTCTCCTTACGGCGCCAGTCATTGCGCCCAGGGCAGCCGTACCGCTTCGATCTCGGAGTCTTTCAGCAGTGCGTCGATGAGCGAGGTGGGCCCGGCCACCTTGGTGGCCCACAGGTCGTAGTCAGTGCAGATGATCCATGAGCGGTCCTCAGGCCAGAAGTTGGATGGGCTGAAGTCGACCTCGGGGTTGTCGTACAAGATCTCGGCATCGCCGAGGCGACCCGCACGCACATGGAGGTTTTCGAAATCGGTAGCCCCGAGCATCAGGGGACTGTAGTAGGCCAAACAGCGCGTGTCCGCACCCGCAGGACTATGGGCACAGAGCAGGCCGATCAGGTGGTTCCAGGTCTCGCGGTCCATGCTGCCCTCGGTTGGCGGAGCGATCGAGACGGGCCAGCTGCCGTTGATAGGGACGGAAGGGAAGCAGCGGTAGCAAGGCAGGAGGCCGTCGGGGACTACCGGGTCGCCGCTGCGTCGCGCAAGTTCGGCCCAGCGTAGCCGCCTCCAGCCGGGCCCGGGGTGCTGGGCGCGGCCTAGACCTCCTCCGATGACGGTTCCCACAGTGTTCATGTCGATGCCACCGACGATCTCGGGGGGCACGCTTCCGTCCGCGATCGCGGCGCGGTGAACTTCGTCGTAGGAGATATCGGCAGGGGCCTGATCGTGCTCGTACATGGAGTTCAGCACCCAGCCTGCATCCGGGAGTGCCGGCGGCATGAAGCCGGTGAGGCCGTCGCCGGCGAGTTCTCGCAGCCAGTCGGTGGCAGTGGAAGGTGCGACCGACCATCTGTCTGACAGCGGAGGCGATGACTGGGACATCCAACTATTCTCCCGGGTCAGGCGATGCCTCAATGGCAGGCCCCCGACGCCGGCCGTATGCGCCGGGTAGCGCTGGGCCGTCTTCGGCTGATTACTCGGGTGGGGTCGTCGTCACGGTCAGGCTGATCAGGATGCGAAGCGGCCGGACTCCGGTGGGGAGATCGGGCAGGCCAGTGCCGATCACGTTGATGTGCTCTCATGGACGGTCTAGTCGCCTCCGGCCCGATACACCCGGCCCTGCCCCGAGACCGACGCCTCCATCCGGCTGGAGGCGTCCCCTTCGTCCCGGGGGATCAGCAGGCCGGGCGATCATCACTCGTTTACGGTCTGGTCACCGCCGGCCTGATACACCCGGCCCTGCCCCGACGCCTCCGCGTTCATCTGCACGTTGCGCGCCCCGTCCCCGGTCGAGACGATCCCGGAGTTGTTCCCACGCACCGAGACGCCGCCCCGGCCGGTGATCGACACATCACGGGCCGAGCCGATCTGATTCACATCCCCAACGATGTGACTGCCGGAGATCACCTGACTGCCCGCACCCGCGGTCACCGGCGAAGCCGCCGCCAGCATCGTCGCGATCTCGGCCGCCAGCTCCGGATCAGCCGCCAGCGCCTTTTTCACCTGCATCCGCAGCGCCGCCACCGCGTCGCCGTCGTTCGCGTCGGCTTCAACGTCGGCGACCGCACTCTCCAACGCCGGCCGCGACTCAGGGCGCCCGGCCAGCCGCTGCAGCATCCGCCGCCCCCACCCGGCCGTCTCCTCCGCCGCCAACTCCTGGGTCTTGGTCCACACCGCCGCCCCATAGGCGCCGACCGCGGCCGTGATGTACGGGACCACCAGCGCAGCCATCTCAGCGATCTCCACCACTGCCCCTCTCCTTCGCATTCCCCCCGAAGGACGCTGCGATCCTAACCCGCCCGCCCCACCGACGAGGGGTGCCAGCAAGAAACGTGTCAGTGCGCCATGGAAAGCGCTGCATGTCCAAACGGAGGTGGAAGACCACGGTCGCTCTGCCGTCCGCGAGGGTGTTCGCCGAGAAGATCGGCGACCTGGATGCAGGTCCTCCGTTATGAAGCGAACTTTGCGACAGCCCTGAAGCTGACCTGATGGATGAACTCCTCTTCGCGGCTGGCGACGCCCAAACACTCCGTGAAAGGGACTACGACGGCGAACATCCTGATGGAGCCCAACGACACGTACCCGTGCATCGTCCCGGCGCGGCCGGATCGGTGTTCCTGCCGTTCGAGGAGGACGGGGGGACGCTGTCGGTGATCCTGTCGAAGGCGTTCTTCCTGGTCGACGACACGGCGATCACCGACCCGACGATCACTCCGGCAGCTCGGCTGAACGACCGCTCAGACACTGCGCCTGCGGTATCTACCCCACCGCCTGGTCGGTCCCACCGGCACCAGGCGGGCAGGTGATCATCACGAATGGCGAGAAAGCCTCCGTCAGCGCGACCCA
>NZ_BLAD01000045.1 GCF_009687845.1 Acrocarpospora corrugata
GCCCACCGCCCCGAAGGCAGCTCCTCCCACCGCCCCGCGCCCCGCGCAACAGCCGTACACGGGAGAGCCGTTCGCCCCGCGCGGGCCGTACGCGCCGAAAGTGCCGGAGCGGCCCGAAGTCAGGCTGCCGAAGATCAAGCAGAAGCGGCCCAAGTCATTCATCGGCGGACTCACCATCTGCCTGGCGTTCATCGTTGGAGGGATCATGGTCGCGGTCCAGCAGTCCGGGACCGGTTCGATCAGTTTGCCGGTGGTCGGCGGGGCCGTGCTGGTCACGATCGGCGCGGGCCTGCTCGTGGCCACCTGGTTCGGCCGGGGCGCGGCCCTGGTCGCGGCGGGCACGATCGTGTCCCTGGTGCTGGTCGCCGGTTCGAGTGTGAGCGGCCTCCCGAAGAAGGTCGGCAGCTACAACTGGCACCCGATCGACATCTCGCAGTCGAGCCGGAGTTACACGGTCGGCATCGGGGAAGGGCGGCTGGACCTCAGTGATGTGAAGCTGGTCCCGGGCGGCAGGACCAGATTCGACGCCACCATCTCGGTCGGGCAGCTGACCGTCGTGCTGCCACCGACCGCGCGGGTGGAGGTGTTCGCCTACACCCGGCTCGGCGATATCAAGATCGACCACCGGGTGGACAACGGCGCGGACGTGACCGTCAACCGGGTCCTGGACCCGGAGGTCCGCGGCGACGGGGACGCCTCCACGATCGAACTGCACGTCAAGGCCGGTATCGGCGACGTGGAGGTGCGCCGTGCGGCGTGAGGAGCGGCTCCGGGCCCGAGCTGAGGCGCGGGCCCAGGCCTGGACGGAGCACATGGACGAGGAGCCGAACGTCTGGGCGACGCCCATGGAGCCCGCCGAGAGGCCGAAGAAGCCCCGGCAGGGGCACCGGACCGATTGGCTGGCCCTGCTCTGCGGCCTGCTGTTCATCGGGTTCGGGATCCGCTACCTGACCCCGCCGCTCCCGGACCCCGTGATCATGGTCCCGATCCTGCTGATCGGCCTCGGCTTCGCCGGATTCATCGGCATTCTCAGCAAAGCCTTCCGTAAACGGTAGGGCACACATTCGGTCATGTGATCGGCGAGGACCGGCATGGGGGATTGGCCGTGACACTCACCGGCGTACGTTCACAAGTGTCCGCGTGGCCGGTGACCTGGTGATACCCGGTCTTCTCTGTGGAGCGGCGCGTCGCGGGGGCCGCCGCCTGATCAACCCGGGGTGGCGGTACGTACGCGCCCGGTCGTAGTGTCAAGGAAAGAGAGAAACGGAGTCGAGCCATGGCGATGCGGTTCGAGCACGAGTTCACCGTGCCGGTCCCGGTCGAGCAGGCCTGGGCGGTGCTGCTGGACGCCGAGCGGGTGGCCCCGTGCCTCCCCGGCGCGTCGCTCGATTCCGTGGAGGGTGACACCGTGACGGGCAAGATGCGCGTCAAGGTGGGTCCGATCACGGTCACCTACCACGGTGCCGCGACCTTCGAGGACGTCGACAAGGACGCGCACACCCTCACCCTCAGGGCTTCGGGCAAGGAGGCCCGCGGCGCGGGCACGGCCAGCGCCACCGTCGCCGCGCGTCTCATCGCCGAGGGCGACACCACCCGGGTGACCGTGGAGACGTCCTTCAACGTCACCGGCCGCCCCGCCCAGTTCGGCCGCGGCGTCATGAACGAGGTCGGCTCCCGCCTGATCGACCGGTTCGCCGTCAACCTGGCCGGCATCCTCCAGGAGGGCTCCCCCGAGCCCGTCCCGGTCCCGCAGCCCGCGCCCGAGATCCCCCGCCAGGCCTCGGCCCCCGACCAGGACGAGCACCCCCGGCACCTGACCGCCGTACCGACCCCGCGCCAGACCCCGCTCACCGAGGAGGGCCAGGCCCGCGAGGCCCACCCGGCGGGCACCTCCCGCACCTCCCGCACCCCGGACGAGGAGGCCCTGGACCTCCTGGAGATCGCCGGCGCCCCGGTCCTCAAACGCCTGGCCCCGGCCCTGGCCGCACTCGGCCTCCTGGCCCTGGTCTTCTGGCTGATCAGACGCGCCCGCCACCGCTGATCAGGCGCCGGTGTACAGCCGGTCCAGATCGATCAGTTCCACGTCCGACCGTCCGAGCGCGAGATCCCGCAGTTCTCGGGTGAACCCCCCACGCCCGAAGAGCAGCAGTTTGACCGTGCCGTCGATCTTGCCGTCCGGTAGCAGCCCGCGCAGGTGTTCCAGCCGCCCCAGCTGCGACAGGTCCATCGGTGCCCGGGTTCCCTTGGCCTCGCCGATGGCGGTCACCCGTTCCCCGGCGAACGAGACCGCCTCGGTGACCACGACGTCGATCTCGTGTCCGGTGCGGTGTTCCCGGCAGGGGAGCTCCGCGGGCCTGACCCACGTCGCCGCACCGCCGAGGGTCTCCCGCGCCGCGTGCCGGAGACACCACTCGCGCGCCAGATCCTCGAAGTGCGGGCCGTAGATCTTGCTGGCGACCGTGTCCGCGCTTCCCTCCCAGACCTGCCCGGCCCTTCCCACGACCAGTTCGGGTTCATGCCGCTGGATCAGCAGCTGGTGCAACCGCACCACTGGTTCCGTGATCCGGAACACGCTCCTTTTGTCCCGGAGCGCGTCGTCGACCTGGTCGATGAGCCCGATGCCGCGGAGCCCGGACAGGATGTGGGCGAGCGCCGTGCTGGGCCGCCCGAGCGCGCTGGCGATCTCCGACCGCCGATGGTTCCCCGCGCTCAACGCCGCCAGAACCGCTGAGTACGAGGTCGGATTGGTGATCGACGGCTCCTCCCGGAGGAGCAGCCCGCCTTCCCGGAACATGACCGAGGACGGGTTGAGCAGCCACCGCGCCACCCACGCGTCGAACTCCTCGATCGTCGCCGGTCCGCCGCCACCGCACATCTCCAGGTAGGCGGGGGTGCCGCCGACCAGCGCATGCACCCGGAACGCCAGCTCAGGCTCGTCGATCCCCCAGAAGACGGCCGCGTCCCTGAACCCGAACGGCCGCACGACCAGCTCCAGGTTGGCCCGGCCCCGCAGCGGAGCACCGCCGCCCAGCAGCTGCGTCATCGTGGTCAGGGCGCTCCCGCACAGGATGAGCCGCGTGCTGGTGTGCTCCTTCGCGAACCCCAGCGGGCTGAGCGCCCGCTGCAGGTAGGACGGCAGCCCCGGACTCGTTCCGACCAGATAGGGGAACTCGTCGATAATGACCGGGGTCGCCCGCTTCTCCCCCAGCCTCAGCAGGACATCGAGCGCGTCCCGCCAGGACCCGAACGCGACCGGCTGACGGAGCCCCACGAACTCCGCGTAAGCCTCGCCAAGATCGGCCAGGTTCTGCCGCTCGCTCTGCTGGGTGGCGGCGAACATGAACCCCCCCAGCTCCCGGGCGAGCAGCTCCAGCATCAACGTCTTGCCCTGCCTCCGCCGCCCGTAGACCAGCCCGAGCGTGGCCCCCGCCTGCCCCGACTCGACGAACTCCGCTAGATCCCGCCACTCCCGCACCCGCCCGAACAACCGCTCCGGCTTCTGGAGGCTATTATCCATGCAACTATTATAGTTCCACGAATAATAATTCACTCGCCGTAGTACAGGCGGGCCACGTCGACCAAGACGAGGCTGTCGTCCTTGCCTGCGGCTGCGATCAGTTCAGCGGTGAAGCCTTTGCCGCTGTAGCAGGTCAGCCGGGTAGTCCTCGTGTCGAAGCCGCGTTGGCCGAGCAGATCGCGGACGCGAGTCAGCCGGTCGATATGCCCGGTTCCCATGACCTCTCCCCACTTGGCCTCGCCTAGGGCGAGGACCTTGCGGGGGCCTCCGTCGTGCTCGCCCAGAACGACCACGTCGATCTCGTGGGTGGTGCGCTGTTCTGGGTCGTTGACGACCCCGTGTCCGACGTCGGCGGCTACTCCGCCCCAGGTGTCGGGGTCGGCGAAGTCGGACGCCCATTGACGGCAGAGTTCCTCGAAATGGGGTCCGACCACGCGGCTGAGAAATCTGGGGCGGCTTCGTCGCCATACCTGCTCGGCGCGGCGGCGTTCCAGTTCGCGCCAGGCCGGGCGCATCACCGCGTGGTAGAAGGTGATCAGCGGCTCGGTGATCCGGTAGATCGGGCGGGTGGGCCGGAAGACGTCGGCCTGCTTGGCCAGCAGTCCCGCGTCCTCCAGCACGGTCAGCGGGTGAGCCACGTCGGTCGCCTTGCGCTCCAGGCAGCCGGCGATGCCTCCCCGCGTGTTGTTTCCTTCCGCGACGGCGGCGAGGACGGAGTGGTAGAGGGCGGGGTCGCGGAAGTCGACCTCTTCGGCGAGGAGGTAGCGGGCCTCGCGGAAGATCGGAAGCGAGGAGTTGAGCGGGGCCCGCTGCACCCACGCGTCGAAGTCGGCGAGCGACGCCGGAGCGTCGCCGCGCACGTACTCCCGCCGGTAGGCGGGGGTGCCTCCGACGATCGCGTGGGTGAGGACGGCCAGGTACGGATCGCCGATCCCCCAGAACTCGGCGGCCAGGCGATAGTCCAGCGTGGGAACGACCAGTTCGAGCCCGGCGCGCCCCCGCAACGGCGCGCCGCCGCCCAGCAGGCGTCCCATGAAGCTCAGCGCCGAACCGCACAGCAGGAGACGCACCGGCCGGCCTCCCGTCCGGCGGCGGAGGTCGAGTGCCGACTGCAGGATCGAGGGGAGTTCGGGCGAGCCTTTGACCAGGTACGGGAACTCGTCGATGACCACGGAGGTCGGCCGGTCGACGGGGAGATCGAGGATTCCGTCGACGGCTGCCCGCCAGTCCGGAAAGCGGACGGGGCCGGGAGCGCCGAAACGAGTGCCGACGATCTCCCCGATCCGGTGCAGCTGCTCCGCGGGAACCGCCTCGGTGCCGTCGACATAGAGACCACCGGCCACGTCGACGAGCGAGCCGAGCAGCAGGGTCTTCCCCTGCCGGCGCCGGCCGGACACCACGCCGAGCAGTGGCAGCGCGGCCGGGTCGGCCACGAAGGCCGACAGGTCCGCCCATTCGGCCACCCGATCGAAGATCTCCCCAGGCTTCTCCATAGGTATAACTATAGTTCTAAGAACTATAGTTATACCTATGTCCGCCCTGGTGGAAGGGCCAATGGCACGGCAAAGAGTGCGTGTGAGGTTGGGGAGGGGGACGGATCCGGGCTTAGTTCAGGGAACAGACCACTCAGGATCTTTGGGTTGAGTGGGGGATTTCGGATGTTGGGGCGGCCGGATGTCAGTGTTGTTGTGATCACGTACAACGACGCTGGGCGGGTGGGGAGGGCCGTGCGGTCGCTCTACGCTCAGACGTTGCGGAATCTTGAGATCATCGTCGTGGACGACGCGAGTTCGGATGGGACCGAGCGGGTCGTGCGGCGGCTGCCGGGGGTCCGGTATGTGCGCAGGGAGCGGAACAGCGGCGGGTGCGGGGCGCCACGCAACGACGGCATCGACGCGGCGCGTGCGCCGTTCATCATGTTCCTCGACAGTGACGACGAGTTGCCGCGGCATGCCTGCAAGAGCCTGCTGGCCGAGATCGAGAGAACCGGGTCCGACTTCGTGGCGGGGCAGATCTCCCGGCTGTACGAGGCCAGCGGGAAGATCGAACGCTACTATCCGGGACTGTTCACGCCGCGCCGGGTGGTGGAGGGGATCAGGGCCGAGCCGGAGCTGTTCCTGGACGGGTTCTCCACCAACAAGCTGTACCGGGTGGACTTCCTGCGGCGGCACCAGCTGCGGTTCCGGGAGGACCTGCACTACGAGGACCACGTGTTCACCGCGGATCTGTACGCGGCGGCCGAGCGCTTCGCCGTGGTCCCGTGGGTGGTCTACCACTGGCGCAGGGCCGCCGGTCGCGGCGAGTCGATCTCGCTGAGCCTGCGCGAGGTCGGCAACGCCCGGCAGCGGGTGGCCGCCGCCGAGGCCGCGGACGAGATCCTGCGGCGCAACGGGCTGGCAGAGCTGGTGCCCGCCCGGCAGGTCCGGTTCGTCAAGCAGGACCTGCGAGTGTATCTGAACGCGCTCCCCTACCACGACGAGGGGTGGGCGGAAGAGCTCGCGACCGTGGTCGAGCCCTATCTGAAGCGCCTGGCTCCGGGCGTGCTGGCCAAGGCGGAGCCGATGGTGCGGGTCTGCTGCGGGCTGATCCGGCAGGGCCGCGCCGACGAACTGGCACTGGCCGCGAGCAGCCTGACCGGCCCGAAGGCCCCGCCCCGGCGGGTGCTGGTCGAGGGCGGCCGGACCTACTGGGGCGACCGCGCGGATCCGGCGCTGGACATCACGGCCCTGGGCCTGGCGGACCTGCCGTTCACCGCGACCCGGATCCGGCACGAGGTGACCGAGATGTCCGCCTGCGGCGCCCGCCTCACCCTGTCGATCACGACGTACGACCCGTTCCGGGTGATCCGGCCGGAGCACCACGCCACGCTGACGATCGGCGATCGTCCGGTACGGCTGGCGCCCAAACACCGCCCCGACGGCAGCTACCTGACCAAACTCACCCTCGATCTAGCGACATTTCAGGACTTCGTCGGGTTCCATGAGCCGAGGATCGGGTTCACCCGCCCAGCGGACGGACACACCACCAGCGACCGGCTGCTGATCTCGCCGACCGCCCACCCGGTGACGGTGAACCTGCGCGGACGCCGGGTGACGGCCGCCGCGGACGGCCCCGCCGCCCTGTTCCGGCTCACCTGGCTGCGCACCGACCTGGTCCGCACGATCGCCCGCACCCCATGGCTCAAACCGCACGCCCGCAAACTGCGCGCCCTCCCGACCAAAGCCCGCAAACGCCTCGGCTCCCGGAAGATCAAACTCGGCGTCTACAAGCAGCTGATCAAGGTGGTCCCGCGCCGCAAGGACCTGGTGCTGTTCGAGGCCGACGCGGGCAAGGGCTACACCGGCCACCCCAGATACATCCACGAGGAACTGCTCCGCCGCGAACTCGGCCTGACCGCCGTCTGGTCGCGGGTGAAGGGCGCCTTCCCCGCCGACGTGACCACCGTACGGCGGCTGAGCTGGCGGCACGTGTGGACGATGGCGCGGGCGGGGTGGTGGGTGGACAGCCACGGCATGCCGCTCGGCTTCCCGAAACCGGCCGGCACCCGCTACCTGCAGACCTGGCACGGCCAGGGCATCAAGACCATCGGCCTGGACGCGCCCGACCTGCGCGGCGACTTCCCCGAACCGAGGGAGCTGTGGCGGGCGAACGTGGCCCGCTGGGACGCCCTGGTGTCGCCCAGCGCCGAGTTCGAGCGCACCTTCGTGCCCTCCAACGAGTACGCCGGCCTGGTGCTCCGCTTCGGTTCCCCCCGCTGCGACGTGCTCGTCAAGGGCGACCCGGCGGCGGTGCGGCGGGTACGGGAACGACTGGAGATCCCCGCCGACAAGAAGATCCTGCTCTACGCGCCCACCTACCGCGACCAAGACAAGATGTCCGGCAAATCCGTACGCGTCGACCTGGCCGGCCTCGCCAAACACCTGGCTGGCGACTGGGTGCTCGTGCTCCGCACCCACCCCGCCGACACCTACCGGGTGCCGGAACGGCTGCGCGGCTTCGTCCGCCCGGCCGGCGGCTACCCCGAGGTCAACGATCTGCTGCTGGCCGCCGACGTCCTGGTCACCGACTACTCCTCGCTGATGTGCGACTTCGCCGTGACCGGCAAGCCGATGGTGTTCTTCATCGACGACTGGGAGGAGTACCGGCGGGCCGAACGCGGCGTCAACTACGACCTCCCGGCGATCGCCCCCGGGCCGTGCGTGCGGACCACGGCGGAACTCGTGGCGGCGCTGCGGGAGCCGTACCGGCTGGAGCGGTACGCGGCCTTCCTGACCACCTGGTGCGCGGACGAGCGCGGCGACGCGGCGGCCAGGATCGTGTCGGCGTTCTTCGAGGGCGAGAGCCCTTCGACGCCCTCGGCCGTGCCCCGCGAGGAGGTCCGTCAATGAGCACGGTCGTGTTCGCCAGCATGGACGCCGACACCCTCGGCGGCATCCAGCGGGTGGTGCACACGGTCGCGCAGGGCCTGGCCGAGCGCGGCCACGACGTGCACGTGGTCGGCCTGCACCGGGCCGCGGACCCGGCCTCCTACGTCGGCTTCCCGCGCTACAGCCGGCACGTGATCAGTCCGGGCCCCGAACCGGCCTGGTGGGCCCGGCGGCGGACGGCCGCGCTGGTCGGCTCGCTCGAACCGGGCTTCGTGGTGATGACCTCCCCCGGGGTCGTCACCCGGATGAAGGACCTGCTCGGGCTGCACCAGGGCATCGGCCAGTACCACGGCTCGTACGCGCACGCGCGCGCCTGCTGGCACTACGCCTCGGTCAAGGCGCACTACGGCAAGCTCGACCAGGCCGTGTTCCTCAGCCCTGACGACGCCTGGCGGTTCGCCGAGCAGGCGCTGCTGCCCAACACCTGGGACATCCCGAACCCGCTCGCCGACTGGCCGGCCGAGATCGCCGAACTGGACCGGCACCGGGTGCTGGCGGTCGGGCGGCTGGCCGGGGTCAAACGGTTCGACCGGCTGATCACGGCCTTCGGCCGTACCGGGCGGTCGAGCTGGGAGTTGCATCTGGTCGGCGACGGGCCGGACGAGGGGCGGTTGCGGGCGCACGCGGTCGCCGAGGGGGTGGCGGACCGGGTGCGCTTCCGCGGCCGGATCCCGGCCGCGGAGATGGCCGAGGAGTACCGGGCCGCGTCACTGGTGGCGCTGTCCAGCGACCATGAGGGGTTGCCGCTGGTGCTGGCCGAGGCCGCGAGCTACGGGCTGCCCGCGGTCGCCCACGACGTCTCGGGCGGGATCCGCGCCCTGGTCAGGGACGGCGAGACCGGCCTGCTCGCGCCGCCGGGGGATGTGGCCGCGCTGACTGCCGCGCTGGGCACGCTGATGGCGGACACCCGGGAACGGCAGCGGCTCGGCGCGGCCGCCCGGGAGCACGCCCGTCAGTTCAAGCTGCCGCGCGTGGTGGACCGCTGGGAGGAGCTGTTCACGCACCTCCGCCGCTGAGCGCCAGCTCGCGCGGGGGCAGCCCGGCCAGCTTGCGCTGCCCCTCGGTGAGCAGCGCCGCGACCGGGCCGGGCTCGCGCAGCCGGTTGAACCGGTCCCGGTTGGTCTTCCGCCAGCGCGCGGTGCGGCGTTTGGCCGCTGCCGCCCGGTAGGCGGCGACGTGTTCCCTCGCCGCCTTGGGCGCGCCGCTCAGGGCGTAGCCGTAGGACTGGAGCCGGTCCCCGAGCACCTCCTCGCAGAGCGCGATCTCCCACGGCTCCAGCCGCTGCGCCCAACTGCCCGACCTGGCGGTGGTGACCGCGCTGTGCGTGTTGCTGTGCCACACCTTGTGCGCCGGCACCGCGACCTGGGCGGCGTGCCGGGGCTCGCACATGGCGGGGTCGTACTCCTCGCCGATGAACGCGCAGAGCCGCTTCAGCGCCCGCTCGGGTTCGGCGGTCAGGTCCTCGTACCGCAGCTCGTGGTAGCTGCCCTTGGGCAGCCGCTGCGCGGTGCGGCGGCCGAAGTCGATGGCCTCGGCCCAGTTGGAGATCGCGTGGAAGCTGCTCAGGTGATACCAGGGCATCTCCTTCAGCGAGGCCACGCAGTCCCGGCCGTCCCTGATCAGGTGGATGAACTGGGCGTCGGGGAACATCCGCAGCAGGATGTCGACGTGCTTGAAGTAGCTGGGGCGCTTGTCGCCCCAGCGCGGCTTGCCGAACCTGGCCGCGTAGTTGCGGAACACCGTGCCGATCACCGAGCCGAGGCTGCCGGGGCCCTCGGTGGCCTGCTCGATGAACTCGGCCCGGTCGATGCCGAGCTCGCGGAACTTGGTGTCCCTGCCGGTGGCGATCCACTCGGCCAGCACCTGGCGGTTGACCGGTTCGCGCAGGTCGCCGTATTTGCGGCGGCCGAAGTAGGCCGGGACCAGGAACCGGGTCTCCGGCGGCACGGCCACCCGCGGATGCGAGTGCAGCATCAGCTGCAGCATGGTCGTGCCCGAACGCGGGCAGCCGATGACGAAGATCGGCCGGTCCGGCATGTACGTCTCCCCCGTGACGAGTCGTTTCATCGCACGATCCCCGCCAGCTCGCGCTGGGTGTCGGTGAGCAGCGCGGCGACCGGGCCGGGCTCGCGGAACCGGTTGATCCGCTCGGTCAGCGCCACCCGCCGCCACTTGCGCTTCCAGGTGTTGGACGTCTTCTCGTAGGCGGCCACGTCCCGGCGGGTGGCCGCCGGCGCGCCGCTCAGCTCGTACCCGTAGGCGGTGAGCCGGTTCCCCAGGACGGTCTCGCAGAGCGACACCTCCCACGGCTCCAGCCGCTGCGCCCAGCTCCCGGTCCTGGTGGTGGTGACCGGCTGCCGCGTGTTGGTGTGCCAGTCCTTGTGCTCCGGCACCACGTCCGCCACCCGGTACGGCTCCCGCATCGCCGGGTCGTACTCCTCACCCAGGAACGTGCACAGCCCGCCCAGCGAACCGGCCGGATCCGCGCACAGTTCCTCATAGCGCAGCTCGTAGTAACTGTCGGCGGGCAACTTGTGCCCCCGCCCGGCGTCGATCGCCTCGGCCCACCGGTGCACGGCCTCGTACACGTCCCCCTGGAACCAGGGCATCTCCTTCAGCGAGGCCACACAGTCCCGGCCGTCCCTGATCAGATGCACGATCTGTGCGTCAGGGAACATGGCCAGGATCGCGTCCAGATGCCGGATGTACGGCGGGCGCTTGTCGCCCCAGCGGACCTTCCCGTGCCGCTCGGCGAACATCTTGTAGACCAGGCCGACGACGGACCCGAGGCTGCCCGGCCCTTCGACCGCGCGCCTGATGAACTCGTCGGCGTCGATGCCGAGGTCGCCGAACTGCGTCCGGGACCCCTTGGCGATCTTCCTGGCCAGCATCCGCCGGTTCTTCGTCTCCCGCAGGTCGCCGTAGCCGCGCCTGGCCCGGTAGACCTGCACCAGGATCCGCGTCTCCGGCGGCACCGCCACCCGCGGGTGCGCGTGCAGCATGAGCTGCAGCAAAGTAGTGCCGGACCGAGGACATCCGACAATGAAAATCGGCCGCTCAGACAAGAACCTTCACCCTTTCCGGTACGGTTCGCCCGGCCTCCCGGGCAGCCAGCCATATCCGGTAGACCAATGCGGACTCGAACAACAACAGCAACGCCCCGACGACCCCGGCCGCCCACACCATCGCCCACGGCCCGAACGGCGGCGCCAGCACGAAGACGGCGGCGTGGAACTCGATGCCGCCCACCACGTGGGTGCGGATCCGGTGCCGGACCAGGAAGATCCGGAACCGGTCGAACCAGGGGAACCTGGCCCGCCAGCCGCGGTGCAGATCGACCAGCGGCTGGTCGTGGGTGGCGACCAGGTTCCCGACCCGGGCCTGCGGCGAGAGCCGCAACACGTCCTCCACGAAGACGACGTCGCTGCCCGCGCGGGCGGCGACCAGCATCCTGGTGGCCTCCCTGACCCGGTTGACCTGCGGCGCGTTCATATAACGGAACAGATCCAGCAGGACCACGGTGGTCGCCGCGACCCAGAAGACCGAAGGGCCCTGGCCGTAGGCGAAGCCGAACGCGCAGCACAGAACCCGGATCCGGTCGCCCACGTAGTCGAGCCAGAGCCCGAACGGCGTGCCGGTCCCCTTCAGCCGCGCGATCTTCCCGTCCATGCAGTCGACCGTGAAGCTGAGATAGAACAGCAGCGCCCCGACGGCCAGCCGGCCGGTGGCGAAAGACCCCGCGGACGCGAACCCGAGCAGGATGGACAGCCGGGTCAGCCCGTTGGGCGTGATCGAAGTGTGATTGGCGACGAGCAGCGCGAGACGGCAGGCCAGTGGATCAACCAGAAATACGGTCCACCACGAGTCTCTCGGCTTGCGCGCCGCCTTGATGTCATCGAGCGTGAAGCCCCCCATGCAGTAAGAATGACTACGCCAGGTAGTCGCCAGCCGCTTCTTCGGTGACAGCCGGAGCATCTCGTTGCCACTTCTTGACCGTTGCCCCTACCTGGGCAAAGCCCCTGCCAACCGCGGTGGAGGTCGGTTAGAGTCCCAGAATCTTCGGGGGGAGACCCATGCCTGTGGGAACGTTGTATCGACAGTTGCAGGGGCGGCTGGGCGCGCGCGAGACGGCGTCGCCGCGGAGCGCGCTGATCCGGGCCGACCTGAGCCCGCTCCAGGCCGTGCGCGAGACGTTCGACCTGGTCTGCCAGACGCTGACCGAGGCCGGCGTGCCCTTCTTCTGCGTCCGGCCGCTGGCCGGCCGCCCGCCGGTGGTGGCGGTGCGGGCCTCGCACCGGCCGCGCGCGCTGACCGCGCTGGCCCGGCCCGGCCTGTACGCGGGCCGGCTCCCGGCCGGACGCAACGGAATGCGCCAGCCCGACTGCGACCGGGTCCGCCCGCTCCGCCGCAACGACCTGGCCGACGCCCGGGTGATCCGGCTGGCCCGCTACTTCAGCACCCCGTCCAGGACCCTCACGCTGGGGCCGGAGGCGGGCGTCGACCTGGAGTTCTGGCACCGCGAGGGCGAACTGCTGGTGGCGCCCCGGCCGAACCGGGCGTGCGAGGCGGTGCCGGTGCTCGGCGCCACGGTGGACGGCCGGGAGGAACTGTTCGTCCAGCTGGCGGCCGGCGGCGGGCGGACCTATCCGACCAGGCCGGAGTTCCTGCACCGGCTGGTGGACGAGCTCGATTTCCCGATCGACGCCGTCTACACCTGGGTGGACGGCGGCGATCCGGTCTGGCGGGCGCGCCGCGACCTGGCCCTGACCGGCGGGCTGAGCGAGCTGGCGACCACCGAGGCGCGCTTCGTCAGCCGGGACGAACTGCGGTATTCGCTGCGGTCACTGATGACGTACGCGCCGTGGGTGCGGAAGATCTGGATCGTCACCGACCAGCAGCGGCCGAGCTGGCTGCGGCCGGACGACCGGATCCAGATCGTGGACCACAAGGAGATCTTCCGGGATCCCGGCGTGCTGCCGGTGTTCAACTCGCACGCCATCGAGGCGCAGCTGCACCGGATCGAGGGGCTGTCCGAGCATTTCCTGTACCTGAACGATGACTTCTTCCTGGGGCGTCCGCTCTATCCGGAGATGTTCTTCGAAGGGAACGGGATCACCCGGTTCTTCCCGTCGGCGGCCCAGGTGCCGTTCGCGCTGTATGAGGACAATCCGGTGCACGCGGCCGGGATGAACAACCGGCGGCTGCTGGAGGAGCTGTGCGGGCGCACACTCACCCAGAAGATGAAGCATGTGCCGTACGCGCTGCGCCGGTCGCTGCTGTTCGAGCTGGAGGACCGGTTCGCGGAGGCGTTCGAGGAGACCACCCGGTCGGCGTTCCGGCGCGGCAGCGACATCGCGGTGGTGTCGTCGCTGGCGCACTACTACGGCTACCTGAGCGGGCGGGCGATCCCGGGGACCGTGCACTACACCTACGTGGACCTGGCGATGCGCAAGGCTCCGGCGAAGATGCGGCGGATGCTGGCGGCGCGGGAGCACGACGCCTACTGCCTGAACGACACCGCGGCCACCACGCCGGAGCAGGACGCGCTGACGCACCGGTTCCTGGAGGCGTACTACCCGGTGCCCAGCCCGTTCGAGGCGATCACGCCGGAGTGAGCTCGTGCAGGACCGTGACCAGGTGGGCGCCGAGCGGGGTGAGGGTGACCCGGCCAGGTTCGCGGACGACCGCGCCGAAGAAGGCGAGCAGGTCCAGCCCGGCGCCGACGTCGAAGGTCACGCCTTCGGCTTCGGCGGCCGCCCTGATCGTCGCGTCCAGGGCGGTCTCGTCCACGGCGGTGCCGGGCGGCAGCTCCACGTTGGCGAGGACCTGGAGCGCCACCAGCGCGCCACCTTCCGCGCCCTCGATGAACTCCTCGTCGTTGCCGTCGACCGTGCGGACGAAGGCGTTGCGCCAGGTCTCCAGGGCGTCGGCGCCGAGTCCTTCGCCGGGGCGGGCCTTGCGGGCCCGGATCTGGATCACGTCAGCGGCGCGGGCGACCGCCCACAGCGACATCAGCCAGGGCACCCGGCCGGCGGTGCGGATCCGGACCGCCGGGGGCTCGATGCCGAGCACGCGGCACAGGTCGGGAATGTCGCCCGGACGGGGCAGGCCGGTGGCGGTCACGGCGACGCCCTCGCCGACCCAGGCGGCCACGCCGCGCAGGCCGCGCAGGACGGGAGTGGCCGCCGCGGCGCGGACCAGCGGGGGCTCCTGGGTCGCGGTCCTGACGGCGGCGCGCTTGGCGGGGTGACCTGAACTCTGCTTTCGGCGGCGGCTCACCGGGGGAGAATATCGGAGCATTTCTCCATGTATGTCACCGCTCAGCCGAGCAGACGATCTACCACGCGTTTTGCGGCCCGGCCGTCGTCCCAGGGGCAGAACTTTCGCTGGAACTCCGGGTAGGCGGGGTGGTCGGAGCGGAGGGCGTCGATGAGGGAATCGGTGTCGCGGACCAGCGGGCCGGGGGCTTCCCGTTCGAAGTCGAAGTAGAAGCCGCGGATGACGTCGCGGTAGCGCTCCAGGTCGTAGGTGTAGAAGATCATCGGCTTGCCGGTGCAGGCGAAGTCGAACATGGCCGAGGAGTAGTCGGTGACGAGCACGTCCGCCGCCAAATACAAATCCGAGATTTCTGGATATTTCGTGACATCGATGGTGGGGTGCGGGAGGCGGGGGCGGTGGGTGATCAGGTGGTGGGCGCGGACCAGGAAGGTGTGGTCGTCGCCCAGAGCCTGCTGGAGGCGGGGTAGATCCAGTTCCATGGTGAAGCCGCGGCGGCGGCCGACGTGCAGGTCGTCGCGCCAGGTCGGGGCGTAGAGCACGACCTTGTGGCCGGCGGGGACGCCCAGCCGGCGCCGGATCTCGCGGGCGCGTTCGTCCCGGTCCGGCGCGAACAGCGGGTCGTTGCGCGGGTAGCCCGCTTCGACGACCTCGCCGCGGTAGCCGAACGCCTGGCGCAGGATCGGTGACGAGAACGGGTTCGGGGAGAGCAGCAGGTCCCACTGGGGGGCGTCGCGGTCCATCCAGTCGAGCAGTTCGGTGCGCTGGAACGGCAGCCCGGCGAGGTCGTGGCCCAGGCGTTTCAGCGGGGTGCCGTGCCAGGTCTGGAGGTAACGCTGGCCGCGTCGTTTGGTGAACCAGACGGGCTGGGTGCGGTTGCCGACCACGAAGCGGGCGGTGGCCAGGGCTTCGGCGTGCGCGCGGCTGCCGTACAGGACCAGCCTGGAGTCTTCGGGGGCGGGGAAGTTGCCGTCGAGGGTGACCCAGACCGATTCCAGGCCGGTGCCGAGGCGGCGGAGTTCCTCGTGGATCGCGCGCGGGTTGCAGGAGGCCAGCCGCCCGCCGTAGGAGTCGAAGACGATCAGGTCGCGAAGCGCCCGTTTGCCGGTGCCGCGCAGTCGGCGTTCGGCGTAGCGGCCTCGTTCGTCGGGTTGGAGTGCCGGGGCGACCAGGAGGCTGAGGTCGCCTTCGAGGGTGGTGCGGAAGCGGTATTCGTGCAGGTCGGTGCGGTGCGCGGGGAGCGCCAGGCCTTCCGCGGCGCGGAGCGGCTGCCGCTTGCCTGTCACCAGCCGCCAGGTCCCGCGGTCCACGGGCGGGGCGATGGTGGCCGTGAAGCGCGTCTCGTCGCGTTCGAGCAGGCACGGGCGCTCATCCTCGCCACGCAGCAGGATCTTCCTGGCGGGTCCTTCACCGCCGAGGACCAGCTGCCCGTCCTCCCAGCGCAGGGTGTCGACCAGCGCCTTGACCAGCGGCAGGGGCAGCGGAGGCCCGACGGTGAGCCCGTCGGCCTGGGTCAGGCTCGCCTGGAGCCCGTGCACCGGCGGATACCGGCGCTCTCCCGCAAGCGGATGGCCGAGCACCTGGCCCTTCTGGGTGACGCCCCGGGCGGAGACCCGGGCGTGCAGCGTCCAGATCCCCGGCGGCAGTTTCGCCAGGTCGACGGTCACCGTGAAACCGGACCGGTCATGACAGACCGCCGACTGGTCGGAGTCGGCGGTCGCGTCCTTCCTGATGGTTCGCGCCGCGTCGAGCGGAATCCGCTTCTCCCCCGACTGGAGCCACATCTTCAGGCCGCTCCGGGCGCTGTCCAGATGCGCGAGGTAGGCGTACCCGGACGCGGTCACGCGCTCGTCCTCGACCGTGACCGCGTCCACGTACGCGCGAAGCACCAGTTCGCGGCGGGCTTGGTAGACCTTGTCGGGGACGCCTTTGTCCCGGTCCCCGAAGTAGGGGTAGTCGGCGAACCAGCGGCGGTCGAAGACGCCACGCCGTACTATTCGGGCGTCTTTCAGGGCGGTGCGGCGGAAGCGGTGGACGTGGCGGAGCTCGTCGACCATGCGGCGGGCGGCCAGGTGGAGTTCCAGGCGGCGGATCGGCGGCTGGTGGGCCAGGGCGCTCGGGTGGATGTCGCGCAGGGCCGTACCGGCCAGGTCGAGCAGGTGTTCCAGGTCGGCGCCCTCGGTGGTGTTGAGCGCGTCCAGCAGGATGCCGAGGTCCAGGTCGGCGACCAGCCGGTCGTGGCGGCGGGCCAGCGCGGGAGCGTTGTCCCGCAGGAACCTGGCGATCCTGGCCATCGCCGCCAGCCGCTCCTCGACGTTGCGCGCCTCGTTGCGCCGCTGCGTGATCGACCCCGGCGTGATCCGCCAGTGGTAGACGACGTCGGCGAGCACGTCGGTGGCCTTGGCGAGCACGTGCGCCTGAATGGCGACGGGCGCGTCCTCGTAGTGGCCGGGCGGGAACAGGAACGCGTGCTCGTCCCAGAACGTCCGGCGGAACACCTTGTTCCAGACCGTCCGGTCGCTGATCAGCTCGTGGTTCTTCCGGATATGGGATCTCTTGACGGTCTGCTGGAAGGCCAGCGCATGCCCGGCGGACGCCCGCGGGCCGGTCTCCGTCAGCCGCCGCACGTTCCCGCAGGCGAGCTCGGATCCGGTCCCCTCCAGACTGCTCACCAGCGTCTGGTACGCCCCTGACGGAACCACGTCATCGGCGTCGGCGAAGGCCAGATACACCCCGCGCGCCCGCCGGGCCCCGGTGTTTCGGGCCGGGCCCGGCCCCAGGCGCTCCTGCCGGACGACCCGGAATCGCCTGTCCTCGGCGGCCACCGCCTTCGCCAGCACCGCACTGCCGTCCGTCGAGCCGTCGTCGACCAGCAGGACCTCCAGGTCGGTCAGCACCTGCGCCCGCAACGCGGCCAGACATTCCGCGAAATATCCCTCCACGTTGTGGAAGGGCACCACGACCGAGAGCAGCGGCCGGGCCGCCATCAATCCACCATGGGGCGGGTCGGCACGATGACGCTGGGTCGAGGCATGGAGCCCTCCGGGTTCGACGTTTCCAGCCAACATGAACACCGAATCGCCAGGTCATGCCAGGCTTTGTCGTTTCGTGGCGACGAGATGGCAGTTTCCTTGCCGAAGGCAAGCCATGCCCGAATGGTGGAGGCCTCAGAAAACTCCCAGGAGGGGGCGTTAGGATGCCGCAATGCACTTGCGTCACACCATTCCCGCCCTCGCCGCCTGCGCGACCCTGGCGCTGCTGCCGACGGCCGGAGCGCAGGCCGCCCCCGAGGACACGAAGATCACGATCCACGCCGCCCCGGGCAAAAAGGTCGTCCCGTTCTGCGAGACGCACAAGTGTATCGCACTGACGTTCGATGACGGCCCGTCGACCAACACCACGAAGCTGCTCGCCACCTTGAAGAAGTACAAGGCCAAGGCGACGTTCTTCGTGATGGGGTCGCAGGTGAAGAAGCACCCGCTGCTGACCAGGAACATCGTCAAGGGCGGCCACGAGATCGGGAACCACACCTGGAGCCACCCGTGGCTGACCGACCTGTCCTCCGCTGAGATCTACAAAGAGATCAACGAGACCCAGAAGCTGGTCAAGAAGACCACCGGCAAGACGCCGACGCTGTTCCGCGCCCCCGGCGGCCTGACCGACGACGAGGTGATCGCGGTCGCGGCCAAGCTGAAGCTGGTCCGGATCCCGGGCACGGTCTCCACCAAGGACTACGTCAAGGACTACCGGCACGTCGACTTCCTCACCACGGCCGCGCTGGAGGCGGCCGGGCGGAACGAGGTCGTGCTGATGCACGAGACGGTCAAGGAGACCGTCGACTCGATGCCGAAGGTTTTGGCCGCCCTGCAGAAGCAGGGGTACTTCTTCGTCACCGTGACCAAGCTGCTGGAAGGTCAGACCCTGGTGCCGGGCGAGTCGTACCCGCAGGAGGAAGGTGCGTCCGGCGAGGTCGACGAAGGCGACCAGCTGACCGGGCCGGACGGCGAAGTCTAAGTCGCGGGCCTGGCGAGACGCTTTCCGAGGCGCTGCGCCGGGCCTTCGACCAGCCGGTAGGTGGCCCAGCTGAGCAGCAGCAGCACGGTGAGGTAGCCGAGGCCGATGGCGAGCCTGGCGGCCACGGGCAGCGCGCGCACCTCGCCGAAGAGCTCGGGCAGCAGCCGCAGCAGCGGGTGGTGCAGCAGGTAGACCGAGTAGCTGACCAGGCCCAGCCAGACGAGCACGCCGGGAATGGTCCGGTTTCGCAGCGCCCTGGCGCCGGCGAAGGTGGCCGCGGCGAGGACCAGCGTGGTGATCCAGACCGGTGCCTGGACCCACCACCAGCCCGCCTGGATCGACCAGATCGGGGAGATCGCCACCAGCGCGGCGCAGACCGGGACCGGCCAGAACGGGCCGGTGCCGTGCTCCCAGCGGTAGAGCGCGGTCCCGGTGAACATGACGGCGAGAATGGCCGCCCCGAACCAGGGGACGTAGGCGCTGAAGAGCAGCAGGACCACCGCCATCACGCCGAGCAGATAGGCAGCGGTTGTCCGGAAGTTTCCGGACAACAGGCAGGCCAGCCCGATGACGAAGAGCACGCCCGACACGATCGCGGGCCACGACCCCCCGAGCACCGGCGAATCGAGCACCACCCCGGTCATGACGGCCACGACGCCGAACACGATGGCGTAGACCCCGCTGGCCCGATGCACCCCGCGCACGAACAGCGCCGTGACCAGCAGATAGAACACCATCTCGTACGACAACGTCCACATCGGATCGGCCAGCCCGCCGATATGCACCACATCAAGCAACATGCTCAGATGCGCGGCCACCCCCGACAGATCCCGGGGCACCTGGACCCGCACCGGAATCCAGATCCCGACAATCAAAGCAAACGCCACAACAACCAAATACAACGGATACAACCGAAATATCCGGCTTATCCAGAAGGCGCGGACGTCGCCCCGCGATTCCAGCGAGGCCGGGATGATGTAGCCGCTGACCAGGAAGAACACGAGCACGCCGTACATGCCCATGTTGAACCAATAAGGTCGCAGGCTCGGCATAATCCACGGCAGCAGGTGCTCCCCCACCACGGCGAGTGCGCCGAGCCCCCGCAACGCGTCCAGCCAGGCCATCCGCCTAGTGCTGCTCGTGATTGGGGGGCTCTGGGCGGAAAGACCGCGTTGGGTGGAAATCACTCGCGCTAACCTACCCGTCCACCAGAGTCCACACTGCCCGACTTACTCGGACTCAGCGGATGAACGAGTGTGTACGGGTCATTCCCACTCAATAGTGCCAGGCGGCTTGCTGGTGATGTCCAGCGTGACACGGTTCACTTCACGGACCTCATTCGTGATCCGGGTGGAGATGCGAGCCAGCACGTCATAGGGCACCCGGCTCCAGTCGGCGGTCATCGCGTCCTCCGAGGTGACCGGGCGCAGCACGATCGGATGCCCGTACGTCCGGCCGTCGCCCTGCACCCCGACCGAGCGCACGTCGGCCAGCAGCACCACCGGGCACTGCCAGATGTCGCGGTCGAGCCCGGCGCGGGAGAGTTCCTCACGGGCGATCGCGTCCGCTTCGCGCAGGATGTCGAGCCGCTCCTGGGTGACCTCGCCGATGATGCGAATGCCCAGGCCGGGGCCCGGGAACGGCTGCCGCCAGACCATCGCGGCCGGGAGCCCCAACTCTTCGCCGGCCCGGCGGACTTCGTCCTTGAACAGCGCCCGTAGTGGTTCCACCAGCGCGAATTTCAGATCATCGGGCAGGCCGCCGACGTTGTGGTGCGACTTGATGTTCGCGGTCCCGGTGCCGCCGCCCGACTCCACCACGTCCGGATAGAGCGTGCCCTGGACCAGGAAATCGGCCGGTCCGTCGGCCAGGATGGCGCGCTGTTCGTCCTCGAAGACCCGGATGAACTCGCGTCCGATGATCTTGCGCTTCTCTTCCGGGTCGGTCACCCCCGCCAGCGCCTTGAGGAACCGCTCGGCCGCGTCCACCACCCGTAGCTTCACGCCGGTGGCGGCCACGAAGTCCTGCTCGACCTGGACCGCCTCGCCCTTGCGCAGCAGTCCGTGGTCGACGAACACGCAGGTCAGCCGGTCGCCGATGGCTCGCTGCACGATCGCGGCGGCCACCGCGGAGTCCACGCCGCCGGACAGCGCGCAGATCGCCCGCCCGTCCCCCACCTGCGCCTGGACGGCCGCGACCGCGTCCTCGACGATGTTGAGCATGGTCCAGGACGGACGGCACCCCGCCGCGTCCAGGAAGTGCTTGAGCACGGCCTGCCCGTGAGCGGAATGCATCACCTCGGGGTGGAACTGCACCCCGTAGATCCCGCGCGCGACGTCCTCGAAGCCCGCCACCGGCGTGTCCGCCGTGGACGCGGTGACCAGGAACCCGTCCGGGGCCGCCACCACGGAGTCGCCGTGCGACATCCACACCTGCTGCGCGGCCGGCAGCCCGGCGAACAGCATTCCCTCGCGGAGCACGGTCAGCGCGGTCCCGCCGAACTCGGCCGCCCCCGTCCGGGCGACCCGGCCGCCCAGGGCCTGGGCCATGACCTGGAAGCCGTAGCAGATGCCGAAGGTCGGCACCCCGGTCTCGAAGAGCCCCTCCGGCACGGCCGGGGCGCCCCCGGCGTACACCGACGAGGGGCCGCCGGACAGGATGATCGCCTTCGGTCGTTTGGCCAGCATCTCGGCCACCGGCATGGTGGACGGGACGATCTCGGAGTACACGTGGCATTCGCGGACGCGACGCGCGATCAACTGCGCGTACTGCGCGCCGAAGTCCACCACCAAGACCGTGTCGAACTCCGACTGCCGCACTTCACCGGACACAGCGAGACCCCCAAGGCAAGAACCAGCGGTCTCACCAGTCTATCGACGCCGCTCTCCCACCCGTACGGACCTCGGCGGGGTTACAACCATCAGGACACGATGCTTCCGCCGAGTCTTCGGTGGATCCACAATTCTCCTATGCCGGAAATCGTTTCACTGAGGTCGGGCGATCCCCACAACCTGGGTGCGTACCGCCTTCAGGGGCGAATCGGAGAAGGTGGCCAGGGGGTCGTCTATCTCGGGGTGGGCTCCACCGGGGACCAGGTCGCCGTCAAGTTGCTCCGGTCCGACCTGGCCGGGGACCCGATGATGCGCGAGCGCTTCCTGCGGGAGGTCGACGCCGCCAAGCGGGTCTCGCCGTTCTGCACGGCGCAGCTGATCGAGACGGGTGTCGCGGGCGACCAGCCGTACATCGTGAGCGAGTACATCGAGGGGCCCACGCTCCAGCAGCGGGTGCTCGCGTCGGGGCCGCTCAGCGGGCCCGCGCTGCACCGGCTGGCGATCGGGACGGCGACCGCACTGGCGGCGATCCACCAGGCCGGCGTGGTGCACCGCGACTTCAAACCGGCCAACGTGATCATGGGCCCGGACGGGCCGAGAGTGATCGACTTCGGCATCGCGAAGGCGCTGGACGCGTCCTCGACCCAGACCTCCCGGCCGGTGGGCACCCCCGCCTACATGGCGCCGGAGCAGATCATGGGCCACCAGGTCGGGCCGCCCGCCGACCTGTTCGCCTGGGCCTGCACGATTCTTTACGCGGCGACCGGGAACAGCCCGTTCGGCAGCGACACGCTCCCCGCGGTGATCAACCGCATCCTGAACGCCGACGCGAGCACGGACGCGCTGCACGGGCTGCTGCGGGACGTGGTCGAATCGTGCATCGCCAAGGATCCGCGGGGCCGGCCCACGGCGGAACAGGTGCTGCTGCGGCTGCTCCAGCATTCGCAGCCGAACGCCACGATCCTCCAGGAAGCGGCCGCCGCGGCCGGCAGCGCGGCCCCGCCGGGATACGGCGCGCCGCCGCAGAACCACTGGGCGCCCCCTGGCACGCAGCCGCCACCGCCGTACGCGCCGACCAAGCAGTACGCGGCCGGCGTTCCGCCGCAGACGGGCTCCTACGGCATGCCGCCGATGAACCAGCCGATGAACCAGCCGCAGAACCAGCCGCTGCGTCCGCCGGTCAACCAGCCGCCGCCTCCGCCGTACCACCCGCAGCCGATCCACCAGATGGGCACGCAGGTGGCGGCCGGGCCGAAGGGGTCCAGGGTCGGGCTGGCCGTGCTCGCCGTCGGGGTGGCCGTGGTCGCGATCGTGGCGGTGGTCGTGGTCGCGATGCGCAACGACGACGGCGGGACGGACCAGGCGAGCACGTTCTCGTCGGTCAGCGCGTCGCCCGCGGCCTCCAGCCCGGAGCCGGAGCCGAGTCCGAGCCCGACGGCGACGGTGGTCCGGACGAAGTTACCCGGACTGTCCGCCTACCTGTACGAGGCGTCGACCGACCCGCTCGCGCTGACGTACTACGACGTCAGCGACTCCAAGCAGGACTGGACCAACTACCCGCGAGAGTCACGCGACGGGAAGTTCACCCGGAGCAAGAAATACTGGCAGCAGTACCTGTCGCCGGACGGGGTCTACGCGGTCGGACGGCCCCGCAACTACCTGACGGACGACTTCCACGGGGTGGACATCATCACCCGGGCCACCGGCGCGGTGCAGTCCCTCAAGACGGTCAAACTGCCGCTCACCTACGAGTACGGCGAATGGTCCAGGAACAGCAACCGCGTGCTCTTCACCATCCTCAACCCGAGCGGCGAGGACTGGACCGTCAAGGGCTTCCTGGTGATCGAGCCGGCCACCGGCAAGGTCACCATCCGCCGGATCAACGACCCCGCGATCAAGGACGGCCGCTTCTACTGGAGCCCCGACGAGTCTGGATTTGTCACCTCTTACACGGATGAGACGACGAGTGGGCTGCGGCACTACAACTTCGCGGGCGAGGTCGTGAAGACGATCCCCGGCGTCGGGGTGCCGAACAACTCGGCGGGCGGGCTGTACTCCCCGTCTGGAGATCTGTTCGTCACGAAATGCCCGGACGCGAGCGCGGGGACCTGCATCTGGGACTCCGAAACGGGGGCCGCGCAGACCCAGTTCACCTCCGACTGCAATCGGGTCCTCGGCTGGTGGGACGAACAGCACGTCTACTGCTGGATCTCACCGACCGACAAGTCCTCGAACGTGTCCGTGGTCGACCTCAACGGCGACGTCGTACGCAAACTCATCGAGACCTCGGACGTGAAGAGCCTGTCCCCCTACTACTCGCGCACCGGTAACAGTTGAGATCCGCCCTGAACCGGGCCAGAACCGCATCCGTGAATGGGGCATGAGGATTTCGATTGGGGCAGCCGGAGCGGTGGCCGTCGCACTGCTGGCCACCGCGTGCGCGTCCGGCGGCAGTGGCGGGGTCCCCGCACCGGCCTCGGTCAACTTGACCGGCAAGATCCAGCTCGTCTCGTACGACGGGTGCGACGACATGCTCGCCAGCCTGCGCACGCTGACCGCCAAGAACGTCGGAGCGTGGGGCTTCGGCATGCCGATGGTCGCGCTGGAGGCCCAGGACTCGATGCCGGCCGCGCGGAGCACCGCCGGCAGCGGAAGCGCGGGCTCGTATTCGACCACCAACGTGCACGAAGCCGGAGTGGACGAGCCCGACCTGGTCAAGACGGACGGCTCGCGGGTGATCGTGGTCACCCAGGGCGTGCTGAGGGTGATCGACACGGCCAGCCGGAAGGTCACCGGTGAGCTCCGGCTGGTGCCGAGGGAGCAGAGCTGGATGCCGGCCGACCTGCTGGTCTCCGGGAACCGGGCGCTGGTGCTGATGACCCAGGGCGGCGGGCTGGCGGTGGACACCACCGCCCGGATCCGCCCCATGCTCGGCCCGAAGTACGTGCTGGTGGATCTGTCCGGCGCGCCGAAAGAGCTGGGCTCGATGTCGATGACCGGCAGCCACGTGGACGCCCGGATGGTGGGCAGCACCGTCCGCATCGTGGTCAAGTCCACGCCCGACATCGCCTTCCCCGAGCCGAAGCCGAACGCGAAGGACGCCGAACTGCTGGCCGCGAACAGGGCCGCCGTCGAGCGCGCGCCGATCGAGGCGTGGCTGCCCAAGTTCGAGATCGAGTCCGGCGGCGTGAAAACGCCGGGCAGGGTGAAGTGCGAGAACGTCAGCCACCCCGCCGAGTTCTCCGGCACGTCCATGCTGAGCGTGCACACCCTCGACCTGAACGGCTCCTTCGGCACGGTCGAGCCGATCAGCGTCGCCGCCGACGGCGACACGGTGTACGGGACGAAGGACAGCCTCTACGTCACCAGCAACCCGCAGCTCTGGTTCATGCCGACCGTCCTGATGCCCGAAGCGGTCGACCCGCCGGCCGATCCGGTCAAGCCCGCACCGGACCCGGAGATGCCCACCCTGATCCCGGACGCCTCCCCCGGCGCGATCGCCCCCGAGGTCCAGCCGACCCACCCCGAGGCCGAGAAGATCACCCCGCCGACGCCCGGAGTCGAGACCGTCGCCCCGCCGACGCCCGCTCCGACGCCCAAGGCGGAAACCATCGCCCCGCCGACGCCCGCTCCGACGCCCACCGCTCCGCCGGAGCGGACCGAAATCCACCGGTTCGACATCACCGCCGTGGGTTCACCCCGCTACGTGAGCTCCGGTTCGGTCCCCGGCCGCCTGCTCAACCAGTACTCGCTGTCCGAGCACGCCGGACAGCTGCGGATCGCGACCACCTCAACCCCGCAGACCCCGAACGCCAAGAGTGAAAGCGCCGTCTACATCCTCAAAGCCGACACTCTCGCCCAGGTCGGCTCGGTCACCGGCCTCGGCAAGGACGAGCAGATCTACTCGGTCCGCTTCATCGGCGACCTCGGCTACGTCGTCACCTTCCGCCAGGTCGACCCGCTGTACGCCCTCGATCTCCGCGACCCGGCCGCCCCCAAGGTCACCGGCGAACTCAAAATCACCGGCTACTCCGCGTACCTGCACCCCGGCGCCCCCGGCCGCCTGATCGGCGTCGGCCAGGAAGCCAACCAGGAAGGCCGCCAGGCCGGCACCCAGGTATCGCTCTTCGACGTCTCCAACCCCGCGACCCCCCAGGTCCTGGGCCGCTTCTTCCAGGAGGAGAGCGGCTCCGACGTCGAATGGGACCCGCACGCCTTCCTCTACTGGCCCGCGGACGGCCTCGCCATGATGCCCCTCACCAGCTGGGCCAACAACTGGTCAGAAGGCAGCTCCGCCCTGGTCCTGCGCATCACCGACACCGAAATCGCCAAACTCGGCACGATCACCCACCCCAAGATCGCCCAGCAGACCGAGTTCGCCCCTCTCAACCCTGGCATCCGCCGCTGCCTGATCATCGGCGAATCCATCTGGACCCTCTCCGACCTGGGCCTGAAGCTCAACGACGCCAAGACCCTCGACGACCAGACCTGGATCCCGTTCAGCTAGCGAACACTCAGAGAGCGCTTAGAGAGCGCGCCCCTCAGGGCTGGCCACCGGGACGATCTCGGGGGCGCCCATCTGGATGGCGTCGGCCTCCTGGTCGGTGTCCTGCTCCTGGGAGGCGCGTTCGGCCTCAACGCGTTTGGTGTAGTACTCGACCTCGCGTTTGACCTGTTCGGAGTCCCAGCCGAGCGGGCCGGCCAGGAGTTCCGCGGCCTCCTCGGCGACGGCGAGGCCGCGGTGGAAGGTCTCGATGGAGATGTGGGTACGGCGGGTCAGGACATCGTTGAGGTGCCGGGCGCCCTCGTGGGTGGCGGCGTAGACGATCTCGGCCCGGAGGTAGTCGTCGGCGCCGGTGAGGGGGCGGGCCAGGGTGGGGTCGGCTTCGATGAGTTCGAGGACCTCTTCGGTCATCGATCCGTACCGCTGGAGGAGATGCTCGATCCGGGCCACGTGCAGGCCGGAGGATTCGGCGAGGCGGTGCCGGGAGTTCCACTGGGCCTGGTAGCCCTCGGCTCCGGCGAGCGGGATCCGATCCGTACAGGACGCGGGAACCCGCAGGTCCAGCCCGTGCGCGACCGCGTCCACGGCGTCGGCGGCCATCACCCGGTAGGTCGTGAACTTGCCCCCGGCGACCATGACCAGCCCCGGAACCGGATGGGCGACCACGTGCTCGCGGGACAGCTGGGAGGTCTGCTCGGACTCGCCGCGCAGCAACGGCCGCAGCCCCGCGTACACGCCTTCGACGTCGTCCCTGGTCAGCGGCACGGAGAGGACCGCGTTCACATGATCGAGAACGTAGTCGATGTCGGTACGGGACGCCGCCGGATGCGCCTTGTCGAGAGTCCACGCGGTGTCGGTGGTCCCGATGATCCAGTGCCTTCCCCAAGGAATCACGAACAGCACTGATTTTTCGGTGCGAAGGATGATTCCGGTGAGCGAATGGATGCGATCCCGAGGCACCAGCAGATGCACGCCCTTGGAGGCTTTCACGTGGATCTGCCCACGCCCGCCCACCAGCTCCTGGATGTCGTCCGTCCAGACCCCGGTCGCGTTGACCACCTGCCGGGCCCGGACATCCAGCTCGGTCCCGGTCTCCAGGTCACAGACCCGGACCCCGGTGACCCGCTCCCCTTCCCGCAGGAACCCCACCACCTGCGCCCGAGACGCCACCTGCGCCCCATAATCGGCAGCCGTCCTGAGCAGGGTCATCACATACCGCGCGTCGTCCACCTGCGCGTCCCAGTACTGCACCGCCCCCGTGAACGCGGTCCGCTTCAACGCCGGAGCCAGCCGCAGCGCCCGCCGCCGCGACAGATGCCGGTGCCCCGGCACCCCCCGGGTGCCCCCGAACGAGAACCCCAGACTGTCGTACAGAACCAGCCCGGCCCCCACATACGGCCGCTCCCACCCCGTATGCGTCAGCGGGAAGAGAAACGGCACAGGCCGCACCAGATGCGGCGCGATCCGCTGCAACAGCAGCGAACGCTCCTGCAGCGCCTCCCGCACCAGATCGAAATTGAGCTGCTCCAGATACCGCAACCCGCCGTGGATCAGCTTCGACGACCGCGACGAGGTCCCCGACGCGAAGTCCCGCGCCTCCACCAGCCCGACCGACAGGCCGCGCGTGGCCGCGTCCAGCGCCACCCCCGCGCCGACCACACCCCCGCCGACCACGACCACATCAAGCTCATGTGACCCCATCCGGCTCAATGCGGCGTGCCGCTCGGCCGGGCCGAGCCTCGCTGTCCCCAGTCGGGCCGTCATGGATCTCCCTCGGTACGGCTGTCGCGTGATATGTACCCCGAATCTACCGGTCAGTAGCCCCTTGACCAGTAATCCGCCTCACGAACAGCGCTCGGGAACATGGAGGATATTGCCATGAGCATCACTCTCTCCGACGCCGCCATCGTCACCCCCAACGGCGTACACCACGGCTGGCTCACCATCGAAGACGGCCGGATCACCCACATCGGCCACGGCGAGGCCCCCGGCAACGGCCTCAGCCTGGGCGGGCGGACGGTCGTGCCCGGCTTCGTGGACATCCACGTGCACGGCGGCGGCGGAGCGGGTTACCCCTCAAGCTCGGCCGACCAGGCCCGCCAGGCGTTCGCCTTTCACCAGCGGCACGGCACCACAACCGCGCTGGCCAGCCTGGTCACCGCCCCACTGGAATCCCTGGCCGCCTCCGCCGCCACCCTGGCCGGCCTGTGCGCCGAAGGCCTCCTCGCCGGAATCCACTTCGAGGGCCCCTACATCTCGGCCGCCCGCTGCGGCGCCCACCCCCCCGGCCTGCTCCGCACCCCCTCGGCCACCGAATTCGCCGACCTGATCAAAGCGGCCAACGGCCACGCCCGCATGTTCACCCTCGCCCCCGAACTCCCCGGCGCCCTCGACGCCATCCGCGAATGCACCGCCTCCGGCGTGATCGCCGCCATCGGCCACACCGACGCCACCTACGAAGAGGCCACCGCCGCCATCGACGCCGGCGCCACCGTCGCCACCCACCTCTTCAACGCCATGCGCCCCCTCAACCACCGCGACCCCGGCCCGATCACCGCCGCCATGACCGACGACCGCGTCACCGTCGAACTGGTCAACGACGGCGTCCACCTCCACCCCAGAATCATCGACCTGGTCCTCGCCGCCGTCCCCCCCACCCGCGTCGCCTTCATCACCGACGCCATGGCCGCCGCCGGCATGCCCGACGGCGACTTCACCCTCGGCTCCGTCCAGGTCGAAGTCCGCCAAGGCGTAGCCCGCCTCGCGGGCACCCCCACCATCGCCGGCAGCACCCTCACCATGGACACCGCCTTCCGCAACGCCATCCACACCAACTCCCTAACCCTCCCCGAGGCCGCCCAGGTAACTTCCCTGACCCCCGCCCACATCCTCGGCCTCTCCCACGAAATCGGCTCAATCACGGTAGGCAAAAAAGCCGACCTGGTAATCCTCAACCCCGCCCTTGAGGTAACCGCCGTAATGAAGTCCGGCACCTGGCTCACCCAGCCCTAACCCACCCCAGATGTGCCTGCCCTTGCCCGACGAAGCCGGCATCGCCGCCAGGGCGACCTATCGGGGGCGGGCGGAGGCACGAACAAAGTGTGGGCTTGTGGCGGCTGCCTACGGAGGGTGCGAGGCCGGGCGGTACACGGAGACTCCTGCGGATGCTCAAAATTTCGTAGTGGCATCCGTTATGGATACGGAGCGGATCTGGTCGGGGGTCAGGCCTTTTACATCTCGCAGGTCCGCGCCGCGCAGGTCCGCGCCGGTCAGGAGCGCGCCGCGCAAGTCCGCGTCGCGCAGGTCCGCGCCAGTCAGGTCTGTCTCTACCAGGCCCGCGTTGATCAGATCCGCGAAGCGCAGGTCCGCGTTGGACAGGGTCGCGTAGTTCAGGTTCGCGCCGATCAGCTGCGCGCTGGTCAGGTCCGCGCCGTACAAGTTCGCGTGGGTCAGTTCCGTGTTCTTCAGTTCCGTGCCGATCAGTTCCGCACCGCGCAGGTTCGCGTTGTTCAGGTCCACGCGGTTCAGGAACGTGCCGCGTAGGCCCGCGTCGGTCAGATTCGCGCCGTTCAGGTACGCACCGGTCAGGTCGGCATCGGTCAAGTCCGCGTCGGTCAAGTCCGCGCTGTTCAGGTACGTGCCCTTCAGGGTCGCCTCGCTCAGGTCCGCGCTGTTCAGGTGGACGTCGTTCAGGTCCGCGTCGTTCAGGTCCGCGCCATTCAGATCCGTGCCATTCAGCTTGGCGTCCTTCAGGTTTGCGCCGCTCAAGTTCGCGCCGCTCAGGTCCGCGCCGCTCAGGTTTACGCCGCTCAGGTCCGCGCGCGGGAATCGAGTTTCGGAGAAGTCGGCTCGGTCGATTGGCACGGCGAGGGTCGGTGCGATGGTAAGGGCGGCGTACACGTCGGCCGGCAACCGGATTGGTTCCATCGACCAGAGATCGTTGGGCGGTTGGGTGCACTGTTTGGGTGGGGGTTTGGGTGTGCAGAAGTCGTGGTTGCGGACGAATGCGGCGAGGACGTTTTCGATGGTGGGGCGGTCGCGGAGGGAGTCTTTGGCGATGCGTTGAAGGGCGTAGATGGCTCCCAGGCGGACATCGGCGGCCGGCGAGGCGAGTTGTTGGACGGCTTGGGTGTAGCGGTCAGTGATCTGTGCTTCCTGGTTGGCGGTGAGGGCTTGGGCGGTGTAGTCGAGGGTGCCTGCCGTGTAGTCGAGGGTGCGGGCGGTGAACAGGATTCCGAGGATGACGGCGGTGGAGGTGATGAGCGCGGTAATGGCCTGGAAGGGGCGTTGGCGGTGGGCGTCCCAGAGCTCTTGACGTTCTTTGGCGGTCAGCGCTTCGAGTTCTTCGGGGGCGGGCCGGTTGACGGGTGGGCGGCGGCGGAGAAAGCGGCCGAGCCAGGAGGCAGCGCGGGGCTTGGGCGGTGTGGTGACTGTGGCAGTGGCGACTGGGGCAGTGGCGACTGGGGCAGTGGCGTCCGGCGCGGCGCGTGGGCGGCGGTTCAGGTGAGCGTATTTGCGGGTGACCCGTCGCGGGGGGTGAGGGGTGGACATGGGTTCAACGTTAGGGATCAGTTGATCGCTGGTCAGCGGACTGGTTGTCGGTATTTGACCGGGTGATCCGAAACGTGCTGCCGTGGTGACGGTGGTATCGGATGTGGCAAGACACCAAACTGGCCGCGCCAGAGGCACGGCCAGTGTCACAGCGTGGTCAGTGTCACAGCGGTGGGGTCACAGCGGTGGGGTCACAGCGGTGGGGTCACAGCGGTGGGTCACTGCGGTGGGGCTACGACTACCTCGACGCGCTGGAATTCCTTGATGTCGGAGTAGCCGGAGGTGGCCATGGTGCGCTTGAGGGCGCCCATCAGGTTCATTGAGCCGTCGGCTACCGAGGAAGGGCCGTGCAGGATTTCGGCGAGGGTGCCGATGGTGCCGAATTCGACGCGGCGGCCTCGGGGGAGGTCGGGGTGGTGGGCTTCTGAGCCCCAGTGGAAGCCTCGGCCGGGGGCTTCGGCGGCGCGGGCCAGGGGGGAGCCGACCATGACGGCGTCGGCGCCGCAGGCGATGGCCTTGGCGATGTCGCCGGAGCCGCCCATGCCGCCGTCGGCGATGACGTGGACGTAGCGGCCGCCGGATTCGTCCATGTAGTCGCGGCGAGCGGCGGCGACGTCGGAGATGGCGGTGGCCATCGGGACGACGACGCCGAGGACGTTGCGGGTGGTGTGGGAGGCACCGCCGCCGAAGCCGACCAGGACGCCGGCCGCGCCGGTGCGCATCAGGTGCAGGGCGGCGGTGTAGGTGGCGCAGCCGCCGACGATGACGGGGACGTCGAGTTCGTAGATGAACTGCTTGAGGTTGAGCGGTTCGGCCCGGCCGGAGACGTGCTCGGCGGAGACCGTGGTGCCGCGGATGACGAAGATGTCGACGCCCGCGTCTATCACGGCCTTGTGGTGCTGGACGGTGCGCTGCGGCGACAGCCGGACGGCCGTGGTGACGCCCGCCTCGCGGATCTCGGTGATCCGGCGGCCGATCAGGTCGTCCTGGATGGGCGCGGTGTAGATCTCCTGCAAGCGCCGGGTGCCGGCCTCGGCGCTCAGGGTGGCGACCTCGTCAAGCAGGGGCTGCGGATCCTCATACCGAGTCCAGAGCCCTTCCAGGTCGAGGACGGCGAGCCCGCCGAGCCTGCCGATCTCGATCGCGGTGCGCGGTGAGACGACGCTGTCCATCGGGCTCACCACGACCGGCGACTCGAACCGGTAGGCGTCTATCTGCCAGGAGATCGAGACCTCCTCGGGGTCCCGCGTCCGCCTGGACGGCACGATGCCGATCTCATCCAGCGAGTACGCCCGGCGGCCGGTCTTGCCACGGCCGATCTCCACCTGAGTCATTTGTTAGTCCTCGCCCAAGTACGTGTGCAGTACGTGTTGCCCTACGTACTCTAACGACGGTGGTAGTTGGGAGCCTCGACCGTCATCTGGATGTCGTGGGGGTGGCTCTCCTTGAGACCGGCGGCGGTGATCTGCATCAGCTGGCCGTGGTCGCGCAGATCGGCGATCGTGCGGGATCCCGTGTACCACATCCCCTGCCGGACGCCACCGATCAACTGATGGGCGACGGCGGAGACCGGGCCCCGGTAGGGCACCTGGCCCTCGATGCCCTCGGGGATGAACTTGTCCTCGCTGGAGATCCCGTCCTGCGCGTAGCGGTCCTTGCTGAAGGAGGCGCCACCACGCTCCCGGTTCCTGACCGCGCCCAGCGACCCCATCCCCCGGTACGACTTGAACTGCTTGCCGTTGATGAAGATCAGCTCGCCGGGTGACTCCTCACACCCCGCCAGCAGCGACCCGAGCATGACCGTGTCCGCCCCCGCCGCGATCGCCTTGGCGATGTCCCCCGAGTACTGCAGGCCCCCATCGCCGATCACCGGCACCCCGGCAGGCCCAGCCGCGCGCGACGCCTCGTAGATGGCGGTCACCTGAGGCGCACCCACGCCCGCGACCACCCGCGTGGTGCATATCGAGCCGGGGCCGACCCCGACCTTGACCGCGTCGACGCCCGCCTCGACCAACGCCTGAGCGCCCGCCCGAGTGGCGATATTGCCCCCCACCACGTCCACCCGGCTATTGGCCTTGATCTTGGCGACCATGTCACAGACGCCCTTGGAATGCCCGTGCGCGGTATCCACGATGATCACATCGACGCCCGCCTCGATCAGCGCGTGCGCCCGCTCCTCGGCGTCCCCCGCCACACCCACGGCCGCCCCCACCATGAGCCGCCCGTCGACGTCCTTGGTGGCCAGCGGATACTGCTCACTCTTCGTGAAGTCCTTGACCGTGATCAGACCCTGCAGCCGCCCCTGCTCATCCACCAGCGGCAGCTTCTCGACCTTGCGCGACCGCAGCAGCCGGAACGCCTCGTCCCTGGACACGCCCACCGGCGCCGTGACCAGCGGCATCTTCGTCATGACATCGCGCACCAGCAACGAGTGGTCGCTCTCATAACGCATGTCCCGGTTGGTCACGATCCCAACCAGCACCCCCGCCTCATCGGTCACCGGCACCCCGGAGATCCGATACCGCGCGCACAGCTCCTCGACATCGGCCAGCGTCGCATCCGCCGTGCAGGTGACGGGATTACTCACCATCCCCGCCTCGGACCGCTTCACCAGGTCCACCTGCTGCGCCTGATCCTGAATCGACAGATTCCGATGCAGTATCCCGATCCCACCCTGGCGGGCCATCGCCACCGCCATCCGAGCCTCGGTCACCGTATCCATCGCCGCCGAGATCAGCGGAATCCGCAAAGTGATATTCCTCGACAACCGCGTCGAAGTATCCGCATCCCCCGGCTGCAAATCCGAATACGCCGGCACCAGCAGCACATCATCGAACGTAAGCCCCGGTTCGGTGAACTTCCCCATCGTCTACGCCCCTCCCCACCGCAAAGGGCCCGCCCTAAGCCCTTGCCCGCTCAGTGTAGTGTCCGCCTCACCACCCCCACTCCCCTCCTGTGGATAACCCCGCGCACCCCCACCCACCAGCCCGGCAACCCCGCCCCTTAAGTCGTATGTCCCGGCTTGGTCGCGCCGGTGTCTGGACTGAGGAAGGCAGGGAGCGCAGCGACCGGAGAGACGAGGGAAGACACCGGCTAAGGAGCGACCAAGCCCGCCGCGCCGAAGGCGCGGCAAATGTAAACGACCTGGGGACGACTCCGATGCGCACCACCAGCACCCGAGCCGGTGAGCCGAGCGCCGACCCGCTCGCGCAACTCGGCCTCAGCCCGGCCCAGACCAGCCTCTACGCCGCCGTACTCCGCCTGCACCGCGCCGGCCTCGATGAGATCGCCCTGGCGGCGGACACCCCACTGGACGAGGTGGCCGGGGAGCTGGCGGGCCTGGTCCGGCTGGGCGCGGTGGACGAGCAGGCGGGTGAGTACCTGGCCAGGCACCCGGCCGCCACGATCGGCCGCCTGATCGCGGCCAGGCTGGACCGGCTGGCCCAGGAGAGCCGCCAGATCGACGACGTGCTGGCCGCCATCGGCGGCCTGACCGACCAGTACGACGCCGGCCGCGACCACCAGACCTGCACTTCCCCATCGAGTTCGTCAGCGGCGCGGACGAACTCTACGAAAGCATCGTCGGATTGGCGCTCCAGTCGCCGCCGGCCGATCTCGTCTCGGCAATCCCGGACCAAAGAACAATGAATGATTTCGTACAAAAATATGCCGACCCCTGGATCAAGGCCGTGGAAGACAAGCTGCTTTCGGCACGCCTGGTCGTGCCCGCGGAGTCGCTCGCCGTACCGGGCGTGAAGGAGGCGCTGGCGCGCCTGACCCGGGCCGGTGCGGGGGTGCGCGTGCTGGATCGGGTGCCGAGCTGGTTCTTCGCGCTGGGCCGGGACGCGGCGGGGCTGCCCGCCGAGTGGGGCGGCTCGCTGCCGGGCAGCGCGTACAACTGCTACCTGGTCAGGCGCCGATCGTGGTGGACGCGCTGCGCGCCCTGTTCGAGGCGCTGTGGGCCCGCGCCACGCCGCTCCGCTATCCGCCGGGCGCCGTGCAGGTGCTCCGGCTGGCCTCCCAGGGTCTGTGCGACGAGACGATCTCCCGCGTCCTCAATCTCTCGGTACGGACCGTTCGCACCAGATCCGCGGAAGCGATGAGCGAGCTCGGCGTTCAGTCCAGGTTTCAGGCCGGAGTCGAGGCCACGCGGCGCGGCTGGCTGTAATGAGGCCCATCAAGCCCATCAAGTCGTGTCCTGGTCATATGGTGGGATCGTGCTGGAAGACGTCCCCCGCGACCCGTTCGCGGACGACCCGAACGACCCTGCCGTGGAGCTGGGCGAGCTTGACGACCCCGAGCCGCTGACGAGTTCCGAGCGGGACGAGGCTCTGACCGATCTGGCCGACGTCGAGGTGTTCCGTTCCCTGCTGGAACCGCAGGGAGTACTCGGGCTCGTCCTGGATTGCCCGGAATGCGGAGAACAGCACTACTTCGACTGGGACCTCCTGCGCGGCAACCTCCGCCAGATGATCGACAACGGCCGCCCTCAGGTGCACGAACCGGCGTTCCAGCCCGACCCGGCCGACTACGTCAGCTGGGAATACGCCCGCGGCTACGTCGACGGTGTCATCGACACCGAGGAAAGCCGCTGAGCGTCGTAGAAGCTGTCCACATCGGCGACCAGCGCCCGGAGCACCAGGATCGCCGGATCCGACGACCGGACCGCCTCCCGGCGGGCCAGCGCGTCGAGCACCACGTCAACGTCGTGTGTCACGCAATCGACTCTAGCTCTGCCATCTGACGTAGTCGGGCAAGAGCGCGATGCTGGGCCACCCGGACCGCCCCCGGCGACATGCCGAGCACGTTCCCGGTCTCCTCCGCCGACAGCCCGGAGACCACCCGCAGAATGAGCAGCTCCCGCTGGTTCTCCGGCAGCCTGGACAGCAGCGCCCGCGCGTGCTCGGCCTCGATATACCGGACCACGGTCTCCTCGGGTCCGGGCCCCTCATCAGGCCCGTCCGGAAGATCCTGGGTCGGTACGGCGCTGCGCACCGAACTCCGCAGCGCGTCCGCCACCTTGTGGGAAGCGATCCCGAACACGAACGACGCGAACGGGCGGCCCATGTCGCGGTAGCGCGGCAGTGCCGACAGCACCGCGATGCACACCTCTTGGGCCACATCATCCGCGATGTGGTAATGACCGGAGACCCTCCCCAGCCGGGCCCTGCAGTAACGCACTACCATCGGGCGCAATTGGCCCAGCAGCGATTCAATTGCTTTGCGATCTCCTGACACGGCAAGGCTGGTCAGTTCCCTGAGGTCGGACTCATCCGATCTCGTCGCAAGCCTTACCCCAGTTGCGGCGTCGGCGACGCATCCCTCGGTCACGTTAGGCATGATGCCCGCCACGATCGTGCATGTCCCCATGGTGGACGGATACGGATTGGTCACATTGACGCGTCGATAACCTGGCGTAATCGGCCGATCACTGAGGCGTTTGAACATTTCAGAAGAAAGCCAAAATCGCGGCAATTGTGTCAGATGTTCTGACAGGTCAGGGGCGGTACCGACGCCTTATCCGGTTGTTAGGTTTACCGGTTCCTATATAGAAGAACGGCCCCCGCCTCAAGTGGCGAGAGCCGTACTTCCCTGATTTCTACTGTCCGCTAGTGGCCATGCCCGTGGCCGTGGCCGCCCGCGGCGGGGGCCTCTTCCTCCGGCTTGTCCGCCACCAGAACCTCGGTGGTGAGCAGCATGCCGGCGATGGACGCGGCGTTCTGGACGGCAGAACGGGTCACCTTGACGGGGTCTATGACACCCTGGGCGATCAGGTCGCCGTACTCGCCGGTGGCCGCGTTGAGGCCGTGACCCGGCTTCAACTCGGCGATCTTCGAGGTGACCACGTAGCCTTCGTGGCCGGCGTTCTCGGCGATCCAGCGGGCCGGCTCGACCAGGGCCTTGCGGACCACGGAGACGCCGGTCGCCTCGTCGCCGGTCAGGCCGAGGTTGTCGAGCTCCTTGCTCACGTGCACGAGCGCGGAGCCGCCGCCGGAGACGATGCCCTCCTCGATCGCGGCGCGGGTGGCCGAGATCGCGTCCTCCAAGCGGTGCTTCTTCTCCTTCAGCTCCACCTCGGTGGCCGCGCCGACCTTCAGCACGCAGACGCCGCCGGACAGCTTCGCCAGCCGCTCCTGCAGCTTCTCGCGGTCCCAGTCGGAGTCGGACTGCTCGATGGCGAGCTTGATCTCCTTGACCCGGTCGGCGATCGCGGACGCCTCGCCGGCGCCGTCGACGACGGTCGTGGCGTCCTTGGTGATGACCACCCGGCGGGCGGTGCCGAGCACCTCAAGGCCGACGTGCTCCAGCTTGAGGCCGATCTCCTCGGAGACCACCTCGGCCCCGGTGAGGGTGGCGATGTCCTGGAGCATGGCCTTGCGGCGGTCACCGAAACCGGGCGCCTTGACCGCGACCGAGGTGAACGTGCCGCGGATCTTGTTGGTGACCAGGACTGCCAGGGCCTCGCCCTCGACGTCCTCAGCGATCACCAGCAGCTGACGCTTGGTCTGGGCGACCTTCTCCAGCAGCGGCAGGAAGTCGGCGATCGAGGCGATCTTGCCCTGGGTGAGCAGGATGAAGGGGTCCTCCAGGACCGCTTCCATCCGCTCCTGGTCGGTCACCATGTACGCCGACAGGTAACCCTTGTCGAACTGGAGGCCCTCGGTGAACTCCAGCTCCAGGCCGAGCGCGTTGGACTCCTCGACGGTGATGACACCGTCCTTGCCCACCTTGTCGAACGCCTCGGCGATCAGTTCGCCGATCTTGGAGTCCTGCGCGGAGATGGTCGCGACGTGCGCGATCTCCTTCTTGTCCTCGACCGGGCGGGCCGAGGCGAGCAGCTGCTCGCTGACCGCCTTGGCGGCCAGGTCGATGCCGCGCTTCAGCGACAGCGGCTGCGCGCCGGCGGCCACGTTGCGCAGGCCCTCGCGGACCATGGCCTGGGCCAGCACGGTCGCCGTCGTCGTGCCGTCACCGGCGACGTCGTTGGTCTTCGTGGCGACTTCCTTGGCAAGCTGGGCGCCCAGGTTCTCGTAGGGCCGGTCCAGCTCGATCTCGCGGGCGATCGTGACACCGTCGTTGGTGATCGTCGGCGCCCCGAACTTCTTGTCGATGACCACGTTGCGGCCGCGCGGGCCGAGCGTCACCTTCACAGCGTCCGCGAGGGCGTTCACGCCACGCTCAAGAGCGCGCCGCGCGTCCTCGTCAAACGACAGAGTCTTCGGCATAGCAGTCCTCTCAGCGTCCGGGTCTCACGGGAGGAATCCCGGCCAGAAACCCCGGACAGAAACTCCGGACAGAAGTGAAAGCCCCGGGTACTGGAGGCACCCGGGGCTCTTGCACGTCTTACTTGTCGATGATGGCGAGCACGTCACGGGCGGAGAGCACCAGGTACTCCTCGCCGCCGTACTTGACCTCGGTCCCGCCGTACTTGCTGTAGAGGACTACGTCGCCCTCGGTGACGTCGAGCGGAACCCGCTTGCTGCCGGACTCGTCCCAGTTGCCGGGACCAACCGCGAGGACCTTGCCCTCCTGCGGCTTCTCCTTGGCGGTGTCCGGGATGACCAGACCGGAAGCGGTGGTCTGCTCGGCCTCAAGCGGCTGAACCACGATGCGGTCGCCGAGCGGCTTAACGGGAACCTTAGTGGCGGTCGTCATGATCGGACCTCCCCTTCAGATTGCGATGAGTGAGCTGAAGAGGCGACCAGTGGCCTGCCGTCGCGGGTGTCAGACCTGCCTCGTCGCGTTTTGATTGGCACTCTCCCTAGGTGAGTGCCAAAACGAAACAGTATGCACAACCCCCGAGTCAGTCAACACGAACTCCAGTCGCAGGTCAGATGAGCCTTCCGCCACCCGCGAACACCACCCCGCGGGACGAGGGCCCTAACAACGGGAACATCACCGGCAATGATGATGAATCATCAGAGACTCCAGCCGACGGTAATGTAGCGGGATGACCACGAACGGCGACGACGAGGTCCCTACGATGGGTGACGTGACCAGCACAGCAGAACAGCTGAGCCGTCCGGCCGAGGACGTTCTCGCCAACTGGCCTTACCCTCCCGAGGGCGGGTGGACGGCCGATGACCTCGATCGGCTTCCCCTGGACGGGCCCAACGGTGAACCGGACTTCTTCAAACGCGTCGAACTCGTCGATGGAGCCCTCGTTTTCATGTCCCCCCAGAAACGATTCCACGCCCGGGTTCAGCACGGGCTTCATGTCCGGCTGAACGAGCAGGCCCCGCCTGAGCTGCTCGCGGTCAGCCAGATGGACATGCGACTGGATCGCGAGTGGCGGCCGTGCCCGGATCTGATGGTCATCGACGCCGAGGCGGACGACGACGATCGCACCTTCTACCCGCCCCAGACGGTTCACCTGGTCGTCGAGATCGTCTCGCCCGAATCCGAACACCGGGACCGGGCGGTCAAGCCGCCGAAGTACGCCAGGTGCGGGATCCCGAACTTCTGGCGGATCGAGAACAACGAGAACACGCCGGTGGTCTACGTCTTCGAGCTGGATCCGGCGACCAGCGCGTACGGGCTGGCCGGGATTCAGCATGGGCGGCTGAAGGTCGACGTCCCCTTCTCGATCGATATCGATCTCGCTGACCTGCCGCGCTAGCGGGTGCCGATAGCGTCTGGGGGTGGATCTGGAGAGCTTCGGTCGGTTGTTCACGCCTGAGGGGCGTAAGGCGCTCGGGGCGGCCGTGGAGTTGGCGGGGGCCGATCCGGTGGTGGCGGCCAGTTCGTTGCGTAAGGGGTTCGACGCGGGGCTGGTGGGGGCGGCGCTGACGCAGGCGGGGTTGCGGCGGCGGGCGGTGGTGAAGTTCGGGGTGGACGCGGCGGCGATGTACTTCACGCCGCATGGGCTTGAGCAGGCGACCCGGGTGGAGGTCGCGGAGCATCGGGCCGGGCGGTTGCGGGCCGGTGGTCTGGTGGTGGGGGATGCCTGTTGCGGGATCGGCGGGGATTTGATCGCGCTGGTTCGGGCGGGGTGCCAGGTCGATGCGGTCGATCTTGATCCTTTGACGGTGGCGGTGGCGCGGGCCAATGTGGAGGCGCTGGGATTGAGTGCGGCTGTTCGGGTCGCGGGCGCTGAATCGCTTGATCCGGGAGCTTATGACGTTTTGTTCGCGGATCCGGCGCGGCGGTCGTCGAGTCAGCGGACTTTTGATCCGAACGCTTATTCGCCGACGTGGCCGGTTCTGATGGAGATGGTTTCCCGGGCCAGGGCGGCTTGTTTGAAAGTGGCGCCTGGAATTCCGTACGAATTCATCCCGGCTGGGGCCGATGTGGAGTGGGTCTCTTTTCGCGGAGAGGTGAAGGAGGCGGTTCTCTGGATGGACTCGGCCGCTGTGGGGGGATTCGCAGCGGAATACCCGGCGAAGCGCTTCAGGGATTCACTAGAGCGGCACTCGGATTCGCCCGAGAACCCGGGTTCGGAGGAGCGGTTCGGACGGAGGGCGACGTTGTTGCCCAGCGGGGACGAATTGGTCGCTACAGGGACACAAGCCGTGGTCGGGGCGGTTGGCCGGTATCTGTATGAGCCGGATGGGGCGGCTGTGCGCGCGCATCTGGTCGGCGAGGTGGCCGAGCTGGTCGGGGGGCGGCTGATCGACCCGCAGATCGCCTACCTGACCGGTGACACGGCGGCCGCCAGCCCGTGGGTGGCGGGGTACGAGGTCCTGGACGTGATGCCATTCTCATTGAAGCGCCTGAGGGCCGCGTTGCGGGAGCGGCGGGTCGGGGTCGCGACAATCAAGAAGCGCGGGTCGGCGGTGGACGTGGAGCGGCTGCGTAAGGATCTGCGGCTGTCGGGAGACAACTCGATCGTGGTGATTCTCACCAGAATCGGCGAACGGCCGACCGCCATCCTCGCCACTGAAATGGCTCTATGAGCCGGTAAACCGCAGTCCATTCGGGCAATCCACCGGGAATTGCGATCTTTTTCAGTCCGGCCCGAAAGGCCGGCGACGAAGGGCTACAGTTCGGTGACAGCACGTGTTTGCGCGGTTACATCCCTCATCGAACCGGACCCATTTCCCACCGCTGCGATCGAACGTCGGCGAGTGAAGGAGCTTTCGGTGGACCACTCCAACCACACCCTCCTCCAGGCGGGCAGTCAGGCCGCCATCTCCGACCGGATGCGCGAGCTGCTGGCCCGCGCGGCCCAGGACCACGTCTACGAGCAGCGCACCCAGGGCGCGGTGCTCGACGAGATCCGGCAGCGGCTGGAAGGCATGGAATGGCTGCTCCGCGAGGTGCGCGAGCGGGAGCTCGGCGGACTCAGCGGCACCATGGAGGCGGTCAACGGCCGCCTCGACGACATCACCAACCGGCCGCCGTCCTGGGCCGAAGGACTGGCCCAGCACGTCGAACTGGTCCGCGACCACGTGGACGCGGTGAACGAGCGGGTCGGCGGCATCGGCGACCGGGTGGACTCGGTCGGCGAGCGGGTCAAACCGATCGCCGAACTGCCCAGTCTGTGGGCCGACGTCGGGACGGTCGGTGAGAGCGTCGACGAGGCGCTGACCCGGCTTCAGTCCATTCTGGACGGCACCCATTCCGTCACCGACCGTATGGTCGAGTTCACCAAGCGCCTCGGCCAGCTCCAGGCCAGCATGGAGGCCGCCGCCAACCGGTTCACCCGGCTGGACAAGGCGCTCTCCGAGCTGGCGCAGCGGACCGAGCGGCTGGAAGGCGGCGTGCTCGACCTGACCTCGGGTCTCGGGGGCGCGGTGGAAGCCGCCGCCGACCGGGTGACCACGGCGGTCGAGCAGGTCGCGGTGCGGATCGGCGAGGTCGAGAGCCGCCAGGCGGTCGCCGCGGGCAGGCTGGACCGGCTCGACACCGGCCTGGCCACCGTGAGCACCGGCCTGACCGCCGTGACCGCCGGGCTGGCCACGGTCAGCGACGGACAGGCCGAAACCGGCGCGCAGTTCCACGCCCTGGAAGCCCAGGTCGCCGGGGTCACCGCGCGCCTGGACCGGATCGACGGGCGGATCGAGACCGCCGACGAGTGCCTGGCCGACATCGACACCCGGATGACCGGCGTCGAGACCCGGCTCGGCGGCGTGGACGCGCGCCTGGTGACCGTGGACAGCCACCTCGGCCGTCACGACGAGCGTTTCACCACGCTCGACGAGCGCGTGAACACCCTGGACGAGGGCCTGCGCGGCCGTCTGACCGCCCTGGACGAGCAGGTCGCCGAGCGCCTCGACGGCGTCGACGACCGGGTCGAGGCGGTCAGCCAGCGGATCGGCCAGCTCCCCGCGACGCTGGAGATCAGCGAACTGCACAAGAACCTGGGCGATCTGGGCGCCGAGCACGCGTCCCGCTTCGACACGGTGGAACTCCGCCTGACCGAGGCCGCCGAGGCGCTCACCCCGCTCATCACCGCCCGTCCGGACCGGGAGCAACTCGCCGAAACCCTCGCCCGTACGGTGGAACCCGCGCACACCGACATGACCCGCCGCCTGGGCGCCCTGGAGGAGACCATGCTGGCTCTCGCCGAGGCGCTACTCCGCCCGACCCGCAACAACAAGGACTGAGCCGGAGGGCCCCGCGCCGGGGCCCTCTGACAAATGTCACCGTCAACCCCGGAAGATCCGCACTAACGGCTGCCGCAGCGGATTCCTAGCGTTGACGGCATGAACGCCATCGCATTCGACCAGGTCAGCCGGAGCTACGGGGACGCACTCGCCGTGGACCGGCTCGACCTGGAGATCCCCCGGGCGCGGACGGTCGCCCTGCTCGGCCCCAACGGCGCCGGCAAATCCACCTCCATATCACTGCTTCTCGGGCTGATCCGGCCGACATCGGGGACGGTACGGGTGTTCGGCCGTACCCCCGAGGAGGCGGTGAGCGGCGGGGAGGTCGGCGCGATGCTGCAGGACGGCACGCTGATCCCCGAACTGACGGTCGCCGAGACGGTGGACTTCATCCGGCGGCTCTACCCCCGCCCGCTCGGGCTGGCCGAGATCCTCCGCATCGCCGATCTCACCGAAGTCGCCAAGCGGCGGGCCGACCGGCTGTCCGGCGGCCAGATCCAGCGGGTGCGGTTCGCGCTCGCCATCGCCGGAGCACCCCGCCTGCTCGTCCTGGACGAGCCGACGGCCGCGATGGACGTGGAGTCGCGGCGCCGGCTCTGGGCGAGCATGCGGGCGTACGCCGCTGACGGGCATACCGTGCTCTTCACCACGCACTACCTGGAGGAGGCCGACGAGAACGCCGACCGGGTGATCGTGATCGCCCGGGGGAAAGTCGTCGCCGACGGGACGGCCGCCGAGATCAAGGCCGGGGCCGGCGGGCAGACGGCGAGTTTCGCGATCGGCGGCCAGCCGTCGGGGGCGCTGGCGACGCTCCCCCACGTCAGCGGCGTCGAGCTGCGCTCCGGGCGGGCCACCCTGCGCACCGCGGACCTGGACGCCACCATCGCCGCGCTCTACCGCGGCACCACCCTCGACGTGCGCGACCTGCGGATCGGCGGAGCCGACCTCGAAGAGGCGTTCCTCGCCCTCACCAGGGAGGCCTGATGCCGTCCTACCTCAGAGTCGAAGCGCTGCGGATGTTCCGCAACAAGCGGTATGTCGTCTTCGTCGTCGCCTTTCCTGTCTGCTGCTATCTGCTCTACTCGGGCCTCGGGAGTGACCAGGAAAGCGTGGTTCTCATGGTCTCCATGGCCGCGTACGGTTCCCTCGCCGCGGCCATGATGTCGAGCGCGGTGCCGTGGGCCCAGGAACGGACCGGCGGCGGGTTGCGGCAGTTGCAGGTCACGCCGCTGTCCCGGTGGACGATCATCGTCACCAAGCTGGCCGCCTCGTTGCTGCTGGTGCTGCCCTCGCTGGTGCTGGTGTGCCTGGCGGCCGTACTGGTCCGGCAGGTGAGGCTGTCGGCCGGGCCGTGGATGACGCTGATTCCGGCGATGTGGCTGGGCACGATCCCGTTCGCGGCGCTGGGGCTGACCATCGGCTCGCTGCTGCCCGCCGAGTCGGCCCAGCCCGCCGCGATCGCGAGCATGTTCGGGCTGGCCGTGGTGGGCGGCCTGTTGTTCCCGGTCAAGCTGATGCCGGAGACCATGCGGGCGATCATGCGGGCGCTGCCGTCGTACGAGTACGCGAGCATCGGCTGGCGGATCGCCGGCGGGCAGCTGCCGGAAGGCTCGATGATCGCCGGGCTGGCCGGGTGGGGTGTGGTGCTGGGCTCTCGTCTACCCGCTGCTGTTCGGCGGCGGGTGGCTGTCACTGCCGATCTACGTCACGGTCGTGTACGCGATGGCCCTGTCGATGCGTCCCGCCGTGCTGAGCATCGCCGGCATGGCCGTGTGCGTGCTGATCGAAGGGCTGCTGATCGGCACCGACGGCGGAACGCTCGTCATCCTGCTGCTCCAGATGGCCACCCTCGGCGTCCTGTTCATGAGCGTGCGCAACACCCGGCTGCTGGTGGTCCAGCTCCGTCAGGCTCAGCGTGAGGTCGCCCGGCTGGCGGCGGCCGAAGAACGCCTGCGCATCTCCCGCGACCTGCACTACCTGCTCGGCCAGAGCCTCTCGCTGATCGTCCTCAAGAGCGAGCTGGCCGGTCGGCTCGCCGAGTCGGGCCAGGAACCGGTGCGGCGGGAGCTGCCGACATCGAGTCGGTGGCCCGGCAGGCACTCGTCGAAGTCCGCGAAGCCGTGACCGCCTACCGGCGGCGCGGCCTCAGCGACGAGATCGACGGCGCCCGCTCGGCCCTCGAAGCGGCCGGAGTGACCGTGACCGTCCACAGATCCTGCCCTCCGCTGGTGGACGACCTCGACGGCCTGTTCGGCTGGGCGGTCCGCGAGGGCGCCACCAACGTGGTCCGGCACGCGCGCGCGGCGCACTGCTCGATCGAGGTGACCCACGACGGCTCGGCGGCGACCCTGGAGATCACCGACGACGGCCACGGCGGAACGGGCCCACCGGGGAGCGGCTTGCGCGGCTTGTCCGAACGCGTCGACGCGGCCGGGGGAACGTTGCGAGCCGACGCAGGCCCGCGGGGGTTTCGGTTGCGGATCGAGGTTCCCGTCCGAGTCGTCGAGCCAGTCGAGACGGGGTCGAGCGCCACATGATCCGGGTGGTGCTGGCGGAGGATCAGGCGATGGTGCGGGGTGCGCTGGCTTCGCTGCTCGGCCTCGAACCGGACATCGACGTGGTGGGTGAGGCCGCCTCCGGGGAGGAACTGCTGACCCTCGCGGAGCAGGTCGTGCCGGACATCGCGCTGCTGGACATCGAGATGCCGGGAATGGATGGAATCACGGCCGCCGGAAAGCTGCGGGGGCGCGTTCCCGGCTGCCGGGTGATGATCCTCACGACCTTCGGCCGCCCAGGCTACCTACGCCGGGCGATGGAAGCCGGCGCGTCGGCCTTCCTGGTCAAGGACAGCCCGGCCCGCGAACTGGCGGCGGCCATCCGCCGCGTCCGCGCGGGCGAACGCGTCATCGACCCCGCCCTGGCCGCCGCCGCCCTGAGCGCCGGCCCGAACCCACTCTCCCCGAGAGAACGCGACGTCCTGGCCGCTTCGGTCAACGGATCGACCATCGCCGACATCGCGACCCGCCTACACCTGTCGGCAGGCACGGTGCGCAACTACCTGTCCGCGGCGATCCAGAAAACCGGCGCACGCAACCGCACCGAAGCCCTACAAAGAGCCGCAGACCAAGGCTGGCTTTAGACGTGAATAGTGGTGATCGGCAGTGACGAATCCGCCGGAATCGTCAGCTGAGACGGCGCCACTCCGGCCTCCAGGAGGTTGGCCCCCAGGGCCGCCACCATGGCGCCGTTGTCCGTGCACAGCCCCGGGCGGGGCACCCGCAGGCGCACCCCCGCCGCGTCGCAGCGTTCCTGGGCCAGGGCGCGGAGGCGGGAGTTGGCGGCGACGCCGCCGCCGATCAGCAGGTCGTGCACGTCGTGTTTCGCGCAGGCGGCGAGGGCCTTGCGGGTGAGGACGTCGACGACGGCCTCCTGGAAGGAGGCGGCGACGTCGGGCAGGGAGAGCGACCCGCCGTTCTTCTCGACGTAGCGGGCGACGGCGGTCTTGAGGCCGGAGAAGGAGAAGTCCAGCGTGCCGTCGTCGGCTTTGCCGCGCGGGAAGGCGATGGCGGTGCCGGAGCCGTCGCGGGCGGCCCGGTCGATGTGCGGGCCGCCGGGGAAGGGCAGGCCGAGCACGCGGGCGACCTTGTCGAAGGCTTCGCCGGCGGCGTCGTCGACGGTGGAGCCGAGCGAGATGACCTCTTTGGCGACGTCGGGGACGAGCAGCAGCGAGGAGTGGCCGCCCGACACCAGCATGGCCAGGCACGGCTTGGGGAGCGGCCCGTGTTCGAGCTGGTCGACGGCGACGTGGGCGGCGAGGTGGTTGACGCCGTAGAGCGGGACGCCGAGCCCCAGCGCGTACGCCTTCGCCGCCGCCACCCCGACCAGGAGCGCGCCCGCGAGCCCGGGACCGGCGGTGACCGCGATGGCGTCGATGTCGGTGACCCGCAGCCCGGCTTTGGCCAGGGCGCTCTCCACGGTGGGGATCATCGCGTCCAGGTGGGCGCGGGACGCCACTTCGGGGACGACCCCGCCGAACCGGGCGTGCTCCTCCATGCTGGAGGCGATCGTGTCGGCGAGCAGCGTGTGCCCGCGCACGATGCCGATGCCCGTCTCGTCGCAGGATGTCTCGATCCCCAGGACGATCGGCTGGTCAGCCATCGAGTTCCCTCATCATCGTGATCGCGTCGGTGCCGTCGTCGTAGTAGCCGCGGCGCACCCCGTACGGCTCGAAGCCGAAGTTCGCGTACATGGTCTGGGCGGGCGGGTTGTCGGCCCGCACCTCAAGGAAGATCTTGGTAGCGCCGCGCCGGGCGGCTTCGGCGAGGAGCGCGGTCAGCAGTTGGGAGCCGATGCCGGAGCGGCGGTGTTCCGCGTAGACGGCGATGGTCTGGACGTCGGCCTGGTCGGCGGCGATGGCGAGGCCGGCGTAGCCGACGATCCGGCTGTCGACTTCGGCGACCAGGTAGTGCCGGGTGCGCGGCTGGTCGGCGAGTTCGCCGCGGAGCATGCCCTCGGTCCAGGCGTCGGCGGGAAAGGTGGCCCGTTCGATGTCGAGCACGGCGGCGAGGTCGAAGCCGGTCATCTGGCGGAGGGCCGCCACGGGGGCCTGGCCGATCACGCGGTCACCTTCTTGGGCGCCCCCGGGATCTGGGCGTCGGGACGGCGCAGGTAGATGGGCGCGGGCGGGCCGAGGACGGCGCGGCCCTGGGCGGCTTCCTCGGAGTCGATCCGGCCTTCGGGCAGTCCGGCCGCCGCGGCGGCCTGTTCGGGGGTGAGACCAGCCAGCTGTTCGGCGGCGAGCCCCGCCAGGGCGCCGGCCGAGGGGTGTTCCGGCCCGGTCACCGCGCCGATGATCTCCTCATAAAGCCGGATTCCGACGATCGGCAGCCCGCCGGGAACGTCATGCGGCCGGGCCACGCGCGGCCCGTCGAGCCGCGTCCTGGCGTCGCCGTACCGCGCCCAGAAGAGTTCTTTGCGGCGCGCGTCCGTGACCACGACGAAGGGCTCGGACGATCCGGTCGCGTACGCCAGCGCGTCCAGCGTGCAGACGCCGTAGGCGGGAATGCCCAGGGTCGAGCCGAGCGCCCGCGCCGTCATCAGACCGACCCGCAGCCCCGTGTACGGCCCCGGCCCGGCACCCGCGACCACCGCGGTGACCTCGCGCAGCGAAGCACCCGCCTCGGTGAGCACACTCTCGATCGCCGGGGCGAGCAGTTCGCCGTGGCGGCGGGCGTCGACCGTCGTGGACTCGGCCAGGACGCGCGTTCCATCATGCAACGCGGCCGTCACGGCGGGCGTCGCGGTATCGAAGGCCAGGACCAGCACGAACAACAAGGGTAGCCGTTCCGGCGAGCCGACCCGTCAGAGTCGGGCGGTCACGCGGGAGGCGTACACGATGATGTTGTCCCGATATTCGTGGTTCTTCCAGTCGAAATCGCCGCCGCAGGTGACCAGGCGCAGGCCGTCGCCGGTGTAGACGCTTCTGGCGGGGAACTCGTCCTTGGGGATCTGTGCCACCGAGTCGACCTGGTAGGACGCGGTTTTCCCGTCGCTGCGCAGGACTTTGACGGTGGCGCCCTTGCGGAGTTCGCGGAGGCGGTAGAAGACGGCGGGGGCGGATTTCGTGTCCACATGGCCGATGATCACGGATGCGCCGTCGTCGCCGGGGACGGCGCTGCCGGTGTACCAGCCGGCCACCTTCGGCTTCTCGTAGGGCGGGAGTTCGACGTCGCCCGCGCCGGTCAGGCCGAGCTTCATCAGCGGGGCCTTGATGGCGAGGGCGGGGATGTCGATGCGTTCGGGCACGGCGGCGGAGCGGGTCGCGATCTGCTCGGTCCGCGGTTTGCTGATCGCGACCAGCACTAATCCGGTGATCACTCCCGCGATGATCAACGAGCGGGTGGAACTGGCCAATCTCAGCCCCGGTTACGCCTGCGGGCCACGCTGATGCCGACGAAGAACGCCGCCAGCAGGCCGATCGCGATCGGGGTGACCGGCAGCCCGGACTCCTCCTCCTCGGGTCCGCCGGCCGCCGTGCCGCCGCCGCCGGCGCCGGGCGCCTTGGTGGGGAACGTGCCCGCGGGCGCGGCCGTCACCCGGAACCGGGCGGTGCCGATGTCGTTGGTGGCCTCGCAGCGCACCTCCACCCGGTAGCCGCCGGCCTTGGCGTTGGCGTTGAGCAGCGCTACGCCGGTCAGGCTGGGTTCGGGGGCGGGGCTGGCCGTCGCGGTGGCGAGCGGGGGCATCAGGCTGACGATGCCGGTGAAGGCGTCGGAGCGGGCGTTGGCCTTGTAGGTGGTGCCCGGCTGCGCGGGCGGGCAGAACGCGGTGACGCGGACGTTCTTGGTGGCCCCTCCGGCCATGGAGGCCGGATCGACCACGACCCGGATGTTCTGCCGGGGTAACACCGACAGCGTCGCGGTCGGTATCGGCGTCAACGCCGTCGGGGTCGGTGTCGGTGTCGGCGAGCCGCTCTGGGCCTCCGCTGAGCACCCGACCACGCCGATCAACATCGCCCCCGCACATGCGGCCTGAATCAGCTTGCCCATCGGCGCACCCCTCTCACCGCACCTTTACCCCGAAAATCTAGGCCAATCCATTACCAAAGATCTTCATTTTCTATTGATCCTCAGCGTTGTGGAAGGGTCCAGCGGGTAACGGCCTAGATCAGCATGGCCGGGATATCGGACCATCGACGTCCAACACCCCGAACGTGCACGATTCGCTGGTCATCTTCGGTGCCGGATTCGATCAAGATTTCGAGCCGTTCGTCCGAAAGATCTTCGACGAGGCCCTCACCCCACTCCACAATCGTTATCGAATCCGCGATCGACGCGTCCAGATCGAGATCGTCGACCTCCAGCGCCCCGCCCAGCCGGTACGCGTCCACGTGCACCAGGGCGGGCCCGTCCGCGAGCGGCGGATGCACCCGGGCGATCACGAACGTCGGCGAGGTGATCGGCCCCCGCACGTTGAGCCCTTCGCCGATGCCCTGGGTCAGCGTGGTCTTGCCCGCCCCCAGCGACCCGGTCAGCACGACCAGATCCCCCGGGCCCAGCAGCCCGGCGATCCGGACGCCGAGCTCGCGCATCTCCGCCGCGTCCCGCGCCTTCATCCCCACTCCATTCACCGTTCGTCCCGTCATCCCAGATTCGCGGCCCGTTCGAGCAGCTCCCGCAGCGCGTCGTTCACCACGCCCGGCCGCTCCAGCTGGACCAGATGCGACGTCCCCGGAACCATGGTCAGCTCCGCCGTCGGCACGGCGGCGGCGATGGCGCGGCTGTGGTCCGGCGGCGTCAGCCAGTCCCGCTCGCCGACCACGATCGCGGTCGGCACCTTGTTGAGCACGTCCAGCGCGGTCAGCTTGTCGTGCGACATCAGCGCCGGATAGAAATCGGCGATCACCTCGGACGGCGTGGCCCTGATCATCGTCTCGGCGAAGTCCACCACGGTCGGGCTGACCGCCTTGGAGTCCCCGAACGCCAGCAGCCGCAGAGCCAGGAACGCGACGTCGTTGCCCGCCTGCCGCCCCCGGTCCACCAGCGCGGAGCGTTGCCGCATCACCGAGACCGCGCCCGGCGTCGCGATGTGCACGGCCCTCGACACCAGCGCGGGCAGGCCCAAGCTCAGCTCGGCGAGTTTCCCCGCCGAAGTGGAGATCAGCGCGACCCCGCGGATCCGGTCCCCGAACAGTTCGGGCCGCCGGTCGGCCAGCGCCATGATCGTCATGCCGCCCATGGAGTGCCCGACCAGCACGCACGGCCCCGGCACCAGCTCCTCCAGGACCAGCGCCAGATCCTCGCCCAGCCGGTCGATGGTGCAGTCGGCGGCCTCCGCCCTGGCCGACTGCCCGTGGCAGCGCTGGTCCCACAGCACCACCCGGTAGCGATCCCGCAGGTTGCGCCACTGGTAGTGCCAGGAATCGGAGGTCAGGCAGTAGCCGTGGCAGAGCACCACGGTCAGCTCCGCGTCCTCGGGCCCGTCCACTTCGGCGTGGATCTGGAGGCCGTCCGAGGTGGTCAGCACCCGCTCCCGGCCGCGCAGTTCGCCGAACGGCTCGTTCGCCTCCGGGTCGGGGCGCAACCGGATCCGCCCCACGGCATACCGCTTGGCCAGCGCGCCCGCCGCCACTCCGGCGGAGACCGCGCCGACGATGGTCCCCGCGATCCCGACTGTCCGCCGTGCGGTCATTGCCGATCTCCTCGTCGCCCGTCCCCCGGCCTTACGTTGAGGTGAACACGCGGCACGCGGGATCCGATCCCGGTCACGATCTCATGAGTGATCGTGCCGAGGGAATCCGCCCATTCCTGACATGTCGGTTCATTTGCGTTACCGGGGCCGAACAGGATGACTTCCTCACCATTGGTGACGGGGTCGTCGCCGAGATCCAGCGAGAACTGGTCCATGCACACCCGCCCGGCGATCTGCCGCCGACGGCCGCCGACCAGGACTTCCGCCAGATTCGTCGCTCCGCGCATGATTCCGTCGGCGTATCCCAGGGGCACCAGCCCCAGCGTGGTCTCGCGTTCGGTGTGGTAGAGGTGCCCGTACGAGACGCCGGCGCCGGCCGGGACGCGTTTCACCATGGCCAGGCGGGCGGCCAGCGTCATCGCGGGCACCAGGCCGAAGTCGCCCTGTTCGGGGATGGGACTCAAGCCGTACACCGCGATGCCGGGGCGGACCATGTCGTAGCGGGCGTGCGGCAGCGTGAGGGTGGCCGCCGAGTTGGCGATGTGCCGGATCGCGCCGGAGACGCCCGCCTGCTCGGCCTGCTTGACCGCGTCCTCGAAGGCCGAGAGCTGCGCGTCGATGGACGGATGGCCGGGGATGTCGGCGCAGGCGAAGTGCGACCACAGCCCGGTCACCCTGATCAGGCCTTCCGCCTGTACGGCCAGCGCCCGATCCACCAGTTCCGCCCACGCGGCCGCAGGAGCGCCACCCCGCGCCATGCCCGTGTCGACTTTGAGCTGCACCGGAACGGTCTTCCCCGTGCTCCGCGCCGCGGCGGCGATCTCGTCGAGCAGCCAGGTCGCGCCCGCGGACAGCTCGATGTCCTGCCGGACGGCCTCGGCCAGCGGCTCACCCGGAGGGATGATCCAGGCCAGCACGGGCGCGGTGATCCCGGCCGCGCGCAGGGCCAGGGCCTCCCGGACGTAGGCCGTGCCCAGCCGGGTCGCGCCGCCTTCCAGGGCGGCCAGGGCGCAGGGGACCAGCCCGTGCCCGTACGCGTCGGCCTTGACCGCCGCCAGCAGTTCGGCGCCGGGTGAGGCGGCGGCCAGCAGCCCGACGTTGTGGCGGATGGCCGCCAGATCCACACGGGCCTCGGCCGGAGTCAGCTCGCTCATCCGTCAATTTTCGCAGCCGCCCCCGGTGGCTGCGACCAACTCAGAGACTCCGGATGACCTGGGGCAACGTCTGCGCCACATCCATCGCGGCGATTGGTCCGTGTCCGCCGGACTTGCCGGTTGAAGCGGCCTGTGCCGCGAGTCCATGCAAATGTGCCGCGGCGGAGGCGGCGTCGTACCCGCTGAGCCCGGCCGCGAGCAGCGTGCCCGCGATCCCGGACAGCACGTCCCCGGTCCCGCCGGTGGCCAGCCACGGCGTCCCGGTGGCGTTCACCCTGACCGGCCTGCCCTCCTCGGCGATCAGCGTGGTGGAGCCCTTGAGCAGCACGACCGTCCCGAGTTCGTCGACCGCGCGCCGGACGTGTTCCAGTCTGGCGGCCTCGATCCGGTCGCTGGGCACCTCCAGCAGCCGGGACAGCTCCCCGGCGTGCGGGGTGAGCACGGTCGGCGCGGACCGCCGGAGCATCGACCGGTCCCGGGCCAGCAGGGTCAGGCCGTCCGCGTCCACCAGCACCGGCACGTCGGTGGCGAGCACGGCCCGCGCGAGCGCCTCGGCCTCCGGTCCGGTGCCCATGCCGGGCCCGAGCACCCACGCTTGCACCCGCCCGACCTCCGCCACCGAAGGCCCGTCCAGGACGGTCGTGATCGCCTCCGGCCAGCTGTTGCGCACCTGCCGCGCCGCCGCCTCCGCGCCGGCGAACCGCACCAGCCCGGCCCCGGCCCGGACGGCGCCGCCCACCGACAGCACGGCCGCGCCGGTGAACCGATCACTCCCGGCCACGATCCCGATCACACCACGGCGGTATTTATCCGACTCGGCCTCCGGGGTCGGCAGCAGATCCGCCACGTCCTCGTCGGTCAGCGACGCCACATCCGGATCCGGCAGGTACGGCCCCAGCCCGATGTCCACCAGCTCGACCCGCCCGCAGTGCGACTTCCCCGGATCGATCAGCAACCCGTTCTTGCACGCCCCGAACGTCACCGTCAGCTGCGCCCTGACCGCCACCCCTGCCACTTGCCCGCTGCTCGCGTCCACCCCACTGGGCACGTCCACGGCCACCACCAGCCCCGGCGCACGCTCGGCGGCCAGCGCCAGCCCCCGATACGGTTCCCGCAGCTCCCCCGCCCCGCCGATGCCGACCAGCCCGTCCACGATCAGATCGGCCCGCTCGACGACCTCATGGCCCGGCGGCTCCACCGTCCGCCCACCGGCTTCCCGCAGCGCCGCCAGCCCGCCCTCATGAGTGCGCGACCCCGCCAGGATCGCCTCCACCCGCGCCCCCCGCCGGGCCAGCCGGGCCCCCGCGTAGAGCGCGTCGCCGCCGTTGTCCCCGCTGCCCACCAGCAGCGCCACGCGCGAGCCGTACACACCGGGCAGGAGCCCCGCGCACACCACGGCCAGCCCGGTCGCGGCCCTGCGCATCAGCTCGCCCTCGGCGACCGTGGCCATCAGCGCGTGCTCAGCCGTCCTGATCTGCTCAGATGTGTACGCGGTCCGCATGGTTCGACGCTATCCGCAGACGATCACCGAAGCCATCCGCCACGTCAGCCTTCGGCGATCACGTACGCCAGCGCGAATCCGCCGTCGTGGCTGAGCGAAAGGTGCCAGTTCTGCACCCCGAGAGACGCGGCGAGCTCGCCCGCCCGGCCCCCCACGTGCAGCGACGGACGCCCCGCCGCGTCCTTGCGCACTTCGGCGTCGAGGTGGCTCAGCCCCGGCGGCGCGCCCAGTGCCTTGGCCACCGCCTCCTTGGCCGCGAACCGCGCGGCCAGCGAGTGCACGGCCTCGGCCTGCTCCTCCGCCGTGAACAGGCGGGCGCGCAGGCCGGGCGTGCGTTCGATCGAGGCCGCGAATCTGGCCACGTCCACGAGATCCACCCCGATGCCGACGATCATGAGCCCACTCTAGAACCCGCCCTTGTGCCACGGGCCCCAGATGGCGTACGAGACACCCTGGGAGGACTGCACGTTCACGAACAGGGTGTGCCCGTCGGGGCCGAACGTGCTGCCGGCGAATTCGGCGCCCGAGTCGCCGGAGACCGGCATCAGGCGGCTGAAGTCGAAGATCTGGCCGCGCCGGGTGAGGCCGCGCAGGTAGTTGTCGCCGCCGCCGTCCTCGCAGAGCACCAGCGTGCCGCGCTTGCTGGTGGTGACGTTGTCTGGCAGGTCGAGCACCAGCGAGCCGGGCGACTCGTAGATCAGGCGAAGCCGGCCGCTCCAGGTGTCGTAGCCGAAGATCTGCCCCCGGCCCTTGCCGAAGCCGGAGGGCGCGGTGTCGCCCGCCGCCGTCGCGCCGCCCTGGGTGGAGACGAAGTAGATCGTGCCCGCGTCGTAGACCGCGCCCTCCAGCCGGGAGAAGAGCGCGGCGCCCTTGGCCCTGCCCTGGTTGCCGACGTACTGGATGGCCTGGTCGTTGGTGGGTTTGGTGCTGAAGGCAGGGTCGGGGTCGTCGATGGTGACCCAGGTGGTCTGGAAGGTCGACCCGGCGGGCAGGCCGACCGACAGGTCCTTGCCGGGCGCGTTCTTGATCGCCAGCATCTGGAGCTTGCCGCCGTCCAGGATGCGGCCGGCCCTGAGCGGGTTCTTCGGCGGCAGATACCGGTAGAAGCCGGATGCGAAGCCGAAGTTGTCCTCGGTCAGGTAGATCGCGCCGCTGCGCGGGTCGAAGGCGGCCGACTCGTGCGCGAACCGCCCGGCCGACCGGATCGGGGTACGGCTGGCCGCCCGGTCGATCGGCACCTCGAAGATGTAGCCGTGCTTCTGCTTGAGCAGCGCGTTGTCCGCGCCGGTGAAGTCGTTGCCGACGTCGGGGCCGTTGACGGTCTCCTCGCAGGTCACCCAGGCGCCCCACGGCATCGGGCCGCCGGAGCAGTTCATCTGGGTGCCGTTGAGGCTGGCGGCGCTCTTGATCAGCTCGCCGTACTTGGTGACCCGGAGCGTGGCCGTGCCGCCGCCGGCCGCGCTGTCGTAGGCGTGGGCCACGTCGCCGAAGGCGCCCACCGGGCCGTTGACCTCGTGGTTGCGCACCAGGATGGTGCTGCCCTTCGGCCCGCGGAAGGCGGCCATGCCGTCGTGCCGGCCCGGGGTGAGGCCGCCTTCGGTGAACGCCTCGCCGACCGGGTTGAACGAGCGGTACTTGAACCCGGCGGGCAGTTGCAGGCGGACCACGCCGTCCCGCAGGTCGGGCACCGGGCCCAGCGGGCCGTAGTCCGCGCCGTGGGTGCGGGCCCCTCGTTCGCCCGCGGCGGCGACCCCCGCGAACGGTCCGCCGAACATCGCCGCCCCCGCCGTCGCCGCCGAAGCGGTCAGGAATTTGCGCCGGTCCATCCGGGACTCCCTCCGTCGTTCACGAAACGTTAATGTCCTCTGGAAGTACGGCTATATGGCAGATCTCGCCAATTCGACGGCCGGTCGATGTCGCTCGAACCGGCGAAGGTAAGGTTGGGCGGCGTGGCAGTAGGGGACGCGTACGTCGAGCTCAGCCGGGAGCAATGGCGTGAATTGCGGAAGAACACACCGCTCACGCTGACCGAGGCCGAATTGGCGGAGCTGCGCGGGATCGACGATCCGATCGACCTGGCCGAGGTGACCGACATCTACCTGCCGCTGACCCGGCTGCTGAACCTGCACTTCACGGGGGCGCGGCAGCGCGGCGCGGCGGTCAGCACGTTCCTCGGGGACGACGGCCCGCCGCCGCCCTACATTCTGGGCATCGCGGGCAGCGTGGCCGTCGGCAAGTCCACCACCGCGCGGCTGCTGCACACGCTGCTGGCCCGCTGGCCGGAGCACCCGAAGGTGGAGCTGATCACCACCGACAGCTTCCTGTACCCCAACCAGGTGCTGACCGAGCGCGACATCATGCACCGCAAGGGCTTCCCGGAGAGCTACGACCGCCGGGCCCTGGTCCGCTTCGTCGCCGACGTGAAAGCCGGGAAACCGAAAGTCACGGCCCCGATCTACAGCCACCTCGAATACGACATAATCCCCGGTGCCCAACAGGTCGTGAAAAATCCGGACATCCTTATTGTTGAGGGGCTTAATGTGCTCCAGCCGGCGCCCCCGACCGCGCTGGCGGTGAACGATTATTTTGACTTCTCCATCTACGTCGACGCCCGCATCGAGGACATCCGCAGCTGGTACGTGGCCCGCTTCCACCAGCTCCGCGCCACCGCCTTCGCCGACCCGAAGTCGTACTTCAAGTACCTCGCCGACCTCACCGAAGCCGAGGCCACCGAGTTCGCCCGCAACATCTGGCGCGACATCAACGAACGCAACCTGGTCGAGAACATCACCCCCACCCGCGGCCGGGCCGGCCTGATCCTCCGCAAGGGCCCGGACCACTCCATCACCCGGGTACGCCTGCGCAGAACCTGAACGGCCGCCGGTGAGTCGCCACCGGCGGCCGCTCATGAGATGGCCTAGTACCAGACGAACAGGTGGATGTTGTCGCCGATGACCTGACAGAAGTCAGGGTGTCCCGGCGCGTCCGGGTGGTAGTACTCCGCGTAGTAGCAGCTCTGGGACTGGTTGACCGGCCACGTGCCGTAGATGTGGTAGCCGGCCGCCGCCATGGCGGGCGTGGCCGTCACCGTCAGGGCGCCGGCCCCGATCACCGTCGCGGCGGCAAGCTTGGCGAGTCTGCGCATGAGCTCTCCTTCTGTCTCGATCCCCGAAGCGGAAGACCTCGTCCCCCGTACCGAAATGCTGAGATATCCCGCTAAGCGCTTCGCTTTCGTCGCGTTATCGCGCCCGGCTCACCCGTGAAACTTTCATCGGTGCACCCGGCGTTCCCCCAGGCCACCTGGACCGCCGCCGACTCGGGCCCGCGACCGGCGACCTTCCCCCACGCCCGCTCGTCGGACAGGGCGTGGACTACACGATCCTGGGCCGACTCTCGGTGCGCCGCGACGGCGTCCTCGTGGATGTCGGTGGACGACGCCAGCAGGTGATCCTTGGGCTGCTCCTGCTCGCCGACGGCGATCCGGTGCCGTTCGAGCAGATCGTCGACGCGATCTGGGACCGGCCCCCGCGCACCGCCAGGACCCAGATCCAGATCTGCGTGGGCAACCTCCGCAAGGCCCTCGGCCCGGTGATCGAGACCCTGCCCGGCGGCTACCGCCTCGACCTCGGCCGCGACCGGCTGGACGCGCACGTCTTCGACCGCCTCGTGGCCCGCGCCAAGGACACCCCGGACCCCCGCGCGGCGACCGGCCTGCTGCGTACGGCGCTCCGGGAATGGCACGGCGAGCCCTTCGCCAACCTGGACAGCGCGCCCCTGGCCGCCGCCGCCCACCGCTACGCCGAACGCCGCCTGCTGGCCTGCGAGCGCCGCTTCACCCTGGAGCTCGAACTCGGCCAGCACCACGAGATCCTGGACGAACTGGCCGACCTCACCGCCCGCCACCCCCTGCGCGAACGCCTGACCGTTCAGCTGATGACGGCCCTCTACCGGGCCGGCCGCCGCCCCGAAGCCCTTGACACCTACGTGCGGGCCCAGCGCCTGCTCGACGAGACCCTCGGCGTGGACCCTGGCACCGAACTCCGCGACCTGCACCTCGCCGTACTCAACGAGGACCCGGCCCTGTCCCCCCGCCCGCCCGCCCGGCTGCCCGGCCTGACCGCCCTCGCCGCGGGCACCCTGATCGGCCGGACGGCCGAGCTGGCCGCCATCGGCGCCCTCCTGGCCGCCCACCGGCTGGTCACCCTGATCGGCCCGCCCGGCGTCGGCAAGACCCGGCTGGCCCTGCAGGCCGCGGCCGCCGCCGCCGACCCGCTCACCGGGGTGGGCGCGATCTGGCTGGGCAGCGTGGAGACCCCGGGCAGCGTCGCCCCCGCGCTGGCGACCGGGCTCGGCGCCCCCGGCGACCCGCACGGCCACCCGCTGGCCGCCGTCACCCGCTGGCTCGGCCGCCGCCACGCCGTCCTGCTGCTGGACAACTGCGAACACCTGATCGCGGAGGTCCGCCGGGTGATCGCCGCCCTGCTGACCGCCTGCCCGAACGTCCGCGTCCTGGCCACCAGCCGCGAACTCCTCGGCCTCGGCGACGAACGCGTCCTGATGGTCCGGCCGCTGGACGTCCCCGCCACCGACACCCCCGAGGACGTCGCGGCCTCAGGGGCGGGCCGCCTGTTCCTGGCCAGGGCACGCCAGATCGACCCCGAGTTCGCGGTGCCCGCCGCCGACGTCGCCCGCGTGTGCCGGGCGGTCGACGGGCTGCCGCTGGCCGTCGAACTCGCGGTCGGCCGGCTGCGCGCGTTCTCCACCGCCCAGATCGCCGACCGGCTCGACCACCAGCTCGACCTGCTGGCGAGCCCGCGCACCGGCACCCGGCACCGGTCGCTGCGCGCCGCCGTGGACTGGAGCCACGTCCTGCTGAGCGAGACCGAGCGGCTGGTCTTCGCCCGGCTGTCGGTGTTCAGGGACGGCTACACGCTGGAGGCCGCGGAAGCGGTGTGCGCCGACGACGGGCTGTCCGCGACGGGGGTGCTGGACGCGCTGGGGACGCTGGTGGAACGGTCGCTGGTGCAGGCCGAGCCGGGGCCGCGCTACCGCATGCTGGTGGCGCTGCGGCAGTACGCGGCGGAGCGGCTGGCCGAACCGGAGGCCGTGCGCCTGCGGCACGCGCGGCACTTCTGCCGGCTGGCCGAGCAGGCGGAGGCGGAGCGGCGCGGACCCCGGCGCGGGCACTGGCTGGGGGTGCTGCGCGAGGAGTACGCGAACCTGCGGGTGGCGATGGCGTGGACGCTCGCGGCCGGAGAACGCGAACTGGCGCTGCGGTTCGCCTCGGCGCTGTGCTGGTTCTGGCGGCACAGCGCGATCGGGGAGGCGCTGCCCTGGCTGCGCAAGGTGCTCGCCGTCCAGGACGGACCGCCGGAACCGCTGTCGCGGGCGCTGATCGGCGCCGGGTTCCTGTCCCTGCGGGCCTGCGTCGACGAGGCGGACGGCTACTTCCGGGCCGCGCTCGACCTGGCCTGGAAGACCGGGCGGCAGGAGGTGCTCGCGCTGTCCTGCCTGGCGTCGGTGAGCGTCTACCGGGGCGACCGCCGCGCGGTGGCCGGGTACGGCGACCGCGCGGTGGCCCTGGCCCGCCGGCACGGCGAGCCCTACCCGCTGGCGCGGACCCTGCTGGCCTGCGCGCTCACCCGCGGCCACATCGGCGACCTGGACGGCGTGGCCGGCGACCTGGACGAGGCGCAGGCGCTGTTCCACGCGCTCGGCGACCGGTTCGGCGGCACCGAGGTCGAGGTGGCGCGGGCCGAGCTGGCCTGGATCTACGCCGACGCGCCCGCGACGGCGACCGCCCTCGCCAAGGTGGCGGTGGCCGGCTTCCCGCCGACCGCGGTGGCGTCCTACTGGCTCAGCCACGCCTGGCTGGCCCTGCACGAGGGCCGCCACGACCAGGTCCTCGGCTGCCTGCGGGACGGCCTGACCGCCGTGCTCGACCAGTACGAGGGCCCGTACGCGGCGCAGCGCATCCTCGGCCCCGCCCTGGACCTGGCGGCCGCGCACGCGATGGCGGAGGACCGCCCGGCACGCGCGGCGATCCTGCTGCACGCGGCCGACGTCACCCTCACCACCGGCGGCGCGTTCGCCGAACGGCCTCAGGTCAGGTGGGCGAACCGGGTGCGGGCCGAGGTGCGGGCCGCGCTGGGCGAGGCCTCCTACGGCTGGGCGGCGGCCAGGGGAGCCGCGATGAGCACCACAGAAGCCCTCAGGTACGCGGGGCTGCCCGTGGACTTACCCGGCGAGGAGGAGGGCGACGCGGACAAGCTCGTCCTTTCGGCTGAGGTCGTGCGGTAGGCGGGACCGGTACTGTCCGGATCATGACAATCCTCGCAACCGAGGGTCTCACCAAGCGGTTCCCCCGCGTCACCGCGCTCGACCAGCTCACGGTCGTCGCCGGAACGGGCGTCACCGGTCTGGTGGGCGCCAACGGCGCGGGCAAGTCCACGCTGATCAAGATCCTGCTGGGGCTGCTCCCTGCCAGTGCGGGCCGCGCGTCCGTGCTGGGCATGGACGCGGCCGTACAAGGCCTGGAGATCAGGCGATCCGTGGGCTACATGCCCGAACACGAATGCCTGCCGCCCGATGTGTCGGCAACCGAGTTCGTCGTGCACATGGCCCAGATGTCCGGCCTGCCGCGCACCGCCGCCCGCGAGCGCGCCGCCGACACGCTCCGCCACGTCGGCCTGCACGAAGAGCGCTACCGCCCGATCGGCGGTTACTCCACCGGCATGAAGCAGCGGGTGAAACTGGCCCAGGCGTTGGTGCACGACCCGAAAGTGGTCTTCCTGGACGAGCCCACCAACGGGCTCGACCCGCAGGGCCGCGACGAGATGCTCGCCCTGATCCGCAGGATCGGCACCGAGTTCGGGATCAGCGTGCTGGTCACATCGCACCTGCTCGGCGAACTGGAACGCATCTGCGACCACGTCATCGTCATCGACGGCGGCCGGCTGCTCCGCTCCTCCGCCATCGGCGAGCTCACCCAGGTCACCCAGGCCGTAGCGGTCGAGGTCGAGGAAGGCTGGGAGCAACTCGCCAGGCACCTCACCGAAGCGGGCGAGACGGTCGCCGTCGAAGGCCGCCTGCTCACCGTCCAGGTCCGCGCCGACGCCACCTTCGACACGCTCAGGGACGCGCTCTGCGACCTGGACCTCCATCTGGTCCGGCTGGAACAGCGGCACGGCCGCATCGAGGACGTGTTCAAATGAGCAGCCCGCCCACGGGTGTCATCCACGACATCGGCTACCGCCACTACGACGGGGTCAGGCTCAGCCGGGGCTACGCCGCCACCGCGCTCGCCCTGAACAGCCTGCGCGGCGTCTTCGGCCTCGGCAGGACCGCCCGCTCGAAGATCATCCCGTTCCTGATCGCGGCCGTCATGCTGCTGCCCGCCGTGGTGTCCATCGCGGTGATGGCGCTGCTCAAACAGCAGGCGGTGGGGTACTCCGAGTACGCGGTGACCATGCAGGCGGTGCTGGCCCTCTTCCTGGCCGCGCAGTCGCCCTACCTGGTCGCGCCGGACCTGCGCTTCCGGGTGCTGCCGCTCTACCTGTCCCGGCCGCTGAAAGTGCTCGACTACGTGGCCGCGAAGTTCGTCGCGCTGGTCATCGCGCTGTTCCTGCTGATGGCCGTGCCGCTGACGCTGATCTACATCGGCGAGCTGCTGGTCGAGCTGGAGACGCCGGTCAAGCACGCCGAGTACTTCTCCTCGATGGGCGGCGCCGTGATCTTCGCCGTGGTGCTGGCGTCGATCGGGCTGGCGCTGGCCTCGTTCACGCCGCGGCGCGGCCTCGGGGTCGCGTCGGTGATCGCCTTCTACATGTTCACGCTGGCCGCCTCGGCGGTGTTCTTCGGCGTGCTCATGTCGGAAGGGCAGGACCCCGCCGCCAAGTGGAGCATCCTGCTCAATCCCTTCTTCCTGGTGGACGCCGTACAAGTGAATCTGTTCGGGACCGAACCCACCAACGGCGAGGGCTATCCGCCGGGCCTCGGGCCGGCGGCCATCACCCTGTTGGTCGTCGCGCTCGCGCTGGGCGCCCTGTTCCTGCGCTACCGGAAGGCGGCGTCCTCATGAGCGTGATCGAGCTGAAGCAGGTCTCCCGCTGGTACGGCAACGTGGTCGCCGTCAACGACGTCACCATGACCATCGGCCCCGGCGTCACCGGCCTGCTCGGCCCCAACGGAGCCGGCAAGTCCACCCTGCTGCACCTGATGGCCGGCTTCCTGTCCCCCTCCGGCGGCACCGCCACCCTGGACGCCAAGCCGATCTGGCGCAACCACGAGATCTACCGCACCATCGGCCTGGTCCCCGAACGCGAGGGCGTGTACGGCTTCCTCACCGGCTGGCAGTTCGTCCAGTCCGCCGCCCGCCTGCACGGCCTCCAGGACGACGCCGCGGAACGCGCCCTCGACCTGGTCGAGATGGCCCCCGCCAGGGACCGCAGGATCGAGACCTACTCCAAGGGCATGCGGCAGCGCATCAAGGTCGCCGGCGCGCTCGTGCACGAGCCGCAGGTGCTCCTGCTGGACGAGCCGTTCAACGGCATGGACCCGCGCCAGCGCATGCACCTGATGGACCTGGTCAGGAAACTCGGCGCGGCCGGCCGGACCATCCTGTTCAGTTCGCACATCCTGGAGGAGGTCGAGCGGGTCGCCCAGCAGATCGAGGTGCTGGTCGCCGGCCGGCACGCGGCCTCCGGCGACTACCGGGAGATCCGGCGGCGGATGACCGACCGCCCGCACCTGTTCCGGGTCCGCTCCAGCGACGACCGCAGACTGGCCGCCGCGCTGATCGCCGACACCTCCGCCGGCGGCGTCTCCCTCACCGAGCAGGGCCTGGAGGTCCGCACCGAGGACTTCCGCCGCTTCACCCGGCTGCTCCCCCGCCTGGCCCGCGACCTCAACGTGCACCTCTGGCAGGTGTCCCCCACAGACGAGGACCTGGAAAGCGTGTTCTCCTACCTGAGCGGACGCTCATGAACCCGGTCGTGGCGTCCATCACCTACCGGGCGATGCTCGGCCGCAAGCGGATCTGGCTGCTGGCGGCGCTGCCGCTGGCGCTGCTCGCCATCGCCGTGCTGCTGCGGGTGTTCGGCGGCGGCGACGAGAGCACCGCCGTCACCCTGATGCAGACCTTCGCGATCGGCACCATCCTGCCGCTGCTCGGCCTGATCGCGGGCACCGGCGTGATCGCCCCCGAGATCGAGGACGGGACGATCATCCACCTGCTGTCCAAGCCGATCGGCCGGCCGACGATCATATTCACCAAGTTCGTGGTGGCCGCCTCGCTGATGGCGGCCTTCTCGGTGGTGCCCACCTTCCTGGCGGCCTACCTGCTGATCGGCACCGAGGCGGGGATCGCCACCGGCTTCGCGGTCGGCGTGCTGTTCGCCGGCATCGCCTACGCGGCGGTGTTCCTGCTGGTGGGCGTGCTCACCAAGCACGCCGTCGTGGTGGGCGTCAGCTATGCGCTGATCTGGGAGGGCGCGATCGGCGGGTACGTGCCCGGCGCGCGCAAACTGTCCATCCAGCAGTGGGCCCAGTCACTGGCCGACCAGCTGTCGTCCTCGCCGTTCCTCAAGACCGATGTGGCGCTCAGCTTCGCCGTGCCGGCGATGGTGATCGTGACCGTCGGCGCCGTCATCTGGGCCGGTCAGCGACTGCGCGGGCTGTCGCTGACCGGCGATGAATAACTAACGGCGAATAACTAACGGCGAATAACTAGCGGCAGACTTCGCGGACGGTGTCGGCCAGGCGGGCCGCCACCGTCTCGGCGTGCTCGTGCGACCGGGCCTCGACCATCACCCGGATCATCGGCTCGGTGCCGCTCGGCCGGATCAGCACCCGGCCGGTGTCGCCCAGCTCCGCCTCCGCCAGCGCCACCTCGGCCAGCAGCGCCGGGTGGGCGGCCTGGTCCTTGGCCACATCCCTGACGTTGACCAGCACCTGCGGGAGCTTGGTCATGACCGAGGCCAGCTCGGCCAGGCTGCGGCCTGAACTCACCACGGCGGCCAGCAGGTGCAGCGAGGTGAGCAGCCCGTCCCCGGTGGTGGCGTGGTCGAGCATGATCACATGCCCGGACTGCTCGCCGCCGAAGTTGTAGCCGTGCTCCTGCATCTGCTCCAGCACGTAACGGTCGCCGACGGCGGTCTCCACCACCGACACGCCCGCCTCGCGCATGGCCAGCTTGAAGCCGAGGTTGGACATCACCGTGGCGACCACCGTGTCCTGCTGGAGGCGGCCTTCCGACCGCATCGCCAGGGCCAGGATCGCCATGATCTGGTCGCCGTCGATCTCCTCGCCGTCGCCTGTCACCGCCAGGCAGCGGTCGGCGTCGCCGTCGTAGGCGATGCCCAGATCGGCGGACTTGGCGACGACGGCCTTCTTCAGCGGATCGAGATGGGTGGAACCCACCCCGTCGTTGATGTTCAGGCCGTCTGGAGCGGTCCCAATGGTGTCCACCTGGGCGCCCGCCCGGCGCAGCGCCTCCGGGGCGACCATGTGCGCGGCGCCGTGCGCGCAGTCGAGCACGACCCGCAGGCCGTCCAGCCGGTGCGGCAGCGAGGTGAGCAGATGCGCGACGTAACGGTTGGCTTCCCCGTACGCCTCCCGGACCCGGCCCACAGCGGAGCCGACCGGGCGTTCCCACGGCTCGCCGAGCCGATCCTCGATCTCGTTCTCCACCGCGTCGGGCAGCTTGAAGCCGCGCCGGGTGAGGAACTTGATCCCGTTGTCGGGGGCGGGGTTGTGGGAGGCCGAGAGCATGACCCCGAGGTCGGCTCCCAGCGCGGGTGTCAGATAGGCCACCGCCGGAGTGGGCAGCACACCGAGCCGGAGCACGTCCATGCCCGACGACGCGAGGCCGGCGACCACAGCGGCTTCCAGGAATTCTCCTGAAGCCCGCGGGTCCCGGCCTACGACGGCGAGTGGTCGGCTCCTCCCGGCGTCCCGGAGCACATGCGCGGCCGCCACGGACAGGTCCATGGCGAGCTCGGCCGTGAGGTCGCGTCCAGCGACCCCACGTACCCCGTCGGTGCCGAAAAGGCGGCCCAATTTAACGCTTGCTGTACTGCGGAGCCTTACGAGCCTTCTTCAGGCCGTACTTCTTCCGCTCGGTGGCGCGGGCGTCCCGGGTGAGGAAGCCGGCCTTCTTGAGCGGAGGACGGTTGGTCTCCGGGTCCAGGATGGTCAGCGCGCGGGACACGCCCATCCGCAGGGCGCCCGCCTGACCGGTCACGCCGCCGCCGTTGATCCGGGCGATGACGTCGAACTGCTCCTCGGCGCCGAGCACCACGAAGGGCTCGTTGACGATCTGCTGGTGCACCTTGTTCGGGAAGTAGTTGTCCAGCGTACGGCCGTTGATCGTCCACTTGCCGGTGCCGGGCACGATGCGGACGCGGGCGACACCCTCCTTGCGGCGGCCGGTGCCGTACGAGTTGCCGGTGGTGACCGGCTTGCGCACGGGGACGTCCGACGCGGGCGACGACTCGGTGGTGTACTCCGACGGAAACTCCTCGGCGGAGAAGTCTTCCTGCTCGCCCTCGACGAGCGTCTCGGTACCAGTGGTCTCAGCCACGGTTCTCCTCTTAACTTTCCTGGCTCGGCGTTACTGGGCGATCTGGGTGATCGTGAAGGGCACCGGCAGCTGGGCCTTGTGCGGGTGCTCGGAACCGGCGTAGACCTTGAGCTTCTTGACCATCTTCCGGCCGAGAGCGTTCTTGGGCAGCATGCCCTTGACGGCCTTCTCGACGGCCCGGTCCGGGCGCTTCTCCATCAGCTCGCCGTACGTGACGGACCGCAGGCCGCCCGGGTAGCCGGAGTGCCGGTAGGCCTTCTTCTGCTGCAGCTTGTTGCCGGTGAGGGCGACCTTGTCGGCGTTGATGACGATGACGAAGTCACCGGTGTCGACGTGGTTCGCGAAGATCGGCTTGTGCTTGCCACGGAGCAGGACCGCGACGTGGCTGGCCAACCGGCCGAGCACGACGTCGGTCGCGTCGATGACGTACCACTGACGCTCGACCTCGTTGGGCTTCGGTGTGAACGTGCGCACGGCAGTGCCTTCTGTCGGAATGTGAACTCTCGGTAGGTTGCGCGGACGCACGGCGGCAACCTTCCGTCTCCACATTCACGGGAGATGACGCCGGACTGCGCCGTGCATCAGTCAACGAAGGACTGATCCACACACAACGAACTAGCAGACTACCGTTCCCCCAGCCAAACGGCAAAACGATCAGCCCAAGTCGCGCGAGTCTAGGCCCCGACGGAGCTGACTAGTCAATCCTGTCCCGCTGTTCTCATTTTCAACAAGCCCTCATATCTCTATATTTGGCTGCGGTATGTGGCAGACCCCTCACACCCGGCATACCCAACGGATCTCCCGACGCGGGACTCTCTTGGGCCTAGTCGCATGCGTGACGGCGGTTCTGCTGCTGGGCATCGTGATCGGCCGCCTGACCATGACCCCGGCCGACACCGACGACGTCTTCCTGCGCAACTCCGAGCCGACCCCGCTCGCCGAGCCGTCCGCCACGCCGTCCCCGGCCAGGAAACGCCACCTCACCGCGCTCGCCCCCGTCGCCCGCCCCGTCACCGGCGGCGCCGACCCCGTGACCGGCCAGGCCGTCCCCAGCGCCAAACCGCGCCAGCGCCCGTCCAACCTGATCGACGGCTCGTACGGCGGCGACCAGAGCACCAGCCACGGCGGCGACGAACTCGTCGGCGACGCCGGCCACCTGGCCGCCCTGGAGTCCGAGGTGGTCACCCTGGTCAACATCGAGCGCGCCAAGAAGAACGGCTGCGTCGCGCTCCGGATCGACCAGCGCCTGGTCCAGTCGGCCAGGACCCACTCGGCCGAGATGGCCGACGGCAACGCGTTCGTGCACGAATCCCCCGACGGCAGCACACCGTGGCAGCGGATGGCCCGCGCGGGCTACCAGCACGGCGGCGCGGAGAACATCGCCCGCGGCTACCAGACCGCCGAGGAGGCGGTCCGCGGCTGGATGGCCAGCCCCACCCACCGGGCCAACATCCTCAACTGCCGCCTCACCACCACCGGCGTCGGCGTCACCCTCGGCCCGGAGGGGCCCTGGTGGACGCAGGACTTCGGCTACCCCTGACGGTATTCCTGACCAGTCCGCATCTGATGGGATAGGCGGCTAATCTCAGCCCATGGGCTCCCGCGACTACCCGAAATCCTCCCTCAGGCGTCCCCCGGTGGTCATCGCCGTCATAGCCGTGGTCCTGGTCCTGGTCGTGGCCGTCAGTTTCTGGGTCTCCGCCAGCGGCGAGAAGGCGCCCGAGGCGAGCGCCACCCCGAAGCCGTCCCCGTCGCTGCCCCAGGTCCCCGGCGGCCAGTACGGCTACGCGGCCGCCCGCAAGACCGACCCGAAGCCGCTCACCCCCAAAGAGCTGTTCGGCAGCGCCAAGATCACCAACGAGAACCGCTCCTACCGGCGGACCACCTTCGACTCCAGCAAGGTCTGCAAGGACGCCATCTCCGGCCCGAAACTGGAGAAGGCCCTCAAGGCGGCCGGCTGCAACCAGCTCATCCGGGCCAGCTTCCGGGACGCCAAGGGCCTGGTCATCGGCACCGTCGGCGTCGCCAACCTGAAGACCTCCGCGGGCGCCAAGAAGGTCGCCACCGCCGGGGCCGGCGACGAGCGCAAGGACTTCCTCAAGCCGCTCCCCGGCAAGGACGAGATCAGCAAGTTCCTCGGCCAGGGCGAGGCGTACGCGGGCGGCTGGTATCACGGCCACTACGCGGTGTTGCTGTGGTTCCAGTTCAAGGACGGGCACAAACCGAAGAAGTCCGAGCTCAAGCGGCTCACCCAGGCCGCCGTGGACATCACCGACCAGACCGTTTTCGCGGCCCTGGACACCCGCTCCATCAGCGGCGTCCCGTCCTGAGCCAGCCCGGACCCCTGTGGAAACGCCCATAGCGGCACGCCGATCTCGTCTGCGCCGATACGCTTCCGCGTATGCGTGGCCAGGATCCGGGTTCCGAACACGACTACGACCGCAGCGGTCCCGCGGCCTCGGCGGTCCCCCCGCCGAGCTTCGGGCAGGCTGGCCGTGGCGATGACCTGCAGTTGGGCATGGGCTCTCCGTGGCGTCCCGGCTACAGCTGGTTCTCGGCGCCCACCCGCGAGGACGAACTGTGGTCACCCTCCGTGATCGAGCCCGCCAGAACCGTGGCGGAGGCCGCGCCGCCGGTGGTGCCGTGCGCGCCGCCGTGGCAACCGCCGCCCGCCTACACCGCGGCCGCCGCCGGGATGCCGGTGTGGCCGGGCGCGAACGACGCCGCCGACCAGCCGGTCTGGCCGGCCGCCACCGGCGAGTCCGTGGGCGGCGCGGGTGACATGAGCGACATGGGCGATCCCGCCGGCTGGCCGCCCCCGTCGGCGCCGGAACCCGACCCGGCCGAAGCTCCTCGATCGGGCCTGCCGCCGCTGCCGGCCTGGCCCGCGAACACCGCCGAGCAAGCCGAGACCCTGAACGCCACTGTGCAATCCGAGACCCTGAAAGCGGGCATGCGAGCCGAAACCTTCAACGCCGCCGTCCAAGCCGAAGCCCAGCCCGCCGAGGTCCCGCGGGAGCCGGTCCGGTCCGGCGAGCCCGGCGACGTCCCCGTCTGGCCGCCGCGCCTCCCCGGTGAGGCCGTGTACAGCGAGGACGTCACGGGCGACGACCCCCCGGTGGTGCCGCGGCACTGGCCGCCCACCGAGAGCCCCGCCCCGACGCTGCGGCCGTGGTCCGCGCCGGGCCGGTTACCCGCCGCCGAGACCGAGGTGCCCGAGCCGTCCGCCCCGGAGTCGTGGCCGTCGGCGGCGGGGGCCAGCTCCGAGGCCGCGACCACCGAACCCGCCGAACCGGCCGCCGAGGCTCCCGAGGGGACGGTCGAGCAGCAGTGGCCCGCCTTCGGGTCCTGGCCGTCGGTTCCGCAGGTCAGCCGGGATGACGAGCCGCCCCAGGACGCCGAGTCGCACGAGGTCGTCCCGGAGACCAGCGCCGGGGTGCCCCAGGACGAGTCCCCGGCCGATCGGGATCTCGTCACGCTGCCCGGCGACCGGGAGAGCGGGCTCACCTGGCCCGCCGAACGCGCGGTATCCGCCGTCCCCGAACCCGCCGAACCCGCCGTGGCCGCTCTCGACGCGCCCGCCGGCGGCCCCGCGACCGAACCCGGCGACGACCCCGACGCCTGGCCGCCCGGTCCCGGCCGCTGGCGGACCGTCGTCCCGACGCAGCCGCCGCCCGAGGAGTCCATCGCCGAGACCACGATCCCGCGCCGCGAGGTCATGTTCCCGGTCACCGACGCACCCCCGCCGCTGCGCCGGATCCACGGCCGGCACACCCCGGCCGAAGGCATCGTGCTGCCTCCCGTACCGCAGCAACAGCAGCTCCAGCGGCAGCTGCCGCCCCAGGCAGCCCCCGCCGAACCGCGCCAGTCCGGCGGCGGCCGCAAGGCCGTGCTCGCGCTCTGCTCGCTGATCGTGGTGGGCGCGATCGGCACCGCGGCCTACTTCGCCTACACCGACAAGGGCGACCCGGCCGCGACCGGCCAGGCCCCCGCGGTCGCCGGCGCGCCCGCCGTGGCGAACGAGGGCCCCGACCCGGCGCCGACGACCGGGGACGTGCTCGACTCCGAGACCTCCGACCCCCGCAAACTCACCCTGGCCGAGGCGTTCCCCGACGCCAGGATCAGCGTGGACGGCCGGACCTTCCGGCGGGTCAAGGTGAACATCACCGACAAGTGCGAGGACGCCGCCGCCGGCGCGTTCGCCACGGCCCTGACCCAGCAGCAGTGCCGCCGGGTGCTCCGCGCCACCTACGTGGACGCGCGCAAGCAGTACGCGGTCACCACCGGCATCGCCGTACTCCCGACCAAGGAAGCCGCCCTGGAGGTCGACAAGACCAAGAACCTCGGCGGCAACCTGTGGTTCCGGGGTCTGGACGGCGAGGCGGACACCGGCGCGGACCGGGTCTCGATCTCCGGCGGGTACGCGGCGGGCATGGTCTGGGGGCGCTACATCGTCTTCAGCTACGCCACCTACGCCGACGGCCACACGCCGGTGGAGAAGGAGAAGGACCTCGGGCCGGTCAGCGGCGCGTTCCGGGACCACACCGCCGAAGTGATCGAGAAGCGCATCGGCGGCTAACTGGTCGCGAGGTCGCGCACCCGGCGGGTCTGCACGGCGCGCAGCGCCAGCTCGTCGTCGGGCGGGTAGCGCACCTCCTCCAGGGTGAGGCCGAGCGCGGGCGCGACATTGATGGCAGAATCCCGCTGCCCGCGGGCCAGCGCCTCACCCGGCCACTCGACCGGCCGCCGGCCCTCGCCGACCGCCAGCAGCGAGCCCACCAGGGCCCGCACCATCGAATGGCAGAAGGCGTCCGCGACCACCGTGGCCAGCAGCACGCCGTCGGGGCCGCGGACCCAGTCCAGCCGCTGGAGTTCCCTGATCGTGGTCGCGCCCTCGCGCTTCTTGCAGAACGCGGCGAAGTCGTGCTCCCCCAGCAGGCCCGCGGCGGCGGCGTTCAGCAGGTCCACGTCGAGCGGCCGGTTGTGCCAGAGCACGTCCCGCCGCCGGAGCGGGTCCACGCCGCCGGGGGCGTCGCCGACGCGGTAGCCGTACCGGCGGGACAGGGCGGAGAACCGGGCGTCGAAACCGGCAGGAGCCACGGACAGCCGATGAACCCGGACATCCGGCCTCAGTACCCCGGCCAGCCTGCGCAGCAGCGCAGGGAGCTCCACATCGGCCTCCAGGTCCACATGCGCGACCTGCCCGCGCGCGTGCACCCCCGCGTCGGTACGGCCGGCCACCGTCAACCCCGGCGGATCCACCCGCAGAATGCGCCCGAGCGCCTGCTCGATCTCCCCCTGCACGGTCCGCAGCCCGGGCTGCCGGGCCCAGCCGGAGAAATCCGTACCGTCATAGCCGAGATCCAGCCGCAACCTGACCATCGGAGCATCTCCCATTCAACCGAAACGGGCCCGGCGCCCTGAGCGGACACCGGACCCGTCCTGAGCCTGAAAGATCAGGCGTCGTCCTTCTTCGCCTCAGCGGCCTCGGCCTCGGGGGCCTCGGGAGCGTCGGCCGGGGTCTCGTCGACCTCGGCGTCGGCCTTCGGGGCCTCCGGCTCGGCCGGCGCCGGAGCGGCGGGAGCCTTCTCGACCTTGACCGGGTTCATCGGCTCGGTCACCAGTTCGATGATCGCCATCGGGGCGTTGTCGCCCTTCCGGGGACCGATCTTGGTGATCCGGGTGTAGCCACCGGGACGGTCGGCGAACGTCGGCGCGATCTCCGCGAACAGGTGGTGGATGACGCCCTTGTCGCGGACGGTCTCCATCACCTGGCGACGGTTGTGCAGGTCGCCCTTCTTCGCCTTGGTGATCAGCCGCTCGGCCACCGGGCGCAGCCGCTTGGCCTTGGCCTCGGTGGTGCGGATCCGGCCGTGCTGGAACAGCTGCGTGGCCAGGTTCGACAGGATCAGCCGCTCGTGGGCCGGGCTGCCGCCGAGGCGGGCGCCCTTGGAGGGCTTGGGCATGGAATGCTCCTTGGAGATAACCCGCCCCGGCCGTATCAGGTACCGGGGTCGGGCCGACCGGCGAACCGATCGTTATGGGATTTCTAGTACTGCTCGGTCTCGATGAAGCCGCCGTCCTCGTCGTCGTACCCGCCGCCGGCGACCGCGGTGGGGTCGAATCCGGGCGGGGAGTCCTTGAGGGCGAGGCCCATCTCGTGCAGCTTCTGCTTGACCTCTTCGATCGACTTGGCGCCGAAGTTCCTTATGTCGAGCAGGTCCTGCTCGCTGCGCGCCACGAGCTCACCCACGGTGTGGATGCCCTCGCGCTTGAGGCAGTTGTAGGAACGAACCGTCAGGTTCAGCTCCTCGATCGGCAGCGCCAGATCGGCGGCCAGGGCCGCGTCGGTCGGCGACGGGCCGATGTCGATGCCCTCGGCCTCGACGTTGAGCTCGCGAGCCAGGCCGAAGAGCTCGACCAGGGTCTTACCGGCCGAGGCCACCGCGTCGCGGGGCTTCATACACGGCTTGGTCTCGACGTCCAGGATCAGGCGGTCGAAGTCCGTGCGCTGCTCGACACGGGTGGCCTCGACCTTGTAGGTGACCTTGAGGACCGGGGAGTAGATCGAGTCGATCGGAATCCGGCCGATCTCCTGGCCCGGCTGCTTGTTCTGCGCGGCGGAGACGTAGCCGCGACCGCGCTCGACGGTCAGCTCCATCTCCAGCTTCGCCTTGCCGTTCAGCGTGGCGATGTGCAGTTCGGGGTTGTGCACCTCGACACCGGCCGGCGGCGCGATGTCGGCGGCGGTGACCTCGCCGGGACCCTGCTTGCGCAGGTACATGACCACCGGCTCGTCGTGCTCGGACGAGACGACCAGCGCCTTCAGGTTCAGGATGATGTCGGTGACATCCTCCTTGACCCCGGGGACGGTCGAGAACTCGTGCAGCACGCCCTCGATCCGGATGCTGGTGACGGCCGCGCCCGGAATGGACGACAGCAGCGTGCGCCGCACCGAGTTGCCGATGGTGTAACCGAAGCCCGGCTCCAGCGGCTCGATGACGAACTTGGAGCGGTGCTCGTCGAGAGACTCTTCGACGAGGCTGGGACGCTGTGCGATAAGCATGCGTGCTCTCCTCTTTCACGGCGGCGCCCGCTATTTGACGCCACTCGCCTACAACCATGATGCCGCACGGCCCCAAATCGTGGGCCGTGCGGCAACGTTGAGCCCTACTTGGAGTAAAGCTCGACGATGAGCTGCTCCTGGACCAGCGTGTCGATCTGCTGGCGAACCGGGAGCTGGTGCACGAGGATGCGCATGGCCTCCGAGGAGACACCCAGCCACGCCGGGACCGTCTTGTCCCCGGCGGTGGCCCGAGCCACCTCGTACGGCAGCAGGTTGCGCGACTTCTCCCGCACCTCGACGATGTCGTGCTCACGCACGCGGTACGACGGAATGTCGACCTTCTTGCCGTTCACCACCACGTGTCCGTGACGGACCTGCTGGCGAGCGGCGTCGCGCGACTCGGCGAAACCGCCGCGGTAGACCACGTTGTCGAGACGGCTCTCCAGGATCTGGAGGAGGTTCTCGCCGGTCTTGCCCGCCTTGCGGTTGGCTTCCTCGTAGTAGTTGCGGAACTGCCGCTCGAGAATGCCGTAGATGCGGCGAGTCTTCTGCTTCTCACGGAGCTGAAGCTGGTACTCCGACTCCTTCGGACGACCGCGACCGTGCTCACCCGGCGGGTAAGGACGGATCTCGATGGGGCACTTCGCGGACTCGCACTTCTTACCCTTGAGGAAGAGCTTGGTCTTCTCCCGACGGCAGAGCTTGCAGTCCGCACCCGTGTAACGAGCCATTGTTCTCTATCTCCTGGTCAGACGCGGCGGCGCTTCGGCGGACGGCAACCGTTGTGCGGAACCGGGGTCACGTCCTGGATGGATCCGACCTCGAGCCCGGTCGCCTGCAGCGAGCGGATCGCGGTCTCCCGGCCGGAACCGGGACCCTTCACGAAGACGTCGACCTTGCGCATGCCGTGCTCCATGGCGCGGCGGGCGGCGTTCTCGGCTGCCATCTGCGCGGCGAACGGGGTGGACTTGCGAGAGCCCTTGAACCCGACGTGGCCGGCACTGGCCCAGGAAATCACGTTCCCGTTCGGGTCGGTGATCGAAACGATCGTGTTGTTGAACGTGCTCTTGATGTGGGCGTGCCCGTGAGCGACGTTCTTCTTTTCCTTGCGGCGCACCTTCTTCGGTGCGCCCTGGCGGCTCTTCGGCGGCATTTAGCGCTATCTCCTGGAATGTGGCTGCTAGGGACTACTTCTTGCCCGGCTTCTTCTTGCCGGCCACGGTCTTCTTCTTGCCCTTGCGGGTACGCGCGTTCGTCTGCGTCCGCTGACCGTGGACAGGCAGGCCCTTGCGGTGCCGGATGCCCTGGTAACAGCCGATCTCGATCTTGCGACGGATGTCCGCCTGAACTTCACGGCGGAGGTCGCCCTCGATCTTGAAGTTCGCCTCGATGTAGTCACGCATGGGCACGAGCTCAGCGTCGCTGAGCTGGTGCACGCGCAGGTCACCGCTGACGCCGGTGGCCGTGAGGATCTCCAGGGCGCGGGTGCGACCGATTCCGAAAATGTAGGTGAGTGCGATCTCCAGCCGCTTGTCGCGGGGGAGGTCGACGCCAACCAGGCGAGCCATGGTCGGGCATTCTCCTTCGTTTTGGGCGGAGGTCCTGCGCCTCACTTCCCCTCCCCATGCCCGGGGTGAGGGCCCCGGCCTCCGACCGGGGGTCTCCCGCGCGGTTCGTCCCAGACTTCGGGACGCCTACGCGAGTGTGACGCGCGTTACTGTTTCCGGCCCACATGCGTCGAGTCCGCCACGGGGGGCGGACTCATGAGGGCCGGGCGGCGACTAGCCCTGACGCTGCTTGTGGCGCAGGTTGTCGCAGATCACCATGACGCGACCGTGCCGGCGAATCACCTTGCACTTGTCGCAGATCTTCTTGACGCTCGGCTTGACCTTCATAGTCCTATTCGTTCCTCAGACCGGACGCCCGGTGGGCGACCTACTTGTACCGGTAGACGATCCGCCCACGAGTCAGGTCGTAGGGGCTCAGTTCGACGACAACCCTGTCGTCAGGAAGGATTCGGATGTAGTGCATCCGCATCCTCCCGCTGATGTGGGCCAGGACCTTATGGCCGTTGTCGAGTTGCACCCTGAACATCGCGTTCGGGAGCGACTCAACCACAGTGCCCTCGATCTCGATGGCGCCGTCTTTCTTGGCCATGTCCCTCGCGTTTCACTGATCGGTCGTCTGAGGTTCGGAACACTAATCAGCCGCGACCTATCCACGCTTCCAGAGAGCGGCAGCCAGCAAGGCCGCCTATGCGCAAAAGGTCATAGTGAACCGACAAAGGAGTGTACGACAACCCGCCGGGGAAAGCGAAACGATCGCGCATTCCCTCGTGCTCAGCGGAGCCAGTACACATCCGTCTAACAGACTACCGTAGTTCGCGGGTACCCGTGCCCGCCGCGATCAGGGGAAGCGCCTGGGCCACCGCATCCGCCGCCGGCGCGCGGCGACCGCCACCGCGGCGCCCAGCACGGCGATCGCGCCGAGCACCCAGGGCATCCGGCCGCCGCCCTCGCCGCCGCCCAGGCCGACGATGAACTCCCCTGTGAACGGGCCGCCCGCGCAGTAGACGTAGACCGTCTTCAGGCCCTTCGCGGAGTACGGGCTCAGCTGGGCGGTGCCGTACCAGATCGAGCCGGATCGGGTCAGCGCGGCGTAGGACGCGAACGCGGGTGAGGTGGCGGTCACGCTCGGGGCGCCGCTGGCGCAGCTGGAGGTGGTGATCCGGACGGTGCCGCCGGGCACGGCCGAGATCGGGGTGACGGTGACGTGCCGAGTGTCCGGAATGGCCGGGAGGACAAACGCGGCGGCCAGCACGACTGGCGCAAGATATCCGGACATGTCACTCCTTATGGCTCGATGGTGATCACCTACCCGGGGGCAAGCCGGGGGACGGCGCGAGCGCGGTAAAGAGTGACTCCGGACATGGAAAAAGCCCCGTCCGGGGACGGGAAAAGCGGGGCCCGTCCCGAGATTTACGGGCCCCGCTCAGCTTTAGGGTTCAACCCCCCGTGTTACGACTTCGAACGGACGGCTCAGAAAGCGTCGCCCCAGCCCCCGCAGTCCTCGAAGCGGTTGTCGCCTTCGCAGACGCGGATGTCGAAGTCGTTGAACTTGCCGCTCTTGAACTTGGCGAAGTTGTTGAAGTGCAGGTGGCTCTTGCTCTTGCCGAAGTACTTCTCGTGGTAGCCGCTACCGTCCCGGTACCGGTACCACACGTAGGAGTACTCGTTGTCGCGGTCGCGGTCGAACAGGTCGCCGACGAACCAGTAGTAGCCATCCTTCTTGTACCAGTAGCCCTTGAAGTAGGAACGGTGCCCGAAGTCGTCGTCCTCGCTCGGGTGCCACTTGGAGTAGAAGTTGCCGAAGAAGTGCTTGGTGGGGGCCGACGCCGCGGCGGCGGCGGGGGCGGCGGCCGCGTTGGCGGCGGGGGCGGCCAGAACGCCTGCGGCCAGTGCGCCGGCGAGGGCGGCGCCGACCATGATGCGGCGAATGTTTCGCACGATGTCCTCCAGTGAGACCAACTCCGGGATGCTGCTCATCTCCGGACATCGCTTACGTTATGGAGCTTCAACCATTCGTTCTGTGGACGAATACGCATAAGCCCCCGAGGGTGCACAACGGCACATTCAGCGGCCTACTAGTTGTCGCGCTTGTTTACCGCCGAGTTCCCGAAAAGCGTGCTGACCAGCAGGACCACGCCCCACGGGCCCATCACCCAGAGCGGCCACGGATAGACCTCGCCGTCCGAGGTGGTGCTGACGATCAGCCAGATCACCCAGTTGATGGAGCTGGCCATCGCCCAGATCGCCCAGTTTGCCCGCAGTTCGGCGCGCGCCTTGGCCGGGTCCTTGCGGGGGTCCTTGCGCGGCTGCGGCCGGGGTGTGGTGGCGGGCAGCGTGTGCAGGTCCGTGGCCGGCAGATCCGAGGTCACCACGGCCAGCTCGCCGTACGTGCGGCTTTTGTAGACCTGCTCCAGGCGCTCGTTGAACTCGTCCACGTCGAGGCGGCCCTCGACCATGTGCTCACGCAGCGCGGCGGCCACTCGCTCCCGGTCGCCGTCGGAGGCCCGCATCTCCGGGCTTGCCGCCATAGCCATCTCCTCGCTCTGCGTATAAATCCCATTATGTACGCATACCGCGAGCCATGAACGTCAGCTGAACCGGGATTCGCCGCCATCCAGCGCGGTCAGCACCCACGGCCCCTTCTCGGTCACCGCGACGCTGTGCTCGAAGTGCGCCGACGGCTTCCCGTCGATGGTCACCACAGTCCAGTCGTCGGCCAGCACCCGGGTCTTGTCCGTGCCCAGGTTGAGCATCGGCTCGATCGCCAGGCACATGCCGACCTCCAGCTTCGGGCCCCGTCCGGGCCGCCCGTGGTTGGCCACCCACGGGTCCATGTGCATCTCGGTGCCGATACCGTGGCCGCCGTACTCGTGCGGGATCCCGTAGCGGCCCTGAGAGCGCGCGTAACGCTCGATCTGGTGGCCGATGTCGGACAGATACCCTCCGGGGCGCAACGCGCCGATACCGCGCCACATGGCCTCTTCGGTGACCCGGATCAGCTCGGTCAGCTTCGGGTCCACCTCGCCCACCGGCACCGTGATCGCCGCGTCCCCGTGCCAGCCGGCCAGGATCGCGCCGCAGTCGAGCGAGATGATGTCGCCCTCGCGCAGCGCCCGCTCCCGGCTGGGGATGCCGTGCACCACCTCGGCGTTGACCGAGGCGCAGATGGTCGCGGGGAACCCCTGGTAGCCCTTGAAGGACGGCACGGCGCCCTCGTCCCTGATCGCCTTCTCCGCGATGACGTCCAGATCCAGCGGCGTGATGCCCGGCTTCACGGAACCGCGGAGCAGCTCCAGCGTGCGGCCCACGACCAGGCCCGCGGCCCGCATGCCGTCCAGCTGGGCGGGCGACTTGATCTGGATCCCGTGCCGGTTCTTCTTGAACACCTGCAGCACCCCCTGGGGTGGTTTTCGTGATTGTTCCCGCAACGACCGAACGCCACCCCACGGAATGGAGTGGCGCTCTCGGTCATCGGTGTCGCGAACCCAGTCCGGTTCTCGGTCCGCTTCTCAGTCCGCGAACCGGCGCAGCTCCGACATCGCCCGCTGGGTGACCTCCTCGACCGGACCGGTCGCGTCCACCCCGCGCAAAATGCCCTCATCGGCATAGAAAGACACTAAAGGAGCGGTCTGCTCCTGGTAGACCTCCAGGCGGTGCCTGATGGTCTCCTCGCGGTCGTCATCGCGCTGGAACAGCTCGCCGCCGCAGGCGTCGCAGATCCCGTCCACCTTCGGCGGATCGAAGTCCACATGCCAGACCTTGCCGCAGGAACGGCAGGTACGGCGGCCGGCCAGGCGGCGGACCACCTCGTCGTCGTCGACCACCAACTCCAGCACCAGGTCCAGCCCGGTGCCGAAGTCGGCCAGCATCTTCTTGAGAACCTCGGCCTGGGCCACGTTCCGCGGGAAACCGTCGAGCAGGAAACCCTCCTGCGCGTCGTTCTCCGCGAGGCGATCGCGAACCATCGCGATCGTCACCTCGTCGGGGACCAGGTCCCCGCGATCCATGTACCCCTTGGCGAGCTTGCCAAGTTCCGTGCCCCCCGAAACGTTGGCGCGGAAAATGTCACCTGTCGAGATTTTCGGGATCGACAGATGCGATGCGATGAACTGGGCCTGCGTCCCCTTGCCCGCTCCGGGGGGCCCGACCAGGACGACGCGCACTATCTCAGGAAGCCCTCGTAATTACGCTGCTGGAGCTGGCTCTCGATCTGCTTGACCGTGTCCAGGCCCACACCCACCATGATCAGAATGCTGGTTCCTCCGAACGGGAAGTTCTGGCTCGCCCCGGCCAGCGCCAGCGCGAAGATCGGGACCATGGAGATCACGCCCAGATACAACGAGCCTGGCGCGGTCAACCGGGTGAGCACGTAGTTCAGGTACTCAGCGGTCGGCCGGCCCGGACGGATGCCCGGAATGAACCCACCGTACTTCTTCATGTTGTCGGACACTTCAACGGGGTTGAAAGTGATGGACACGTAGAAGTAGGTGAAGAAGACGATCAGGAGGAAGAACGTCGCCATGTAGATCGGGGTGTCCCCCGTGGCGAGGTTCTGCGCGATCCACTCCACCACCACGTTCGGCGTGGTGCTGTTGGCGAACAGCGTCACCACCAGCTGCGGCAGGTAGAGCAGCGACGAGGCGAAGATGACCGGGATGATGCCGGCGTGGTTGACCTTCAGCGGGATGTAGGTCGAGGTGCCGCCGTACATCCGGCGACCGACCATCCGCTTGGCGTACTGCACCGGGATGCGGCGCTGCGCCTGCTCGACGAAGACCACGGCCGCGACCATGAAGACACCGACGATCAGCACGATGGCAAAGGTGAACCAGCCGCGTGACCGGAAGATGTTCATCAACTCGGACGGGAAGACCGCGATGATCTGGGTGAAGATGAGGATGGACATGCCGTTGCCGACGCCACGGTCGGTGATCAGCTCGCCCAGCCACATGATGACGGCGGTGCCCGCGGTCATGGTGATGACCATGGTGACAACGGTGAAGATGTCGTCGTTCAGCAGAACCGGCAGTTCGGCGCTGTTCTGGAACAGTTGCCCGGACCGGGCCAGCGCGACGAAAGCCGTCGACTGGAGCACCGCGAGCCCGATGGTGAGGTAACGCGTGTACTGCGTGATCTTCGCGGTACCCGCCTGCCCCTCCTTCTTGAGGGCTTCCAACCGGGGAATGACGACGGTCAGCAACTGCAGGATGATGCTCGCCGTGATGTACGGCATGATGCCGAGAGCGAACACGGAAAGTTTCAGCAGCGCGCCGCCACTGAACAGCTGCACCATCCCATAGATGTTGCCCAATTCACCCGCTTGCGCCTGTTCAAGGGCGGTACGGACGTTTTCAGCGTTGACACCGGGGGTCGGAAGTACCGAGCCGAGTCGGAACAACGCGATGATGCCCAAGGTGAAGAGCAACTTCTTGCGCAGGTCCGGAGTACGGAATGCCCGGGTGAGAGCGGTTAGCACGGTCCCTCCTGCGCGCCTAAGACGCGTTACGGTCAGCGATGGTCCGGGGGTCGTCCATCAGTCAGGTCTTCTAGTACGTAGTACACATACTGCACTTAATACACAAACTGCACATGTGGGCAGCCAACGCAGCCCACTGTCAGGCGAACTCTAACGCACTACGGGCGCGGAGACTCATTCCGAGCCCCCGCGCCTCGTGAAGCATCTGCCTACAGCTCCGAGACGGAGCCGCCGGCAGCGGCGATCTTCTCTTTGGCGCTGGCGGAGAAAGCGTGCGCCCGCACGTTCAACGCCACCGAGATGTCTCCGGTTCCCAGCACCTTGACGAGCTGGTTCTTGCGAACCGCGCCCACCTCGACCAGCGTGTCCACGGTGACCTCGCCGCCGTCCGGGAACAGCTCGCCGAGCCGGTCCAGGTTGACGACCTGGTAGGTCGTCTTGAACAGGGAGTTGGAGAAGCCCTTCAGCTTCGGCAGCCGCCGCTGGAGCGGAACCTGGCCACCTTCGAAGCCGAGCGGGACGTTCGTCCGGGACTTGGTGCCCTTGGTGCCGCGACCGGAGGTCTTGCCCTTGGAGCCCTCGCCACGGCCCTTGCGGACCTTGGCCTTGTGGGCGCCCGGGGCCGGACGCAGGTCGTGCGGCTTGAGCGGTGTGTTATCAGTCATGACTAGTCGACCTCTTCAACCTCGACGAGGTGCGTCACCACGGCGACCATCCCGCGAATCTCGGGACGGTCCTCCTTGACGACCACATCGCCGATGCGCTTCAGGCCCAGCGAGCGCAGCGAGTCACGCTGGTTCTGCTTGCCACCGATCTTGGACCGGGTCTGGGTGATCTTCAGACGAGCCATCGGCTAGCTCACCGCCTTCGCCGCCGCGGCGGCCTCGGCGAGACCCTCGGCGCGCGCCCTGAGCATCGCCTTGGGGGCGACGTCCTCGATCGGCAGACCGCGGCGGGCCGCGATCTCCTCAGGCCGGGACAGGCCCTTCAGCGCCGCCACGGTAGCGTGCACGATGTTGATCGGGTTGTCCGAGCCGAGCGACTTGGACAGCACGTCGTGGATCCCGGCGCACTCCAGCACCGCGCGCACGGGGCCACCCGCGATCACACCGGTACCGGGCGAGGCCGGCCGCAGGAGGACGACGCCGGCGGCGTCCTCGCCCTGCACGGTGTGCGGGATGGTGCCCTGGATGCGCGGCACCTTGAAGAAGTGCTTCTTGGCCTCCTCGACGCCCTTGGCGATCGCCGCGGGCACCTCCTTGGCCTTGCCGTAGCCGACCCCGACGAGGCCGTTGCCGTCGCCGACGATGACCAGCGCGGTGAAGCTGAAGCGCCGGCCACCCTTGACGACCTTGGCCACTCGGTTGATCTTCACGACGCGCTCGATGTAAGAGACGCCCTTGTCCTGGGCGCCGCCGCGGCGATCGTCACGACGTTCCCGCCGCTCGCCACCGCCGCCGGCACCGCGACGCGGAGCTCCAGCCATCAGTGGTTCCTCTTCTCATTGCTCATAAGACGGGTGGTCATCATCAGAAGTCCAACCCGCCTTCACGGGCGCTATCAGCGAGCGCCGCCAGGCGACCCGCGTAGCGGTTGCCACCGCGGTCGAAGACCACGGCGGAGATCCCGGCGGCCTTGGCCCGCTGAGCGAGAAGCGCGCCGACCTGCTTGGCCTTCTCGGTCTTGTCGCCGTCGGCCGTACGCAGCGAGGAGTCCATGGTGGACGCGCTCACCAGCGTGTGACCGGCGGTGTCGTCCACGATCTGGACGAACATGTGCCGGGTCGACCGGTTGACGACCAGACGCGGACGCTCGACGGTCCCGACGACCTTCTTGCGCACACGGCGGTGACGACGGGCTCGCGAGATGGCGCGAGCGGCGGTGTGCTTGCCGTACTTCGCGGCCATTACTTACCAGCCTTTCCGACCTTGCGGCGGATAACTTCACCCTGGTAACGCACGCCCTTGCCCTTGTACGGGTCAGGCTTGCGCAGCTTGCGGATGTTCGCGGCGACCTCGCCGACTTTCTGCTTGTCGATGCCGTCCACGTGGAAAAGCGTGGGGCGCTCGACCCGGAAGGTGACACCCTCCGGCGCGTCGACGACGACGGGGTGGCTGAAGCCCAGTGCGAACTCCAGCTGCGTCGGGCCCTTGGCCTGAACGCGGTAACCCACGCCGACGATCTCCAGCGTCTTCGTGTATCCCGCCGTGACCCCGCTCACCATGTTGGCGATCAGAGTCCGAGACAGGCCGTGCAGCGCACGGACCTTGTTCTCGTCGTTGGGACGGGTGACGGCGATGGTGCCGTCCTCGGCGCGGGCGACCTCGATGGGCTCCGCGACCGTGTGTGAAAGCGTGCCCTTCGGGCCCTTGACCTGGACATCCCGGCCGTCGATGGCGATCTCGACACCGCTCGGTACGGGGATGGGCAGTCGTCCAATTCGCGACATGCTGTGGTTACTCCCCTCTTACCAAACGAAGGCGAGGACTTCCCCGCCCACTCCGCGCTTGCCGGCCTGCTTGTCCGTCATGAGCCCGCCCGAGGTCGAGATGATCGCGACGCCGAGCCCGCCCAGAACGCGAGGCAGGTTGTCCTTCTTTGCATAGACCCGCAGGCCGGGCTTGGATACCCGGCGGATGCCCGAGAGCGAGCGCTCCCTGGTCGGCCCGAACTTGAGCTCCACCACGAGGTTCTTTCCGACCTTGGCGTCTTCGACGGTCCAGGCCTGGATGTAACCCTCCTGCTGAAGGATCTCGGCGATGTGCGCCTTGATCTTCGAATACGGCATGCTCACGGAGTCGTGATACGCCGAGTTCGCGTTACGCAGACGCGTGAGCATGTCTGCGATCGGGTCGGTCATCGTCATGGCCGGCGGCCTTCCTCACCGCGGTTTCCCTACGGGACCTACGGTGCGGTCGTGGGCGTTCGAAAGGAACGCCCGGTGAATATGACTTCGGTGATTTACCAGCTGGACTTGGTGATGCCGGGCAGCTCGCCCCGGTGCGCCATCTCGCGGAAGCAGACCCGGCACAGGCCGAACTTCCGGTAGACCGCACGCGGCCGTCCACAGCGCGTGCACCGAGTGTACGCACGGACGTCGAACTTCTGCTTGCGCGCTGCCTTGACCTTCAGCGACGTCTTCGCCATGATCAGGCCTCCTTGAAGGGGAAGCCGAGGAGCTTCAGCAGCGCCCGGCCCTGTTCGTCGGTGGTCGCCGTGGTCACGACCGTGATGTCCATGCCGCGCTGACGGTCGACCTTGTCCTGGTCGATCTCGTGGAACATGACCTGCTCGGTGAGACCGAAGGTGTAGTTGCCGTGGCCGTCGAACTGCTTCGGCGACAGGCCGCGGAAGTCCCGGATACGGGGCAGCGCGAGCGAAAGCAGCCGGTCCAGGAACTCCCACATGCGGTCGCCGCGCAGCGTCACGTGCGCGCCGATCGGCATGCCCTCACGCAGCTTGAACTGCGCGATGGACTTGCGGGCCCGGACCACGGCCGGCTTCTGGCCGGTGATGGCGGTGAGGTCGCGAACCGCGCCCTCGATGAGCTTGGAGTCGCGCGCGGCCTCGCCGACGCCCATGTTCACCTTGATCTTGGTGACACCGGGCACCAGCATGATGTTCTCGATGCCGAACTCCTCGCGCAGCTTCGCGATGATCTCTTCGCGGTAGCGCTGCTTGAGGCGCGGGGCGACCCGCTCTTCCGTCTGGGCAGTCATCAGTCGTCCTCACCCGTCTTGTCCGAGTCCGCCTTCTTGGACTCCGTCTTGGCGGGCTTCTCGTCGTCATCCTTGAGCTTCTTGACGTTGCTCACGTGGATGGGAGCCTCCAGGGTGGTCACGCCGCCCTCACGGGCGCCGCGCGGACCGTTGTTGGTCACCTTGGAGTGCTTCTTGATCATGTTGACGCCCTCGACCACCACGCGGTCCTCACGCGGCAGCGCGACGATCACCCGGCCTTTGGCGCCCTTGTCCTTGCCGGCGATGACCTGAACCAGGTCACCCTTCTTCACATGCAGCTGCTTCGGCATTTACAACACCTCCGGCGCGAGCGAGATGATGCGCATGAACTTCTTGTCGCGCAGCTCGCGGCCGACCGGGCCGAAGATACGCGTGCCCCGGGGGTCACCGCTGTCCTTGATGATGACCGCCGCGTTCTCATCGAAGCGGATGTACGAACCGTCCGGCCGCCTGCGCTCCTTGACGGTGCGCACGATGACGGCCTTGACGACGTCGCCCTTCTTCACGCCGCCGCCCGGGATGGCGTCCTTCACCGTCGCAACGATGATGTCGCCGATCCCCGCGTAACGCCGGCCAGAGCCACCGAGCACGCGGATGCAGAGAATCTCCTTGGCACCCGTGTTGTCGGCGACCTTGAGTCGCGACTCCTGCTGGATCACGTCTAACTCCTGTGTGTCTCGCCGGTTCTCGTGAGGTCACGAGCCTGGCGGAACCAATGTGGTCTTTTTCCCCCGACGTCAGTCCTACAGGACCGTCGCCGCAGGCGGGCCATGAGGCCCCTTGGACACCACCATGGGGGGCGGTCACCCACCCCCCACGAGGCGCGTCTGTGTTACTTGGCGCGTTCGAGGACTTCCACGACCCGCCACCGCTTGGTGGCGGACAGCGGCCGGGTCTCCATCAGGAGCACGCGGTCGCCGACGCCGGCCGTGTTCTCCTCGTCGTGCGCCTTGTATTTCGTGGTACGGCGGATGACCTTGCCGTACAACGGGTGCTTCACGCGGTCCTCGACGGCGACGACGACGGTCTTCTCCATCTTGTCGCTGACCACCAGACCCTCACGGGTCTTGCGGTAGTTCCGGCCGCTCTTCTCGTTGCCAGTGGTCTCAGTTGCTTCAGCCATCGCTCGACTCCTTCTCGACCGTGACGATGCCGAGCTCCCGCTCGCGCATCACGGTGTAGATACGGGCGATCTCGCGGCGGACGGCACGCAGCCGCCCGTGGCTCTCCAACTGACCGGTCGCCGACTGGAAGCGGAGGTTGAACAGCTCCTCCTTGGCTTCCTTGAGCTTCTGGACCAGGGCTTCCTGGTCCTCCACCCGCAGCTCACCAGCGGTCAGGCCCTTAGCCATCACGCCTCACCCACTTCACGCTTTACGAACCGGCACTTCATAGGGAGCTTGTGCATCGCACGGCGCATCGCCTCACGGGCGACGGGCTCGGCGACGCCGGACAGCTCGAACATGACGCGACCGGGCTTGACATTGGCGATCCACCACTCCGGCGAACCCTTACCGGAACCCATGCGGGTCTCGGCCGGCTTCTTGGTGAGCGGGCGGTCCGGGTAGATGTTGATCCACACCTTGCCGCCACGGCGGATGTGCCGGGTCATCGCGATACGAGCCGACTCGATCTGGCGGTTGGTCACATAGGAGTGCTCCAACGCCTGAATGCCGAACTCGCCGAACACGACCCTGGTACCGCCCTTGGCAGCGCCATGACGGTCGGGCCGGTGCTGCTTACGGTGCTTGACCCTGCGCGGGATCAGCATGGTCAGCTCCCTTCAGCACCCGGCTGCTCCGCCGGGCCGCTCTCGGGGGCGGCCTGGGCGGCCGCCTCAGTACGGGGTGCGCGCTCGGTACGGCCGCCGCCCGCGCCGCCACGGCGGGGACGGTCGCCGCCACCACCACGACGAGGACGCTCGGCGCCGCCGCCGCCACCGCCGCCACCGCGACGGTCGTCGCGCTCACGACGCTGGCCCGCGCGGGCTCCGGCCGCCGCCGCCTCGCGCTCGGCGCGAGAGGTCGGGGCCTCACCCTTGTAGATCCACACCTTCACGCCGATGCGGCCGAAGGTGGTCTTGGCCTCGTAGATGCCGTAGTCGATCTCCGCGCGGAGCGTGTGCAGGGGCACCCGGCCCTCGCGGTAGAACTCCGACCGGGACATCTCCGCGCCGCCGAGGCGACCGGAGCACTGCACCCGGATGCCCTTGGCGCCGCTCTTCATCGCGGACTGCATCGCCTTGCGCATGGCACGGCGGAACGAGACCCGGCTGGAGAGCTGCTCGGCCACGCCCTGCGCGACCAGCTGCGCGTCGATCTCGGGGTTCTTCACCTCGAGGATGTTGAGCTGGACCTGCTTCTTGGTGAGCTTCTCCAGATCGCCGCGGATCCGGTCGGCCTCCGCGCCGCGGCGGCCGATGACGATGCCCGGCCGGGCGGTGTGGATGTCGACCTGGACGCGGTCGGTGGTGCGCTCGATCTCGACCTTGGAGATGCCGGCCCGCTCCATGCCCTTCTGCAGCATGCGGCGGATCGCGACGTCCTCCGCGACATACGCCTTGTAGAGCTTGTCGGCGTACCACCGGCTCTTGAAGTCGGTGGTGATGCCGAGGCGGAACCCGTGCGGGTTAACCTTCTGGCCCACTAGCGGGTCCTCCCCTTCGGCTCGCGGGACTCCACGATCACGGTGATGTGGCTGGTCCGCTTGTTGATCCGATAGGCGCGACCCTGGGCCCGGGGACGGAACCGCTTGAGCGTCGGTCCCTCGTCCACCCACGCACGGCTCACGACGAGCGTCTCACGGTCGAGCTTGAAGTTGTGCTCGGCGTTCGCCATGGCGGACGAGAGCACCTTGTATACGGTCTCGCTCGCCGCCTGCGGGGCGAACTGCAGTACGGCCTGCGCCTCCGAAGCGGGCAGGCCGCGAATGAGGTCCACCACCCGGCGGGCCTTCCGGGGCGTGTGGCGCGCGTACCGCGCCTGTGCCCTGGCTTCCATCGCTGTCTCCTAGTTGCTTATGAAGGCGCTACCGCCGACTGCGGCGGTCTTCCTTGACGTGGCTGCGGAAGGTCCGCGTAGGCGCGAACTCCCCGAGCTTGTGACCGATCATCGACTCGGTGATGAACACCGGGACGTGCTTACGGCCGTCGTGCACGGCGATCGTGTGCCCGAGCATGTCGGGAACGATCATGGAGCGCCGCGACCACGTCTTGATGACGGTTTTGGTGCCCTTCTCGTTCTGGACGTCGACCTTCTTCTGAAGGTGGTCGTCCACGAAGGGACCTTTCTTAAGGCTACGTGGCATTTCGGCTGCTCCTACCGCTTCTTCCTCTTGCTCCGACGTCGGATGATCAGCCGGTCGCTGGCCTTGTTCGCCTGCCTGGTACGCCCCTCGGGCTTGCCGTTGGGGTTGACCGGGTGGCGACCACCGGAGGTCTTGCCCTCGCCACCACCGTGCGGGTGGTCGACGGGGTTCATGGCGACACCACGGACGGTCGGGCGCTTGCCCTTCCACCGGTTGCGCCCCGCCTTGCCGATGTTGATGTTGGCCTGCTCGGCGTTGCCGACCTGCCCGACCGAAGCCCGGCAGCGCACGTCGACCTGGCGCATTTCGCCGGACGGCATACGCAGCGTGGCGTAGGTGCCTTCCTTGGCCAGCAGCTGGATCTGCGCTCCCGCGCTGCGGCCCAGCTTGGCGCCACCGCCCGGACGGAGCTCCACCGCGTGGATGAAGGTACCCGTCGGGATGTTGCGCAACGGCAGGCAGTTGCCCGGCTTGATGTCGGCGCCAGGCCCGTTCTCGATACGGTCGCCCTGCTTGATGCCGGTCGGCGCGAGGATGTAGCGCTTCTCACCGTCGGCGTAGTGCAGCAGGGCGATGCGCGAGGTCCGGTTGGGGTCGTACTCGATGTGAGCGACCTTGGCCGGGATCCCGTCCTTGTCATGCCTGCGGAAATCGATGATCCGGTAGGCGCGCTTGTGACCGCCGCCCTGGTGCCGGGCCGTGACCCGGCCGTGGACGTTACGGCCGCCCTTGCTGTGCAGGGGAGCAAGCAGCGACTTCTCGGGCGTGCTGCGCGTGATCTCGGCGAAGTCCGAGACACTCGCGCCGCGGCGACCCGGGGTCGTCGGCTTGTACTTACGGATGCCCATCTTTTTCGTTCATCCTTGTCTGTGTCTATTTGCCGATCCTGCGGATCGGCGGGCTTGGCCGCCCCTTAGCCGGCGTCTTCCCTCGTCACTCCGGGTCGCTTCGCTCCCCTGCGTTCCTCAGTCCAGACGCCGGCGCGGCCAAGCCGGACGCAGCCGATATGATCAGCCGATTTGGCCGAAAATGTCGATGCGCTCGCCCTCGGCCAGGCTGACGATCGCGCGCTTGGTGGACGGGCGCTGGCCGTAGCCGAAACGGGTCCGCTTGCGCTTGCCCTGGCGGTTGATGGTGTTGACGCTGGCGACCTTGACCCCGAAAATCTGCTCGATGGCGATCTTCACCTGCGTCTTGTTCACCCCCTGCCGAACCAGGAACGTGTACTTGTTGTGCTCGTCGATCAGGCCGTAGCTCTTCTCGGAGACGATCGGCTTGATGATGATGTCGCGCGGGTCGGCGATCTTCTGCATCAGACCTCTTCCTTCCCGCTCTTCGCGAGCCGCGCCACCACGGTGTCGTACGCCTCCTGCGTGAAGACGACGTCGTCGTGGCACAGCACGTCATAGGTGTTCAGCTGCCCGGCGTCCAGCAGGTGGACCTCCGGGGCGTTGCGCAGACTCAGCCAGGTGACCTCGTCGTCCTCGCCGACCACGACGAGCACGCTGCGCGCCTCGGTGATCGTGCGAAGCGCCTGGAGCGCGGTCTTGGTCTTCGGCGTCTCGCCGGTGACCAGCTCGCTCACCACGTGCACCCGGCCGCCTACCGCGCGGTCGGAGAGCGCGCCGCGGAGCGCGGCGGCCTTCATCTTCTTGGGCGTCTTCTGCTCGTACGAGCGCGGCTGCGGGCCGTGCACGACGCCACCGCCGGTGAACTGCGGCGCCCGGGTCGAACCCTGACGGGCCCGGCCGGTGCCCTTCTGCCGGTACGGCTTCTTGCCACCGCCGCGGACGTTGCCGCGGGTCTTGGTGGCGTGCGTGCCCTGGCGGCGCGCGGCCAGCTGGGCCACCACGACCTGGTGGATCAGCGGGATGTTGACCTTGACGCCGAAGACATCCTCCGGCAGGTCCACGCTGCTGCCCGTCTTGGCGCCGCTCGCGTCGAGGACGTCGAGAGTGATGCTCACTTGCCGGCCCCCTTCTTGGCGGCGGTGCGGATGAGAACCAGGCTGCCGTTGGCGCCGGGGATCGCACCCTTGATCAGGATGAGACCCTTCTCGGCGTCCACGGCGTGCACCTTCAGGCTCTGGATGGTGGTGCGGACGTTGCCCATCCGACCGGCCATGCGCATGCCCTTGAAGACGCGGCCCGGGGTGGCACAGCCACCGATGGAGCCCGGCGAACGATGCTTGCGCTGGGTACCGTGCGAGGCGCTGAGTCCACGGAAGTTGTGGCGCTTCATGACACCCGCGAAGCCCTTGCCCTTGCTCTTGCCCGTCACGTCGACGTGCTGCCCGGCCTCGAAGGTGTCCGCGAGGACTTCCTGGCCGAGGGCGTAGTCGCCGGCGTCGTCGGTGCGTACCTCGACGAAGTAGCGGCGCGGGGTGATGTCGTGCTTGCGCAGGTAGTCGCCGAGCGGCTTGTTCACCTTGCGCGGGTCGACCTGCCCGTAACCGAGCTGCACGGCGGCATAGCCGTCGCGCTCTTCCGTGCGGACCCTGGTCACCACGCACGGACCGGCCTCGACGACGGTCACCGGAACCATCCGGTTGCCCTCGTCGAAGACCTGGGTCATGCCGAGCTTCTTGCCCAGGACGCCCTTGATCTGCTTAGCCATGTCAGTGCGTTCCCTCAGAGCTTGATCGAGATGTCGACACCAGCGGGAAGGTCGAGCCGCATGAGCGAGTCGACGGTCTTGGGTGTCGGGTCGATGATGTCAATCAGCCGCTTGTGCGTGCGCATCTCAAAGTGCTCGCGGCTGTCCTTGTACTTGTGCGGCGAACGGATGACGCAGTACACGTTCTTCTCGGTCGGCAGCGGCACCGGGCCCGCGACCTTCGCACCGGTACGCGTCACCGTCTCGACGATCTTCTTGGCCGAGGTGTCGATGACCTCGTGGTCATACGCCTTGAGCCGGATGCGGATCTTCTGTCCCGCCATAATGGCCTCGGTGTCCTTCGCTGTCGTCTGAACAAGTAACGTGCGGCAGGTTGCCGCTGTCTAGTTAATGAGAAACCCGTCCCATAGCCAGCCGCATGACCGCCGACCAGGCGATTCACTGCTGCGGCTGTCCAGTTCACGACTTTCTCATTAATCCGTGATCCGGCAGCTCCTTCGGATTTCGCCGAAAGGACTGCGGCATCACGGGTAGCGGCCGGGCCCTGGTGGACCCGGCCGCCGGGTACTACTTGATGATCTTTACGACTCGACCGGCGCCGACGGTGCGGCCGCCCTCGCGGATGGCGAACTTGAGTCCGTCCTCCATCGCGATGGGCTGGATGAGCTGGACGTTCATCTCGGTGTTGTCGCCCGGCATGACCATCTCGGTGCCCTCGGGGAGGTTCACCACACCGGTCACGTCGGTGGTGCGGAAGTAGAACTGCGGGCGGTAGTTGTTGAAGAACGGCGTGTGCCGGCCGCCCTCGTCCTTGGACAGGATGTAGACCTGCGCCTCGAACTCGGTGTGCGGGGTGGTCGTGCCCGGCTTGATGATGCACTGGCCGCGCTCGACGTCCTCGCGCTTGATGCCACGCAGGAGCAGACCGACGTTGTCACCGGCCTGGCCCTCGTCGAGCAGCTTGCGGAACATCTCGACACCGGTGACGGTGGTCGTGGTGTGCTTTTCCTTGATGCCGATGATGTCGACGGTCTCGTTGACCTTGACGATGCCGCGCTCGATCCGGCCGGTCACGACGGTGCCACGACCGGTGATCGAGAACACGTCCTCGATCGGCATCAGGAACGGCTTGTCGGTGTCACGCGTCGGCTGCGGCACGCTCTCGTCGACAGCGGTCATCAGCTCGATGATCGAGTCGCCCCAGGCCTGGTCGCCCTCCAGCGCCTTCAGCGCGGAGACGCGGATCACGGGCAGGTCGTCGCCGGGGAACTCCTGAGCCGAGAGCAGCTCGCGGACCTCGAGCTCGACGAGCTCCAGGATCTCCTCGTCGTCCACCATGTCGGCCTTGTTCAGGGCCACCACGATGTAGGGAACGCCGACCTGGCGGGCCAGGAGCACGTGCTCCTTGGTCTGCGGCATCGGACCGTCGGTCGCGGCGACCACCAGGATCGCGCCGTCCATCTGCGCGGCACCGGTGATCATGTTCTTCACATAGTCGGCGTGACCAGGGCAGTCGACGTGCGCGTAGTGGCGCTTCTCCGTCTGGTACTCGACGTGCGCGATCGAGATGGTGATGCCACGAGCCTTCTCCTCGGGAGCCTTGTCGATCTTGTCGAAAGGCGTCGCCTCGTTGATGGCCGGGAAACGGTCGTGAAGCACCTTGGTGATCGCCGCGGTCAGAGTGGTCTTGCCGTGGTCGATGTGCCCAATGGTGCCGATGTTCACGTGCGGCTTGTTCCGCTCGAACTTGGCCTTGGCCACTGGTCTGTCTCCTTAGAGATTTCTGACTTGACTTTCGTCTTCCAATCGGTCCCGAGCGGAGTTACTCGCCCCGGACCTTAGCGACGATCTCCTTGGCGATGCCCGGGGGCACCTCCGCGTAGGAGTCGAACTGCATGCTGTAGCTCGCCCGGCCCTGCGTCTTGCTCCGCAGGTCACCGACATACCCGAACATCTCGGACAGCGGCACGAGCGCCTTGACGACACGGGCACCGGCCCGCTCGTCCATGGCCTGGATCTGACCCCGGCGGCCGTTCAGGTCGCCGATGACGTCACCCATGTAGTCCTCGGGCGTGGTGACCTCAACGGCCATCATCGGTTCGAGGAGCACGGGGTCGGCCTTGCGGGCGGCCTCCTTGAAGACCATCGAGCCGGCCATCTTGAAGGCCATTTCAGAGGAGTCCACTTCGTGGAAGGCTCCGTCCTGAAGGGTGACCTTCACGCCTACCATCGGGTAACCGGCGAGCACGCCGAACTCGGCGGCCTGCTGGGCGCCCGCGTCCACCGACGGGATGTACTCCCGCGGGATGCGGCCACCGGAGACCTTGTTCGCGAACTCGTACCCGTCGTTGCCTTCGCCCAGCGGCTCAAGGTCGATGATGACCTTGGCGAACTGGCCGGAGCCACCGGTCTGCTTCTTGTGCACGTAGTCGACCTTCTCCACCTTGCGGCGGATGGTCTCGCGGTACGCCACCTGCGGCCGGCCGACGTTGGCGTCGACCTTGAACTCGCGGCGCATGCGCTCGACCAGGATCTCCAGGTGCAGCTCGCCCATGCCGTGGATCACGGTCTGGCCGGTCTCCTCGTCACGACGCACCTGGAAGGACGGGTCCTCCTCGGCCAGCCGCTGGATGGCGGTGCCGAGCTTCTCCTGGTCACTCTTGGTCTTGGGCTCGATCGCGACGCTGATGACCGGCGCCGGGAACGTCATCGACTCCAGCACGACCTGGTTGCTCGGGTCGCACAGCGTGTCGCCGGTGGTGGTGTCCTTCAGACCCATCACGGCGACGATCTGACCGGCGTGCGCGGACGGGCGCTCTTCGCGCTTGTTCGCGTGCATCTGGTAGATCTTGCCGATCCGCTCCTTGCGCCCCTTGACCGAGTTCACCACGCCGGTGCCGGTCTCCAGGGTGCCGGAGTAGATCCGGATGTAGGTGAGACGCCCCAGGTGCTGGTCGCTCATGATCTTGAACGCGAGAGCCGAGAACGGCTCGGTGACGTCCGAGCTGCGCTCGATGATCTGGTCCTCGTGACCGACCGCGTGGCCCTTGAAGGCCGGGAGGTCGATCGGCGCGGGCAGGTACGCCACGATCGCGTCGAGCAGCGGCTGAACGCCCTTGTTCTTGAACGCGGTGCCGGTCAGGACCGGGTTGACGGCGCTGGCCAGGGTGGCCCTGCGGATCCCCGCGACCAGCTGCTCCTCGGTGGGCTCAACGCCCTCGAGGAAGAGCTCCATCAACTCGTCGTCGTTCTCGGCGATGGTCTCGACCAGCTTGTCGCGCCACTCACGGGCGATCTCGACATGGTCGGCCGGGATGTCGACGATGTCGTACATCTCGCCCTTGGCCGCCTCGGCGCTCCAGAGCAGGCCCTTCATCTTCACCAGGTCGATGACGCCCTTGAAGTCGGCCTCGACGCCCCAGGGAAGCTGGATGACGGCCGGAGTGGCCGCGAGCCGGCTGACCATCATGTCGACGCAGCGGTGGAACTCCGCGCCGACCCGGTCCATCTTGTTCACGAAGCAGATGCGCGGCACACCGTAACGGTCGGCCTGGCGCCACACCGTCTCGGACTGCGGCTCGACACCCGCGACACCGTCGAACACGGCGACGGCGCCGTCGAGCACGCGGAGCGAGCGCTCCACCTCGATGGTGAAGTCGACGTGCCCCGGGGTGTCGATGATGTTGATGGTGTGGCCGAGCCACTCACAGGTCGTCGCGGCGGACGTGATCGTGATGCCGCGCTCCTGCTCCTGCTCCATCCAGTCCATGGTGGCAGCGCCCTCATGAACTTCACCGATCTTGTAGTTGATCCCGGTGTAGAACAGGATGCGCTCGGTCGTGGTGGTCTTGCCCGCGTCGATATGAGCCATGATCCCGATGTTGCGGACCTTGGCCAGGTCAAGAGCCATTTGGGTGGCCACTTCTCTGCGTCCTTTGCTTGGTGGTGCGCTCGACTACCAGCGGTAGTGAGCGAAGGCCTTGTTGGACTCGGCCATCTTGTGGGTGTCCTCGCGCTTCTTGACGCTCGCGCCGAGGCCGTTGCTGGCGTCGAGGAGCTCGTTCATGAGGCGCTCGGTCATGGTCTTCTCACGGCGGGCGCGGGAGTACTGCACCAGCCAGCGCAGGGCCAGGGTGGTGCTGCGCGCCGCGCGCACCTCGACCGGGACCTGGTACGTGGCGCCACCGACCCGACGGCTGCGGACCTCAAGGGTCGGCTTGACGTTGTCGAGAGCGCGCTTGAGCGTGACGACCGGGTCGTTGCCGGTCTTATCCTTGCAACCCTCAAGGGCGCCGTACACGATCGACTGAGCGATCGAGCGCTTGCCGTCCAGGAGGACCTTGTTGATCAGAGAGGTGACCAGCGGCGAGTTGTGCACCGGGTCGGACATGAGCTGGCGACGCCCAGGAGAACCCTTGCGAGGCATTACTTCTTCTCCTTCTTGGCGCCGTAGCGGCTGCGGGCCTGCTTGCGGTTGCGGACGCCCTGGGTGTCGAGCGAGCCGCGGATGATCTTGTAGCGAACACCGGGGAGGTCCTTCACACGACCGCCACGGACGAGCACGATCGAGTGCTCCTGCAGGTTGTGACCCACACCGGGGATGTAGGCCGTGACCTCGATGCCATTGGTCAGGCGAACACGAGCGACCTTACGAAGGGCCGAGTTCGGCTTCTTCGGGGTGGTGGTGTAGACGCGGGTGCAGACACCGCGCCGCTGAGGGCTGCCCTTGAGCGCAGGAGTCTTGGTCTTGGAGACCTTGTCCTGCCGGCCCTTGCGGACCAACTGCTGAATCGTGGGCACTACAACAACTCCGTTTCGTGCCTATGCCGGTGATACGAGAACATGCGTTTTCGCAGGTACTGCCGGTGTCATGACCTGCTGGTTTTCCTTCTCCGCCGACCCACGCGGTCGGGCGTGTCGCGTACGGATCGCGCTACGCCCTTGCTGGGATTGGAGAGAGCCACCCGGCGCGACCTGCGCGCACGCGTGCGGACCCACGAACAGTGGGCACGAAGAGCAAGAGTACCCAGCCCCACGCAACACGTCAAAACGGCCGCGCTCAGCGGGTCATCGGGATCCCGTGCCCGGGTCCCCGGCCCACCTTTCCAACGCAGGCCGATATTTGAGTCCTCGGCAAGTCTACTCGTAGCCGTGGAGTCCTCGCGCCGTTAAAAACAAGAACGCCCGGATCCGAGGATCCGGGCGTTCTTGTCTGGTGACTAGCGGCCGTACTGGCCGAAGTCGTACTCCTCCAGCGGGACGGCTTCGCCGGAGCCCGAACCGAAGGTGTAGTCGGAAGCGGAGCCGTCGTAGCCGCCCACGGTGTACATGGCGGCCTTGGCCTCCTCGGTCGGCTCGACCCGGATGTTGCGGTACTGGGGCATGCCCGTACCGGCCGGGATGAGCTTGCCGATGATGACGTTCTCCTTGAGGCCCAGCAGCGAGTCCGACTTGGCGTGGATCGCCGCGTCGGTCAGCACCCGGGTGGTCTCCTGGAAGGAGGCCGCCGACAGCCAGGACTCGGTGGCCAGCGACGCCTTGGTGATGCCCATCAGGACGGGGCGGCCGGAGGCGGGGGTGCCGCCCTCGGCGACGCACTCGCGGTTGATGCGCTCGAACTTCGGCCGCTCCACCAGCTCACCGGGAAGCATGTCGGCGTCGCCGGACTCCAGCACGTTCACGCGCTTGAGCATCTGGCGGACGATGACCTCGATGTGCTTGTCGTGGATGGACACACCCTGCGAGCGGTACACCTGCTGGACTTCCTCCACCAGGTGCAGCTGCACGGCGCGCGGGCCGAGGATGCGGAGCACCTCGTTGGGGTTGCGGGCACCGGCGATCAGCTGGTGACCGACGTCGATGTGCTGCCCCTCCGAGATGGCGAGCCTGGACCGCATCGACACCGGGTAGGCGATCTCGTCAGAGCCGTCGTCCGGGGTGATCACGATCTTGCGGGTCTTGTCCGTCTCGTCGATCCTGACCCGGCCGGTGACCTCGCTGATCGGAGCCACACCCTTGGGGATGCGGGCCTCGAACAGCTCCTGCACACGCGGCAGACCGTGGGTGATGTCCGCGCCCGCCACACCACCGGTGTGGAAGGTACGCATGGTCAGCTGGGTGCCGGGCTCACCGATCGACTGGGCCGCGATGATGCCGACCGCCTCGCCCACGTCGACCAGCTTGCCGGTGGCCAACGACCGCCCGTAGCAGGTGGCGCAGACTCCGATCTTGGCCTCGCAGACCAGCGTGCTCCGGGTCCTGACTGTCCCGATACCGGCCTCCACCAGCGCCGACACGGTGATGTCGGTGATGTCGGTGCCGGCCGTGGCGATCAGCTTGCCATCGACCTCCACGTCCTCGGCCAGGATCCGGCCGTGGATGTTGCTCTCCGCGTTCTCGGCCTTGACCAGGTTCCCGGCCAGGTCGCGCTCGGCGGTGTGCAGCGGGACCGCGCGGTCGGTGCCGCAGTCGATCTCGCGGACGATGACGTCCTGGGCCACGTCGACCAGACGACGGGTCAGGTAGCCGGAGTCGGCGGTCCGCAGCGCGGTGTCCGCCAGACCCTTCCGCTGGCCGTGGGTGGAGATGAAGTACTCCAGCACCGACAGGCCCTCCCGGAAGGAGGACTTGATCGGCCGCGGGATCGTCTCGCCCTTGGTGTTGGACACCAGGCCGCGGATACCGGCGATCTGCCGGACCTGCATCAGGTTTCCACGCGCGCCGGACTGGACCATCATCCAGATCGGGTTCGTCTTGGAGAACGCGCTCTGCATGTCCTCGGTGACGTCACTGGTGGCGTGGGTCCAGATCTCGATGAGCTCCTGACGGCGCTCCTCGTCGGTGATCAGACCGCGGTCGTACTCGCGCTGGACCTTGTCGGCCCGCTTCTCGTACGACTCCATGATCGCCGCCTTGTTCGGCGGGGCGATGACGTCGTCGATCGAGATGGTGACCCCGGCCCGGGTCGCCCAGTAGAAGCCGGCGTCCTTGAGCGCGTCCAGAGCGTTGGCGACCTCGACCTTGGGGTAGGTCTCGGCCAGCTCGTTGACGATCGCGGACAGCTGCTTCTTGCCGACCTGGTAGTTCACGAACGGGTAGTTCCCGGGCAGCGTCTGGTTGAACAGGCAGCGGCCGAGCGTCGTCTCCAGACGCAGCGGGTCGCCGACCTCCCAGCCCTCGGGCGCCTCCCAGCCACGCGGCGGGGCGACGTCCTTCAGCCGGACCTGGACCTTCGCCTGCAGGTCCAGCTCGCGCCTGTCGTAGGCCATCAGCGCCTCGGAGACCGAGCCGAACACCCGGCCCTCACCCACGGCGTCGTCGCCCTGGGTGGTGAGCGAGTAGAGCCCGATGACCATGTCCTGGGTGGGCATCGTCACCGGCTTGCCGTCGGCCGGCTTGAGGATGTTGTTGGTCGAGAGCATCAGGATGCGCGCCTCGGCCTGGGCCTCGGCCGACAGCGGCAGGTGCACGGCCATCTGGTCGCCGTCGAAGTCCGCGTTGAACGCGGTGCAGACGAGCGGGTGGATCTGGATGGCCTTGCCCTCGACCAGCTGCGGCTCGAAGGCCTGGATGCCCAGGCGGTGCAGGGTCGGCGCCCGGTTGAGCAGCACCGGGTGCTCGGTGATGACCTCTTCGAGCACGTCCCACACGACCGGGCGGGCCCGCTCGACCATGCGCTTGGCCGACTTGATGTTCTGCGCGTGGTTGAGGTCCACCAGGCGCTTCATCACGAACGGCTTGAACAGTTCCAGCGCCATCTGCTTGGGCAGGCCGCACTGGTGCAGCTTCAGCTGCGGGCCGACCACGATGACCGAACGGCCGGAGTAGTCGACTCGCTTGCCCAGCAGGTTCTGCCGGAACCGGCCCTGCTTGCCCTTCAGCATGTCGCTGAGGGACTTGAGGGGACGGTTGCCGGGCCCGGTGACCGGGCGGCCGCGGCGGCCGTTGTCGAACAGCGCGTCGACGGCCTCCTGCAGCATGCGCTTCTCGTTGTTGACGATGATCTCGGGCGCGCCGAGGTCGAGCAGCCGCTTGAGGCGGTTGTTCCGGTTGATGACCCGGCGGTACAGGTCGTTCAGGTCGGAGGTCGCGAACCGGCCACCGTCCAGCTGCACCATCGGGCGCAGGTCCGGCGGGATGACCGGGATGCAGTCCAGGACCATGCCGGCGGGCGAGTTCCTGGTGTTCAGGAACGCCGCCACGACCTTGAGCCGCTTGAGCGCGCGGGCCTTCTTCTGCCCCTTGCCGCTGCGGATCGTCTCGCGCAGGTTTTCTGCCTCCTGATCGAGGTCGAAACTCTGCAGCCGCTCCTGGATCGCCTGCGCGCCCATGCCGCCCTTGAAGTAGCGGCCGAAACGGTCGCGCATCTCGCGGTACAGCATCTCGTCGCCCTCAAGGTCCTGGACCTTGAGGTTCTTGAAGCGGCTCCACACCTCGTCCAGCCGGTCCAGCTCGCGCTGGGCCCGGTCACGGAGCTGCCGCATCTCGCGGTCGGCGCCCTCGCGCACCTTGCGGCGCGCGTCGCCCTTGGCTCCGGCGGCCTCCAGCTCGGCCAGGTCGCCTTCCAGTTTCTTCTGCCTGGCCTCGATGTCGGCGTCGCGGCGCTGCTCGACGTGCTGCCGCTCGACGGAGATCTTGGCCTCCAGCGAGGGCAGATCGCGGTCGCGCATCTCCCCGTCCACCTGCGTGATCATGTACGCCGCGAAGTAGATGACCTTCTCCAGGTCCTTCGGGGCGAGGTCCAGCAGGTAGCCCAGACGCGACGGAACACCCTTGAAGTACCAGATGTGGGTGACCGGCGCGGCCAGCTCGATGTGGCCCATCCGCTCACGCCGCACCTTGGCCCGGGTCACCTCGACGCCGCAGCGCTCACAGATGATGCCCTTGAACCGGACGCGCTTGTACTTGCCGCAGTAGCACTCCCAGTCCCGGGTCGGGCCGAAGATCTTCTCGCAGAAGAGTCCGTCCTTCTCGGGCTTGAGGGTGCGGTAGTTGATCGTCTCCGGCTTCTTGACCTCCCCGTGCGACCACTGACGGATGTCGTCAGCGGTCGCCAGGCCGATCCTGAGCTCGTCGAAGAAGTTGACGTCCAGCATGTGCTATCTCCCCCTCAGACTTCTTCCACGCTGCTCGGCTCGCGCCGGGACAGATCGATACCGAGCTCCTCCGCGGCGCGGAAGACATCCTCGTCGGTGTCCCGCATCTCGATGGACATGCCGTCGCTGGAGAGCACCTCGACGTTGAGGCAGAGCGACTGCATTTCCTTGATGAGGACCTTGAAGGACTCCGGGATACCCGGCTCGGGAATGTTCTCGCCCTTGACGATCGCCTCGTAGACCTTCACCCGGCCGAGCACGTCGTCGGACTTGATGGTGAGCAGCTCCTGCAGCGCGTACGCGGCGCCGTAGGCCTCCAGGGCCCATACTTCCATCTCGCCGAACCGCTGCCCGCCGAACTGCGCCTTACCGCCCAGCGGCTGCTGGGTGATCATCGAGTACGGGCCTGTCGACCGGGCGTGGATCTTGTCGTCGACCAGGTGGAGCAGCTTGAGGATGTAGATGTAGCCGACCGAGACCGGGTGCGGGAACGGCTCGCCTGAGCGGCCGTCGAACAACCGGGCCTTGCCGTTCTCCTGGACCATGCGCGAGCCGTCCCTGTTCTTCAGGGTGTTGCTCAGCAGGCCGACGATCTCCTCCTCCAGGGCGCCGTCGAACACCGGCGTGGCGACCTTGGTGAACGGGTCCACCTCGCCGAGGCCCTTGTCACGGAGGCGTTCCGCCCACGCGTCCTCGACCCCGGTCACGTCCCAGCCCCGGGCGGCGATCCACCCCAGGTGGGTCTCCAGGACCTGGCCGACGTTCATTCGGCCGGGCACCCCCAGCGGGTTGAGCACGATGTCGACGGCGGTGCCGTCCTCAAGGAACGGCATGTCCTCGACCGGAAGGATCTTGGAGATGACGCCCTTGTTGCCGTGCCGGCCCGCCAGCTTGTCGCCGTCGGTGATCTTGCGCTTCTGCGCCACGTACACCCGGACCAGCTCGTTCACGCCGGGGGGGAGCTCGTCGCCCTCCTCGCGGCTGAACACGCGGACGCCGATGACCTTGCCGGACTCGCCGTGCGGCACCTTCAGCGAGGTGTCGCGGACCTCCCGCGCCTTCTCACCGAAGATCGCGCGGAGCAGCCGCTCCTCGGGGGTCAGCTCGGTCTCGCCCTTGGGCGTGACCTTGCCGACCAGGATGTCGCCGGTGACGACCTCGGCCCCGATCCGGATGATGCCACGCTCGTCCAGGTCGGCCAGGACCTCTTCTGAGACGTTCGGGATGTCCCGGGTGATCTCCTCGGGGCCCAGCTTGGTGTCGCGGGCGTCGACCTCGTGCTCCTCGATGTGGATCGAGGAGAGGACGTCGTCCTGGACCAGGCGCTGGGAGAGGATGATCGCGTCTTCGTAGTTGTGGCCCTCCCATGGCATGAACGCCACGAGCAGGTTCTTGCCGAGCGCCATCTCACCGGTGTCGGTGCACGGCCCGTCGGCGATGACCTGGTTGACCTCGACCCGGTCCCCCTCGGCCACGATCGGCTTCTGGTTGAAGCAGGTGCCCTGGTTGGAGCGCTTGAACTTGGCCACCCGGTAGGTGGTGCGGGTGCCGTCGTCGTTCATGACGGTCACGTAGTCGGCCGAGACCTCCTCGACCACACCGGCCTTCTCGGCGTTGATCACGTCGCCCGCGTCAGTGGCGGCGCGGTACTCCATGCCGGTGCCGACCAGCGGGGCCTCGCTCTTCAGCAGGGGCACCGACTGGCGCTGCATGTTGGAGCCCATCAGGGCGCGGTTGGCGTCGTCGTGCTCCAGGAACGGGATCATGGCGGTCGCCACCGACACCATCTGGCGCGGCGAGACGTCCATGTAGTCGACCTCGCTCGGGTGCACGGCCTCGAACTCGCCGCCCTTCCTGCGGGCCAGCACGCGCTCCTCGGCGAAGGCTCCGTCGGGGTGCAGCGTCGTGTTGGCCTGGGCCACCACGTGCCGGTCCTCCTGGTCGGCGGTGAGGTAGTCGACCTGCGCCGACACCTTGCCGTCGATGACCTTCCGGTACGGCGTCTCAACGAACCCGAAGGAGTTGATCCGCCCGAAGGAGGCCAGCGAACCGATCAGGCCGATGTTCGGGCCTTCCGGCGTCTCGATCGGACACATCCGGCCGTAGTGGGACGGGTGCACGTCACGGACCTCGAAACCGGCCCGCTCCCGGGAGAGACCGCCGGGGCCGAGGGCCGACAGACGCCGCTTGTGGGTCAGACCGGCGAGCGGGTTGGTCTGGTCCATGAACTGCGACAGCTGCGAGGTGCCGAAGAACTCCTTGATCGACGCCACCACTGGGCGGATGTTGATCAGGGTCTGCGGCGTGATGGCCTCGACGTCCTGGGTGGTCATGCGCTCCCGGACGACGCGCTCCATCCGGGCCAGGCCGAGGCGCACCTGGTTCTGGATCAGCTCGCCCACGGTACGGAGACGACGATTGCCGAAGTGGTCGATGTCATCGGTCTCGATGATCACCGAACCGTCGGCGCCCATGGTGTCCTCGCCGGCGTGCAGCCGGACGATGTACTCGATGGTGGAGACGATGTCCTCGTCGGTCAGGGTGCCCTGAGAGATCTCAGAGTCGACCCCGAGCTTCTTATTGATCTTGTATCGGCCGACCTTGGCCAGGTCGTACCGCTTGGGGTTGAAGTACAGGTTCTCAAGCAGCGTCTGCGCGGACTCCTTGGTCGGAGGCTCGCCCGGACGGAGCTTGCGGTAGATGTCCAGCAGCGCGTCGTCCTGGCCGGAGGTGTGATCCTTCTCCAGGGTGGCGCGCATTGATTCGTACTGGCCGAAACGCTCCAGAATCTGGTCGGTGGTCCAGCCGAGCGCCTTGAGCAGGACCGTGACGGCCTGCTTGCGCTTGCGGTCGATACGGACGCCGACACTGTCGCGCTTGTCGATCTCGAACTCGAGCCAGGCGCCACGGGACGGGATCACCCGGCAGCCGTACAGATCCTTGTCGGAGGTCTTGTCGACCGAACGGTCGAAGTAGACACCCGGGGATCGCACCAGCTGGGAGACCACGACACGCTCGGTGCCGTTGATGATGAAGGTGCCCTTCGAGGTCATGAGCGGGAAGTCGCCCATGAACACGGTCTGGCTCTTGATCTCACCGGTGGTGTTGTTGATGAACTCCGCCGTCACGAACATCGGCGCGGAGTAGGTCATGTCCTTGTCCTTGCACTCGTCTACCGAGTACTTGGGCGGCTCGAACCGGTGATCCCGGAACGAGAGGGACATAGTTCCGGAGAAGTCCTCAATGGGACTGATCTCCTCAAAAATCTCTTCTAGGCCCGACTGGGCGGGTACGTCCTTCCGTCCGGCCAGCCTGGCCGCCTCGACCCGAGCCTTCCACTTCTCGTTACCGAGCAACCAGTCGAAGGACTCGGTCTGAAGAGCTAGAAGATCCGGAACTTCGAGCGGCTCCTGAATACGTGCGAAAGACACGGTACGGGGACCGGCGGGTACGGCGGAGGCGTTGCGCGAGGCTGCCAACAGATGTCCTTCCGAGGGCTCGCGGACTGACTACACGCACGCCAGACGACCATGCAGCAAGGTAACTGAGAGAAGCGGTCGTCAAAGGGCAGCGCAAAGGGGCAGTGTAGCCGATGGGCATACACCTGTCCACTCCGCTCTCGCTCTGCGCTCCACGTTGCTGGCAGCATCACCCGTCTGCGCCGAAACGTCAAGCCCGAGAGCCGACATTTCAGCTAACCAATGGCCAGCACGCTGGGTTTTTCCCTTCCGCGCCACATTCGAAAGCCGCAAGACCCTGTCGATACCCTGGACCGGGGGCAGCTAACGCTCTGTCACGCGGAGGACCGAACGTTGACCGACGGTCGACCTCTGCCGTGCATTGGGGATCCCCGGGCGTGGACGCGCCAAACCCAACCTTGACTAACAATTGAATAACGCGCCTCAGCGGATGGGCGTGTTGCCCAAGAGGGTGGAAAGGTCCGAAACCAGCCAACGATCAGCGACACGTACCATGACCAGCCGCGCCCTGTTCTGGACCACCTGCTGGCGAGGGCTTCCCGTGCTGGTTTCGGACGAAGACGTGGTCACGTTGAGGAAGACCAGTACCCGGACCTCGGCGGTGGTCGCGGACTCCACCGCGGCGTCCGCCACTACCGCCTGTTGCACCTTCTTCTGCTTGATCGCGGTGGGCGCCAGGGTGGTCGCGAGGCGGTCGTACTGGGCCACCAGATCGCCCGTCGCGTGCCCCCGGGCCCGGGCCAGATCTTCCTTGATCGTCCGGTAGTCGTAGGAGAGCATGTCGGCCGCGTAGATCCTGGCCGCGTTGACCGCCTCCTGGCCCGCCCGCTCCCCTCCGGTCAGGCTCCGCAGGTCCAGATAGAGCCACCCGGCCGCCCCCGCGGCCAGCAGTGCCACCACCGCCAGGAAAGCCGTCAGCCGGAGCTTCACGAGACCAGCTCCGCCTTGGCCACCAGCCACTTGCCGGACTCCTTGACCAAGGTCATCCGCCACCGGTAGAAGCGCTCCTCGGCCGGGTCGTCCCGGTCCGCCCAGTTGATCACCGCGTCCGCCACCACCAGCGCCTGCGCGTCCGTGGCCGTGAACGAGGTCAGCCCGGAGGCGCGGAGCACGCCCGTCTGGAGCACCTTGTTCTTCAGGGTGGCCGCCTTCAGGGTCGCCTGGTAGCCGGTTTTGGCCTCGCCGGTGGAGGTGGCCAGGATGCGGTTGAGGGTGGAGTCGATCGTGCGGTGGTCCACCGACATCAGGTTGATCGCGTGGGTGGAGGCGGCCGTGATCGCAGCCTGCCGGTCGGCCGCCACGGCGAGCTCCTCGGCCCTGGCCTGCCAGGCCAGCCAGCCGCCGGCGGCGAACGCCAGGGTGAGCGCGACCAGGGCGGCGTTCAGCTTGGCCGGGGCCCTGCGGACGTCACGCGCCACCCCGGCCTCCGCTGGGGGTCAGCTGCGGCGGGATGGGCGGCAGCTCGCCGGGATCCTGGCCGAGCAGCGCCTCGGCCGCCAGCTCGGTCACGTCCTTCTCCTCCGACATCCCGATCGGGCCGTGCCTGCGGGCGTTCAGGAACTGCCGTACGGCCGGCTCCGCGCTGGACAGCACCCGCTCGCGCGGCCCGAACATGACCAGTTCGCGGCGGAACAGCAGGCCGATGTGGTGCGGGACGGTTCTGGCGCTGTTGATGTCGTGCGTGACGATCAGGAACGTCGCCCCGGTCTCGTGGTTCAGGTCGACGATCAGCTGGTTCAGGTAGGCGGTCCGGACCGGGTCGAGGCCGGAGTCCGGCTCGTCGAACAGGATGATCTCCGGATCCAGGACCAGCGCGCGGGCCAGCCCGGCCCGTTTGCGCATCCCGCCGGAGATCTCCCCCGGCATCTTGTGCTCGGCCCCGACCAGGCCGACCAGTTCCAGCTTCGCCGCGACCAGCCGGCGGATCTGGGCCTCCTTCATGCGGGTGTGCTCACGCAAAGGGAAGGCGATGTTCTCGTAAAGATTCAGCGACCCGAACAGCGCGCCGTCCTGGAACAGGACCCCGAACAGGCGGCGCAGCTCGTACAGCCGGCGCTCGCCGCAGGTGGCCAGATCATGGCCGTTGATCCAGATGTGGCCACGGTCGGGGCGGATCAGGCCGACCAGCGCCTTCAGGAAGACCGACTTGCCGGTGCCGGACGGGCCGAGGAGCACCGAGATCTGGCCAGCCGGGATCGTCATCGTGACGTTCTCCCAGACGACCTGACGGCCGAACGACTTCGTCAGACCCTCGACCACGATTTCCACGCCCACACAGGCACGGTATAGGAACGCAAAAGGAGCGGCCCACCGAAATGGGCCGCTCCTTATTGACAAGAATTACTTGACGGTGACGCTGGCGCCGGCGCCCTCGAGGGCAGCCTTGGCCTTCTCCGCCTGCTCCTTGGTGACCTTGCCGTCGAAGACCGACTTGGGAGCGCCGTCCACCAGGTCCTTGGCCTCCTTGAGGCCCAGGCTGGTGAGGGTGCGGATCTCCTTGATGACCTGGATCTTCTTGTCGCCGGCCGACTCGAGCACGACGTCGAACTCGTCCTGCTCCTCGACTTCCTCAACGGCGGCGGCGGGGCCGGCGGCAGCGGCGACCGCGACCGGGGCGGCGGCCTTGACGTCGAAGGTGTCCTCGAAGAGCTTCACGAAGTCGGACAGCTCAAGGAGGGTCATCTCCTTGAAGGTGTCGAGCAGCTCGTCGGTGCTGAGCTTCGCCATGGTGTTCCTCCAGTGAATCTAGCTAAACGTTTAAAAAAGGGACCGCGGTCTGCGTTTCCCCCCGCTTTCGCGGACCTTCCTGATTACTCGCCGGCCTCTTCGCGCTTCGCGCGCAGGGCTTCGGCCAGTCGAGCCATCTGCGTGGGCAGCGCGGCGAAGGTGGCGGCAGCCTGCGACTGCTTGGCCTTCATGGCGCCGGCCAGCTTCGCGAGGAGAACCTCGCGCGACTCAAGGTCAGCCAGCTTGGAGATCTCGTCCGGGGTCATCGCCTTACCGTCGACGACACCGCCCTTGATCACCAGAAGGGGGTTGGCCTTGGCGAATTCCCGCAGACCCTTGGCCGCCTCCACCACGTCGCCCTTGACGAAGGCGATCGCGGTCGGGCCCTTGAGCAGCCCGTCCAAGGCGGTGATCCCGGCGTTGTTCGCCGCGATCTTGGTCAGCGTGTTCTTCGCCACGGCGAACTTCGCATTCCCACCGAGAGAGACGCGCAGCTGCTTGAGCTGGGCGACGGTGAGACCGCGGTATTCGGTCAGAACAGCGGCGCTGGAGCTGTCGAACTCGCTAGTGAGCTCGGCGACCGCGCCGGTCTTCTCCGACTTCGCCATGGGCCCTCCTTCCAGATGTGCCGCCGGCGAAGGCATGAAAACGAACAAGCCCCGGCGCAGGGCGCACGGGGCTCACGTTAAGCGAAGCTCACATCCACACCTGCGCGGGCCGTCCACTTCACGTGGATCCTTCGGTCAACGGGCCTCTAGGCACCCGAAGACAACCAGCGGTCTTTGGCAGGACACAGCATACGTGTCAATCTCCCATTCACCAAATCAGTGTCTATGGCCGCGCCTCCGGCGCGGCGGGCTTGGCCGCTGGGGAGCCTCTTCCCTCGTCACGCCGGCCGCTCCGCGACCTGCGTTCCTCAGTCCAGACACCGGCGCGGCCAAGCCACACTATTCGGCCACCGGGGCGTTCTTCGGCATCTCGCCGACCTGGTCGGCGGGGGGTGCGGAGATCGAGAGCTGCTCGTTGAAGGAGGTGAAGACCAGGGCAGCGGTGAAGGTGGCCTGGTCAGCGCCGCCGTTGAGCTGGATCTTGCGAGGCAGGCCCTCGGCGTCGATCCAGGCGTCGAACTTCATGTCCTTGACCACGGAGAGCTGGCCGCTGAGCCCGGCCTGGGCGTCCGGCGGCAGCAGCTTGACGGCCTCGGCCACCGGGAAGGTGCCGGTGTAGTGCGTGGTCTGGACGTTGCCGACGGTCTCGTTGCCGGCCGCCTGGACGTCCTTGGACGCGGTCAGCAGGGCGACCGCGGATTTGAGGTCGATCTGCTGGGCCTGGCTGAGGAACTGCCGCACGCTGGCGTCGTCACCGAGGTCGGTGAGGCTCACCTTGACCCACGGCTTGGTGGTGCCGGCCAGCTGCTTGAGCAGGTCCAGCTTCAGGTAGGCGGTCTCGCCGTCCAGGATCACCCGGACGCCGCCGGGCAGCGCCTGCCCGCCGAACGTCACCTGGCTCAGGGTGATGTCGGAGGCGAGGGTGGGCTTCTGCTGGAACAGCATGGTGCCGCGCACGTTGCCCGCGCCGCCCTTCGGGTCGCTGAAGTCGACCACGATGTCGGCGGCGTAGGACTGGACGTCCTCGGCCTTCTGAGCGGTCTGAGCTAAGGCGTCGGCAGCCGAGAGCTGGACCTGCCCCAGCGGCTGGGCCGTCGTCGTGCCACACCCGGCCGCGGCGATCAGCGCGGCGGCCACCAGTAGTCGGCGCATGTGATGTCGTCCTTTCGTCGCCCAGAGCCTACGTTCGCGGGATGATCGGTGCGGCGGTCGCGCGATATCCGCACACTTTCCTCACAACAGAACGACCCCCACCCGATACCCGGGCGGGGGTCGTTCAGTCCTGAGACGATCAGGCGTCGATCTCGGCGGTCAGGCCCCGCGTCGCGTTGGGGTCGACCGGGATGCCCGGGCCCATCGACGTGGCGAAGGTGACCTTCTTCACGTAACGGCCCTTGGCTGCGGACGGCTTGAGCCGCAGCACCTCGTCCAGGGCGGCGGCGTAGTTCTCCACCAGCTGGCGCTCCTCGAAGGAGGCCTTGCCGATGATGAAGTGCAGGTTCGCGTGCCGGTCCACCCGGAACTCGATCTTGCCGCCCTTGATGTCGGTGACGGCCTTGCCGACAGCCGGCGTGACGGTGCCGGTCTTCGGGTTGGGCATCAGGCCACGCGGACCGAGCACCCGGCCCAGGCGGCCGACCTTGCCCATCAGGTCCGGGGTGGCCACGACGGCGTCGAAGTCGAGGCGGCCCTTGGCCACCTCGTCGATGAGCTCGTCGGCGCCCACGATGTCGGCGCCCGCGGCGCGGGCCTCCTCGGCGCGGTCACCGGTCGCGAAGACCAGGACCCGGGCGGTCTTGCCGGTGCCGTGCGGGAGGTTGACGGTGCCGCGGACCATCTGGTCGGCCTTGCGCGGGTCGACGCCCAGCCGCAGGGCCACCTCGATGGTGGCGTCGAACTTCGTGGAGGCGGTCTTCTTGGCCACCCGCACGCCGTCCAGCGGCGTCAGGACGGCGTCACGGTCGATCTGGACCGCCGCGTTCTTGTAATTCTTGCTGCGCTTCACTTCTGGCTCCTACAGGAGTTCGTGGTACGGGCCGCGCTAGGCCCTTCCACTGGGGATCTGAGTACTTAGTCGGCGACCGTGATGCCCATGGAACGGGCGGTGCCGGCGATGATGCGCTCGGCCATCTCGATGTCGTTGGCGTTCAGGTCGGGCATCTTCGTCTCGGCGATCTGCCGCAGCTGCTCCTTGGTGAGGTGACCCACCTTGGTCTTCAGCGGGTTGGCGGAACCGCCCTTGAGGCCGAGCGCCTTCTTGATCAGCTCAGGCGCCGGGGGCGTCTTCGTGATGAAGGTGAAGCTGCGGTCCTCGAAGATGGTGATCTCGACGGGGATGATGTTGCCCCGCTGAGGCTCCGTCGCCGCGTTGTACTGCTTGACGAATTCCATGATGTTCACGCCGTGCGGACCGAGTGCGGTACCGACGGGCGGCGCGGGCGTGGCCTGGCCAGCGGGAAGCTGGACCTTCACCAACGCCGCGATCTTCTTCTTGGGAGGCATGACTCTCTCCGGGTCCTCAATGATTTCCGTGGTGCCCCGGCCATGCCTGCCTGAAGGCGGCCTGGGGCGTCCTCGCCGCAGCGAGGAGAACTAGAAGAGTCTACGCGACTCTGTCAGATCTTCGAGACCTGGTTGAACGAGAGCTCCACCGGGGTCTCCCGGCCGAAGATCGACACCAGCACCTTGAGCTTCTGCGACTCGGGGCTGATCTCGCTGACCGAGGCGGGGAGCGTGGCGAACGGGCCGTCCATGACGGTGACCGACTCGCCGATCTCGAACTCGACGGTGGACGCGGTCGCCTTCGCGGAAGCCTTCTTGACCTCTTCGGTCGGCTCCGGCGCGAGCAGCTTGGCCACTTCGTCGAGGTTGAGCGCGCTCGGCTTGTTGGACAGGCCGACGAAGCCGGTCACGCCGGGCGTGTTCCGCACGGCGGCCCAGGACTCGTCGGTCAGGTCCATCCGGACCAGCACGTAGCCGGGGAGCACCCGCTCCTTGATCGGCGTCTTCTTGCCGCCCTTGAACTCGGTGACCGTGTGGGTCGGCACCTCGACCTGGAAGATGAAATCCTCCATGTTGAGCGACCCGGTGCGGCTCTCGATGTTCTGCTTGACCCGGTTCTCGTAGCCCGCGTACGAGTGGATCACATACCACTCGCCGAACTGGCCGCGGAGCTGGCGCTTGAACTCTTCGATCGGGTCGACGTCGGGAAGCACGTCACCGTCTTCGTCGACGGCGGCGTCGGCGGCCTCCTCGACCTCCGACTCGACCTCTTCTGCCTCTTCAGTCGTGTCGGCTTCCCACTCGTCGTGCTCGTCGTGGGAGCCGTCGACCGGCAGTGGGGACTCGGACACGGTGGCATTTCCTCTTTCGTCGGTGAACTAGTCGTGCGGTCGCGATCAGGAACCGAAGACCGCGAGCACACCCTTCGTCAGCGCGAAGTCCAGCGCGGAGACGATGCCCACCATGATCAGGCAGAACCCGAGCACCACGATGGTGTAGTTGATCAGGTCCTTCCGCGTAGGCCAGATGACCTTACGCAGCTCGCCGACGGCCTGCCGATAGAAGAGGGCGGGCGAGGTGCGCTTGGCCTTCTTCTCGCCGCTCGGCTTGCCTGGCTGTGCCGCGGCCTCGCCGCGCGTGTCGATCGCCACAGTCCTCACCTGATCCGTCGTGTCCATCGCAACCGGCGGCTCTTACGCCCTTAGTGCGCGGACCGCACTCCGCAGGGCACGAGGGACTCGAACCCCCAACCGCCGGTTTTGGAGACCGGTGCGCTACCAATTGCGCTAGTGCCCTAAGCCGTGCACCACCCTACCCGACTGTTTCGGCGTTGTGGCCCACTAGACGGTGAAGTGTACGTGGGAATGGCTGCTTCGTCGAACCAGTAACGCCTCGGCAAGTCCCCGCAGCTCAAAGCTACCCCGTGGCCTTGTCCAGATGCTGGAATAGCGCGGGAATCGGGCCGCGTGTTCTGAAAACATGGGGCAATGAGCCGAATCTCCGCGCGCGTCGCCGCTATCACCGAGTCCGCCACCCTGGCCGTCGACGCCAAAGCGAAGGCGATGCGGGCGGCCGGTCGCCCGGTGATCGGCTTCGGGGCCGGCGAGCCGGATTTCCCGACGCCGGACTACATCATCGAGGCGGCGATCGAGGCCTGCCGTGACCCGCGCTTTCACAAGTACACCCCGGCCGGCGGCCTGCCCGAGTTGAAGCAGGCCATCGCCGAGAAGACCAAGCGGGACTCCGGGCTGTCCGTGGACGCCGCGCAGGTGCTGGTCACCAACGGCGGCAAGCAGGCCGTCTACCAGGCCTTCGCCACCCTGCTGGACCCGGGTGACGAGGTGCTGGTGGTCGCGCCGTACTGGACCACCTACCCGGAGGCGATCAAGCTGGCCGGGGGCGTCCAGGTGGACGTGGTGACCGACGAGAGCACCGGCTACCTGGCCTCGGTGGAGCAGCTGGCTGCGGCCAGGACCGAGCGCACCAAGGCGCTGCTGCTGGTCTCGCCGTCCAACCCGACCGGCGCGGTCTACTCCCCCGCCCAGATCGCCGAGATCGGCCGCTGGGCGCTGGAGCAGGAGCTCTGGGTGGTGACCGACGAGATCTACGAGCATCTCGTGTACGGCGCCGCCAAGTTCACCAGCGTCGCCACCGCCGTGCCCGAGCTCGCGGACCGGGTCGTGGTGCTGAACGGGGTCGCGAAGACGTACGCGATGACGGGCTGGCGGGTGGGCTGGCTGATCGGCCCGGCCGACGTGGTGAAGGCGGCCACCAACCTGCAGTCGCACGCCACCTCCAACGTGTCGAACGTGGCGCAGGCGGCGGCGCTGGCCGCGGTCAGCGGGGACCTGACGGCGGTGGCGTCGATGCGGGAGGCCTTCGACCGGCGGCGGCAGACGATGGTGCGGATGCTGAACGAGATCCCTGGCGTGGTGTGCCCTGAACCTTTCGGCGCGTTCTACGCCTATCCGTCGGTCAAGGAGCTGCTGGGCAAGGAGCTGCGCGGGAAGCGGCCGGCCACCACGGCGGAGCTGGCGGAGCTGATCCTGGAAGAGGCGGAAGTCGCCCTGGTCCCAGGTGAGGCTTTCGGAACCCCGGGCTACTTCCGCCTCTCCTACGCACTCGGCGACGAGGACCTCGCTGAGGGCGTGAGCCGGTTGGCCAAGCTGTTCGGCGAGACGCGCTAACCCGCCAGGCTCAGCCCTTCGGCGATCTTGCGGAGCTCCCGTTCGACGGTGTCCGCGCCGAGCTCGCGGGCGGCGTCGTCGCCGATGACGACCAGCACGCCGTGCTGGTCGTCCAGGATCCGGGTGATCATTTTTCCGGACGCGTCCAGGTAGGTGCCCTCGGCCACCTGCCTGCCGTCGAGCCTGCCGTCCACCCGGAGGGACTGGTCGCCGTCGCCGTAGACGCCCACCCAGATGCCGCAGTCGTTCGGGCCCGGCCCGTCGCAGGTCTCGGGCAGGTACCCGACCCGGACGCCCTCCACGACACCGCCCGCGTCGGCGACGACCGGGGTCTCCGTCGGGGTGACGGTCGCCGTGACCGCGTTCGTGACGGGGGCGGCGCCGACGCTGACCGCCGGGCCGGCGGTCAGGCTCATCGCCACCGGCGCCGACACGGCCGCCACGGCGGTGACCAGGCCCGCGCCGGCCGTCCTGAGCCTGAGGGTGGTCCGGCGGCTGCGGCGGCGTACCGACCGGCCCAGCATGGGGCTGGCGTGCACCTCGGCCACGTGCTCCGACATCGCTTCCCGCAATGCCTCTTCTGTGTTCATACCGGCACTCCTTCCAGAAGGCGTTCTCTGATCCGGGCGAGCCCGCGGGCCGCCTGGCTTTTCACGGTTCCGGCCGAGCAGCCCAGGGCGGCGGCGGTCTCGGCTTCCGACATGTCCTCCCAGTAGCGGAGGACGATCACGGCCCGCATCCGGGCGGGCAGCTTCCGCAGTTCGGTCATGAGCGCGTCGCGCATGCCGTGATCGGGCGTGTCGACCGCGGTCTCCGGCGGCCGGGCGAAGGAGATCTCCTGGAGCACCCGTTTCCGGCGGGACCGGCTGATGGCCGCGTTGACCACCACCCGGCGCGCGTACGCCTCCGGGTTGTCGTGCCGGATCCGGGCCCAGTGCCGGTAGACCTTCTCCATCGCGCCCTGGACCAGGTCCTCGGCGTCGTGCGGGGACGCGCCGCAGACCAGGACGGCGGTGCGGAGCAGGGCGGTGCTGCGCGCGGCCAGGAACTCGTCGAAGGCCGCGTCGTCTTCTTCGGTCATGAGCTCCCCTTTCGACCGTCCACAACGCGTGAAGCGCCTCCGGGGTTGAGAGCGCGTACGGCAGGATATGGAAATGCCACGCCCGCTCCTCGCCCTCCCGAAGGCCCACCTGCACCTGCACTTCACCGGCTCGATGCGGCACACGACGCTGATCGAGCTGGCCGCCGAGCAGGGCGTGCACCTGCCGGACGCGCTGGTCCAGGACTGGCCGCCGCAACTGCGGGCCACCGACGAGCGCGGCTGGTTCCGGTTCCAGCGGCTGTACGACATCGCCAGGTCGGTGCTGCGCCACCCCGAGGACGTGTACCGGCTGCTCCGCGAGGCGGCCGAGGACGAGCGTGCGGAGGGCTCCCGCTGGCTGGAGATCCAGGTCGATCCGTCCGGGTACGCCCAGCGCTTCGGCGGCCTGACCGAGACCATGGAACTCATGCTGGACGCCGCCGAGCGGGCCGCCAAGGCCGTCGGGATCGGGATCGCGGTGATCGTCGCCGCCAACCGCACCCGGCACCCGCTGGACGCGCGCACGCTGGCCCGGCTGGCCGGGCAGTACCGGGACAGGGGCGTGGTCGGCTTCGGCCTGTCCAACGACGAGCGGCGCGGCCGGGCCAGGGACTTCGACGGCGCGTTCCGGATCGCCAAGCGGGCCGGCCTGCTGGCGGTGCCGCACGGCGGCGAGCTGCTGGGCGCGGTCTCGGTGGCCGAGTGCGTGGACGACCTGGACGCCGACCGGGTCGGGCACGGCGTGCGCGCGGCCGAGAACGCCCGGCTGATGGAGCGGCTGGCCGACCGGCAGATCGCCTGCGAGGTCTGCCCGCTGTCCAACGTCGGCCTCGGCGTGGTCGAGCGGGCCGAGGACGTGCCGCTGCGGCGGCTGTTCGACGCGGGCGTGCCGATCGCGCTGGGCGCCGACGACCCGCTGCTGTTCGGCGCCCGGCTGCTCGCCCAGTACGAGCTGGCCAGGGACGTGTACGGCTTCCGCGACGCCGAACTGGCCGAACTGGCCCGCCAGTCGATCCGCTCCTCGGCGGCCCCGGAGTCGCTGAAGAAGGAACTCCAGACCGAGATCGACGCCTGGCTGGCGGGCTAGCGCACCGAGTTCCCGATCCGGCGCGCCTCTTCGACCGTCTTGGGCCCTTCGAGCCGGATGCCGACCTGGCCGCGCTGCCAGATCAGGGTCGGCCCGGACAGCCGGAACTCCTGCGGCGGCCCGGCCCCCGGGCTGTACTGGAGGCCGTGCTGCTGCTGGATCCACACCCCGGTGACGCCGTCCACGAACACGTCCTCCGGCCAGGGCGGGCCGAGTTCCTTGCGCCAGAGCTCCTGGAGGCGGCCGTCGTACTGGTCGAGCCGGACGCCGGGCCAGAACATGGACACCACCCGGCCGCCGTCGGCGACCCTGACGTCGGCGGGGTCGCCGAGCACGGCGGGCACCACCAGCGGGAACCGCACCTGGGCGCGGGCGTCGGCGAGGGAGACCCGGCGTTCGCCGGGCAGCGGGGAGGGAGATCCGGAGGGCAGCGGGGCGGGCTCGCCCACCCGGATCTCGACGCCGGCGAAGCGCAGAATGGAGACGACGGCGGCCCGGCCCTGCGGCGTGGCCGCGACCAGCACCACCAGGAAGGCGGCCACGATCGCGATGATCCGGCGCCGGATCCGAGGCCACCGCCGGACCTGGCGGGCAGGCTCGCGTTCCAAAGTGGCGCGCACGGCGCTGGCGATGGCGGAAGGCGGGCTCGGCTCCGGAACTGCAAGCGCGTCGCTCAGCGCGCGCAGTTCGTCCTCCAGCTCACTGAAATCATCAGAGGAGTTCACGGCCCACCTCCTCTCGCAGTCGCCGCAGGCCGCGGAAGGTCCGGGACTTCACCGAACCCACCGGGCAGCCCAGCACCTCGGCGGTCTCGGCTTCCGACAACTGCAAGAAGTACCGGCAGACCACCGCCTCACGTTCCCGATCAGGCAACCCTCGCACGGCGGCGAGCAGCCGCGAGGACCGGTCGGCGGCCACCACCGCCCCCTCCGGGTCCGCGTCCGGATCGGTGGACCCGCCCTCGGGCTCCTGCCCGAGCCGGACCGCGAGCTCTGCCCGCCGCCCCCGTGACCTGGTCAGATTGTGCGTCTCGTTGGCGACGATGCGCAGCAGCCACGGCTTGAACGCCGAATCCCGCCGGAACCCCGACAGATGCCGGTACGCCTTGACGAACGCCTCCTGAACCACGTCCTCGGCCTCATGCCCGGCCCCGAGCAGGTGGGCGGTCCGGTGCGCGACCGCGCTGTAACGGGCGACCAGCGCCTCGTAGGCGCCCAGATCGCCGGACAACGCGCGGGCGATCGCCTCGTCGTCCTGCATCGGCAGCGGGGTCATCTTCCAGGGGACGGATCAATCGGGAGCGGGAAGATTCCACCGCACAATTCGCGAATTGGGAAGCCCGCCCAGCGCATATCCGACCGCACGTTCCGGTGGGAACGCCGCACCGTCCTGGTATTCGCGCTCGAACGCGGCGTCGCCCATGGCTGCCCTGGCCCGGCGTTCGGCCTCCAGCCGGGGGCCGGCGAACTCGGCCGAGCCGAACTGGGTCAGCCCGAAGCTGTCCCAGATGCGCTGGCCCGCGCCGAGCAGCCGGGCCGCGCGCGGGTGGTCGCCGATGGCGCAGGCGGTGATCGCGAGCTGGTCGACCGCGATGGCGCTGCTCAGGATGTCGCCGAGCCGCCAGACCGCGCGCAGCCCGGTCCTGGCCAGCCGGTCGGCGGCCACCGCGTCGCCGCGGCCCAGCTCGACCCGGGAGCGGATGTAGTCGCCGCTGGTCCTGGCCCAGATCTCGCCGGCGTTCTCGCATTCGGCCCGCTGCTCGGCCATCAGGGCGCCGGCCCGGTCGTACTGGCCGCGCATGGTCAGCGAGAGGGCCCGCATGGTGACGGCCACCAGGCGGCCGACGTGCCGTCCGCCGGCCTGGTCGAAGTAGCCGATCGCCTGCTCGACGGCTTCGCCGCCGCGTTCCGGGTCGCCGTTGACCGTCTTCAGCGCGCCCAGGCCGAGGTGGGCGTAGCCCGCGCCGGCCCAGTCCTGCTGCGCCAGCGCGGCGTCGCAGGCCTCCGCGGTGCGGCGCGCGACCAGCTCCAGGTCGCCCTGGGCGAACGACACCCAGGCGGCGGCCCACAGCGCCTTCGTCCTGGCCGGTCCCGGCTTGCTGTTACGTTCCAACGCCCGGTCCAGGTAGTAGCGCCCCTCCCGGATCTCGCCGAGGCAGAACCAGACGAACCAGAGCGCGCCGACCAGTTCGAGGCCGACCGCGCTGGCGATGCTGTGGTCCAGGGCCAGCCGCAGGTTGGGCAGCTCGCAGCGGACCCAGAGCGCCCAGCTGAACTGGTTGGGGCCGAACCAGTCGGCGTCGGCCTCCCGGGCCAGAGTGAGGTAGTAGTCCCGGTGCCGGCGGAGCTGGAGTTCCTCCTCGCCGAGTTCGCGCAGCCAGTCCCGGCCGTACTCGCGGATGGTGTCGAGCATCCGGTAGCGGTCGTCGTCGGCGCGGACGATGGACTTGTCGGCGAGGCGGGCCAGCAGGCCGGGCACGTTGGCGAGGCGGTCGTCGGCGCAGACCTGCCCGGCCGCGTCCACGTCGAAGGAGCCGGCGAAGACCGACAGCCGGGCCCAGAGCAGCCGCTCGTCGGGGGTGCACAGCTCGTGGCTCCAGCCCACCGCCGACCGCAGCCCGTCATGCCGCCCGGCACGGCGGCCGCCGCCGAGCAGCGCGAACCGGTCGTCCAGCCGGTCGGCCAGCTCCTCGGGGGAGAGCGCGCGCAGCCGCCGGGCGGCCAGTTCGAGGGCGAGCGGGATGCCCTCCAGGCGGGCGCAGAGCCGTACCACCGCGTCGGTGGGGGTGAACTGGGGCTGCACCGCGACGGCGCGGTCGCAGAACAGGCGCTGGGCGTCGGCGTCGGGGAGCGGTTCGACCCGGTAGACGCATTCGGCCGGCAGGCCGAGCGGCTGCCGGCTGGTGGCCAGCAGGCGGACGCCGGGGGCGGCGGCCAGGATCCGGGTGACCAGGTCGCGGGTGGCGCCGATGAGGTGCTCGCAGGTGTCCAGGACGAGCAGCAGGCGCTGGTCGGCGAGGTGTTCCGCGAGGACGTCGGCCTGCGGGCGGGCCGACTGCTCGCGCAGGCCCAGCGCGGCGGCGACCGCGTGCGCGAGCAGGTCGCCGTTCTGTTCCGCGGCCAGTTCGGCGAAGTAAACCTGCTCCGGGACGGACGCCGCGGCGCGGAGGGCGAGCCGGGTCTTGCCGACCCCGCCTGGACCGGTGAGCGTCACCAGCCGGGAGTCGGCGATTAACTGGCTGACCTCGGACAATTCCGTGTCGCGTCCAACAAAGGTGCTTGTCTCGGCCGGCAGATTCACGCCCGCAGCAAATCACGCTCAGGGCCGGGAATCGACCACACCTGTGGAGAAAACCACTCCTTGGGAAGATATTTCTAACGCATCGTCCAGCCCCACCCGGCGGCCCTTGGCCAGCGCCGCTTCGTACCCCGCGTCCCCCAGGGCGCTCCTGGCCCGGGTCTCACAGGCCGCGTGCGGCGCGTTGAAATGCCGCGAACCGAACAGTGGCGGCCCGACCGAGCGCCACAGCCGGGCCGCCGCGCCCTGCAGCAGCGCGGCCCCCTCGTGCTCGCCCGCGTCGGCCGTCACCAGGGCCAGCAGTTCGACGTCGAGCACGGTGCCGACCAGGTCGTTGAAGGTCCGGTTGATCAGCAGCGAGGCGCGGGCCAGCCGGTCGGCCTCGGCCAGTTCGCCGTTGGCCCAGTGCGCGTACGCCTGGACGTAGTAGGCGTAGGACAGCACCCAGCGTTCGCCGTGCGCCTCGCACTCCGCCCTGACCTCCCGGCAGCGGGTGGCGCTCTCCTCGAACCGGCCGGTGAAGGCCAGCGCCATGGCGAGTTCGACCTTGCCCATCAGGACCTGGCTGTCCAGGATGCCGAGCCAGGCGTACTGGTCCAGGGCGTCCTCGAACAGCGGGATGGCGGCGGCGTGGTCGTCGGTGAGCAGGGCGGCGCAGCCGAGCCGGTGCACGGCCCTGGCCTTGGCGCGGTTGTCGCCGTGCTCGCGGCACTCGGCCAGCAGGCGGAGCGCGTGTTCGGTGTCGCCGAGCAGCAGGGCGACGTAGCCGCCGGCCCAGAGCGCCTTGGCCCGCTCGGGCGTGGGCGAGAAGTCCAGCGCCAGGCCCTGCTCCAGCCAGTGCCGGCCCTCGCCGAGGTAGCCGCAGCCGACCCAGTAGAACCAGAGCGAGGCGGCCAGCTCCAGGCCGTCCCTGACCTCGCCGGGGATGCTCAGGCAGAACTCCAGGGCGGTGCGCAGGTTGCCGTGCTCCGACCGGGTTCTGGCGAAGATGGCCTCCTGGTCGGGGCCGAACCACTCGGTCTCGCCGCGGCGGGCCAGCCGCAGGTAGTAGTTCTTGTGGCGGCGGCGGAGGCGGAAGGTCTCGTCCTCGCCGAGGCGGTGCAGCCACTCCTCGCCGTACTCGCGGACGGTGGCCAGCAGGCGGTAGCGCGAGCCTTCCTCGCGGGTCAGGATCGAGCGTTCCACCAGGCCGCTGACCAGGTCCAGCACCTCGTGCGGCGGGATGGCCCGGTCGGCGCAGACCTCCTCCACGGCGGCCAGGTCGAAGCAGCCGGAGAAGACCGAGAGCCGGGCCCACAGTAAGCGCTCGCCAGGCGAGCACAGTTCGTGGCTCCAGCCGATCACCGCGCGCAGGCCGTCCAGCAGCAGGAACCGGTCGTCCAGGCCGCGGATGATCTCGGCCACCGACAGGTCGGCGAGGCGGACGGCGGCGAGTTCGATGGCCAGCGGGATGCCGTCGAGGCGCTCGCACAGGCCGCCGTCCTCGACCATGGCCCGCCCGGCCCGCTCGTTGAGCAGCGTGATCGCGTCCGCCCTGGCCATCGGGCCGACCACGAACAGGTGCTCCCCCGCCACGTCCAGGGCCTGCCGGCTGGTCACCAGGACGCGCAGGTCGGGGGCGGCCTTGAGGAGCGTCTCGGCCAGGTGGGCGCAGCCGTCCACCAGCGAGTCGGCGCCGTCGAGGATCAGTAGCTGGCGGAGGTCGGCCAGGTAGGCGACCAGCACCTCCTCCTGGGACCTGGTGGTCTGGTAGGTGAGCGGCAGCGCGTCCACCACCGTGTGGCTGAGCAGGTCGGGGTCGCGGACCTTGGCGAGGTCGACCAGGGTGACGCCGTCGGGGAAACTCGCCCGCACGCTCTCGGCGACCACGACGGCCAGCCGGGACTTCCCGATGCCGCCGACCCCGGTCAGCGTGACCAGGCGGGACAGGTCCAGGAGTCGCGCGACCTCGGTGAGCTCCGGCCTGCGGCCGACGAAACCGGCCTGTTCGGCGGACATTCACGAATCGTAACCCTCAGACCCGGAGTCGGGGTTCTGAATCATCCGGCGGGGTCGGGGCACTAGACTTCACCCACCGCCACCTGCCGTAAACGAGGATCGCATGTCTGGGTATGACCGAGTAGTTCAGCCGGCGGCCGGAGACGAGGCCCTGGAGAACCACCTGGGTGGTGACGAGGCCAGGAACTACCGGCAGTACGAGTTCGACATGGTCGCGCCGCATGTCGGCAGGTCGATGCTGGAGATCGGGTCCGGGCTCGGCCACTTCGCCGAGCAGTTCCTGCCCCGGCTGGACCGGCTGGTGGTGAGCGACTTCGATCCGTACTGCGTGGAGCAGTTGGAGAAGCGGTTCGCCGACCGGGACGACATCGACGTGCTGCGGTTCGGGCTGCCGACCGCGATCCCGCTGGAGAACAAGGTCGACACCGTGGTGCTGATGAACGTCCTGGAGCACATCGAGGAGGACGTGGCGGCGCTGCGCTCGCTGGCGGAGGTCACCCAGCCGGGCGGCAAGATCATCATTTGGGTTCCCGGCTACATGCAGCTTTATGGGGACTTCGATCGCAAGGTCGGGCATGTCACCCGGTACACGCCGGCCACGCTGGGGCGGACCGTCGCGGCGGCCGGGCTGGACGTGGACGTGCTGAAACCGATCAACTTCCTCGGCGGCATCGCCTGGTGGCTGGCCGTGCGGCGGGGCGGGGTCGGGTATCCGGATCCCCGGCTGGTCAAGATCTACGACCGGACCGTGGTGCCGACCACGCGGTTCATCGAGCGGTTCGTCCGGCCGCCGTTCGGGCAGACGGTGTTCTGCGTGGCTCGGGTGCCGTTCTAAGATTTCTCACGGATTTCCCACCTTTCTCCGCTGATCAGCCCAGCATGGGCGGCTTTGCTGAGCGTCATGAAGACGAAGCTCGCCCTCGGCGCCGTCGCCACCGCGGCGGCCGTGATGTTGACCTCGGCCACCGGCGCCGCCGCTGACCCGGCCGCGCCGGCCGCCGCGATGGCCGTCCCGGCGGGGACGTACACGATCGCCGACTCGCTGCTGACGGCGGACTCGACGCTGCGCGGGCCGCGCCTGCGCAACCGCTTCAACCGGTGGGTGATCGGCATCCACGGCACCGCGACTGTGCGGGAGAAGAAGGCGTTCGTCCCCTACACCTGGCAGCGCGGCTCGATCATCGCGAAGGGCGCCGCCACGCTCACCGTGAAGAGCCTCGACGGGGTGACCTGGACCTGGAACACGGCCACCGACACCCGGTTCCGCCGGCTCGGCGCGAAGGCCGATCTGACCAAGCTGATGGTCGGCGACCGGGTGGTCACCATCGGCGCGCCCGGCACCCCGAACCCGACGGCCGCCGCGGTGTTCGTGCCCAAGAACAAGGCCGTGGCCAGCTAAAAGGGACATATGGGGCTTCTCTCCCTGCGGAAGCGCCATACTTATCTCAGCCATGAGTGAGACCAGAATCCTCGTCGTCGAGGACGAACCGAACATCCGAGACATCGTCGATGTCGCGCTCCGCTTCCACGGCTTCAGCGTGACCGCGGTGGCCAACGGGCGGGACGCGCTGCGCGAATACGCCGTCCGGCGACCGGATCTCATCGTCCTCGATGTCATGCTGCCCGACCTCGACGGGTTCGAGGTGTGCCGCCGGATCCGCTACGAAGGCGGGCAGACTCCGGTGATCTTCCTGACCGCGCGGGACGCCGTCTCGGACACCGTACGCGGGCTGACCATGGGCGCAGACGACTACGTCACCAAGCCGTTCTCGGTCGAGGCGCTGGTGGCCAGGGTCCGGGCCGTGCTGCGCCGGACCAGCGTGCCCGACGCCGACGACCGGCCTTCCGGGGACGTGCTCAGGGTCGCCGACCTGGAGCTGGACGAGGCGCGCTGGGAGGTCAGGCGGGGCGGCGTCCGGGTGGACCTGAGCCCGACCGAGTTCCGGCTGCTCGCGTTCATGATGGAGCATCCGGGGCTGGTGCTGACCAAACGGCAGCTGCTGGACCAGGTGTGGGGGTACGGCGGGTCGTCGCAGGTGCTGGAGACCTACATCTCCTACCTGCGCAGGAAACTCGATCCGCTCGGTCCGCCGCTGATCCACACCCAGCGGGGTGTGGGGTACGCCTTGCGGCCGTAATGTCGCTGCGTACCCGGCTGCTGGCCGGACTGCTCGCGATCAGCGCGCTGCTGCTGGTGGTGCTGTCGGCGGTGAGCGCGGTGGTGCTCCGCGGCCACCTGTACGAACGGCTGGAAGGGCAGCTGCTGGCCGCCACCGCCACCGCCTCCCGCCGGGTGGAGGCCACCGACACGCTCACCCAGCAGCTGACCGGCTCCACCTTCGCGGTGGTCACCTTCAACCTCAACACCCAGCGGACCCGGCTGATCAGCGGTGACGCGCCGCAGGCCGAGTCGGTGCCGGCGCTGGTGGAGGGCCTCGGCCAGGAACGGCTGACCGCGCACGCCTCGGCCGGGCGGACCTTCGAGCTCGGCGGCGACCTGATCGCCGCGGCGGCCAAGACCAGGATCGGCAACCGGCTGGCGATCGTCGCGGTGCCGCTGGACGGCGTGGACGACCCGGTCCGGCGGGTGTTACTGGCCGAACTCGTCACCGGCGGCCTGCTGATCGCGCTGCTCGCGCTGCTCGGGCGGGTGCTCATTGTGACCGGGCTGGCCCCGCTGGGGCGGATGGCGCGGATGGCGCTCGGCATCGCCCGGGGCGGTGACCTGTCCGCGCGGATGCCGGAGGGCACCTCCGAGGTCGGCAAGCTGGGCAGCGCCATCAATCTCATGCTGGACCGGATCAACGCCTCGTTCCGGGACCGGTGGGCGTCGGAGGACCGGGTCCGCCGGTTCGCCGCCGACGCCTCCCACGAACTCCGCACCCCGCTGGCCGCCATCCGCGGCTACGCCGAACTGCATCGCGCCGGGGCCATCCCCGAGGACGATCTCCCGAAGGTCATGGGGCGCATCGAGGACGAGGCCACCCGGATGGGCAAACTCGTCTCGGAGTTGCTGGAGCTGGCGCGCCTGGACCGCAGCGCCGCGCTCACCCTGGACGAGACTGATTTGTCGGACATCGCCAGGGAAGCCGCGGCCGACGCCACCGCGCTGGACCCCGAATCCCCGATCATCGTGGACGCGCCGGCGTCCCTGGTCGCCGTCGTCGACGAGGCCAGGATCCGGCAGGTCGTGGTGAATCTCCTGGCCAACGTGCGGGCCCACACCCCGCCGGGTACGCCGGCCTTCATCCGCATCTCCAGGAACGGCGGCCGGGTTCTCCTGGAGATCGCCGACGACGGTCCCGGCATGTCCGCGGAGCAGGCGGCCCGCGCGTTCGACCGCTTCCAGCGCGGCGAGGAACGCCTCTCCGACGGCGCGGGGCTGGGGCTGTCCATCGTCAAGGCCATCACCGACGCCCACGGCGGCCGGTGCTGGATCACCTCCGCGCTCGGTTCGGGGACGATCGTCCACATCGAACTCCCCGCGCTGCGGGTCGGCGAGCTGGTGGGGCCGGAGTAGGAACGGAGAAGGCCGCCCCGAGGCTTCGGGGCGGCCGTTTCTCGTCGAGCCTACAGGCGCTCGATGATCGTGACGTTGGCCTGGCCGCCGCCCTCGCACATGGTCTGCAGGCCGTACCGTCCGCCGGTGCGCTCCAGTTCGTGCAGCAGCTTGGTCATCAGGATGGCGCCGGTGCCGCCGAGCGGGTGCCCGAGGGCGATCGCGCCGCCGTTCGGGTTGGTCCGCGCGGGGTCGGCGCCGAGCTCCGCCAGCCAGGCCAGCGGAACCGGGGCGAACGCCTCGTTGATCTCGATGACGTCGATGTCGTCGATGCTCAGGCCCGCCCGCTTCAAGGCCTTGTGGGTGGCCGGGATGGGGGCGGTGAGCATGTAGACGGGGTCGTCGCCAGTGAGCGCCAGCGTGACGATGCGCGCCCTGGGTGTCAGGTCGTGGTCCTGGACGGCCTGCTCGGAGGCGATCAGGATCGCGCCCGCGCCGTCGGAGATCTGGGACGAGGTGGCCGCGGTGATGCGGCCGTCCTCGCGCAGCGTCCGCAGCTGGGCCATCTTCTCCAGGGTCGTGTCGGCCCGGGGGCCTTCGTCGTCCTCGACCCCGTTGAGCGGGGCGATCTGGTCACGGAAGTAACCGTTGGCGATCGCCTTGGCGGCCCGCTGGTGGCTCTCGTACGCGTAGCGCTCCAGGTCCTCGCGGGACAGGTTCCACTTCTCGGCCATCAGCTCCGCGCCGCGGAACTGCGAGATCTCCTGCTTGCCGTACCTTTCCACCCACTTCTCGCCGAAGGGGAAGGGCATGCCCTTCTCCAGGGCGGCGGTGATGCTGGAACCCATCGGGACGATGGACATGGATTCGACGCCGGAGGCGACGACCAGGTCCTGAGTGCCGGACAGCACGCCCTGGGCGGCGAAGTGGATCGCCTGCTGGGACGAGCCGCACTGGCGGTCGATGGTGACGCCCGCCACAGTCTCCGGGAGGCCCGCGCTCAGCCACGCGTTGCGCGCGATGTCCATCGACTGCGGGCCGAACTGCATGACGCAGCCCATGATGACGTCCTCGACCGCCGCCGGGTCGACGCCGGTGCCCTCGATCAGCGCGCTGAGCACGTGCGCGGCCAGGTCAGTGGGGTGGACGGTGGACAGGCCGCCCTTCTTCTTGCCAACCGGGGACCGGACCGCCCCCACGATGTACGCCTCTGCCACAGTGCCCTCCAACTCAGAAACCGAGCAATGTTCGGTCAGTGTCAGCTTACAACAGAACGTCGTTCGAGTGACGGGTCACCTGATGGTGACCATGGTGCCCAGCGGAACATGCCGCAGCACGGCCAGGGTGGCCTTGGGCACCCGGACGCAGCCGTTGCTGACGTTGTGCCCGAACACCCCGGAATCGGGCCAGCCGTGCAGGCCGATGGTGGCGGGGCCGCCGTTGAAGGTGCGGAGCGCGTTCGAATGCATGCCCAAGGGCAGGACCGGTACGCCGTAGCCGTGGCCGGTGTCGACCGCGGCCATGACGAAAGTCCGGCCGGCGGGGGTCGGGGTATTCGGGGCGCCGATCGCTACGGGCCAGACGCCGAGCCTGCGCCCGGATTTGTATACCGCGATCCGCCGCATTCGGAGCGAGACATAGATTTTGTAGTCGCTGCGCGACCACTGCACGCCGCCGGAGCCGATGTGAATCCAGCCGGTCGAACGATTAGGACGGTTGGGGAGCAAGACCCGCACCCAATCACCATCCCCCTCCACCACAGGCACCCATGTCGGATTTTTCAGCAAATGGGTGGGCAGGATGCCGAATGGGGTGCCGCCTGGCTCCATGTGGACGATTTTTGGCCTGGTGGGATGGAGCATCTCGCCATTCGTGCCGTCGAAGGCGTCCCGGTCCCGGGGTACTCGTCGCAATGACGTCCAGGTTGTGACTCGCGGCAATTCTCGGATGTACCGGAATGGCACGTGTTGTGGGGAAGTCTGGTGCGTCGGCGCGGTCGTGCGCGCCCGCGCCGGGTGATTGGCGGTCCTCGCGACGGTCCTCGCGACGGTTCGAGCCCGGGCGACCCTGGCGTGCTGGATTCGGGCGTGGCGGGTTCGCGTGTGGTGGACGCGAGCCCTGTGAGCCCTGTGCGCCCGGTGGGCCCGCGCACGGCCGGTCCGGGCCTTACCGACCCGGGCCTTGCCGGCCCGCGCACGTCCGGCCTTCGTACGGCCGGTACGCGCATGGCCCTTCTCCGGGTGCGCGAACTGCACGTGACCTAGCTGGGCGGGGCCGGACCGGGCGTGGCTGATCTCAGCGTGGGCGGTCGCGCCCATCGCCTCACCGACGGCGGGAGCCGTGACGCCTAGCGCGGCACCAGTGGCTATCGAGAGTAGAAAACGTACTCGCACGGACACCTCCGAAAGAAAGCAACGAAGGAACTATGACATGCGAAGAGGCGAAATTAGGGGAGGCGACACGAGCATTCCCTCAAGTGCCCGCCTATAGCAGCCTGCCCTCACACATTCGCCCGCGCCACGCCGGTCCGAATAGCAAAGAAACGGCTTGTGCGAAAATCAAACGTCCTTTACGCATTAGTGTGTCGGCTTCCAACGAGAATCGGGGAGATCGACAAGTAGCAAGCGATTCGAGCAAGAAGATCACTTAGATACGGGATCAACGAATCCCGCATCGTTCTTCATAATAAGAAGGGGATCGTCTAATGAAGAGCCAACTCAAGCTCGCGGTGATGGCCGGCTTCGCCGTTGTTCCGGCCATGGCGGCCATGTTCGCCATGGCCCCCAGCGCCCAGGCGGCGGCCGTCGCGATCAACCACGTCGCGAAGGTTCAGCCCGTGCTGCCGGCCGAGCCGACCGCGCCGATCGAAGAGGCGAACGGCCTCCAGTACCGCGACCCGGAAAACGAGAACGAGAACGACAACAAGAACCGTCTCCGGGACGACGTCCGGATCGACATCGACAACCGTCAGCGTCAGCACGTCGACCAGGACCAGTTCAACTTCCAGCGCCAGGAGCAGCGCCTGAACGGCGAGCACCGTCACTTCGGTGAGCACCGTCACCACGGTGAGCACCGCCACCACGGCTGGCACCGTCACCACCACCACGGTGAGCACCACCACCACGGCCACGGCCACTTCCACCACAACCACCACCACCACGGCCACATCCACCACCGTCACCACCACTGTGGCCGGTTCGGCGTGGCTGGCTAAGTAGCGGGGATCTTGCCGAGGTAACTCTGCAAGAAAGGCAATAAAACAAAGCGGATCTCTCTGTGCCTGGCACAGAGAGATCCGCTTTGCGTTTTCCGCTCAGACTCGGCGTGCGGGCAGCAGGTCCTCCGCCTCCAGAATCTGGAACCCCCACGCATCGACGACCGGCCCGTCCAACGCCTGCCCCAGCGCCAGCGCCACCTTGCCCGGTTCGAGCACGACATCGTCCCCGGCAAGCTCACCGTCTTCGAGCGCACGCACCGCGATCCTGACCACTTCCGTCGCGTACGGCAACAGCCCGGCCACCACAGCCGGGAACCGGTTCTCGTAGCTGGCGGTGACCTGAATGTCGGCCCCGGTGTAAACGATCGTCTGCCCAGCGTGAATCACAAGCCCGCTGTCGCCAGCCTCGGCATCGTCATCCTCCGCTTCCGCTTCGTCAGACGCGGTTTCGTCGGAAACAACTCCGTCAGACGCAGCCTCGCCTGACCCGGTTTCGCCAGACTCAGCCTCACCAGACGTGGTTTCGTCAGACGCTTCAGCTTCGGGTGCTTCGTCCGCAGGCGATGACTCCCCTGTGGGCGACTTCTCCGCTGCGGTTTCGTCCGGCGTAGCCGCTGCGGCCGGAGTCTCGTCCGGAGCGAGCGCCGTTACCCCGGCCTCGGCGGCTTCGGTTTCGGGCTCAATCTCGGCTGCGGGTGCTTCGTCCGCTGACGACTCCCCTGCCGGCGACTCCTCGGCTGCGGTTTCGTCCGGCGTAGCCGCTGCGGCCGGAGCCTCGTCCGGAGTGAGTTCGGTTACCCCGGCCTCGGCGGCTTCGGTATCGGCCTCGGCGGTGGGTTCCGGGAGGCGGAGGAGGCCGCGGAGGAGGGTGGCGAGTTCCTCCTGGTCGGGCATTTCCGGTAGGTAGACGGCCGCCAGGCGGGTTTCGTCCTCGGCGGGGTCGTCGGCGGAGCCCTCGCAGAGGGACCAGCCGCCGTAGCGGTAGGCGATTCCGGCGGCGAGGAACTTGTCGTAGTAGTCCATGGGCAGGGGGCGTTCGGCCACCACCCGATAGGCCCAGAGGCGTTCCTCGTCCTTGATGCTCAGTTTCCGCAGCAGGTCCGCGGTCAGTTCCAGCGGTGCGTGGATCCGGGTTCCGGCCGCCAGCAGTTCCTCGCCGTCCTGTGTGGCGGTCGGGTCAGCGAGCTGCACGGCCTCCAGCAACGCGTCCGGCTTCACCTTCGCGGGCAACAGGACCGTCGGACCCGTCCTCAGCCGCCCCGGCAACAGAAGATTCGATAGCAGGCCCACGAGTCCTCCTCCTCTTTTTGAGGAGCACGATAGTCGTATTTGACGGTGTTTGTGATCAGGAGTTGGCGAGCCGGGTGCTGGTCATCCTCGCGTACACGATGACGTTGTCGACATAGTGGCCAGTGGCCCGGTTGTAGTTGCCGCCACAGGTGATCAAACGCAGCTCGGCGTCCTCGGCGTTGCCGTACACCCGGTTGGTCGGGAAGGTCTCCTTGTTGGCCTGTTCGACGCCGCCGACGGTGAAGACCGCGATGGTTCCGTCGGCGCGGATGACCTCGATGGTGTCGCCGTACCGGAGTTCGTGCAGACGGCTGAAGACGGCGCTGCGGGTTTGGGTGTCTTTGTGCCCCAGCATAATCGCGGGGCCCGCCTGGCCCGCGGTGGGACCGCCTCGGTACCAGCCGACCAGGTTGGAGTTGCTGATCGGCGGAGTCTCGATGGCGCCGCGTTTGTCCAGGCCGACGGACTTGATCGGGGCGTTCACGCCTAACTTGGCGATGATCAGTCGTTTCGGCGAGGAGGGTAACAGCGGCGGGGCCGCGGGCAGTGGCGGCGCGGGCGGCGGAGCCGACGGATCCGCCTGGGTCAGCTGCCCACCGCCAGGACCGACGCTCGGCGCGAGCGCGCCCGCCTGCGACCGGAGCGTGGTCCGCTCCGGCGCCGCATACTCCTCCGGCGAACCCAGCCAGAACATCAGCCCGGCCGCCACCGTGAACACCCCGGCCAGCGCCGCCAGAATCAGCACACCCCGCACGATCTGGGTGCCCTTCAACCGCGGCCGTTCCGGATGCTCCTGGCCATACACCGCCGGATAAACAGGCTGCGCGTAGACCTGCTGCTGCTGGTAAGCCGGATGTCCCGGCGGCAGGTGTCCCGGCGGCGTCGTCATCCGTGTCCTACTGGCGTACGGCGCTGCGCCGCGAACGCAGGATCAGCCCGCCGGTGATCGCGGCGAGGATCAGCGCGGTCCCGGACAGGACGAGAATCCGGCCGTCGGGGCCCAGCTCCCCGCCGCCACCTGTCGCGACCCCGCCCCCGGGGGTGTTGGTCACCTGGTCCTGCCCGGCCGTGACCGTCTCCGTGAAGGTACGGGTCTGCCGGGGCGTGGGGGTCGTCGCGGACGGAGTGGGCGTCGGAGTCGGGGTCGGCGTCGGCGTGGGGGTCGTGCTGGCCGAAGCCGTGGCCACGACGACGGTCGCTGCGGCGGCGGTCGCGGTGGTGGCCATACTGCAATCGTAAGTCTGGGCCGCGTTCGAGCCGATGCGCAGAGAGAAGATGCTGGTTTTGACCGAGACGGTGCCGGTGGCATCAGGGGTGGCTGTCGCGGAGATCGTCGGGAACGGAATCGCCGCCCCGGCCTGGATCGCGGCAGCGGGCGTCAGGGTGGCCGCAGGCGTGATGGTGGCCGTGTCGCCCGTGTCGGGGCCGGTCACTACGATCTCGCCTTCGAAGACGATGGCGTCCGTGGTGTTGATGACCACCGGCGCGGTCATCAGCTTGCCGGTGACCGTGTTGACGTTCGTCCAGACCATCGAGACCTTCTGAACCGGCGACCCGGCGGTGCCGGTCGCGGTCAGCGTGACTATGAGGTCGGGAGCCTGGCCCGTGCCCCCCGTGATGGTGCAGTTGTAGTTGATCGTCTTGGTGTCGGCGGTGGCGCCTAACAGCGGGAAAAGGCCGAAGAGAATGCCCGCGCTGACAACTCCGGCTGCGGCGGCCTTGGTGGCGATGCGACGCCGTGCCTTCAACTTCAGCACTGACTTCTCTCCCATTTCAGACAGTCTGCCCGGTTTACGGTTGGCCCAGCATTCCAGCCCATGGTCACAATTCGATCTCCTGATCCTATGGACTTCTCATGGGTTCTGGGGTGGATACGGTGCATCTGCCATCGATTACCCACAATGACTGAACCTAACAGTCAAGCCTGAGTGTTCTGCATCAGGTGCCCGTGTTCCGGCTGGTGCGATGACGAAGCACCAGGCCACCGAGGGTGGCGGCCCCGATGAGCGAAATCCCGACCAGCATGACCAACCGCGCGTCCGCCCCCACATCCCCACCCCCACCGGTCTGCGCCCCACCAACCGGCGTCATCCCAACCTGAGCCGTATTGGTGACCGAAACTGTCGAGGTGTTCGTGGTATCGACCGTATTGGTGACCGTCTCGGTGTCGGTCGCCTGAACGGTCTCGGTCTCGAACACCGTCGAGGTCGCGGTCGTCGTGGTGGTCGTGGTGTCGTCGGGGTCGTCCGCGGCGGAGGTCGCCACCGTCAGGGCCAGGGTTGCCGGCGAGGCATGGTTGGCCGGCTCGCAGGAGTAGTGAGTGCTCGGCTGCCCGCCTAATGGAACGATCTTGAGGACGAAGCCTCCAGCGGTGACCCCCACGGTGCCCGTCGCCGTGGGTGTGAATACCAGCACCATTTCGGGAATCGGCGTCATGGTCGCGCCCGCTGCCGCCAACGCCACAGCCGACTCGGTCGCGACGGGCGCGGTCGCGATCGGGTTCGCACCGACGGGCGTGCCCGCGATGGTGGCCTTGCCCTCGATGACCACGGCGTCGCTCGGTGAGATGGTCACCGGTGCGATGAACACCGACTCGGTCGGGTCCTGCCCCTCAGGCGGGGCGATCGACGTGGGAGCCAGCAGCCAGGACACAGTGACGACCTGACTGGGCGTCGGGTTGGTGTCCGGACCGTCAAGCTGCACATCCATGGGGTACGTCGTGCCCCCACACGTGTAGCGGACGGTCGAGTCGAAGTCCGCCGCGAGGACCGGGAGAGCGATCAGGCCGAGCAGCGCGACAGCACCGATGACGGCGGCTCTCGCGGCTATTCGGTGCCGTCCGGTGGTCGTCGTCACTTCCGCTCCCGTGGGTCGTGGCCAGATCGCGCATCAGCTTGTCAGGAAATATCCGGTGCTATGCGGCACAGATCCTGTGAATCCAGTGAATTCTGGCTGGGAATCTGGTCGCCGCTGACGTTCAGGCGGTTCCGATGGAGCCGTACCGAGTGCGGGTTCGACCGAGGGTGTGCCGGTCGAGGGGTTCGGTTCATGGTGCTCTGGTGGGGCGGGGTCGGCTACGCGGTTTTGGTGGCGCTCAGCGTGGCGTAGACGATGATGTTGTCCGTGTAGTGGCCGGTTCTGCGGTTGTAGACGCCGCCGCAGGTGATGAGGCGAAGTCCGGCTGTATCCAGCCTGCCGTACACACGATTGGTCGGGAAGGTGTTCTTGCTGACTTGTTCGACGCCGTCCACGGTGAACTCGGCCACGGCGCCGTCGGTCCGGACGATCTGGATTTTGCTGCCGCGTTTGACCTCGCGGAGGCGGTGGAAGACGGCCGGGCCTTGTTTGGTGGTCACGTGGCCGAGGATCACCGCCGGCCCGGGCTGGCCGGGGACCGGGCCGAGTTTGTACCACCCGGCGACCTTGGGCTGGGACAGCGGCGGCACCTGAACCTCGCCGTTGCGCAGGACGCCCACCGTGCGCAGTGACGCGTTGAGCCCGACCTGAGGGATGACGATCTTGGCGGGCAGGACCGCGCCGACGTCCACGATCGGGGCGACCGGGACCACGGCCGGGATCGGCGGAGGCGCGCTCGGAGCCGCCGCCGTCAGCGGCACGTCCAGCCCGCCGGGTCCGACCGTCGGGGGCAGCGCGCCGGGCATCTGCTGCGCCATCGGCGTGATCCCCGGTCCGGGCGGCCCTTCGATCGCGGCCTCCTCCGGGGAGAGCACCGCCAGCAGCCCCGCCATGATCAGCGCGATGCCGCCGAACGAACCAACAATCAAGATCGCGGGCAGCGCCTTGTTCCACCGCTGCCGCCGCTGCTCGTCAGGCAACGGCAATGGCGTCTGCCCCGGTTCCAGCTGGTTCATGACAACCCGACGACCTCAGCCCACACGCCCGGCATCAGCCCTGACCCGCCGCCGCCAAACCAGCCCCACACCGACACTCGCCAGCACGGTCACAACCCCCAGCCACAGATAAACCCGCCCCGAAGGCCCATCAACGGCCATCTCCCCAGTCTGCGCCCCACCCTTCGGCGTCACAGCCACCTGCGGCGACTGACTGGTCGAAGCCGAAGGCGTCACCGTCACCGTCGTCGTAGTGGTCGGCCTGGGCGTCGGCGTGTGCGTGTTCGTGGGCGTCGGTGTCGCGGTCGCGGTCGCCTTGATGACCTTCACCTTGGCGGGAACCGCTCCGTCCGGAGGCGCGCAGAGGACGTCGAAGTATGTGGGAGGAGCGGCAAGCTCCTGGGTGAGGACGTTGAAGCCGTCCACGAGGAAGAACCCGCGCGTCGGCTGGTGGGTGTAGGTGAGCTTCGCCTTGTACTTGCCGTAGGGAAGGCCGGTCTTGCTCCAGAGGGTCTGGTCGGCGAACCACTTGTTCGCGTCGACCTCCTCCTGATTGGAAACTGACTTCTGCCAGGGATGCACAGTTTCGACCGGGTGGCCGGCGACTGCCGAGTCATCAAGATTCAAGACCTGGACTGCAACGTCGCCGAACAGCCGGTGGCGTTCCCCGACATACTCGATTCCGGTGCCCTCGAATGCGACCTCGACGGTGTTGCTTGCGCCGATGACGTGAACATCGTCCTTACGGGTCTTCTTGGTATCGCCCCAGGTGATCACCGGGTTCGCACCTCGACCGAGCTCATATTCCCAGCCGAGCTGGTACTTGATCGGCCCTTCTTCGTGAGCGGGCAAGGGGGCCGGAGCGGAAGCCGTGCGCGTGACGTTGTCGTTGAGCTGGATCGTGGACTTCGGCGGGGTGAAGGAGATCCGCAGCCCTCCGGGGGCGACCGAGATCTGGCCTTCCTTGTCCGTCGCCGCCGCGCCTGAAGAAAGTTCGGGGTAGGTGACGTTGTCACCGGCTTTCAAGGCGGCCAAGGCGGCGCTGGCGCCGAGCGAGTCCAGGCTTCCGTTCAGCAGGCCGCTCACGTTGACCCGGCCGAGCGCGGATACCTTTCCACCGGCGATGAAGTCGGTGGGGAACTTCAAGCTCGATCCGCTGGCGGGCTGCTTGATCGACCAGCCGATCTGCAGAGCCTGGCCGACGAAGACCGTCTCGGGAACCGAGATCGTGACGTCGATGTCGACGGGGGTCGCGCCGAGCAGCTTGCCCTGGGTGTCTCCCGGCGTGCAGCGGTACACGAAGTGGTAGTGACCCGTGTCCACAGCCTCGGCCGATGAGGTTAATAACAGCGTGCTACCCAGGAGGCCCACCGTGGAAGCGACAGCCGCTTGTCGGAGTATCGATCGCCGCCTGAACACCGCACGCTCCGAATGGTCGAAGATCGGCCCAAATCGGACCACTCAAACATGAATCAGACGAGAGCTTAGGGGCTCAGAGGGTGTCCCAGCAGCCACTTGGGCAACAGTGCGTGGAGTGTGGCCCAGTTGTGACACAAGGAACGTTTGACCGATCGGCCCAGGAACGTCCGCGGGTACGAATGCCATATAACGGTGTACCTACAGGAAACCGAATCGTATTCTGGCCACGGCGGAAGCAGCCCGACCCCGGAAGGCGTACCCGATGCAGCGTGACCTCTTCGACGAAGAGCATGAGCTCTTCCGTGAGACCGTGCGCGAGTTCCTGGCCCGTGAGGTCGTCCCGCACCACGGGCAGTGGGAGCAGGACGGCATCGTCCCCCGCGAAGTCTGGAAATCCGCCGGCAAACTGGGCATGTTCGGCTTCGGCGTCCCCGAGGAGTACGGCGGCGCCGGCGTCACCGACTTCCGCTACAACGCCATCATCGTCGAGGAGATCATGCGAATCGGCGCCTCCGGCGTCGGCTTCTCGCTGCACAACGACGTGATGGCGCCGTACTTCGTGGATCTCACGAACGACGAGCAGAAGCAGCGCTGGCTGCCCGGTTTCGCGGCCGGCGAGCTGATCACCGCGATCGCGATGACCGAGCCGGGCGCGGGCAGCGACCTGCAGGGCATCCGCGCCACCGCCACCCGCGAGGGCGACGACTACGTCGTCAACGGCCAGAAGACGTTCATCACCAACGGCATCAACGCCGACCTGGTCGTCGTGGTCACCAAGACCGACCCCACGGCCGGCGCGCGCGGCACCACCCTGTTCGTGGTCGAGCGCGGCATGGACGGCTTCGCCCGGGGCCGCAACCTGGACAAGGTCGGCATGCACGCCCAGGACACCGCCGAACTGTTCTTCGAGAACGTCCGGGTCCCGGCCGCCAACCGCCTCGGCGACGAGGACGGCCAGGGCTTCTTCCACCTGATGCAGAACCTGCCGCAGGAGCGCCTGTCGATCGCGGTGACCGCGGTCGCGGCGGCGGAAGCCGTGCTGGCGATGACCATCGAGTACTGCAAGACCCGCCAGGCCTTCGGCCGCAACCTCGGCTCGTTCCAGAACACCCGCTTCGTCCTGGCGGAGCTGGCCACCGAGCTGGACATCGCCCGGCTGTACATCGACAAGTGCATCCTGGCGCTGAACGCCGGCGAGTTCACGGCCGTGGACGCCGCCAAGGCGAAGTGGTGGACGACCGAGCTCCAGACCAAGCTCATCGACCGGTGCGTGCAGCTGCACGGCGGATACGGCTACATGACCGAATATCCGGTCGCGAAGGCGTGGCTGGACAGCCGCGTGCAGACCATCTACGGCGGCACCACCGAGATCATGAAGGAGATCATCGGCCGATCCTTCGGCTTCTGACCGAACCCCGCCGCAGCGCCGATTAACCGCTCATAATGGGCGTGTGGACACCACCGGGCTGATTCTCCTGATCTTCCTGGCGTTCCTGTTCGTCTGGCTGCTGAACAAGGTGCGCCGGTTCTTCCGGCTGGGCAACGCCGCGTACGCCGGCGTGATGATCGTGTTCGTCATCGCCATGCTCCTGATCTGGGGCCAGACCGTTCGATGAACCCGATTCTCGACCCAGAACTCCCGGCGTCGGACCGGGCCCTGATGACAGCTCACCCCGAGTTCCTCGGCACGCCGCACACCCGCCCGCGCTGGGGCGGCCGGGTGCCCGCCGACGCCTGGACCGGCCTGCTCTCGGCCTCCTTGTGGGGATTCCTCCCCGCCCTGATCGCGCCCCTTTACGGCCGCCTCGCCCTGATCGGCGGCCTGCTGCTCCAGGCCGCCCTGCTCACCCTCTGGATCGGGTACGGCTTCACCGCCATGTTCCTGACCGGCCTCGCGATCGAGCTCGTCGCCCTCCTGCTGCTGCTCGCGCTGTCCGGCGAATCCCCGGTGAGCCGCCTGGCCCGCCGCCACCGTGGCCGTTTCCTGCTGGGCGCCGACTTCGATCCGGCGGACGCCGCCCTGATGGAGCGCGCGCAGGCCGCGGTCGCCGCCGTACTGGAGTCGAAGGTCAACGAAGCCGGGCTGCTGGACGACATCGCCAACCGGGTCACTCTCCCCCGGCAGGAATGGGAGATCGCCGAAACCCTGGCCGAGATGTCCCGGCTCCGGCGCGAGCAGCAGGCCGTACGCCGCGGGAAGGTCACCGACCGGATCTCCACGATGCTCGACTCGCACGCGGACGCGCTGCGCCTGGCCGCCGAGTCGCTGGGCGAGCGGGTGGACGCGCTGGAGGACTACGCGTTGCGGACGATGGCCGCGGATGAGGCGTACACCGAATGGCGTACCCTCCAGGACCTGGCCGAGGACAGCGACGCGTACCGGGAACTGCTGGCCCGCACCGTGCGCGACCGGCTGGCCACCGGTGAGCTCGACGCGATGACCGAACGCGCCCGCCTGGTCGAGGCGGCGCTCCGGGAGAGCGTCAAGGACGCCCGGCGGGCCGGGCTCGTGCTGCTCCCCGAGGCGAGCTGATGCCCAAAGTCTCCCCCCGGGCCGAGAAGATCCTCGGCCGCGTGCCCACCGCCGTCAACCTGGTCGGCGCGGCGCTGCTGATCGCCCAGGTGGTGGTGGGCATCTCGCTGGCCACCCCCGCCTCGGATCCGACGGACTGGATTCCACCGCCACCGCCGCCTCCTCCGTCACCGGCGACGATCGTCACCCCCGACGTGGCCGCGATCCCTGAGGTCGAACCCCCTTCGCCGACTCCGGAAGCCACCCTGGAGGTCAAGCGCATCCCCGAAGGCGAGGTCGTCCGTCTACGGCGTCTCCCCGGCGCGGGGTCTCCGGTGATCGGGCAGGTCACGGACAAGAAGGCGGGGCTCACTTTCGTCGAGTTCGGCCGGCCGTGGGGGCGGAGCAAACCGCTCGGCACCGGCCCGATCGTGGACGGCGCCTACAGCAGACGCCAGACCTTCGTCACCGAGGAGTACGGCCCTGACGGGGACCGCCAGTGGTGGGCCGACATCGACAGCCAGCGCCACACGTCCGCCCTCGCCGGCGACAGCCTTTACGACGTGGCCGCCGCGACCCTCGACGCCAAGCAGAGCCGCAGTTTTCCCAGCGGCACGGCCGGAATCGACGTGGCCTCGCAGCCGATCAAGAACGGCTGGGTGATCGTCCGCCGGATGCTCATGCCCGAGAGCGACGCCGGACGCGAATCCCGGATCGAACTGTCGGCGGTCATCGCCGTGGACACCGGCGCGGCCAGGCCCGGCATCCTGTGGATCACTATTCCCGACACGCACAAACGGCTCTGGCCGGACATCAACCGACTGGTGAACTCGGTCCGCGTGCTCCGTCCGTAGGCCCGACATCAGCTCGGTTCGCGTCCTGCATCCGAGAGGCCAGGCATCGGTTCACATGCTCCGTCCGTAAATCCGGACATCAGCTCGGTTCGCGTCCTGCGTCCGTGAGGCCGGGCGTCGGTTCGCGTGTTCCGTCCGTGATCACTCGGGCTACCAGCTCGGGGTCGTCGCTCATCGGCAGGTGTCCGCAGCCCTGGAGCAGGGCGACCCGCTGCTGCGCCCACCGCCCGGCCCGCACTGCCTGCCGGCGCACCAGCAGCCGGTCATGCTCACCCCAGGCCACCGTGATCGGCACCTTCGGCGGCGCGGGCGGCGCCATCCACAGGAACGAGTCGAGCATGTCGTCGAACCCGACCGCCGACCGCAACGCCGCCACCCCCGCCACCAGCGCGGCCGGCTCGACCTGCGCCGGTTTGGCGACCAGCAGCCGTCCGGTGAACGCCCGCCCGGCCGGCGACCCGACCAGCTCGGGCGTCGACGCCACCGCCGCCGCGCGCAGCAGCCGCAGCACTGACCGCGCGTAGAACAGCTCCGACCGGGACCAGAACCCTGCGGGCGACAGCGCCGTAGCCGACCGGACGACCCCCCGCGAAGCCATGTCCAACGCCAGATATCCGCCGAGCGAACACCCCGCCACATGCGGCTCGGAAATCCCCAGTTTCGCCCAGAACACCTCTACCGCGTAGGCGAGCGTCTCCGCGTTGTACGGCAACCCCGGCGGCAACGGCGGCGAAGCCCCGAACCCGGGCAGATCCACCGCGATCACATCGAACCGCTCGGCGAGTAGATCAAGGACCGGCGTCCACGCCTGCCAGTGATGCCCGATGCCGTGCATCAACACCAACGGCGCCCCTCGGCCCCTGCGCTCGTACACCAGCTCCATAACTTCGAGTCAAGCACCGAACTGACCCATATGCCAGCAAGGCAAGCCCCGGTGGTTCTTAGTGACGTAGGTCACAGCTCAAACCGTGAACTCGTACCGGCCGTACGGGCGAAAGCTGATGACATCGCTCAGGGACGGGAGCCCCATGTGATCGCCGAGGAACCCGGCAGAGCCGGCGACGCCGAGCTGATCCGGCGCTCGGAGCGCGACCCGGAGGCCTTCGCCGACCTCTTCGACCGGCACGCGCCCGCGTTGCGACGCTACGTCGCCCGCCGGCTCGGCGACGCACTGGCCGACGACATCGTCTCCGACGCCTTCCTGACCGCGTTCCGCCGCCGCGCCCACTACGACACCACGAACCACCCCGACGCGCGCCCCTGGCTGTACGGCATCGCCGCCCGGCTCATCAGCCGGCACCGGCGGGTGGAGCTCCGGTTCTACCGGGCGCTGGTACGCACCGGTGTCGACGAGATCGCCGAGCCGTACGCCGACCGGGTCGAGGACCGGGTCGCCGCGCGGCAGGCCGGGCTGGCGGCGGCGCTGGCGGAGCTGTCACCCGGCGACCGGGAGGTGCTGTTACTCGTGGCCTGGGCCGACATGACCTACGAGGACGTGGCCAGGGCGCTGAACATCCCGGTCGGCACTGTCCGATCCCGACTGCATCGCGCCAGGGCCAGAACGCGCCAGGCGCTCGGCGACCGAGAGGAGTCTCTTGATGGATGACCTGCGATCACTACGCGAGTGGCGCGCCGAGATCCCCGAGCCAGGCCAGGAGTGGATCATCCCGGAGCGCCGGCGGCTGCTGACGCGGATGCGGGGGCGCAGGTGGGCACTGGGACGCCTGCCCATGACCGGGGCGCCGGGACGCCGTCTGCTCATGACCGGGCTGGGACGCCGCCTGCTCGTGATCGGGGTGCTGGGGACCGCCGCCGCGGTCGCCGTCACCGTGCTACGGCCGCAACCGCCCGCCCCGGGACCGGCGAGCACCCCCTCCCTCATCCAGCTTGACGCCGGCGCGGTGTTGGCCCAGGCCGCCGAAGTGGCAGGCAGCCGCGGTAGCACCCAGGCCCCCCTGCCGACGCAGTGGCACTACACCAAGACCCTGGACAAGCAGCCGAATTCGGACGCGACCGAGACCCGCGAGGGATGGCTGCGCTATGACGGCCGGCAAACCGCGGATTACGGCGAGGACGGCAGGCTCATCGTCAGCAACCTCCCCCCGGATCCGGGCGACGACGACCTGTCGCCGCAGCAGTACGACGCCAGGCTCCGGGCCCTGCCGACCGACCCGAGGAAGCTGCTGGCCAAGGTCACCGGCGACCGCCACTGGATCGACTACCCCCGCGAGGAGGGCGTCCCCCGCAGCACCGAACCCGCCGCCGCCCGCGCCTACCGCGTGATCATCCTCTATCTGAGCCGGTACGGCACGATGCCGCCGCGACTGGAGGCGGCCATGTTCCGGGCCCTGGCCCTCATCCCCGGCATCCGGATCGAACAGGGCGTACGCGACGCCGCCGGCCGCAGCGGGCTGGGTGTGTGGCTGGAGGGACCCGGTGACCTGCCGTCCCGCCAATACGACATCCTCGCCCCGGACACCTACCGCTACCTGGGAACCCAGACCGTCTGGCTCCGGGACGAGTACATGTTCGGCGAGAGCAAGCCCGGCTTCCGCAAGGGCTCGGTATGGAGCACCGCCCTGATGACCTCGGCGATCGTCAACCGACCAGGCCAACGTGACTGAGGTATTCGTCCCTGCCATAGCGTCATCATCGACGCAATCCCCGCCCAGCCCATCCAGACCCCGCAACCACCTCAGTCAGCGGTGAGCTCCATGAGCACTTCGGCGGCGGTGGCGCTGCCCTTGTCGGCGAGACGCCGCAACTCATCCAGGTCTTCTTGTTCAGAGGCGAGCTTGATCAGCTGGTCGTTCGCAGTGGCGTTTCTTCCGTCGGAAAGACGCCGAAGCTCATCCAATAGCCATGCTCGGAAGCGAATTCGATGAGTTCGTCAGCTGCGGCCTTGTCGCCGTTCTCGGCTCGTTACCGCAGGACGGACAGGTCGGATTCCGTCATGGTGTGCGCTCTCCGATGGTTCAGGCGCGGGTGTCTCTGTCATCCGCCGAGAGTGGGGAATTTGCCTGACGCACGAAGCTCGTCACGGTTAGTGGTTCCCGGCCCGTCCAGGGATGTCTGCGAGACGAGCGTGAGACGGCTACTCCCCCGCCGGCGGTGCTGGCCGGGCTTGGGACAGGACCTCGACCCGGTCTGGCGCTCTCCTTCGCGTCTGGTGCCACCGAGTGGAGGCCTCGGACGCCCCCTCATCGGCGCTACGCCGTCGTGCGCCCGGCGAAGCGGCCCGCTACGCCGGCGTGGTGTGCCTGGCGAAGCGGCCCGCGCTACGCCGGCGTGGTGCGCCCGGCAAAGTGGCCCCGCGGCCGGGTCGCGGTCATAGCGAGGCCGGTGCTGCCGCGCCGGACGTCAGAGCCGCCTGCACGATGCGAATCGCCTCGCCCGCGTCGATGCCGACGCTGGCGATCACGGCCGCGTAGTCGGCGGCGGCCCGGCGGGCCCGCTCCCGGCCCTCCTCGCCGGCGGCCGACACGAACGAGCCCGCCCGCCCACACGTCTCGATCAGCCCCGCCTCCTCCAGCTCCCGGTAGGCCCGCCCGACCGTGTTGACGGCCAGGCCAAGGTCGGCCGCGAGGTGGCGGATGGTCGGCAGCCGGGCGCCCACGGCCAGCGTGCGGTCCTGGATCTGCCGGGCGAGCTGGGCCCGTAGCTGCTCGAACGGCGGCACCGGGGAGGCCGCGTCGATGACGATCATCGGACGCTCATGGCCTGCCGGGCCACCGTCGCGCTCGACGGCGTCCTGGCATGGATCGCGACGAGCGCGACCAGGCCCAGGAGCAGGTAGGCGACCGCAGCGATGCTCCACCAGCCGGGCGCGGTGCCGAACAGCAGCACCATGGGCAGCGTCCACTGCACGTTCGGCGTGGTGAGGTCGCGGGCGTCCTCGACGCGCATGATGACGTCGGCGGTCAGTGACTCCTCGTCCTCCGCCACGACCAGGTGCCTGAGCAGGTGGCGTAGTTGCATGGCGGTGATGGCTGTCGCGCCGAGCAGGCCGATCAGCAGGACGACGGCCAGCTGCCGCACGGTTGGGTCGGGAATGGCCAGGGCGCTCCCGGCCAGCACCATCGAACCGGCGAACGTGGCGACCGCGAAGATGGCATACGGCCGGCCGAGCACGGCCCGCCAGCCGGGCTGGATCAGGTGGGCGGCCCTGCGGGACAGCGTCGTGCCCGCCCGCTGGTCGACGCGTCGTACCCACCGGTCGAGCAGCGACTGTGCCAGCAGCAGCCCGGCCACCAGCGCGGTCAGGGCCAGCAGCGACAGCGGGTGATGCGGCTGGAAATCGCCGAAGGCGGAAGTGGCGGCGAGCGCGCTCGCGAGGATCAGCACGGTCAGGATGATCTGAGCGGCGAGGCGGGCGCGTCGGCGGACCGCCAGCCGGCTGGCCAGCAGCGGGGTCGGGCGGGCGCCGGCCAGGTCGTGCTGGGCCAGCCACTCGCCCGCCAGTCGCAGATCGGCCGCACGCACCGACGGGTCGGCGTCCGGTAACGGTTCACGGGGCATAGCGCCTCCTTTGTCGCAAGCTTTGTAGCAATATGGTGCGTCATGCTTTGCGACAAAGTCAACGCCGGTGGACTCTCGTCGTCCCGCTGGCGCGAGCTTCGCCGAGAGCGAGCCAGGCTCGGTGTGGAGGCGCAGCCCTGATGGCCTCGGCAACCGACCAGGTCAGCGTGGCTGACGTGCTGACCGATTCATTCAGGGAACCACTCGCGGATCGAGAAACCGGTAAGGGACTCGAAAGCTTTGTCGACTTCGTCCGGGCTTGCCCTGTATCCCTCGTGGAGGATGGTGCCGACGGCCCCGAGAATGTCGCGCTCATGCCCAGGCAGGTCACCGCCCAACGAGAGGGCACGCACCAGGGGTGCCACGGCTTCGCCGTACCGCCGCGCCCGGGTCAGGGCAGATCCCTGAACGCCCAGGCTCCGCATGAAGGCGTACAGATAGGCGTCACGATTACGCTCGGCCAGCTCACCGAAGAGCTTGACGGCCTGCCCGGCGACCGACACGGCCGCTTCCAGCCGCCCCATCTCCGCCAGCAGCAGCGCGTGGTTGTTCAACGACTTGGCCAGGTCGGGCAGGTGCGCCTCCCGATTGAGCTCAACCAGCCCGGTACGCAACCGAAGCGCCCGCTCGGAGACAGGCACCGCCTCCTCCCGCCGCCCCACCTGCGTCAACGACGTGGCCAGCTCAGGCAGATACGCGTCACGGTGAAGCTCCACCAACTCACCGTGAAAACGCACAGCCTCCTCGGAGACCGGTACCGCCTTTTCCCGCAGATCCACGTCCACCAACAACGCCGCATGATTGCTCAGCGAGGCCGCCAGGCGCGCCGCTCTACGGCGAGCTGACGTGCGAGAGCGCCGTGCTCGTGAACGCCAACCGGCAGCGACCGCCCATCCTCGATGGGCCGATGACCTGAGGTCAGCTCGGCTCCCGCACCTGACATCAGCTCAACTCGACTGCCATCGGCTCGGCTCCCGCACCTCACATCGGCTCGGCTCGGCTCGGGACATCGGCTCGGCTCGGCTCGGCTCCTGACATCGGCTCGGCTCCGCACCCGGACCGTCGGCGATGTGTCCCCACGACCGGTGAGTGGTGAACTCGGCCGGTGAGTGGAGGACTTGGCCATCCAATGACGCAGCCAGTTCCCTCCTCTCATTCAGCGGTGAGTTCCATGAGCACTTCGGCAGCGGTGGTGTTGCCCTTGTCGGCGAGACGCCGCAACTCATCCAAGTCATCTTGTTCGGAGGCGAGCTCGATCAACTGATCGGTCGCAGTGGCGTTTCCCTGGTCAGAGAGACGCCGCAACTCATCCAGGTCGCCATGCTCCGAAGCGAGCTCGATCAACTGGTCGGTCGCGGTGGCATTGCCCCCGTCAGAAAGACGCCGCAACTCATCCAAATCGCCATGCTCGGAAGCGACCTCAATCAGTTGATCGGAGGCGGTGGTGTTGCCCTTGTCGGCGAGACGCCGCAACTCATCCAGGTCTCCCTGCGCGGAAGCGAGCTCAATGAGTTCGTCAGCTGCGGCCTTGTCGCCGCTGTCGGCCCGTTCCCGCAGGACGGACAGGTCGGATTCGGTCATGATCCGCACTCTCCAATGGTTCAGGCTCCGGTCGGTCCGGACCTGGCGTGTCTATGTCATCCGCCGGGAGTGGGCAGCTTGCCTGAAGCCCGAAGCTCGTCGCGGTATGTATGCCATTCATCCAGCAGCGCAGGTAGCCGCTCGCCGAGGAACTCAGCCAGGGCGACCATTTCCTCAAGCGGAGCGCGGCGTTCCGGCGGAGCATCGGCCAGTAACGCCAATCCCTCTCGGAACAGCGCCGCATGCTCCGTGTGGATCGCGGAGTTGAAGTTCTGCGGCTGCTGGCTCACCGGATCCAAGCTCACCCGGTCCATACGCTCACCGGCAACACGCGTCCGCCGCGCCATCCGATAGCTCTCAAGCAGCTTGACCGCACCAGTGATCGCGCTCCGGCTCGCCAGCAACGCGTCGCCCAATTCATCGATCGTCTGCTGTGGCGGATCGCAGACGAACAGATACCCCAGCAGACGGCCAGCCATCGGTGGAAAGCCGTACTGACGTGCATAGAAGCGGCCGACATGGTCGGCGAAAATCAGCTGTGAATCACGCTGCACACCATCGACGGTAGCAGTTCTAACTGAGATAACACAAATTTGTGTCATCTCAGTTGTCACCCCCGGCACCGTCCTCGCGCCAGCAGCGTCAGAGCGTGCACATGATGCGCTCGGCTGTTGCGATGGCGTCGCCGGGGCGGGTGGAGTTCACCTGGACTACCACGACCTTTTCGCCGTCCTGGCTACTCATCACCATTCCGCCGTAGCCGTGGATCTGCCCGGAATGGCTGAGCACCCGCTGCCCGCAGCCGAGCGTTCTGGTGAAGATCCCGAAGCCGCCGGATTGGAGTCGTTTGCCCACGTCCTGGGCGAACAGCCAGTGGTAGAAGGCCGACACGTCCGCCGCGGTCGAGACCAGGCCGCCCGCCGTCCAAAAGATCGAGGAGTCCAACTCGGCGATGTTCACCCCGCTGTGGCTCCCGTGCGCGAGACCCTCCGGCAGGTCGCCGGTGGGCAGTTCGGTCGCGCTCAGACCCAGCGGACGCGTGATGCTCTCCCACAGCAGCTGCCTGTACGGCCTGCCCGACACCTTCTCCAGAATCATGCCAAGCAAGATGTAGTTGGTATTGGAGTACCCCCGAACCTTCTTATCCGAATATTTCAGCAGCTCCCGGGGCGTCCAATGGCGAAGGTACGCACCATCTTCCAAATCCTTCTCGAAGCGCTCATCGCGAAGGTAGTCGGAGATGTCGCTGGTGTGCCCGAGCAAATCCGCCACGCGTGCCTCGGTCTTGATGACGCCAGGCAGTAACTCGTCCACCCGATCGGCCAGCGCCAGACGCCCCTGCTCAACCTGCTCCATCACAAGGGTCGCGGTGAACGTCTTGGTGATGCTGGCGATCCTGAACCGGTGCTCAGGCCGCATCACCACCCCGACGTCAGCCAGCCCCGCCGCCGCCTGCCACGTCTGCCCGCCTTTCCTGACATGCACAACCGCCCCCTGCGACCCGGTCTCGACCAAGAGCGCCGCCTCTTTCTCCAAGGCAGGCGCCGCCGACACCGATGGCCGAGCAGCCGGCGCCTGGATAGCGGGAGATGTGCACGCGGCGACCGCGACGAGCAGGGCGAGCAGGACCGGCATCCGCATCACCTCATAGTGAAGAAGGGACCCCGCGCACGGAAGGGAAGAGGCTGCCGCTGGAGGACGAAAGCTGTGGAACCCCTTGCGTGGAAGGGGGGAGCTCCCTGCCTGAATGCGGGTGGGATCCACAGCACATCGCCTCCGAACGCCAGGACGAGGCCAACTTGACCTCGACTATCCAAGCGATGAGCGGGCCGGCGGATGGCGGAGCGGCGACAGCCAGACCGAGGTCAGGAACACGAGGCTGGTTCCAGCGCAGCCCAGAGCTCGATCAGCGAGCGAGCGTATTGCCAGCCATACCGACGGTCAAAAGCACGAGGCCGGTGCCCAGCCCAGCCCAGCGCTCGATCAGCGAGCCCGGCGGATCACCAACGCGGCGGTAGCCATACCGATGGTCAGAAGTACGAGGCTGGTGCCCAGGGCGGCCCAGATCGTGGAACCGGTGGGGTGGCCGAAGGCTAGGTTTCGGGCGGTGTCGAGGGCGTGGGTGAGGGGGTTGGCGGTGGCGACGAGTTGGAGCCAGGTCGGCATGGTCGTGATGGGGACGAAGAAGCTTGAGGCGAACATCAGGGGGAACATCGCCATGAATCCCAGTGACTGCATGAATGCCGCGTTTCTCTGCCAGGCCGCGAGTGCGAGGAAGATCCAGGTCAGGGACCAGCTCACGAAGAGGGCGAGTAGTGTCGTGGCCGCCTGACCCGCTATTCCTCCGGCCGGATCGAAACCGAAGACCGCGACGCCGAAGGCGGTGAGGAGGAGCATCTGCACCGCCGTACCGGCCAGGTCGGCGAGGCTGCGGGCCACGAGGACCGAGATCATGCTGATCGGCAAGGCGCGGAGTCTTCCGATGACGCCGTTGTTCAGGTCGTCGACCAGTCCGATCCCCGAACCGAGTGCTCCGCCGACGCCGGTGATGACGATGATCCCGGGCATCAGGTAGTCGATGTAGCCGATGCCGGGCGGGAAGCCGTCGACGCCGGCGACGCCGTTGAACACCTGGCTGAACAGGATCAGGATGATCAGTGGCTGGATCAGCGAGAGGATGACCAGTCGCGGATTGCGGCCAGTGCCCGGAGCGATCGTCCGGTGAGAATGGCGATCTGGTCGCCGATACGGGTCCCCTGCCAGGCCGTGCCAGTCGTACGGATCATCGGAGGCTCTCCTGTGGTTGCCGGTGGAAGTGCATGTAGACGTCGTCCAGCGTCGGCTCGGTGAGCCGGAGTTCGGCCACCTCGATCGAGGCGTCGTCCAGCGCCCGTATCACCCTGATCACGTCGGGGGCGGCCTCGACCGGAGTGACGAGTTCCCGGCCGACCTCGTCGATCAAGGGCCGCAGCCCCGCGCGACGGAGCGCGTCCAGCCCATCGGACAGACCATCGGACGGGCCACCGGACAGGCCAGCGGAGTTCTGGCTCGTCGTCGCGAGCCGTATGTGCACGGCGCGCTGCCCGACCAGGGCCTTCAGTTCGGCAACGGTCCCGACGCGACGGCCTTCCCCCGGGACAGCACCGTGACCGAGTCGGCCAGCCGGTCGGCCTCCTCCAGGTGCTGGGTGGTGAGCAGGATCGTGGTCCCCGCGGCAGCCAGGGTCTGGACGATCTCCCAGACCGCGCTGCGGGCGGCCGGGTCGAGACCGGTCGTGGGTTCGTCCAGGAAGACGACGTCGGGCCTGCCGACGAGGCTGGCCGCGATGTCGAGCCGCCGCCGCATCCCGCCCGAATAGGTCCCGCAGGGCCGATCCGCCGCCTCGGCGAGGTCGAACATCTCAACCAGTTCCCGGGCTCGGGCACCGGCTTCGCGGCGGTTCGCGCCGAGCAGCCTGGCGATCAGGATGAGGTTGTCCCGGCCCGACAGCTGCTCGTCCACCGAGGCGAACTGTCCGGTGAGTCCGATCCTTCGGCGTACCTCGCGGCTCTGGGTCGCGACGTCGTAGCCGGCCACCCGCGCCGTGCCCGCGTCCTGCGTCACTGTCGTCGTGAGGATGTCGACCAGCGTGGTCTTACCTGCGCCATTGTGGCCGAGCGGCGCGGCCACAGTCCCCCGGGGCACCCGCAAGGTCACCTCGTCCAGGGCTGTGACCTTCCCGAATGCCTTCCGCCAATGGCGTCGATCATCGTTTCGCGCATCCGTTCGCCTCTCTACACACTGGATGCAATGCGTGCGTTTTGCACGCAATAAATATGCATTATGCACGCATCGATGGCAAGGTGTAGCCATGACCGCAGTTGGTGGAGGGCCGGAGTTCTTCCGGCTGGTGCGTTTCTGGTCCCGCAGATGGACGGCGGGATTCATCAGCCAGGCGCCCGAGGATCCGCACTGCCAGCAGGTCATGGTCGTGGAGGCGGTCGACTCGGCGGCCAGGAACGGCGGCGAGGTCACGGTGGCCGCCGTCGCCCACCAGCTGGGAATCGACCGGTCGACGGCGAGCAGGATGATCAGCGACGCCGTCGCGGCCGGATGCCTCCAGCGGGAGGAATCCGCCGCGGACGCCCGCCGGGCGCCGGTCTCACTGACCGACCAAGGCCGTCAGGTCCTCGACGGATCACACAACTGGCAGCAGCAGGTGTTCGACCGGCTGATCGCGGACTGGGAACCAGCTGACCGGCAACGACTGGCCGGCTATCTCAGGCGGCTGACGGATCAGACCGACACGTGAACGCCGGGCGGAAGCTCTGCCAGCGCGGGGTCAGCGCGCACTCCGGCGCGGTCAGCGCGTCAGGTATGCTCCAGTAGCTAAATTTGGCTACCGACTCATCCACCGCCTCGAACACGGCGCTTTCCAGATGGCCGACGAAGAACAACAGCTCGGGGGCGATGAGGCTCACACTCCCAAGCCATGATCAGAACCGGCACCGCCAAGGCGGGTCCGCTCGCGGTTCAACGGCGACGGCACGCGGCTCGCGTCCTGCGGGGACGATCGCACAGTGCGGGTGTGGGAGGTGGCGACCGGCCGTGCCGTGCGGCCGCTGACCGGTCACCGCGGCTTCAGCCCGGACGGGCCACCGAACCGCCGGGAAGTCCGCCGATCCGAAAGATCGGCCATGAACAGAGAGCTACCTTCCGCCCAGCGGAATCTCGAACCAGACGGCTTTGCCCTCTTTGGTCGGGCGTGAGCCCCACCGGCGGGCCAGCTGGTCCACGAGGTAGAGCCCGCGCCCGCCTTCGTCGTTCTCGCCCGCGCTGCGGATCCGGGGCAGCCGGAGGTCCTGGTCGAAGACCTCGACCCAGATGGACTCGTCCCCCCGCCGCAGCCGCAGCGTGAACTCCTTGTCGTTGGCGATCTCCTCGTCCAAACCGGGCACGTCCCAGGACTCGTCGAACGGCAGCGGCGGGCCGTCGAGCGCGAGTTCCCGACGGGGAACGCTGGCCGCGGCCGCGTGCAGGACCACGTTGGTGACCACTTCGGAGACGAGCAGGCAGGCCAGGTCGCCGCGTTCCTCGGAGACGTTCCAGCTGGCGAAGGCTTCTGCGGCCATCCGGCGGGCTTCGCCGACCATGATCGGCTGCGCGGGGAAGGTGCGTTCCTCGAATTCGAGCTCGGTGGCGACCGAGCGGACGACCAGGATGGCCATGTCGTCGTCGATCTCGCCGGGCACGGCCACGGTGGCGGTGTCGGCTATTCGTTCCACCGACTCGCCGGCGATCTTGGCGACCTTGTCGCAGAGGATCTGCAGGGTCTCGTCGTCGGACAGGGACGGCTCGTCGGTGCCGCGGGCGGGGCGGCGGTCGACCAGGCCGTCGGTGTACAGGAGCAGGGTGGCGCCGGGCGGCAGGACCCGGGTCTCCTCCTTGTAGACGAGGTCGGCGTGCATGCCGGAGGCCCGCACGCCCAGCGGCTGGCCGACTTCGGTGATGTCGAGTTCGGTGACGCTGCCGTCCACGATCAGCAGCGGCGGCGAGTGACCGGCGTTGGCGAAGGACAGCTGCCGGGACCAGGCGTCGTACACCATGTACTGGCAGGTGACGATCGGCGGGCTGGTGACGTCGGCGCCGAAGTCGTCGCGTTCCGGGGCGGCGACGACCCTGGTCCACTCGTCGAGCCGGGCCAGGATGTCGGCGGGCGGCTTGTCGTCCTGGGCGAAGGCGCGCAGCGCGGCCCTGAGCTGGCCCATCACGGCGGCGGCTTTGGCGCCGCGGCCCTCGACGTCGCCGATGACGATGCCGACGCGGCCGGCGGAGAGCGGGATCACGTCGTACCAGTCGCCGCCGACCTGGGTCTGGATGCCCTGGCCGTGGCTGGCCAGGGGGGCGGCGGGGTAGTAGCGGACGGCGATCTCCAGGCCGTCCAGCATGGGCAGTTCGCGCGGGAGCAGGTGCTTCTGGAAGGACTCGGCGGTGTGCCGTTCCTCCTCGAACAGCAGCGCGTTGTCCACCGCGAGGGCGACCCGGGTGGCGATGGCCCCGACGAAGTCGCGGTCGAAGGCGTCGTAGTGGGGGGAGCGCCGGTCGGTGAGGTTGGACATCGCCAGGTACATCAGGCCGAGCGTCTCGCCGCGCGCGCACAGCGGCGCGACGATCGCCGAGGTCATCCCGATCTCGCCGCAGACGCGGGCCGCGCCCTCGCTCGGGGAGGGGTAGCTGACCTGGGAGAAGTCCTCGACCAGGATGGTCTCCTGGCGGCGCAGGGCGGCGTCGCCGTAGTGGCCCTGCGGGTAGCGGACCTCGGCGCCGACCGGGAGCCAGGTGTCCGGCGGCGGGGTCCAGCCGTTGACGTGGGTGGACACCTTGCGGATCAGCCGGTCCCCCTCCATCAACTCGATGAAGCAGTGGTCGGCGAACTGCGGGACCAGCATCTCGGCGACCCGGTTGAGGGTCTCCTCCACATACAGCGAGCCGGCCAGCCGTTCGCCGATGCGTTCCAGCAGGCCGAACCGGTCCTTCTCCCGCTCGTTGCTGCGCATCGCCTCACGGGCGGTGATCACGATCCCGGTCACAGAGCCGGACGGATGACGCATCGGCACAGCCTGAGCGCGCACGTAGATCATCGTGCCGTCCATCCGGACGACGTCGAACGTACCCTCCCAGACGCCGCCCTTCAGGACGTGTTTGGCCAGGTCGACGGCGAGCGGATGGTCCTTCTCCATGATCCCGAGGGAGAGCACGTCGTCCAGGCCGGTGTGACCGGGCCGGCCGAACAGACGCTCCGCGAACGGGTTCCAGTAGAGGACGTTGCTGAACCGGTCGGTGACGACGACCGCCATCTCCGCGTGGTCAAGGACCGCCCCGGCGGAAAGATGGTCGGCAGTGTCCTGCGACAGATCCCCCCAACGTTTCATCCAACGACCACCCCTCGGGGCATGCGGGCCACGGGTGCTCCTGCCTGAACAGAGCTAGTGCTGTCGTGGGAGAGGAGGGGCTCCCGAGAAGGACCGCTGGGATCAGCGTCTGGTGACGAATACATGCGTGGCGACATCACGCGGCAGCTCCGCGAGAGTGTTGTCCGCTTCGTCGTCACCTGTCACCCGCACACCATCGTCGCTCGCCGCGAGCGTCACCTCGCGTCCGGGTTGTATCCCAACTTGCTTGAGTTTAAGCATCACAGCGGGATCGCTTTGCACTTGTTCGCTAATTCGGCGAACCACAACGGGTATATCTCGGGGTCCGGCCAGATCAGACATTGCCGAGACCGCCTCATATTCCTCCAAACTGGACGCGCCAAGCTCGTCCAGGCCGGGGATGGGGTTGCCGTGCGGGCACTCGGTGGGGTTGTCCAGCAGCTTGACCAGCCGCGCCTCCACCGAGTCGGACATGACGTGCTCCCACCGGCACGCCTCGATGTGCACTTCTTCCCACGGCATCCCGATCACCTGGATCAGCAGGCACTCGGCCAGGCGGTGCTTGCGCATCACCCTGATCGCGAGCGTGCGCCCGAGGTCGGTCATGGTGAGGTGCCGGTCGCCCTCCACTTTGACCAGACCGTCGCGCTCCATCCGCGCGACCGTCTGGCTGACCGTGGGGCCGCTCTGCTGTAGTCGTTCGGCGATGCGCGCGCGCAGCGCGACGATGCCTTCCTCTTCCAGCTCATAGATCGTCCGGAGATACATCTCCGTGGTGTCGATCAGGCCGTGTGCGGTCACAACGTCTTCCTCCCGGTCTGCCCTCGATGCTACGACCTACCAGCTGGTTCAGCCGACGTCGGCGGCGAACCGGTGCACGATTGGCAACGTGCGAGGGACCTGAATCCTTCCATGCCCGGGGCTGGTACGGGACCACCTCACGATCGAACCTGATAACGGCGGAACGAGGGCACCGCCAGCCCCACCACCACCACCGTCACCGCGCACAGCAGACCGCCGCCCACCCAGGCGGGAACCAGCCCGAAGGTGGACGCGGTGGTGCCCGCGCGGAGATCGCCCAGCCTCGGCCCGCCGGCCACGACGACGAAGAAGACGCCCTGCAGCCGGCCGCGCATCGCGTCCGGCGCGTACGTCTGCAGGATCGTCTGCCGCCAGACGGCGGAGACCAGGTCCGCGAAGCCGCTGAAGGCGAGCAGCAGCACCATCAGCCAGAGCGCCTGGGCCAGCCCGGCCACGGCCACGGTGACCCCCCACACCGCGATCACGGCGGTCAGCGCCAGGCCCTGCCGCCGGACCCGGCCGACCCAGCCGGAGAAGACCCCGCCCACCACCGCGCCGAGGGCGATGGCCGCCGACAGCCAGCCGTACGCGATGCCGGAGCCGCCGAACCGGAGCGCGGTCATCTCCGGGTAAAGGGCGCGGGGCATCGCGAAGGACATGGCGATGATGTCGACCACGAACGACATCAGCACGACCGGGGTGGCCATGATGTAGCGCAGCCCGCCGGCCACCGCGCCGAGGCCGGGGGCGGTCACCTCGCCGAGCGGCTCCAGCCGGGGCAGCCGGATGGCCGCGTAGAGGCTGGCGGTGAACAGGACGGCGTCGATCAGGTAGGCCCAGCCGTACCCGCCGCCGGCCAGGATGAAGCCGCCGAGCAGCGGGCCGAGCACCGAGGAGATGCTGCTGAACAGGAAGTTGAGGGTGTTGGCTGCGGGCACCAGCTCGGTGGAGACCAGCCGGGGGATGATCGCGTTCCGGGTGGGCGAGGAGATGGCGAAGCCGGTGGACTGAACGCCCACCGCCGCCAGGATCACCCACACGTTCTGGAAGGTGAACGCGTTGGCCAGCAGGACCAGGGTGGCGCTCCAGCTGATCAGGGACGCGGTCAGCAGCAGTTTGCGGCGGTCCACGGCGTCGGCGATGGCGCCGCCCCACAGGCCGAACACGATCAGCGGGACCAGGGCGACCGGGCCGAGCATGCCGACCCAGAGCGAGGAACCGGTCAGCGCGAACACTTCCGCGCTGACCGCGACGGCGGTGAGCTGGAACCCGACGAAGGCCACCGCCTGTCCGGCCAGCAGCCGCCGATAGTCGGGAATGTGGATCGGTCTCGTGTCGACGAAGTGCCGCCGGAGGAGACTTTTTACCAAGCTCACGACCAGCTAGCCTGCCACGTCACGAAATATCGCCCATGGCCAGGGTCAGGAGTCAAGGTGCCAGACGCTCCTGAACCCATTTATCGCCGGTACGGCGGTAGCGGATCCGGTCGTGCAACCGGTCGGCCCGCCCCTGCCAGAACTCGATCTCCTTGGGCACCACCCGGATGCCGCCCCAGAAGTCCGGCACCGGCGGATCCTCCGGCCAGCGCTCGGCCAGTTCGGCGAACCGGTCGTCCAGCTCCTGCCGGGAGCGCAGCACCGCCGACTGCCGGGAGGCCCACGCGCCGATCCGCGACCCGTACGGCCGGGACCGGAAGTAGGCGGCGCTCTCCTCCCGCGCGACCCGAACGGCCGACCCCTCCACCCGCACCTGCCGCCGCAGTGGATGCCACGGGAAGAGCAGGCAGGCGCGCGGATTCTCGGCCAGATCGCGCCCCTTGCGGGACTCGTAGTTGGTGAAGAACGTGAAACCTTGCTCGTCGAAGCCTTTCAGCAGAACTGTCCGGGCCGAGGGTCTTCCCCCGGCGGAGCTGGTTGCCACGATCATGGCATTGGGTTCTGGGAGCCCGGCGTCGACGGCGTCGGCGAACCACCTGGTGAACTGCGTCACCGGGTCGTCGGCCACGTCGATCAACGGCTCGCCGTGGTAGCTGCGGCGGAGCCCGGCCAGGTGCGATCTGCTATCCACGAAAAGGTATTCTTGCGCGCTTGGTTGATGTCCGACGCACCACCCCCTACCTGGGACGACGGCGTTCGGGAGGGACCGGGGGCGACCCGCAGGACCGCGGGAGGTTAAATTGACCCGCCGGTATCTCGACATCAAGGCTTTTGACTTCACAAGAGAGGGAGGCGGCCGAGAGTGTCCGACTTTAAACCCGGGCTCGAAGGCGTGGTGGCTTTCGAGACCGAGATCGCGGAACCGGACAAAGAAGGGGGCGCCCTGCGATACCGGGGCGTCGACATCGAGGAGCTGGTCGGCCGGGTCTCCTACGGGAACGTATGGGGACTGCTGGTCGACAACGAGTTCCAGCCGGGACTCCCCCCGGCCGAGCCGTACCCCGTTCCTGTCCATTCCGGTGACATCCGGGTAGACGTGCAGAGTGCGCTGGCCATGCTGGCGCCCGCGTACGGCTTCCGGCCACTGCTCGACATCGACGACGCCCAGGCCCGCGACGATCTCGCGCGCGCCTCGGTGACGGCGCTGTCGTTCGTCGCCCAGTCCGCCCGTGGGCTCGGCCTGCCGATGGTGCCGCAGCGCCGGGTGGACGAGGCGGAGACCATCGTCGAACGTTTCATGATCCGCTGGCGGGGTGAGCCCGATCCGCGGCATGTGAAGGCCATCGACGCGTACTGGACTTCGGCCGCCGAGCACGGCATGAACGCCTCCACGTTCACCGCGCGGGTGATCGCCTCGACCGGCGCGGACGTGGCCGCGGCCCTGTCCGGCGCGGTGGGCGCCATGTCGGGCCCGCTGCACGGCGGCGCGCCGGCCCGGGTGCTGCACATGATCGAGGGCGTCGAGCAGATGGGCGACGCCAAGAAGTACGTGCAGAGCGAGCTGGACAAGGGCCAGCGGCTGATGGGCTTCGGCCACCGGGTGTACCGGGCCGAGGACCCGCGGGCGCGGGTGCTCCGGCGGACCGCCAGGGAGCTGGACGCGCCTCGCTACGAGGTGGCGGCGGCGCTGGAGACGGCCGCGCTGGAGGAGCTTCACGCGCGCAAGCCGGACCGGGTGCTCGCCACCAACGTGGAGTACTGGGCCGCGGTCATCCTGGACTTCGCCCAGGTTCCTTCGCACATGTTCACTTCGATGTTCACCTGCGCCCGCACGGCCGGCTGGGCCGCCCACATCCTGGAACAGAAGCGCACGGGCAGGCTCGTCCGCCCCAGCGCGACCTATGTGGGCCCGCCGCTGCGCTCGGTCTCCGACGTTCCCGGCGCCGCCGACCTGGTCGTCTAGCACTGATGTGATCAGCCCGCGGCTCAGCGAGCCGCGGGCTCTGTCGTGCAACGGACGTCTAGTTCAGCCGTATCTGTGGCTTTGGCGTCCACAGTGCATTTGCCGCGTAGGACGGGCACGGATTTGCCTGGCTCGCTGGAGAACAGCCAGAGTTCGCGCGGGAGCGCGGTGTGGAAATCAGCGTCGGTGGAGAAGTAGAAGCTCCCGGTGGCTCCCTGGATCTGGCCGTCCACCCCCAGCCCGCGCAGGTTGTAGGCCACGCTCTGGGCGATATTCACCGAGGGGTCAACTGTTGTGGCCTTGATCTGGTCGATCGCGCTGGTGATGGCAAGGAGCGCGTCGTAGCCCATCCTGGCGTGCACCCGCGACACCGAACGGCCGCGTTCGGGCAGCACCTCCCGGATCCACGCCTCGATCTCCCGTTGCGTGTCGTTGATCGCCCCGGAACCGTCCTGCTCGGCGCGGGCGTCGTTGAGCGCGATGAACGAGATCTCCGGATTGTTGACCGATGTCCCATCCGCCAGGATCTGCGCCAGCCGCCCGGTCACCTCGTCCCCGGCGAGTACCCGCACCTCGTCGTCGCACTGGTGTTCCTTCGTGTCCATCAGGTTCCCCAGATAGCTGGAACGCCCGGTGTAGAAGAGCACCGCCGCGCCGTCCTGGCACGCCTGGTCGACCTGCGCGGTGAGCTGGTTCTCGTCCCGGAAGACGTACCGGCGGGATTTGGCGTAGATCGCGCCGTTGGGCGTGGTGAGGCCGTCGGCCAGGTCGCTGCTGTACAGCTCGCGTTTGCGCTCGTCGACCTCCAGCAGGATGGCGACCTTGTCGGCCGGGACCTTCGCGCCGCCGGGCAGGCCCTGCTGCAACCAGTATTCGGCGGCCTTGGCCTGGGCCGAGTTGGGGGCGGCCATCCGGAAGAAGGACGGGGACGGCTTCCTGCCGTACACCAGCGGGGTGGTGTCGGCGGTGTTGGTGGTGCTCAGCATCGGCATGTGCGCGTCGCTGAGCAGCCGGATCGCCTCCTGCGTCTCGGTACGGCTCCAGGCGAACCCGATCGCCCCGGCGATGTCCGGATCCCCGGCCGCCCGGTCTTTGATCATCTGGGCCGCGTACCCGGCGCTGACGAAGTCCTGGCCCGCGTTGGCGAACTCGACCCTGATCTGCCAGCTGTGCAGCCGGTTGTAGGCCAGCTGGCGGGCCGCGATCCCGGCCAGCTCCCCCGCCGAGCCGCTGATCTGGTCGCCGCCGCTCCGGTTGGTGGTCAGCGGGCCCAGGTAGAAGACCGTGATCACCCGCTGGCCGTCCTGGACCTCGCGGTTCTGCCGCTGGATCCGCTCCAGGACCGGGGCCAGCAGCAGGTCAGGTTCGATCTCGTTGAGGTTGTCGCTGAGGCCGACGCACTGGCGCTCGACCTCGCGTAACCCGTCGCCGCAGCCGATCCAGGTCTGGCCGACCACCGCGATCGGCCCGAAAGCGAGCAGCGCGACCACCGCCCAGTAGCCGAAGGCCCGCAACGGCGTAGGGCGAAATGCCCCCATGTCAGAGAGGTCAGACTCATTCACGGTGACGGGGATGAAGAGTTCGGGCCGCCTGGCCCGCCAGTCCTCGACCGCCTCCGGGAGACGCTCCAGCGGCCGGACCGGCGGGGCGACCGGCAGCGGCGGATCCCCGGCGGCCAGCACCAGCATCGGCGGGTGGGCGCCGGTGTCGGCGATGACCTCGCGCATCACGCCCAGGAACCGGGCGCCGCCAGGTCCCGGCTCCGGCAGGACCAGCAGGCAGTACCAGCCGCGGCCCCAGCTCGGCCAGGGGATGAACCATTTCTGGTACGCCTGCCGCAGATCCTGGAACATCGCGTAGACGAGCAGCTTGTCCAGGTCCGGGGCGGCGGCCAGGCGGAGCGCGTACTTGTGCCGCGACTCGAATCGTTTCCGGCGAAGATTCTCGTACCGGTGGCGGCGGAACCAGCCGGAGAAGAAGGTGCCCCTGATCGACAGGGCCGCCTGCACGGCGGTGCCGGCGGCGGCCACCACCAGGCCGACCACCCAGGGGATCAGCGACAGCAGGTCGACGACGTCCCACCCGGCCAGCAGGGCCACGGCCATGCCGAGCGGCACCCAGGTGGTGGCGGCCCGGACCACGAAATCGGCGGCGGTCCTGCGGACCCGGCGTTCGCCGTACCGTTCCCAGCGCCATTTCCGGTAGCGGGCCCGGAATTCGTCCTGGGCTTTGCGTGATTCCGGCGCGGGCGGCCACGCGCCGCTCCATTCCTCCGGGCGCAGGACGCGCTGTTCCCTGGCCCAGAGCACGAACTGGACGAGCGGAAATCGCGGCGCGGGCAGGAACGAACCGCCGACCGACGCGCCCAGGTCCCCGTTCTCCCCCGCCAGCGCGTTGACCAGCGCCCACACGTCCCGAAGCTCTTCACCCTCCGGCGCCGCGTACGGCAGGCCGCCCTTGAACGGCTCCGCCAGCGCCAGCGCGGTGGCCGCGGATTCCTCGCCGACCAGCAGCAGGACCGGCAGCGCGGGGTCCCGCCGCCAGAAGGAGGGCCGCCGCAGCAACCCCTCCAGCACCCCGTGCAGGCGCCGTTGATCCGCCGCGATCATCCCCATCCTTCCGCCCATCCCCTATTCAATTTACCCCCAACTACCATTGGGGGTAAATCTCCCAGTAACCACCCTTAAGGGTTTATTGTCAATCAATGTCCCTTGAGTCAGGAATGTTAAGGATCACATAATTCCCGGACAAATGCCTTTAAGTCACGGGAGCGTTCATGGCCAAAAACGGACCGGACCGGGGAGTGAGCAGGCGGGGATTCCTCGCCGGCCTAGGAGCGGGGGCTGGGGCCCTGACCCTGGCCCCGGCCGAGGCGATAGCCAAGGTCGTTACCACACAATCCGGTGGAATGGCGGTCGCCTCCGACCGTTTCGGACGTATCTTTAACCTGCCGCCGTTCGCCGATTTCAACGCGTCGAGCCTGCGCCCCGCCCTGGTCGAGATGGGCCGCGCTGGCGGCATCGTCGACGCCAAGGATCCGCTGGCCGAAGGCCCGATCCGGCTGATCACGAACCCGGAGCTCAGCCCCAACAACCTGGACAACCCCACCCACACCGCCGGGGTCACCTTCTTCGGCCAGTTCCTCGACCACGACATGACGTTCGACCGGGCCTCACCCCTGGGCACCGTGACCGCGCCGGAGACCAGCCCCAACACCCGCACGCCCGGCCTGGACCTGGACTCGGTCTACGGCCGCGGCCCGGTCGCCGACCCGCAGCTGTACAACCCCGCCGACCCCGCCAAACTCAAGGTGGAGAGCGGCGGCCTGTTCGAGGACCTGCCCAGGATGGCCGGCGGCCAGGCCATCATCGGCGACCCGCGCAACGACGAGAACCTGATCATCTCCGGCCTGCACTGCGCGTTCCTGCTGTTCCACAACCGGGTCGTCGACCAGCTGCGCGCCCAGGGCCAGAGCGGGAACGTCTTCGCCGCCGCCCAGCAACTGGTCCGCTGGCACTACCAGTGGATCATCCTGCACGAGTTCCTGCCCCTGATCATCGGCCAGGACGTGGTCAACTCCATCCTCTTCGGCGGACGCCGGTTCTACCGCCCGGCGCCGGGCCAGCAGTTCATCCCGGTGGAGTTCCAGGGTGCCTGCTACCGCTTCGGGCACAGCATGGTGCGGCCCTCCTACCGGGCCAACCTGGCCGGCAACAGCGACGGCTCGGCCTTCTTCGGCTTCATCTTCGACCCGGCGGGGCAGGGCCAGGCCGACCCCGTGGACCTGCGCGGCGGGGCCAGGGCGCCGCGGCGCTTCATCGGCTGGCAGACCTTCTTCGACTTCGGCGACGGCGCGGTCCGGCCCAACAAGCGGATCGACACCAAGATCTCGACCCCGCTGTTCAACCTGCCGCTGGGCGCGATCGCGTCCGGCGAGCCGCCGACCTCGCTGGTGCAGCGCAACCTGCTGCGCCACGTGACCTGGTCGATGCCGTCCGGCCAGAACATCGCGCGGGCGATCGGCGTCCCGGCACTGGAAGCCCAGCACTTCCCGGAGCTCCAGGCGCTCGGGCACGGCCTGCCCGCCAGCACCCCGCTCTGGTACTACATCCTCAAGGAGGCCGAGATCGGGGGCGGCCTGAAGCTGACCGGCGTCGGCGCCCGGATCGTCGGCGAGGTCTTCATCGGCCTGCTCCAGCTGGACAACAACTCCTACCTGCGCACCAACCCGAGCTGGGTGCCCACCCTGCCGCGCCGCTCCGGCCCGGCGGGTGACTTCAAGGTCATCGATCTGCTCACTTTCGCCCGGGTGGACCCGACGTCACGCGGGCAGTAGTCAGCCCGGCACGAGGCCCTGGCGGTAGGCGTTCGTCAGGGCCTCCGGGCGGTTGCGCGCGCCCAGCTTGCGGAACAGGCGGCCCTGGGTGTTCTCCACGGTCTTGACCGAGATGCCGAGTGAGCGGGCGGTCTGCTGGAGGGTGTGGCCGGTGGCGATCGAGTCGAGAATGTCGCGTTCCCGGGCGCTCAGCTCCGGGGACGGGCCGGCCGGGAGGCGGGTGCCGGCCATGATGACGTAGCCGTGGGCGACCATGGCCAGCGTGGTGCAGAGCAGGTCGGGCACGTCCTCCAGCCAGACCAGGGCGCGGGCGCCGTACCGCATCGCCTCCTGGACCAGGCCGTCGCCCGGCCGTACCGACGGGATCACCACCACCGGGGCGCGGAGTTTGGTGGTGGCCAGCCAGTCGTGCGGGGCCGGATCCATCAGCACCGTGATGAACCGGCCCCGCCAGCGCCAGAGGGCGGGGTCGAGTTCGGGGGTGAGCACGAACGGGCGGCCGTGGCCGAGCAGGGCCTGGGTGACCCGGTCCACCGGCGCGCCGGGGCGGGCGTGCACGACCACCATCTCGGTCTCGTCCCGGTCCTTGGGCGGGGTCTTGAACAGGCCGAGCGTGATGGCCTGGGAGACGGCCTGGCTCTGGTGGGTGACGCCGAGCTTCTGGTATAGGCGGCGTTTGTGGCCTTCCACCGTGGACGCGCTGATCCCGAGCTGCGCGGCGATGTGTTTCACGCTGCTGCCCGCGCCGATCAACGAGAGCACGGTGAGTTCGCGCTCGGAGAGGGTGCCAACCGAATCGGCCATATTTGATCACACTTCGCTAGGCGGAGTGGGAGCGCTCTTCACCGCGAACAATGGGAGCTCCAGCGGGTTACGTCAAGGGGGAGCTCCATCTCAGGATGCGGACCTGCGTCTGGACCACCTGGCCCGCTCAGTAGGCTTGGTTGAGTGGCTGACATCGTGATTCCCGCTGACATCAAGCCCGCCGACGGCCGCTTCGGCTGCGGGCCCTCCAAGGTACGTTCCGAGCAGCTGGCGGCCCTCGCCGGGCCGGGCGCGAGCCTGATGGGCACCTCGCACCGCCAGCAGCCGGTCAAGCACCTCGTCGCCAGGATCAGGTCCGGCCTGGCCGACCTGTTCACCCTGCCCGAGGGCTACCAGGTCGTGCTCGGCAACGGCGGCACCACCGCGTTCTGGGACATCGCGGCGCACGGACTGGTCCGGGCGAAATCCCAGCACCTGCACTTCGGCGAGTTCTCCAGCAAGTTCGGCTCCGTGGTCAAGCGGGCGCCCTGGCTGGCCGACCCGTCCATCATCTCGGCCGAGGTCGGCAGCCACCCGCTGCCGGTCGAGGAGGCGGGGGTGGACGTGTACGCGCTGACCCACAACGAGACCTCCACCGGCGTGGCCATGCCGATCTCCCGGGTCGGCTCCGGCGACTCGCTGGTCCTGGTGGACGCCACCAGCGGCGCGGGCGGCCTGCCGGTCAAGGCCGAGGACTTCGACGTGTACTACTTCGCGCCGCAGAAGAGCTTCGCCTCCGACGGCGGCCTCTGGCTGGGCCTGTTCTCCCCGGCCGCGCTGGCCAGGGTCGACGAGATCGCCGGCTCCGGGCGCTACATTCCGGAGTTCTTCAGCCTGCCGATCGCGATCGACAACTCCGCAAAGGACCAGACGTACAACACCCCCGCGGTGGCCACGCTGATCCTGCTGGCCGAGCAGATCGAGTGGATGAACGGCAACGGCGGGCTGGCCTGGACCACGGCCAGGACCGCGGACTCAGCCTCCCGGCTCTACACCTGGGCCGACAAGACCGCCTACACCTCGCCGTTCGTGGCCGACCCGGCGCAGCGTTCCAACGTGGTCGGCACGATCGACTTCGACGACTCGGTGGACGCGGCGGCGGTGGCCAAGGCGCTGCGCGCCAACGGCATCGTGGACACCGAGCCCTACCGCAAGCTGGGCCGCAACCAGCTGCGGGTGGCCATGTTCCCGGCCGTCGACCCGGCCGACGTCGAGGCGCTGACCGTCTGCGTCGACTACGTGGTGGAGCGGCTCTAGTCGCTCGGACCGGGCGGGGGCACCCAGCCGGGCGGTTGCTCGGCCGGGCCCCGCCCGGCACGGCGGGCCAGCTCGTCCAGCAGGCGCAGGGCGTCGTCCAGGTCGACGCTCTGCGCGAACCTGGTCAGCACCGGCGACCGGTCGGGGCTCTCGGCCAGCGCGTCCAGCATCAGCTCGGTGAGGTGCTCGGCACGGGAGCGGGCCGCGCCGTAGCGGAAGGCCTTGCGTTCTGGGGCGCGGCTCAGCAGGCCCTTGCGGACCAGGCGCTCGGCCACGGTCTGGATCGTGGTGTACGCCAGCGGCTTCTCGGCGCCCTCGTTGAGCTGCTCCTGGATCTCACGGATCAACAGGGACTTCTTGGCGTCCCAAACCACGTCCATGATCGCACGTTCCAGGGGACCCAAATTCACAAGAACAATTGTGTCAGTACTCCCGCCTGCGGCGCAGCAGCCAGGCGGCGGCGACTCCGCCGATCAGCCCGAACAGGTGGCCCTGCCAGGAGATTCCCTCTTCTCCGGGCAAAATTCCGAAAATAATGGAGTAGTACATGACCGCGACGACGACGGCGAGCACGATGTCGAGAATCCGTCGGTCGAAAAGCCCACGCCCCACGACATATCCGAAATAGCCGAATACCAGGCCGCTGGCCCCCAGGGTCACCGTGTTCGGCGGCGCGACCAGCCAGACCCCAAGCCCGCTCACCACGATGATGATCAGGCTCGCGCCCAGGAACCGGCCGACGCCCCGGATCGCGGCCAGGAACCCCAGGATCAGCAGCGGCAGCGAGTTCGCGATCAGGTGCGGGAAGCCCGCGTGCAGGAACGGCGCGGCGAAGATGCCGACCAGGCCCTCCGGATCCCGGGCCACGATGCCGTACTGATCCAGCGCGCCATCCTGGACGTAGTCGATGATTTCGAGCACCCACATGCCGCCGACCAGGAACAGCATGACGATGACGCTGCCCAGGGCGCCGGCCAGCAGGCTGGCGGTGCGCTCCCGGGGGGTCCGGATCGGGGGAAGTCCGTCGCTCATGCCTTTACCGTACGCAGTTCGGGCCATGAGCGCGGACTACCCCTGGGACTCGGGCTTACTCGCCGCGCCAGTTGGGCGCGCGTTTCTCGGCGAAAGCCGCCGCGCCCTCCATCGCGTCCTTGGATCCGAAGATCGGATTGACGATCGCGCTCTGGTTGGCGAACATCTCCCCGGTCGGCCAATCCTGGGACTCCAGGATGATCTTCTTGGTCGCCGCCAGCGCCAGCGGCGCGTTCGCCGCGATCTTCCTGGCCAGCTCCAGGGCCCCCGCCAGCGCCTCCCCGGCCGGCGTGACCCGGTTCACCAGGCCCAGCTCGTACAGGCGCGCCGCCGGATAGTGATCGCCGGTGAGCGCGATCTCCATCGCCACGTGGTACGGAATCCGCCGGGGCAGCCGCATGATCCCCCCGGCGGCGGCGACCAGGCCCCGCTTGGGCTCCGGCAGCCCGAACTTGGCCTCCTCCGACGCCACCACCAGGTCGCAGGCCAGCGCCAGCTCGAAGCCGCCCGCCAGCGCGTACCCCTCCACGGCGGCGACCAGCGGCTTCTTCGGCGGCGACTCGACCAGGCCGCCGAACCCGCGGCCCTCCAGCATCGGGAAGTCCCCGGTCAGGAAGCCCTTCAGGTCCATCCCGGCGCAGAAGGTGCCGCCCGCGCCGGTGAGGACCAGCGCGGCCACGTCCGCCCGCCCGTCCAGCTCGTCCACGGCGGCGGCGATCCCGCGCGCCACCGCGCCGTTGACGGCGTTCCTGGCCTTCGGCCGGTTGATCGTGATGACCGCGACGCCGCCGTCGGTCTCTACCAGAACCTCGTCAGACACGGGACCTCACTTGGGCTGGAATCGGATGCCGCCGTCGAAGCGAATGACTTCGCCGTTCATGTAGTCGTTCTCTATCAGGGAACGGACCAGCTGGCCGAACTCCGACGCGCGGCCCATCCGCTTCGGGAACGGCACCGGCGCCGACAGCTGCGCCTTGAACGCGTCCGACTCGGGCCCGGATCCGTAGATCGGGGTGTCGATGATGCCGGGGCAGATCGTCAGCACCCGGACGCCGATGGCGGCCAGGTCGCGGGCGGCGGGCAGGGTCATGCCGATGATGCCGCCCTTGGACGCCGAATAGGCCACCTGCCCGGTCTGGCCCTCCAGCCCGGCCACCGACGCGGTGTTGATGACCACGCCGCGCGCCTTGTCCTCGCCCACCGGGTCGGTCTTGGCCATCGCGGCCGCGCCGATCCGCATCAGGTTGAAGGTCCCGATCAGGTTGATGTCGATCACCTTGCGGTAGGGCGCGAGGTCGTGCGGCGAGCCGTCCCTGTTCACGGTCCGGGCGGCCCAGCCGATGCCGGCGCTGCTGACCACCGCGCGCAACGGCCGGCCGGTCGCCACCGCGGCGTCCACGGCGGCCTGCACGGAACTCTCGTCCGCCACATCCGTGCGGACGAAGACGCCGCCCAGTTCGTCGGCGAGCGCCTTGCCGCGCTCCTCGTTCAGGTCGGCGATGACCACGGTCGTGCCGATGCCCGCCAGTTCCCTGGCCGTGGCCTCGCCGAGACCGCTGGCACCGCCCGAGATGATTGCTGCTGCATCCTTCAGGTCCATAGCCGGACCCTAACCTGCCAACCGAATGAAGTTCTACTCGGGGTGCCCCAAAATTGCCGTGTCGACATCCGGATACACCTTGATCCGCCGGTCCAGCCCGGTGGTCCGCAGGATCCGGGCCACCGGCGCCTGGGGCGCGGCCAGCGTCACCCCACCGCCCTCACTCGTGGCCAGCCGCCACGCCTCGATCAGTACGCTCAGACCACTCGAATCCATGAACGACAGCGAGGTGAGGTCGAGCACCAGGACGGCGCCATCCTGCTTGATGGCGTCCCGGACCTCATCGCGCAGGAAGGGTGCGGTGAACAGATCGAGTTCGCCCTCGACGGCCACCACGACGGCACCGGAGAGTGATCTCCGCGCAAGCCGCAGCTTCATGTTGTACCTCCTCCGCGAGGCCCACTTTACTTGCGCATCACCGTGAGTGAGGTCCGGGAATCAGGTCCCCGACGCGGGGATCGCGAATCCGTACGGCAGTTCCAGCCGGTGGGCGGTGAGCAGGGCCTCGTCGGCGAGCAGGTCGCGGGTCGGGCCGTCGGCGGCGATCACGCCGTCGGAGAGGATTAGGGCGCGCTCGCACAGTTCGAGGGCGTAGGGCAGATCATGCGTGACCATCAACACCGTCACGTCCAGATTTTTCAGGATCTCGGCCAGCTCCCGGCGGGAGGCCGGGTCGAGGTTGGAGGAGGGCTCGTCCAGGACGAGGATCTCGGGGTCCATCGCCAGGACGGTGGCCACGGCGACCCGTCTGCGCTGGCCGAAGGAGAGATGGTGGGGCGGGCGGTCGATCGCGTCCCGCATGCCGACCCGGTCCAGCGCTTCGGCCACCCGGCGGTCGAGTTCCGCGCCCCGGACGCCCAGGTTGGCCGGGCCGAAGGCGACGTCCTCCCGGACCGTCGGCATGAACAGCTGGTCGTCCGGGTCCTGGAAGACCAGGCCGACCCGGCGCCTGATCTCGCCCATCGTCTCCTTGCCGACCTGGAGCCCCGCCACCCGGACCAGGCCGTGCCCGGCCGTCAGGATCCCGTTCAGGTGCATGACCAGCGTGGTCTTGCCCGCGCCGTTCGGCCCGAGCAGCGCCACCCGCTCGCCGCGGGCGATCGTCAGGTTCACCCCGAACAGGGCCTGCGTCCCGTCGGGATAGGCGTACGCGAGGTCACGGACTTCGAGCGTCATGACAGAAACAGTACGGCCGCCGCCGCGACGGGCAGCGCCGCAGCCGTCAACCACTGCCCCACATCAGCCGAAATTTCGCGATATATGGGCATCGTCCCGGTGTATCCCCTGCTCAGCATGGCCAAGTGCACGCGTTCCCCCCGTTCGTACGACCGGATGAAGAGCGCGCCCGCGGACTTGGCCAGGACCGGAGCCTGGCGGAGGTTCCTGGCCTGGAACCCGCGTGACTCGCGGGCGACCTTCATCCGGCGCATCGCGTCCAGCACCACGTCCAGGTAGCGGAGCATGAACGTGGCGATCTGCACCAGCAGTTGCGGCATGCGCAGCCGCTGCGCGCCCAGCAGCATGGCCCTGGGCTCGGTCGTCGCCGCCAGCAGGATCGACGCGATCACCCCCAGCGTGGCCTTGGCCAGGATGTTCCAGCTCGCCCAGAGCCCGTCCACGCTGAGCGAGATCCCCCAGAACGTCACCCGCTCCCCCAGCCCGATGACCGGGATCGCGAACGCGAACAGCACGAACGGCAACTCGACCACCATCCGCCTGAGCACGAACCTGGCCGGCACCCGGGCCACCGCCGCGACCGCCGCCAGCAGCAGCAGGTACCCCCCGAACACCCAGAACCGCTCCCGTGGCGTGGCCACCACCACGACGGCGAACGCGACCACGGCGACCAGCTTGCACTGCGGCGGCAGCCGGTGCACAACCGTGTCGCCGGCCCGGAACAGCTGGTGGTGGTGCCCCGCGCCCACCTAGGTGGCGGCTTTCCGCGCCCGCGTGACGCCGGGCCTCACGTGGTGACCTTCCGCCTGCGGCGCAGCGCGTACCCGATCCCGAGGCCGACGGCCAGCGTGATCAGCACGCCGATCACCCCCGCGACGCCTACCGGGATGCCGCCCACGTCGCCGTAGTCGGCCAGCGCGAACCCGCCGAACAGGTGGTCGCCCGCCTGGCCGAGGAAACCCTTGTCCTCGGCGACCCGCTCCAGGCCGTCAGGCGAACCGGAGGCGAAGAAGCTGACCACCCCGGCCAGCAGCAGCGACACGATGCCCGCGCCCACCAGGAACGGCCGGATCGGCTTGGCCTGGGGCTCCTCGGGGGCCGTCACGACCTGCTCGCCCGTCGCCGTTCGCAGCACCAGCGGCTTGGCCAGGCCGCGCGCGCCGTACACCAGGTCGGGGCGGACGGCCAGGACGCTGCTGACGGTGACCGCGGTGATCAGCCCCTCGCCGATGCCGATCAGCACGTGCACGCCGCCCATGGCGGCGGCGACCGAGCCCGCGTCGATGGGCGCGGTCCCGCCGATCGCGAAGAGCACCGCGAAGGCCAGCGCCGCCACCGGCACCGACACCAGCGCCGCCACGAACGACCCGGCCACGATGGCGGCCCGGTTCCGCGCGACCCGGGTGATGAGCCGGAAGACCCCCCACGCGACGGCCGCCGTCACGATCCCCATCAGGGTGATGTTGACGCCGAGCGCGGTCAGCCCGCCGTCGGCGAAGAAGAAGCCCTGCACGAGCAGCACCACCGCCACGCACAGCACGGCCGTGTACGGCCCGACGAGTATCGCCGCCAGCGCGCCCCCCAGCAGGTGCCCGCTGGTTCCGGCCGCGACCGGGAAGTTGAGCATCTGCACCGCGAAGATGAACGCCGCGACCAGCCCGGCCATCGGCGCGGTCCGGTCGTCGAGCTCCTGCTTGGCCCTGCGCAGCGCGACGCCCACTCCGGCGGCGGCCACCACGGCCGCCCCGATCGACACCGTCGCGGTGAAGAATCCATCGGGCACATGCACGGCAATACCTCCGCGTTTGCGAACTTTGACCACAACATTAGAGCAGTTGCAAACGATTCGCATTAACGGGGAGTACGGATCAAATGACGATCCGGCGAAGCGCGCGGCGGACCAGCGCGAGCATGCTCGCCCGCCGGACCGAGGTGCTCAGGCGATGGCTGACCGCCGTCGCGTACGGACGGGTGGTCCAGCGGGTGGTGCCCTGCCACCAGGTGCGGGCGCGCTCCAGCGACTTGGGCTCCCCCACTTTGACGGGAAATCTCGCCATAGGACCGCCCATGTCGAGCTCCAGGTAGGCGTCCCAGGTGCCGCGCCCGAGCGGGCTCGTCTCGGCGGCGAACGCCCGCGAACCCGTCGCCACTGCCTCCTCGTGGCGCTCCCGCCCGGTCCGCCGCTCCCGCCAGATCAGCCGCCGCACGGCCGCCGCCCCCGGCCTGCCCCCCACCATGACCTGCCCTTCGATCCGGAACCGCCGCTCCACCCACTCGGTGTGCGTCAACCGGACCGAGGCCGGCACCCGGACCACATGCCCGCCCACGTCCAGGCTCAGATTCCCGTACGGCCGCGTCAGATACGGCAACGCCACGACATTCCCCGTGAACCTCGGCACCGGCCGGGTGGAACGGCGGTCCCGGTCCGCGCCGAGGCGGCCGAGGCGGCGGATGCCCTCACACTCCACGACCACGAACACGTCCCAGATCCCGGTCTCCAGGTCGGTCACGTCGACCGAGGCGCTGAACAGATCGGCCACCCGGGTGACCGGGATCCTGCGTTCGGCCCGCCGGGAGCGCTCCTTCAGCAGCAGGCCGACCGATCCGTCGAAACCGGTCAGGGTGGCCGTGCCGGAGATCTGCAGGCGGTCGCCTTCCCAGGTCAGCGCGGTCAGGCGGCGGCGGAGGTGGGCGGCTTGCACGCGCGCGAGCCGTACCAGCCGGTCGGGGTCGGTCAGCGAGGTGACCCGGGCCTGGTCGGCGGCGCTCAGCCGGGCGCGGACCCCGTCGGTGAGCCACTCCTCGCACAGGTCGGCCACCTCGACGGCGATCTTCTCCCGGTCGGCCTCGGGGGCGGCCAGGAACGGCTCGCCCAGCTGGTGGAGCACGTCGAAGGTGAAGTGGCGGAGCAGCAGGTGGTCGCGGAGCGGGCCCGGCGGCACGTGTTCGAGCATCCGGCCGACCGGGATCCGGCACATCCGCAGCCAGGAGATCGGCTCGCGGCTGCCCGGCTCCTGCATCAGGCTGCTGCCGTCCTCGCGGGCCACCAGGTGGTAGCAGTCGTGGTCGGCGACCACGGAGATCACGTCGGCGTGGCAGTAGGCGTGCACGGCGAACTCCTGGTCCTCGCCGACCCGCAACGACTCGTCGAAGCGGATCCGGTGCCGGTCCAGCATGGCCTTGCGGAACAGTTTGAAGACGTTCAGGTTGTTGTAGACCGTGCTGCCCTGGAGGCTCACCCGGTCGGCACTGGCCCGGAACATCGACTCCGGCACCTTCCGGCCATGCCCGACGATCTTGCCCAGCACGATGTCGGAGCCGTTCCGGTCCGCCATCGCGAGCATCTTCTCCAGGGCCTGCGGCCCCAGGTAGTCATCGGCATCGCAGAAGAACACATACCGGCCACGCGCCCGGGCCAGCGCGCGGTTGCGCGCGCTGCCCGGGGTTCCGGTGTGCTCCTGATGGACGACAGTGATCGCCGGGTGATGCCGCGCATACAGCTCCAGCAGGGAGCGGCTCTCGTCGGTCGAACCGTCATCCACCACGATGATCTCTTTGCTGACCCGCTGGACCAGCAGGGAGGTCAGGCAACGATCAAGAAATGCGCGGCAGTTGTACGCGGGGACGAGCACGCTGACATCGACGGAGTAGTCACTTAGCGCATCCATTGCGTTTCATTATGTGACGCCGCGCAGGTCGGCCGGGCCGTCTTGACGATTTCCACACCTGGTCACGCGGGTGGGAGACCTCGTTCGGCGGGACGCCGACGCAGCAGGCGGCGAGCCGTGAACGCGACGACGATCAGGAGAAATCCCCCGATTCCCGCCAACAGGTACCACTGGCCGCCGCCGGACTCGCTCGGCAGACCGGCTGCCGCGGGTGCCAGCTGGTCGGAATGGGCCGAGCAGACGATCGGCCGGCCGGCGTCCCTGACCGCCGCGCAGGCCACGACCGCGAGCCGGCGCAGGTGCGCGGAGAGCTCCCCGACCTCGACCGTCGAGCTGAACCGGGCCTTCTCGCCCGCGGCCAGCGACCTGGACCACTCCAGGCGCTCGCTGGAGACCTCGGCCTCGGGCGTCGAAGAGAGCAGTCTGAGGCCGGGCACCATGTTCTGCGAGATCCACAGCGCCGGGCTCCCCACCGCCCCGGAGTTGGTGATCTCGGTGGTGTAGGTGAGCCGGTCGCCCTGCCGCACGACGGTCTGGCCGTTGTCGATGGCGATGTTCAACGCGAACGAGGGTTCCGGCTTCGGGGAGGGCGGCCCGGACGGCTGGGCGGCGGCCGTCCCGAGCGGCAGCGCGGCCAGCGCGACGGCCGCGACGGCGTGGATCAAAGAAGCCTTTTTTGACAGGCGAAATACCATCGATGAATACCTTTGGCGTGAAATTCCCGGGCATCCGCCACGAGTGAACAGGACGGAATTAATGATAGGGCCGGTGAACGAGAATCCACCGGCCCCGCTCCGGGCCTCGCCGGCCTAAAGTCAGGGCTGAAGGAATTCTCACATCGTGAGGCCGAGGGCGCCGCCCGGACTGTTGGTGACCACGGTGGCGGTGAGGGCGGCGTCGCCGCGTACGGTCGCGTCCGGCCCGCCGGTCAGGGTGAAGCCGCTGGTGAGATCGGCCAGGACGAGGTTCACCGAGAGGACGGGGACGCTGCTGGCGCATCGGGGGTCGACGCTCCCGGCCGGGCAGTTGCCGCCCCGGGTGGCCGAGGTGACGGTGTTCGCCAGAACCGCGTCGCCATCGGGGCCGGTGGTGACGCTGTAGGTGACGGTCGCGGTGGCTCCGACTGCCAGGTCCCGGTCCAGGTCAGCGTGGGTGCGGTGTAGCCGACCGTACCGGTGGTGGCGGAGGCGTCGTCGCCGAAGGCGGCGTCATCCAGCACCCCGGTCAGCGAGTCGGTGAAACCGGCGTCCTGGTAGTGCGTCTGGCCGGTGCTGGCGACCGTCACCGTGTAGGTGACCTTGCCGCCCGCCACGATGCTCGCCGTGTCGGCCATCTTGGTCAGGACCGTGAACGGGTAGCTCCCGATCGTCGTCGGCGTGCCGGACAGCAGTCCGGTCGACGGGTTGAGCGTGACCCCCGGCGGCAACGTGCCCGAACTGACCGACCACGCGAACGGTCCCGTGCCGCCGGTCAGGGTCAGCTGGTCGCTGTACGGCACACCCACCTGCCCGCCCGGAGGCGGCGGAAAGTTCAGCGTCGGGCTGGCCGCCACGACAGCGTCACCGCCCGGGTGTCGTACTGGTTGTTCGCGTCGGTGACCTTCGCCGTGAAGGGGGAACTGCCCGCCGTGGTCGGCGTACCCGACAGCAGGCCGGTGGCGGGGTTGAGCGTGATTCCCGGCGGGAGGGCGCCCGTGCTGACCGACCAGGCGAAAGGTCCCGTGCCGCCGGTGAAGGTCAGCTGGTCGCTGTAGGCCACGCCCACCTGCCCGGCCGGAGGCGGCGGGAAATTCAGCGCCGGATTGGCGTTCGGGGTCACCGGGCCGAAAGGCGCGGAAGCCGGGCCGGGACCCGCCACGTTCCTGGCCGTCACCGTGAAGGTGTAGGCGGCGCCCGCCGTCAGCCCGGTCACCGTCTGGGTCGTCCCGGTCCCGGTGAAGGTCTGCGGCGTCTGAGCCACCCCGCCGATGAAGGGCGTCACGACGTACGACGTGATCGGGCTGCTCCCGTTCGCCGGAGCCGTCCAGGTCAGCGTGGCCGAACCGTCCCCGGCCGTGCCCGCGGTGACGGACGGCTGGCCCGGCACGGTGTACGGGACGACCGCGTTCGACTGGGCGCTCGCGGCACTGGTGCCCAGCGCGTTGGTGGCGGCGACCGTGAAGGTGTAGGAGCCGCCCGCCGTCAGGCCGGTCAGCGTGCGCGTGGTGGTGGAGGCGTCGAAGGGCTGCGGCGCCTGGGCGACCCCGCCGAGATAGTGCGTCACGACATATCCGGTGATCGCGCTGCCGTGGCTGGCGGGCGCCGTCCACGTCACCGTGGCGCTGGTGACACCCGCGGTCGCGGTCGGCGCGGCCGGGGCCGCCAGTTTGTCGGTGTAGACGTAGGAGGCCGCGCCCGCGACGCCCTGCGTCACCACGGTCACGGTCACCGTGTCCGCCGAACTCCGGGCCGGCATCGAGGAGGTGCTCAGTGTGCCGTTGGCGTTGACGGTGAAACAGCCCGCGGCCGGCCCCGAAGCGCACGGCAGCAGCACGACGGGCGTCCCCGCCCGCTGCTCCGCCGTGGTGCCGATCTCGATCGCCGTCGCGCCGCCGATGTTCGTCCCGCCCACCGTCACCGCGATCCCGCCCGCGATCGTGCTGGTCGCGGGCGTGACGGTGATCCCGGAGGGTACGGCCGGGATCGTCCCCGCCGTCGCCGTAATAATGTCCGGGTTGGCGTCATCGGACGAGACGACCGCCGTGGCCGACTGAATCAGCGCGGGCGTCACACCGCTGCCCGTGACGATGCTCACCACGTTGAGCGGCGGCAGGGTCGTCCCCGCCGGGTACGGCGCGGCGTTGTCGGTGCAGGTGATCTTCTGCCCGGACGGAGCCTGGCAGGTCCACCCCGACCCGAACGCGCCCACCGGCACCACCCCGGCCGGCAGCGTCTCGGTCACCGAGATTGGAGACGTCTCGTTCGCGCCTGGCGAGTCCACCCCGGCGGTCACCGTGTAGTTGACCGGGTCGCCCGGCTGCGGCGACGACCCGTTGTAGCTGGTCTGGGCGGCGGTGAGCACCGGTACGGGGTTGATGCTCACCACCTTGACGTTGTCGATCTCGTGGAAGTCGGTGACACTGCCCGTCAACGCCACCCACCCGAAGGCCAGCTGGCGCGGGATACCCGCCGACGTGAGCCAGGACGAGGAAGGGTAGAGGCTCGACGCCACCGTCGGAAGCGTGCCCTCCAGCGTCCTGGCCGTGCCGCCCACCGGCGTGAACACCACCTTGTAACGGTCGGCGGCGACGGACAGACCCGACGCGGTGACCACACTGGACGCGGTCGGGTTGATCACGACCTCCACCGGGACCACGGACTTCGCCCGGGTGGTCGACCGCGGGGCCACCGCCGCCGAACTGGTCGTGGTGGCGGTGCTGTTGATCGCGCAGTAGCCGACCGTGCCCGTGCCGGGGCCGCGCACGACGACCTGGCCGGGGACGGTGCCGCCGGTCGTGTTGATATACGCCGGGTTGGTGCAGCCGGTGCCCTGGTAGACGCTGTCGCTGAAGTTGCCGTAGACGTCGAAACCGAACCCCAGGTAGGCGTTGACCAGGCCGCTGGCGCCGCCCGTCGCCGAGTAGCCCAGCGCGCCGCCGGCCCGGCCGATGGTGGCCGGGGGGACCGGGTTCGTCGGGTCCACCGCCGCCGCGACGAAGGTCATGCCGTCCGCGCCGCCGCCGCCGTACTGGTAGGCGTTGAAGGTCACGTCCAGGCCCTGGGAGGTGGGCACGCTGGTCGCGCCGAACAGGCCGCCCTCCTGGTTGACGGTGGCGCTGGTCAGGCGGAGCGTGCCCAGCCCGGCCGCGTCGGTGTTGGTGGCGCAGCTGTGCAGGCCGGAGCCGGAGTTGCCGGTGGCGGTGAGGCAGGCGGTGTTCGTGCCGGTGCTGCCGGAGGGGAGCGCCGGGAGGAACACCGGATAGGTCGAGCTGGCCGTGTTGTTCTTGAACGGCTGATCGAACAGGGTGGTGCCGGCGGCGTACGCGATCTGGGGGGGCCATGCCGGACAGGTTCAGGGCGGAGCCGAGCATGGCGACCGTGACGAGCTGGGCTACGGCGCGGTACTTAGGCATGGACGTTGCCGTCTGTCCTGTTCGAGCGGCGGCATTTCACGAGCCAGGTGAGAAGGAGCGCCGCCAGTAGGGCGGCGAGCAGAATCCCCAGCAGGTGCAGGGGGAAGACGACGATCCGGACTGTCACCGGGCGGGAGCCCGGGAGCGACACGGTGGCGTCGCAGAAGCAGATCAGCGGCGGGTTCCAGTGCGCGGTCACGTCCCGCGTCCCGCCCCGGACCACGGTGAATTCGGGGAAGGCGACCTCGGAGCCGCCCACCCGGGCCTTGATCTGGTCCGTGCCGCGGAAGTCCCGGTGCACCGTCCCCAGGCTGTGGATGTTCGCGGTGATGGGGACCGGGCCGCCGGTCGCGAACTCCGGCGCGTGGAACCCGGCGATCTCCACGGAATCGTCGATCCGGCCGGGGACGGTGACGAAGACCGGAGCGGCGACTCCGCGATTGATGCGGATATTCGACGCGTTCCGGCCTGCGGGCACCTTGAAGATGATCGCGAAATGGTGGTCGCCCGGTTCGGGCGCGGTTGGCACGGTCACCCGGACGTTCACCATCCGGCTCGCGCCCGCCGCCACGCGGAAACTCACCGGTTCCACGCCCGCCCAGGCCGAGGCCGCGTACGGCGCCTGCGCCTGCGCCTGCGCCTGCGCCTGCGCCTGCGCCTGGAAGTTCAGCACGCCGTTCGCGTCTGCCGTGAAGTCGCTTTTCTCCACGGTGACGTCGAAAGGCGCGCTGCCCTTGTTGGTGACCTTGAAATGCTGGTTGGTGGCGGTGGTGCCGGCCGGGATGACCAGGCGGGTCGGGCTGACCTGCAGCGCGAAGTTCGGCGCGGGTGCGGGTGCCGTCGGCATCGACATCAGTGTCGGCTCGGCGAGGGCGGGGCAGCCGGCCCAGACCAGGGACAAGGCGCCGCCCAGCGCCAGCCCGCGCCGGACGAGCGAGGCACGTCGGTGTTTCTGAACAGTCCGGTTCACGGTAGGGCGCTCCAGATAGTGATCAACTTCAGACGCTATCCACTTGATCACCAAGAGCCACACCACGGTCCCGCCGTGGATTCCCACCGCTTTCCCCTAAAAGGGTGTTGGCCGGGGAGCGCATTGCCTAAAAAACATTGATCGACACGCCAAAATGCACTATCGCAGGACAGAACTGGGATGACGGAAATTTCACGCTGGGACGACCCGGTCAAGCCGGGAGAAGGTCACTCTCAGTGATATCTGCGATGAACTGGGTAAATCCATCCAAGAACCGAATTCTCGGGCGGCGGGCCTTAAACACGTGTAGTCATTAATTTGGGGGAATTATGGATGGAAAACGCATTCGGCCGGTCGAACGGATGTGGCCTGTCGTGGGAATCGCGCTGTTGTTGGTGCTCTGGGCGCCGGTGGCTGCGCACAGCACGTCCCGTACCGGCCCCGATGGAAAGCCCGATGGAAAGCCCGATGGAAAGACAGAACAGACCGAGAACGTCCCCAACGGCTCCACCGACGTCATGATCCGGGTGCTTCCCCCGTCCGGCGATCCTCGGCCGCCCGGCGTCCGGCCATCCGGCGGCGACTCAACCCACCATGGGGAAACGTCCGGCGGTGGACCGCACAACCCGACCGGCTGGGAGTCCGACCACACGACATCCGACGCGGAGTTCTTCGACCTGGGATCGACCGACGGCGGCGTACTGCACGAGCTGGGCTCCACCGATCGTGAGATAACGCACGACATGGGCTCCTCCGGCAACGGCGGAGCCCACCACTCGGAGCCGTCCGCCGGCACGTCACGAGGCTCCTTCTTCCTCCCTTTCACCGGAACCGACACCCAGGCCCTCGTCCTGACGGGGGCCGCCACCATCCTGACGGGCGGCCTGCTCATCACCCTGTCACTACGCCGCAAGCGCCGGAGAAACGCCTAGTCGATCGGTGACGGAGACTCCTGACATCGCGGTCACCGGAAGCACGCTGAGGACGGGCGACGAGCCCTGATTTCGCCCACGAGCGGCTCCGTCCGGAAGGTGCGCACGATGGACGCGCCGAGTGACGCGCCGAGTGACGCGCCCCGACATCGCCTACGAGACATCGCCTACGAGCGGGCCAGCCGTCCAGCCCGAGTGTCAGCAGACAAGGCCCCTGGCATGGCGACCGTCAGGGGCTCTCCGGGTGATCACCAGTCAGTCCGTCAATCAATTCCCGGACAATGTCGATATGCCCGGCATGCCGGGCGTTCTCCTCGATCATGTGGATGAGCACCCACCGCATCGACACGATGTCCCCGAACCACGCCTGCCCGACATCCTCGACCTTGAGCTCGTCGATCACCCGGTCCGCCGCCGCCCGCGCCCGCGTGTAGAACGCGAAGACCTCCTCCGTGCTCTCCTGCTCCGTCACCCGCAGGTCGGCGTCCGGATCCCCGTCCACGAACGGAAGCGGCTCGGTCTCGCGCCCGAAGGTCTCGCAGAACCAGCTGTACTCCACCGCCCCCAGATGCTTGATCAGCCCCAGCAGGCTCGTCCCCGACGGCGTCATCTGCCGCCGCAGCTCCGCATCGCCGAGCCCCGAGACCTTCCACATGATCGCGTCGCGATGCCGGTCAAGGCTCACGCGCAGACTTTCCTTCTCATCGCCGGTGAACGGCACTCGTCGAGTCACGGGGGCGACCGTAGCAGCGCCGTACGACAGGAATCACTGCCTTTTTCGCCCCGACTACGGTGGAAGACGCCAAGGATGTCGAGATCGCGACTCCCGTTCCGACCCCACTACGAGCAGCCCACCGGGGAGCCTCACCACCAAGGAGCCACCATGAAGTACCTCCTCCTGATCCACGTCAACCCCGCCGCCCTGGACACCCTCTCCGAGGAAGAACGAACCGCCATCTTCGCCGAACACGACACCTTCACCGCACTAACCAAGGAATCCGGCGAACTCGTCGCCTTCACAGCCTTGGCCGACCCCACCAGCACCAGCACCGTACGCGTCCGCGACGGCGTCCCCGCCGTAACCGACGGCCCCTACATAGAGGCGAAGGAATTCCTCGCCGGCTACTACATCGTCGACTGCGAAAAGCCGGAACGCGCAGCCGAACTCGCCGCCATGATCCCCGACGCCCGCCTGACCGCCATCGAAGTCCGCCCCGTCATGCACTCCGGCGGCACCGAAATGTAACCCCCCGTGACCGAGCTCCTCGGCGGTCCCCTCGTTTCACCCGGGACAAATCGCCCACTGGTCGCAATCGTGGTGTCTGGCGTCGTCCATCGACATACTGACGGATCGACAGGCCGTCAATTCCTGACCGGGGGACAGTCGTGTTGGTGGCGCGCTTCCGCACCGCTGACGTCTCTCCCGAACAACGCTTCGCGGCCTGGCACGAGATGACCGCCAAGGCGCTCATCAGCACTACCGTGACCAGCGAGAACGTGGACAACTTCGCGGCCGCGGTCAGTGTGCTCGATCTCGGTGTGGTGCAGATCTCCGTCGTGCTCGACGAGGACGGCTCCTCCGGGATTCCGGACAGCGCCTACTGCAGCCGCGAATCCTGCGTGCAGCCATCGATGGTCAGCGGCGGCGCAGACGTTTGTCGCCGATCGCGGGAGATGCCGCGAGGTAGTTGTCCGCCGGGTTGATCTCGGTGCCGGGAGGCACGATCTCGTCGATTCGGTCGAGTACCTCCGCGCTGAGCTCGGCGTTCGCACCTGCCAGGAGATCATCGAGTTGTTCCGGTGTGCGCGGACCGATCAGGACGGAGGTGACGGCCGGGTGCGACAGGACGAACGCGGTGGCCAGGTGGGACAGCGGAACCCCCGCTTGGGCGGCGAGCTTGGAGAGCTCCTGGACGGCCTCCAGCCGGACCTGGTTGGCCGGGATCGACAGGTCGAAGGCTTGGGGAACCGCCGCCACGCGGTGGCCCCGGGTCGGGTCAGCCCGGCCGGACAGCCAGCCGCTGCTCAGCGGCCCGTAGGTGAGAACGCCCAGGCCGTGACGCTGCGCTGTGGGCAGCACGCCGCCTTCGATGGTTCTCGACAGGATCGAATAGCGCGGCTGCTCCGTGCGGAAGCGGTGGTGCCCGCCCTTGTCCGCGGTCCACTGCGCCTCGACGATCAGCTCGGCGGGGAACGTCGAGGAGCCGATCGCGCGCACCTTACCGGAGCGGACCAGGTCGGAGAGGGCCGAGAGCGTCTCGTCGATATCGGTATCCGGGTCCGGCCGATGCATCTGGTAAAGATCGATGTAGTCGGTCCCGAGCCGCCGCAGGCTGTCCTCCACGGCGCGCTTGATCCACCGCGGTGAGCCGCCGCGCTGGTTGGCGTCCGGCCCCATGGGAAGGGCGAACTTCGTGGCGAGCACAACGTCGTCACGCCGGGCCTTGAGCGCCTTGCCGACGATCTCCTCCGACTCACCCCGTGAGTACACGTCGGCCGTGTCGATGAAGTTGATCCCCGCGTCCAACGCCGTATGAATCATGCGAACCGATTCGTCATGATCCGTATTGCCCATAGCTCCGAACATCATCGTCCCGAGCGCGAACTCGCTAACCGAAATGCCGGTTCCACCCAGAATCCTGCGCTTCATCGCTGTCCCTTTCCTGGTAGAGACCCCGGTACTCGGTGGTCAACCTCCAGCCAACTACGGCCACGGCATCCTCCAGTCCGCGAGAGAGGCCCCCTTCTACCGGGGGTCCAGCAGACCCCCTTTCGCGGACCGACGATCTCGTACCCTGACCTAGCCTCGACACCATGAGCGACGTCTCCTCCAAAGCCGAGGGCAACCCGGAGCTTCGGCAGTTCCTGCGCTCCCGCCGGTCCCGGATCAGCCCCGGGGAGGCCGGGCTGTCCCCGCAGCCGGGGGCGCGGCGGGTGCCGGGCCTGCGCCGGGAGGAGGTGGCCCAGCTCGCCGGGGTGAGCGTCGACTACTACGTGCGTCTCGAACGTGGCCGGAGCCTGAACGCCTCCGAGAGCGTGCTGGACGCCGTCGCGCGGGCGCTGCGCCTGAACGACGTCGAGCGCACCCACCTGTTCGCCCTGGCCAGGCCCTCCGCCGCGCAGCGCCACCCGCTGCCGCCGCAGCGCGTCCGGCCCGGACTTTATCGAGTCCTGGAGACCATGACCGAGACCCCCGCCATGGTCACCGGCCGACGCCTCGACGTCCTGGCCACCAACCGGATGGCCCGCGTGCTGCTCACCGACTTCGACGCGCTCCCCCACCGCGAACGCAACATGGCGCGCTTCATGTTCCTCGACGAAGCCGCCCGCGAGTTGTACACCGACTGGGAGACGGCCGCCCGGGACGCCGTCGCCGCCCTCCACCTGTATGCGGGAAGTCACCCCCACGACCCGCAACTCGCCGAACTCATCGGCGACCTGTCCCTCCGCGACAGAGACTTCCGCCGCTGGTGGGCCGACCACGACGTCCTGCTCCGCACCAACGGCACCAAGCGCTACCACCACCCCCTGGTCGGCGACCTCACCCTCGGCTATGAAGCGTTCACCCCCACCGGCGACCCCGACCAGACGTTCTCCCTGCACACCACCGAACCCGGCTCCCCATCCGAACACGCACTCCGCCTACTCGCCGTCTGGACCAACGAACAGACCACCCCGGACTCGACGTCCCGCAGCCGAGACGAGAACCGAGCATGGAGCACGGAGGGCCGCTGACATCAAACGCAGAGCCCAGGTAAGGGAGCACAACGCGACAGCCTCGACGCTCTCGATCCCGACGCAGAGACGGCCGTACGAAGCGTGGCTACGCAGGGCCTCCGCGCCTAGCATGAGCGGGATGGACGGGCTGTTCGAGCGTGGGCGAGAGCTCGGCGAACTCGGCGACCATTTCGCGCGGGCCGCCGCCGGAGAGGGTCGTCTGGTGGTGGTCGAGGGACCCGCCGGGATCGGCAAGAGTCGGCTGCTCACGGAGATCCGGCGGCGCGCCGAGGGGTCCGTGCGGGTGCTCTCGGCCCGGGGCAGCGGGCTCGAAGGGGAGTTCGCGTTCGGTGTGGTCCGGCAGCTGTTCGAGGCGGAGCTGACGGCGCCGGAGCGCAGGGAGGCGCTACTCGCCGGCGCGGCGGCTTCGGCGGCCGCGGTCTTCGGTGAGCTGGGCGACGGCGCGGACGGTGGGGGTGCCAGTTTCGCCTCGCTGCACGGGCTGTACTGGCTCGTTCTCAACCTGGCGGAGGAGACCCCGCTGCTGCTGGCCGTCGACGACCTCCACTGGTGCGATCGGCCGTCGCTGCTGTTCTTCGCGTACCTGGCCCGGCGGCTTGAAGGCCAGCCGATCCTGCTGCTCATGGGCCTGCGCGACGCCGAGCCCGGCACCGACCCCGCGCTGCTCGGGGAGATCACGCGCGACTCGGCCGCGATCGGTGTCCGTCCCGGGCCGCTGACCGGGGCGGGCGTGGCGGAGTTCATCGAGGAGCGCCTGGGAGTGGCGCCGGACGGAGAGTTCCTGGCCGCCTGCCACGAGTCGACCGGGGGCAATCCCCTCCTGCTCAGCCAGTTGGTCACGGCGCTGCGCAGCGAGGGCGTACATCCGGAAGCCCGTCATGTCGCCCGCGTCATGACCATCGGCCCGCGGGCGGTGTCGCGTACGGTCCTGTTGCGCCTTGCCCGTCTGCCCGCCGACGCGCGGGCTGTCGCCCAGGCCGTCGCGGTGCTGGGCGACGGGGCCAGACTCCCCGCGGTCGCGAAGCTGGCCGGCGTCGCGGAGGAGCACATGGCCGAGGCGACGCGCGGCCTCGCCCATACCGACATCCTCCGTCCTGAGCTGCCGCTGTCCTTCGTCCACCCGCTGGTACGCGACGCGATCTACCACGATCTGTCCCCCGGGGAGCGCGAGCTGCAGCACGTGAGAGCGGCGGCGCTCCTTCGGGACAGCGGTGCACCCGCCGAGCAGGTGGCCGCGCAGCTGCTGCACACCTCACCGCGCGGTGAGCGCTGGGCCGCCGAGTTGCTGCGGGAGGCGGGGCGCGACGCGATGCACGCCGGAGCGGTGGACAGCGCCGTCGCCTACCTGCGGCGTGCGCTGGATGACACCCCTGCGGCCACCGACCGGGGGCGGCTGTTGCTGGAACTGGGCGCGGCGGAAGTGTTCACGAGCGGCCGGGCTGCGGCGAAGCACCTGGCCCTCGCCTACGAGGAGTTGGCCGAACCCGCCTCCCGCGCTGCGGCGGCCGGGCTGCTGGGCAGGGCGCTGCTGTTCCTGGGATCAGCCGAGGAGGCCGCGTCGATCGCGCGGCGGGCGGCGACGGAACTCCCGGACGAGTCGGACGAGTCGGACGACCTTCGCATGGGACTCAAGGCGTTCGAGTTCATGACCATCATCTTCAGGGCGGGCGACCCGCGGCACCTGTCTCGTCTCCGCGAGTACCGCCGCCTCCCCGGCGGAGGCCCCGGTTCGCGAATGCTCGCCGCCATGGCCGCGTGGGAGGCGGTCTGCACCGATGGCAACGCCGCGGAGTGCGCCGTGCTGGCCCTCGCGGCGCTCGCGGGTGACCACCTCAGGGCGGCCGATCCCGCCCTGATCGTGTTCGCGGCGATCGTCACCCTCGTCGTCACAGACCGTCCCGAGGTGGTCGAGGTCTGGCAGCCGGTCATCGCGGACACGCACCGGCGCGGGTCGCTGTTGTCGGTGGCATCGATTCATATCTGGCACGGCTTCGGCAACCTGCGGCGCGGTGACCTGGCCGCGGCCGAGGAGTCACTCCGGGCCGCCGAGAGCGAGTTCGCACTCTGGGGTCACGCCGACTCCTCTGTCACCATCTGCCGCACCTTCCTGGCCGAGACCCTGCATGAGCGTGGCCGCTCCGATGTGTCCGGCCTGCTGGTACGCCTTGGAACGATCGATCCCGGCAAGAACACGACGGGCTGGTGGTTGGGGACGCGGGTGGTGCTGCTCACCGCCGCCGGCCGTGCCGGGGAGGCGGTGGCCACGGCCGACGAACTGGCGGCGCACTGCGCGGCCATTCCCGATCCCGCGAGGCTCTGGTGGCGGTCTCTGAAGGCCGAGGCGCTCGACCGGCTGGACCGCCGCGCGGAGGCGATCGAGCTGACCCGGCAGGAGCTTGAGGTCACCCGGGAGTTCGGCGCGCCCTGGTCGCTCGGGCGGACCCTACGGGTTCTGGGCACCCTGGAGCGTGACGAAGATCGGCTGCGGGAGGCCGTGGCCGTACTCGAAGGGTCCACCGCCCGTCTGGAGCACGCGAAGGCGCTCGCCGCGCTCGGCTCCACGCTCAGACGGGCCAAGAAGCCGACCGAGGCGCGTGAGCCGCTGCGGCGCGCCCTGGAGGTGGCCAGCGCCTGCGGCGCGGAACGCCTCGCCGAGCAGGTGCGCGCGGAGTTGCACGCCTGCGGCGCCCGCCCGAGGCGCGACGCGCTCAGCGGTGTGCAGTCGCTCACGCCCGGAGAGCGCCGCGTCGTGGACCTCGCGGCCGGAGGGCGGACGAATCGTGACATCGCCCAGGAGCTCTACGTGACCCCCGGAACGGTGGAGATCCATCTCTCCAACGCCTACCGCAAACTCGGGATCCGCTCGCGTTCCGAACTCCAGCGTGTGCTCACCGCGACCGGAATCCTTGGGGGTTCCTAGGGGACCCCTGCCCAAATTCTCGGGGCGTCTGTATGGGAACCGCCTCGATGCCCGCCAAGCCGGCCTCGCCGGATGCTGCTGGGACATCGAGAAAGGGACTTCAGATGACAATCACCGGCATATCCAGTGACCTCGGCCGCATGGTCCACCCCGGCGACCCCGACTGGGACGCCGCGCGCGGCACCTTCAACCTGCTGGTCGATCAGCGGCCCGAGGCGATCGCCTTCCCCGCCGACGATCGCGAGGTCGCCGCCGTGATCGCCTACGCGCGCCGGCGCGGCCTCCGGGTCGCCGCCCAGGCCACGGGGCACAACCCCGCTCCGCTCGGCTCCCTGGCGGGAACGCTGATCCTGAACACGTCGGCGCTGACCGGAGTCTCGATCGACGCCGACGCCCGCCGGGTCCGCGTCGGCGCGGCCACCAAATGGGAGAAAGTGACCCCGCGCCTCTCCGAACTCGGGCTCGCGGGCCTGCACGGCTCCTCCCCGGACGTGGGCATCGTCGGCTACTCACTCGGCGGCGGAATCGGCTGGCTCGCCCGCAAGTACGGCATGCAGTCCAACGCGGTCACCGCGATCGAGCTCGTCACGGCCGAAGGCCACCTCATCCGCACCGACCACGCGCACGAGCCCGACCTGTTCTGGGCGCTGCGCGGCGGCGGCGGCAACTTCGGCGTCGTGACCGCGATCGAGTTCGCCGTCCACCCGGTGCGCGAGCTGTACTCCGGCGCGATGTTCTTCCCGATCGAGCGTGCCTCGGAGGTCCTCCACACCTGGACCGCACTGCTGCCGGCGCTGCCCGAGGAAATCACCGCGTGGGCCACCATCCTGCACTTCCCGCCGCTGCCCGACGTCCCCGAGCTGTTCCGCGGACGCTCCTTCGTCATCGTCATGGCGGCCTTCCTGGGCTCCGAGGCCGACGGGTGCGAACTGCTGCGGCCTTTACGCCGGCTCGGCCCCGAGATGGACACGTTCGCGATGCAGCCGCCGGACGCGCTCAGCGAGCTCGCCATGGACCCGCCCGACCCGCTGCCCTACTGGACCACGACCGCTCTGCTCGACGAGCTGCCGTCCACCGCGATCGAGCAGGTGGCCCAGCTTGCCGGCCCAGGATCGCCGCTCACGATGGTGCAGCTCCGCCACATGGGCGGCGCCCTGGCCCGCCACGAGCCGGGCGCGGGAGCACGCGCGACGCTCCCCGGCCAGATCGTGATGTTCGGCCTCGGGGTCATTCCCGACGAGAGCTTGAGGCCGGCGGTCCTGGCAGGACTCGACGCCCTGTCCGCCGCCGTCGCACCGCACCGCGTCGGCGACTACCCGAACTTCGTCGAGGAACCGACGGACGCGAGCGCCTTCTTCGACACCGACACCTGGAATCTGCTCCGCCGCGTCAAGGCCCTCTACGACCCGGACGACTTGTTCCGGGGCAACCACCACATACCACCGGCGTAGTCACGGGGGCCGAACGCAGCATCCACCAGGACACGAACACCGTCAGCGGCCGAGGCCCGCGTCTCGGCCGCGGATGATCGCTTCCGCCCGGTCGGCCGCCTGGAGTTTGGTGAGCACCGCGTACACGTGGTTGCGCACGGTCTTCTGCGACAAGAACAGCCGTGCGGCGATCTGGCCGTTCGACAGACCGGCGGCGACCAGGTCGAGCACCTCGTGTTCGCGGGCGGTCAAGGTCGGGAACGCCGTGGCGGTGCCGCTCCGCGGTCTCGGGGCCAGGAAGTCGGCGATGCGCGAGGCCAGGACCGCGCCGAACACCACACCGCCGCCGGCCACCGTGGTGATCGCGCGGACCACCTCGTCCGGCTCGGCGCCCTTGAGGAGGTAACCACGCGCGCCGGCACGGAGCGCGTCGAATATGGTGCCGTCCTCTTCGGACATGGTGAGCACCACGACACCGGTCTCCGGGTGCTCCTGGAGGAGACGGCGGGTGGCCTCGATTCCATCCATGTCGGGCATCTGCACGTCCATGACCACCACGTCGGGTTCTCGCCTGGTGGCCTGCTCAAGGGCTTCGACGCCGGTCGACGCGGTTCCGACGACTTCGACCTCGTCGATGCTGCGCAGCAGCGCCGCGAAGCCTTCACGGAACACCGGGTGATCGTCCACCACGAGCACCCGTACCGGCCGCTTACCGGTCATACCCCCACCTCTCTTACAGCGGTCAGCACGGGCAGCCGCGTCTGTACCCGCGTGCCGTTCGGCACGGCGGAGGTCACGACGCACGACCCGCCGAGTTCGGCGGCTCGTTCACGCAACGACACCAGCCCCACACCTGCCACCACCTCCGCGGGGAGACCGATACCGTCGTCCACGACCTCCACGTTGAGGCACCCCGCTTCGACGTCGCGGGTGAGTGAAACCACGCATTCGGTGGCCTGCGCGTGACGGACCAAATTAGTGAGTGCTTCCGACGCGATCCGGTACGCGGCCACCTCCACCGCGGCCGGCAGGCCGGTCAGGTCGCCGCGCTCCTCGACCCGTACGGTCAGGCCCGGGGCCCGCAGCCGCTCCGCCTGCTGGCGGATCGCCCCGACCAGGCCGACGTCATCGAGCGCGGGTGGCCGCAGGCCGTGCACCAGCCGCCGTACCTCGGCGAGCATCCCGGTGAGTTCCCCGCGAGCCAGGCCGAGGATCCGGTCCGCGTCCTCGCCCGAGCGGCGGGCGGTGATCCTGGCGGTGTCGATCCGGGAGGCGACCGCCGCCAGGGTCGGCCCGAGGCCGTCGTGGAGTTCGCGACGCAGGCGCCGCCGCTCGTCCTCCACGGCCGAGACGATGCGTTCCCGGCCACGCTGCAACTCCTCCGCCAGGCGTACGGCACGGGCGGCCGCGGCGGCCTGACGGATCAGATCCGCGAGCAGCCGTTCGTCACCGGAAGTGAGCCGCCGGCGGGCGACCTGGCGCGGCAGCAGCAACCGCCCGATCCTTTCCCCCCGATACGTGATGGGCAGCGCCCGCGTCTCGGCCGGACGCTCGCCGTCCTCGACGAGCAGCCGTTCGCCGCTGACCTCAGTGATCTCCACGCCCACGTAGGGCGTCCGGAAGGCCCTGGCCACCGTCCGTGCCAGCGTGAGAAGTTGCGCCTCTGAGTCGTCGGTACGCTCCAGCCGTTCGGCGAGCCCGGACACCACGTGGTACGGATCGTCCCGATCCCCCACGACCCAGCGCCGCACCCACCGCCACAACCGATGTCGCAACTGCGCGTACAGGATGGCGACCGCGAAGACGGCGATGACCAGGCGCTCCCCCTCGTTCAAACGCGGCCCGAACAGCTGGCCGGCGCTGCCGAGAACCAGCAGGTCGAGGACGAAGGTCAGGGCGAGCAGGATGCCGTACACCAAGGTTCCGCCGAGCAGCCGGTCGACGTCGACGAGATCCGGTCGCACGATCCCGATCGCGACCGATCCGGCCGTGAGGATCACGGCGACGGTCAGGCCGACGGAACCGAACCAGCTGGGCAGCAGCCGGAAGGTGAGCATGACCAGCAGGTCGACCACCGCCGCCCACAGCAGCCAGCGCATCCGCATCCGGTCGATGCCGGTCGCCGTCCGGTATCGCCGTACCACCACGACGAAAGGGGCGACGAGGCTGAGCGGGACGCACACCTGTGCCAGCAGTAGCAGAGCGGTCCAGACGCCGTCCGGCAGGGGCAGATAGAGCGGATCGAGGTTCAGCGCCTGTAACGGCGCGGGAATCGGCCCGGGTTCGGAGGTCGCCTGGGCGATGCCGGACGGCGCCGCGATCAGAGCCAGCGGGAGCAGACTCGTCAGCGCGAGGCTGACCAGCGAGACGACCCGCCACCACCCCGAGGGCAGCTTCCCGTCCGGGAACAGCAGCAGCACCAAAGGGAGCAGCAACACCAGGCCCGCGCCGAGTCGCTGGTAGATGGAGAAGGCCGCGGACCCGCCCGGGAGCGCGTGCATGGTGGCGTAGGCGAGCCATGAGGACGCCAGGCCGTCCAGCGCCCACCAGGCGCCGAAGGCGGACATCAGCAGGCCGAGGGAATGGCGCGGATACCGGCTGAGCACCACCATTCCGGCCGTGGCCAGCGCTACGCCCGTCATCGCGTCGAACCCGCCGGGCTGCAGGCCGAGCACGGCGCGGTGGGCCTGCGGCACCTGCATGTCGAGCAGCACCGCCGCGGGCATGGCGGTCGCGGCGATCGCGAAGAGCACAGGCCCGATACGCAAGCGAACCGTCAAATTCCGCACCAGGAAAGTGTGCCTCAGCAGGCAGGGGATGTCCCTAGGACTCGTGTCCCATTTGTCCTAGGACGCCAGGGGGGCCAGGAAATGGGACACGACGCCCTGACTGCCTGGGCCGGTGGTTGACCAGGATCGTCCTCGTTGCCGCGGTGACCCTCACCGCCCATGGAGCAAAGGAAGACGATGACCTCATCCACTCTCGCCCAGCGGGACACCCACGCCGTCAGCGACGCGACGGTGCGCAGGCTGGCATTAGGGCTTTCCACCGGGGCGCTGACCTGGTCGGCGGTCAGCTTCATCTACGGGTTCCAGCCCGCTACCGAAATGGGCATCAAGCTCACCGACCTGGGTGGCCTGGCGTTCCAGTTCGGCGCCCTGTCCCTCCTCGCGCTCATGGCCCGTACCGGTGCGACCGGCGTGACCCGCACGGCGCGCGCCATGTTGACGGTCGAGCGGGTGCTGCTCGCGCTGGCCATGGCGTGGAGTGTGATCCACGCGTTCTTCCCGTCCGAGCGTGACGCCGCCTGGCTGGGCATCCTCGACGCGTTCTGGCCGATCTCGATGCTGGGCATGTTCGTGATCGGAATCAAGGTCGTGCTCAGCGCCCGGTGGCGCGGGCTGGCACGGGTGTGGCCGCTCGTGGCCGAGAGCTGGGTCGTCGTGACCATCCCTTCTATCGCGATCTTCGGCACCTCGGCCGGGCACGTCGTCGGGGCCGCCCACCTGCTCGTGGGGTACGCCACACTCGGACTCATCATCGCGTTCCGTCCCGAGACAGTGCGCGGCGAAAGCTGAGAGCGGTGTACGCCCACGCGGGCAGATGGACTAGCGGACCGCTCGGCAGATGATGCCGTCGGAGGGGCCGCGGAGGGCGGCCATGATGACGTCGGAGGTGAGGTGCTTGCAGGTCAGGTAGGGGTCTCCGGTGCCCCGGAAGATCAGTCCGGTGGAGCCCGACGGAGTGTAGCACTTGAGACCGGAGGCTTCGTAGAAGCCGATCCAGGCGGCGGGGTGGACCTTGGCGGCGCAGTACTCGCCGATCGACAGCGGACCGAACGGGATGTCGACGATGGTGGCCTGGGCCGGAGCGGCGGTGGAGAGGAAGCCGGCCGAGGCGAGGGCGGCGGTGGCGATGAAGGTGAACACACGGCGGAGCATGGGAACCTCCCGGGTTCTACGTCGTCACCGGGATTATTTATTAGGAAACTTTCCTGTGCAAGAGCGCTTTGTAGTGCGGAAACGACTCTCGATACACCATGCCGTCCCGGTCCTGGACGTCGCGCACCCGCCCTGCGATCTCCTCGACCGGCAGATACCCCGCGTCGCAGGACGCGAGCCCGCCACACCTCCCTGGCGCAAGAGGCGATCACGCCGAGCGCCTCAAACGTCTATTTCCGGCGAATCCCTCGGCTGGACCTCTATCCCTACGCCCGATTTAGTCGTGTTTGTGTTTTATGGGCTATTAACAAGCCACTACGAAGTGGAATGGATTGTTTGGAGGTAAGGGTTCATTCTCTCTACTTAGCCCGGGAGCTACCCGGTTTGAGCAGGGGACCCTCTTTGAAGCGTGCAATCTTCGCCCATGGGCTTGGTTTGGGCCTGTTGGCCTCGACCCTGGCCGCAACGCCCGCCAACGCCGACAACCCGCCCATGACGTTCGATCTTGCCGCCACCACGACGCGAGCCCAGCAGATCGCGGGCTACTGGCTCGGCAACGCGAAGGCCAACCTGCTGGCGGCCACGCCGTACGAGCACCAGGTCGTGGTGAATGCGTCGGACACCAACATCACCCCCACGCCGATGGGCGAACCTGGCGTTTACGCGCCGATGGACGGCAAGGGGGGGCCGGGAGCCGAAGAGGATCCCAAGCACATCAACCTGCCCAAAACCGTGGGTAAGGTCTTCTTCGTCGGCGACGACGGGCAGCCGCACTGGTGCTCCGGCACCTCCATGTCGACGGACAACCGCAATGTCGTGGCCACCACGGGCCACTGCGTGCTCGACGTGCCTGGCAGTGCCGTGACGCTGAACAACTGGATCTTCGTTCCGGGCTACTACAAAGGCAAGATCCCGTGGGGGATCTATGTCGGCAGGGCCGGCTACCTCCCCTCCGCCTTCGCGGCGGACCTGGACTACGACTACGACTACGCCTTCGCCACCGTCTGGTCCGGGGTGACCATCACCGCGGAGAACAAACTGGTCACCACGAGCAGGCTCGGCGACAGCGTCGGCGGGCAGGGACTCGCGTGGAACCAGAAGCTCAAGAAGGTGGTCGACGTCTTCGGCTACCCCGCGGGGGGCCACCCCGACGGCACGCCCGCGTACTCCGGCGTGAGCATGCAACACGCCCAGGGCACCAACTTCCGCGTCATGACCGGCCTCAACACCGACCAGACCATCGCGATCGCATCCGGCTTCACCGGCAAGGGCGCGCTCGGGTCCTCCTGGCTCATGGGGTACAAGTCGGAGCGCCGTCTGGGCTACCTGAACGGGATCAGCCTCAGCGCCTCCGACATGGACTGGAACGGCAAGTTCGACGCCGCCGTCTCGCCGTACTTCGACGGCACGACGGTCGGCACCTTCTGGAAGGCCAGAAGCGCCGACCCGACCGGCCCGATCCTGTGAACGGAGGGCTCGGCCACGGCCGAGCCCTCCGTCTACTCAGTTGCGCAGGTCGCGTACGTGATGACGCTCCAGTCTCTGCCGGTGACGCTCAGTTCGTTCGCGTAGGCCATGGCTGTTTCGTTGGCGGGGATGAAGTTGGTGAGGACGGTCTCACCGGCGGCGCCAGGGATGGAGAATCCCGCGCTCAGCGCCTGCTTCCCAGAAGGACAGAAGGCGACGGAGCCCTTGTCCTCCGAGGACTCTTCGCTCTCCTCGGACACGACCTGCAGGCCCGCCGGGGCGTCCTCGGCGCAGATCGCGAACACCCGGAGATAGTAGTCGGCGGCGTAGCCCCGGTGGTTCTCCTTCGTGTCGACCGAGACGCCGGTCAGCGTCGGGACGAGTTCGGTGACGCTCACGTTGCCCCGCGCGCCCTCCAGCTGGTAGCCAGAGCCGAGCAGCCAGTCGCCCGGGTGGCAGGAGAGCGCCAGGAACTTGGGATTGGGGTGTGACGTGGTGGACTGGGAGCGGGTGTAGGTGGTCCCGTGCGGGCTGGCGCAGACGGCCCACACGCGGATCGTCCATGGAGCCTCCGTGCCGTCCGGGGTCTCGACGCCGTACGCGCTGACCGTGTCGACGGTCGGGATCACCTGGTCGATGATGACGGAACCGCCCACTCCGCCGCTGATGTCGGCCCCGGTGCCGATCACGCGCTTGCCTGACGGGCAGGCGACTTCGACGCCCTTGTCGCGGGAGTCGTTCTCACTGCTGTCGGCGACGATCACCCGTCCGGGGACGTCGGCCGACGAAGGGCCGGCCGTCACCGTCACGAAGCCGGTGACGAGCGCGATCATGAGTGAGGCGGTTGCGGACCGGATGAGCCTGGTCGAGGTGTTCAACGTTGAACTTCCCCTTAGCAGGGAGTCGGTACGGCTCCCCGATCGCCGAAGAGGGAGCCCCTTCCTGCGCACTGTCGTCCCTGACGACCCCCCGGCGCCGCGCCGATTTACCTGCTGGATATTGGTCCTACGGCATGTAACGATCACGCTGGACCTGATAGCGGGCCAACAGGTCACCAGGCCTGAACCCAGGGTTCCTGCCGGCCGGGAACGACCTGGGTCTCGCCCGATTCGAGGTCGAGGCGCAGCAGCTGGGCGGCGGCGCCGCCACACGGCGGCAGTCCGGCCAGGGGTGATCTGTCCATCTCCTCGGCCTCCCGGTCGACGCCGACCAGCAGGTGGCGGCCGGTCGGGGCGAGCGCCAGCGACTCGATGTGACCGCAGTCCAGCGTGAGGACCTTCCTGACCAACCGCGTCCCCTCGTGCAGGACGAGTGTGCGGGCCGGCCAGCCGAGCACGCGGAGTTGCCGCCCACCGGGAAGGACCAGAAGCGGGCGGGTGAACTCGTGCTCGACGGGGGCGGCGACATCCCGGATCACACCCGTACCGACGTCGAGAGTGGCGAGGGTGCTGGCCGGAACGCTGTGCGAGGGGAGCGCGAGGGTCCCAGCGTTGAGCCATTGCAGGCCGTACCCGCTGAAAGGCCATTCGCGCTCCAGGGTGCCCACGAAACTGGCCGTGTCCGTCATCCGCGCGTAGGCGACGCGCCCCTCGGCTGAGACGGCCAGGCCGTTGGCCATGCCCTCAAGCGTAGGGGTGAGCCGCTCACCGACCGTGATCCGGCCGTCGGCGCCCATGGTCATCCGGTAGAGGCGGAAGTAACGGCCCAACGGGCTGCTGAACGCCGCCACGTAGTGGCCGGGCTCGGCGTCACGGACGATGACACTCGCCTGGGCGTAGGTGCGTGTCGCCCGGGGCAGCCGGCTCACCGGCTCCCCGGACTCCAGATCGAGCACGTACGGAATGCCGCCCCCCGCCACCACGTAACGCGGAGTGCCGTCGGCATTGACGGGCAGGCCGCTCAGCACGCCGGGCAGCAGCGCGACCAGCCCGACGACTACCACCGCGATCCCGGCGTTCCGCAGGTCTGTCAAGCGCGGCCGGATCCCCGCTCTGGCGATCCCAGCCAGCAGGACCATGGTGGCGGGAGAGACCAGCCACGCCAGGACCAGGCGCGGCACCGCGAACGACGGCGGCGACAGCTGGGCTTCCAGGCACTCCCGCCACCAGAAGGGCGGCTCGGGCGACAGCAGGTTCCCGGCCTCGGCCAGCGCGGCGGGAAGCACGGCGACCGCCAGCCCCAGCGCGGCAGGACCGATTCGCACCCGCGACCGGACCGCCCAGAGCGCGACCAGCGCCAGCAGTATGGGCTGGAGCAGAGCCAGCCGCTCCCCGAGGAATTCCGCCGCCTCGGCCAGCAGGCTGGGCCGCGCCATATCGAACGGCACGCCACCGCTACAGACGACCGTCCTCACTTCGGCGAACATGGGCTCGACCAGCAGTTCCCACACCGACAGCCCCACCGCTGCCGACCAGAACACCTTCACTATGCGCATTGGGAACTTTCCGGGCGATTTACAGGAGGCGGGAAAGCCTAGCGCCCGCCGTACCGCAAAGATCAACCTCGAAGACCCAGGGCACGGGCGTGTAGACCTAGTCGCTGCTGATCCGCAGCGGCAGAGTTCCCCAATGCAGGCGGAAGCCGTCCAGTTCGGCAGGGTCCACCGCGAGCCGCAGCTGGTGAAGCTCGCGGGCGATGCGCTCGAACATGATGCGAGCCTCAAGACGGGCCAAGGACGCGCCCAGGCAGAAGTGGATTCCGTGGCCGAAGGCGATGTGCCGAGGGACGTCTGAGCGGTGGATGTCGAACATGTCCGGATCGGAGAAGACCTCGGGGTCCCGGTTCGCGCCCCACAGGGACAGGCCGACGCGCTCGAACGCCGGGATCGTGCCCCCGGCGATGTCGATCTCGCGGAAGGTGAAGCGAGGCGGGACGATCTCGACCGGCCCGCGGAACCGCATCGTCTCCTCGACGACCGCGTCCGCCAATGACGGGTCGGCGAGCAGGTCCTGCCACTGCTCAGGATGGGTGAGCAGAAGCCGGATGCCGTTGACGAGGACGTCGACCGTGGTCTCCTGGCCGGCGATGAGCAGGAGCTGGATCATCGCGACGAGCTCGTCCCGGTCGAGGGCGTCACCTTGGGCCTCCAAGGCGACGAGCTCGGAGAGCATGTCGTCCTGCGGGACCGCTCTCCGGCGCTCGGCCAGCTTGTCGATGTAGGCGGCGAAAGCCATCGTGGCCGCGGCATCCTGGTCGGCCGCGGACACGATGGTCGCCGACCAGGCGCGAAACTGCGCCCGGTCGTCCTCGGGGATCCCCACTAGCTGGGCGATCACGTTGACCGGCAAGGGATCGGCCAGCTCGGCCACTCCGTCGAAGGTGCCCAGCCGGAGCGCACGGGCGACCAGCTGGTCCGCGACGTCAGCGATCCAAGGCTCCAGCCGCGCGACCGTCCGTGCCGTGAAGGCCTTACTGACGAGCCCGCGCAGCCGGGTGTGGTCGGGTGGATCCAATTCGATGAGCTGGCGCGCCGCGATCCGCTGGTGTGCCTCCGGCAGGTTCTGGGCCTGATGCCTGCGCACTTCGTGCCCGATCGCCGGGTGCTGCAGGCCGTCCAGGACGTCGGCATGGCGTGCCACGATCCAGAGCCGGTTACCGGCCGGATCGACCTGGGGGACGGGCCGGCCGGCGGCCCGCACGCGCGCGTAGAACGCGTGCGGGTCGTGGCGGGTGTCAGGCTCCCACAGCTCCGACGGCCTGAACTCAACAGTCACGTGCCACCTTCGATGAGGTCATGGTCGTGGATCCTGAAAGCCTGCCGGCCGAATCAGCCGACGGCGGTGGCCGGGTACTGCCCGACGATCTCGGAGGTCACCTCGTCCCCGTCGACAGTTCCGGTGACGCGGACCGTGACCTGACCCGCGGCGACCCGCGGCGCCCGAACCGAGAAGGACTGGTACGCGGACTTGCCCGGGGCGATGTTGGTGTAGGCGCGCGTGCCGTAGGGCGTCTCCATCACAACGTCCACGGGGCTGTCATGATCGTTCACCACGCGCACCGCCACGTAGGCCGTACTGCCGATGAGGCGCGACTCGGCGGTGACCGTGGCCGGCACCTCCGCGCCCGGTGCCAGCTCGCTCCGCGCGCTTTCCGCGGCCGCCACCACCGTGTCCCGCTGCTCGCCGGTCAGGCTCCCCGCCGCCACGAACGCCGCAGCGGTCTCGGCGACCGTGGCGACGAACGCCGCGTGGGTCTTGAACGGCGCGTTGTCCCAGACCACGTCGAGGAAGGTCAGGCCATCGGTGCCGGGCGACTGAACACCGGTGACCGGGACGTCGTAGTTGGGCAGCCCGTCGTTGCGCTTCACGTTCGGAACGCCGGAGTCGATGCTGCCGAAGACGATCTTCGGCTCCACCCGGCGGAAGTACGCGGAGTGGGCCTGGGTGTCTCCGACGTACCACGGGCGCAGGGTGAACCCATGCGTGGCGAGGAGCTGGTCTCCCGCCGCGCTGGTCCCGGCCGCCGTGATGGCCGCCCGGGAGTAGTCGCCGTCCCGCTTGAGGTAGCGGTAGAGCGTCAGTTCACGGTAGGCGCCGCTACCGGGGTTGCCGACGATCGGCATGAGCAGCGGACCCCACATGATGGACTGGGTGTCCGGCCGGTCGATGGCGCGCTCGATCCGGATGCTGAACGGCATCGAGATGTCGATGACGTCCCCGGTGTGCCAGTTGCGGCTCAGGGTCACGTAGGTGCCCGGAACCGGGGGCTGGATCGGCGCCACGGCTCCGTTGATCCGTACGGTGAAGCCGTTCCGGACCCAGGCGGGAACCCGCAGCTTGATGTTGAGGGGACCGTTGCCATTGACGGTGAGCTTAGTGGTGGACTGGCGGGGGAAGCTCGTCTCCTGGGTGACGGAGAAGCCCTTCTCCTCCCAGGTCACGGTCGACGGCACGAAGAGGTTGACCCAGAGGCTCGAACCGTCGGCGGACTTGAAGTAGACGGTGTCCTGGTACTTGGTGTGGTTCTCCACCCCGGTGCCGCCACAGCAGGTGCCGGTGTTGCCATAGGACCTGTTCGCGCCCGGCGTCAGGGGCTGGAAATAGGTGACCTGCGGGTTGCTGGTGCTGGTCGCGTCGGCCCGCGATCCGGCGATCTGGTTGAAGAGGGCTCGCTCGTAGTAGTCGATGTAGGCCGGGTCCTGCGTATGGAAGAACAGGTTGCGAGCCAGCTTGGACACGTTGTAGATGGAGCAGGTCTCCGCGCCGCCCTGGGCGATCGCGTTGGCGATGTTGTCCCGGTTCTGGAACATCTCGATGTTGTTGTTGGAGCCCGGGAAGTTTCCGCCGGTGCCCCCATGCGAGAACATGCGGTGCGGGACGATCATGCCGAAGAAGTTCTTCGCGGCCTTGAGGTAGTCCTGGTCGCCGGTCTGCTCGAAAATCCGCATGTAGCCGGTGAAGTTGGGCACGTGCTGGTTGACGTGCAGCCGGGTCGGACGACGCCGGCCGATGGCGGCCGGGTTGGTCACCACGAGAATGTCCCGGTTCTCGACGGTTGCGCCGAAGAGAGACTCCCGGTTGTCGAAGCACTTCGCCGTCTGAAGGTGCTTGGCGTCACCCGTCAGCGCGTAGACCTCCGGGAAGATCTCGTTGGCGCCGCCGAACTCACCGGCGATGTAGGTGTCCCACATGTAGTTCAGGTTGTCCCTGGTGATGGGTCCCTGGTACTGCGGGTGGTTCTTGTCGCCGACGGTCAGGGCAAGGTGCGCCCAATCCGCCATCTTGATGACGACTTCGCGAGCCTTCTCGTTGCCGGTCAGGTAGTAGGCGTCCAGCAGACCCCGCATGATCTTGTGCTGGGTGTACCAGGGCGCCCAGACGTTCGAGGTCAGGTTGCCGCCATAGACGGCGAACCGAGGCGGACCCATCCGGATCACGGCGTCCTCCGGGATGGCCCCCAGGTAGCCGGGATGGGTGGGCACCCAGAGCCCCACGGGGGTCTGCGAGATGGCGACGATGCCGGCGTCGCGGTGGTTCGGCGACGCGTCGAGCGCGGTCGCTCCGGTTTCCTCGTCGAAGCGGTACCAGGCGATGTTCCCGCCTCCGGTGGAGCCCGCGGCGGAACTCTGGAGGGACGTGATCTCCGCCTGGCTGAGGGCCCGGTCGAAGATGTGGAACTCGTCGATGGTCGCGTTGAGGAACGCGTCGCCGTACGCGGACCGGCCGATCCAGACGTTGCCCGGGACGCCGAGGTTGGTCGGGTTGAGGGTCATGGCGGGGTTCGTGCCGACCGGTGCGCCGTTGACGTACATCGTGCCGACAGTGCCCGCGAGGGTGACGGCGATGTGCACCCACTGCCCGGTCGGCAACGCCGTCGTACCGTTGATCTGCTGTTCCTGACCGCTGCCGCCGACGGTGATGCCGAACCTGGGCGGGTTTCCGGTCACACCCGCGCGAGCGGTCAGGAACATGTTCACGGTCGTGTTCTGACCGAAATCGAAAACCCTGCTCCAGTTCTGCGCCGCGGCCAGATTGACCCAGGTCGCGATCGTGAAGTTGGTGAGCTGGGACACCGCTTCCTGGGGAAGGCGTAAATGCTCCGCGTTGCTGCCGCCGTTGAGGCGCAGACCGTTACCGAAGCGTCCCGCGACCCGGCCGATGACGGGCTGCTCCGGCTCCTCGGGCTCGCCGGTACCGCCCATCCGCGCGGTGATGGCGGTCTGGCACTCGGCCAGTTCGTTGACCATCCAGTCGAGCTTGTCCTTGAAGACCTGCTGGCCCTGGTCCGCGTAAGCCTGGGCAAGGGCGCTCATGTAGTGACCGGCCCAGTGCCCGCTCAGCAGCCCGCCGTCCTCCCAGCCGCCTGGCACCTGCAAGCCCGCAGGGTTCGGCCGGCCAGCCTGGTTGTTGAAGAGCATGAGGAAGCGGCGTTCGTCGAACGCCTGCAGGTACGCCTTCATCCGGTCGCGCTTCTCCTGCAGCAGACCGGCGTGCATGCTGACCTCGCGCAGCCAGAACGGCCTGATCGCGGTGTTGCTTCCTGCACCGACGTACGGGATATCGGCCAAAGACTCAGCCATCGTGTGGGCTGTGGTCTCCGCTGCGGACGCCGGAACAGCCTTTGCTGTCGCGGCGAACGCCACCCCGATGGCTGATGCGCGCACGAACGTGCGGCGGCTGACTCCTGGCTTCTCGGACGCTGTCATGGCCCGTCTTCCCTTCGCTTGCAAGCTTGGGCCCTCGCATGAACGCGCGATCTCTTACCGTCGCAAAATGTTAGCGTTAACATTATCGGCCGTACCGCTCCCTTCCACACCGCTCCTTGGTGTGATAGGCCGTGCCTTCCGGCAACAAGCTTCGGGCAGGACAGTATTGAAGCGTGGATCGTGCGCCGCGCGGCCCCGACGCAGCACCTGAAGCCGCGCGAAGCCGCTCATCCGAGGGGACATCTGATGAATTGTTAGCGCTCACATGACATCGCCGACCAGAGCAGTCGGTCCAACTGTTACCAATGTGTTACGGACAGAATGCGGGTTCCGCACCTGCCGGAAGGACGCTGCGCGGGCTTGACCTGCGGATAGCCGTGATCGGCTCGTTCACCGGGGATGCGGTGATCGACCAAGCCGCCAGCAGGTCCGCCAACGGCCGGACGGATCCGCGAGTCCCTCCTGCTGATCCGTCGTCCAGACACTCACTGAGCGGGGTCAAGAAAACCTGCAAGTGTGCCTACGGCAAAACTCGGTGAGAAGACTCACGAGAAATAACTCAGACTCCACGAACTGACACGCAGAGCCCGGTGCCCACCAACCTTGGCTGTTTACCTCACCCGCCAACTCGACGAGGTGATCCGAGAGCCAACAACCTATGTCGCGGGCCTCTGATCTTGCCTTCACCACCAGGAATGGATCACCATTGAATCTGGCAATCTCAACCGCGCTTTCGTTGCCCACTGCACCAATGCCAGCGTTCCTCGAATTTCCACGATACCCGGCACGCCTGCGCCTCTTCCTTTTACAGGCGAGTGAGAGGCACAACCCAGGTCAGGCGTATAGTCGCAAGCCCAGGACCAACGGAAGATCTCATCGGGCGGGTAGAACTGCGTTCATGGATCCGGTAAAGCTGCAACAGGCCCTGGATGAGGTCTTCGACCAAGCCCTGCTCCACCACGGTTTCGTGGATTACATGCGCGACTACCAACTCGTGATCTACGCATCCGCCGACCCCAGAACAGGGATCGCGCCAACGACACTGCGCTACCTGTTCCGTTACTGTGTGCAGGTCAACTGCGTTACGACCGTGCCGTCCGGCATCTGGCGTGAGTCCCTCGATGACCGGCTCACCACCTACGAAACCGGCGTGGACCTCGACGGGTACGTCTGGGGAGTCAACTGGCAACTGCTCTACCCCGGGGGCACGCTCGTCGCCAACTCACCAACCGCCAGGGACTGGTCCGCAGCCCTCGGCATCGACTTCCATGAAGTCCGGTTCCAAACCAACGCGCACGACCTCACGCTGGTCTTCTCAGACCTGGGGATCCAAGAACTCCCCTCTGAATCGCAGGGACCAGAGCACAAATTCCCGATTCAA
>NZ_BLAD01000046.1 GCF_009687845.1 Acrocarpospora corrugata
CCTCTGGCCCGGCCAACTCGTCCCCGCCCTGACCGGCGAAACCCGCAGCGCCCGCCCCCGCCAGCCCTACGACCCGATCGGCACCATCCTCACCGCCTCCCTCCTCCTCTCCGCCGTCCTCGCCACCCGCGTCGTCGCCTCCCGCCGCGCCCGCGAAAAAGAACCAGAAGGCCTCCCCTTATCCGGCCTCCCCATGCCCTCCAACCGCCCCCACCGCCTCGCCTGAACCCCACGTGAGATGAACCCTCCACAGGGCGATTCCGGTAAGGCGTGGCTTGAAGCGGTCACCGCCGGAAACCGGCCGCCAGGATGATCAGCAGGCCGGTGCCCACGAGCATCCGCCCATCGGGCCCGGCGTCCCCGCCCCCGCCGGTCTCCTGACCCTGCGTCTGGATGGATTCGTGGCCCACCTCCGGGGCGCGGGCTGGGTGTTGGAAGACCGCGATGAGCGGACGAGCCTCTGGCGTCCCGAGTCCGGTGACAGGTCGGATATGCGGGTGGTTCTCCCTCTCAAAGAGGAAGCAAAGGACTATTCCGACCGCATTGATGAGGCGCTCAGGACCTTGGCTTTCGCGGAGCGGAGAACGCCTCAGGAAATCGCCACTGATATGCGATACGGCGGAGCGGATACCGTTTCGGTACGGCTCACGCCGGATGCGCCGTCGGGCGAGGCCCGCTATTCGTCGCTCACACGGCTTTGACCGCGCTGCGAGGCTACGTCGTCGCGTCGGCGGCCGCATTGGACCACGGAGACCTTGTCCTTCCCCCCAGGCGCCCTCTCCGGGCCGAGTCCTACGCATCGCAAACCCGCGTCTCCACGCGACCGGGAAGTTTCGTCCTCTCGCTGGCGCTTCCGCTGCGGGATGTCAATGACGAGGTTCCGGCCGAGTCGACCAGCGGGCAGGAAGTGCTTGCCGGAATTCCCGCTCCCGTGTCCGGCCGCCGGGTGACCAACAGGATGTTCGCCGCCGCGCGCAGGGCGCAGCAGCTTGCCCGCGACGTCGGCGAAGGCGAGAGCCCCCTGTCGGCCTTCGGGCACCCGGGCGATGTCACAGTGAACGCGACGGAACTCGAATCACTCGGATCACTCGGCGGGCCGGAGCAGGACGCCTACCCGCTCAGGTTCAGCCAGTCGCCGCTGCTCCCCGGTTCACGCTCCCCGCAGGGCCTCAGAATGACGCCAGGGCAGCAGCGCATTCTGCGCGAAGCAGCCGACTACCTCCGTACCCGGCAGCCCCGGGCCAACGTCACGGGTCAATCGAGAAGTGCTGAGTCCGGTGGGGCCGGCCAGATAGGGGGATGAGGATCCCCCTATCTGGAGTGGTCAAGCGCCGATGGCGTGGACGCCGCCGTCGACGTGGATTATTTCGCCGGTGGTGGCGGGGAACCAGTCGGAGAGGAGGGCGAGGCAGGCTTTGGCGGCGGGGACGGTGTCGGAGAGGTTCCAGCCGAGGGGGGCCTTGTCGGGCCAGCTGTCCTCGAATTCCTGGAAGCCGGGGATGCTCTTGGCGGCCATGGTGCGGAGGGGGCCGGCGGCGACCAGGTTGACGCGGATGCCCTGTTTGCCGAGGTCGCGGGCGAGGTAGCGGTTGGTCGACTCGAGGCCGGCCTTGGCGACGCCCATCCAGTCGTAGACGGGCCAGGCCTTGGTGGCGTCGAAGTCGAGGCCGACGACGGCGCCGCCCTCCTTCATGAGGGGGAGGCAGGCGACGGCGAGAGACTTGTAGGAGTACGTGGAGATGTGCATGGCGGTGGCCACGTCTTCCCACGGGGTGTGCAGGAAGTTGCCGCCGAGGCAGCTCTGCGGCGCGTAGCCGATCGAGTGGACGACGCCGTCCAGGCCGTCCAGATGCTCGCTGACGCGGTCGGCGAGGGTGTCGAGGTGCTCGGTGTTCTGCACGTCGAGTTCGATCACCGGGGGCGGCTTGGGGAGCCGTTTGGCGATCCGCTCCACCAGGCTGAGCCGGCCGAAACCGGTGAGCACGATGGTGGCGCCCTCCTCCTGGGCCAGTCTGGCCACGCTGAACGCGATGGACGCGTCGGTGAGCACGCCGCTGATGAGCAGGCGCTTGCCTTCGAGAATTCCCATGTCCTAGTGCCCCATTCCCAGGCCGCCGTCGACGGGGATGACCGCGCCGGTGATGTAGGAGGCGTCGTCGCTGGCCACGAACCGGACGACCCTCGCGATCTCGGCCGCGTGCGCCTGCCGGCCGAGCGGGATCTGCTTGCGGATGAGCTGCTGCTGCTCCTCGGTGAGCGCCGCGGTCATGTCGCTCTCCACGAAGCCGGGGGCGATGATGTTGACCGTGATGTTGCGGGAGGCCAGCTCGCGGGCGAGGGAGCGGCCGAAGCCGACCAGGCCGGCCTTGGAGGCGGCGTAGTTGGCCTGGCCGGCCGAGCCGAGCAGGCCGACCACCGAGGAGATCAGGATGATCCGCCCGCGCTTGAGGCGCAGCATCGGCCGGACGGCGCGCTTGGCCACCCGGTAGGCCCCGGTCAGGTTGGTGTCGATGACGTCGGTGAAGGTCTCCTCCTTCATCATCGCCAGCAGCGTGTCCTTGGTGATGCCCGCGTTGGCGATGACCACCTCGACGGGGCCGTGCTCCGCCTCGGCCTTGTCGAAGGCCGCGTCGACGTCGGCCTGGCTGGTGACGTCGCAGCGGACGCCGAACAGCCCTTCCGGGGGTTCGCCGGAGCGATGGGTGACGGCGACGGCGTCGCCGGTCGCCGCGAGTTCGCGGGCGATCGCGAGACCGATGCCACGGTTGCCGCCGGTGACGAGTACAGAACGAGCCATGCTCCGACGCTATCGGCTACCAAGCGGTAACGGCTTGTCCGCCCGAGACAAGATCACAGGTCCGGCATGGTGGAGTTCGGCCAGTCCGGCGGCTGAGGCCCCGCTGGGATTCGGGCTCCGGCGGGCGTGTCGGAGGGCCCCGCTAGGATCGCACCCATGCGTCAGATCGATCCGGACTTTCTCGCCCTGCCGCTCCGGCGGCTGGCCGACGCCGCCCTCGCGCGAGCCCGTGAGCTGGGCGCCGAGTATGCGGCGTTCCGTGTGGAACGGGTGCGCGCGGAGACGCTGCGCCTGTTCGACGCCAAGCTGGAGGGCTCCATCGACGCCGACGACCTCGGCTTCGCCGTGCGGGTGGTGAAGAACGGCACCTGGGGGTTCGCGGCCGGGATCGCGCTCACCCCCGAGGCCGCGGCGGCGGTGGCCGAGCAGGCGGTGCAGGTGGCCGAGGTGAGCGCGCCGATCAACCGGGAGCCGGTCGAGCTGGCCCCCGAGCCGGTGTACTCGGATGTCACCTGGGTGTCGGCCTACGCCGTGGACCCGTTCGACGTGCCGCTGCGCGACAAGGTGGCGCTGCTGGGCGAGTGGTCGGGCGGCCTGCTCGGCCAGGTCGACCACGTGTCGGCGTCGCTGATGCAGGTCAAGGAGCAGAAGTTCTACGCCGACTCGGTGGGCACGGTGACCACCCAGCAGCGGGTCAGGGTGCATCCGCAGCTGACCGCGATGAAGAGCGACGGCGAGCGCTTCGACGACATGCGCACGCTGGCCCCGCCGGCCGGGCGGGGGTATGAGTACCTGACCGGGACCGGCTGGGACTTCCCCGCGGAGCTGACCGCCCTGCCCGCGCTGCTGGCCGAGAAGCTGGCCGCCCCTTCGGTCCAGTCCGGGCGGTATGACCTGGTGGTCGACCCCTCCAACCTGTGGCTGACGATCCACGAGTCGATCGGCCACGCCACCGAGCTGGACCGGGCGCTCGGCTACGAGGCCGCCTACGCGGGCACCTCGTTCGCCACCTTCGACCAGCTCGGCGAGCTCACCTACGGCTCCAAGATCATGAACGTGACCGGGGACCGCACCGCCGAGCACGGCCTGGCCACGGTCGGCTGGGACGACGAGGGCGTGCGGGCCCAGTCCTTCGACATCGTCACCGACGGCACCCTGACCGGCTACCAGCTGGACCGCCGGATGGCGCTGCTGACGGGCTTCGGCCGCTCCAACGGCTGCGCCTTCGCCGACTCCCCCGGCCACCCGCCGATCCAGCGCATGGCCAACGTCTCGCTGCGGCCGGCCGAGGCCGGCCCGTCCACCGACGAGCTGATCGCCGGGGTGGAGAACGGCATCTACGTGCTCGGCGACAAGAGCTGGTCGATCGACATGCAGCGCTACAACTTCCAGTTCACCGGGCAGCGGTTCTTCAAGATCGTGAACGGTGCGCTGGCCGGGCAGTTGCGCGACGTGGCCTACCAGGCCACCACGACCGACTTCTGGCGTTCCATGGACGCGGTGGGCGGCCCGCAGACCTACGTGCTGGGCGGCGCCTTCAACTGCGGCAAGGGCCAGCCCGGCCAGGTCGCGCCGGTCAGCCACGGCTGCCCGTCCGCGCGCTTCCGGAATGTACGGATCCTCAACACGGTGCAGGAGGGCGGCAAGTGACCCCGCAGGAGACTGTCGAACGCGCTCTGGCGCTACCGGGGGCGGATGACCGCGTCGTCATCGTGGACGAGGGCTCCAGCGCCAACCTGCGCTTCGCGGGCAACACCCTCACCACCAACGGCGTGGCCCGCTCGTCCCAGCTGACGGTGATCTCGATCGCCGGGGCCGGCGTGGGCGTGGTGTCCCGCGCCGCCGTCCGGCCCGACCAGCTGGCCGACGTGGTCGCCGCGGCCGACGCGGCGGCCAGGGACGCGCAGCCGTCCGAGGACGCCCGCCCGCTGGTGGACGGCTTCGCGCAGGCCGACTGGTCGGCCCCGGCGGAACCCACCTCGATCGAGGTGTTCGCCGCGTTCGCCCCGGCCCTGGGCGAGGCCTTCGCCACCGCAGAATCCTCCGGCCGCCGGCTGTACGGGTTCGCCGAGCACCTGGTGAACTCGGTCTTCGTCGGCACCAGCGGTGGCCTGCGCCGCCGCTACGACCAGCCGACCGGCCGCCTTGAGCTGAACGCCAAGTCCCCCGACATGTCCCGCTCGGCCTGGGCCGGCGTGGCCACCAAGGACTTCACCGACGTGGACGTGGCCGCGCTGGACGACACCCTGGCCAAGCGGCTCGACTGGGCCAAACGCCGGATCGACCTGCCCGCCGGGCGGTACGAGACGATTCTGCCGCCGACCGCGGTCTCCGACCTGATGATCTACCTCTACTGGTCGGCGGGGGCCAGGGACGCGGCCGACGGCCGTACCGTCTTCGCCAAGCCGGGGGGCGGCACGCGGGTCGGCGAGCAGCTGTCCGGCACGCCGATCCGGCTGTTCAGCGACCCGCGTCACCCGGGCGTGGAGTGCGTGGACTTCGCGGTCGCGCACGCGTCGGGGCGGGAGCAGTCGGTGTTCGACAACGGCCTGCCGCTGGACCAGACGAACTGGATCTCCGGCGGCACGCTGGCCAACCTGATCCAGACCCGGCATTCCGCGGAGCTGACCGGGCTGGCCACCACCCCGCAGATCGACAACCTGATCATGGAGAGCCCGACCGGCGCGGGCACGCTGGAGGACATGATCGCCGCCACCGAGCGCGGGCTGCTGCTCACCTGCCTGTGGTACATCCGCGAGGTGGACCCGCAGTCGCTGCTGCTCACCGGCCTCACCAGGGACGGTGTCTACCTGGTGGAGAACGGCGAGGTCGTCGGCGAGGTCAACAACTTCCGGTTCAACGAGTCGCCGGTGGACCTGCTCGGGCGGCTCACCCAGGTGGGGGCGAGCGAGCAGACCCTGCCGCGCGAGTGGAACGACTACTTCACCCGCGCGGTGATGCCGCCGGTCCGGGTGCCCGACTTCAACATGTCGACGGTCAGCCAGGCGAACTAGCGGGCTATTCGGAGTCCTCCAGGCGGAAGCCCACTTTCATCGAGACCTGGAAGTGGGCTACCTCGCCGTCCTCGATGTGGCCGCGCACCTCCAGCACCTCGAACCAGTCGAGGTGGCGCAGGGTCTGCGCGGCCCGCCGGACTCCGTTGCGGATGGCCTGATCGACGCTCTCCCCCGACGTGCCGACGATTTCGGTGACCCGGTATGTGCGATCCCCCATGACGTCCTCCCCACTCCTCGTAGCTCAAATGATCGTATCGCGGCGGCGTAGGGTGGAAACATGAAGGTCAGACGCCGTAACCGGCCGGAAGTCCATCAGGTGACGGATGCGCAGCCGAGCCTGTCCGCGGATATCCGCAAGCGCGAGATCTCCTACGTCATCAAAATGAGCATCCGTGTGGTCTGCCTGATCCTGGCCGTCGCGCTGCCCGCTCCGTGGCCGATCCGTGCACTGTTCATCGCGGGCGCGGTTCTTTTGCCGTACCTTGCCGTGATCGGGGCGAACGAACGGGCCGCGGGTCTGCCCTCACCCTTGGACGATGCTGAATCTAACCAAAACGAGATACCACGGCATCGACGCGAGATCGGGTCGTGACTAAGTCTTGACGCATCCCAAGGGTGGTAGGTGTACAGTTTAGCCAAGCGCTCTGGTCCCCCGTCGGAGCGCTGGTGCCGGCGTTCCGGGCCCCCGTCGGAACGCCGATGAAGCGATGCCGGGTGGTTTGCCCCCGTAACCACCCGGCATCGCCCTCTTCTGGGACCGTGCTCAGTTCTGGTGACAGCACCGTCCGGCCCAATTCTGGATCAAGTCCTTGACCGTCGGCTTGACACGCTTATTCGCGGGACCAGTTCTCGGCGAGGGCGGAGAGGCGGGCCAGCGCGTCCGGCGGGGCGGTGCCCGCGCCCTGGGCGAGGCCCAGCAGGTAGGCGGTGAGCGGGGCGGCGGGGCGGGCGACGCCGTGCGCGACGTCCCTGGTCAGGTCGAGGACCGCGTCCCGGTCCAGGCTGGCGGGATCCACGCCCAGTTCCGCGCAGACCCGCGCGGTCCACTCCTCCAGCACGTTCACGCCGTCTCCTGTCGGTTGGCCTGCGCCAGATCGTCTGCGGTGTCGCAGTCGAACCACGGCACCCGGTCCCGTACGGCCACCAGGGCCGGTTCGAGGGGCCCGAGCACGCCGTGCAGCGAGCGCCCATCGTAACGAGCGAGCGCGCCGGCCAGCACCTCGCGCCGCCACACCCCGGCGAGCCACTGCTCGCGCCCGGTGTCGTCCACCAGCACGGCTCCCGTCCCGGCCGCCGCGAGCAGGGCTTCGACGTCGAGGGCGGTGAGGAAGGGCAGGTCGCCCGCGAGCAGGGCCACCCAGGGCGCCGCCGCGTGGACCAGGCCCGCCCGGAGCGCGGGGACCGGCCCGCCGCCCGGCGGGTCCTCGCGGGCGAACAGCAGCTCTCCCGGCCAGTCGATCTCCCGCCGATCGCCCACGATGATCAGGCGGTCCGCCCCGGCGACGGCCGTGACGACGCGTTCGAGCAGCGAGCGCCCGCCGACCAGCGCGCCGGGTTTGTCCCCGCCGCCGAAGCGGCTGGCCCGCCCGCCGGTGAGCACCAGTGCGTCATAGCGGGTCCGGGAGGCCGGCCCGTCCGCGCGGGGGACGTGCATGTCAGCCGCCGATGGCTGACATCGGCCGGGCGGGCTGCAGGAAGCTGGGGTCGTCGATGCCGTGCCCGGCCTTCTTGATCCGGACCGCGGCCAGCCAGCGGTCGGCGAGTTCGCCGTCGGACGCCCCGCCCCGCATCGCCGCCCGCAGATCGGACTCCTCGGTCGCGAACAGGCAGTTGCGGACCTGGCCGTCGGCCGTCAGCCTGACCCGGTCGCAGGCGCCGCAGAACGGCCGCGTCACCGAGCCGATCACCCCGACCTTGGCCGGTCCGCCGTCGACCAGGAACAGTTCGGCGGGAGCGCTGCCGCGTTCGGCCGGATCGGCGTCGGTGAGCTCGAACCCGGTGCGGAGCGCGGCGAGCATCTCGTCGGCTGTGATCATCCCGGCTCTGGTCCAGCCGTGCTGGGCGTCCAGCGGCATCTGCTCGATGAAGCGCAGCTCGTACCCCCGGTCGAGGCAGAAGCGGAGCAGCGGGACCGCCTCGTGGTCGTTGATGCCGCGCATCAGGACCGTGTTGACCTTCACCGGGGTGAGCCCGGCCGCGTCGGCCGCCGCCAGGCCGGCCAGCACGTCCTTGAGCCGGTCCCGGTGCGAGAGTTTGACGAAGACGTCCCGGTCGAGGGTGTCCAGCGACACGTTGACCCGGTGCAGCCCGGCCTCGGCCAGCGGCCCGGCCAGCCGGGCGAGCCCGATCCCGTTGGTGGTGAGCGAGATCTCCGCGCCGAGCGACGAGGTGCGCGCCACGATTTCGGGCAGTTCGCGGCGGAGCAGCGGCTCCCCGCCGGTGTAGCGCACCTCGGTGACGCCGAGCCGGGCCACCCCGATCCGGACCAGGCGCACGATCTCGTCAGCGGTCAGCAACTCGGGTTTGGGCAGCCAATCCAGCCCCTCCGGCGGCATGCAATATGTGCACCGCAGGTTGCACCGGTCGGTCAGCGACACCCGCAGGTCTGTCGCCACCCGCCCAAACGAGTCGACCAGCACGGGCATACCTCCATCGCGAAAGACCTTTCCACCCTATGCCTCCGATCAACGGCGCTCCAAAGCGAGGGTCACTCCCGGCGGGCGTCCAGGAGGTCCGCCAGTGCGGCCCGGTCGTTGACGCCGGTGCGTTCGTACACCGCGTACAGCGTGTTGGCCACGGTTCTGATCGACAGGACCAGGCGTTCCGCGATCTCGCGGTTGGTGAGGCCGCGGGCGGCCAGGACGGCCACCTCGCGCTGGCGCGGGGTCAGGCCGGGGACCTCCAGGTCGAGCAGGGCGAGGGTGTGCGCGCCCTGGCAGCGCCGGGTCAGCGTCCAGGCCCGCGTCTCGGCCGCGCGGGCGCCGCGGAGCAGTCCCAGGTCCCGGTACGCCAGGGCCGCCGTGGCGGACGCCTCGGCCGCGTGTAAGAGCATGCCGAAGGCTTCGAAGCCGAGGGAGACCTCGTCCAGGTCGCCGGGGGTGGCGGCGGTGGCGTGCCGTACCAGCAGGGCGCGGAGGGGGCCGTCCACGGTGAGTTCCGCGAGGCGGGCGGCGGCCACGGCCGGGTGGCCGAGGCGGACGAGGTCGTGCAGGCCGACCATGGCGTAGGTGGGGTAGGGGCTGGCGGCGACCGCCAGGGCGATTTCGACCGCGCCGGTGATGTCGCCTCTGGCGGCGAGCGTCCAGACGCGGGCGAGCTGGAGCGGGACCTCGGTGGCGGGCCCGGCGGCCACGGCCGCGTCCTGCGCCCTGGCCAGGGTGGCCTCGGCCGCCGCCACGTCGCCGAGCAGTGCCTGCGCGTGGGCCAGTTCGCCCAGGCAGCTTCCGGCCACGACGCTTCGCGGCGGCAGCAGCGCGACCGCTTCCCCGGCGGCGGCCAGGGCCTCGCCGACCCGCCCAGCCAGCCGGAGCGCCGTGGCGCGGTAGGCCCCGAACTGGGCGCTGGTGCGGGCCCAGTCGTCCTGGCGGCGGGCGTGCTCGGCGAGGCGCAGGGCCTCCGGCAGGTCCCCGGTCGACAGAGCGATCCTGATCCGGGCCTCGGTCAGCGAGTTGGTCATGCTCGGGTAGAGGTCGGCGTCCGGTCCGAGCCTGGCCAGCAGGGTCTCGATCCAGGCCCGGCAGTCGGTGGCCCGGCCGGCGGCGGCCAGCACGAGCGCGCGGGTGACGCCGCCGGCGCGCATTGCGCGCGAGCTGGGCGGCCCGAGCCGTTGCGCGGCGTCCAGGCGGGCGGTGGCGGCGTCCAGGTCCCCGCCGAACGCGGTGATCGCTCCGGCGACGAAGCCGAGCCCCTGCCGCCCGTCGACGCTGATCTGGCCGTCGTCGGCCGCGTCCAGCACCTGGAGCGCCTGGTCCAGGCGTCCCAGTCCCCACTGCAGGTTGAGCGCGCGCGTGGTCGCGCAGTCGACCCGGCGGTCGCCGGTCAGGCCGGACTCCGCCAGCTGCCGGAACACCTCTTCGGCCTCGGCATAGCGGTCCTGGTAGCTGAGGATGGTGGCGAGGCTGAGCCGCACCGCGACTCCCCCGCCCGCCTCGATGGCGGCCCTGGCCAGCCGCTCGGCCAGCGCCAGGTCGCGGACCGATCTGGCCTGCTCGGCGGCGCGGGCGAGCAGGGCCGGGTCGCCGGGCGCGCCGCCGTCGAGCCGCCAGACGGCGATCCTGAGCACGTCCTCGCGGCGCCGCCCGCCGGTCGCCTCGATCATGGCGGCCAGCCGCCGGAGCACGGCGCGGGTGCGGAGCGTGCCGCACGAGTCCCGGATGACCTCCCCGTAGAGGGGATGCGCGAGCCGGACCTGGAGGCGCCTGCCGTCCGGCTGCACGGTGATCAGCTGCCGGGTCTCCAGCCGTTCCAGGACCGGGGAGTCCAGGCCGAGTGGTTCACCGTAGGCGAGGAGTTCGACGGTGTCGCGTTCCTCGGCGGTCAGTTCGCCGATGCGGGCTGCGATCGTCTCGCGCAGCGTGCTGGTCAGGGTGAGCGTGCCGTGCCAGAGCCAGAGCCCGCCGACGTCCCGCAGCACTCCGGAGAGCACGAGTTCGCGCAGGTAGAGCGGGTTTCCCTGGCTGGTCTCCCAGAACCGGGCGAGGGCGCCGGTCTCGATCCGGCCGCCGAGGGCGGCGGCGAGCAGGTCTTCGGTCTCGGCCGGTGAGAGCGGCTCCAGATCGAGCCGGGGCACCAGGTCGTCCTTCCAGAGCGCGACCACCGCGTCCGGCGCCGCCGCGCCCGCGCGGACCGTGGCCAGCACCCGGACCCGGCCGTCCAGGACCAGCCGGTGCACCAGCGCGGCCGACACCGGATCGAGCAGGTGCGCGTCGTCCACCACCAGCGTGGCCGCGTCGATCGCCGCCGCCGCCCAGCTCAGCGGGTTGCCCGCCGGCGGCGTCTGCGGCACCAGGTGGGCGAAGGCGCCGAGCGGGATCTCGGCCGCCGACGCGGTGGCCCGCACCCAGGCCACTCCCTCAAGGTCTTGGACGGCCTGCGCCACCAGGCGGCTCTTGCCCGCTCCGGCGGGTCCGGTCACGACGATCCCCCGAGCCGCGGACCTCAGCGTCGCCAGCGGCGCCGATCTCCCCGCGAAGGGCCACGAGCTGGGCACCCGCCGAGCATATTTAAGCCGGCCCCGCTCATGCGAGCCAATTCTCGCCGGCCGTAAAACCAGTGGGATCTCCTCCGGTGGCTGGGCACACTGGATCCGACGGAAAGGATCATCATGCCGAACGAGGTCGCCCCGAACGTGCTTTCGTGGGCGAGTGACCTGGACCCGGGCGCGGTCGCGCAGGCCGCGCGGGCCGCCAGGATGAGCATCGTGGCGGGCCATGTCGCGCTCATGCCGGACGCGCACGTCGGCATCGGCGCCACCGTGGGGTCGGTCATTCCGACCGAGGGCGCGATCATCCCGTCCGCCGTGGGGGTGGACATCGGCTGCGGCATGATCGCGACCAGGACCTCGCTGCGGGCCGAGGACCTGCCGCAGTCGCTGGACGCGCTGATGCCGCTGGTGGAGAGCCGCATCCCGGCCGGGGTCGGCAAGGGCCACGACGACAGCACGATCGACCGGGCGCTGGACGAGCTGGGCCGCCCGCACACCGAGCTGACCGCCAAGCAGGCGCACACCGTGTCCGTGCAGTTCGGCACGCTGGGCTCGGGCAACCACTTCGTCGAGGTCTGCCTGGACGAGCGGAGCCGGGTCTGGACGGTGCTGCACTCCGGCTCGCGCGGGATCGGCAACCAGCTGGCGACCCGGCACATCGTGGACGCCAAGAACATGATGGCGCGGCAGGCGATCGCGCTGGAGGACCCGGCGATGGCCTACCTGGTCCAGGGCACGCCGGAGTTCACCGCCTACATCGAGGACATGCTGTGGGCGCAGGCGTACGCGATGGCGTCCCGGGCCCGGATGAACGTGGTGCTCAACAACGCGCTGTTCAGCCTGGTGAAGCGCGGCGAGATGGTGGAGACGATCAACTGTCACCACAATTTCGCGCAGCGGGAGCGGCATTTCGGGACCGACCTGTGGATCACCCGGAAGGGCGCGATCAAGGCCGACCGCGGGGATGACGGGGTCATTCCCGGGTCGATGGGGACGCAGTCGTACATCGTGCGGGGGCGGGGGAACCCGGAGTCGTACAACTCCTGCTCGCATGGGGCCGGGCGGCGGATGTCGCGGGGGCAGGCGCGGCGGGAGCTGACGGCGCGGTCGCTGCGGGAGGCCATGCGGGGCCGTACCTGGAACGCGAGCAGGGCGGCGGCGCTGGTGGACGAGCACCCGAAGGCGTACAAGTCCATCGACAAGGTCATGGCCGACCAGCGGGATCTGGTGGAGATCCGGCACACCCTGCATCAGGTCTTCAACTACAAGGGCTGACGACGCCAACCATTCCGGGGGTTGATCCCGTATACGGGGTGTGGTGGATGGATATGAGGGGTTTCGTGAGTTCGTGCTGGCGCGCGGTCCCGCGCTCATGGGGACCGCGTACCTGCTGACGGGCGAACGGCACCTGGCCGAGGACCTGCTGCAGATCGTGCTGTCCAGGCTGGCGGCGCGGTGGCAGCGGATCGAGCGGGACGGCAACCCGGAGGCGTACGCCAGGACGGCTCTCTACCGGGAGTCGGTCTCCTGGTGGCGGGTGCGGCGGAACCGGGAGGTGGCCGTCGCCGAGATCGCCGACGCGACCGGAACCGACGATTTCACCCACGCCTCGGTACGGCGGCTGGTCCTCCAGCGGGCGATGGCGCGGCTGACGCCCCGGCAGCGGGCGGTGCTGGTCCTGCGGTTCTACGAGGACCTCGGCGAGGCGGAGACGGCCCGGCTGCTCGGGTGCTCCGCGGGGACGGTGAAGAGCCAGACCCATCACGCGCTGCGGCGGCTGCGGAGCATCGCGCCCGAGCTGGCCGAGCTGCTCGCCGAGACGGATTCCGCACGGTCGGGAGGTGCCAGATGACAGGTTTGCGCGAGACCTTGCGGGAGATCGCCGACAGCGGTCCGCCGATCGGGGGCATGGCGGAACGCGCGATCAGGCGGGCCAGGCGGCGGCGGGCGCGCGCGGTGTTCGCGCCGCTGCTGGCGGCGGCGCTGGTGACGGCGACGGTCGCGGTGGTGACGCTGGTGCGGCCGGCGGACCAGGAGGCCGTGCTCGGCGTGCCGGACCAGGCGATCACGGTCGCCGCCGAGCCGCCCCGGCCGCTGCCCGGGGGTGGCACCGCGCCGATCGTGCTCGCCTACACGGTGCAGTGCGACCATCGCGGAGTGCCGGGCTGCGCCCAGTGGCGGGTGCGCACCACCGAGGGCGCGGAATTCCGGGTGGCGGACGGGTTCGAACCGGACCCGCGCGCCCGGATGTACGCCCATCTCGGCGCGCTGGCGGTCTCGCCGGACGGGACCAGACTCGCCTACTTCGACCAGGACGCGCGGCTGGCCGTCCTGGACGTCACGACCGGCAGGAAGACCCTGACCGCGTTCCCCGCCGACCGGGCCGCGATCGGGAAGGACATGGTGAACATCACCTGGTCGGCGTCCGGCGCCTGGCTCTCGATCGACTTCACGCCGGTCTATTCCGCCGCCCCGACCCCGCGGGCCGTCGTCATGGACCTCGCGGGCCGGAACATCACCACCCTGGACGCCGGCTGCTGTGTGCTCGGTGTGGCCGACGACGGCTCCTACCCGGTACAGGCCCCGGCGCCGCCCGCGAAGATCTTCCGCCCGAGCGAGCAGGCCCCCCTGCGCATGTTCGAGGCGGACGGCGACTCCCACGCCGTCGTGCCGTCGGGGGCGGGCGCGCAAGAGGAGGGGTACCCGTACCTGCCGGCCTACGCCAGGGTCTCCCCGGACGGGACGCGGCTCGCCCTGCTGAGCAACCGCGGCAGGAACACGGAGCTGAGCCTGATCGACACGGCCGACGGCCGGGTCGGCCCTGTGCACGTTCCCACCCAGCTGCAGCGGGAGGAGGGCCCGCCGGAGCTGGCGGGCTGGCGGGACGCGGCGACGGTGCTGGTGTGGAAACGCTGGTCGGGCGCGGAGGTCTACGCGGTGGACGTGAACACCGCTCTGACCACCCGGCGGCTGACCTTCGAAGGGAAGACGCCGTTCCGGATCAGCCTGGCCACACTCCTGATCTAGACACCCTGGACCAGGAGCAGGGTGACGCCGACGGCGGCCACGGCGATGGCCGTCAGGAAGGGCGCGCGCGGGTGCCGTGCCCCGAACACCCAGCTCGCCGCCGTCAGCAGGGAGGCGGCGGCGAGCGCGGCCCAGCCCGCGATTCCCGGCGTCCCCGGCGGCCCGATCACCAGCAGCCCGGCGGCCAGCAGCAGCGGCACGGGCGCGAGCACGCGGACCCGGCGGGCGCCGAGCCGCTGCGGCAGGCCGCGCACCCCGGTGGCCAGGTCGGCGTCGATGTCGGGCAGCACGTTGGCCAGATGCGCCCCGAACCCCAGCAGCGCCGCCGCCCCCACCGCCCACCAGGCCGGCTGGGGAGTCCCGGGCAGACCGGCCGCGACGAACACCGGCACCAGCCCGAACGCCACCGTGTACGGCGCCCAGGACAGCACGGTGGCCTTCACCCCCAGGTTGTACGCCCACGCCACCGCCACCGCGCTGACGTGCACGGCCGCCGCCGGCACCCCCGACAGCAGCGACAGCGGCACGCACAGCACCAGCGCCACCGCCGCCGCGATCCCGACCGCGGCCGGGCTGATCAGCCCGAGCGCGACCGGCTTGCCGCGCTGCCCGGTGGCGGTGTCCCTGGCCGCGTCCACGGCGTCGTTGCACCACCCGACCGACAGCTGCCCCGCCAGCACGGCCAGCGCCACCCCCGCGCAGTCCGCGACCGGCCGCCCGCTCCCCGCCACCAGCGCGGTGACCAGAGCCGTGACGGCCAGGGTGGGCCCGGGATGGCAGGCCGCCACCAGCCCGTGCACGGGCGTGAACCGGACGATGACCGGGGGCGCGGGGTCGCTCACAGACCCGGAATGCCCTCCCTGCGCATCACTTACACCGTGATTAGGGGGGCATGTCCCCCGACGGGGGGTGGGCGAGGTGAAGATGGGCATTAGTGACCCGACAGGTACCTGTGAGACGGGGAGCCGGATGTCCCGTATTGCCGCCGTTTGTGGTGTTCTGCCGCCGAATCGCTATCCGCAGGCCGAGATCACCGACGCGGTCGCGCGGATGTGTCCCGGAGCCGATCGACGCGTCCTGGAGCGCCTGCACCGCAGCGCGAAAGTGGAGCACCGCCATCTCGTGCTGCCGCTGGACGGCTACGCCAAGGTGTCCGGCTTCGGCATGGCCAACGACCTCTTCATCGAGGCCGCCCTGGAGCTGGGCGAGGCGGCCGTCACCGGCGCGCTGGCCGAGGCCGGGCTGACCCCGGCCGACGTCGACATGATCATGTTCACCTCGGTGACCGGGATCGCCGCGCCGTCCATCGAGGCCAGGCTGGCCGGCCGGCTCGGGCTGCGCCCGGACGTGAAACGGGTGCCCGTCTTCGGGCTCGGCTGCGTGGCCGGGGCCGCCGGGATCGCCCGGCTGCACGACTACCTGCGCGGCTGGCCGGAGCAGGTGGCCGTGCTGCTCTCGGTCGAGCTGTGCTCGCTGACCCTGCAGCGCGGCGACATCAGCCCCGCCAACCTGGTCGCGGGCGCCCTGTTCGGCGACGGCGCGGCGGCCGTGGTCGCCGTCGGCGACGCGCGCGCCGGGACGTCCCCGGTGGGCGTGGTGTCCACCCGCAGCCACCTGTACCCCGGCTCCGAGCACGTGATGGGCTGGGACGTGACCGACACCGGGTTCCGGGTCGTGCTCGACGCCGGAGTGCCCGACGTGGCCAGGGACTACCTGGGCGACGACGTCCGCGGCTTCCTCGGGGAACACGGGCTGACCGTCGGGGACGTGTCGGCCTGGGTGTGCCATCCCGGCGGGCCGAAGGTGCTGGAGGCGGTGAGCGAGACCCTGGACCTGCCGCCGGGCGCGCTGGACGTCACCTGGCGCTCCCTGGCCTCGATCGGCAACCTGTCCTCGGCGTCGGTGCTGCACGTGCTCAGGGACACCATCGCGCTGCGCCCGCCGCCGGGCACGCCGGGGCTGCTGATCGCGATGGGCCCCGGCTTCTGTTCCGAACTCGTATTGCTGACCTGGTAGGACGGCCGACATGTGGTACACGCTGCTGGTCCTGCTGGTCGGGGTGGAACGGGTCGCCGAACTGGTGGTGGCGCGGCGCAACGAGGCGTGGAGCCGGAGACGCGGCGCCGTCGTGTCCGGTCAGGGGCACTATCCGTGGATGGTCGCGCTGCACACCGGGCTGCTGGCGGGCTGCCTGGCCGAGGTGTACGCGACCGGCCGGCCGTTCCTGCCGTGGCTCGGCTGGCCGATGCTGGCCCTGGTCGTGGCCGCGCAGGGGCTGCGCTGGTGGTGCATCAGGACGCTGGGGCGGCAGTGGAACACGCGGGTGATCGTGGTTCCTGGGCTGCCGCTGGTGACCGGCGGGCCGTACCGGTGGCTGCGGCATCCGAACTATGTGGCGGTGGCCGTGGAGGGGGCGGCGCTGCCGCTGACGCACACCGCCTGGGTGACCGCGCTGGTGTTCACCGTGCTGAACGCGGTGCTGATGGTGGTCAGGATCCGGTGCGAGGAGGCCGCGCTACGCCTCGCCGCGACGTGATCGACCTGATCGTGGCGGGCGGCGGCCCCGCCGGGCTGGCCACGGCAATCAGGGCCAGGCTGGCCGGGCTGACGGCGGTGGTGGTCGAGCCGCGGACCGGCCCGATCGACAAGGCGTGCGGGGAGGGCCTGATGCCGACCGGCGCCGAGGCGCTGGCCGCCCTCGGCGTCACCGTGGCCGGCCACCCGCTGCGCGGCATCCGCTACCTGGACGGGCGGCACGACGTCGCCGCCGGCTTCCCGGGCGGGCGCAGCGGCCTGGGCGTGCGCCGTACCACCCTGCACGCCGCACTCGCCGCCCGCGCGGCCGGCCTCGGCGTCGAGGTGGTGACCGGCCGGATCGAGGAGTTACGGCAGTTCCCCGGCCACGTGGCGGCGGCCGGGCTGACGGGCCGCTGGCTCGTCGCGGCCGACGGCCTGCACTCCCCCGTCCGGACCATGACCGGCTTGTCCCGCCCCTTCTCCGGAGTCCGCAGGTACGGCCTGCGCCGCCACTACGCGATCAAACCGTGGACCGACTTCGTGGAGGTGCACTGGGCCCCGGAAGGCGAGGCCTACGTCACCCCCGTCGGCCCCGACCTGGTCGGCGTGGCCGTGCTGAGCTCGCTCCGCCGCCCCTACCACGAGCACCTGGCCGAGTTCCCCGCCCTGGCCGCCCGCCTGGACGGGTGCGACTCCACCCAGGTCCGCGGCGCGGGCCCGCTCCGGCAGCGCGCCACCGCCCGGGTGGCCGGGCGGGTGCTCCTGGTCGGCGACGCCGCGGGCTACGTGGACGCCATCACCGGGGAGGGCCTGTCGCTCGCCCTGCGGTCGGCCGACGCGCTGGTCGGCTGCCTCACCGAAGGCAGGCAGGACGCCTACGAACGCCGCTGGCGGCGCCTGTCGGTCAAGCATCGGGCGTTAACCGCGGCGCTCCTCGCGGCCAGGACCGCCCGGCCGACCGCCCAGCTCATCGTCCCGGCCGCGCACGCCCTGCCCGGCGTCTTCCGGGCCGCCGTCGCAATGCTGGCCTGAGTCGCCTGCGTCTCCGCAGTGGAAGTCGGCGAGCCAGTCGGTGGCGACCCTGAGCCTGCGGCCCTCCAGCCGGCACGGGCGGCGCTGGGCGTCCCGGCCGCGGGAGATCAGACCGGCGCGTTCCAGCACCTTCAGGTGCTTGGAGATCGCGGGCTGGCTCATCGCGAACGGCGCGGCCAGTTCGGTCACCGTGGCCTCCCCGGCCGCCAGCCGGGCCAGGATGGCGCGGCGGGTGGGGTCGGCCAGGGCCGCGAAGGTCGCGTCGAGCTGGTCCATACTCTTATAACCCCTAGGTTCTATAACTTTGGGGTTCAATATACGTGCGGCAGCCCCCCAGCAGGAAGGCCCGGCCCCCCACGGGAGACCGGGCCGTCCTGTTGCCGGAAAGCGAGACCGCTTACTTCACGACCTTCACGTAGTCGTACGCCTCGGAGCCCGCGAGGTCGCGGTTTCCTTCGAAGCGGACGCCCCAGTTGCCAGACTTGAGCGCCTTGACCTTGGTGTAGAACGTGCCGTCAGGGTTGGTCTCGATCGTGTCGACGTAGCGCCACTTGTGCGAGCCCTTGGGCAGGAAGTAGACATCGATGTCTTCCCAGCCGAGCTTGTACCAGTCGTGCCAGTACTTACGGCTTTCGTAGCAGGAGCCGGAGCTGCTGCTGCCATCGAGTTCGACTCGCGCCCTGTCCCACTTGTAGTAGTGGTCGCCGTAGCACTGGGCGACCTGAAGGCGACCGGACAGGGTCAGCTTGCGGCCCTGCTTGACCGGCTCGGGGCTCGCGTTGAAGCCCACGAACCGGGTCCCCTTCGGACTCCTCGGCGGAGTCCAGGTGTTGTGCTTGACGAAGAACGAGCTGTCGCCGAAAACCTTCCGGCCGTTGACGCCCCAGGCGACAACGCGCACGCTCCACGAGCCGACCGTGTCGTTCCAGCCGATGGTCTTGGAGTAGGTCTCCGAGAACCAGGTCGGCTTGTACATCACGTTCTTCTCGGCGTCATCTTTCTGACCCCACGGCCCGTCGTTGCCGCCGTGGCCGCCGTCGTTGTCTCCGCCGCCCCAATGGTGCCCCTTGGGAAGGAAGTAGACCTGCGCGGACTTGAGGTCCACGCCCTTGACGGTGACCGAGACGGTCGCCGAGTCGCGGTGGCGCGTGAGCACCACCTCGCTGGGGTTGACCACGATGCTCGTGATCTTCGGGTCGGGCCCGGGATGGTGCCCATCATTAGGGCCGGGGTCCGCGTACGCGGGTCCCGCCACCGAGAGCACCGCAGCGCCCACGGTGGCCGCCACTAAGGCGGTTGCCATTCGTCTGACCATAGAGGGTGCTTCCTCTCCCCGTTAACACACGCGATCTGAGGTAGACCGCGCCTACGTCATAGACGCATCCAGACAGGGAAAAGTTGCGTCCAAGACACCTAAATACTGATCACAATCTGGCAACGGAATCCGCGTCTCGTGCGTCTAATTACGCCGTGGGCGGCGTCCGGGGCTGACATCGCCCGCATAATGCGTGGTAGACGCGAATTCCACCCGATATACGCCATCTCCGGCCTTGGGGACTTTCCGGTCGAACCAACCGTCCGGTCGCGTCTTGGCCTTCCCGACCGTCCGCCACTCGCCCTCGCTCTCACCCTCGCTCTCACCCTCGCTCTCACCCTCGCTCTCCTCCTCGCGGAACCGGATCAGCAGCGGCTGCCGGCCGAACGGCCGGTGCGCGACCAGCCCGTACGGATCCAGCCGGGTCAGCGTCCCCGACACCCGGACCCGCTTCTTCTCACTCACCGCGAACCCCTCCAGCGCCGTCTCCCGCCGCAGGTTGAACGTCGTGTACGCCTTGACCTCGTTACCGGCCCGATCGACCGCCGTCGCCCCGACCGTCCACACGCCGCTCGGATACCACCGAGACAGCCCCACCCGCGGATTGAACCGCCAGGTCTCCCAGCCGTCCCCCGCCAGCCGGAACCGGTGGAACCCCACCGGCGGCCGGACCACGGTGGCGTCGGAGGCCGTGAAGGCGTACCCGGCGGCGGGCTTGACCGGCGGCACCGCGGGAACGACGGGCTTGGCGGGTTTGACCGCCGGAACCACCGGAACGGCCGGTTTGGCCGGTGGAACCACCGGAACGGCGGGCTTGGCCGGTGGGACTACCGGCTTGGCCGGTGGCAGTGCGGGCGCCTCGGCGGCGGTCACGGTCTTCGCGCCGGCCGGCGGGCGCCCCGGCTCGACCAGGACCGTCACCCCCCGTACGCCATGCGCCCCCCGCGCCACCACGTCGATCACCAGCCGCACCGACCCGGTGGCCCGGACCACCGGCTCGTCCGGGCGCAAACTGATGGAGCTGATCGCCAGTTCCGGCTCGGTGGCCTCGGCCGGGACCCCGGGCCAGGCGAGCGTCATGACGGCGGTCAGCGTCGCGAGCATTCGTCTCGTCATGGCGCAGAACGCTAGGCAACGCCCGGCAATGGGATCGGACCCGACACACGCCCCGAATGGCAAACAAACAGGGCCGCCCTGGTGCAGGGCGGCCCCGCCGGGATCAGTCCCGGTACATGTCGTCGATGATCTCCGCGTACTTCGCGTGGATCACCCGGCGCTTGAGCTTCAGGCTCGGGGTGAGCTCCTCGGTCTCCGCCGTCCACTCCACCGGCAGCAGCCGCCACTTCTTCACCTGCTGCACCCGGGCGAGCTTCTCGTTGGCCGCCTCGATGGCGGCCTCCACGGTCTTGAGCACGTCCGGATGCTCGGCCAGCTCGGCGAGCGAATCGAACGCGATGCCGTTGGCCTGGGCCCAGCCGGGCGCGACCTCGCCGTCCAGGGTGAGGATGGCGACGGGGTAGGGGCGGCTGTCGCCGTACGCGAGGGCCTGGCCGATGAGGGCGTGTTCCTTGAGGTAGTTCTCGATGTTGGCGGGGGAGATGTTCTCGCCGCCGGCGGTGATGATGAGTTCCTTCTTGCGGTCCACGATCCGGACGAAGCCGTCCGCGTCGACGGAGCCGACATCGCCGGTGTGCAGCCAGCCGTCCTCGTCCAGCAGTTCGGCGCTGGCCTCGGGGCGGTTGAGGTAGCCGGCGGTGTTGAGCGGGCTGCGGGTGAGGATCTCGCCGTCCTCGGCGATCCTGACCTCGACGCCGGGCTCGGCGCGGCCGACCGTGCCGAGGCGGTAGCTGTCGGGGCTGTTGGCGGTGAACGCGCCGGTGGTCTCGGTCATGCCGTACACGTCGAGGACCTTGAGGCCGAGGCCGGCGAAGAAGCGCTGGACCTCCAGCGGCATCGGGGCGGCGGCGGTGGCCAGCCAGCCGGCGTTCTCGAAGCCGATCATCATCCGGATGATGGCCAGCAGCGCGGCGTCGGCCTGCTCGTAGGCGGCCTGGACCTCGGGGGTCAGCACGCCGCCGTGCTGGCCGGCCTCCACGTAGGCGAGCCCGGCGGCCATCGCGGCGCGCACGTTCTCCTGCTGCTCCTCCGGCTGGGTGGCCAGCAGCGCCTGGAGCCGGGCCATCATCTTCTCCCAGACCCTGGGCACTCCGAAGAACATGACCGGCTTGACCGCGCCGAGGGTGGCGCCGAGATTGGCCAGGTCGGTGCAGAAGTGCACGTGGGAGACCTTGAACAGGGGCAGGTAGAGGGACAGGGCCCGCTCGGCGATGTGCGCGTAGGTGAGGTAGGAGATCTGGGTGCCCTGGCTGGGCAGCGAGGTCATCCGGTCGGTGGCGGCCACCTCGAACAGCACGTTGCGGTGGGTCAGCGGCACGCCCTTCGGCATGCCGGTGGTGCCGGAGGTGTACAGCACGGTCAGCGTGTCCTCGGGGCCGACCGCGCGCCACCGGGCTTCGTTGGCGTCCGGGTCGCCGGCCAGCGCCGCCGCGCCGAGGGCCAGGAAGTCGGCCCAGGACAGCTGGTCGCCGGTCGCGCCCTCCAGCATGATGATCTTCGTGATGCCGGGGAGCTCGGCCAGGACCGGCTCCCAGCGGGCTAACTCGCGCGGCCCGCCCAGCACCACGATCTTCGCGCCGACGTCCCGCGCCACGAAGGAGACCTGGTCGGGCGCGAACGTGCTGTAGACCGAGACCGGGACGCCGCCGGCGTGCACCGCGCCCAGGTCGGCCAGCACGTGCTCGCTGCGGTTGACCATCATCAGCGCGACGGCCTCGCCGGGCGCCAGGCCGAGGGCCGCGAAGCCGGCCGCGATCTCCAGCGCCCGCTGCCGGGCTTCGGCGAAGGTCAGGGTGGCCCAGCCGCCCTCCACCGGGTCGGAATAGGCGGGCGAGTCGGGATATCGCTCGGCCGTCTCCGCGAGCTGCTGACAGATGGTCCGGCCGGCGATGTCCCGCTCGATCGCCGCGCGCTCCTCAAGGACCTGAGGATTCGCCATTCCGCTCCTCCGGGTGTGCGTACAGGTGGCCTGCATCGCATCATGTGTAAGCAATCCCTGACAACCCCCCATTTCGGCGAGAATTTTCCGGCATAGACCCGGTGATGGGATGATTCTCCGGTGACACCTGTACTCGATCTCGCCGGGATCTTCGTCTTCGCCATCTCCGGGGCGCTGCAGGGCGTGCGGAAGCGGCTGGACGTGGTCGGGATGGCGGTCCTGGCGTTCTTCACCGCCGTCGGCGGCGGCGTGCTGCGGGATCTGTTCATCGGCATCCAGCCCGCCGCGTTCCGCGACGTCGGCTATTTGCTGGTGCCGGTGGCGGCGACGGCCGTGGTGTTCTTCTGGCATCCCCAGGTGACCCGGCTGATGCCCGCCATCCTGGTGTTCGACGCGGCCGGGCTCGGCCTGTTCTGCGCGGTCGGCACCGAGAAGGCGCTGCTGTTCGGCCTGTCCGCGCCGCACGCGGTGCTGCTCGGCGTCTGCACCGCGGTCGGCGGCGGCATCCTGCGCGACCTGCTGTCCGGCGAGACCCCGACGCTGCTGTACGACCGGCAGCTCTACGCCGTCCCCGCCATGGTCGGCGCCGCCCTGATGGCCGTGCTGTCCCGGCTGGGCGTGTACGACTTCGCCGCCACCCTGGCCGCCGCCCTGCTGGCCTTCACGCTGCGCATGCTGGCGATGCGCTACTCCTGGCGGGCGCCGCTGGCCAGGGGCGTCACAGCGCCGGAATGAGCGAGGCCCGGGGGCGGCGGCCGACCATCCCCCTGGACGCGGCGATCCGGCGCACGGCGTCGGCCAGCACGTCCGGCGGCTGGGTGAACGGCAGCCGCAGGTGGCCTTCCAGGGTGCCGTCGACGCCGAACCAGGGGCCCGGCGCGAGCCGTACCCCGGCGACGGCGGCCGCTTCTGCGAGCGGCGTGGCGATCGGGGCGTCCAGCCGGACCCAGAGCGAACCGCCGCCGCCGGGGATCCGGAAACTCCATTCCGGGACCTCGCGGCGGAGCGCCGCCACCAGGGCGGCGCGGGCGGCGGCCAGGATCCGCCGCCGTTCCGCCCTGGTCTCCTCGATGCGCTCGAACAGGCGCGCCACCGCGAGCTGCTCGAACAGCGCGCTGGCGATGTCCACCGAGGCGCGCAGCGTGGCCAGGCGGCGGACCAGGGCGGCGCTCCCCCGCACCCAGCCGATCCGCAGGCCGCCCCACCAGAGCTTGGAGGCGGAGCCGACGCAGATCACCCGTCCGTCGGTGTCGAAGACGGCGGTGGGCGGGGGCTGCGCGGGGTCGTCGATGGCGAGTTCTGCCCAGGTCTCGTCCACGATCACGGTCACGTCGTGCCGCCGGGCGGCGGCGACCAGACCGGCCCGGTCGTCGGCGGTCATCAGGTGGCCGGTCGGGTTGTGGAAGTCGGGGATCAGGTAGGCGAGCCGGGCCCCCGACTGCCGTACCGCGCTGACCAGCAGGTCCAGGTGGCGGCCGTCGGCGGGGACGCCGACCGGCACGATCCTGGCCGAGCGCAGCCGGGCCAGGTCGATGGCGTGCGGGTAGGTCGGGGACTCCAGCAGGACCGGGTCGCCCGGCCCGGCCAGGAGCGTCATCAGCAGGTGCATGCCCTGCTGCGCGCCGGTGGTCACGATGATCTGGTCGGGCCTGGTGGCCAGGCCGCGCTCCGTGTAGCGCTTCGCGACGGCCTCCCGGAGGGCGGGCAGGCCGACCGGGTCGTAGCCCAGGCCGAGGGTGAACCGGTGGTAGTTCTCGCCGGCGTGCGCGAATGCCTCGCCGAGGAAGCCGGAGGCGGGCAGGGCGGCGGCGTGCAGCGGGAGCAGGCCGCCGTCGTCGGCCTTCGACCACGGGTTGTCCAGGCAGGAGCTGGGGTCGGGCAGGGCGGACCAGCTGCCCGCGCCCTGGCGGCTCTCCAGGTAGCCCTGGCCGCGCAGCCGGTCGTAGGCGGTGGTCACGGTGGTCCGGCTCACCCCGAGCGTCTCGGCCAGCTGGCGTTCCGCGGGCATCCGGACCCGGACCGGCAGCCGCCCGTCCAGGATGCGGTCGCGGACGGCCGCCGCCAGGGCCCGGTAGTAGGGCCGCGCGTCCGGCGGCACCTCGACCAGGCGGGCCAGGTGCCCCGCGCTCATCTCCATGCGCCCAATGTAAGGCCATTTCGCCAAATTGGCCCTTTAACCGGCAAGCCGGGGCAGGGAGGATCGAGGCACTATGACTGAGCTCTCGATTCGCACCGCTTCCCTGCCGGCCAGGCTGATCCGCCTCTACTCCGGCCTCGCCCTGTACGGCGCCGGCATCGGCCTCCAGGTCGAGTCCACCCTCGGCAACGACCCGTGGGACGTGTTCCACCAGGGCCTGGCCGTACGGACCGGCTGGACGATCGGCACCTGGATCATCGTGGTCGGCGCGCTCGTCATGGTGTTCTGGATCCCGCTCCGCCAGAAGCCCGGCGTCGGCACGATCAGCAACGTCCTGCTGCTCGGCCTGTTCGCCGACGCCACCATCTGGCTCGCGCCCACCCCAGGCGACCTGGCCCTGCGCTGGCTGTTCCTGGTGGCAGCGATCGTGTCCGTGGCCTTCGCGACCGCCCTCTACATCGGCGCGGGCATGGGCCCGGGGCCCCGCGACGGCCTGATGACCGGCCTGGCCAGGCTGGGCCTGTCGATCCGGCTGGCCAGGACCCTCATCGAGGTCACCGTCCTGATCGCCGGGTGGCTGCTCGGCGGCACCGTCGGCATCGGCACGCTGGCGTTCGCCGCCGCGATCGGGCCGCTGACTCAGCTGTTCATGCGGTTACAGCGTGTAGCGTAGCGAGCATGCGGATCGAGGATTACGCCCTCATCGGGGACATGCAGTCGGCTGCCCTGGTCGGGCGGGACGGTTCGATCGACTGGCTGTGCCTGCCGCGGTTCGACTCCCCCGCGTGCTTCGCCAAACTGCTCGGCGACGCGTCGCACGGCTCCTGGTGGCTGGGCCCCAGCTCCGGCGGACCGGCCACCAGGCGGGCCTACCGGGGCGAGACCCTCATCCTGGAGAGCGTCTGGGACACCCAGGGCGGCACCGTCAAGGTGATCGACTTCATGCCGCCCCGGCACGTCAGCCCCGACCTGGTCCGGGTCGTGGAGGGCGTGTCCGGCACGGTGGAGATGAGCACCGAGCTCCGGATCAGGTTCGACTACGGCCGGATCGTGCCGTGGGTCCGCCGCACCGACGGCCACCTGCAGGCCATCGGCGGCCCCGACTCGGTCTGGCTGCACTCCACCATCCCGCTGAAGGGCGGCGACTACAAGCACAAGGCGACCTTCCGGGTCTCCGCCGGGGAGCGCCAGACGTTCGTGTTCACCTGGCACCCGTCGCACGAGCCCCGCCCGGAGGGGATCGACCCGATCGACCAGCTCGGCCAGACCGAGGCGTTCTGGACCGAATGGGTGGCCTCCGGCAGCCACGGCGGCCCCTGGCGGGACGCCGTGGTCCGCTCCATGGTCACCCTCAAGGCCCTCACCTACGCGCCGACCGGCGGCATCGTGGCCGCCCCCACCACCTCCCTGCCCGAGGACGTCGGCGGCGTCCGCAACTGGGACTACCGCTACTGCTGGCTCCGCGACGCCTCGATGACCCTGGACGCCCTGATCCAGTCCGGCTACCTGGAGGAAGCCGGCGCCTGGCGCGAATGGCTGCTCCGCGCCATCGCGGGCCGCCCGCAGGACCTCCAGATCATGTACGGCGTGGCGGGCGAACGCCGCCTCCCCGAGACCACCCTGGACTGGCTGCCCGGCTACGAGGCCTCCCGCCCGGTCAGGATCGGCAACGGCGCGGTCGACCAGCTCCAGCTCGACGTCTACGGCGAGGTGATCAACAGCCTCTACCAGTCCCGCCGCCACGGCCTGCCCCCCAACGAGCACGCCTGGCAGCTCACCCGCAAGATGATGGACTTCCTGGAATCCGGCTGGGACCAGCCCGACGAGGGCCTGTGGGAGGTCCGCGGCCCCCGGCGGCACTTCGTGCACTCCAAGGTGATGGCCTGGGTGGCCGCCGACCGCGCCGTCCGCCTGGTCGAGGAGCTGAGCCGGTCAGGCCCGTCCGGCCGCTGGCGTGCCCTGGCCGACCGGATCCACGCCGAGGTGCTGCGCAAGGGCTTCGACCCCGGCCGCAACACCTTCACCCAGTCCTACGGCTCCCGCGAGCTGGACGCGGCGCTGCTGCTGATCCCGATGATGGGCTTCCTGCCGCCGGAGGATCCCCGGGTGGTCGGCACCATCGAGGCCGTGGAGCGCGAGCTGAGCAGCGACGGTTTCATCCTGCGCTACCCGATCGCCGAGGCCAACGCCGTGGACGGCCTGCCCGGCGGCGAGGGCGCCTTCCTGGCCTGCAGCTTCTGGCTGGCCGAGGCGAAGGCCAGGATCGGCCGCAAGGAGGAGGCGATCGAGCTGTTCGAACGCCTGCTGTCGCTCCGCAACGACGTCGGCCTGCTCGCGGAGGAGTACGACCCGCGTTACGGCCGCCTGGTCGGCAACTTCCCGCAGGCGTTCAGCCACGTCCCGCTGATCCACACCGCGCAGGCGCTCAGTTAGCCCCGCCGGCCAGCCGGGCCAGCAGCCGGGCGAACTCGGCCGGGGGCGTGACCACCAGCCGGACCTGGCCGTCCTGGGCGACCAGGTCGGCCTGGATGCGGGTGAGCCGGTCCTGGTACCACCAGTAGACGTGCGGGCTGAGCCCGTGGGCGCGCCGCTCGTCGAACTCGCGCTGGGCGTAGACGCGGAGCCGTTCCAGCGCCCGTACCACGCCGATGCCCTCGACCGGGTGGACCGCGATCGCGCCCGCGTGCGGCAGCACGACCAGCACCCCGTCGGCGGGGGCGGGCAGGCGGCGCAGGTGGGCGACGGCGGTCGGCGCGGTCAGCAGGCGGACGTTGACGCCGCCGAGGTTCAGGTGCTCGGCGGTGAGGCGCTCGTCGGCGAGGGCGTTGTCCAGCGCGACGTCGAGGGCCTCGGCGGGCGGGATCGGCCAGCAGAACGCCTCCTCCGGCCGGACCGGCCTGCCGCCGATGGTGAGCACCTCGATCAGGTCGGCGCTCAGGTGGCGGCCGATGATCCTGGACGGGTCCGGGATCGACGGGTCGTCGGCGGCGTGCACCCGGGTGCGCAGCAGCGGTTTGATCCGCGGCAGGTTGCAGGCGTCGAACGGCTCGCCGGAGATCGCCCGGGACAGGTGCTCGGAGACCAGCACCGGCCAGTCCTCGCGGGACCGCCGGGCGGCCTCACGGCGCAGCCCGACCAGGTTGACGGTGCGGACGGGTCCAGAGCCGTCCCCGGCACGGTCGCCCATGAGCAGCGAGGTGCCGTCATTCTCGAAGGCGCACGTGTAGCCCATCGTCTCCACGACGAGTCCGAGCAGCGAGTCGAGGTCCACGTCCTCGGCTGCCCGGGGTTCGGGCCGCACGGGCTGCTCGGGCTGTCCTGGCCGGATCCGACCACGCAGCCGCCGCAACAGACCCAAGGCACCCATCCCTCCGCGTTTCAGTTGAAAAGGGCTTGTTGGAAAAGCCAGCTTCAGGGTGCCTTGTCGATGTCGCTAATGAGGCCAGTCAGAGAGCACGATTCGGTATCAATAACCCCATCCGTCCCCAGCCACACACTGAACTGTGGTGATCCGTGCCCGATCGGCAGCCCCGCGATGATCGGCACTCCCAGCGGCATCAGCCGTTCGGCCAGGACCGGTAGCACGTTCCCACAGTCCACCCAGGACCCGAGCGCGAAGCCCTTGACCCCGTCGAACGCCCCGTTCTGCGCCAGCTGGGTGAGCATGCGGTCAACCCGGTACGGATCCTCCCCCACATCCTCAAGCAGCACGATATGCCCTTCCGCCCGCATCTCGTACGGCGTTCCGCACATCGCCGCCAGCAGCGTCAGATTGCCGCCGATCATCGGCCCGACCGCCCGTCCCGGCACCATCACATGGTCCCCGGCGACCGCCGTCGGCGTGTGCCCGTGGAACAGCGTCGTGTGCAGATGCCCGAGCGAGTACGGCTCCGGCCCCTCCGGGTCGGCCAGCGTGGCGCAGGCCGGCATCGGCCCGAACACGGTGGCCAGGCCGAGCCGCCGGGCGAACGCCAGGTGCAGGGCGGTGATGTCGCTGGAGCCGACCAGGATCTTGGATCCGGCCGACTTCATCGCGTCCCAGTCGATCAGGTCGAGCAGGCGGCCGGCGCCGTACCCGCCGCGGGCGCAGATCACGGCGGCGACCTCGGTGTCGCACCAGGCCTCCTGGAGATCGGCGGCGCGGGCCACGTCCGGCCCGGCCAGGTACCCGCGCCGGGTGAAGATCCGGGCGCCGAGCACCACGTTCAGCCCCAGGTCGGTGAGGACGCGGCGGCCGCGCCAGAGGCGCTCGGGATCGATCGGCCCGGAGGGCGCGACCAGGGCTACGGTGTCGCCGGGAGCCAGCCGCGGCGGGGTGCGTTCGTGCACCCCCCAAAGGGTGTCAGACTAGGGCTCACCTATGCGACATCCGACCCACATCTTGGTGGTAAACGGCGTAAAGGTCCGACAGCCGGTCTTCGTGCTCGGCGCCCCGCACTCCGGCGCGGACCTGCTCGCCCGCGCCCTGAAACGTTCGCCGGGCTTCCATCTCACGATGGGCCGCGCGCCGGTGGCGCGCGTGGTGTACGCCTTCGCCCGCAAGCCGTCCATCGCCAGGAGCGGCGGCGCTCCCCGCGTGCTCCGCGACGTGCTCGCCGAGGCGTGGCAGATCATCCCGGGCGCCTGCGCCGAATGCGCGGCGCCGTGCCGGGAGGCGGGCGGCATCGTCGGCGCCGGGCCGTGCGCGCTGGAGGAGATCGGCTCGGGCACCCTGGCCAGGTTCGGCGACGCCAGCCCCGACCTGCTGTACAGCGCGCCGGTGCTGCTGCAGGCCTTCCCCGACGCCCGGTTCGTGCAGCTGATCAGGGACGGCAGGGACGTGGTCGCCGACATGCTCGCCGACCCGGCCGCGATGGCCTGGTTCAAGCCGCACATGCTGGCCGAGGACACCGAGTTCCCCAACCCGTTCCTGGGCGTGAACGCGGCCGCGCACCGGGACCGCTGGAAGGAGATGACCACGGCCGGCAAGAGCGCGCTGCGCTGGCGCGCCGCCATCCGGCTCAGCGCCGTCCTGCGCAAGGAACTCCCGGCAGGCCAGCTCCTCACCATCCGCTACGAGGACCTGCACCGCTCCCCCGCCGGCTCGATCGACACGGTCTCCGAATTCCTGGACACCAAGATCTCCACCATCGCCCTGTACGGCACCCGCGCCCCCAACGTCGGCACCTGGCGACGCCGCCTCGGCCCGGCCGACGTGAAGATCGTGGAGAAGGTGGCCAGGGAGGAGCTCAAGCGGCTGGGGTATCAATGAGAAAGTCGTGATCTGGGCAGCCGCAGCGGCGCGTCGGCCGATCGGCGACCACGCGGCTGTCTATGGGACGGCTTTCTCGTTGACCGCAACAGTGAACTGGGTCCGGTAGAGCTCCGCGTAGAGCCCGCCTCTGGCCAGCAGTTCCTCGTGCGCGCCCCGCTCGGCGACCCGGCCGTCCTGCATGACCAGGATCGTGTCCGCCTCCCTGATGGTGGACAGCCGGTGCGCGATCACCAGCGAGGTCCGGCCGCGCAGCGCGATCTTGAGCGCCTTCTGCACGGCGGCCTCCGACTCCGAGTCCAGGTGCGCGGTGGCCTCGTCGAGCACCACCACGGCCGGGGCCTTCAGCAGCAGCCGGGCCAGCGCGATGCGCTGCTTCTCACCGCCCGACAGCCGGTAGCCCCGGTCGCCGACCACGGTCTCCAGCTCGTCGGGCAGGCTGTGGATCAGATCCGCGATCTGGGCCGCCCGCAGCGCTTCCCAGACCTCCTCGTCACTGGCGTCCGGCCGCGCGTAGCGCAGGTTGTTGCCGATCGTGTCGTGGAACAGGTGGGCGTCCTGCATGACCACGCCGACGGTGTCGCGCAGGCTGGCCAGCGTGGCGTCCCTGACGTCGACGCCGTTGAGGCGGACCGCGCCCTCGTTCACGTCGTACAGCCGGGAGACCAGCGAGGTGGTGGTCGTCTTGCCCGCGCCGGAGTGCCCGACCAGGGCGATCAGCTCGCCGGGGCGGGCGGTGAAGGAGACGCCGTTCAGCACCTGGGCGGGCTCGCCGGACTCGGGCCTGGCCACTGTCTCCAGCGAGGCCAGCGAGACCTCGGCGGCGGCCGGGTAGTGGAAGCGCACGTCGTCGAACTCGATGGTGACCGGTCCTGCCGGGATCGCGCGGGCTTCGGGCTTCTCGGCGACCATCGGCTTGAGGTCCAGCACCTCGAACACCCGGTCGAAGCTGACCAGGGCCGTCATCACGTCCACGTGCACGTTGGAGAGGCTGGTCAGCGGGCCGTACAGGCGCATCAGCAGGGCGGACATGGCGACCAGGGTGCCCAGCTGGAAGGTGTCGCCGATGGCCAGGACGCCGCCGAAACCGTACACCAGGGCGGTGGCCAGGGCGGCGATCAGGCCGAGCGCGATCCGGAAGACGGTGCCGGCCATCGCGACGGTGATGCCGAGGTCGCGGACCCGGGCGGCGCGCTCGCCGAAGTAGACGGCGTCCTCGTCGGGGCGGCCGTACAGCTTGGCGACCATGGCGCCGGCCACGTTGAAGCGCTCGGTCATGACCGAGCCCATCTCGGCGTCCAGCTGCATCTGCTCGCGGGTCAGGATCGACATGCGGCGGCCGACCAGCTTGGCCGGGATCACGAAGATCGGCAGCATGGCCAGCGCGACCAGGGTGATCTGCCAGGACAGGATGAGCATCGTGATCATCACGATGATCAGGCCGATCACGTTGGAGACGACCGACGACAGGGTGCTGGTGATCGCCCGCTGGGCGCCGATCACGTCCGAGTTGAGGCGGGACACCAGCGCGCCGGTCTGGGCGCGCATGAAGAAGGCCACCGGCATGCGCTGCACGTGGTCGAAGACCTCGGTGCGCAGTTTGTAGATCAGGCCCTCGCCGATCCGCGCGGAGAACCAGCGTTCGCCCATGCTCAGGGCCGCGTCCAGGACGGCCAGGCCGGCGATGGCCAGGGCCAGCCAGATCACCAGGTCGACCCGCTTCTGCGGGATGCCGGTGTCGATGATCGTCTTCACCAGCAGCGGGTTGGCGATCACGATCATCGAGTCCACCACCACGAACGCGAGAAAAGCCGCGATCTGCAGGCGGAACGCGCCGGCGTACCGGCCGATCCGGCGGACAGTGCCCGGCTTGAGGCGTTCCTGCATCACGGACTTGTCGCGGCGCATGGACCGCATCACCGAGGGCCCATAGCCCCCGCCCATCATCGCCATAGTCGCCGCCCCAGCGTTGTAATCACGTAATCAGACAACCTGCTGAGGGGTTCCCTGATTCCGGCTCAGCTTGGAGCGAACAGTGTTCTGAGTCGTATGACCTGTTCCTTCCGCTCGGCGGCGGCCTGCTCCTCCAGGCTCCGCCCCTGGGCGCCCTGCAGCAACCGCTTGGTCGCCGTCGCGGCGCCGCGGTCGGTCGCCAGCAGCGCGTCCGCCAGATCCCGCACCGCCCGCGCCAGATCCCCGGGCGGGACCGCCAGTTCGGCCAGGCCGAGCCGGACCGCCTCGTCGGCCCCGACCACCCGCGCGGTCAGGCACAGCTCGATGGCCCGGGGCAGCCCGACCAGATCGACCAGCGGCTTGGTGCCGGTCAGGTCGGGAACGAGCCCGAGAGCGGGCTCCTTCATACAGAATTTCACGTCATCGGCCACGACCCGCAGGTCGCAGGCGAGCGCGAGCTGGAAGCCCGCGCCGATCGCGTGGCCGTGCACGGCCGCGATCGAGACGATGTCCGGGCGGCGCAGCCACAGGAAGCCGCGCTGAGCGTCCGCTATCCGTCTCTCGAAGGTGGTTTCCTCAAGAGACGCGGCCGAGGCGAACGAGCCCTGCCCGGGCACCCCCTCCGGCGTGAACATGCGCAGGTCGATGCCCGCTGAGAAGGACGGCCCCTCGCCTTTCACGACGACGATCCGCACCTGATCCGGAAGGTTCTCCCCTATCCGGGCCAGGGCCGACCAAGTGGCGAAAGTCTGCGCGTTTCGCCTCTCCGGCCGGTCCAGCGTGATCGTCGCGATCTCGCCGTCCACCTCATAGCGCAGTCCGATCTCCGCGAGCTCCCTCGCCGAGACGGTCTCCGCACTCCCCCCAAGACTCGCGTCCACAGTCACCGACATCCCCTTCCCTGCGGTCGCGTCCGAGTTTACCGAACATAGTTCGGCTTCTCAGACGCGGCCGCTCTTGGACCTACGGGGCTGAGCGGCTGCGGTCGCTACTGTGAGGCGGATCTAGCGCTTGGACTTGCCTCGGGTCGCCCCGCCGCGTCCGCGCAGAGTCACACCGGACTCGGAGAGGATGCGGTGGATGAACCCGTACGACCGGCCGGTGGAAGCGGCCAGTGCCCGGATGCTCTCACCCGCGGCATAGCGCTTCTTGAGATCGCTGGCCAGTTTTTCACGGTCGGCCCCGGTCACCCGGGTGCCCTTCTTCAGAGTCTCGGCCACGAGTACCTCCTGTAGTGCCAGACTTCCGCAGCGTTACTCACGCCATGATCAGTCATTTCGGCGGGATCGGCTACCTACTCCCAGGGAAAAGATCCGTACCCGACAAAATTAAGATCAGGCGAGTGCCACAAGATCGGAAAATTCGGCGCTCCACGCGTCTTCGATTCCGTCAGGTAGCAAGATCACCCTATCCGGTTGCAGGGCCTCAACCGCCCCTTCATCATGCGTGACTAGCACAATCGCCCCAGAATAGGACCTTAACGCCGACAACACTTGTTCCCGGGAGGCCGGATCGAGGTTGTTGGTGGGCTCGTCGAGCAGCAGCACGTTGGCGCTCGACAGCACCAGGGTGGCCAGCGCCAGCCGGGTCTTCTCCCCGCCGGACAGCACCCCGGCGGGCTTGTTCACGTCGTCGCCGGTGAACAGGAACGAGCCGAGCGTGCTGCGCAGGTCCACGTCGGCCAGGTCCGGCCCCGCCGACCGCATGTTCTCCAGCACGGTCCGCTCCGGGTCGAGCGTCTCGTGCTCCTGCGCGTAGTAGCCGATCTTGAGCCCGTGACCTGGACGGACCTCGCCGGTGTCGGGCTTCTCCAGGCCGCCGAGGATGCGCAGCAGCGTGGTCTTGCCGGCGCCGTTCAGGCCCAGGATGACCACCCGGGTGCCCCGGTCCACGGCCGCGTCCACGTCCGTGAAGACCTCCAGCGAGCCGTAGGACTTGGACAGGTCGACGGCCGTGAGCGGCGTCCGGCCGCACGGCGCGGGCGCGGGGAAGCGCAGCTTGGCCACCTTGTCGGAGCGGCGCTCCGACTCCAGGCCCGACAGCAGGCGCTCGGCCCGGCGGGTCATGTCCTGCGCCGCCTTGGCCTTGGTCGCCTTGGCCCGCATCTTGTCGGCCTGCGACATCAGCACCGACGCCTGCTTCTCCGCGTTCGCCCGCTCGCGCTTGCGGCGCTTCTCGTCGGTCTCCCGCTGCGCCAAATACGCTTTCCAGCCGACGTTGTACGTGTCGATCACGCAGCGATTGGCGTCCAGGTGCAGAACGCGGTTTACCGTCGCTTCAAGTAGACCAACATCGTGGCTGATAATGATCAAGCCGCCCTGGTGTGATCGTAAAAAATCACGAAGCCACCCGATTGAGTCCGCATCGAGGTGGTTTGTCGGCTCGTCAAGCAGGAGAGTCTCCGCTCCGCTGAACAAAATCCTGGCCAGTTCCACCCGCCTGCGCTGGCCGCCGGAGAGCGTTTCCAGCGGCTGCTTGAGCACCCGGTCCGGCAGCCCGAGGCTGGACGCGATCGAGGCGGCCTCCGACTCTGCCGCGTAGCCGCCGAGCACGTGCAGGCGGTCCTCCAGCCGGCCGTAGGCGCGCACCGCCTTGTCCCTGACGCGGGTGTCGGCAGAGGACATGCCGAGTTCGGCGGCGCGCAGGTCGCGGATGACCTCGTCCAGGCCGCGCGCGGCCAGGATCCGGTCCCTGGCCAGCACCTCCAGGTCGCCGGTGCGGGGGTCCTGCGGCAGGTAGCCGACGTTCCCGGTGATGGCGACGGACCCGGCGGCGGGCATGCCCTCACCCGCGAGCACCCGGGTCAGCGTGGTCTTCCCGGCCCCGTTCCGGCCGACCAGACCGATCTTGTCCCCCGAGTTGACCCGGAAGCTGGCCTTCTCGATGAGCAGGCGTGAGCCCGCGCGTAGTTCGACGTCAGTAGCAATGATCATGATGAAAGGAACACTCCGGTGAGACGTGGCTGAGGAACCCGATGGCGGGGGTCGATCAATCGGGAGTGCCCATGGGGCAATTGTAGGGGCAGACCGGAGCCCACCCCGAAGATCAGCCACATCGTGGACCGTGACGGAGGGGTGTTCAGGACGCGCGTTCGGCGTCCAGCGCGTTCATTTTGGCCACTTTGCGGCCGAGCCGCAGGCCTGGAACTCGGCCGCCAGCCAGTGGTCGACCAGCAGCAGCGCCACCTCCGCGCCGACCACCCGCGCCCCCAGGCAGAGCACCTGCGCGTCGTTCGACTTCCGCGCCCGTTCCGCCGAGTACGGATCGCTGACCGAGGCCGCGCGGACCCCCGGCACCTTGTTGGCCGTGATCGCCATGCCGATCCCGGTCCCGCACACCAGCACCGCCCGGTCAAAGGCCGCCGCCGCCACCTCCCGCGCGACCTCAACCGCGATATCCGGATAATCCACCTCCTGCACGTCCGGGACGCCGAAGTCCACGACCTCGTGCCCGAGCGCGCCCAAATGCGCCTTGATGGTCTCCTTCAGCGCGAACCCCAGATGGTCGGCCCCCATCGCGATCTTCACCGGCCCTCCTCCAGAACACGTTCCAGCACCTTTCCCCCGGCCCCCAGCGCCGCCGCCAGCGACACCGCCCCCGGATCCGGAGTGCCCACACTCCGCACTCCGTGCACAGCCGCCCTGCCCTTCCGGCCCGCCAGCCCGGCCGTGCCGGCGGCGGCTTCGGCGGCGACGTCCGCGGCCTCCCGCCAGACCGCGGTCAGGGAAGTGTGGCGGGACCGCCCGAACGCGGCCACGAACGGGGCAAGCGCGTCCACCATCGTCTTGTCCCCGGCCACCGCACCGCCGAGAGTGGTGACGGCGGCCAGCGCGGCCTCCAGGGCAGCGTGAACGTCAGCGACCGTTGCGCCTCCGAACTCAGGACCCTCCAGAAGCCGGGCTCCCGGCGCGGCCTCCAAAGCGGCATGCACGTCGGCGACCGTTACCTTTCCGAACTCCGGACTCTCTGGACGCCGGACACCCGGCGCGGCCTCCGGGGCGGTGCGCGCAGCGAGCTCTTCCCCGGCTGCGGACAGCCCCGCCCCCCACAGCGCGCCGCTGGCGCCACCGGCCGCCTCGCTGAACGCGGCTCCGGCGGCGGCGAGCACGTCACCGCCATCAGACCCGCCGTCGTGGCGGCGGCGACAGCCGCGCGGAAGCCGCGGACCATCCCGGCTCCGTGATCGCCGTCCCCGGCGACGGCGTCCAGGCGGCCCAGTTCGGGTTCGATGGCCTCGATCGCCGCCGCCATCTCGGTGATCATGGCGGTGACCACTTCGGCGCAGCCCGTACGCGGCGGATCGGCGTTCGCTCTCGCGGCCAATTCGGCGTCCACCCTCCCGGCCGATGAGGCAGGGATTCCGGGCGCGGCATAGTTGGCAAGGGCGGGTGTGGCGAGGTCGGCGGGGCCGGCAGGTGCGGCGAAGCCGCCGCCGAGAGCTCGGTCATCCTCGTAGCCGGATGTGGTCAGCGCCGTGCCTGGGCCGAGCGCGGCGTGGGCCGCGAGCCCAGTGAGGTCGGTTGGTGTGCTCTGTCCGGTTCGGTAGCCGGGTGCGGTGGCGGGGGTGTTCAGGTAGGGCTCGATGGTGTCGTCGAGCCAGCACAGGGTCAGGGAGTCCCCGGCGTGATTGCCGCCGGTCGCCGGGCGCGCTGGCCACGTCGTCGGTTACCAGGACGATCCGGGCGTCCACGCCTTCCCGTCTGGCGCGTTCGACGGCCGTGCCGAAGTGCATGACGTCGCCGGAGTAGTTGCCAAAGGACAGCAGGACGCCCGCGCCGCCGTCCAACGCCTTGACGCACCGGTACACGTGTTCGGCGGAAGGGCTGGTGAACACGTCTCCGACGACCGCGCCGTCGCACAGGCCGGGGCCGACGAGTCCGGCGAAAGCGGGATAGTGACCGGATCCGCCGCCGATGAGCACCGACGCCCGGCCCCGGACGGGGGCCGACACCGACATCACGCCCGAGGCCGAGGGGACTTTTCGCAGGTAGCGGCCATATGCGGCGGTGAGTCCGGCGAGGAACTCGTCTTTGAACCCGGCTTCGGAATTGAAGACATATGTCATGGATCGACCTCCAGCAGTGCGGTGAGCTGGTCCAGGACCTGGTCGAGGGAGTGGCAGACGGCGGCGGCCAGCGCGGCGGCGTCCTCGGCCAGCGGATATCGCGCGTGTTCGATGGCCAGGACGGTGAGCCCGGCCGCGACGGCGGAACGAACCCCGTTACTGGAGTCCTCGACGGCGTAGCTGGCCGTGGGATCGATACCAAGCCTGCGGGCCGCCTCGGCGTACACGTCGGGAGCGGGTTTGCCGGCCCGCACCTCGGCGCTGGAGACGGTGACCCGGAAGTAGCGGCCCAGGCCCATCGTGCCCATCACGGTGTCGATGATCGTGCGCGGCGCGGACGAGGCCAGCGCGATCGGCACCCGCCCGGCGACCGCGGCGACCATCTTCTCCGCCCCCGGCAGCAGGCTCACCCGGCCCGAGTCATAGGCCCCGGCGACGAACGCGACAACCGCGTCAGCTGCCAGCCGAGGATCGGCCCCAGCCCGTCCGCCCAGGTAGGCCCCCCACTCCGGGACACTCATCCCTTGGCAGGAGCGGGTGTCATCCGGCGTCCAGGCATACCCGTGCTCAGCCGCGAACGACGTCCAGCCCTCCTCCCACAAGAACTCCGACATCACCAGCACGCCATCCAGATCGAAGATCACACCACGCCCACCCATCACGCCTCCCGATGGATGACGAGGCAGCCGCACAGCGCTAGCCGGTTGGAGGGGCGCGGCTTCACGGCGTCTCCCGGTGGTAGAGGGGGTGGATGAGGCGGCGCGGCGCCGGTTGGTGAGGGCGCGGCTTCATGGCGTCTCCCGGTGGTAGAGGGGGTGGAGGGCCTCGTATAAGCGGAGGTAGGTGGCGTAGCGGCGGGTGTAGGTCTCAGCGCGGGCAGGGTCCGGCTGGTAGGTGGTGTCGATGGTGGCGCGGGCTTTCAGGGGGGTGAAGTCGGGCCAGTGGCCGAGGGCGACCAGGGCGCAGGCGGCGGCGCCGATGGCGCCCGCGTCCTGGGGGTTGGTGATGGTGTGGAGGGGGCGGCCGAGGATGTCGGCGATGATCTGGAGCCACTGGGTGCCGATGGTGCCGCCGCCGACGGCGCGGATGGTGGCCAGGTCCTGGCCGAATTGGTGGCCGTATTCGAGGGCCCAGCGCATCTGGAAGGCCACTCCCTCCATGACGGCGCGGAGCAGGTGGGCGGGGCCGTGGGCGAGGCCGAGGCCGACGAAGGCGGCGCGGGCGTGGTCGTCGAAGACGGGGACGCGTTCGCCGCTCAGCCAGGGGGCGAAGATCAGGTCCTGCATCTGGTCCTGGCAGCCGGCCACCAGGCGGTCCACCCGGTCGTAGTCGACCCGGCCCTCGGGGTCGAGGCCGAGGGTGCGGGCGATCCAGGCCAGGGCGGCGCCGCCGGTGGCGATCTCCAGCCAGAGGATCCACCGGCCGGAGTCGACGTGGGCGAGCGCGCCGAGCCGGCGGGCGGGGTCGCGGCCGGGCTGGTCCATGGTGACGCCGAAGTAGATGGCGGTGCCCAGGCTGACGTGCACGTCGCCGGAGCCGACCGCGCCGGAGCCGGCCTGGCTGGCGGGGACGTCGCCCGCGCCCACCACCACCGGCACGCCCGGAGGCAGCCCGAGTTGTTCGGCGACGGGGTCGAGGATCGTTCCGGCGAGGTCGGTGGCCCTTCTGATCTCGGGGAGCAGCTGGACCGGGATGCCGAGTTCCTGGCAGAGCGGCCAGTCCCAGTCGCGCCGGACCTGGTCGTACAGGCGGTACGCCGACGCCCCGGCGTGGTCGACCACCGCCCGGCCGGTCAGCCACATGACCACGGCTTCCTTGCAGTCCAGCAGTTTGAAGGCGCGGCCGAAGACCTCCGGTTCCCGGTCCCGCAGCCAGAGGATCTTGGGCAGGATGTCCTTGGCCGACACCACCGCGCCGAGCCGCTCGAACTGCAGGTCCGGCGGCATGCGCGCCGCCAGCGCGGCGGCCTCGCCGGCTGAGCGCTGGTCCAGCCAGCTGAGCATCGGCAGCAGCGGCCGCCCGGCCGGGTCGACCGGGACCAGGTTGAACATCTGCGCGGTCACGCTCACCCCGCCGATGCCGGCGTTGCGGTCGGCCAGGGTGCGGCCGACGTGGCGGGTTGCGGTGAGGATGTCGTCCAGGTCCTGGTCGACCCAGCCGTTCTCCTTGGCGCGGAGGCCGTACGAGCAGAAGGCGCTGTCGAGCAGGCGGCCCTCGGTGTCGGTGACGACCGCTTTGACCCCGCTGGTGCCGACGTCGAACGCGAGGATCCTCATGAGCCGGTCCCGAGGATGGCGGGGAGGATGTCGAGGAAGCGGTCGTTCTGTTCCTCGGTGCCGACGGTGACGCGCAGGTGCGAGCCGCGGAGCCGGTGCGCGCTCATCGCCCTGATCAGGATGCGCTGCGACAGGACTGCGTCGACGACGGGCAGGACTTCCCGGCCGGTGCCGGAGATGTCGGCGAGCACGAAGTTTCCCTCGGACGGGTAGGCGGTGACCCCGTCCATCGCCTGGAGGCCCTTGTAGAGGCGGTCGGCCTCGCCGCTGATGTGGCGGCGGCGTCGTTCCAGCTCGTCGGGTTCGGCGAAGGCCGCCAGGCAGCCCCAGATCGCCATCAGGCTGACGCTGAACGGGATCCGTACCCGCTCGACGACGTCAGCCAGCCACGGGTCCGCGATCGCGTACCCGACCCGGAGCGCGGCCAGGCCGAAGCCCTTGGACATCGTCCGCGTGGTCACCAGGTTCGGATGGTCCGCGACCAGGTGGGCGAAGGACTGGCCGTAGCCGCACTCCAGGTACGCCTGGTCGATGATGACCGGGATCCCGGTCGCCGCGAGCCGCTCGACCTGCTCGACCGTCCAGCCCTTCCCGGTCGGGTTGTTCGGACTGCACAGAAAAATGATCTTCGTGCGCGGGGTGATCGCCCGCAGCACGGCGTCCACGTCCAGCTCCCACGCCTCCGTCAGCGGGACGAACACCGGCGTGCTCCCGCACAACCGGGACTGCGTCTCGAAGAACGCGTACGTGGGAGTCGGGATGATGGTCTCGTCCCCCGGGCCGGTCAGCACCCGGGTCAGCACGTCGAGGATCTCGGTGGAACCGTTGCCCAGCACCACCGACTCGACCGGCGCCCCGCAGTGCGCCGCGACCGCGGCCCGCAGGTCCTGCCCCGAGTACGGATACAGATGCCCGACCGCCATCGCGTCCGCGACCGCGCGCAGCACGGCCGGCGACGGCGGGATCGGGCACTCGTTGGACATCATCCGGGCGAGCTCCCGGCGCCGCCAGGCGAAGTCGTGGTGGGTCGCGTTGTACGGCGCCGCGTCGGCGAAGCCGGGCCGGACGAAGCTCTGGATGGAGCGAGTCACAATCTAACCTTTCGGTCCGGGGCGGCGGCGGGGGGCCGCCGCCCCACGTGCGTCATCGTTGTGGTGGCGTTTCCCGGCCGGCGACGGCCGCCGGAATCCCCGCCTGGCCCCGCCTGATCCGGCGCGCAGGACCGTCGCGTACCAGATCGCGGCGATCACGAAGAAGATCCCGGCCATCAGGGCCGTCTGCCGGTTGGCCTCCGGGATCACCAGCTCGCCGACCACGAACAGCGACCACAGGAACGCCGTCCACCGGACCGGCGTGGCCCAGGCCCCGAGGCTGAACGAGGTCGTCGTCGAAAGCCGGTTGTGCGCCGACGCGTAGATGACCGCGCCGATGGTGAGGGCGCCGCGCAGGATGTGCGTGATCGGGACCTCCGCGCCGGTGGCCTCCCGCAGGCTGCCGATGTTGATGGTCAGCGCGACGATCATGAAGAAGCCGATGGTCAGCGACACGATCAGGGCGGCGATCACCGCCCGTGGCACCTGCTTCTTGGCCAGCTTCGTCTCTTCGGCCAGGTCGGCCGCGCCCTCGAAGCCGGTCAGCACCCAGATCGCCAGCAGTCCCGACATCAGCAGGGCGCCGGTGAAGCCGGATCCCTGCACCGAGGACGTGGTCAGGAAGCTGAGATCCTGCACGGGGTTGGTGACGAACCCGACGACCAGCAGGATGATCGTGAGCACGATGGACAAGCCGAGCTCCGCGACGAACGCGGCGGCGTTGTTGATCTTGGCGGCGATCTTCACGCCGACCAGGTTGATGACGAGCTGGGTGAAGGTGACCAGCACGACGACGATCAGGGTGCTGGTGGGGTTGATCTCCAGGCCCAGCCGCTCCTGAAGGATCGGCGCCAGGCCGAAGTTCAGGCCGGTGAAACCCGGGATGAAGGCCATCAGACCGGCCCAGCCGACGAAACCATCCGTAGTGGGAGTTGATCAGGCGGCTGGTCCACTGGAAGGCGTATCCGCTGATCGGCATGCGCCCGGCGAGTTCGGCCAGCACCAGCGCGACCAGGATCTGCCCGGCGGCGACGAGGAAGGTCCAGTCGAAGACCGGTCCGATCATCCCCAGTGAGTAGGCGTAGGTGGTGAAGATTCCCGCGGTGATGCACATGCAGGAGATCGAGATGGAGGGCGAACTCATGAGGCCCATGGTTCGGTCCAGCTGCGGCTCATAGCCGAAGGACCGGAGTTCCTCGTCGTCCGTCAATCCATCCTGAAGCCCCCGATCGTCACTTTTCGGAATCATGTAATCACCCTTTCTCGGATGTGCAGGCCGGGTGAGGGTCTCCCGGCTAAGTGCCGCTCCGGCCGGCGTTCCGCCCGCCGGAGCCGTGGTCGAACAGGTCCTGCCTGCCGTGGCGCAGTCGCCGTACGGTGAGGTGGAAAACGCCGGGGACGTAGTGCTCGCGGGAGGCCAGCACCGGGTGCCCGTCCGCCGACTTCTCGACCTGGTCGAGACGGAGCAGCGGGCTGTTGCGACGGCATCCGAGCGCGGCGGCCAGCCGGGTGCCGGCCACCGTGGCCGACACGGCCGCGACACCGCCGAGCAGGTGGATTGCGCAGTCGCGTTCCAGGAATCGGTAGATCGACCCGCCGTCGTACGCCGGGGAGCCGGAGCGCTCCAGGACCTCCAGCGGTATGACGTCCAGGCCGTGGGCCGCGGGGACGCCGTCCACGCGGATGATCCGTTCGACCGAGAGGACCCGGTCGTCGGGTTTGAGGTTCAGCGCCTCTGCCAGCCAGCCGGGTGCGGTCTCCTCGTGCGCGCTCACCACCTCTATGCCCAGGGTCGCGTTGGCGGCCAGGACGGCTTCGGTGACGCCGATGTCCAGGTCGAGGGAGCTTTCCACCTGGGGGTGGCGCTGTGCCACGAAAGTCCCCACTCCGTGCCTCCGCCGTACCAGTCCGTCCGCTTCCAGGCCGCTGAGGATCTCCCGCAGCGTGGGGCGGCTGATTCCGTACTGGGTGGCCAGCGCCGGTTCCGAGGGCAGGCGCTGCCCGGGTTGCAGCCATCCGTCGGCGATCTGCGCCACGAGCAGACTCCGCACTTCCCCGGAGAGAGGCAGCCGCTGTCCTGGGGGGATGGAGGGTGAGCCATTCGGCATGTGTTGTAAGATGTCAGACAACTGCGGAATGGGTCAATAGTGAAGTTTCCGGTTCGTGCTGTGACTACGCGGGGCCGTCGATGATCCTGATTCGGACCGCCCGGAATAGGGCCGGGGTCTCGGTCAGGACGGCGAGCTTCGGGTCGGGGACGGTGAGGAACGGTTCCCGCTCCAGCGTGAACAGCGCGGCCAGCCGGCGATCCTCGCGGAGTTCGTCGATGGCCCGTTTGTCCCCGCCGACGACGAGCGCGTCCAGGCTGCCCGCGTGCGGCAGCAGGACCCGCGCGGCGACGTCGGCGGCGGCCTGGAGCGCCTCGGTGGACTGCTTCTCGCGCCGCCGGGCGAACCGGTGCTGCGACCAGCCACCGGCCGCGCTCCGGCCGTGGACCAGGCGCGCGCCCACTTTCGAGACCAGCAGCCGATCGCCTTCGAACACGCCCGCCGCGTATCCGCCGAGCCTGACGAGCAGGACGCCCACGCGCCTCGGCTGGTTCGCGTGCGCGACGAGTCCGGCGATCGCGTCACCGTCATGGGCGAGCGGCGGGAACGGGACATGGCATTCGGCGACCGAGCCGTCCGGCGCGGACAAGGTCACGAGCTCCGGCGAAGCCGCCACCGACGGCTCCCCGTGGCGGTCGGCGAAGCCGCGGATCCACCGGTGGACTCGTTCCGGCCCGACGGAGACCCATCTGCCACCGCCCGCCGCGGGCCTCGCCGTCATGAGAAGCCAGCCTAGCGACCCGGCGCCGCGACCTTGCCATACCGCGCGAGTGGCGAATATGGGGCGAGCTCCACGGACCGAAACGGCCGAATGCGCTCGCGCGAGGGCGCTCGGTCTTCTATCCGAGGAACGTCGCGGTCGCCGCCACGAAGCGGTCCGCGTCGTCGAGCCAGGGGAAATGGCCTGCTTCCGGCTGGACGGCGAACTCGGCATTCGGGAACAGCGCGGCGAATTCGGCCGCGACACTCGGCGGCGTGTTCAGGTCGACCGCTCCGGCGAGGACCAGCACCGGCGCGTTGAAAACGGCCAGCGCCGCCCGGGTGGCGGCCGGGTCGAACGCGCCCTCGGAGCCGTACACGGCGGCGGCTTCGTCGTTGCGGTGGGCGTCGTGGCCCGCCTGGTAGGCCTGGGCCGCCTCGTCCCATCGGCCGTAGAAGAACGGGTCGACGGCCGTCCAGCTGGCTTCGGTGGCGGTGCCGGCCACGATCGCCTCAAGCGCGGCGAAGGCGGGTTCGAACCAGGGTTCGCCCTTGCGGAGCCGGGCGACTTCGAGCCGCGCCTCCCCCGTGACCGCGATGCCGGCCGCCGCGGCGCTCGGGGTGACCAGGACGAGCTTGCTGACGCGCTCCGGGTGCCGGGCCGCGTACAGCACCGCGAGGTTCGTGCCGCCGGAGTGTGCGAGCAGGTCCAGCCGGTCGAGGCCGAGGTGTTCGCGCAGGGCCTCGACGTCGTCGACGAGCCGGTCGCAGCGGTAGGAGGCGGTGTCCGCCGGGGTCGCGGACTGGCCGGTGCCCCGGGGGTCCAGCATGACCAGCTGCCGATGCGCGGAAAGGCCCCCGAGTTCACCGAGGTAGCCGGAGTCCTGCATCGGGCCGCCCGGCAGGCAGATCACCGGGGAGCCCTCTCCGAGGACGTGGTAGGCGAGAGCGGTTCCATCGTCCGCGGCGAAGGCTGGCATGGCGAGGATCCTACGAGGACGGCGCCGACGACTGCGAGCCATTATCCAGCGCACGCGAGACACGAGCACAGCCATGGCAGCCGCAGGCTCAAACTGGTCAAAGGCCAGCTGGGGTTTCATCGCAACAAATGGGGAAATGTCGGTGAACTTCAATTCACAGAGCGGGTTCCGTACCTGCCAGGAGACCAGAATTCAAGCGTGTCGGTTCCCATACCCCTCTCGGCGCCGGTCGCGACCTCTCCGCCGTCGGCGGAACACTCGCCCTCCGGGCCGTTCACCGTGTCGGGGTACATCCCCGCCTGGTCCGCCGTGCCGGCGGCCGGGTCCCCCGGCTACGAGGACGCCCAGACTCGCGTTCCCAGTGGCCCCGCGGTCTCCTTCACCCCCGTCGTCGACCTCGACTCCGGTGGTGTGATCGCGGTTCAGGTCACCGCCGAAGGCCGGTACGGCGCGGATCCCGCCGACATCACGGCCACCGTGAACGCCGTGCAGGCCGCCACCGACGAGGAGGCGCGGCTGCCGCTCGTGCTGTCCATCCCGGCCGCCGCCGTGGTCGCGGGGTCGGGCGGGCTCGCGCCGCTGCACGAGGCCATGCGCGCCGGCGGGCGGCGGCCCCGCGAGGTCATCCTGGTCATCGAGGGCGATCTGCACGTGGCGGACCGCGGCCACCTCATGGCCGGCGTCGACGGCCTGCGCGCCGCCGGCTACCTGATGGCCTTCGGCAGCCTGGGCGTGACCCACCTGCCGCTCGACATCCTGGCCGACACCTCGCCGTACGTGATCGTGATCTCGCCGCAGCTCGTCGACCGCATCCCCCGCGACAACCGCCGCGGCGCGCTGGCCGAATCCATGGTCACGATGGCCCGCGGCATCGGCGCCCACGTCCTCGCCCCCGGCATCCGGGACGAATCGCAGCTCGGCGCCATCCGGGGCTGGGGCATCCGCCTCGCCCAGGGGCCGCTGCTGGCCCCGCACGACTGGAAGCCGTCCCACGGCCGCGTGCACGTCCCGGTCCCCATCCCGGAGGCCACCCCGATGGCGGCCCTGCTCGGCCCGCGCGTCCAGGAGTTCCTGCTCCCGGCCATGACCCTGGCCCAGAGCGCCAGCGCCGAAGACGTCGTCAACGCGTTCGGCTCGGAATCGTCGATCACCAGCGTCGTCCTGGTGGACGAGTACCAGCGCCCGCAGAGCATGATCGACCGCAGCCGCTTCCTGCTCTTCATGGCCGGCGCGTACGGCCACGCCCTGCACGCCAGGAAACCCGCCCACCGGATCGCCGACAGCGCCCGCCTGGTCCCCAAGACCACCCCCGCCATCGCCGCCATGCAACTCGCGGGCCGGGAGTCCGAACGCGTCTACGACGACCTGGTGGTGGTCGACGAGGTCGGCCGCTGCCTGGGCATCGTCCACGTCAGCGACCTGATCCGCCACGTCGCCAACACCCAGCCCGCGAAGGTGTGACCGCTCAGACGATCCGGGACACCCGCCCGGTCTCCAGCGAGTAGTACGCCCCCACCACCCGCAGCCCGCCGGCCCGGATCCGCGGCGCGAGCAGCGGATCGCGGCTGAGCCGCCGGGCCACGGTCACCGTGTGGTCGCGCACCATGCTCTCCACCAGCAGCGGGTCCACGATCACCTGCCCGCGCCCGGTCATCCGCAGGTAGGCGGGCCGCAGCGCCAGCACGATGTGCTGCATGCCGCCGGGCAGCCGGTCCTGCTTGCTGAGCGCCTGCGCCGCGGCCGTCACCGCGCCGCACCGCTGGTGCCCGAGCACCACCACCAGGGGCGCCCTGAGATCCTCGGGCCCGTACTCGATGGCGGCCGTGACCAGCGGATCCACGGTGTGCGCCGCCGTGCGGACCGCGAGCACGTCGCCCACGCCCGCGTCGAACACCATCTCCGGCGGCACCCGCGAGTCGATGCACGACACGACCACCGCGTACGGCGTCTGCCCGCCGGCCACCTCGATCCGGCGGGCCACGTCCTGGTTGGGGTGGATCGACCCTCCCGACGCCCAGCGCTCGTTGCCGGACATGAGCAGCCGCCACGCCTCCTCCGGGGTCCGCGGGGTGCGCTCCGGCGGTAGCTCCGGCCGGTCGCTGGATCCGACGGCGACGCCGCCGACGAATCCCGCGCCTGCCAGGAGGCCGCCCGCCAGGACCGCTCCGCCGTACAGAACCCGCCTACGGCTCACACCCGCGCCACTACTCACAGTGACGATTGTCCGCGCTATTACCCGCTCGTGTCACCTGGTTGACGGACCCCGGTCACAGGCGGCAGGCGTAGATGTCGGTCACCAGGATGGCCTTCGCGCCCAGGTCCCAGAGCTGATCCATGATCATCTGGTGGCCCTTGCGCGGGACCATCGCGCGCACCGCGACCCAGCCCTCCCGGTGCAGCGGGGAGACGGTCGGGCCTTCCATCCCCGGCGTGATCGCGATCGCTTCCTCGATCCGCTCCGCCCGGATGTCGTAGTCCATCATCACGTAGTCGCGGGCCACCAGGACGCCCTGCAGGCGCCGGACGAACTGCTGGAAGCCGGGGTTGTCGGCCGCGCCGACCTGCTTGATCAGCACCGCCTCGGACTTGGCGATCGGCTCGCCGAACACCTCAAGCCCGACGTTCCTGAGGGTCGTGCCGGTCTCCACCACGTCGGCGACGGCGTCGGCGACCCCCAGCCGCAGCGCGGTCTCCACCGCGCCGTCCAGCTTGATCACCCGGGCGTCGACGCCCTTCTCGGCGAGGTATTTGCCGAGCAGGCCCGCGTACGAGGTGGCGATCCGCTTCCCCATCAGGTCCTCGACCCCGGAGTACACGCCGGGCGTGGACGCGAACCGGAAGGTCGAGCGCCCGAACCCCAGCGGCACGACCTCCTCCGCCGGCGCGCCCGAGTCGAACAGCATGTCCCGGCCGGTGATCCCGGCGTCGAGGGTGCCCTCCCCCACGTACACGGCGATGTCGCGCGGGCGCAGGAAGAACAGCTCGGTGGAGTTGTCGGGGTCGACGACCACCAGCTCCTTGCTGTCCTTCCGCGGCCGGTAGCCGGCTTCTCTGAGTATGGTCTGGGCGGCCTCGGTGAGAGCACCCTTGTTCGGTACGGCTAGACGCAGCATTGGCTTGGCCCTTCGGAATGGTCTTGACCTGGTCCACCTGGTTGCCGGACTCCGGGTGGAGTCCTACAGATGCTTGTAGACCTGGTCCAGCCCGATCCCGCGCGCCACCATCAGCACCTGCAGGTGATACAGCAGCTGCGAGATCTCCTCGGCGGCGCGATCGGCGGATTCGTACTCGGCCGCCATCCACACCTCGGCGGCCTCTTCCACGATCTTCTTCCCGATGGCATGGACGCCGGCGTCCAAAGCGGCCACGGTCCCCGAGCCTTCCGGCCGGGTGACCGCCCTCTCGGACAGCAGCGAGTAAAGCTCATCGAAGGTCGTCATCGTCCACTCTCACCATGGGTTACCGGCCCTTGCAACCCTAGCCGCCACTCACCCGATTCCGCCGGAACGTCCACGTCCCGAGACTCGATGTCCCTACTGCATAGGACTTTTGGCCCGATATATCCACAGTTCATCTGACGTTTCCGGAAGGGTTGAACCGTTCCCGTCCGTGCCCTTGTGCTCCGGCCAGTTCACGCGATAGAAACGTCTGACAATACTTCAATCCTTGAAACAAGCCTTGCCACCTGTAAGAGAGCGCTCTCAATGTTCCGGCGATGTCGGCCGCCGGTCGCAGGTTCTCACCCCCCGATTGGCCCCTGCTGCGCCCGCAGCGGAAAGGACGAACCGTATGACGACCCAGTCACCCGGCGACGACAGTGTTATGAGGCGGCACCCGCGCCGCCTGCAGGTCAGTAGGGCGTTCACGTTCGGTGTCGTCCTGGCGGCCGCCGTCATGACGGCGGGAATCCCCGCCACCGCCGCGACGGCGAACGACGGCGCGCCGAGTTTCGGGCCGAACGTCACCATCTTCGACCCGAGCATGCCCGTCGGCACGATCCAGGCGACGCTCGACGCGGCGCACACCGCCCAGGTCAACAACGAGATGGGCACCACCCGCCACGCCTACCTCTTCAAGCCCGGCACGTACGGCACCGCGGCGCAGCCGCTCCAGATCAAGGTCGGCTACTACACCGAGATCTCCGGCCTGGGCGCCTCCCCCACCGACGTCGTCATCAACGGCAAGGTCGAGGTCTACAACCGCTGCCTGGCGGACGGCGGCACCGGCAACTGCCTGGCGCTCGTCAACTTCTGGCGCACCCTGTCCAACCTGTCGATCAACGTCAACGCGGCCGGCCAGGACGGCTGCCGCTCCTCGGCCAACTTCTGGGCCGTCTCCCAGGCGGTCTCGCTGCGCCGTCTCAACATCAGCGGCGGCAACCTGTCGCTGATGGACTACTGCACCGCCGGCCCGCAGTACGCCAGCGGCGGCTTCATCGCCGACTCCAAGCTGCCCTCCGTCACGAACGGATCGCAGCAGCAGTGGCTGACCCGCAACAGCGAGGTCGCCGGCTGGTCGAACGCCGTCTGGAACCAGGTCTTCGCGGGCGTCGTCGGCGCCCCGGCCGAGACCGCCTTCCCGAGCCCGCCGTACACCACCCTCGAGACCACTCCCGTCAGCCGCGAGAAGCCCTACCTGTTCGTTGACGCGCAGGGCAACTACAACGTCCGCGTACCCGCCGCCCAGACGGGCACACGTGGCATCACGTGGGCCAACGGCATGACCCCGGGTTACACGCTGCCGATCAGCGACTTCTTCATCGCGAAGCCGTCGGACTCGGTGAAGGACATCAACAAGGAGCTCGAACGCGGCAAGCACCTGCTGCTCACGCCCGGCGTGTACGACATCGAGAAGAGCATCGATATCGAGCGCCCGAACACGGTCGTCCTCGGCATCGGGCACGCCACGCTCACCGCCGTCAACGCCTCGACCCCGATCGAGGTCGACGACGTCCCCGGCGTGATCGTCGCCGGCGTGACCATCGACGCGGGTCTCAAGAAGTCGCAGGTTCTGCTGAAGGTGGGCAAGAAGGACAAGAGGAGCCACAGCTCGGCGGACAACCCGACGACTCTGGCCGACGTGTACTTCCGCGTTGGCGGACCGCACGTCGGCAGGACCAACACCGCGCTCGAGGTCAACAGCGACCACGTGCTCATCGACCACACCTGGGTGTGGCGCGCCGACCACGGTGTCGAAGGCTTCACCGACACCCAGCGGTGGAACACCAACGACGGCCGCAACGGCGTGATAATCAACGGCGACCACGTGACCGCGACCGGCCTGTTCGTCGAGCACTTCCAGCGGCACAACACCATCTGGAACGGTGAGGACGGCACGACGATCCTTTACCAGAACGAGCTGCCGTACGACCCGCCGACCCAGGCCGACTGGATGGACGGCGACGTCGAGGGCTATGCCGCCTACAAGGTGGCCAGGAACGTGAAGAGGCACCTCCTCTACGGCGGTGGGGTCTACGTCTTCAACCAGAACAACCCGTCGATCCACACCGAGAACGGCTTCGAGGTCCCGCAGACGCCGGGCGTGAAGCTGCACCACATCATGACCGTCAACCTGAGCGCCGGAATCATCGACCACGTCGTCAACGGCGTGGGCGAAGCGGCCGACACGACCAAGATCGGTGCGCCGGTGTACATCACGGACTACCCGGCGGTCCCGTAAGACCCGCCCCGGTGGGCCGGATCCTTCCGGCCCACCGGGGATCTTTCACGTGCGGATGAACCCCTCGTAGCCACGGGCGGCGACGTCGTCGCACTTGGCCCGGTAGTTGCCCAGGCCGCCCACGTAGGGCAGGAACACCCTCGGCTTGCCGGGGATGTTCGCGCCGGAGTACCAGCTCTCGGACTTGGCGTAGAGGGTGAACTCGGCCATTTCCCTGACGTGCTCCATCCAGGCCGCCTCGGCCCCGGCTCCGGCTTCGATCACGGCTCGCGGGCCGAGGTCGCGCCGCAGGTCGCCGAGGCAGGCGGCGATCCACTCCACATGCTGCTCGATCGAGACGATCATGTTGGTGAGCACGGAAGGGCTGCCGGGGCCGGTGATGGTGAACAGGTTGGGGAACCCGGCGCTCATCAGGCCCAGGTAGCTGCCCGGCCCGGCCGCCCACGCGTCCCGCAGGCTCAGCCCGTCCCGGCCCCGGATGTCCATGGCCAGCAGGGCTCCGGTGATGGCGTCGTAACCGGTGGCGAAGACGATGACCTCGGCCTCGTGCGCGGCCTCGGCGGTGCGGATCCCGGTGGGAACGACCTCCGTGACGGGAAGATCCACCAGGGTGACGTTGGGGCGGTTGTAGGTCGGGTAGTAGCCGGTGTCCAGGCACAGTCGTTTGAGCCCGATGGGGTAGCCGGTGGGGATCAGGCGTTCGGCCGTCGCCGGGTCGGTCACCAGGGCGCGGATCTTGTCCCGGACGAAGTCGGCGGCCAGCTGGTTGGCCTCCTCCGTCAGCAGGAGATCGTAGAAGCCGGCCAGGAAGCCGACTCCGCCCTGGGTCCACCTGCGCTCGAACTCGGCCTGGCGCTCCTGCGGGCTCACGTCGAAGGCCGACCGGTCGCCGTACTCGATCAGGAATCCGCCGGGTGAGGTCCGGGCCCGCCCCCGGTTGTCGTGGAACCAGCGTTCCTGGGCCGGGTCCAGGGGTCCGTTGACCGCCGGGGTGCTGAAGCTGGGCGTGCGCTGGAACACCGTCAGGTGGGCGGCCTGTTCGGCGATGGCCGGAATGACCTGGATACCGGAGGAGCCCGTGCCCACCACGGCGACCCGCTTGCCGGTGAAGTCGACGCCCTCGTGGGGCCAGCGGCCGGTGTGGTGCCAGTGGCCGTCGAAGGTGTCCAGGCCGGGCAGGCCGGGCACGTTGGCCGCGGACAGGCAGCCGACGGCGGTGATCAGGTATGTCGCGCGCAGGACGTCGCCGTCGTCGGTGGTCACCGTCCAGCGGCCGTCGTCGTAGCCGGCGGCCGTCACCCGCGTGCCGAACCGGATGTCCTCGATCAGGTTCAGCCGGTCGGCGACGTACCTGGCGTAGCGCAGGATTTCCGGTTGGGCGGCGTAACGCTCGCTCCAACTCCACTCCCGGGTGATTTCTGGAGAGAAGGAGTAGGAGTACTCCAGGCTCTGCACGTCGCAGCGAGCGCCGGGGTACCGGTTCCAGTACCAGGTTCCTCCCACGTCCTCGCCGGCTTCCACGACGAGGGCCGTGAAGCCGAGGGCGCGCAGCCGGTGCAGCATGTACATCCCGGCGAATCCAGCGCCGATGACGATCGTGTCGAACTCGCGCGGCAAGGAAGCATCCTCCAACGAAAGCGGGCGGGGGGATGAATCTCGCACCGCGCCCTGGAACGCGGCTGAAGCGGCGTTTCAGCAGTGCTTCAGCGCCCGGTGCGACAGTGTCCGCGCCGACCTCCGACGCTCTCGCGCTGCCGAGGCCCCGGCATAGCGCTACGGGAGGAAATCGGATGCTGGAGAAGATAGTAGAGGGCGATCTTCCGCCGGTCATAGTGGTGGATTTCGCCATGTTCTCCGTCGCCGACACGATGACCGGCCTGATGGGTGTTCCGGGGTCGGGACGGGCGGTCTACCGCGTCGACGCCGTACAGGACCTGGAGATTCACGGTGCCCTGAGCATCGCCGAGCTGGCCGCCCTGTACGCCGGGGAGATCGGGAAGCTGGCGAGCCCGCCCGCCGCCGTGCTCGGCTACTGCAGCGCGGCGACGCTGGCGCTGGCGCTGGCGGACCGGCTCGGGGAGCGGCCCGAGGTGATCCTGGTCGAGCCGACCTGGCTCACCACCGACATGATCGGCCAGGAGCTGGCGAACCTGCGCGCGGGGCTCGGCACGAGCGGCGAACCGCCCGCCGAGATCTCCCCCGCCTCCGTGCTCGGCACGCTCACCGGCGACCTCACCGGGAAGCTCGCGGCCGAGGGCATGTCCGAGGCCGAGGTGGAGACCTGCGTCTCGATGCTGACCCTGCGGTACGACGCCTGGTTCGGTTTCCTCTTCGCGACCGAGAAGGCGGCCGTCCCGATGCCCGTGACGCCGGTCTCGCTCGTCGTCGGCGGTGACAGCGACCGGGGACCTGCTCCGGGGTGGACGGCGGCCCAGTGCTCGCCCGTCCGCGTGGAGGTGCCGTCGGGCGAGTTGCTGCGGAGCCCGGCGGCCCGCCAGAAGATCTTCCAGCTGATTGACCGGGCATGACCGCGCGGGTCTACTGCTTCGCGCACGCCGGGGGCTCGGCCGGGGAGTTCCGCGAGTGGGCCGGCCTGGCGGAGAACGTGCGGATCGCCGGCGTGGAGCGGCCGGGACGCGGCACCAGGTTCGCGGAACCGGCCTTGACCGAGCTGACGGCCCTGGTCGCCGAGCAGGCGGACTCCCTGGCGCTGGACCTGCCCTTCGGCCTGTTCGGCCACAGCTTCGGCGCGCTGCTCGTCTTCGAGATCGCGCACACGCTGCGCGCTCGCGGACTCAGGACGCCCGACTGGCTGTGGGTGTCCTCCTTTCCCAGCCCGGACCTCGCCAGGCGGGAGCCGGACGCGCGGCAGCTGCCGGACGCCGACCTGCTGCGCACCCTGCACCGGCGGCATGACGCGATTCCCGCCGAGGTGCTGGACAACCCTGAACTGCTCGAAATCGTGGCGGCCTACATGCGGGCCGACTACACGGCCATGGAGACCCACGGCTTCCGGGACCGCGAACCGCTGCCCTGCGACCTGCGCGTGCTGAGCGGCGCGGACGAGCACGACCTGCACGACCGGCTGGCCGGCTGGGAGAAGCACGTCACCGGCGCGTTCTCCATGGATTTCCTTCCGGGTGGACATTTCTACCTGCGCGACCCGGACAACAGGCACCACATCGTGCAGGCGATGAACGGCATTTGGACTCCGGGGGTGGAGCGATGAAGGAATTGTCGACGTGGGGGCCCGAGGTGGACGCCGAAGCCTCGGTGGGCGAGCTGATCGTCAAGGCGGGCGCCGACTTCTCCGGTCTGCCCGCGGTCCGGGATGTGGGTCGCGGCCTGACCCTGACCTACGCGCAGCTTCTCGGCCAGGTCGAGGCGCAGGCCGGTCGGCTGCTGGCCGCCGGGGTCGGGGCCGGCGACCACGTGGTCGTGGCGGTGCCGCGCTCGGTGGAGGAGATCGTCGCCGTCCTCGCCGTACTCAGCGTGGGCGCCGTCTACGTCCCCGTGGACGGCACGCTTCCGGCCGCGCGACTCACCTCGATGCTGGACAGGGTACGGCCGAAGGCCGTGATCGGTGACTTCGCCTCGGCCCGCGCCGTCGTCCGGGCGGCCCCCGCCCCGTGCGCGCCCGTCCAGCCGATCACCGTCACCGACGGGCCCGCCACCGGATCCGCCCGGGTGTGGGCACACCGGGACCCCGGCGACATCGCGTACATCACGTTCACCTCGGGCTCGACCGGCGTGCCGAAGGCCGTTCGTATTCCGCACCGAGGGGTCGTCCGCCTGGTACGCGGCGCCGGCTACCTGCGGACGGGGCCAGGCGAGCGAATCCTGCGGCTGGCCCCGCTGTCCTTCGACGCCTCGACGCTGGAGATCTTCTGCGCGCTGGCCACCGGCGCGACGGTGGAGGTCTACCCCGACGGGCCGGTCTCGCCGGGCGAGCTGGCCGCGTTCCTGCGCGAGGCCGGGGTGACCGTCGCGTTCCTGACCGCGGGGCTCTTCCGGGTCGTGGCGGGCGAGGCGATCGAGGGGTTCGCGGGCGTCCGGCAGGTGTTCACCGGCGGCGACGTCGTGCCCGCCGACGCGGTCCGCGCCCTGCTGGCCCGCCATCCGGGACTGACCGTCGTCAGCGCGTACGGGCCGACGGAGAACACCACCTTCTCCACCGTGCATCCCATGACGAGCCCGGCCGAGGTGGAAACGCCGGTGCCGATCGGCCGGCCGATCGCGGGCACGTCCGCCCTGGTTCTCGGCGAGGACGGCGAGCCGGTCGGGCCGGGCAGGACCGGCGAGCTGTGTCTCGGCGGCAGCGGACTGGCGGTGGACTACCTGGGCGCGCCGGAGGAGACCGCGCGGGCGTTCGTGGTCCCCGGGGGGCAGCGGGAGCGTTTCTACCGGACCGGCGACCTGGTGCACTGGGACACGAGCGGGCGGCTGCACTTCGACGGCCGGCTGGACCGCCAGGTGAAGGTGCGCGGCTACCGGATCGAGCTCGCCGAGATCGAGGACCGGCTGGGCCGGCGCGAGGAGGTGCGGGACGTCGCCGTCGTGGTGGTGGGCGCGGACGCCGGGTCCAAACGGCTGCTCGCCGCGGTCGTGGCGGACTCGGCGGACGGCCTGGTGGCCCGCCTGCGGGACGAGCTCCGCCGGGAGCTGCCGCATTACATGGTGCCGCCGCTCTGGGTGGTGACCGACCGCCTGCCGTACACCTCGAACGGCAAGGTGGACGTCGCCGAGCTCGAACGGCGGGTCACAGCCCCCGCGAGCGATCACGAACCGGCCCTTCCCCACGGCGAGAGGGAGTTCGAGGACGTCATCGCGGGCGTCTGGACCGAGGTGCTCGGCACCGCCGACTTCGGCGTCCGGGATCCCTTCTTCGAGGTCGGCGGGGACTCGCTGCTGGCCGGTCGGGTGCACGCGCGGCTGCGCACGAAGCTGCCCGGTCATCCGCTCCGCATCGTGGACATCTTCCAGTACCCGACCGTCCAGGAGCTGGCGGAGCACCTGAGAGGAGCGAACCGATGAGCGTCGCGATCATCGGGTTCGGGCTGCGCCTGCCCGGCGCCGAGACGGCCGCCCAGTTCTGGGACAACATCGCCGCCGGCCGGGAGTGCCTCACCCGGCTGGACCCCGAGCCCGATCCGGCCTACGTGCCGGTGCGGGGGATCATCCCGGGCGTCGAGGACTTCGACGCCGGCCTCTTCGGCATGCCGCCACGCGAGGCCCAGTTCACCGATCCCCAGCAGCGGCTGTTCCTAGAGTGCGCCCTGGAAGCTCTGGAGCAGGCCGGATACACCCAGGACACGGCTCCGGGCCCGATCGGCGTGTTCGCGGGCACGGGCAAGAACCACTACCTGGCGCGCAACGTGGCCGGGCACCCCGACCTCATCCGCAACCTGGGCGAGATGATGACGCTGGTGGGCCACGAGAAGGACCACGTGGCGACGCGCACGGCCTACCGCCTGGGTCTGCGCGGCCCCGCCATCGCCATGCAGACGTCCTGCTCGACCTCCCTGGTGGCCGTGCACATGGCGGCGCAGAGCCTGCTCCGGCACGAGGCGGACCTGATGCTCGCCGGCGGCGCCTCGATCGCGCTGCCCCAGGAGTCCGGTTACCGCTACAGCCCGCACGACATCCTGTCGCCGGACGGGCGCTGCCGGGCCTTCGCGAAGGACGCCGGGGGCGCGGTGCCGGGCAACGGGGTCGGCGTCGTGGTGCTGAAGCGGCTGGGCGACGCCGTCCGCGACCGGGACACGATCTACGCGGTGATCAAGGGTTCCGCGATCAACAACGACGGCGGGCGCAAGGTCGGCTACACCGCCCCGAGCGTGCGCGGGCAGGCGGACGTCATCCGCGCCGCGCACACCGCGGCGGGCGTGACCCCCGGCACCATCCAGTACGTCGAGACCCACGGCACCGGCACCGAACTCGGCGACCGCATCGAAGTCGAGGCTTTGACCCACGCGTTCGGCCCCGGCGACCCGGGCTCGTGCGCGCTCGGCACGCTCAAGCCGAACATCGGGCACGTGGACATCGCCGCCGGAGTCGCCGGGCTGATCAAGGCCTCGCTCGCCCTGTACCACGGCCAGCTCCCGCCGAGCATCAACTGCGAGCAGGAGGACCCCGACCTCAACCTCCACCAGAGCCCCTTCTACATCAACCGCACGCTGCGGCCCTGGCCCGCGACGGACACGCCGCGCCGGGGTTCGGTGAGCGCGTTCGGCGTCGGCGGAACCAACGCGCACGTCGTGCTCGAACAGGCTCCCCCGGCCGACGACAGCCGGCCCGCGCCCGACCTGCCGGTCATCGTCCCCCTTTCCGCGCACACCCCGCACGCCCTGAACCAGCTCACCGACCGGCTGGCCGAGCACGCGCGCTCCCGTCCGGAGACCGACGTCCGCGACGTCGCGCACACCCTGCGGCACGGCCGCGAACCGCGCGAACACCGCTCGGCCGCCGTCGTGCACGGCACCGCCGAACTCGCCACGCCCTCGGCGTTCGGGCCGCCGACGCCCAGCCGGAGCCTGGTCAGCGTCGGCTACCTCTTCACCGGCCAGGGCAACCAGCACCCCGGGATGGCCACCGGCCTGTACGACCGGTTCCCCGTCTTCCGCGCGGCCATGGACGAGTGCGCCAGGGAGTTCTCCGTCAGCACCGGCACCGACATCCGCTGGCTGCTGTGCGACACCCCCGACGACCCCGCCGCCGCCCAGGCCGCGCTCGACGGCATGTCCCTCGCCCAGCCGTCCGTCTTCGCGATGGAGTACGCGACCGCGAAACTGCTGCTCTCGACCGGCCTGCGGCCCAAGGCGTTGCTGGGGCACAGCCTCGGCGAGTACGCGGCGGCGTGCGTCGCCGGCGCGATGAGCCTGGCGGACGCGGCGGCGCTGGTCGGGGCGCGCGGCCGGCTGCTGGACCGGGTGCGCGGCGGGGCGATGCTGGCGGTCTTCGCCGCGGCGGAGACCGTCGTCCCACTGCTGCCCGCGTCCCTGTCGCTGGCCGCGGTCAACGCGCCCCGCTCGATCGTGGTGACCGGCCGGGCCGACGCGATGCCCGGCCTGGTCGAGCGGCTCGACGCGCTCGGCATCGGGCACCGCAGGGTTCCGGTGCCGATCGCGGCGCACTCCGCGATGCTGGACGGCCTGCTGGAGGAGTTCCGCGCGCATGCCGAGCGGCTCACCTACCACCCGGCGGCGATCCCGATGATCTCCGGGGTCACCGGGCGTCCGGTCGATCGCGTCGACGCGGACTACTGGACCCGGCATCTGCGCCAGACCGTCAGGTTCGCCGACGCGGTCGAGCATTTCCTGCAGCGGCAGCACCCGGTGCTGATCGAGGTGGGGCCGGGACGCACGCTCACGAACCTGGTGCACGAGACGGCGGCCGGGCGGCCGGTGGTGGCGCTGGCCGCGCTGCCGGGGCGCAAGGACGAGGCGGGGTCGCTGGCGACGCTGCTGGAGGCCGTCGCCGGGGCGTGGTGCGCCGGAGCCCCGGTGGACTGGTCCGCGCTCGACGCCGATCCGTACGCGCGGCGTGTGCCGCTGCCCTCGTACCCGTTCCAGCGTGAGCGGCACTGGCTCGACACGGAACCGGCCGCGCCCCCCGAGGCTCCCGCCGGGAAGGAACCCGGCCTCCCGGCGGAGCGGGAGATCGCGGTGATCTGGCGGGATCTGCTCGGCGTGGCCGAGGTCGGCCCCGACGACAACTTCTTCGCGCTCGGCGGCCAGTCCCTCCTCCTGGTCCGCATGATCGCCAGGCTCAAGGAGCTGACCGGCGTCGCCATCCCCCTGCGGGACGCGGTCGCGGCCCCGACCGTACGGGGGATCGCGGCGGTTCTCGCGCACCACGGAAGAGAGCGCGCATGACCAGGCTCGCGGTCGTCTTCGGCGCAGGCGCGGTGGCCCTCGGCGACCTGCTGGTCGGCCTGCGCTTCTGCCCCGACCTGCTCTTCGTCCTGCCCGCAGGCCCGCAGAGCGCGCAGTACGCGGCCCTGCTTGAGTCGGCGGGCGCCGTCCTCACCCTCACCGGGGACGCGGACGCCGACACCGGCGCCTTCCGCGCGGCGGCGGCGACGGGCGTGGTGACCTTCAGCGAGGTCGAACTGCCCGTCGCGGCCAGGCTCGCCGCCTCAGCCGGACTTCCGTTCCACAGTCCGGAAACCGTCGAACGGCTCACCGACAAGCACGCCCAGCGACGGGCGATGCGCGAACACGGCATCGAGACCCCCGCGTCGTGGCTGCTGCGCGGCGCGGACGAGTGGCCCCCAGACCTCCGCCTGCCCGCCGTGCTGAAGCCGGTCAGAGGGGAGGGCAGCCGCAACACCTACCTGGTGCGGACCGAGGACGAGGGGATCGCCCTGGCCGGGCGGCTGCTCGCGCTGGAGGAGGCGCTGGTCGTCGAAGAGTGCCTCGTCGGCGTCCCGAGCGAGCCGTTCGGCGACTACGTCTCGGTGGAGAGCGCCTGCGCGGGCGGCCGGATCCAGACCATCGGCGTCACGGGGAAGCTGCCGCTGCTGCCGCCGTTCAGGGAGAACGGGCAGTTCTTCCCGGACGCGCTGGACGACGCCGTGCGCGCGGAGGTGATCGAGCTGACCGGGCGGACCCTGCGAGCCCTCGGCGTACGGCACGGAATCACCCACACCGAAATCAAGATCACCGAGCAGGGGCCCAGGGTCATCGAGGTCAACGGGCGCATCGGCGGGTTCATCAACGAGCTGTACCTGCGGGCCACCGGGCTGGACCTGATCGAGCTGGCCGGCCGGCTCGCGCTCGGGGAGGACCTGGAGGTGTCCGCGCGGCCCCTCGCCGGGGTGTTCTTCCAGCAGTACGCCCGGCCGCCGCGCGAGGCGACCCGCCTCACCGCGATCGAGGGGGCCCGCACGCTCACCAGGACGCCGGGGATCACCGCGCGCCGCCAGCTCGTCCAGCCGGGCACCGAGCTGCCGGGCGACGGCAAGGCCGTCTACCTCGATCTGGTCGTCGGCGACGCGCCGTCGCATCGGGAGATGCTCGCCGTCCTGGACCGGGGTCTGCGCGGGATCAGATTCACCTTCGACACTCCTTCCGGACCTCTCACCCGGGGCGGCGACGAACTGCGCGCCGGAGTCCCCGCATGAGGCCGGGGGTCGCGGTCGTCGGTTACGGCAACGCCGGACGCCAGCACCTCGACGCGCTGGGCGATCGCTCGTACGCCGTGGTGGAGCAGGATCCGCGGGCCGCCGCGCGGGCACGGGCGGCCGGGCTGCCGGTGCGCGAACTGGACGACGTGCTGGCGGACGACGCCATCCAGGCACTGGCGCTCTGCCTGCCGCCGGGCGTCCGTGCCGGTATCGCGGCGAAGGCCGTGGCGGCGGGCAAACATCTGCTGCTGGAGAAGCCGCCCGCGCGCACGCCGGAAGAACTAGCCGCACTGCTCTCGCTCGCCGACGCCGGTGGAGTACTGGCGGCGGTGATGTTCCAGCACCGCTTCGCTCTTCCGGGCGAACTGCGTTCCGCGGACGCGGCCCGGTTCGCCGGGGCCGTGGCGAGCCTCACCGTCTCGCGGGCGCGTCCCGACGCGCACTACCAGACGTCCGGTTGGCGTTCCGACCCGCGCGACGCGCTCGGCGGCGTCACGGCTCACCTCGGGGTGCACTACCTCGACCTGGCGTGCCAGCTCCTCGGAACGCCGCGGGCGGTGACGCCGCTGTCCAGGACCGACGCGGTGCCGGGCATCGACACCCAGGTGTGCGGGCACATCGCGTTCGAATCCGGCGCGCAGTTGTCGGTAGCGGTCACCAGCCGGTCGCCCGCACGGTTCGAGCAGCTCACGGTGCTGGGCGCCGACACCTGGCTGGAAGTGCGGTCGGGCGCGGTCACCGGCGAGATCGACGGAAGGCCGATCACCAGAGCAGCCAGTCCGGCCTCCCGGTTGCGTACCGAGGTCTATCAGGAGCTCTTCAGCGCCATGGCAGGTCGCGCGGATCTCGACCTGGCCGCGCTGCGCCGCAGCCACGGAGTGGTGAAGGCGCTCGACGGCCTGCTCAACCCTCTGGAGGTGGGTCGATGATCGGCTTTCCGGCCATCGGGCTCAGCTCGGGAACGCTGCCCCAAGCCACGGCAGCGGAACTCGCCGACGCCGTCCTCGCGTATGGCGGTTCCGGCGTGGATCTGCGGATCGGCAAGGACCAGCGGTGGGAGCGGGACGGCGTCGCCGAGGCGTTAAGCCACTTCGCCGCCAACGGACTCGACGTCTTCTACACCGGCGTCGGATGGCGGCTCGGCACTCCCGCGCCACTGCCCGAGGCTCCCCCCGAGTGGCCGGTGAAGGTCTTCTGCGTCGAAACGCCCGACCTTCAGCTGGTCGCCGACCAGGTGGCCGCCGCGTCGGAGGCCGGGCTGGAGCTCTGGGTCGAGACCCACGCCGGAGGCCCGGCGGTGCGCGGCCTGATCGACCTCGCCGGGCGTACCGGCGTGGGGATCGTGCTCGACGTCCTCGGTCTCGGCGAGATCGGCGGCGCGGACCGCCACGAACTGGCCGACCTCGCCCCGCACGTCCGCGCGGCCCAGGTCAAGGGCGTCCTGCGGACACCCGCGGGGGTACGGCACCGCCCGCTGTCGCCACCCGACCTCGACCCCGTCCTGTCCGTCCTGGCAGGTTCCGCACTGCGGTGCGTGACGGTGGAGTCCCGGGCGGGCGCCCCGGCAGCCGACCTGGCCGTGCTCGCCCGCGCCCTGGCACCCGCACGTGCCCGCGAGAAAGAAGAGAACCGCTCATGAAACTGGCAGTGATCGGCGACGAGCTGGCCCAGGACTGCCGGGTGGTCGCGGAGACCGCCGCAGAGCTCGGGTTCGACGGCGTGGAGATCAGATCGATCGACGGCACGCCGCCGCACCTGCTCACCGACGACCAGCTCGTGGCAGCGCGCGCGATCCTCGGCGAACACGGGCTGGCGAACGCCGGATTCACGCCGCCCGCGCTCAAGGTCGCGCTGCCCGAGACCGACGACGATCTGCGGGCGGCGGCCGACCTGCTGGTGGACGCCTGTCGCCGGGCGGCGCTGCTCGGCGCGCCGCACGTGCGGATCTTCAGCTTCTACCGGGACGGCGACCCCGACCCCGTCCGGGCCGCGCGCGTGGCCGCCCGCGTCCTGGACGGCGCCCGGCTGCCGGTCCCGCTCGTGGTGGAGAACGGCACCAGGACCAACACGCCGACGCTGCGGCACGTCAGGACCTTCCTCGACGAACTCGGCCGCGACGACGTCGGCGTGCTGTGGGATCCGGGCAACAGCGTCTTCAGCGGCTGGGATCCCGACCCCTTCCCCGCCGACTACGAGGCGGGCCGCGAACTCATCCGCCATGTGCACGTGAAGGATCCCGACGCCGGCCGCGGCTACGTCCGGCTCGGCGACGGCGATTTGGACTGGCCGGCCATCCTGCTGCGGCTGGCGGAGGACGGTTACGACGGTTACGTCAGCTTGGAAACTCACTGGCGGCAGGGCCGGCAGCTGACCGCCGACGAGCGCGACAACCCGTGGGGCGAGGAGTTCTCGCGCGGCGCGTACGTGGCCAGCGTGGCGTGCATGGTCAAGCTGCGCGGCTGGCGGGACGAACTGGCGTGACCATCTCCGGATCCTCGCCGCTGATCCTGCTCGGCGCGCAGCGCTCGGGCACCACCGCCCTGGCCACGGTGCTCGACAGCGCGTACGCCGCCGCGGGCGGCCTGTTCACCGTCAACGGGAAGTTGCCCTACGTGCTGCACCGCTGGTGTTCCCAGGCGGACCTGCCGGCCCGGCATCTGCGCGTCGACGAGATGCTGCACGCGCTGCGCCGCAGGCCGCCGTACGGGCCGAGGGGCGAACGGTGGCTGGCGGCGGTGGAGCGCGAGCTCCGCGCGGCGGCGGCCGAAGTCGCCGCCGGGGCCGTCCTGGACGCGGTGGAGTTGCGGCGGGACCTCGTGCGGCGGGCCTACGCGGGAGCGACCCGGTTCGGCGACAAGTACAACGAGTACCTCCTGGAGCTCGACCAGCTCGCCGAGACCCTGCCGGACGCCCGCTGGGCGCTGCTGGTCCGCCACCCGGCGGCCGTGGCGGCCTCGGCGCTGCGCTGGCCGGGCGACCGCCCGTGGCGTCCGGAGACCCGGGCGGCCGCGCTGGACAAATGGGCCGCCTGGCACGAGCCCTGGCTGCGGCACGAACGCACCCGCGATCCCGGCCGCTGCATCGTGCTCGAATACGGGCGGTTGTGCGCGGGCCGGGACCTCGCGCGGCTCTCCGGGGCCGTGGACCTCGATCTGGCCCCTTTCGCGGGCCCGCTCACCGAACGGCCACCGCCGCCCGCGCCGGACGAACTGCCGCCCAGGATCGACCGGATCTGGCAGGCCCTGCTCGACCGCGCGACGCGATGACCATCCCCACCCTGACGAAAGGCATTTCCTGAAATGAACGAGCGCCGCCAGGCCCTGCCGTACCAGACCACGGAGGCCGCCTCCACCTTCGGGCTCGGCCTTCATCACGTGCAGCTCGCCCTGCCCCCGGGCGAGGAGGAGCTGTGCCGCCGCTTCTACGTGGACGTGCTCGGCATGACCGAGATCCAGAAGCCTCCCGTGCTCGCCGCCCGGGGCGGTCTGTGGGTACGCGCCGACCACCTGGAGATCCATCTGGGCGTCGAGGAGGACTTCCGGCCGGCCCGCAAGGCGCACCCCGGCATCCTCGTGGCCGACCTCGACGCCCTCGCCGAGCGGCTGGCCTCCCAGGGGGTCGAGGTCACCTGGGACAACAACTTCCCCGGTCACCGGCGGCTGTACGCAATCGACTGCCACGAGAACCGGCTGGAGTTCCTCTCCCCCGACGAGAACCCGTGAGAACCTTCGCCCGCAACTGGATAGGACTGCCCGACGTCCCCGGCGCGCGCCGCTGGGTGTGGGTGGCGGTGATCGACGCGGTCGGCACGGGCATGCGGATCCCGGTCACCGTCATCTACCTGACCGTGGTCGTCCAGCTGCCCGCCACCCTGGTGGGCGTCGGCCTCGGGGTCGCGGCCCTGGCGGGAACCGTGTGCGCGCCCGCCGCGGGCGCGCTCATCGACAGGTTCGGCCCCAAACCCGTGGTCATCGCCTGCTTCCTGGCCGCGGCGACCGGCTACTTCGGCTATCTCGCGATCGTGGACTGGGTCTCCTTCCTGGTGGTCGCGGTCATCGCCGAGATCGCCGAGCACAGCGCGCGCCCCGCCAAGCAGGCGCTGGTGGCAAGCATGGTCACCGCCGAGCAGCGGGTGCCGATGATGGCCTTCCAGCGGTCGGTGCGCAATATCGGGTTCGGCCTCGGCGGGCTGACCAGCGCGGCGCTGCTCACCCTGAACACCGACGCCGGCTACTACGCGGTCCTGGCCGGCGACGCGGTGTCCTTCCTCGTCGCCGCCGCGCTGGTCACCGGCATCCACGTCGCGCGCAAACCGGCTCCCCCGGCGAAGGACACCGGCGCGCCCGCCGGGTTCCGCGAGGTGCTCGCCGACCGCAGGTACGTCGCGCTGGCCGTGCTCAACACCCTGGTCATGACGCACGTCACGGCGCTCAACGTGGGCGTGCCGCTCTGGGTCAGCCAGCACACCTCCGCCCCGCCCGGCCTGGTGGGAGTGCTGTTCGCGATGAACACGGCGCTGGTCGTGCTGCTCCAGGTCCGGCTGACCAAGGGCGTCTCCCGGGCCGGCCAGACGCCCCCGGTGTACGTGCGGGCGGCGGCGGCCTTCGCGCTGGCCGCCGCCGGCTACTGGGCGGCGGCCCTGACCGGGAACACGCTGGCGCTCGTGGTGGTCCTCCTGGTGGTCGCCGTACTGGCCCACACCGCGGCCGAACTGTACGGCGCGGTCGGCGAGTGGACGGTCTCCGTCAACCTCGCCCCGGAACACCTGCGCGGGCGCTACCTCTCCCTGTTCTCCATCAGCTTCTCCGCGCACCAGGCGATCGGCCCGGTGCTCGTCATCCTCCTGATCACCCAGGCGCCAGATCTCGCCTGGTTCGTCCTGGCCGCAGTGCTGGGCGCGGGCTGCCTGGCGAGCGCCTGGCTGGCCCGGGGCGCGCAGGAGCCCGCCGAACCGAAGGAAGCGAACAGCACGGCATGACCACACTCGATCCCACCCATCCCGCCGCCACCGCCGACCTGCTCGGCGAGGCATGGCAGGCCGCCCTGGGCGCGGCCCCCTCCGGACCCGACGCGGACTTCTTCGCCGAGGGCGGCGACTCCCTGCTGGCCGTCCGGATGCTGAGCCGGCTGCGGCAGGCCCGCGTCACCGCGACCCCGGCCGACATCCTGCGCGGGCGCACGTACGGCGGCATTCTGGCCCGGCTCGAAGCCAACCGGGAGGAACCCGCAGTCCCGGCGGGGGAAGCGGGGCCCGGCGCGGTGCCGCTGCTGGCCGCGCAGCGCCGCTGGACCGCCAAGGGATTCACCGATCCCGACCACTTCTCGCTCGGCTGGATCTTCGAAGTGCCCGAGCGGACACCGCGCGGCCAGACGGTGCACAGCGCCGCCGTGGAGGCCGCGGTGCTGGCCCTGGTGCGCAGGCACGAAGCCCTGCGCACCCGCTACCTGCTCGACGGCGAAGGCGGGCCACGCGCCGAGGTGCTCCCCGGCCCGCCGGACGGCCTGTTCCAGCGGGTGGACGTGCCCGACGACCAGGTGACCGGCGTGCTGCTGGACGGCTGGCGGGCGCACCGGCTGGCCGAGGGACGCGTGCTGGCCGCCCGCTGGCTGCCCGCCCAGCGGCTGCTCCAGCTCGCCCTGCACCATCTGACGCTCGACGGCTTCTCCGTCGAACTCCTCGCCGACGACCTGGAGGCCCTGCTCGTCGGCGCCGAGCCGGTGGCCGACCCCGGCACGCCGCGCGGTCACGCCCGGGCAGTGTCCGCGTGGCTGACCTCGGCGGAGGCCAAGCAGGACGCAGAAGCATGGGCGGATCAGAACTGGGCGGAGGTCCGCCCGGTGCCGGTCGAGATGACCGGCCCAGGGCTGCTTCCCAGCATGGACACCGTGGGAGCCGAACTGGGGGCCCGGGAGACGGCCGCGGTCCAGCGGCTGGCCACCCGGCACGACCTCACGTTCGAGTCACTGGTGCTGGCCGCCGCCGGCAACGCGATCGCGGAACGGTTCGGCCTGCCCGCCGTGACCGTGGACACCTACCACCACGGGCGGGACCCACTGCCCGGGGGGCCGGACCTCACCTCCGGCATCGGGTACTTCCAGGCCACCTACCCGGTGGTCGTCACGGGCGGCCCGGGTGACTGGCTGCCGCGCGCCGTGGCCGAGTCCGGGCGGGTGCCGAAGAACCGCTTCGGCTTCGACGCGCTGCGCTTCGCCGGTCACGACGCCCTCGCGAACCTGCCGGGCAGCGGCATCCGGCTCAACTTCCGCAGCCGGATGAGCGAGATCAACGCCAGGGAGGCGGACTGGCTGCCGCCGTCGAAGGTCTCGGCGGGCGGACGCCGTTCGCCCCGGCAGACGGAGCCGTACGTGCTGATGCTGGAGGCCGATCAGGTGGGCGAGGGGTTCTCCTTCGCCGTCAAGTTCAGCCGGGACCACTTCACCAGGCAGACGGTCGAGCACCTGGTCAGGGCCACGCTGGCGCTGCTCACCGTATCCGGCGGGGTGGAGGCGTGAGCTCCCGCCGGCCGTTCGCGCTGGAGCTGCGGGACGTCGTGCTGTCCCTCGGGCCGCCGGGCGGGGAGCGGGTGCTGCTGCGCGGGGCCGACCTCCAGGTTCGCGAGGGTGAGTCGGTCCTGCTCTCCGGCCTGGACGGCGAAGCCCGCCGCGGCCTGACCGCCCTGCTGGAGGGCAGGATGCCGCCCACGTACGGGACGGTCAGCGTCGGCAGGGGCACCACGGTGCTGGACGCCGGGGACCGGCCCGGCAGCGTGACGGTGGCCGGCGAGGCGAGCAGCGTGATCGTCCTGGCCGGGCAGGACGGGGAAGGGCCGCCGGGCCGGTTCCGGTCCCTGCGGCTGGACGGCGGGCAGTTCGTCGAGTCCCCGGCCGGCCGCGTCCCGCTGGCCGAACTGCACCGCCGTACGGTGGCCGCGCTGCTGGCCGCGGGGGTCGGGGAGGAGGCCGCGGAAGCCGCGGGCGGCGTGCTGGTGGACGCGGAACGGCGGGGTCACCGATCCCATGGCGTCGCGTTGCTGCCCACCTACCTGCGGCGGATCCGGGACGGCGGGATCCGCGCCGGGAGCCTGCCGCGCCTCACCGAGATCACTCCCGCCCTCGCGTCCGTCGACGCGGGCGGCGGGCTCGGCCAGCCCGCCGCCCGGCTGGCGGCCGACTGGTGCGCGGCCAGGGCCGCCGAGCACGGGCTGGCGGCCGTCGCGGTCCACGACAACAACCACGTCGGCATGCTCGCCGCCTACCGGCACGCCTTCCAGCGGCATCAGGTGGTGGGGTTCCTGCTCAACACCTCGGGGCCCTCGATCGCCGCTCCCGGCGCCGCCGTACCGACCCTGGGCAGTAACGCGATCTGCCTGGTCACGCCCTCAGCGGCGGGCGCGGAGCCGTTCTGCGTGGACCTGGCCACCGGAGTCGTCGCCGCCGGCAAGATCAGGGACGCCGCGAACCGGGGGGTGCCGGTGCCGCCTGGCTGGCTCCAGGACGCGTCCGGCGCGCCCAGCACCGATCCGGGCGATCTCGACCGGGACGGGGCCATTCCCCTGTTCGGCGGGTACAAGGGCCTGTGCGTCACCCTGCTGGCCGAGATCCTGGCCGGCGCGCTCGCCGGCCACCGGGTCAGCCCGGACGTCGGCAAGCAGCGTAAGCAGCCGGAGCGGGTGATGGGCTGCTCCCAGCTGTTCGTCGGCTTCTCCACTGGGCACTTCGCGGCCCCCGGTTCGGGCGGCCTGGGTCTGGATGGATTCGTGGACCGGCTTCGCGGAGCCGTACTGGACGGTCATCCGGGCGTGCCCGCCCGGCCCTGGTTCCCCGACCAGCCGGAGGAGGACCACGCGGCGGACGCCGACGCCCGCGGAGTCGAGGTGCCGGCGTCCGTGCTGGCCGAACTCGGGTGGGCGCTCCCGTGAACGCCGACCCCACGCTCGGCTCCGCTCCCGGGTGGCCGCTGGTGCTGTACTTCCACCACGTCAACGCCCTCGTCGACCACTACACCGCGCTCACCCCCGACGGCTTCCGGCGGGCGCTGGAGACGGTGCTCAGCGAGGTCGGCCCCGCCCTCGACCCGGCCGGCATCGGGCCAGGATTCCGCCCGCCGGACCATCCGGGCGTGCTGCTCACCTTCGACGACGGCTACCGGGACAACCTGGAGATCGCCGCGCCGCTGCTCGCCGAGTTCGGCGTCAAGGTCCTGCTCTTCTGCGTCACGGGGGAGCTCGACGCCGCCGACCGGCTGAGCGACGCCGAGCGGGCCGCGCTGCCGCCGCGCCGAAGCTTCCTGACGTGGGCGGAGGCGGACCGGTTCGCCGCGCTCGGCCATGTGCTGTCCGCCCACACCGTCGGCCATCCCAAGCTGCCGGAGCTGGGACACCGCGAAGCCGCCGAGGAGATCGCGACCTCGCTGGACCGCATTCGGGCGCGGACCGGTGAACCCGCGCGGACGTTCGCCTACCCCTACGGCCTCATCCCCGAGCGGCCCGCGGTCCTCGCCGGGGTGCTGGCCTTCGGAACCGTCAAATCCCCGCCGACGTCCTGGGCGCACCGCCCACTGCACATCCGCCGTACCTATCTGCCGGCCGATGAGGGCGAGCGGTGGGCGCGTCTCGCTATTGGTTGGAGAGAGCAGTGGTTCGGATCTCAGTAGTCATCCCCACCCGCGACAGGGCTTCTGACCTGCGGCGATGTCTGGACGCTCTGGCCGAGTGCGCCCGTCGTCTGGACGGCTCCGCCGGCCGGGCGAAGCTGCATCAGGTCATCGTCGTGGACGACGCCTCAGCCACCCGGCAGTCCACCGCCGCGGCCAGGTCCTCGCCCCTGCCCGTCGAGATCCTGCGCAACCCCGGCCAGTCGGGGGCGGGCGCCAGCCGCCGGCTCGGGGTCGAACTGGCCACCGGTGACGTGCTGGCCTTCCTGGACGACGACGCCGCACCGCGCGGCGACTGGCTCATCCGGGCCGCGACGGTGGACGACGACCATCCGGCGATCACCGGGCGGGTGCTCTGCTTCGACGGCAGCCTGCTCTCCCACGCCCGCCAGGCTCGATACGACGACCGTTACGCCCGGCTGGAGCGCGACGCCCCGGTCACGTTCTTCGCCGGTGGCAACAGCTCGGTCCTGACCGAGGTCTTCCACGAGGTCGGCGGCTTCTCGCAGGAGGGCACGGGCGGCGACAACAGCCTGGCCCGCACCCTGGCCGAACGCGGCAGCCCGGTACGGTTCCGGCCGGAACTGGTCATCGCCCACCGCAACGGCAAAGGCTGGGGACGGGCGCTGTCGGACGCGTGGTCATCGGGACGGCAGCACGCCGCGCCGATGACCGTGGCCGACGGGATGCGAACAGTGCGCGACGGCGGGATCGGGACCACGCTGCCGATCCGCGAGGTCAACCGGTTCCTCGGCGCGGTGCACGTCCTGGGCAGGTTCGCGCGCTCACCCGGAGTGCTGGACGCAGAGCTCAGCCGCGTACACCCGGAGTAGCCCGGTCAGCAGATACCTGTCGCGGGAGTGACGCGTGAGCAGGTGCGCGCCCGCGAGCTCGTCGAGCAGCAGCCGGACGCGGTGCACGGGCAGGCCGGTCAGCTCGGCGGCGGCCTGCGGGGTGACGCCGGGATCCAGAAGCGACCCGAGCCGGCGGAACAGCGTAGCCGCGTCCGAACTGAGTGACCGGTACGAGGAGGAGAACACGGCCCGCAGGTCGGTGGCGGGATCACCGCCGGTGAGCACGTCCAGGGGCGCGCGCAGGTCGGCGGCCAGCCTGGCGAGCGGCCGCGCCCCCGTCCTGGCGGCGGCGATGGCCAGCGCCAGTGGCAGTCCCCCGCACTGCTCGATGATCTCCTCGGCCGCGTCGCGTTCCGCGCGCACCCGCTCCTCGCCGAGCCTGCTCGCCAGCAGGACGTACGCCTCCTCGGGCGGCAACGGGCCGAGGAGCAGCTGATCGGCTCCCTCGGTGATGACCAGCGGCGTCAGCTGCGTCCTGCTGGTCACCACGGCCACACACCCTGGCGAACCTGGCAGAAGCGGGCGAACATGCGCGGCGTCCCTGGCGTTGTCCAGCACCACGAGGATCCGCTTGCTCGCGAGCAGACTCCGGTACAGCCCCACCTGGGCCTCCAGCCCAGCGGGAACGGCGTTCGGCGGAGCGGCGAGAGCGTTGAGGAAACCGTGCAACGCGTCGGCCACGTCCATCGCCGGCCTGCTCGGATCGAACCCCCGCAGGTCGACGTAGAGCTGCCCGTCGGGGAACCGCGCGGCCACCCGCTGCGCCCAGTGCACGGCCAGCGCGCTCTTCCCCACGCCCGGAGCCCCCGCCAGCGTCAGGATGGCCGTGGTGCCGGGTGCCCGGGTCAGCGCCCGGTCGAGCTGGCCGAGCTCGGCCAGGCGGCCGATGATCCGGCCTCCTCTGGGCGGCAACTGCGCCGGGATGACAGCACCGGCCGGTCCTGTCAGGCGCGCCCCGCGCGCGGGCATCGGCGGGGGCGGGTCGAGGGAGGCGTCGTGGTGCAGGATCGCCTCCTCCAGCGCCTGCAACGGCCGCCCCGGAGCGACGCCCAGCTCCTCCCTCAGCCTGCCGCGAATCTGGTGGAAAACGGATAACGCGTCCGCCTGCCGTCCGGCCCGATACAGCGCGAGCATGAGCTGCCGGTGCAGGTCCTCGTCGAAGGAGTGCTGGCGGGTGAGGTCCTCCAGTTCGGGAATCAGCGCCGTGTGGTCGCCCAGGTCGAGCCGGGCCTGCGTGAACAGGTTGACCGCGCTCAGGCGGATCCGTTCGAGCCGCTCGGCCTGCTCGTCCAGCCAGGGGTGGGCGCTGAGCTCGTCGAGCGGTTGGCCGCGCCACAGCGCGAGGGTGTCCTTGAGCAGGGCGACGCGCCTTCTCGGGTCGGCGGAGCGCCTCGCCTCGTCGATGAGCTGCTCGGCGATCCGCACATCGGTGGTGACGTCGCCCTGGACCAGGCAGTATCCGGCCGGGTGCGTGACGATCGACTCCCGCGCCCCGAAGAGCCGGCGCAGATAGGAGATGTGGCTCTGCAAGGTGTTCACTGCCGTGGCCGGCGATTGTCCGCCCCAGACGATGTCGATCAGCTGATCACAGCTCACCACTTTCCCCATCCGCAGCGCGAGCGTGGCCAGCGCGGTCTTCCTGCGCAGCCCCGAGACACAGTTCGCGGTAACGCCGAAGAGCGCGTCGAGCGGCCCGAGCAGCCTGACGGTCACCGGCTGCGGAGAGCCTTGGCTCTGTCCCGCCGGTCGGATCTCCGCCCGAGAAGGAGCGTTGCGGAGGCTCTTCGCGGTGCCCCCCACTGATGCGAGTGCCACGCTGCCCCCTGATCTGGTGTTCACCGCATCAGACTGTCCGCCTCCAGTTGTGGATGCCTTTGATCTCACTTGCGCGGGTGACGGCGTGGCGGGAAGAGATCGCGCGATTGCTTGAAATGCTGGGCCATCCACGCACATAGGCAGGGTTGTCCCAGTAAGTGAGTTGATGAGGAGAGCAACCCTGGAGGCTTCGGCGAGGAGCGCACGCAGGAAGAACCGGTCGGCGACGACTGGATCGTCTGGGAGGCGGAGGAGAACGCCGAGTGCGTCATCCGCCTGCTCGTCACCGACAAGCGCTACGACAAGAACCCCGTCTACGGGGGCCCGAGGGACGCCGTCATCACCGAGTAGCCACGCCCTCGCGGGCCCGACATGCCGGGATCAGCGGTTCCCGGCCAGGTGCCGGGTGAGGTGGTCGATCACCTCACCCGCGTCGTCCTCGATGCCGTGGATGAACGTGGATTTGCGGCGTCGCAGCACCGGCAGCCCGAGGGCGTACAGGCCGGGGCTGTCGACCACGCCGCCCTCGTGGCGTAGCCGGCCCTTCTCGTCGACCACGGGCACGTCGAGCCATCCGTAGTCGGGCCGGTAGCCCGTCGCCCACACGATCGTGCGGATCTCGCCGCTCGCCAGGTCGAGCTGCCATCGTGCCGACTCGGGCACGTGTGTCGGCGCGAAGCGCTCGGGAGGATCTACCTCGGCGTCGCGGCCGTGCTCCTTGGCCCAGTCGTCGAAGGTGTCCAGGAGGCGCCGCATCTTGAGGTCGGCGAGCGAGAACACGTTGCGGAGCCCGCCGGAGAACAGCGCCTTGCCGTCACGGACGGCCGCCCAGCGGCCCACCAGTTCGACGCCCATCGCGGTGAGCGCGTTGAGGTCGAGTGTCCCGCGCTCGGGGGTGCCGACCAGCTGTGGCGAGGGCAGCCGCCGGGCACGGGTCAGGTCGTCGACCTCGTCGTGGCGCTGATCCCATATGCCCGACGCGTCCATCCACCACAGCACGTCGCGGCCGCGGTACAGGCGCGGCAGCCGCACGTGCTCCCCGACCGAGAGGATCACCGGCCGCCCCGACCGCCTCAGCTCGGCCGCCAGCTGCACGCCGGTCGCCGACGCTCCCACGACGAGTACGCCGCCGTCGGGAAGCTCGCTGGGGCTCCGGTAGCCGAACGGCGTCAGCTGCGTGACGGAGGCCGGCACCGCGTCCGCGAACCGCGGCACCGTCGGCTGGTTGCAGGCGCCGCTGGCGATGACCACCGCCCGGCAGTGAATCTCGCCGCCGCTCGTCGTGACGCGGTATCCGTCGTCGGCGCGCCGGACCGAGGTGACGTTCGTGCCGGTCCGGACGGGGGCGCGCGCGACGGCGGCGAAGCGCTCGATGAACTCGACCACTTCGCCCATCGTCATGTAGCCGTCGGGGTCAGGGCCTTCGTAGTGATGGCCCGGCAGGCGGCTCTGCCAGTTGGGCGTGAGCAGCCGCAGGGAGTCCCAGCGTTCGCGCCGCCAGGAGTTCGCCACCTCGCCGCGCTCCAGCACGACATGGTCGATCGACCGGTCGCGGAGGAAGTGGCTCGCGGCAAGGCCCGCGTGCCCCGCGCCGACGACGACCGCGGTGGTGCGTTCGATGATCCGGCCTCCTCAGGCGACTTCGACGGTGACGTTCGTCGGGTTGGTGAGGGCGTCGAACACCGCGGAGCGCTTCTGGGACTGGGCCACCAGCGCTTCGATGTCCTCCTGGGAGGCGTCCGCGTCGATGGTGAACGTCACCTTGATGTCGTTGAAGCCGTTGCGCACGTCGCTGTCTGCGCCGAGGATGCCACGGATGTCGTGGTTGCCTTCGACCGTCGACTCGACCGACCTTAACTGGATGCCGCGATTCTGGGCGACGGACGCCACGCCCGCCGTCAGGCAGCTGGCCAGGCCGACGAGGAGGTATTCGATCGGCGTGATGCCGTTGTCCTCGGCCGCGAAGACCTCGGGGTGGTCGGCGGTGAAGACCGTTTCGCTCTTGTGGCTCTGCTCCTGGCCGAGGCCGAAGAAGTTCTGGATCTTCGTGGTGCTGTGCACGCCGTTCTCCCACTTGGAGGAGGCCCGCCAGGTGAACTGGGCGGCCTCTGGCGCGCCCTTCAGCACCTCGCGCGCGTCGAGCAGCGCCTGTACGTTGACTCCGTTGTCGATCGTGGTCATGTGATACCCCTCTCGTTTTCCCCTATTTCCCATCGGAATGCTTGACAATACCTTGGCCACGAGGATTATGGCTAGGTATGATTCCGCCCATGGTGTCGGCTTCGACGTCCCCCGCCGGCTCGGTCGGCTATGTCGAAACGCAATATCTGGACTTGCCGAAACCGGTCCAGCTGGACTGCGGACAGGAACTGCACCCGATCCGCGTCGCGTACGAGACATACGGCACCCTCTCCCCTGAGCGGGACAACGTCATTCTGGTATGCCACGCGCTCAGCGGCGATGCCCACGCGGCCGGTTTCTCGAAGACGCCGCCCCAGGCGAGCACCCGCGACGGATTCGGGGCCGCGGACCGCGACGGCTCGGCCGGTAGCGGTCTCGGCTGGTGGGACGGGATGATCGGCCCCGGCAAGGCGTTCGACACCGACCGTTTCTTCGTCGTCGCCACGAACCTGCTCGGCGGCTGCAGCGGGACGACGGGACCTTCGTCGATCGACCCGGCGACCGGTAAGCCGTACGGATCCGGCTTTCCCGTCATCACGGTCGCGGACATGGTGCGCACCGAGCGGGCGTTCCTGGACGTCCTGGGCATCGAGCGGCTCGCGGCGGTGGCCGGGGGCTCGCTCGGCGGGATGCAGGCGTTGCAGTGGGCGATCCTGTTCCCCGATCAGGTCGACGCCATCGTGGTGATCGCCAGCACGCACGCGCTGCACCCGCAGGGCGTCGCCTGGAACGCGATCGCGCGAAACGCCATCATGGGCGACCCCGCCTGGCAGGGCGGCCACTACTACGGCACCGGCCGTGCCCCCGACGCCGGCATGGGCGTGGCGCGGATGGTCGGGCACGTCACGTACCTGTCCGCGCCGGCGCTGGACGGCAAGTTCGGCCGGCGGCTCCAGTTCGCCGACGATATCCGCTACACGATCGCCGAACCGGAGTTCGAGGTCGAGAGCTACCTGCGCCACCAGGCCGACTCGTTCGTCAAACGCTTCGACGCCAACACCTATCTGTTCACCTCACGCGCGCTGACCTATTTCGATCTCGCGCGGCAGCACGGCGGCGGATCACTCGCGCGGGCGCTCGAACCGGTCTCGGCGCGGACGCTGCTGATCGCGTTCAGCTCCGACTGGCTGTATCCGCCGTCGGCGTCGGAGGAGATCGAGGAGGCGCTCCGCGCGCTCGGCAAGCCGGTCGAGTTCCAGGTGATCGAGGCGCCGTACGGACATGACTGTTTCCTGCTGGAGGAAGCGCGCCAGACGCCCCTTATCCGCCACTTCCTGGCCGAAAGGTAGGGTCGACGGGTGACCGACCAGTTCCCCCGCGCCGAGGAAGCCCGCGCATTCGGATTCGAGACACGGCAGCTGCACGCCGGGCAGCGGCCCGACCCGAACACGGGCGCACGCGCGGTGCCGATCTTCCAGACGACCAGTTACGTGTTCGAGGACCCCGAATCCGCGGCGGCGTACTTCAATCTGCAGGAGTACGGGAACACCTACTCGCGCATCATGAACCCGACCGTCGCGGTGTTCGAGGAGCGGGTGGCGAACCTGGAGGGCGGCTGCGGCGCGGTGGCGTTCGCCAGCGGGATCGCCGCGCAGGCGGCGGCCCTGTTCACGCTGCTGCAGCCGGGCGACCACCTCGTCTCGTCCTCGGCGCTGTACGGCGGGACGGTGAACCAGCTCAAGCACCTGCTGGGCAAGATGAGCGTCGAGCTGACCTGGGTCGACCCCGACGACCCCGACGCCTGGCGGCAGGCGGTCCGCGCGAACACCAAGGCCTTCTTCGGCGAGACGATCGGCAACCCCGCCGGGAACGTGCTGGACATCGAGACCGTGGCGGCCATCGCGCACGAGCACGGGCTGCCGCTGATCGTGGACAACACCTTCGCGACGCCGTACCTGTGCCGCCCGATCGAATGGGGCGCCGACATCGTGATCCACTCGGCGACCAAGTTCATCGGCGGCCACGGCACCAGCATCGGCGGCGTCGTCGTCGAGGCGGGCACGTTCAACTGGTCCAACGGGCGGTTCCCGGTGATCGCGGATCCGTCGCCCGCCTACCACGGCCTGCAGTTCCACGAGACGTTCGGCAGCTACGGCTACCTGATGAAGCTGCGTGCCGAGACCCTGCGCGACCTCGGCGCGGCGCTCGCGCCGCTCAACGCGTTCCTGTTCCTGCAGGGACTGGAGACGCTGTCGCTGCGGATGGATCGCCACGTGGCGAACGCGCGGGCGGTCGCGGAGTTCCTGGAGTCGCACGAACTGGCGGCGAACGTCACCTACTCCGGCCTGCCGTCGAGCAGGTACCGGCCGCTGGTGGAGAAGTACCTGCCGCGTGGCGCCGGCGCGGTGTTCTCGTTCGACTGCGCCGGGGGCCGGGACGGCGGGCAGGACCTGATCCGCGGCGTGACGCTCTGGTCCCACCTGGCGAACGTCGGCGACGCGAAGAGCCTGATCATCCACCCCGCCAGCACGACGCACCGCCAGCTGGGCGACGGCGAGCTCCGGGCCGCCGGCATCGCGCCGGGCACGGTACGGCTGTCGGTCGGCATCGAGAACGTCGAGGATCTGATCTGGGACCTGGAACAGGGTTTCGCGGCAGCGGCGAAGGCGGCGGGAGCATGACCGATCTCGAGCGGTACCAGGACCCGATGACGATCCAGCGGGTGCTCCACGCCACGAAGACCATCGCGATCGTGGGCCTGTCCAACAACGAGCTGCGCGCCAGCTACTTCGTCGGCTACTACCTCAAGCGGCACGGCTACCGCGTGATCCCGGTGAATCCCCGCGAGCGGGAGATCCTCGGCGAGACGTGCTACCCGAGCCTGCAGGACGTGCCCGTGCCGGTGGACGTGGTGAACGTCTTCCGCGCGCCGGACGCGCTGCCGGGGATCGCGCGGGAGGCGGTGGCGATCAACGCCGGCGCCCTCTGGTGCCAGTTCGGCGTGATCAACGAGGAGGGCGCGCGGATCGCGGCGGACGGCGGCGTGACGGTGGTCATGGACCGCTGCCTCAAGATCGAGCACGCCCGCTACGTGGGCCGGATGCACTGGCTGGGCTTCAACACCCAGCGCATCACGTCCGTCCGCGCCGGGCTCCAGTGACGTGCGCGCGGTAGACGTGGGCGAGCGCGGGGTCGGCGGTGGCGATGATCGTGACGATTCTGGTCAGGACGCGGGGGCTGGCCCCGGGGTCGCCGATCGTGAGGGCGAGTAGGCCGCTGCCCTGGAGACGGCCGATGCCGTAGTCGGCGGCCGGGCAGGGGTCCGCAGCCAGATCGCCGGCCAGCGCGCGGGCCGCGGCGAGGGCGTCCGGGCCGGCCGGACGTTGTTCGTGCAGGTGAGCGGCTGGACTGGTGGGCATGGTCCACCTCCTGGGCGAGTCGGCCTATTTCATGTATATCAGGTCGCCAATACATCGAAGGTCAGGATTGATGATAAAACCTTCTTTTCCTACAGTATAAGTAGGCAATGTGCTTATGGAGAGGTGATCTCCTTGTTCCCCTACCGCCGTATCGCCGCCCTGACCGCCCTGTTAGCTCTGGCCGCCGCGTGCGGCTCCCCCGCCGCCCCCGCCCAGCAGGCCGGTACGGGCGCACTCGTCAGCGGCGGAACGCTGGTCTTCGGCGTCAACACCGAGCCGCTCAACCTGGACCCGTACGCCAGCCCCCAGGACGTGACCGCCCTGTTCACCCGCCCGGCCCTCGACTCCCTGGTCGCCCTCGACGACAAGGGCGGCATGCACCCGTGGCTCGCCACCTCCTGGGAGATCTCGCCGGACGGGAAGACCTACACCTTCAAGCTCCGCGAGGGCGCACTTACGGCATTCGCCTCCGGGCGAGGCGGTGATCGAGGCACATGACCTGGTCAAGGCCTTCCGGGGCCGGACCGCCGTCGCTGCTCCAGGAGAAGGGCGTCTTCCGCGCCGACTACACCGGCCCCACCCTCCGCGACCACCTGGGCCTCACCAAGGAGCCGTCATGACAGCGAACCCGGCACCCCTGCATCTGGCGGTGGCCCCTGGACGGGGCCGGCTGGCACCCGGCCGCCTGGCGGGCCGAAGACGCCCGCCCCCACCACCTGTTCACGGCCGCGTACTGGGCCGGACTGGTCCTGGAAGCCGAGCGCGGCCTGCTCGACTGGGTCACCTTCGAGGACTCGCTCGGCCTGCGGTCCTCCAGGTTCGACGGCCCCGACGACCGTCTTGACCAGGTGCGCGGCCGGCTGGACGCGGTCCTGCTGGCCGCCGCCGTGGCGCCGCTGACCTCCAGGATCGGGCTGATCCCCACCATCAGTGTCACCCACACCGAGCCGTTCCACGCGGCGATCGGCATCGCCTCGCTCGACCACGCCAGCCGCGGCCGGGCCGGCTGGCGGCCCCGCGTCTCGGGACGTCCCGACGAGGCCGGGCACTTCGGGCGGCGGTCCTTCCCGCCGCTGGATCTGGCCGACCCGGGGATCCTGGCCCAGATCGGGAACCTGTTCCGGGAGGCGGGTGACGCGGTGGAGGCGGTCCGGCGGCTGTGGGACAGCTGGGAGGACGACGCCGAGATCCGCGATGCCGCGACCGGGCGGTTCGTCGACAGGGACCGGCTGCACTACATCGACTTCGAGGGCGAGTTCTTCAAGGTCAAGGGGCCGTCCATCACGCCGAGGTCGCCGCAGGGGCAGCCGCTGGTGACCTCGCTCGGGCATGACGTGGTGCCGTACGAGTTCGCGGCGGGTTCCGCCGACGTGTTGTACATCACGCCGCACGGCGAGGACGACGCGCGGCGCATCCGGGTCGGCTCCGGGGCCGTGCAGCTGGGCCACCAGACCGCGCTGGGCGTCGTCGAGCAGTTCGGCATCCTGGAGGCCCTGCACCCCGGCCGGATCGATCTCGGGCTCGGGCGGTCCGGGCAGCGGGTCAAAGAGCCGCGGTCCGAACCTCCGGCGCCGCCGCCGGCCGAGTCGCGGATCGTGAACGGGCTGCTCATTCCGCCGCCGTTCTCGTTCGCCTCGATCGCGAAGTCGCCGATCATCCGGCTGTGGGCGACGATGCTCCAGCAGCCGGGCGCCGAGTCGCCGGACTTCGCCGAACAGGTGGACGACATCCGGGCGCTGATCGCCGGGACGTACCGGTCGGAGGAGGGGTTCGAGGCGCACGCGCAGCCCGGGGAGGGGGCCGAGCTGGAGCTGTGGGTGCAGCGGCGGGCAGAGCGCGCAGGTGGCCGCGGAGCGGGGGCTGCCGTTCGCGGCCACCTACCACGTCAGCCCGGCCAGTCTGCTGGAGGCGGTGGAAGCCTACCGGGAGGCGTTCAAGCCGTCCGAGATCCTGGCCGCGCCGCATGTGATGGTCTCCGCCGACGTGGTGGTTGCCGAGACCGACGCCGAGGCGCGGCGGGTGGCGGAGCCGTACGGGCTGTGGGTGCGGAGCATTCGCACCCGCGCCGGGGCGATGGCCTTCCGTCGCCGGCGGAGGCGGCGGCCTTCGAGTAGACCGAGGAGGACCGCACCCTGGTCGCCGACCGGCTGGACACCCAGTTCGTCGGCTCGCCGCAGGCTGTGGTGGAGCGGCTGCGGGTGCTGCGGGAGGCGACCGGGGCGGACGAGTCGCTGGTCACCACGATCACCCATGACCACGCCGACCGGGTGCGGTCGCAGGATCTGCCGGCGGCCGCCTGGGCGGAGGAGGCCGGGTGACGGCTGGTCTCAGGCGACCAGGACCGGCACCCGGAGCGCCTGGAAGGTGGTGGTCAGGCGCAGCTGGAAGCCGAGGGACTCGTACAGCCGGATGGCGTTGACGTTCTCGACCACCGTGTGCAGGAACGGCGTGTCGCCGCGCTCCCGGATGCCCGCCGCCACGGCCAGGACCAGACGGCTCGCCAGCCCGTGCCCCCGGAACGCCGGGTCGGTGCAGACCGCGCTGATCTCGGTCCACCCGGGGGGTCGCAGCCGCTCCCCCGCCATCGCCACCAGCGCGCCGTCCCGCCTGATCCCCAGGTAGGCGCCGAGCTCGATGGTGCGCGGCAGGAACGGCCCCGGCTGGGTCCGCTCGACCAGGTCGATCATCTCCGGCACGTCCGCCGGCCCCAGGGGGACGGCCTCCGCGTCCGGCGCGCCCTGGACGTCCACGCCGGTCATCTGCGCGCCGGCCAGGGTCATCACCACCTCCCAGCCCGGGGGCGGCGGCACCGCCAGACCGGCCACCGCCACCGTCTCGCCCGGCCCCGCCAGCGCGGCCACGTCGTCCCAGTCGGACGGGGACGGCTCGCTCGGCAGGGCCAGGAACGGGGAGACGTCCAGCGGATACCGCAACGCGCCCCCGTGCCGCTCCGCCAGGTGCGCGTGGGCGCCCAGCAGGGAAGCCCACACAGGATTGTCCAGAACCTCGCTCACCCGGATACCTCTATCACGACCTCGCCCCATTCCCGCAATTTACGGTAATACCTACTTGTTTAATAGGTTTACTAGCGATCCCAGTGCAGGACCTCCTCCCGGGCGATCCTCCTGGCGGGCTTGAAGTCGGTACCGATGGTGAAGGCCAACGGGATGAACGCGGCGAGCATGACCTCCTCATAGGGCACGCCCAGCACCCCGGCCAGTTCACGCTCCAGCGGAGCCTGCGCCGTCGTCCAGACGGCGCCCAGCCCCCGGGCGCGGGCGGCGAGCATGAAGCCCCACACCGCGGGCAGGATCGACCCCCAGGTCATGGACTGATCCAGCACCGGCGCCTCGTCCGTACGGCCCTCCACCGCGGGGATGACGAACGCGGGGACTCGGTGAACGTTCTCGTAGAGGTGCCGCAGGCCGTCGGAGATGCGTTCCATGGAGCCGGCGTGGGCGAACACGGCCTCGGGGTGGGGCGGCATCTGGTGCTGAAGATGCTCGACGCCGTCGGCCCCTGCTCCCAGCAGACGCTCAGCGAGGAACTGCGCATCGACCGCAGTGTCATGGTCGGCCTCTGCGACGACCTGCAACAGGCCGGTCATGTACGCCGGGAACGCAACCCTCGGGACAGGCGTTCCTACGCCGTCACCATCACCGACACCGGCCGGCAGCGGCTCATCGAGGCGGAGGCGTCGATCCCGTTATTCCTCGACGGCACCTTCCACACGCTCACCCCCGATGAGCGCCGTCAGCTCGCCGCACTCCTCAGCAAACTCCTGGGCATCTGACCGGGTGTTCTGGATCAGCACTGCCAAATCCCGGTATATCCGGCCTGCGGATCCGTCATCGGGCCGCTCGGGTACGTCGAGTGGTGCATCAGCAGGCCCTTGAACAGCGGCTGGATCAGCGTGTGCTTGGCCGATCCAGGGGGCACAGGACCCCAACCGGTGGAGACTACCTCTCATCTGGCGGAGGTGGGCCGTGTGCGCGGCATTTGATCTCCCCCGAGCGGGTCACCCGCGCGAGACCGACGATTGACGGGGAAATAGCCCGATTTACTGGCATACCACCCTCGGTGACCTGGGCAGACGTCCGAATTCCATGATCAGAAGGCTGGCCCGAAGGCAGCTGGGCCGCAGTAGGTTGACTGGTTATTTTGGGTGAGCTTGTCGATCCACCGTAGCGAGCGTTCTCGCAGGCGGCACATACTGGAGGGGATGAAGACAGCCAGCGGCGAACCCCGTCACCTGCCCACCAGTCCCTTCAAGCCTCCGCCTCCCGCCCCGCCTGCCGAACGGTTCAGCGTGGACGACCAAGTGACCCATGATCGGTATGGCCTTGGCATCGTCATCAGCGTGGAGGACGAGATCGCGGTAGTCGTCGATTTCGGAGCGCACCAGGAGCGAATCACGACGCCATTCCACAAGCTGTACAAACTCTGAGACCGCGGCACCGCGGGGAACACACAGGGCGCGCGCATCCACGCCAGTAGCTCGTCCGGGCTGGCGTGGAAGGTGGGGGCATTGGCCCCGGCCACCCAAACGAGTGCGACCTGAACGATCTCGCACCCCTGCCTCCACAGCCAGGCGCGGTGTTCTCGGCCTCTGCCCGGAGCCGCTCGGGAAGCAGCTCCGATATCTCGGCGAAGCACTACTTCTCCGACGCAACTGATGTTCGCCGAATCCAGCAGCTCAAGGACGAGTCCCGACAGCTGCTCGATTCGACCCCGCTTTTCGAGCGCGCGCCAAAGCGTGATTTCTCATGCACGCGGGACTTCCCTCACTGAGCGCGCCTTCACGCCCCGCCTTCACGCCCCTGAGGATGACCGACACCGCCTTTCGGCACACCTCCCTCTGCACGCCCTGGGCGAGACGGGTGCGGCCTGGGCGCACGCCGAAAGGGCCTCGGAGAAGCCCGAGACCCTTTCTCTGATCGAGTCAGCCGGAGAAGGCCTCGCGGGCGAACACGGTGAAGTCGCGGGGCGCGCGGCCCAGGAGGTCCTGGACGGTGGTCGTGGTGTGGGCGTTGCGGCCGTCGAGGATCTTGGTGAAGAGGGCGGCGAGCAGGGCGGCCTCTTCCTTGGGCACGCCATAGCCGACCAGCGACGAGGTGTACTCCTCGGTGCTGACCGGGATGTAGCGGATCTCACGACCGGCGGCGCGGGAGATCTCGGCGGCCACGTCGGCGAGGCTCAGCAGCCGAGGGCCGGTCAGGTCGTAGGCCCGGCCGTCGTGACCGTCCTCGGTGAGGACCTTGACGACCACGTCGGCGAGATCCTCCACGTCCAGGAACGGTTCGACCTGGTCACCGGCCGGAAGCGCGATCACGCCGGCCTGGACGGGCCCGGCCAGCGCGCCCTCGCTGAAGTTCTGGTCGAACCAGCTGCCCCGGACGACGGTCCACGCGGCCCCGGATTCGATCACGCCCTGCTCGGCGACGACCGCTTCTTCCTCGCCCCGCCCGGAGAGCAGCACGAGCCGGCGCACTCCTTCGCCGACGGCGGCGTCGGCGACTCCGCGGATGGCCTCGGGCGCGTCCGGAAAGGCCAGGTCGGGGTGATAGGTGATGTAAAGGGCGTCGCTGCCGCGCACGGCCGGCGCCCAGGTCGAGGGGGTGGCCCAGTCGAAGGGCACGGCGCTGCTCCTGGAGACGCCCCGCACCGGAACGCCGAGCGCGGTGAGCCGCTGGATCACTCTGCGGCCGGTCTTGCCGTTGCCGCCGATCACTGTGTAATTTCTCATGCCTTCATTGAAGTGCTCGCGATATGAGATCGAGAATGGCCAAAACTCTCAACCTCATGTTCAATCGTCTCCATGGATGCGCTTCATGGTCTCCTCGATGGCCCACGAGCTCGGGACGCCTTCCTGCTGCGCGCGGTGATGCGCCCGCCGTGGGCGGTTCGGGTGCAGGACGAGGCCCCGCTGGCACTGGTCGCGATCGTGCGCGGCGACGCATGGGTGATGCGCGCGGCTTCCCGCCCGGTACGGCTCAGCGCGGGTGATGTCGTCATCACCCGGGGCCCCGATGCGTACACCTTCGCCGACGACCCAGGCACCGAACCCCAGATCGTGGTGCATCCCGGCAACCGCTGCGAGACCCCCGACGGCGTCGATCTCTCTCTGGCGATGGGCCTGGGCGTACGCAGCTGGGGAAACGCCGCCGACGGCCCCTTCATGATGCTGATCGGCAGCTACGAGCCCCGCTCCGAGATCAGCGGCCGGCTGCTGCGCGCCCTCCCGCCGATGCTGATCGCCCAGGACGGCGACACCGCCCTCGTCCGCCTCCTGGAACGGGAGATCGCCAAGGACGATCCCGGCCAGGAAGCGGTCCTCGACCGCCTCCTGGACCTCCTGCTCATCACGACCCTGCGCGCCTGGTTCGCCCGCTCAGACGCCCCCACGTGGTTCCAGGCCATGAGCCACCCCACCGTGGGCCGCGCACTCCGGCTCCTGCACGCAGAACCGGCCCGCCCGTGGACGGTGGCCTCCCTGGCCGCCGAGGTCGGCCTCTCACGCGCGGCCCTGGCCCGCTTGTTCACCCCACTGGTCGGCCAGACCCCCATGGCGTACCTGGCGGAATGGCGCCTGACCCTCGCCGCCGACCTGCTCAGAGACACCGAATCCACGGTCGGCGCGGTAGCCGCGAAGGTCGGCTACGGCAGCGCGTTCGCGCTGAGCACCGCCTTCAAACGGGTACGCGGGGTCAGCCCGCAGGAGCACCGGGTCCTCGCGGGGGCTTGAGTCTCCACTAGGACGAGACGCGAAGGTGGAGGCATGGACGGCGGCACGCTCTACTCGATCGGTGACCTGGCCCGGCGGACCGGACTGACGGTCACGGCCATCCGGTTCTACTCCGACCGCGGAATCGTCCCGCCCACCGACCGCGGCCCGACCGGCTACCGCCGCTACGACATCGACGCCGTCGCCCGCCTGGACCTCGTACGCACCCTGCGCGACCTGGGACTGGACCTCCCCACGATCCGCAAGGTCGTGAACCGGGAGATCTCGCTTCCCGAAGTCGCCGCGGCGCACGCCGAAGCACTGGCGGTACAGATCCGCACACTCCGCCTGCGGCGCGCGGTCCTGACGGCGGTGGCCAGGCGCGGAGCCACCCCCGAGGAGATGGATCTCATGCACAAACTCGCCAAGCTCTCCGAGAACGAACGCCGACACCTGATCGACGACTTCCTCGACACCACCTTCGACGGCCTGTACGCCACCGCCGGATTCGCGGGCATCCGCCGCTCAATGACCCCCGAACTCCCCGACAACCCCGAGCCCGAACAGGTCGAGGCCTGGGTCGAACTGGCCGAACTGACCCAGAACCCGGATTTCCGCGCCAGCATGCGCCGCATCGCCGAACACCACGCGACCGAACACGCCGAGGGCCCCCCGGGCCCGCGCCGCGACCCCGCCGCGATGGTCCGCGACCAGGTCGCCCCCGCCCTGACCGCCGGCATCGACCCGACCTCCCCCCAGGCCGATCCAGTCGTCACGGCGGTCGCCACTCAGTACTCACACGCCTCCGACCACCCCGACGACGCCAACCTCAGGCACCGACTACTGACCCGCCTGCAAACCGTGAACGACCCCCGCCGCGAGCGCTACCTCCAACTCCTCGCCGTAATCAACGACTGGCCGCCCCCAGAAAGCCTCACCCCATCACTGGACTGGTTCATCCAAGCCTTGCCCGCCCGGATACCGGGGTAGCGAGCCCCGCCTCTGCGTGACCGTTCTCCATCAGCCACGCAACCTGAGTTGCCTTGATTTTGGCAATCTCGGTAGCCTACGCTCGTAATGAAGAAGCGCGACCTTGAGCGGCGGATGAGAGGTCTCGCCAAGGAGTACGGCGTAGAGGTGACCGTGAAGCAGGGCGGGAACCACGAGAAATGGATCGCTGGCTCGGAAGCGATACCGATTCCCCGGCATAACGAGGTCCGCGAGAACACGGCCAAGGGCATTCTCCGTGACTGGGAGCAGATCCTGGTCGAGATCGCCGAGGAGCAGGGGGAGGGTAAGTGAGCGACACCTATCGCATTGTCGCGAGCAGGGATGAGGACTGGTGGGGGCTGGTCATCTCCGGTCCTGCTCTTAAGCGCCCGCATCACACCCAGGTCAAGCGCCTGGAGCAAGCCGAGGAAATGGCCCGCGACCTGGTGACCCTCATGCTGGATGTGGAGGAGGCAGACCTCACTGCCACCTTCGAGGTAACGCTGTCCGACGAGGACGTCGTCACTGAACTGCGAGAGGCGTTGGAGGCCCGCCAGCAAGCCGAACTGGCACGCGCGAAGGCGGCCAGCAGGACCCACAGCACAGTGGCCGACCTCAACAGGCGCGGCTATGTGCAGCGCGACATCGGATTCCTTCTGGGCATCTCGCACCAGGCCGTGGGCAAGCTGCTGAATGAGCCGACCAAGAACCCCGCCGAGGACACCAAGGCGGCGAAAAGCCGTACCCGGCGTCGCGCGCGCCAGAAACTCACTGACGCCTAGATCGATCACGCAGCGTGGCTTCAATCGGATCCGGCTTCGCACCCCGGGGCGATAGTTTTCAGTTGGTTTCCGAAAGTTTCCGTGAGGGTCTTACAGATGATCCCTGATCAGAGTCACCGCGGTGCGAATGATCTTTGGAATGGGTTAACAAGCATCATTGACACGTTTCTTAACACTTTTAACACTGGGTCCCCAGCGGCTGGTCGCACGCGCTCCCTGTGGTCAGCGGCGCCACGACGGCTCTTTCGCACGATGTTCGAGTGAAGGGACAGATCTCCGCCTCAGCGGGCGCGGGGAAGATCAGCTGAGCCGTCGATTCCGATGCCCGAGCGCATCTGGCGTATCTCATTGAGCAGTATCGGCGGGAGGCCTGGTATGAAACGCTTCATCTTCGCGCTCTTATCGACCCTGATCGGTGTTCTGGGCAGGGGCCGGCGTGCCGCGCCGAAGGTGCCACCTTCCGCCGTACTCGCGCAGACCGGGACGTCGGCGATCACCAAACTGGTCGTCGCGACCGTGCTCACGGCCGCCGCCGTCGTGGCGTCGCCGGCGCTCGCGGAGATCGGCCCCGCGTCGCACGACCCGGGCGTCTCGCCCAAGATGAACGGGCACTGGGTCAACACCTGGGTGTCGATGCCGCAGCTCACCGAGCCGGGCAACATGCCACCGGCTCCGTTCACGCAGGAAAACCTGGTCCTGGCCAACAGCACACTGCGCCAGACGGTACGGCTGACCATCGGCGGCCAGCAGATCCGGTTGCGCTTCTCCAACGCGTTCGGCGGCGTGGCGCTCCCCATCACCAAGGTCTCGGTCGCACTCCCGGCCGGCGGTTCCGCCGGTGTCGGCTCGATCCAGGCCGGCACCGCCAAGCCGGTGACCTTCCAGGGGCAGCCCTCCGTCGTCATCCCGGTCGGGTCGCTGGCGGTCTCCGATCCGCTGAACTTCAACGTGGCCGCCGGGACCATCATGACGGTGACGATCTACCTGGCCGAGGGGCAGGCCTCCAACAACATCACCTCCCACCCCGGATCCAGGACCACGTCGCACATCCTCGCCGGTGACCATGTCGCGGACGCCGACCTGCCCGGGGCCACCACCACCGACCACTGGTACTTCCTCAGCGGCATCGAGATGTGGTCCAGGCACGACACCGCGGCGGCCGTCATGCTGGGCGACTCGCTGACCGACGGGCGCGGCTCCACCACCAACATGAACAACCGCTGGCCCGACCAGCTGCTGGACCGGCTGCGGACCCGGCGCTCCACCGACGACGTCGCGATCCTGAACCAGGCCGCCGGCGGCAACCGGATCCTCAACGACGGGCTCGGCCCCAACGCCCTGTCCCGGGTGGACCGCGACGTGCTCGCGCAGAGCGGGGTGGAGTGGCTGCTGGTCTTCGAGGGCGTCAACGACATCGGCACCGCCGAGGCCGGCCAGGCCGCCCAGCAGCGGGCCGCCGCCGACGTGATCGCGGCGTACGACCAGATCATCCGCCGGGCGCACGCGCAGGGCATCCGCGTGTACGGCGCGACGGTGACGGCCTTCGGCGGCAACACCCCCTACGACGACCCGACGGGATACCGCGAGGCGGCCCGCCAGACGGTCAACCAGTGGATCCGCACCAGCCGCCGCTTCGACGCCGTCATCGACTTCGACAAGGCGACGCGCGACCCGGCCAATCCGCGGCAGCTCCTGCCCGCCTACGACGTCGGGGACCACCTGCACTTCAACCCGACGGGGTACAAGGCGATCGCCGACTCCGTACCGGCCCGGCTGTTCGAGCGGGAACCGCTGCCGCCCGGCTTCGGCTTCAACTAGCGGCGCAGCGCCCGCCCTCCTCGTCCGGGGAGGGCGGGCGTCCGTCGCCCGCGAACATCAGCGGGCGGGTACGGCGAGCCGGTCGCGCAGGAACTCGACGGCGTCGGCGCGGGCCTGGATCGCCTCGGGGAGCGCGGGTTCCCAGTGGAAGCCGTGCCACATGCCTTCGGAGACCAGCAGCCTGGTTTCGACCCCGGCGTCGTCGAGCCGCCAGGTGAGGCGGACGATGTCGCTGAGGTTGAGGTCACGGGTACCGGTGGTGAGCACGGTCGGTGGGAAGTCCGCGTCGTAGTCGGCGTACACCGGAGAGATGCCGGGCGAGTTCAGGGGCTCGTCGCCCGCGTAGAAACGGGCGGGCACCTCGACGCGGAGGTTGGCGACCAGCCCGTCCCTGCGGTCGTTGGCGGCGACGCTGTCGCCGACGCCGGTGAGATCGGTCACCGGGGTGAACAGGGCGAGAGCGGCGATCATCGGCAGCCCTTCGGCTTTGGCCTTCAGTACCGTCGCGGTGAGCAGGTTGCCGCCGGCCGAGCTGGCGACGCCGACGATGTCCGCGGGGCTGTGGCGGCGGACGAGTTCCCGGTAGACGGCGAGGCTCTCGTTCACGGCACGCGGATATCTCGCCTCCGGCGCGAGGGTGTAGTCGATGGAGTAGACGCGGACCCCGAGTTCGTGGGCCATCAGCAGTCCGACTCGGTCCCGGGCGGTGCCCAGGAAGAATCCGCCGCCGTGGATGTTGATCGCGATCTGGTTCCGCCGGTCCGGGGCGATGGCGGGAGGGGTGACGACTGTCACGGGCACTCCCCCGATCGTCTCCCGGTCGAGGGTGAGGCCGTATCGGGCGATCAGCTCATCCTCGACGATCTTCTCCTGGGCGGCGAAGTTCTGACGTTCCTGAATGAGCCGGTCGCTCGTGACCAGCACCGAGGTGAGTGCGTCGGGGAGGAACAAGGGCCGCATCTCCGCCAGGAACCGCACCGCTTCGTCGCTCATCGTGGCGCGCTGCCCGTCGGTCACGGCGAGGGGGCGGTTGCCGTAGGCGAGGGCCAGATGGGTACCGGCCGGGACCAGAACGGCCAAGGCGACGGCTATCACGATCAGCGTCCGGCGGCGCTTCCGGGTGGTGCTGCGACGGGGATCAGGTTCGGACATGACTCGCCTGCTCTCAGATATAACCAACCGGTTGGATATATACGGTACGCGAGCTCTTCCCGCCTTGCAACCAACCGGTTGGATATGATGCGCGGGTGAGCATTCGCAACGCAGAAGCCACCCGGCGGCGCATTCTCGAGGCCGCGCGCCACGAGTTCGCCCGATACGGGGTCGCCGGCGCCAGGGTCAACCGAATCGCGGAAGCCGCCGAATGCAACAAACAACTCCTGTACGCCTACTACGGCGACAAGGACGGCCTCTACGCCGCGACCCGGGAAGAGATCACCCGGCAGACGACCAGCGCGGTCCCCTTCGACGCCGACGACCTGCCCGGCTACGCGGGACGCCTGTTCGACCACCACCAGCGCCACCCGGATAACCTGCGCGTAATCGGCTGGGCCCAGCTCGAAGGCCTCTCCACCGAGACCATGTCCCCGGGGTCTCCGGGGTCTCCGGGGTCTCCGGGGTCTCCGGGGTCTCCGGGGTCTCCGGCGAGCTTCGAGTCGACGCACCAGAAGATCGCCGCCATCCGGGCGGCCCAGGAACGCGGCACCGTCCGCGCCGACCGCTCCCCCGAGGAACTCCTCGCCCTGGTCCTCAAACTCTCCACGCTCGGCAGCCCCGGCTCCCCCGAATCGACCTACCCCGGCAAGACCGCCGCGGACTTCCGCGGCCTCATCGTCTCCGCCGTCCACGAACTCGTCGCCCGGCAGAACACCGGCACCGGCGCCTGACACCCGCACGGCCGGCCGATGCGGTGAGCACCGTCACCTGCGTGAGACGGCGCCCGATAACGGCGAGCAGCCCGGCGGCTCGCCCGTCCCAGTAGGAGTTCTCAGCCGCTCGCGTTGAGCAGCCAGCGTAGTAGGCGGGTGTCGTTCGGGCTCACGGCGTGCTCCGACCTGGTCACGAGGTCCGCCAGTTCGTGGCGGGCTTCGGCGGGCCAGGATGGATATGCGCGGGGTAGGTCGCGAGAGCACCAAGCGGCGAGGTCGGCGCGGGCGGTTGTGGCGAGGGCCTCGTCGGGATCGGTGGACAGGATCAGGTCCGCTTTGATGCGAGTCCACGGGTCTTGGCCGGAGAGGAGCCGGCGGGCGGCATGCCGTACATGGCGAGGGTGGTCCGGAGTGAGGAGCGCCCACAGGCGGTCGGCGGGCACGCCGGCGGCCGATGAACGGATGGTCTTCACCACATTGCGGACTACTGCCGGGGCGGCGTCCTCCAGTAGGGCGATGACATCGGTCTCCGCGTTCAGGCGGCGCAGAGTCCGCACCGCTTCGGCCCGGACGCGAGGGCGCGCGTCGTGAAGGTGCGGGATGACCAGGTGGGCGTCCGCGCTGGTGCCGCAGTCGCCGAGGCCGGCCAGATAGCCGCGCGGGTTCTGGCCGGAAGGGGTCGCGAGGTGTCGCCGGTAGTGGGCGGCCGGGTCGCCGCCAGCGCGACTCACCGCCCATTGGGCGGTGAGTCGCACCATTGAGGCGTTGTCAGCCAGGAATCTCAGCCCATGGTCGGTACGCCCCAGCTGTACCAGGGCGGTCAGCGCCGCGACGCGGATCTGTGCCGCGGTGCCGTCCAGGAGTCTCTCCAGGATGTCCGGCCGATCAGCCGTGATCGCCCGCCCGACCAGGGCTTTCGCGCAACGGGTCCGCACCACGATGTCGGACCCGTCGAACACCGCCCGCATCATCTCGGCCTCGCTCATCCGCCCGCCGTCGAGCGAAACCTCGTAAGCGAACCGCCGTCCGCGCCAATCCGCACTCTGGCGTACGTCGGTGAGCGTGGCATCGTCGGCCCGCGACAGAGCCCTGCGAACCACATCGAGGCTGCCACTCCCGCGACTACGCTCCCCAAGCCGGACAACCACCGGCAGAACCGCCCTCAGCGCGGCTGCGTCGCCCGGATGAAGAGCCCAAGTCCGCAACGCGGGTGCGTCATCGGCGAAAAGGACTCTCGCCAGCACATACAGGGCCTTGGCCCGGACGGGGGCGGCCCAGTCGGTGGTTCTGATCGTCAGCATCGGAAGGAGCCGGGTGTCAGACCACATGGCTGGATGACCGGCCGCTCGTTCCCGCTGTCGACCGTCCGGGGAACAGGCGGCCATGGCGATCGCGAGCGGATTGCGCATCTTGGCTACGAGTTTCGCCGTCGCGATTCGTTCCTTGCTGTATCCGGAAAAATGCGACCTCAGTGCCAAATCGAGGTCGATCCAGATCTTCGATCCTGCCTGATGCACCAGCTCCAAAGCCCGGCCCGCAAGCCGATCATCGGAAACGACGACAACCAGCGCGTCCGCGAGGCCATCGGCAGCGCGACGGCCACCTATAGCACTCTCGTGGGCGAGCCGACGGATCGAGTCCAACATCGACGCACCAGCCCCATGATCGCAGCCCATGAAGTCCCGAACACTATCCCTGTTGTCTGCCACCCGCACATCGTTCCATCACCGAACACGACATTTCGACGCAAATATCAAGCCGGAGCGTGCGTATCGCCTGTCTGTGAGCCGCTGCCCGGCCTGTCGTTAAGGGCCGATCAGGGCGTTTGCGCCGAGGAGGACCTTGATGTCGCCGGCGAAGGCGCCGTTGGTGATGTTGACGGTGTAGTCGGGGAGTTCGAGCAAGTTGGTTTTGCGGTTCAGGCGTTCTACCCGGATGCGGACGGGGGTGTCGCCGGAGTGGATGGTGAGGATGCGTTTGAGTTCGGTGACCAGGTCCTTGGTGATGCGTTCCTCGCGGAGGGCGATGATGACGGGTTCGCGGCCGTCGGCCTGGATGCCGGAGATGTCGAGGAAGGTGATGTCCATCGCGTTGAAGGAGACGGTGGCCTCTTCGCCGTCGCCGCGGGAGCGGATCCGGCCGGTGACCGAGACGACGAGGTCGGGGGCGAGGTTGCTGCCGTAGAGCTGGTAGGTGTTGGGGAAGCAGGGGACCTCGATGGAGGCGTCGTGGTCCTCGATGGTGAGGATGGCCCAGACGTCGCCCTTCTTGGTGACCTTCTTGTCGACGCCGGAGATGATTCCGGCGATCCGGACGTTGCCGAAGCCCGCCTGGCCGTCGAGGACCTGGGCGACGCTCAGGTCGCGGTTGCGTTCCAGGATGCGTTCCGCGCCGCTGAGCGGGTGGTCGGAGACGTACAGACCGAGCATTTCGCGTTCGAAGGAGAGTTTGGTCTTCTTGTCCCATTCGCCGTCGGGGACGACGACGTGGAAGACGTTGCTGTCGCCGCTGTCCTCGAAGGCGCCGAACAGGGAGTCCTGGCCGACGGCCTCCTTGCGTTTGACGTCGATGACCGAGTCGATGGCCTGGTCGTGGATCTGGACGAGGCCGCGGCGGCTGTGGCCGAGGCCGTCGAAGGAGCCGGCCTTGATCAGTGATTCGATGGTTCGCTTGTTGCAGACGACCTGCGGGACCTTCGTCAGGAAATCGTTGAAGTCGGAGAAGGTGCCCTTGGCCTTGCGGGCGGTGATGATGCCGTTGATGGCGTTCTCGCCGACGTTCTGGATCGCGCCGAGCCCGAATCGCACGTCCTCGCCGACGGCGCTGAACTGGAGGCCGGACTCGTTGACGTCGGGCGGCAGCACCTTCAGCTTCATACGGCGGCATTCGGCCAGGTAGATGGCCATCCGGTCTTTGTTGGTGCCGACCGAGGTGAGCAGCGCGGCCATGTATTCGGCCGGGTAGTTGGCCTTGAGATAGGCGGTCCAGTAGGACACGAGCCCGTATCCGGCGGTGTGGGACTTGTTGAAGCCGTAGGAGCTGAAGGGTTCAAGCACGTCCCAGACGGCTTTGGCGGCTTCCTCGGTGTAGCCCTTGCCGACCATGCCGGAGGAGAAGGTGGCCCACTGTTTGTCCATCTCCTCCTTCTTCTTCTTGCCCATGGCCCGGCGCAGGATGTCGGCGCCGCCGAGGGTGTATCCGGCCAACTGCTGGGCGATGGCCATGACCTGCTCCTGGTAGACCACCAGGTGGTACGTCGTGCCGAGAATGGGCTCAAGGGCGTCCTTGAGCGCCGGGTGGATCGGCTTGATGTCCTGCTGGCCGGCCTTGCGCAGCGCGTAGTTGGTGTGCGCGTTGGCGCCCATCGGGCCGGGACGGCCCAGGGCCAGGACGGACGAGATGTCCTCGAATCGGGCGGGGGCGATCAGCTTGGTGAGGTCGCGCATCATCGAGCTGTCCAGCTGGAAGACGCCGAGCGTGTCGCCGCGCGCCAGCAGCTCGTAGGTCTTCTCATCGTCCAGGGCCAGCTTGAGCATGTCCAGGTCGACGTCGCGGTTGCTCTTCACGTTCTGGATGGCGTCACCGATGACGGTGAGGTTGCGCAGGCCGAGGAAGTCCATCTTCAGCGCGCCCATGTTCTCGCTGCTGGGCCCGTCGAAGCCGGTGATGCGGGCGCCGTCGTCGGGGCGCATGAAGATCGGCATGACGTCGATCAGCGGCTGCGAGGAGAGGATGACGCCGGCCGCGTGTACGCCGGTCCCCCGGGTCAGCCCTTCCAGGCCGAGCGCGGTGTCGATGACCTGCCGGACGTCCTGATCGTCCTCATACAGCTTGCGGAGTTCGGTGGCCTCGGCATAGCGCGGGTGTTTCTCGTCGAAGATGCCGGCGAGCGGGATCTCCTTGCCCATGACGGCGGGCGGGAACGCCTTGGTGATCTTCTCGCCGACCGGGAAGGGGTAGCCGAGGACGCGCGCGGCGTCCTTCACGGCCGCCTTCGACTTGATCGTCATGTAGGTGATGATCAGCGAGACGTTGTCCTCGCCGTAGCGTTCCGTGACATACCGGATCATGTCACCGCGCCGGCGCTCGTCGAAGTCCAGGTCGACGTCGGGCATCGAGATACGTTCGGGGTTCAGGAACCGCTCGAACAGCAGCGAGTGCTCGATCGGGTCGAGCTCGGTGATACCGGTGACGTAGGCGACCATGGAACCGGTGGCCGATCCTCGGCCGGGGCCCACCCAGATGCCGTTGTCGCGCGCGTACTGACAGATGTCGGCGACGACGAGGAAGTAGCCGGGGAAGCCCATGCCCTCGATGACGCCCAGCTCATACTCGATCCGCTCCAGCACCTCGGCCGGGACGGATTCGCCGTAGCGGCGGACCGCGCCGCGCTGGGTCTCCTGGCGCAGCCAGGTCATCTCGGTCTCCCCCTCGGGGACCGGGAACTTGGCGGCCAGGTCGCGGTGGGCGAAGACCTCGTCATACGCCTCGACGCGTTCGGCGATCAGGAGGGTGTTCTTGCAGCCCTGCGCCCAGAGTTCGGAGTTGGGGTCGAGGGCCCACATCTCCTCGGCGGAGCGGACGTAGTAGCCGTTGCCGGAGAAGCGGAATCGGCTCGGGTCGCTGATCTGGGAGTTGGTGCCGACGCAGAGCAGCGCGTCGTGGGCGGTCGACTGGTCCTCGGTGACGTAGTGGGAGTCGTTGGTGACCAGCGGGGGGATGCCGAGGGTCTCCCCGATCCGGAGGAGTTCGCTCCGGACTCCCGTCTCGATCGGGATCCCGCCGTGATCCATGATCTCCAGGAAGTAGTTGTCCCGGCCGAAGATCTCCTGGTACTTCGCGGCGTGTTCGAGGGCCTTGTCGAACTGCCCCAGCCGCAGCCGGGTCTGCACCGCGCCGGACGGGCACCCCGTGGTGGCGACGATCCCTTCGTGGTACTCCGCGAACAGTTCGTCGTCCATGCGCGGATATTTCTTCATATGGCCTTCGAGTGAGGCCAGCGACGAGATCCGGAACAGGTTGCGCAGCCCCTGCGCGTTGATCGCCCACATCGTCTTGTGCAGGTACGTCCCGCTGGCCGACACGTCGCCGTTCAGGCCGGTCCGCTCGTCGGACTTGCGCTGGTGCGGCTCGCCCCAGAACACCGGCCGCTTGTGGAAGCGTGACTCGGGGCTGACGTAGCCCTCGATCCCGATGATCGGCTTCACTCCGGCGGCGGTCATCTTGGACTGGAACTCATACGCCCCGAACATGTTGCCGTGGTCGCTCATGGCGATCGCGGGCATCCCCAGCTCAGCCGCCCTGGCAGCCAGCTTTCCGATCTTCGCCGCCCCGTCCAGCATCGAGTACTCGGTGTGAACATGCAGGTGAACGAACGAATCAGCCACAGGGGATCTTGGCCTTTCGAGGTGGGACGGACAGCGACCCAACTCTATCGACCCGCACCGACAAGACTGGTCCGCTAGGCCAGAAAGACCGGGAATCCGCGGTGCCGCGAGACCGGCTCCCGCCGGAGGGGCGGGAGCCGGTCCGAGGGCGGTTACGTGGCCGTGCAGGTCATCGGGGCGGGGAGCCCGTTGGCGGACGACCAGCTGCCGTTGAAGCCGAACGAGGTGGTGGCGTTCGGCGTCAGCGCGCCGTTCCACGGCATGTTGACGACGGTGACGTTGGCGCCGGTGACGGTGGGGGTTCCGCTCCAGAGCTGGGTGATGGTCTGGCCGTTCGGGAAGGCCCATTTCACCGACCAGGCGGTGGTGGGCGTGGTGCCGGTGTTCTTGACGGTCACCGTCGCGCCGAACCCGCCGGGCCACTGGTTGGCCACCGCGTAGGTCGCGGTGCACGCCTTACCGGGAACGGGTGACGGCGAAGGTGAGGGCGACGGCGACGGCGACGGCGACGGGGTCCGGCTGGGGGAAGGTGACGGAGACGGGGATCGGCTGGGGGACGGAGAGGGCGAGGGCGACGCGGGCGGCCCGTTCTTGGCCGCCATCCGGGTGGAATGGGCGCGGAAGATGTTCAGGGCCGGGTCGCCGAATTTGACGGAGTGAATGTCACCGCCCGCACTCCTGTGCGGATACCACCAGAAGGCGGAGCCGTCCCCGTCCTGAGCCTCGAAATAGTTGTATATCTCGGTCCACCACTGGTTCCTCGTGCCACTGGTATCAGTGTTCCACTCCCCCATGAAGAAGGGTTTCCCGACGATATTGTGCGAGTCGGAGATCCAGCGGCCGATCAGCGTCTTGGTCTGTTCCAGGCTGAGCGCCGCCCAGCTGGCCTGCGGATACGGATGCGCCGACGTGAAATCGATGTACGGCGACTGGTGGATGTAAACGAACGGATTACCCTCGTCCCCACCGAACCCATAACGCGATTCGTGACCCTCAAGACCGGCGCCCAGCAGGTGATTGGGATCGATGCCCTTCACATGCGCGCCCATCTCGTCCACCCACGCGCGCAACGTCGCCCCGCTGACATTCTCGGCGGCACTGACATCCTGATAACGAGGCTCGTTCATGAGCTCCCAGGCGAAAATCCCGGGCTCGTCCTTGTACTTGACCCCGCTGTAATGATTCGTCCGGTTCAGCACATACGAAACGTAGTTCTTGTACTGCACGAAACACCCGGGACACTGCGTCTTGTTGAAGAACTTGGCCCGCCCGGGATGCCCGCCCGTCAGCCCTTCCCACTGCAGGCGCGTGTCGATTCCCCCGTACGCCTCCCAGTAGTTCTCGAACACCGGAATCAGCTTGACCCCGTGCGACTTGGCCGACTGGATCACGTAGTCGAACAGCGCGAACTGCTGGTCGTTGTAGACGCCCTTGGTCTTCTCGAACCCGTGCCAGTCCTCATGACTGAACATCCACAGGCGAAGCAAGTTCACCTTGTCCGCCTGCAGGTCGGCGAAGTGCGAGTCGATTTTGGCCTTGTCCATGTACTGCGTCTCGGTGTCCCCGAAACTGCCGCCGAAGGTGAACACGTCGTAGGTGTTGGCCCCGGCGAAGTAGAACGTACGGCCGTCGAGACAGAAGTGGATACCGCAGCGATAAGCGAATCCCGCCGGTACGGCGGCCCGCGCCGGCGTACGGATCACCAGCGCTCCGGCGACCGCCAGCAGGACGGCGAGCAGCGCGGTGAGCAGGACCGGTCTGGCGCGATAGGAGGGTTGGGCGAGCATGGAACTCCTCGGTGAGGGTTTCTGGTGGAAGACAGCGCCTGACCGTTGTCGAACCCCCAGTGAAGTAATAGACCGGTTAAGCCACAAGGGCTCCCATCGGGCCGTTTCGCCCAACTGCGCCAACGCCGCCCCGCGATCACCATCCGATGAAACGTTCATCGCACCCGATCCGCGAATCCCACCAGCCGGGAGATAGGGCGACGCCCCCACAAACCCTGGGCCGCCATCACCCGCTTGCAACTTATCCGGTTCAGTGTTAGATCTCACTAAATCCGAAAATATCGAACAAAAGCCGACGGCCCCCGCGTGACCTGACCCCACGTTTCCCTGGCAGATCGGAGATCCCGGCATGCGACGTATGCCCGTTGTCGCCTGTGCGCTGCTCCTCGCCGCCCTCGGCGCCGGCTGCGCCACGGGCAGCACGACCGAGACCCAGCAGGCCGACACCTCCGCCCCGGCCACGATCAGCTACTGGTCGACCGGCGGCGACGACGAGACGGCGATTTTCCAGAAGGCCGCCGACCTGTACAGGAAGTCCCACCCGAACGTCACCATCAAGGTCCAGACGCTCTCCTGGGACGACGCGTACGCGAAACTGCTCGCCGCGTCCACGGCCCGCAGCGGCCCCGACATCATCTCCGGCGGCATGACCTGGACGATCCAGTTCGGCGCCAAGGGCGGCATGGTCGACCTGCGCAAATACGGCGTCGACACGACCCTGAAGGCGCAGGCGCTGCCCGCCCAGTGGGACTCCGCGATCTCCCCCGACGGCACGGTCTACGGCGTCCCGCTGGACATGTCCACGGTGGCGATCTACTACCGTACCGACCTGTTCGAGAAGGCCGGGATCACCAGCTTCCCGAAGACGTGGGACGAGCTGACGGCCGCGATGGACAAGCTCAAGGCGTCCGGCGTGAAGCAGCCGTTCAGCATGGACTGGGGCAATCTCGACTGGATCGGCTACTTCAACTTCCTGTACCAGGCCGGCGGGACGTTCTACACCCCTGACTGCAAACCCTCCCTGAACACCCCGGCCGCCGAGCGGGCCCTGGCGTACTGGGTGGATCTCTACCAGAAGTACGGCGCGCCGACCGACACCGTGGCCGCCGGGAACGCGCTGGCCACCGGGACCGCGATGGTGTCCGGCGGGAACTGGGTGGCCAAGGGCATCGACCTGGACTTCCCGGACCTGAAGGGCAAGTGGGCGATGGCCCCGCTGCCCGCCGGCCCGGCCGGGCCGACCACGTTCGTGGGCGGGCGCGCGATCGGCGTCACCTCCTACAGCAAGCACGCCGAGCAGTCGGCCGACTTCATCAAGTTCATGTACACCGACGAGGCGATCGCCACGATGGTCGCGGAGGGCAAGAACCGGAATCTGCCCTACATCCCGCCGCGCCCCGATCTGATCCCGTCCTCGACGTTCACGCCCGAGCAGTCGGCGGTCTTCGCCGAGTCCATCAGGACCGGCGTTTCGGCGCCCGGCTGCCCCGGCTGGGACGAGAGCGCGCCCGACGTCAGCAAGCAACTCCAGTCGGCCATCCTCGGCAAGGCCGACACGAAGACCGCGCTGGCGGAAGCGGCGAAGATCATGGAGCGCAACGCCGGTTGACGCTAGCGAGCGGACGGGTTCCAGGGCCGGGCCCACGGCCCTGGAACCCGAAAGATGACCCGAGACGATGGGAGGACTGATGCGGGACCGGCTTCGGCGCAACCTCACGTCCTACGTGATGCTGGTGCCGTTTCTTGGACTGTTCCTGGGGTTTCTGGTCTGGCCGCTGGCCAATTCGCTCTACCTGAGTTTCACCGACTTCAACGGCGTGAACGTCCCGGAGTTCACCGGATTGCAGAACTTCCGGCGGCTCCTGTTCGAGGACGACCGCTTCCGGCACGCCCTGATGAACACGTTCGTCTACGTGATCGCCGCGGTCGGCCTCGGCACCCTGTTCTCCCTGGCCCTGGCGCTGGCGTTCAGCGGCTCCAGCTGGCCGCACCGCATCATGCGGACGATCTTCTTCCTGCCGTCGGTGACCTCGTCCATCGCCCTCATGCTGCTCTGGAAGTGGATCTTCAACCCCGGCGATTTCGGACTGGCCAACACCGTCATCGGCCGGCTCGGCCTGGACACCGTCGAATGGCTGGCCAACCCCTCGCTGACCATCCCGATCCTGGTCCTGATGTCGGTCTGGGGCGGCATGGGCTACGGCATGATCCTGTACGTCGCCGGCCTGAACTCCATCCCGCACGAGTACTACGAGGCCGCCCGCATCGACGGCGCCACCACCTGGAACCAGTTCCGCTACATCACGCTGCCGATGCTGCGCCCGGTCACCACCTACGTGGTGGTGACCGGCCTGATCACGGCCTTCCAGGTGTTCGAGGCGGTCTACATCGTCTTCCGCGGCACCAACAACATCGGCGGCGTCCTCGACTCCGGCCTGATGATCGTCCCGTACCTGTACGACCAGGGTTTCACCCACTTCAAGCTCGGTTACGCCTCCGCCGTCGCCTGGGTCCTGTTCCTGATCATTTTCGTGCTGAGCCTGGTCAACCTGCGCCTCGGCCGCGCGGTGAAGGAGCTCTGATGGCGACCTCACGCAACGGCCACCTGCTCAGGCTGCCCTTCTACCTGCTGTCCCTGACGATGATCGCGCCGTTCTACTGGATGGTCATCAGCGTGCTCAAGCCGTACTCGGAGCTGACCAGGCAGCCGCCGTCCTTCATCCCGGACACGCCCTCGCTGACCAATTTCTACGACCCGGCGTGGACCCCGGACCAGGTCAATCCCGGCCACCAGCAGGGGCTCTTCCAGCGCTACCAGGTGGATTTCGGGTTCTGGCGGTTCATGCTGAACAGCGTCTTCATCACCACGACGATCACCGTGGGCTCGCTGCTGATCGCCTCACTCGCCGCCTACGTGCTGACGAAACACCGCATCCGGGGCAGACGCGTGCTCTTCCTCATGATCATCGCCTCGATGATGGTCCCCTGGCAGACCACCCTCGTCCCGAACTACGTGATCATGCGCAATCTGGACTGGCTGGACACCTACCAGGGCTACATCATCCCGGCCCTGGCCAAGGCGTTCGTCCTGTTCTTCCTGGTGCAGTTCCTGCATTCGATCCCGGACGAGCTGATCCAGGCGGCCCGGGTGGACGGCGCCGGCGAATGGCGCATCTGGTGGCAGATCGTGTTGCCGCTCCTGCGCCCGGCCCTGGCCGCGATGTCCATCTTCATCGTGCTCTGGGAGTGGAACAACTTCCTCTGGCCGCTGATCATCGTCCAGAGCGACGAGATGGCCAACGTGCCCGTCGCGCTGGCCCGCCTCAACTCCTACTTCTCCGGCGCCCAGCACCAGGGCGCCATCATGGCGGGCGGCCTGCTCGCCTCGATCCCGACGATCGTCTTCTTCCTGATCTTCCAGCGCTACTTCACCCGCGGCATCGTCCTCAGCGGCGTCAAGGGGTGAAACGCGAGACGCTCCCACGGAAACCCGTGGGAGCGTCTCGGCGACGTGCTAGTGATCAGCGGCCGTAACGGCTGCCCGTGTGCCCGCCCTGGCGGAACCCGCCGCCGGTACGGGGACGGAAGCCGCCACTGCGCTGCTCGGCCGGACGGCCCTCACGCGACTCGGGACGAACTTCGCCGTTCCGCGACTCGGTGCGGGGACGCTCCCCGCCCTGGTAGGAGGAGGTGCCCCGGTTGTCACCGTTGCCCCGGTATCCGCCACGGTCGCCCCGGTCCTCGAACCGGCGCGCGCCATCCCGCTCGCCGGCGAACGGACGCCCCCGGCCCGCGGGCCGGTCGGCGTTGAACGGCCGGTTGTTGTTGTACGGGCGGTCGCCCACGGCGGGACGCTCCTGCCGGTCGTAGGCCGGCCGGTCGTTGCTGACCCGGCGGTCGTCCCGGTTGTAGGAACGCCCGTAGGACCCACTCGGACGCTCGCCGTTACGGTCGGCGGGCCGGTCGTTGGTGCGGTCGGCGGGCCGGTCGTAGGAGCGGCCGTTCTCGCGCGGCCGGTCGCCGCCGAACGTGCGCGGCCCCCGGTCGTCACGGTACTGGCCGCGAGGGGCCCCCTGGGTGTTGTCGCGGCGCGGAGCCGCGCCGTCCTCGGCCGGGCGGCGGTGGAAGTCGTCACGGTCCGGGCGGTCCGTGCGGTTCCGGTCGCCGAACCGGCGCGGACGCCGCTCGCCGTCGCCGAAGCCGCCACGCGGGCCGCGGTCGGGCTTGGCCCGCAGCGGCTTGCGCACGTCCGGCTCCCACACGGGGATGGACTCGCCGGAAGGCTGCTGCGCGCCGGCGATCTCCGCCAGCACCGGGTCGCCCGGCGTCACCTTGTGCCGCGACGGGTTGATGCCGGCCCGGCGCGCCATCGCGTCGGTGGTCCGGCGCTCGTTCGGCATGACCAGCGTGACCACCGAGCCACGCTCGCCGGCGCGAGCCGTACGGCCGCCCCGGTGCAGGTAGCTCTTGTGGTCGGCCGGCGGGTCGATGTGCAGCACCAGGGTCACGTCGTCGACGTGGATCCCGCGGGCCGCGACGTCGGTGCAGACCAGGACCTGGACGTTGCCCTCGCGGAACTCGCCGAGGATCCTGGTGCGCTGGTTCTGGCGCTTGCCGCCGTGCAGGCCACCGGCCTTGACGCCGACCCGGGCGAGCTGCTTGACCACCCGGTCCACCCCGTGCTGGGTGCGGACGAACATGATCGTACGGCCTTCGCGGGCGGCGATCTCAGCAGTGACGTCCGGCTTGTCGTGGAAGGTGACCTGGAACAGGTGGTGTTCCATCAGCTCGACCGAGGAGGTGGCCGGGGAGAGCGAGTGGGTCACCGGGTTGGTGAGGAAGCGGCGGACGAGCTTGTCCACGTCCCCGTCGAGGGTCGCCGAGAACAGCAGGCGCTGCCCGTCGGCGGGAGTCTCATCCAGGATCGCGCTGACCACCGGGAAGAAGCCGAGGTCACACATGTGGTCGGCCTCGTCCAGGATGCTCACCTGAACATCCTCAAGGGAGCATTCGCCCTGCTCCATCAGGTCGGTCAACCGGCCGGGCGTGGCCACGACGACCTCGACGCCGCGGCGCAGCGCCTCGATCTGCTTGCCCATGGACATGCCGCCGACGACGGTCTTCATCCGCAGGCCGAGGCCGCGGCCGAGCGGTTCAAGGGCATCCGCGACCTGGAGTGCCAGCTCACGGGTGGGCACCAGGATGATCGCCTTGGGACGGCGCGGGCGCGCCTTGTCCCCCGCGATCCTGGTCATCATCGGCAGGCCGAAGGCGAGGGTCTTGCCGGAGCCGGTCTGGCCACGGCCGAGCACATCGCTCCCGGCGAGAATGTCGGGGATGGCCGCCCGCTGGATGGGGAACGGCGCCAAGATGCCCGCGCGGGCGAGGCCGGTGACGAGCGGCTTCGGCAATCCGAGCAGGGTGAACTCCGAAACCGCCGGCTGTTCGGCGGTTTCGGCGCGGTCAGCGTCGAGGACAACGGGCATAGCGGGGTCAAGCGTGGTCACGAAGTCGTGCCTTTCCATAGAAGATGACGTGCCGCAGCACGGGCGTGGGCGCGTCACTTCTGCGTAAGGACGAGCCGGGTGTCCGGACGGCCTGAGGCCGTAACCGGATAGGCACCCCTTTCAGGTGCCGGACGGTGCCGGTTCTGCGCACCGCCCCTGAGGCCGGGGATCCGTCCCCGGCCACGTCGCCGCCACGTCAGCGTGGCGCGAAGTCTGCTCAGCAGTGTGCAGGTGCCGCGGTTCACAGTCGCGGCGCGTGGTCACAAATCGTGACCGACCCAGCGGCCTTTGAAGGCCGGAGTCCGACCCATCTTACCCTGGATTTCGGACCACCATGAACATCAAACGTTGAAGCCCAGCATCCGCAGCTGGTCCCGGCCCTCATCGGTGATCTTGTCGGGCCCCCACGGCGGCAGCCAGACCCAGTTGATGACCACGCCGGAGGCCATGTCGGCCAGGGCCGAGTTGGCCTGCTCCTCGATGACGTCGGTGAGCGGGCAGGCCGCGCTGGTGAGCGTCATGTCGATGGTGACGATCGGCCGGTCGCCCTCGGCGGCCGGGTCCAGGTTGAGGCCGTAGATCAGGCCCAGGTCCACGACGTTGATCCCGAGCTCGGGGTCGACGACGTCCTTCAGCGCCTCCATCACGTCGTCCAGCGCCAGATCACCGTCATAGGTCGCCGCGGTGGGCGTCTCAGTGGGCTTGCTCATCAGGAACTCCTCACCACAGCGTCCTTGTATGCCATCCAGGCCAGCAGCGCGCACTTCACCCGCGCCGGGAACTTCGCCACCCCGGCGAACGCGATCGCGTCGCCGAGCACCTCTTCGTCGGCTTCGACCTTGCCCCGGCCCTGCATGAGCCGGGTGAACTCGTCGACCACCGTGAGCGACTCCGTCACGGTGGCCCCCGCGGTCAGCTCGTGCAGCACCGACGCGGCGGCCTGGCTGATCGAGCAGCCCTGCCCTTCGTATGACACGTCGGCGACCTTGCCCGACTCCACCTTGACCCGCAGCGTGATCTCGTCACCACAGGTCGGGTTCACGTGGTGAACCTCGGTGTCGTACGGCTCCCGCAGGCCACGCCCCTGCGGGTGCTTGTAATGCTCCAGGATCAGCTCCTGGTACATCGATTCCGTGATCATTCAAACACTTTCTGCACATGACGGAGCCCGCGAACCAGGGCGTCGATCTCGTCGGTGGTGTTGTAAAGGTACAACGAGGCCCGCGTCGTGGCCGGGATCCCGAACCGCAGATGCAGCGGCCGCGCGCAATGGTGCCCTACCCGTACGGCGATGCCGAACACATCATCGAGGACTTGCCCCACATCGTGCGGATGAATATCCATTCCGCCCGATGTCTTCAACGTGAACGACACCGTGCCCCCGCGCGCCACCAGCGTGCGCGGACCAATCACCTGCAATCCCGAGATTTCCTGCAATGCCTCCAACGCGTACCCGGTCAGATGCTGTTCCCACGCCTTGATCTCGGGCATCCCGATCTCGGACAGGTAGTCCACCGCCGCGCCCAGCCCGACCGCCTCCACGATCGGCGGCGTCCCGGCCTCAAATTTGTGCGGCAGCGGCGCGTAGGTCGAGTGGTCCATCCAGACCGCCTCGATCATCTCGCCGCCGCCCAGGAACGGCGGCATCGCGTTCAGCAGCTCGGACTTGCCCCAGAGCACCCCGATCCCAGAGGGACCGACCATCTTGTGCCCGGTGAAGGCGATGAAGTCCACCCCGAGCTCGGCCACGTCCACCTTCTTGTGCGGCACGGCCTGGGAGGAGTCGAGCAGGACCAGCGCGCCCACCTGGCGGGCCCTGGCCAAGATGGGCGAGATCGAGTTGACCGTGCCCAGCACGTTGGACTGGTGCGCGAACGCGACGATCTTCGTCCGCTCGTTGACCAGTTCGTCCAGGTTCGACAGGTCCAGCCGGCCCTCGTCGGTGACGCCGAACCAGCGCAGCGTGGCGCCGCTGCGCTGGGCCGCGAACTGCCACGGCACGATGTTGGAGTGGTGCTCCATCTCGGTGATGACGATCTCGTCACCGGGGGCGAGCCGGAACCGCTCGTCGGTGTTCAGCGGGTTGCCGAAGGCGTACGCGACCAGGTTGATGGCCTCGGAGGCGTTCTTGGTGAAGATCACCTCGTCCCGCGAGGGCGCGCCGACGAAGGCGGCGACCTTGTCGCGGGCGTCCTCGTACGCCTCGGTGGACTCGGCGCCCAGCGCGTGGTGGGCCCGCCCGACGTTGCTGTAGTGCATCGTCAGGTGTTCCCGCATCGCCTCGATCACCTGGACCGGCTTCTGCGAGGAGTTGCCGGAGTCCAGGTAGATCAGCGGCCGCCCGCCGGGCAGCTCGCGGGACAGGACCGGGAAGTCCTTCCTGATCCGCTCCACATCAAGACCGCTCATCAGTGCGCGGCCTTCGTGTACGCCTCGTAGCCCTCGTCCTCCAGCTTCTCGGCCAGCTCGGCACCGCCCTCTTCGACGATCCGGCCGGCGGAGAAGACGTGCACGAAGTCGGGCTTCACGTAGCGCAGGATCCGGGTGTAGTGCGTGATCAGCAGCACGCCGGTGTCGCCGCTCTCGCGGAACCGGTTGATGCCCTCGGAGACCACCCGCAGCGCGTCCACGTCCAGGCCCGAGTCGGTCTCGTCCAGCACGGCGATCTTCGGCTTGAGCAGCTCCAGCTGGAGGATCTCGTGCCGCTTCTTCTCACCGCCGGAGAAGCCCTCGTTGGTGTTGCGGGTCGCGAACGAGCTGTCGATGGCCAGCGCGTCCATGCCCTTCTTCAGGTCCTTGGCGAACTCGCGCAGCTTGGGGGCCTCGCCGCGGACGGCCGTGACGGCGCTGCGCAGGAAGTTGGAGACCGACACGCCGGGCACCTCGACGGGGTACTGCATGGCCAGGAACAGCCCGGCCCGCGCCCGCTCGTCGACGGTCATGTCCAGCAGGTCCTCGCCGTCCAGCAGGACCCGGCCCGAGGTGATCGTGTACTTGGGGTGGCCCGCGATGGCGTAGGCGAGGGTGGACTTGCCGGAGCCGTTGGGGCCCATGATGGCGTGCGTCTCACCGGAGCGGACGACCAGGTCGACCCCCTTGAGGATCTCCTTGTCGCCGACGGAGACGTGCAGGTCGTGAATCTCAAGCGTGGACACGGTTATGACTCCTTCGAGAGCGAGACATACACGTCGTCGCCGTCGATCTTGACTCGGTAGGTGGGGACGGGCTTGGTGGCCGGCGGACCGGTCGGCTTGCCGGTGGCCACATCGAAGCAAGAGCCGTGCAGCCAGCATTCGAGGGTGCCCTGGTAGACGTCGCCCTCGCTCAGCTTGACCTCGGCGTGCGAGCAGACGTCGCGGAGCGCGAACACCCCGTCGCCGGAGCGCACCAGCGCGACGGGCGTGCCGTCGACCTCGACGGGGATGACCCCTTCAGCCGGGATGTCGCCCAGCTTGCAGACTTTTTCGAACGTCATCGGGAGAGCTCCGCCTCCACCGCCGCGAGCACCCGCTCCTGGATCTCGGGCACCTGGATGCGCTCGATCAGCTCGTTGAAGAAGCCGTGCACGACCAGCCGCCGCGCCTCCTTCTCGGGGATGCCGCGCGCCTGCAGGTAGAACAGGTGCTCGTCGTCGAGCCGGCCGGACGCGGAGGCGTGCCCCGCGCCGGTGATCTCACCGGTGAGGATCTCCAGGTTCGGCACCGAGTCCGCCCGGGCCCCGTCGGTGAGCAGCAGGTTGCGGTTGAGCTCGTAGGTGTCGGTCCCGGTGGCCTCGGCGCGGATGATGACGTCGCCGATCCAGACGGTGTGGGAGTCGTTGCCCTGCAGGCCGCCCTTGTAGATCACGTTGCTGCGGCAGTCGGGCACGCTGTGGTCCACCAGGAGCCGGTGTTCCTGGTGCTGCCCGGTGTCGGCGAAGTAGAGGCCGATCAGCTCGGCGTCACCGCCGGGCCCCGCGTAGGAGACCCGCGGGGAGAGCCGGACCAGGTCGCCGCCGAGGGTGACCACGATCGACTTGAAGGTGGCGTCCCGGCCGACCAGCGCGGTGTGCTGGGCCAGGTGCACCGCGTCCCGCTCGCCGTCCTGCACGGCCACGAAGGTGACCTTCGCGCCGTCCCCGACCAGGAACTCGACGTTCCCGGCCCGGACCCCGGTCCCGGTGTGGGTGATCACGACGACGACCTCGGCCATCGCCTTGACGTCCACCACCAGGTGGGTGAAGAGCGTGCCGCCCTGGCCGTGCACGTCGATCCTGATCGGCTCGCCGACCACGGCCTCGCGCGGCACGGTGATCACGGTCGCCTTCTCGAACGACGCGTACGCCTGCGCCGCCACCCGGTCGGACGGCTTGCCGGCCTTGCCCACCCGGGGGTCCCCACGGCCGACCAGTTCGGAACCGATCCCCTCGGGGAGGAAGAGTTCCACCTTGTCGGTGCCGTCGGCGACGGCGGACCCGTCGTGCAGGCCCTTCAGCCGGGACAGCGGGGTGAACCGCCACTCCTCTTCCCGGCCGGTGGGGACCGGGAAATCGGCGAGGTCGTATGAGGCCTTCTCGTGGAGGGTCACGAGAGGCTTGGTCTCCAGGCCCATCGTCAGCCCACCGCTCCTTCCATCTGGAGTTCGATGAGCCGGTTGAGCTCCAGCGCGTACTCCATCGGGAGTTCCCGCGCGATCGGCTCGACGAAGCCCCGGACGATCATCGCCATCGCCTCGTCCTCGCCCAGGCCGCGGCTCATCAGGTAGAAGAGCTGGTCCTCGGAGACCTTGGAGACGGTGGCCTCGTGGCCCATGGAGACGTCGTCCTCGCGGACGTCCACGTACGGATAGGTGTCGGAGCGGCTGATCTGGTCGACCAGCAGCGCGTCGCACTTCACCGTCGACGCCGACCCGTGCGCGCCCTCCTCGATCTGCACCAGGCCGCGGTACGACGTGCGCCCGCCGCCCCGCGCCACCGACTTGGAGATGATGGTGGAGGAGGTGTTCGGCGCGAGGTGCACCATCTTCGCCCCGGCGTCCTGGTGCTGGCCCTCGCCCGCGAACGCGACCGACAGGGTCTCGCCCTTGGCGTGCTCGCCCATCAGGTAGACGGCCGGGTACTTCATGGTGACCTTGGAGCCGATGTTGCCGTCGATCCACTCCATGGTCGCGCCCTCGTACGCCACGGCGCGCTTGGTGACCAGGTTGTAGACGTTGTTCGACCAGTTCTGGATGGTCGTGTACCGGCAGCGCGCGCCCTTCTTCACGATGATCTCCACGACCGCGGAGTGCAGCGAGTCGGAGGAGTAGATCGGCGCGGTGCAGCCCTCGACGTAGTGCACGTACGAGTTCTCGTCGACGATGATCAGGGTGCGCTCGAACTGGCCCATGTTCTCGGTGTTGATCCGGAAGTAGGCCTGCAGCGGGATCTCCACGTTGACGTTCGGCGGCACGTAGATGAAGGAGCCGCCGGACCAGGTCGCCGTGTTGAGCGCGGCGAACTTGTTGTCGCCGACCGGGATGACCGAGCCGAAGTACTCCCTGAAGAGCTCCTCGTGCTCGCGCAGGCCGGTGTCGGTGTCGACGAAGATGACACCCTTCTCCTCAAGGTCCTCGCGGATCTTGTGGTAGACCACCTCGGACTCGTACTGCGCGGCGACGCCCGCGATGAGGCGCTGCTTCTCCGCCTCCGGGATGCCGAGCCGGTCGTAGGTGTTCCTGATGTCGTCGGGCAGCTCGTCCCAGGACGCGGCCTGCTTCTCGGTCGAGCGGACGAAGTACTTGATGTTGTCGAAATCGATGCCGGTCAGGTCGGAGCCCCAGGTGGGCATGGGCTTCCTGCCGAACAGCCGCAGGCCCTTCAGCCGCAGGTCGAGCATCCACTCCGGCTCGTTCTTGAGCCCGGAGATGTTGCGGACGACGTCCTCGGAAAGGCCACGGCGCGCCGTGGATCCCGCGGCGTCCGAGTCGGACCAGCCGAACTTATAGTTCCCGAGGCCTTCCAGCTCCGGGCGGTCGGTGACAGTCACCTTCCGGACTCCTTGCTCTCTCTGTGGTGTCTGGGGCTTACGTGCGTGGTGCAGATGCCGTCGCCGTGGGCGATGGTGGCCAGCCGCTGCACGGGCGTGCCGAGCAGTTGCCCGAACGCCTCGGTCTCGGCCTCGCACAGCTGGGGAAACGCCGCGGCCACGTGCGCGACCGGGCAGTGGTGCTGGCACAGCTGCTCCCCGCCGGTGCCGGTCTTGCTCGCCGAGGCGGCGTAGCCGTCGGCGGACAGTGCCTCGGCCAGGACCCGCAGCCGCTGGTCCTCCGGCACCTCGCGCATAATGGGCGTGAGGCGCGAGACCAGGGCCGATACCTGTGACCTGGCGAAGTCCGCGACGGCTTCGTCGCCGAGGCGGTCGGCCAGGAAGCGCAGCGCGCTCCCGGCCAGGTCGTCATAGGCGTGCTCGAAGGCGCTGCGGCCGGCGTCGGTGATGCCGAACAGCTTGGCCGGGCGGCCCCGGCCGCGCTGGCCGCGCTGCCGTGCCGTCCGCGGCTCGATCATGCCTTCGGTCAGGAGTGCGTCGAGATGGCGGCGGACGGCGGCGGGGGTGAGCCCGAGCCGTTCGCCGAGCGCGGCGGCGGTCACCGGGCCGTGCTCCAGGATGAGCCGGGCGACGCGGGCACGGGTCCCGCGCTCGGCCGGCGGCACCGCGGAAGCCCGCGAGGCCGCGCTCTCCCTGGTGTTCACCGTCCCGGTCACGTATTTCACAACATCAGTGTGCCGTAATTCCTTCCCCCACCACAAACGGAAGCCGAAACACGGGAAATGGAATTTGTCACGCAGGTTAGCCTTACCTAACCTGCGGAAACGCGCTCCGGACGTGGCGACGGGCCGGAAACGTTCAAGGTCCCGGCCCGCCGTTTTCCGCTATGCCCGCTCCCACGCGGCGAATGACGCGCCGTGCGGGTCGGCGAATACCGCGAACCTCCCCATATTCGGGACGGTCTTCGGCCCGTAGAGCTGCCGGGCGCCGAGGCCGCGCGCCTGCTCCATGGTGGCGTCCAGGTTGGCGGTGCCGAAGTAGACCAGCCAGTGCGGCGGCACGTTCGACGGGAAGCTGTCGTCCATCTGCATCATCCCGGCGATCGTCTCGCCCGCCATCGTGAACGTGGTGTACGGCTTCTGGCCCATCTTGTGGGTGTCGGCGCCCCAGCCGAACACGCGGTGGTAGAAGCGCATGGCCGACTCCCCGTCCCGGGTCAGCAGCTCCACCCAGTTGAGCGTGCCCGGCTCCCCGGCCAGCTGGGCGCCGGGGTGGCGGTCGGACTGCCAGACGCTGACGTACGCGCCGGTCGGGTCCTGGAAGACGGCCATGGTGCCCTCGTTCATGATCTCCATGGGTTCCATCACGACCGTGCCGTCGGCCTCCCGGACCGCCTGCGCGGTCTTCGCGGCGTCCTCGGTGGCGAAGTAGGTGTTCCAGGTGGTGCGCTGTCCTTCCATCATCGTGGGGCCGATCCCGGCCACCGCCTTGCCGTTGCGGCGGAACATGCCGTAGCCACCGCTCTCCGGGCGCTCGTCGTACTCGGGCATCCAGCCGAACATCTGCCCGTAGAAGTCCGTCGAGGCCTTGATGTCAGTGCTGGACAGATCCACCCAGCAGGCCGTCCCCGGCCGATAGCTCGTGAACTCCGCCATGCCGTATCCCCCTTCTCGGTGACACCGGACTCTTAAGCGTTACACGGCTTTTGTCCTGAAATCTGCTGATTTTACGGGATTCCATGCAAGGGTTTACCGGGTACACCGGAGGCGGGAGCGGGCGGGCGACTCCCTAAACTCGTAGACATGATTTCCCCTGCCGTCGAGATCACCGGCCTGGTGAAGCGGTACGGGCGGACCACAGCCGTCGACGGGCTGACCTTGAGGTGCGCTCGTGGCGAGGTGACGGCGATCCTGGGCCCGAACGGGGCGGGGAAGACGTCCACGATCGAGATCTGCGAGGGATTCCTGCGGTTCGACGCCGGCTCGGTGCGGGTCCTCGGCCTGGCGCCGGGCGATCCGGCGCTGCGGGCGCGGGTCGGCGTGATGCCGCAGTCCGGCGGCGTGCCGCAGGCCATCAGGGCGAGCGAATGGCTGCGCCTGGTGTCCAGGTTCCACGCCCATCCGCTGCCGCCCGCCGCGCTGCTGGACCGGCTGGGGCTGACCGAGCACGCGCGCACGCCGTTCCGGCGCCTGTCCGGCGGCCAGCAGCAGCGGCTCTCGCTGGCGGCGGCGGTGATCGGGCGGCCGGAGCTGGTGTTCCTGGACGAGCCGACGGCCGGGCTCGACCCGCAGGCCAGGCACGCCTGCTGGGAGGTGGTCGGCGAGCTCCGCAGCGCGGGGGTCTCGGTGGTGCTGACCACGCACTACATGGACGAGGCGGAGAAGCTGGCCGACCAGGTGGTGATCATCGATCGGGGGCGGGTGGTGGCCGGGGGCAGTCCGGCCACGCTGACCGGCGCGGAGCGCCAGCTCCGGTTCCGGGCCAGACCCGGCCTCAACCTGGACGAGCTGCTGATGGCGCTGCCGCCGGGCAGCGCGGCGAAGGAGTCCCCGGCGGGGCACTACATCATCGAGGGCCTGGTCGATCCGTCGCTGCTGGCCACGGTGACCGCCTGGTGCGCCACCGAGGGCGTGACCACAGAGGATCTCAGCATCGAGCGCCGCACCCTGGAGGACGTGTTCCTCGAACTGACCGGACGGGAACTGCGATGACGACGCTCGACTTCAGCCCCGCGCCCGGGGCCGCGCCGCTGGCCCGGATGGTGGGCGCGCAGGCGGGCGCCGAGATCCGGGCGATGCTGCGCAACGGCGAGCAGCTTTTGCTGACGATGATCATTCCGGTGCTGCTGCTGGTCGGCTTCTCCAAGGCTCCGCTGCTGAACGTGGCCGGGGAGCGGGTGGACTTCGTCGCGCCCGGCGTGCTGGCGCTGGCCATCATGTCCACCGCGTTCACCGGCCAGGCCATCGCGACCGGATTCGAGCGCCGCTACGGCGTGCTCAAACGGCTGGGCGCCACGCCGCTGTCGCGGACCGGCCTGCTGCTGGCCAAGACGCTGGCGGTGCTGGCGGTGGAGGCGCTGCAGGTGGTGGTGCTGGTCCTGGTGGCGCTGGCGCTCGGCTGGTCGCCGGGCGGCAATCCGGTCTGGGCGGCGGTCCTGATCCTGCTGGGCACGGCGGCCTTCAGCGGTCTCGGGCTGCTGATGGCGGGGACGCTGCGCGCGGAGGCGACGCTGGCGGGGGCGAATCTGGTCTATCTGGTCATGCTCGGGCTGGGCGGGGTGGTGCTGCCGCTGTCGACCTATCCCGGATCGATCCGGCCGGTGCTGGAGTTCCTGCCGCTCGGGGCCTTCACCGACGGCATGCGGGCGGTGCTGGCCGAGGGCTCCGGGCTGCCGTGGGGTCCGGTGGCGGTGCTGGCCGCGTGGGCCGTGGTGGCGCTGACGCTGGCGGCCCGGACCTTCCGCTGGGAGTGATCGGCGGGGGGTATTAACCCATTCGCCCCGATTAAGGCGATGGCTCTACGCTTGGGCTGCCCCAGCCTGTTGACGGAGGAGTTGCCCTCGTGACCGCCGAGACCGTTTCCGGGTCCGCACGGCCGTACCGGTTTCGGTTGGGGGCGGGGCTGCGGGCCGCGTCCGACGCCGTGCCGCCGTCGGGGCTGGTGATCCTGGGGATCCTGACGGTGCAGATCGGGGCGGGGCTGGCGAAGAACCTGTTCGCCGTGTTGCCGCCGAGCGCGGTGGTGTTCCTGCGGATCAGCACGAGCGCGCTGGTGCTGGTGGCGCTCGCGCTGCCCCGGCTGCGCGGGCTGAGCCGGCGCGACCTGCTGGTGGGGGCCGCGTTCGGGGTCAGTCTCGGGCTGATGAACCTGTCGTTCTACGAGGCGCTGGCGCGGCTGCCGATGGGGATCGCGGTGGCGATCGAGTTCCTCGGGCCGCTGTCGGTCGCGGTGGTGGCGTCGCGGCGGAAGCTGGACTTCCTCTGGGTGGCGCTGGCCGCGACCGGGATCGCGCTGCTCGCGCCGTGGGGGAAGGCGGCGGGGGCGAGCTGGGTGGGGATCGGGTTCGCGCTGCTGGCCGGGGCGTTCTGGGCGTCCTACATCCTGCTGTCGGCGGCGGTCGGGGGGCGGTTCCCCGGGACGACGGGGCTGTCGTTCGCGATGGTGGTGTCGGTGCTGGTCACCGCGCCGGTGGGGATCACCACGGGGGGCCTGGATCTGCTCTCGCCGGAGATCCTGCTGCTGGGGCTGGGGGTCGGGCTGCTGTCGTCGGTCATTCCGTACACGCTGGAGCTGGAGGCGTTGCGCAGGATGCCGAAGCGGGTGTTCGGCATCCTGATGAGCCTGGAACCGGCGGCGGCCGCGCTGGTCGGGCTGCTGATCCTGGGCGAGATCCTGCACCTGCGCGAGTGGGCGGCGATCGGCTGTGTGGTCATCGCGTCCATCGGGGCGACCAAGGCCTGATCACTCCGGCTTGTTGGCCCAGATCCCCCGGACGTGCTGGATGTGGCCGTGCATGATGTGCTCCGCGGTGGCCCGGTCGCCGCGGATCAGTGCGTCCAGCAGGTCGATGTGCTCGTGCGCCGAGTTGGCCAGCACGCCGCGGTCGGCCAGGCCCTTCAACCCGTAGAGGCGGGCCCGGGCGCGCAGGTCGCGGACCACCTCGACCAGGTGCACGTTGCCGGACATGGCCAGCAGCTCCAGGTGGAAGCTCAGGTCGGCGTTGACGTAAGTGAGCAGGTCGCCTCGGACGGCCGCGGTGACGATCTCGCGGGCCAGCGGCCTGAGCCGCTCGAACTCGGCCGCGCGGGCCGGGTCGGCCAGCCGGGCCACGGTGGGCACCTCGATCAGCTGCCGGAGTTCGGTGATCTCGTCCAGGTCCCGCTCGGACATCTCGGTCACCCGGAAGCCCTTGTTGCGCACCGCCTCGACCAGGCCCTCCTTGGCCAGGTCGAGCATCGCCTCCCGGACCGGGGTGGCGGACACCCCGAACTGGGCGGCCAGCACCGGGGCGGAATAGACCACCCCCGGCCGCATCTCCCCCGCCACGAGGGCCCCCCGCAACGCCTGGGCGACCTGCTCGCGCAGGCTCAGCCGCTCCCCCACCGCCGGCAGGCCGAGCCCTTCAGCTCCCCGAGCCATCCCACTCCCCACTCGCGTACTCCCTGCCAGCATGACATCCGTTCCGGGGCCGGGAATCCGGCTGGATGGCCAAAGGGGGATCGTACCGTTTCGCATCCGGACAATTAGCACCAGGTCGTTAGAGCAAGAATCCCTTTTGGAACGGGTCAAGGGGGTCGAGGAAGTATTGGGCGGTGCCGGTGATCCAGGCGCGGCCGGTGATTTCGGGGATGACGGCCGGGCGGTCGTCGACGGTGGTCTCCCCGGTCAGGCGGCCGGTGAAGCGGGTGCCGATGAAGGATTCGTTGACGAATTCCGTACCGACGGGAAGGTCGCCGCGGGCGTGGAGCTGGGCCATCCTGGCGCTGGTGCCGGTGCCGCACGGGGAGCGGTCGAACCAGCCGGGGTGGATCGCCATGGCGTGGCGGGACAGGCGGGCGTCCGAGCCGGGGGCCAGGAACTGGACGTGGTGGCAGCCCCTGATGCCCGGGTCGAGCGGGTGCACGGGTTCGGGAATCGCGTCCATGATTGCCAGTCCGGCGTCAAGAATCTGCTGTTTGTACGCGCGATCGAACGGAAGTCCGACGGCTTCGATGGGAACTATCGCGTAAAAATTCCCGCCGTAGGCGAGGTCGTAAGGTATTTCGCCATATCCGGTGACTTTTACGGATTGGTCGAGGGCGACGCTGAACGAGGGCACATTCTGGATGGTGACCGACCTCGCGGCTCCGTCCTCAACGGCGACCGAGGCCGTGACCAGTCCCGCCGGGGTGTCCAGCCGGATCACGGTCACCGGCTCGGTCACCTCGACCATCCCCGTCTCGACCAGCACCGTGGCCACGCCGATCGTGCCGTGTCCGCACATCGGCAGGCAGCCGCTCACCTCGATGTACAGCACCCCCCAGTCCGCGTCCTGCCGGGTGGGCGGCTGCAGGATCGCCCCGCTCATCGCCGCGTGCCCGCGCGGCTCGTACATGAGCAGGGTACGGATGTGATCCAGGTTGGCCATGAAATGTTCCCGCCGCTCCGCCATGGTCGCGCCCGGAATCACCCCGACTCCCCCGGTGATGACCCGGGTCGGCATGCCCTCGGTGTGCGAGTCCACCGCGTGGAACACCCGCTTGGTCCGCATCTCAGCTCACCCTCTCCGGGAGCACCCGCTTCGTCGGCATGTCAGCGCAATCCTTCCGCGAGAACTTTCTCGGTGGCGGCCCGCACCGCGACCTCCTGCTCGGGGAGCAGGGGCTGCCTGGGCGGGCGGCAGGTGCCGCCGGTCCGGCCGGCCAGGTCCATGGAGAGTTTGATGGCCTGGACGAACTCGGTCTTGGCGTCCCAGCGGAGCAGGGGGTGCAGGGCACGATACAGCGGCTGCGCGACGTCGAGATCGCCGGCCATGGCGGCCCGGTAGAGGCGCACGGTGGCTTCCGGCAGGGCGTTCGGGTAGCCCGCCACCCAGCCGACCGCGCCGGCCAGGGCCAGTTCGAGGAGCACGTCGTCGGAGCCGACCAGCAGGTCCAGGCCGGGGGCGAGTTCGGCGATCTCGTACGCTCTGCGGACGTCGCCGGTGAACTCCTTGACGGCCACGATCAGGCCCTCGGCGTACAGCTGGGCGAGCAGGGCGGGGGTCAGGTCGATCTTGGTGTCGATCGGGTTGTTGTAGGCGACGATCGGCACGCCGGCCTCCGCGACCAGGCGGTAGTGCTCGATCGCGGCGCGCTCGTCGGCGCGGTAGCTGTTGGGCGGCAGTAGCATGACCGCGCCGCAGCCGGCCTCGCCCGCCTGCTCGGCCCAGCGGCGGGCCTCGTGCGCGCCGTACGCGGCGATGCCCGGCATGACCCGGTCGGCGCCGATGGCCGCGACGGCGGTCTCGACCACTCGGGCGCGTTCGTCGGCGGTGAGCGTCTGGTACTCGCCCAGTGAACCGTTCGGCACGACGCCGTCACAGCCGGAGGCCACCAGCCAGCGGCAGTGCTCGGCGTAGGCGGCGAAATCGACGGACAGATCCGGCTTCAGGGGGAGCGCGGTGGCCACCATCACTCCGCGCCACGGCTTCTCACGCGTCATCGTTCGTACTCCTCAAGGGGTAGGCGGCCAGGTTCTGCAGGCTGATGGGCTGCGCGATCGGGCGGCGCGGCGGCGGCGGATCCTCCCCGGCCAGCCGGGCGACGGCGTACCCGCACATCCGGCCCTGGCACCAGCCCATCCCTGGCCGGGCCAGCAGCTTGAGCGACCGCGTATCGACGGCCCCAAGCGCCTGGGCGTCGCAGATCGCCTGGTACGGAACTTCCTCGCACCGGCACACGATCGTGTCGGCGCGCAGCCGGTCCCGCCAGCCGTCCCGGACCGGGAACACCTCGTGCAGCAGCCGGGCGAACGCGCGCGCCCGCTCCCGGCGCCGCCGCACTCCGTCCGGGAGGGGCGTGCCGGTGATCGAGTGGCCGGCGATGATCCCGTCGAGTTCGGCCAGCTCCGCGCCGCCGACGCCCGTGGTCTCCCCCGCCGCGTGCACGCCGGTGATCGAGGTCCGCATCTGGTCGTCCACCGCGACGATCGCGCTGCCGTCGGAGTCGCGCGTGGTCGCGCAGCCGAGCTGCACGGGCAGGTCGAGCTGCGGGACGAAGCCGTAACCCACCGCGAGCGCGTCGCACTCGATCTCCCGCGTCCTGATCGCCCGCCAGCCGTCATCGATCTTGGCCACGGTGACCTTCGCGAGCTCATCGGCCCCATGGGCCGCGACGACGGCCTGCCCCCGGTGGTACGGCACCCGATAGCGCGCGAGCGTCGCCGCGTAACCCGCGCCTTCCGCGAGTTTCGCCGGATACCGCGCCAGAGCGCCCATCTGGCGAGCGGCCTCGAACACCCCCACGACCCGCGCCCCGGCGGCGGCCAGCCCGGCCGCGACAGGCAGCAGAAAGGGCCCGGTCCCCGCCACCGCGATCCGGCGGCCCGCCACCACGAGATTCCCCTTGAGCAACGCCTGAGCGCCACCGGCGGTCATCACCCCGGGCAGATCCCACCCGGGGAACGGCACCACCCGATCGTGCGCCCCCGTGGCGATCAGCAGCCGCTCACCCGTCAGCGTCCCCCCGTCATGGTGCACGGCGAAGGACGGCTCCACCGCCCAGACCCGGCACCCGAGGTGGAGATCGACCCCTGTCAGGCGGTCACGAAGCCGCAGGAAATCCCGGCGCGGGGCAGGCGCCTGAATGGCCTGCTCGATCGACTGGTCGCGCCCGAGCCGCTCGTGAGTGGGGTCATCCCGCACATTCCCCCCGCCGAGCTCCGGCGGTGGCTGGCGGTGGAACTGTCCGCCGAGTTGTGCGGCGGAGTCGACCAGGGCGACGCGCAGCCCTCCGCGCGCGGCCGTGCCTGCGGCTGCCATCCCGGCAGGACCCGCGCCGATGACGATGAGGTCATATTTCACGAGGTGGTCACCTCATCCCCCGGGCGGGCCACGGTCAGGCAGGCGCGGACGTTGGGCTCGCCGTTGACCGTGAGCAGGCAGTCGAAGCAGACGCCGATGCCGCAGAACAGGCCGCGCGGGCGGCCGTTGATCCTGGTGGTCCGCCAGGAACGGATTCCGGCGGCGTGCAGGGCGGCCCCGATCGTCTGGCCGGGCCGCACCGGGATCGGCCGCCCGGAAAAGACGATCTCGAAACCGCTCATGTGAACCTCTCGGGACGGAACGGGAAGAGGTCGAGATCCAACTGCCCCCCAGACTCGGCCGGTCCAGATCGGCCGTTCGCTCCGGATTTGATTGGTCTGCCCGGCTGGCCGGAATAGCCGGTGACAACGCGGGAGATCAGGAGGCCGGTCGCGGGGGCCAGGCCGATGCCCGCGCCTTCGTGGCCGGTGGCGTGGTAGAGGCCGGGGGCACGGGGGTCGGGGCCGATGACCGGGAGGTGGTCGGGGCAGTAGGGGCGGAAGCCGCAGTAGGCGCGGATGACCTTCCTGGTGGCGAGGGCGGGGAAGAGGGCGACCGCTTGTTCGGCGAGGCGGGCGAGGACCGGGTAGGAGACGGTCCGGTCGTAGCCGACTCTTTCGCGGCTGGCGCCGATGAGGACGGGGCCCGAGGGGGTGCCCTCGACGACCGCGGAGGTTTCCAGGCCCTCGTCTTCGCTGGCGACGTTGGTGACGTACGCGGCGGTGTAGACCTTGTGGTGGATCAGGGGTTCCGGGAGGGGCTCGGTGACGAGGATGAAGCCGCGGCGCGGGAGCACGGGGAGGGGGAGGCCGGCCAGGGCCGCGATGTCGCCCGCCCAGGTTCCCGCCGCGTTGACGACGGCTCCGGCGGGGAGGTCGCCCTCGTCGGTGCGGACTCCGGTGATCCGGTCTCCCGATCGGGTGAAACCGGTCACCCGTACTCCCGTACGGATCTGGGCGCCGGAGGCGTGGAGCAGGCGGGCGGCGGCGAGCATGGGCTGGACCTGGGCGTCCTGCGGGTAGTAGACGCCGCCGGCCAGGCCGCGCGCGATGTTCGGCTCGTATTCCTCCGGCGTGACCACCTCGGCGCGCACCCCGCTGGACTCCTGCTTGGCGGCGAGACCGGTGAGCGCGGTCAGCACCTCGGGGGTCTCCGCGACGACCAGGCCGCCCTTGGGCTCGTACTCGAAGCCGCCGACCTCGGCGGCCAAGTCGGACCAGAGCCCGGCGGACAGCGACGCCAGATCGAGCTCAGGACCGGGCTCCTTGTCGGAGACCAGGACATTGCCCTCTCCGGCCCCCGTGGTCCCGCCCGCGACGGCCCCCTGGTCGACCACGGTGACGCTCAGCCCGGCTCGCGCGGCGTAGTAGGCGCAGGCCGCCCCCACCACCCCCGCCCCGATCACCACGACGTCCGGCATGCAGGTAAAATGTCATATTTCACCATAAGAATGCAAGAGTTCCGCCGCACGTCAGGGGCAAAACCGGGACCGCGCCCCTGGACACCTACGATGTCAGGCGTGAACCTGCGTACACTCCACCACTCTTTCTGGTCGCCCACTCAGCGGAGCATGCGTTCGTGGGCGCTCGCGGCGGTCGTGGTCAACGCGGGCATCACGGTCACCGGCGCGGCCGTCCGGCTGACCGGCTCCGGCCTCGGCTGCCCGACCTGGCCGCGCTGCACCCCGGACAGCTTCGTCCCGGTCGCGCACCCCGAGATCTCCCCGATCAACACCGCGATCGAGTTCGGCAACCGCATGCTGACCTTCCTGGTCCTCGCGGTCGCGATCGCCTGCTTCCTGGCCGCGCTCCGCCTCACCCCGCGCCGCCCCGCCCTGCTCAAACTGGCGATCCTGCAGCCGGCCGGCGTGCTCACCCAGGCCCTGTGGGGCGGCCTGGTGGTCCGCAGCGCGCTCAACCCGGTCACGGTCAGCGTGCACTTCCTGGTCTCCATCGGCATGATCGCCGCCGCCTGCGCCCTGTACGCCCGCTCCGGCGAAGGCGACAACCCCCCGCAGCGCCTGGTCCACCGCGACATCCGCACCCTCGGCTTCGTCCTGACCGGCTCGGTCCTGGCCCTCCTGGTCGCCGGCGTCGTCGTCACCGGCACAGGACCGCACTCGGGCGACGAGGCGGCCTCCCGCTTCTCCTTCGACATCGAGACGGTCGCCCGCGTCCACGCCGACCTGGTCTGGGTCGCCGTCGGCCTCACCGTCGCCCTGGCCTTCGCCCTGCACGTCACCAACGCCCCCGGCCTGGCCCGCCGCGCGGCCCTGATCCTGTTCCTGGTGGAACTGGCCCAGGGCGTCATCGGCTATGTCCAGTATTTCCTGGCCGTCCCCGCCGTCCTGGTCGGCCTCCACGTCCTCGGCTCCACCCTGGTCTGGATCGCCACCCTGCGCGTGGTCTTCCTGCTGCGCGACCGCGGCCCCCTGCCGAACTCCGCCGGCCTGAACGCCGCGGCCGTCAACGCGGGGAAGCGCGTGACATCGCCCTCGTCGCCTTAGCCCTATGATCGCCGCAATAGCTTTTCGCTACTTTGGCGTGGGATTGGGAGAAGGTCGTGGACGACCTCCAGCGGGTTCCGGACGGCATCAACTCACAGGTGCCGAGTTCGGCCCGGGTCTATGACTACCTTCTCGGCGGGAAGGACAACTACGCCGTCGACCGGGCGATCGGGGAGCGGCTGCTGACGGTCGCGCCGGACACCCGTTCGGTCGTCCGGGCCAACCGGGCCTTCCTCGCCCGGGCCGTCCGGCTGCTCGCCGAGCGCGGCGTCACCCAGTTCATCGACCTGGGCACCGGCATCCCCACCTCGCCGAGCGTGCACGAGGTCGCCAGGGAGACCCATCCCGACGCCAGGATCGTGTACGTGGACAACGACCCCCTGGTCAAGGCGCACAACGACGCCCTGCTCGCCACCGACGACGGGGTGATCATCCTGGAGGCCGACATCCGCCGGCCGGAGGACATCGTCGGGCACCCCGACGTGACGAAGCTCATCGACTTCGAGCGGCCGGTCGGCGTGCTCCTGGTCGCCGTCCTGCACTTCGTCTCCGACGTGGAGGGCGCGTACCGGATCCTGTCCGGGCTGCGCGGCAGGATGGCCCCGGGCAGCTACCTGGTGCTCTCGCACAGCAGCTCCGAGAGCGAGCCGGAGGTGCTGGCCCAGCTCCAGGCGTCCACGGCCGGCAGTCCGGCCCAGACCACCTTCCGCTCCCACGAGGAGATCCTCGCCTTCTTCGAGGGCTTCGAGCTGGAGGAGCCGGGGCTGGTCCCCGTCCAGCGGTGGCGTCCGGCCATGGACTCCATCAGCACCCGCCTCATCGTCGAAGGCGCGGTCGCGAAGAGACCATAAGATCTGCCGCCATTTGACCCCTGGCAGAGCCTGCCGCATGCCCGAGATGCGTAGTTTTAGGATCTATGGGCGCTATGACCGGAGACCCGCCGTACCTGCCGATCGGTGAGCACGGGCTCATCGGTGACCTGCGGACGGTCGCCCTGGTGGGCACCAACGGCACGATCGACTGGTACTGCTGTCCGTCCTTCGACGCCCCCAGCGTCTTCGGCTCGCTGCTGGACGCCGCGCGGGGCGGCTCGTTCGAGCTGGCCGCCGACACCCCGGCGGCCACCAAGCAGTTCTACTTCCCCGACACCAATGTCCTGATCACCCGGTTCTCGGCGGCCGACGGCGTGGGCGAGGTGCAGGACTTCATGCCGGTCACCGACGGCCCGCTCGACGGGGCCCGCCACCGGCTGATCCGGCAGGTGACCTGCGTCCGGGGCACCCTCCCGTTCCGCGCCGTGATCGCCCCCCGCTTCGGCTACGCGGCGGAACCGCACACCGCGCGCGTGTCCGGCGACCACGTGATCTTCGAGTCGGAGTCCCTCGCCCTCAGCCTGACCGCCACCGTCCCGATCGAGTGCGACGGCCGCGACGTGACGGCGCGATTCGTGCTCCGGCAGGGCGAACAGGCGGTCTTCGCGCTGGACCAGACCGGCGGCGACGTCCCCCCGCTCACCTGCCCGGTACGGCAGGCCCAGGAGGAGTTCATCGCCACCGTCAGCTACTGGCGGCGCTGGCTGTCGGCCTCCCACTACCGGGGCCGCTGGCGGGAGGTCGTGCACCGCTCCGCCCTCACCCTCAAACTGCTCACCTACGCCCCCAGCGGCGGCATCGTCGCCGCCCCCACCACCAGCCTGCCCGAACAGCTCGGCGGCCCGCGCAACTGGGACTACCGCTACGTGTGGATCCGCGACGCCGCGTTCTGCGTCTACGCGCTGCTCCGGCTGGGCTTCACCGAGGAGGCCGAGGCGTTCATCGGCTTCCTCACCCGCCACGCCATCCTCGACCCCGGCAGCCCCACCGGCCCGCTGCAGATCATGTACGGCATCGACGGCCGCCGCGAACTCCCCGAACGCGAACTCCCGCACCTGGACGGCTACCGCGGCTCGGCGCCCGTACGGGTCGGCAACGCCGCCGCCGGCCAGCTCCAGCTGGACATCTACGGCGCCCTCGTCGACTCCATCTACCTCTACAACAAATGGGGCCAGCCGATCTCCAGCGAGCGCTGGGACGAGCTGTGCGGCATCATCAACTGGGTCGCCCACAACTGGGACCAGCCGGACGAGGGCATCTGGGAGACCCGCGGCGGCCGCAAGAACTTCGTGTACTCCCGGCTGATGTGCTGGGTCGCCATCGAGCGCGCCATCCGGATGGCCACCCAGCGCGGGCTGCCCGCCGATCTCACCTACTGGCAGCGGGTCAGGGACGGGATCTACCGCCAGATCATGCGGCGCGGCTGGTCCGACAAGATGGCCGCCTTCGTCCAGCACTTCGACGACGACGTCCCGGACGCCTCGCTGCTGATGATGCCGCTGGCCAAGTTCGTCTCCCCCACCGACCCGAAGTGGCTGTCCACCCTCGACTCGCTCCGCGAGAAGCTGGTCTCCGACTCGCTGGTCTACCGGTACGACCCGGAGGCCAGCCCCGACGGCCTGCCCGGCCGGGAGGGCACCTTCTCGGTCTGCTCCTTCTGGTACGTCGAGGCGCTGGCCCGGGCCGGCCGCATCGACGAGGCCCGGCTGGCCTTCGAGAAGATGCTCACCTACGCCAACCACGTCGGCCTGTACGCCGAGCAGATCAGCCACACCGGCGAGCAGCTCGGCAACTTCCCGCAGGCCCTCACCCACCTGGCGCTGATCAGCGCGGCCTTCAACCTCGACCACACCCTCGGCTGACCCGCGCGAGGGTGGTACTGGCGTTCCTAGGCAGAACACGGCCAGTCCACCGGGCCTCAGACAGCCTCCGGCGGTGTTTACGTGAGGAGCGGGCGAAAAATGCCTGCCTTCGCGAATCATCCATTAAAGGGGGCATTGGGGTGGACTGCACCTGCACGACGGAGCCGAACGAGAGCGGGACCGCGCTCGACTCCCTCTGCGCCGAGCTTGAGACGATCAACCGTGACGACTCCGGCGGACGGCTGGCCGAAGGGACCGGCGACGAACCCGCCACCCGCCTCGCGCGCACCATCAACGCCGCCCTGGACCGGCTGGAGCGGGCCGAGGTGCGGGCCGAGGCGATGCTGGACCAGCAGCGCCGTTTCGCCGCCGACGCCGCGCACGCCATGCGCACGCCCGTGGCCGCGCTCCGCGCGGAACTGGAGGTGGCCCAGCTGCACCCCGACCAGACGGACCTGGGCGAACTGGTCGGCAGGACGCTGTGCGCCGTGGACCGGCTCCAGGAGGTCCTGGAGAAGCTGCGGGTGCTCTCGATGCCGTCGGCGGTGCCGTGCGAGCCGAAAGAGAGCGCCGTGCACATCCAGATAGACCAGGTCACCGGCGAGCTGTCGGTCACCATCACCGGGGTGACGGCGGTGCCGGACACCGGCCGCCTGGACACCAACGGGAACGCCGACCTCGACCTGGCCCTCAGCCAGGTGATCGCCCGCGCCCAGGGTGTGCTCCCGGTGGACTTCTCCCCCACTGGGGGCAAGCGCTTCACCCTGAGATTGCCTATCTCCGGCACTTAGGTCGTTATTTGCCCCGGTCTATACCGTTTGCTAGCTGCACGGATGCGATGATCGGGTGAATGAGGCAGCCGAACGAGCTTCGCGAATTTCTGCGCTCGCGCCGGGCCCGCCTTTCCCCGGCTGAGGTGGGCCTGCCCCCGGGCCGCGGCGGTCGCCGCGTGGACGGGCTGCGCCGCGAGGAGATCGCGATGGCCGCCGGGGTGAGCGTGGACTACTACACCCGGCTGGAGCAGGGCCGCGCCGGGAACGTCTCCGACCAGGTGCTGGGCGCGGTCGCCGACGTGATGCGGCTGAACGCGGCGGAACGCAGCCACCTGATGGATCTCGTCAGGCCCGCGACGGCGGTGGCCCGGCCGGTCCACCGCCGCTCCGTCCTGCACGCGCTGCTGCACTCCCTCGGCCCGGTCCCCGCGCTCCTGCAGACCACCCCGATGGACATCGTCGCGATCAACCGGATGGGCAGGGCGCTGCTGGACGACTTCGGCGCGATGCCCCGCGCCGAGCGCAACCTGGCCCGCTGGATCTTCCTCAACCCCAAGGCGAGGATCGTCTATCCGGACTGGGCGGAGGTGGCCTCGACGAAGGTCGCCTTCCTGCGCACCGCACTCGGCCACGACCCCGGCGACACCAGGCTGCGGGACCTCGTCGACGACCTGATGGAGCGCTCCCCCGAGTTCGCCCGGTTCTGGGCCGACTACCGCGTCGTCTACTGCACGTACGGCACCAAACGCCTCCATCACCCGGACGTCGGCACCATGACCCTCGACTTCGAATCCCTGGTCCCCGCGGCCGACCCGGACCTGCACCTGATCATCTACACGGGCTCACCCGGTTCACCGTCGGCGGAGAAGCTGACCGAGCTGGCCGACCGGCTTCAGATCGGCGGCGGGTACTGCGTGCCCGGCGGCACGTTCGGCGGGGCGCCTGGGGCGTAGCCGGGCGGCGGCACGCCGCGCGCCGCCGAAGCCTGGTGGCGTTCCGGGATCGGGAAGCCGGCGCGGGCGTGCGCCATGAGGTCGGCGAAGGAGCGCTGCTTGGCGCGGAAGGCGGCCTCGTTGACGCCGCCGCGGACCGCGCGCTCGTGCAGCAGGCCGAGCTCGGTGGCGGCGAGCTGGTAGTCGCTCATGGCCTGCACCCCGGCCTTGCCGCCGTGGGCCTTGGCCCACTGCCGGGCCTGCCTGCGCTTCTCCAGGGAGGACAGCATGAAGATGTCGGAGGCGTTGATGAGCCCGTTCGCCTCGTACGGCGGCAGGTAGGTGTGGATCAGCCCGACGATCCGCTTCCGGTCCCGGACGATCACCCACAGCTCGACGAACAGCAGCGCCATCAGCAGCAGGTAGGCCACCGCCAGCCCCTGGAAGCCGCCGAAGGAGGCCAGCCCGTTCCACAGCCCGTGCAGCGCCATCGCGCCCAGCCAGCCCAGCACGATCACCCAGACCCCCCGCGGGCCCTTGTGCAGCGCCGCGTACGCCACCGCGATGCCGATCATCGAGGTGAACAGCGGATGCGCGAACGGCGAGAGCACCCCGCGCAGCACCACCGTGGCGGCCAGCCCCTCCGGCCCGTTGTCGGCGAGCGCGGCCAGGTAGTAGCTGACGTTCTCCGACATCGCGAAGCCGAGGCCGACCATGCTGGCGTAGATGATCCCGTCGGTGGGCCCGTCCAGCTCCTGCCGCCTGAACCGCAGCAGCCCGAGCAGCACCAGGCCCTTCATCGTCTCCTCGACCAGCGGCGCGGCGAAGGTCGCGACGTAGTTGCGCGCCGTGACCGCGTCCCCGAGCCGGTCCTCCACGTAGATCAGGTTGAGCGAGTTCAGGATGCCCGCGATCAGGACCGCGATGCCCGCCCCCCAGGCGAACGCGAAGATCAGGTTGCTGCGCGGCTCGGGTTCCATCCGGTCCAGCGCCAGCACGCCCGCGAGCAGCAGCGGCACCGGCGCGATGGCCAGCGCCAGCGCGATGAAGAACTGGACCGGGTCCCCGTTGAGGATGTCGAACGAGAAGGACACCAGGGCACAGATCCCCGCCACGACGAGACCGATGATCAGGCCGATCGACGGGCGTTCCCTCAGCACCGCGCGCGGATCAAGGCTCGCCATTCCGCGAGCGTAACCGACCCGCAACGTCCTGTCCGCTCCGGTGTGCCAGATTCTCCTCACACCAGCAGGGAGTCCACCGCGACGGCCAGGAACAGCAGCGCCAGGTAGATGTTCGACCAGTGGAAGAAGCGCATCGGCCGCAGGTCGACCCCGGTCTTGCCGGCGTTGAGGCGGTGCCGCAGCGCGTACACCTCGAACAGGCAGGCGGCGCCGAGCGCGGCGGCGACGGCCGGGTAGAGCGGGCTGGTCGAGGCGATCGGCCAGAGCAGCAGCGAGCAGAGCACGGTGGCCCAGGTGTAGGCGATGACCTGGCGCACCACCACCCGGTCGGAGGCGACCACGGGGAGCATCGGCACCGACGCGGCGGCGTAGTCCTCGCGGTAGCGCATGGCCAGCGTCCAGGTGTGCGGCGGCGTCCAGAAGAACACCACGCCGAACAGCACGACCGGCGCCCAGGCCAGCTCGCCGGTGATCCCGGCCCAGCCGATCAGCACCGGCATGCAGCCCGCGATGCCGCCCCACACGATGTTCTGCGAGGTGCGCCGCTTCAGGATCATCGAGTAGACCAGGACGTAGAACAAGATGGCGCCCAAGGACAGCCAGGCGGCGAGCCAGTTGACCGTCAACCCCAGGCCAAGGGTGGACAGCGCGCCCAAAATCACGCCAAAGATCAGCGCGCCGCGCGGGGAGACCTGGTGGCGGGCCAGCGGGCGGCGGCGGGTACGCCGCATCACCTCGTCGATGTCCCGGTCGATGTAGCAGTTCAGCGCGTTCGCGCTGCCCGCCGACAGGGTGCCGAAGAGCATCGTCCAGGTGGCCGGCCACAGGTCGGGAAGGCCCCGGGCGGCCAGGAACATGACGGGCAGCGTGGTGATCAGCAGCAGCTCGATGATCCGCGGCTTGGTCAGCGCCACATAGGCCCGGACGACCTCGCCGACGGTGCGGCGGGCCGTTCTCGCGGCCCCAGCCGGGGCCATCGTCGGGTTGTTCGTCAGCACCGTCAAGGCGCTTCCAGCACGTGCGGGGTCAACGCGTAACCTCTGATTAGAGCGGATCTCCGGACAGCCGCCGGCAACTTGAGGACTCACTGTAGCCCCGGGATCCGGCGGTCCCTGAATCGGGGCTGCTCAGGTCGGATCGAGGGCGGTCTACCGAACGGTACGGCAGCCGACCCGTTAGGGTCCGGTGTGGGCGGGAATTGCCAAAACCGGTGCGAAAAAACCAGAGGGGATCGAGCAGTTGAGCAGCGCAAGCCTTGAGTGGAGCGACCTCGATCGGCAGGCCGTCGACGTGGTGCGGGCCCTGGCGATGGACGCGGTGGAGAAGGCGGGCTCGGGCCACCCCGGCACCGCGATGAGCCTCGCCCCCGCCGCTTATCTTCTATTCCAGAAGACCATGCGACACGACCCATCCGACCCGACCTGGGTTGGCCGGGATAGATTCGTCCTTTCGTGCGGGCATTCGAGCCTGACGCTTTATATCCAACTCTATTTGTCCGGGTACGGCTTGACGCTGGACGACCTCCGCGGCCTGCGCCAGTGGGACAGCCTCACCCCCGGCCACCCCGAGCACGGCCACACGGTCGGCGTGGAGACCACCACGGGCCCGCTCGGCCAGGGCGTCGGCAACGCGGTCGGGATGGCGATGGCCGCCCGCCGCGAGCGCGGCCTGTTCGACCCCGGCGCGGAACCCGGCGCCTCCCCCTTCGACCACCACATCTGGTGCATCGCCTCCGAGGGTGACATCGAGGAGGGCATCAGCCACGAGGTCAGCGCCCTGGCCGCGCACCAGCAGCTGGGCAACCTGACCGTGCTGTTCGACTCCAACCACATCTCGATCGAGGACGACACCCAGATCGCCCTCTCCGAGGACGTCGTCGCCCGCTACGAGGCCTACGGCTGGCACACCCAGACCGTCGACTGGACCGAGACCGGGGAGTACGTCGAGAACGTCCAGGCGCTCAACGAGGCGCTGGAGGCGGCCCGCGCCGAGACCGACCGGCCGTCCTTCATCCGGCTGCGCACCATCATCGGCTGGCCCGCGCCGCACAAGCAGAACACCGGCAAGATCCACGGTTCCGCGCTGGGCGCCGACGAGGTGGCCGCCACCAAGCGGGTCCTCGGCATGGACCCCGAGCAGTCCTTCGCCGTCCCCGCCGACGTGCTGACGCACTCCCGCGCGGTGGTCGACCGGGGCCGGGCCGCCCACGCGCAGTGGGAGAAGGGCTACCTGGACTGGCGGGACGCCAACCCCGACCGGGCCGCCCTGTTCGACCGGATGGCCACCCGCACCCTCCCCGACGGCTGGGCGGCGGCGCTGCCCGGCTTCGAGGTGGGCTCCTCGATCGCCACCCGCAAGGCCTCAGGCGAGGTGCTGTCCGCGCTCGGCCCGGTGCTGCCGGAACTCTGGGGCGGCTCCGCCGACCTGGCCGAGTCCAACAACACCACCATGAAGGGCCAGCCGTCCTTCATCCCCGAGGAGTTCCAGACCAAGGAGTTCCCCGGCAACCCGTACGGCCGGACGCTGCACTTCGGCATCCGCGAGCACGGCATGGGCTCGATCCTGAACGGCATCGCGCTGCACGGCGGCACCCGCCCGTACGGTGGCACGTTCCTGGTGTTCAGCGACTACATGCGCCCGGCGGTCCGGCTGGCCGCGCTGATGAAGCTGCCGGTCACCTACGTGTGGACGCACGACTCGATCGGCCTGGGCGAGGACGGCCCGACCCACCAGCCGGTCGAGCACCTGTGGGCGCTGCGCGCCATCCCCGGCCTGGACGTGGTCCGGCCGGCCGACGCCAACGAGACGGCCGCCGCCTGGCACGTCATCCTGGAGCACAACGACCGCCCGGCCGCGCTGGCGCTGACCCGGCAGAACCTGCCCGTCTACCCGGGCACCGGGGACGCCGCCAAGGTCGCCAAGGGTGGCTACATCCTGGAGGAGGCGTCCAACGGCCAGCCCGAGGTGCTGCTGATCGGCACCGGCAGCGAGGTCGAGATCGCCGTGGAGGCGCGCAAGCTGCTGGAGGCGGAGGGCATTCCCACCCGGGTGGTGTCGATGCCGTGCGTGGAGTGGTTCCACGCCCAGGACGCGGCCTACCGGATGACCGTGCTGCCGCCGTCGGTTCCGGCCCGGGTGGCGGTCGAGGCGGGCATCGCGCTGGGCTGGCGGGAGTTCGTGGGAGACCATGGAAACGTGGTGAGCCTGGAGCACTTCGGCGCGTCCGCGCCGTACAAGACCCTGTATCAGCAGTTCGGCCTGACGCCCGAGCGTGTGGTGGCCGCGGCCAAGGGCAGCATCGCGAAGCTGGGCGGCGACCCCGGCGAGACGACGGGAAACTGACATGAGTGAGAATCTGAACAAGCTGACCGGCTTCGGCGTCTCGATCTGGCTGGACGACATCAGCCGGGATCGGCTCAAGAGCGGCAACCTCGCGGCGCTGATGCGCGACCAGCGGGTGACCGGCGTGACCTCCAACCCGACGATCTTCGCGGGGGCGCTGAGCAAGGGGGAGGCGTACCGCACCCAGCTGCACGACCTGGCCGTCCGGAAGGTCTCGGTGGACGAGGCGGTCCGGGCGATCACCACCTTCGACATCCGGTGGGCGGCCGACGTGCTGCGGCCGGTGTACGACGCGACCGGCGGCGTGGACGGGCGGGTCTCCATCGAGGTGGATCCCCGGCTGGCCAAGGACACCGCGGCCACCATCGCCGAGGCGCGGGCGCTGTGGTGGCTGGTGGACCGGCCCAACCTGTTCATCAAGATCCCGGCGACCCTGGAGGGGCTGCCCGCGATCACCGCGGCCATCGCGGAGGGCATCAGCGTCAACGTCACGCTGATCTTCTCGCTGGAGCGCTACCGCGGGGTCATGGAGGCCTGGCTGACCGGCCTGGAGCAGGCCCAGGCCAAGGGCATCCCGCTGGCCGGGATCGAGTCGGTGGCCTCGTTCTTCGTGAGCCGGGTGGACAGCGAGATCGACGCCAGGCTGGACAAGATCGGGACGCCGGAGGCGCTGGAGCTGAAGGGCAAGGCCGCGGTGGCCAACGCCCGGCTGGCGTACGCGGCCTTCGAAGAGGTCGTGAACTCGCCGCGCTGGCAGGCGCTGCGCGCGGCCGGGGCCCGGCCGCAGCGCCCGCTGTGGGCCTCCACCGGCACCAAGAACCCGGACTACCCGGACACGCTGTACGTGGACGAGTTGGTCACCGCCGGAACCGTGAACACGATGCCGGAGAAGACCCTCAACGCCGTCGCCGACCACGGCAAGATCTCCGGCGACACCATCCGGCCCTTCTACGAGAACGCCTGGAACGCCATGGCCGCGCTCAAGGAGGCCGGCATCGACTACGACGACGTGGTCCGGGTGCTGGAGGACGAGGGCGTCGACAAGTTCGCGGTGTCCTGGCAGGAACTGATCAACACCGTCCAGGCCGAGCTGGGGAAGGCCTGATCATGACCGTTGAGGTGTTTCCCGGCGACGCCGCCGAGGCCGTCGCGGAGGTGCGCGCCCGGCTGGTCGCCGACGGGGTCCCCGCCGCGCTGGCCGCCGGGTCGCCCGCGCTGTGGGGGCCGGCGGCGCAGCCAGAGGCGGAGATCCGGCTGGGCTGGCTGACCCTGCCGCAGACCAGCAGGGAGCTCCTGCCGGAGCTGGCCAAGCTGGTCGAGCGGGTCCGCGCCGAAGGGCTCGAACACGTGGTGCTGGCCGGGATGGGCGGCTCCTCGCTCGCCCCCGAGGTCATCTGCGCCACCGAGGACGTGCCGCTGACCGTGCTGGACACCACCGACCCCGGGCAGGTCCGCCGGGCGCTGGCCGACCGGCTCGACCGCACCATCCTGGTCGTGTCCAGCAAGAGCGGCGGCACCGTCGAGACCGACAGCCACCGCCGCATCTACGAGCAGGCGTTCCGGGACGCCGGGATCGACCCGGCCGGGCGGATCGTGGTCGTCACCGACCCGGGCTCGCCGCTGGAGAAGACCGCCACCGAACTCGGCTACCAGGTCTTCCTGGCCGACCCGAACGTGGGCGGCCGGTACAGCGCGCTGAGCGCGTTCGGCCTGGTGCCGAGCGCCCTGGCCGGCGCCGACGTGACGCGGCTGCTCGACGACGCCGCCGCGATCCAGCCGCTGCTGGGCCAGGACGAGGGCAACCCCGGCCTGGAGCTGGGCGCGCTGCTCGGCGGGATGGCGCTGGGCGGGCGGGACAAGCTGATCCTGCGCGACAGCCTGTCCGACATCAACGGCCTGCCGGACTGGATCGAGCAGCTGATCGCCGAATCCACCGGCAAGGAGGGCAAGGGCATCCTGCCGGTCGTCGGCGCGGAGGCGGCCGAGGCGCACGACCAGTATGTGGTCAACATCGGCGCCGAAGGCGACATCCGGGTCGAGGGCCCGCTCGGCGCGCAGTTCCTGGTCTGGGAGTACGCGACGGCGATCGCCGGGCAGGTGCTCGGGATCGACCCGTTCAACCAGCCGAACGTGGCCGAGTCCAAGGAGAACACCGCCAAGATCCTCGGCTCGGCTCCGGAGATCGGCGCGCCGCTGCTGGTCGACGGCCCGGTCGAGGTGTACGGCGAGCTGCACGGCCACCCGAAGAACCTGGCCGACGTGCTGACCGCGCTGCTGCAGGCGGTGCCCGCCGAAGGCTACCTGGCGATCATGGCGTACCTGGACCGGGAGGCGGCCTTCGACGCGGCGCCGCTCGGGGCCGGGGACTTCGAGCAGACCGCCGAGGCCTGGGCCGCCGCCGACGTGGCGACCCTGCGGTCGCTGCTGGACTACCGGACCACCCACGCGGTGACCTTCGGGTGGGGGCCCAGGTTCCTGCACTCGACCGGGCAGTACCACAAGGGCGGTCCGCAGGTCGGGGTGTTCCTGCAGATCACCGGGGCGGTCACGGACGACGTGGCGGTGCCGGGCAAGCCGTACACGCTGGGACAGTTGCAATTCGCGCAGGCCCTGGGGGACATCGGGGCGCTACGGTCCCGTAACCGGCCCGCCGTACGGTTGCATCTGACCGATCGGGAGGCTGGGGTAGCCCATCTGCTCGCCGTCGCCGAGGAGCTCTGAGCAATGGCACGCACTAATGGGGGCAAACAAGCCGCCATTTCGGAAGACGCGCAGATGGCCGCCGCCGCCGTGGCGACCACTGCCACCACCGACGAGGTGTTGGAGAGCAATCCGCTGCGGGACCCGCGGGACAAGCGGCTGCCGCGCGTCGCCGGGCCGTGCGTGCTGGTCCTGTTCGGGGTGACGGGCGACCTGGCCAAGCGCAAGCTGCTGCCCGCCATCTACGACCTGGGCAACCGGGGGCTGCTGCCGCCCGGCTTCTCGCTGGTCGGGTTCGCCAGGCGGGACTGGGCGCACGAGGACTTCGCGCAGGTCACCTACGAGGCGGTGAAGCAGTACGCGCGCACCCCGTTCCGGGACGAGGTCTGGAAGCAGATCTGCGAGGGCATCCACTTCTGCCCCGGCGAGTTCCACGACGACGGCGCGTTCGACGTGCTCTCGATGATGCTGAAGGAGATCGACGAGACCCGGGGCACCGGCGGCAACTACGCCTTCTACCTGTCGGTCCCGCCGAAGTTCTTCCCGACCGTGGTCGAGCAGCTGAAGCGCACCGGCCTGGCCAAGGCGCCCGACGGCTCCTGGCGCCGGGTGGTGATCGAGAAGCCGTTCGGGCACGACCTGAAGAGCGCGCAGGAGCTGAACGCGATCACCAGCGCGGTCTTCCCGGAGAGCTCGGTCTTCCGGATCGACCACTACCTGGGCAAGGAGACCGTCCAGAACATCCTGGCGCTCCGCTTCGCCAACACGCTGTACGAGCCGATCTGGAACCGCGGCTACGTCGACCACGTGCAGATCACGATGGCCGAGGACATCGGGATCGGCAGCCGGGCCGGCTACTACGACGGCATCGGCGCGGCCAGGGACGTCATCCAGAACCACCTGCTCCAGCTGCTGGCGCTGGTCGCGATGGAGGATCCGACCTCCTTCGACGCCCAGTCGCTGCGCCGCGAGAAGGAGAAGGTCCTCAAATCGGTCCGGCTGCCCGACGATCTGGGCCTGGAGACCATCCGGGGCCAGTACACGGCGGGCTGGCAGGGCGGCGAGAAGGTCATCGGCTACCTGGAGGAAGAGGGCATCCCGGCCGACTCGATGACCGACACGTACGCGGCCATCAAGCTGGAGGTGGCCAACCGGCGCTGGGCGGGCGTGCCGTTCTACCTGCGCGCCGGCAAGCGCCTCGGCCGCCGGGTGACCGAGGTGGCCGTGGTGTTCGAGCGGGCGCCGCACCTGCCGTTCAGCAAGGACGACACCGAGATCCTGGGCCAGAACGCGCTGGTGATCCGGGTTCAGCCGGATGAGGGGATCACGGTCAGGTTCGGGTCGAAGGTGCCGGGGACGGCGATGGAGGTCCGGGACGTCTCGATGGACTTCGCCTACGGCGAGTCGTTCATGGAGAGCTCCCCGGAGGCGTACGAGCGGCTGCTGCTGGACGTGCTGATCGGCGACCCGCCGCTCTTCCCGCACCAGCGGGAGGTGGAGCTGTCCTGGCAGATCCTCGACCCGATCGAGGACTACTGGGCGACCCACGGCCGTCCCGAGGGTTACCCGGCCGGAACCTGGGGCCCCCCTGCGGCGGACGCCATGCTGGCCCGCGACGGACGCGTCTGGAGGCGGCTGTGACCAGCTTCAATCTGACCGACACGCAGGCGTCGAAGATCTCTTCGACGCTGACCAAGCTGCGCCACCAGATGGGCGCCCCCGCGGTGGGCATGGTGCTCACGCTGGTGGTCGTCTGCGACGAGGCCGGGCAGTACGACTCGGTCCGGGCCGCCACCGAGGCGGCCAGGGAGCACCCGTCCAGGATCCTGGTGGTGATCGGCCGCGACCCGAAGGAGCCCAACCGGCTCGACGCGGAACTGCGGGTCGGCGAGTCCTCGCCCGGCGAGGTCGTGCTGCTCCGCCTGTACGGGGAGCTGACCAAGCACGCCGAGTCGGTGATCAGCCCGCTGCTGCTGACCGACACGCCGGTGGTGGTCTGGTGGCCCGGCGGCGCCCCCGACGTCCCCGCCGGCGACAAGGTCGGCAAACTGGCCAGCCGCCGGATCACGGACGCGCACGCGTCCCGCGACTCGGTGAAGGCCATCGTCGGCCGCTGCGGCGGTTACGTGCCCGGTGACACCGACCTGGCCTGGACCCGGCTGACCACCTGGCGTTCGCTGCTGGCCGCGGCGTTCGACCAGAACGTCGGCAGGGTCAAGAAGGGCCTCGTCGAGGCGTCGCCCGGTCACGCCAGCGCGACCCTGCTCGCGTCCTGGCTGTCGGACCGGCTCGACGCGCCCATCGAGGTGGGCGAGTCGTCCGGCCCCGGCCTGACCGCGGTGCGGCTCACCCTGGCCTCCGGCGGCGACCTGACCCTGACCCGGTCGGACGCACGCCTGGCCACGCTGTCCCGCCCGGGCCAGCCGGACCGCCGGGTGGCGCTGGCCCGCCGCCCCACCTCGGAGCTGCTCGCCGAGGAGCTGCGCCGCCTGGACCCGGACGAGATCTACGCCGCCACGCTGCGGCATCTGGCCGGCGGCACCAAGTAAGTCCCGCCGGGCCCCTTCACGGGGGTCCGGCGCTGTTCTAAGGAAGTCATCGTGATCCTGGTCCACGACAACGCCGAAATCCTGGCGCAGGCGGTGGCGGCCCGGCTGATCACCCGCCTGGTGGACGTGCAGGCCGCCCGGGGTTCGGCGCATCTGGTCCTGACCGGCGGCACGCTCGGCATCGCCGCGCTCGCCGCCGTGGCAGCCTCCCCCGCCAGGGACGCGGTCGACTGGCGCGCCCTGGACCTGTGGTGGGGCGACGAACGATTCCTGCCCGCCGGGGACCCGGACCGCAACGAGACCCAGGCCAGGGAGGCCCTGCTCGACCAGGTCGGCCTGACCCCGTCGCGGGTCCACCCGATGGGCCGCGCCGGCGCCGGTCAGACCGCGGAGGAGGCCGCCGACGCCTACGCGGCCGAACTCGCCAAAGCCGCCTCTCCGGAAGACCTTGTGCCGTCCTTCGACATCCTGCTGCTGGGCCTGGGGCCCGACACGCACGTCGCGTCCCTGTTCCCCGGCCATCCCGCCCTCCACGAGGAGGAGCGCCCGGTGGTGGCCGTGCACGACTCCCCCAAGCCGCCGCCCACCCGGATCTCCCTCACCTTCCCGGCCATTCAGGCCGCCCGCGAGGTCTGGCTGGTCGCCGCCGGCGCGGAGAAGGCCGACGCCGTCCACCTGGCCCTCACCGCCGGCCATCTCCAGGCCCCCGCCGCCGGGGCCCGCGGCCGCGAGCGCACCCTGTTCCTGCTGGATCGCGCCGCCGCCACCAGGATCCCCCCGGGCACTTCTCCTTAAAGACTGTTTGACCTGGGCATATCGCTTCCCGATCGGGGTGTTCTCGTAATTGAGTCACGCGATTGGGGGATCGGGAGCATGTGTGGAATCACCGGGTGGGTGGATTACGATCGCGACCTGAGCGGGGCCACCAGGATCGCGCAGGCGATGACGGACACGATGGCCTGCCGGGGGCCCGACGACGAAGGGCTCTGGACGGCCCCGCACGCCGCCATCGGCCACCGCAGGCTGGCCATCATCGACCTCGCCGGCGGCCGGCAGCCGATGATCGCCGAGGAGCTGGCGGTGCTCACCTACAGCGGCGAGGTCTACAACTTCCAGGAACTCCGCCGGGAGCTGGAAGCCCACGGCCACCGGTTCCGCACCCAGAGCGACACCGAGGTCGTGCTGCGCGCCTACCTCGAATGGGGCGACGACCTGGCCGACCACCTCAACGGCATGTACGCCTTCGCCATCTGGGACGTCCGGCGCGAGGAACTCCTGCTGGTCAGGGACCGGATGGGGATCAAGCCGCTCTACTACTACCCGACCCACCACGGCGTCCTGTTCGGCTCGGAGCCGAAGGCGATCCTCGCCAACCCGCTGACCGAGCGGGTGGTCGACGAGGACGGGCTGCGGGAGCTGCTGGCGTTCGTCAAGACGCCGGAGCACGCCATCTTCAAGGGCATGTACGAGGTGCGGCCCGGCCAGATCGTCAAAGTGACCCGCGCGGGCCTCACCAAGCGGCGCTACTGGCAGCTGTCGTCCTACCAGCACGCCGACGACGTCCCGGCCACCGTGGCGACCGTGCGCGGGCTGCTGGACGACATCATCACCAGGCAGCTGATCAGCGACGTGCCGCTGTGCACGCTGCTCTCCGGCGGCCTGGACTCCAGCGCGGTCACCGCGATCGCCGCCAGGGAACTGCGGGAGCAGGGGCTCGGCAAGGTCCGGTCCTTCTCCGTCGACTTCGTCGGCTACACCGAGCATTTCAAGCCGGACGCGACCCGGTCCACGCCGGACACGCCGTACGTGCATGATCTGGTCGCCCACGTCGGCGCCGAGCACACCGACATCGTGCTCGACTCCGCCGACCTGATGGACCCGGCCGTCCGGGCCGCCGTGCTGGGCGCCCGCGACCTGCCGACCGGGCTGGGCGACATGGACACCTCGCTCTACCTGCTCTTCAAGGCCATCCGGGGGCATTCCACGGTGGCCCTGTCCGGCGAGTCGGCCGACGAGGTCTTCGGGGGCTACCAGTGGTTCCACGACCCCGTCGCGGTCAACGGCGACACCTTCCCGTGGCTGCTGACGGCGGACATCAACGGCGCGTCCAACTTCGATCTGCTGGACCGCGACCTGCTCCGCTCCCTGGATCTGCCCGGCTACCGGGCCGACAGCTACCGGCAGGCGCTCGCCGAAGTGCCCCGCCTCCCGGGCGAAACCGGCCTCGAACGGCGGATGCGGGAGATCAGTTACCTCAACCTGACCCGCTTCGTCCAGATCCTGCTCGACCGCAAGGACCGGATGAGCATGGCCGTCGGCCTGGAGGTCCGTGTCCCGTTCTGCGACCACCGCCTGGTCGAGTACGTCTTCAACGCTCCCTGGGCCATGAAGACCTTCGACGGCCGCGAGAAGAGCCTGCTCCGCGCGGCCTGCTCCGACATTCTCCCTGAGTCGGTGCTGCAGCGGGTCAAGAGCCCGTATCCGTCGACTCAGGACCCCGGCTACGACGAAGCCGTCCGTGCCAAGGCCCGTGACCTGCTCCGCGACGAGCATCTGCCCAGCGAGCAGCTCATCGACGTCAAGGCAGCACGCGCCATGCTCGACCGGCCGGCGGACGAGAGTCACCGGGCGCCGCTGGAGCGCATGCTCAGGCTCGACGCCTGGCTCAGGGACTACGAGATCAAGCTGAGCCTCTGAATCGCCATACGACGAGCACCGCGATCAGCGTTGCCGCCCCGACGGCCAGCCACGCTGATCTCGGTACGTCCTCGGCCCCGACCTCGATCTCGGACGGCCATGCGCCCATGTGCCCGTGGATGGTGACCCGCGATCGGCGCACCTCGATCCTGTCCACCTTGTACGGAAATGTGCCGACCGGTGAGGAGACCTTCATGAGGGGTGTCCGATCCTGAGCGTCGTGGGGACGTGCCGATGGGAAGGCCGCCGGTCGAGGGCGCGGGTGGCCGCCTGGGCTCCGGCCTCGATCGCGTCCCAGTCGCGCTCGTCCCCGCCCTGCGCGAAGACCACGTCCGGGCGGTCGAGTACAGCGCCGTCGATGTTGCGGTAGGGAATGTGCCCGTCCGCGAGCACGAGCGAATCGCACGCGAGCGTCCATGTGCGATGCCCGTCCGACAGCTCGACGAAGCGAATTCTCGGAGTTCCGATGGTGCGGATGACCTGGGCTTCTGGCAGGATTTGGGCGCTGCGGGGGAACTCGGTCAGGGACGAGCCGATGACCGTGCAGGTGCCTGCTTTGATCACGCCCGCCGCCACGTCCCGCGCCCAATGGCCGCCCCCGAGAATCACGACGTCGTGGCCCAGCCGCACCCGCCGCTCCAACAGGTGCAAGGCGACCGTCGCCGGCAGCACTCCCCCCGTGCGCGCCCCGTTCACGCCCAATTCTGCCCGGGTGCGGGGGCGATGGCCGGTGGCGACGACCAGCACGCCGGCCGCGGGCACTCCCCCGGACTGCCCGACGGCCAGCAGCCGGTCCCCCTCCCAGCGCACCACCTGGGTTCCGGGCGCGAATCCGACCCCGAGCCGCTCGGCCCGGAGGCGCAGATCCCGGTGGGCGGGGTCGTCCCAGTGCTCGCCCCCGATGACCGGCAGGCGCTCGTACACGACCACGTTCGCGTCGCGGCCGAGGCCGATCGCGCAGGACAGCCCGGCCAGGCCGGATCCGGCGACGGCGATGTCCATCAGCCGACCCCCCAGCTTGAGCCGGGTTCGCCCTGGGGCACGTCCCATGAGTCGAAGCCCTGCTCGACGGACAGGATGAAGCCCACGCCGACCGAGCAGTAGGCGCCCTGGCAGCGTCCGGCCATGGCGCGGGTGCGTTTGCGTACTCCGTCGAGGGAGCGGGCCGGGACCGGGCCGGTGCAGGCGGCCCGGATCTCGGCGGCGGTCACGTGTTCGCAGGCGCAGACCACCATCGAGCCGGAGCGTTCTGCCGCGTCGTCGGTGGAGAGTTCCGCCAGGCGGGGCACCCGGGGCAGCCGGATCTGCGGGTCGCGGCGCGGCGTCAGCCGTACGCCGATGGATTCGAGCAGGGAGCAGACCAGGTCGGCGACGGCGGGTGAGGACTGCACGCCGGTGGAGCGGATTCCGGCGGCGTGGACGAGGTTCGGGACCTCGGCGGAGACCTCGATGCGATAGGTACGATCACTGGCCGGGCGCAGACCCGCGAAAGTCTTGATGACGTGGTCGCGGGACAGGTGCGGGATCAGGTCGCGGGCCCGGTCCCAGACCCAGTCGAGCGTCTCCGCATCAGTGGATTTATCGGATTTATCGGTTTCGTCGGTCGCGGTGGGGCCGATCAGGACGGTGCGGTTCGTCGTGGGGACGGCGAGGACGCCGCGGGTGTACTCGGTGGGGATCATGGTGAGGATCTTGGGGACCTGTTCGCCGATCGCCCGGTCGAGCAGCAGGAACATGCCCTTGCGGGGCCACATACCGAAATTTTCGGCTTTGGCCGCTCGCGCGATCACGTCCGCGTTGAGTCCGGCCGCGTTGACGACCGCGCCGACTGCGAAGGTCTCGCGCGGAGTCACGACGTGGGTGATACGGCCGTCGCTGTCATGCCGGAAATCGGTGGCCGGGGTGGAACAGCGCAGGTCCACGCCGTTGGTGACGGCGAGGCGGGCGCGGCCGATGGTCAGCCTGATCGGGTCGACGATGGCCTCGCCGGGCACGTGCAGGGCGGCCAGGGCGGCGGGGGCCATGCCGCCCGCGGCTTCGCGGAGGCGCGGGCCTTCGAGGATCTCGGCCCGGACCCCGGCGTCAGCTGCCTGCTCGGCGAGCTTCGTCACGTTCGCGAGATCGCCGGGTTCGAACGCGAACGACAGCGATCCGACCCGCGCGAACGGGACGTCGAGGGCTTCGCAGGTGGCTTCCCAGGTGCTGCTCGCCGCCCGGACCAGATCGGATTCGAGAGTTCCTGTGGGCATGTCATAGCCGGTTCCCGCGATGCCGGAGTTCGCCTTCGACGCGCCTTCCGCCACGTCGTGGGCGGCTTCGAGCCAGAGCACGTTCAGCTGGTATCGCGACAGCGCGGCGGCGACGGCCGAGCCGATCACCCCGGCTCCGACGATGGCGACGTCATAGCGCGTCACCGGAACTCCCCGAGTTCGTCCGGGTCCAAGCCGCGGGTCGCGTCGACGAAGCGGCGCCAGCGCGCCCGGCGGGCCTCCCGCCAGCCGCTGTCCTGTCGAGGTTCGATCGGCGGGTGGAAGCTCGCGCGGGCGGCGAGGGCGGGCAGGTCGAGTTCGCCGGCGCCCATCGCGGCGAACCCGGCGACGCCGGCGGCGGTGCTGTCCTTGTTGACCGCGGGCAGGAGCGCCCGGCCGCACAGATCCGCCTGGAGCCGCAGCAGCGTGGCGCTGGCGCTCAGGCCGCCGTCGACCCGCAGCACCTCGGGTGGGCCCTGTTCCTTGTCGACGGCGTCGATGACGTCGGCGACCCGGTTGGCCACGCCTTCGAGTACCGCCCTGGCGAGGTCGGCCGGGCCGGTCGAGGCGCGTAGTCCCGCCAGGACGCCCGCCGCGCCCGGACGCCACCAGGGGGCGCCGAGGCCGCTGAAACCGGGCAGGAACGTGGGGCCGTGCTCGGGGTCGCCTTCGTCCGCCAGCGCGCTCACCGAGGCGGCGTCCGGGGCCAGCCCGAGCGAGACCAGCCAGTCGACGGCCGTCGCGGCCGTGAAGACGCCGCCTTCGATGGCCCATGCCCTGTTCTGGCCCATGGACCAGGCGAATGTCGGCATCAGGCCGTTTCCGGGTCTTCTGGGGCTGGGTCCGGCGTTGGCCTGGATGAAGCAGCCGGTGCCGTACGTGACCTTGACGTCGCCCGCGTCGATGCCGCCGAGCGCGGCCAGGGCGGCCTGCTGGTCGCAGGAGCTCGCGTACAGCGGCGCGCCCAGCCGAATCGGCAGCGGCTCGCCGAAGACGGTGTCGCCGATGCGCGGGAGCATGGCGGCGTCGATCCCGTAGGCCGCCAGGCAGGTTTCGTCGTATTCGAGGGTGTCGAGGTCCATCAGCTGGGTTCTGCTGCCGGTCGACGGATCCGTCACGAACGCCGCGCCCGCCGTGAAGTGGTGCACGAAGAAGCCGTCGAGCGTCCCCACCGCGAGCCGCCCGGCGTCGGCGGCCTCCCGGACCGCGGGCAGGTTCCGCAGCATCCACGCGATCTTCCCCGCCGAGAAGTACGGATCCAGCGGCAGCCCGGTACGTTCCTCCACCTGGCCCCGCTGGACGTTCCCCGCCATCTCCTCGACGATCGAGGCAGCGCGCCGATCCGACCAGAGGATCGCCGGCGACAGCGGCTCCCCCGTCGTACGGTCGAACGCGATGACGCTCTCCCCCTGGTTCGCGATCCCGATCCCGGCCAGCTCCGCGCCATGTACCTGCGCCAGGGCTTCGGCGACGGTTTCCTCGATCGCGGCCAGTAACGCCAGGCCGTCCTGTTCGTCCCAGCCCGGGTGCGGATGTGACGTGACAGACCGCCGCCGGGCACTGGCCACGCAACGACCGGCTTCGTCGTAAAGTCCGGTGAAGGTACTGGTCGTTCCCTGGTCGACGCCGGCGAACACTCGGATGGTCATCGCGCGCGCCTCCCACGTACGATCGGTCCGACAGATTCAATCAGCTTCAATCACGGGATACAACGAATTGAGCGAAGATGAGCGGCACGCGCACATCCTGAACCTCCTGGCACGCCAGGAAACCGCGTCACTCGAAGAGATCCGGCAGCTCACCGCCGCCAGCCCCGCCACCGTCAGACGCGACCTCGCGACCCTGGCGGACCAGGGCCTGCTCCGGCGCACCCGCGGCGGAGCCTCCCTCATCCCGGTGGCGAGCACCCTCGACGAGACGTTCACGCTGCGCCGCCGCCGCAGCGCCCGCGACAAGGGCGCCATCGCCGTCGCCACCGCCGCCCTCATCCCGCCCGGATCGGCCGTGTTCCTCAACGACGGCAGCACCACGTTCGCCCTGTCCGAGGAACTGGCTGGCCGGGGCGGCCCGCTCTGGTTCGCCACCTCCGCGCTCAACATCGCCGCCCGCCTCGCCGGCGTCGCCACCTTCGACGTGAACGTCATCGGCGGCAGCCTGCGCGGCTCCTCCTTCGCCACCAGCGGCCCGATGGCCACGGCCGCCCTCGGACGGTTCACCGCCGACTTCGCCGTCCTCGGCTGCGACGGCCTCGACCTCGACTCCGGCGTCGGCTGGAACAGCCTCGCCGACGCCGAGATCGCCCAGGTCATGGCCCGCCGGGCGGCCCGCACCATCGTCGTCGCCGACGCCGGCAAGTTCGACCGCCCGGCCCGCGTCGGCGCGCTCGGCTGGGACGACGTGGACGACCTGGTGACCAACGCCGTCGACCACGACTGGTCGGCCCACCTGAAAACCGCCGGAGTCCACGTCACCATCGCCTGAAACTATCCGGCGAGTCCGGACAAGTATGAAGTGACGGAGTCCCCGACGAGAGGCAACCCCGCGCCGCCGGACGCCTCCTGCCCCGGCAGGCCCTGAGCCACCGGGATCCACGGCACTGACCGACGCGAACAGGCAAAGGTCCGCTACTCCGGCAAAGGAGCGCGGGAACGCGCCGCCGTCGCGCGGGCGCGGGCCGCTTCGGCCGCGCGGCGGGCGCGGGTCTCGTCGCGCTGGGCCAGGTCCGCCCGTTTGGCGGCCTGCGTGTGCTTCTCCCGGGCGGCCGCCAGTTTGCTCTCGATCTCGGCCAGTTTCGTTTCCAGCGCGGCCAGCTTCTCCGCCCGCCGTTCTCGTTCCCGTACGGCGTCCGCCAGCTCCCGCGCCCAATCCGCGAGCGCGGCTTCCGACTCCGCGGCCTCCTGCTCGGCCTGGGCGGCGGCCTCCGCCAGCTCCCGTGAACGCCGCGCTTCCCGATCGGCTGGGGGCTGCCGTGGCGTCCTCGGGGTCGCCGGGACAGGAGCCGGGGCGAAACCGCTGTAGGCGAGGGCGGTGGTGAGGGTCGCCTGCCGTACCCGGGCGGCGGCTTCGGCGTCGACCACGGCGGCGTCGAGGGTCTGTTCGACCTCGGTCAGCGTGGCGAGGCGCTGGCCAGAGGCCGCGGCGAGGTCGGCGACGAGACGGGTGACCACGGCGGTGAGGCCGGTCCTGCGGGCCGAGAGGGCGGCGAGGGCTCTGGCGTCCTGGTCCTGCCAGGCCTGGCGCAGGTCTTCGCCGAGGGTGAGGAGTTCGGTGAGTTCCGGCGGATCGCGGCGGACGAGCTGGTTGACCGCCCAGGCCACGACGGTGGGACGGCGGAGACCGGCGATCTCGCGGGACAGCGCGGCGTCGGTGGCCTTGACCTCCTTGACCAGGGCGGTCCTGGCGGCGGTGAACTCGGCGGGAGGCAGCGCGTAGAGGAGGTCGGCGGCGGCATTGAGATCCACGTATCGACCTATACCCGCTCGCGATATATCTCTGGCAGATTGTCAGGTATGGCGGATCCTTCCTTCCCGCGTGACGACCTGCGCGCGAACATCGCGGCGCGCCGCGATCTCGGACCCGAGTACGAGACGGCCCTGACGGAGTCCTTTCTGAACAGAATCGAGGCGACGATCGCGGCCCAGGTGGCGGTCGAGGCGTCCAGGCGATTGCCCAACCCCAAGGAGCGGGCGCGGGAGGATCGTGCGGAGGGCGGGCGCGCACTCGGGCTGGCCCTCGGCTCGCTCGGCATCGCCATCCCGCTGACCGCGGGCGCCGGTGTCGGCGCCGGCCTGCCCGGGATCATCACAGCGTGGACGGGCATCGTCCTGGTCAATTTCGCGTACGCGCTGGGGCGGCGCCGGCATCGCTGACGTGTGGTTGGCTCGGGGGGTGAGCGAGCTCAAGGAGAACCAGCTGGTTCTGCGGCCCATCACGCACGACGACGAGCCCTGGCTGCTGGCGCACTGGAGCCGGCCGGAGGTGCGGCGCTACCTCTTCGACGACGAGCCGGTGTCCGCCGAGCTGGTGACGGAGATCGTCGACGACAGCGTGGACGACTTCGCGCGGTGGGGATACGGGCTGTGGGCGATGGTGGTGGCCGATCGGCTGGTCGGGGTGTGCGGGTTGCGGGCCAGCGACGACGACGAGGCCGAGCTCCTTTACAGTGTAGATCCGTTGTATTGGGGGCATGGGCTGGCCACGGGGGCGGCGCGAGCCGTACTCGAATATGTCGGGCCGATCGAGGTCATCGCGGAGACGGACGCGGGCAATGTCGCGTCCGAGCGGGTCGCGGCGGCGCTCGGGATGCGGCTGGACTCGGAGCGCACGGGACCGAACGGGCCGCTCAAGCGTTTCGTCCGGCCCGGGGCCCCGGCAGTCGGCCGGTAGCCCTCAGCTGGCCTGGGCGGTCGGCATGATCGTGACCTGCTGGAGGTTCACCCGGGGCGGCAGGGTGGCGATGAACGCGATCGTCGCCGCGATGTCCTCAGGGGTGAGCCACTCGATGGTCTTCTTCGAGCCCTCCAGCCACTGCTGGGCGCCCTCGTCGGTGACGTGACTCTGCAGCTCGGTGCCGACGATGCCAGGCTCGATCGCGGACACCCGGACGTTCTTGGAGCCGAGCTCGACCCGCATGTGGCGGGACAGGTGCATCACGTACGCCTTGGTGGCCGAGTAGACGGCGAAGTTCGGGAAGATGTTCTCCGCGGCGATGGACGAGGTGTTGATCAGGTCCGCGACACCGCGTTCCCGGCCGGCGGCGACCAGCTGCGGGATGAACGCGCCGATGACGTTCATCAGGCCGGAGACGTTCAGGTCGATCTGCGCCTGCCACTGGTCGAACCGGAGTTCCTCCACCGGCGCGGGAAGCATCACGCCCGCGTTGTTGAACAGCAGGTCCGCGCCGCCCAGCTCACCCGCCACCCGGGCGGCCACCTCCTGCACCGCCTCGGCGTCGGTCACGTCCACGGCCATCGCGACCGCGCTCCCGTCGCTCTTGGTGATCCGCTCGACCAGGCCGTCCAGCCGGTCCGCGCGGCGGGCGAGCAGGGCGACGGTGGCCCCCAGCTCCGCCAGACGCTCAGCCGTCGCCTCGCCGATCCCGCTGGACGCGCCGGTGATGACCGCCACCCGGCCGGTCATCGGCTGGGAATCAGTCCGCATCGTCATGGTCTCCCACCTCTCCGAACGTGGACGCGGGCCCGGAAACGGTCCCGACTTCCATGACATCACCGCGACTTTCAACCCAACCCTTTGACCAGGCAAGGGCTCTCAAGACAGGTACGCCCGGGAGCGCCCGCCCGGTCATGGGAACCCCATCCGCGGGTGCGCCGCTTTCACGGAACGGAAAATGGCCCAGTTCACCCGGAGCCGCTGAATCTGGCGCATAGTGGAGACGCGTCTCCCGAGTGACGGAGGTCCCCCGTGTTCGAGCGCTTTACCGACCAGTCCCGGCGTGTGGTGGTGCTGGCACAGGAGGAGGCTCGGCTGCTCCTGCACAACTACATCGGCACCGAACACATCCTGCTCGGCCTCGTCCGCGAGGAGGACGGGGTCGCGGCGACGGCACTACGCGCGTGCGACATCGAACTGATGGGCGTCCGGCAGCTGACCGAAGACATCATCGGCAAAGGAAGCACCCCTCCCCAGGGACACATCCCCTTCACCCCCCGCGCCAAAAAGGTCCTCGAACTGTCCCTGCGCGAGGCACTCCAGTTCGGCCACAACTACATCGGAACCGAACACATCCTGCTCGGCCTCATCCGCGAAGGCGAAGGCGTCGCCGCCCAGGTCCTCAGCCAACAGGGCGCCGACCTCCAACGCGTCCGCGACCAGGTCATGGAAATCCTCGGCCAGAACCCCCCAGAGCACTCCGACGAACCCCTCTCCTCAACCTTCGACCCAGTCGCCGCCGCCGTCACCCGCCGAATGAACACCCAATACCCTCTCCTCCTCCGCATCCAGGCCAGCCTCGACGCCATCAACCGCCGCCTGGACGCGATGGGCGCTCCCCCAGACCCCGGCCTCCCCGTACGAGAAGACCCAGAGGCAGAAGCAAGCTGACGCACGCTCATGCCTTCGTCATCGCCTTGAGGACATCCTGGGCAAGTTTTAGATCAGTAGCGGCGACGAACTTCTGACGCCTATTCATGGCCTCACCTATATCGGCAAGAGTCGTGAGCCGATAGTCCAAGGGGATGGGGTGACCTTCGAGGTCCAGCACAGCGCCCCCAGCCGCGTTGAGGATGTAATGGCCTGGGGCCAGGTCCCAGATTGCGAACCCCTTGGCGAACTCAACCATGCAGTCAGTAAATCCCGCGGCTACGTGACACAGGCCGATTGACCCAAAGTCCACCCCGATACGTCCTCGAGACGAGCCGTCCTCAGATTGCTGACCCAGTGCATGCAGAAGATCGGTCTGCCGAGTCAACGGAAGAAATCGTTCAGCGGGCTTCATAAGATAGTTCGTGATTAATGATTCAGACAGTGGAGCCGACTCCCTCGGGTGTGCGGACTCTGCGTCCGCCGCGCGGCCCTGCAGGGCCTCCGCCGTCTCGCCGCGCGATCGGCCTGCTCGCGGTGGTGGTGGGCATGGCGGGCGGCATGTACGGCATCGGCGGCGGCTCGCTGCTCGGGCCGATCCTGGTGGGGCGGGGGCTTCCGGTCGCCGGTGTCGCGCCCGCCGCGCTGGCCTCGACGTTCGTGACCTCGATCGCGGGGGCGCTCACCTTCGGCGTTCTGTCGTTGACTACTACGGGTGACATCGCCCCGGAGTGGGCGCTGGGGCTGGTGTGCGGACTAGGCGGGCTGATCGGCGGCTATGTGGGGGCGCATCTGCAACCCCGTCTGCCGGAGACCGGGTTGCGGCTGCTGCTGGGTGGCCTGGCCATCGCGGTGGCCGGCATGTACGCCGTCCAGGCGCTGGCCTGACTCGCACCCCGCCGGAACCGGCCGCCAGGCCGCATGACCGGGGGTCGCGTTCTGCCGCCCTCCCGGGCCGTGCTGCGGTGAGCTTCTACCTGGCCGCCCGATCTTAGGTCCAGTATTCGCCGTGCACCGTGTTCGAGTTCTTCGTCATGCGGACCCGGGTGCGCGCGCAGGGCGCGCACGGCCGACACCCCGGCCCGCACCTACTCGCTGCGCGGCCCGATGGCGCGCGTCCCGCTGGCCCAGGAATCGGGGCCGAACACCGCGAACTGGCTGTTCATCACCACCGGAACCGGCAACCGGCCCCGCGAAGTGGAGATCAAGACCACCGAGAACGGCAAATCCACGCTGAGCCTCCGGCCGATCACCACCGAATGGGTGGATCTCGTCCTGGCCAGGGTCGGGGACGCGGTCGTCTCCCTGTACCGCCCGGACGGCGGCATCTGGTGGGTGGGGGCCCGCTGGCACCGCGCCGACCTCCCCGACACCCTGCAATGGGGCATCGCCGCCTACACCGACTGGGACAGCTTCGGCCCGCTGCAGACCGACCCCATGGCCGCCAACGAGAAGGTACTCAAAGGCAAGCCCGACCTGCGGCTGAGCGTCGACTACGTCCGCTTCCTCCAGCCCAGGATCCCGGCGGGAACCGACCTGCTCGACCCCGGCTCAATAAAGGACGACGCGCTGATCCAGTCGCTGACCCTCGGCTAAGGGAGCGGGGCCGGGGTCAGAACGCCCACCGGAATGCGGGCGTCGAGGACGCCGGGGTCCTCGGTGTAGTTGAGGGTCGCGCCGAGGGTGAGCAGGAGGCGGCGCATCCGGGTGTTGTCGGACAGCAGCGTCGCGCGGACTTCGGCGAAGCCCAGGTCACGGGCCTCGGCGAGGAGCGTACGGGCCAGGGCGGTGCCGAGGCCGCGCCCCTGCCAGCGGTCCTCGATGAGGAAGGCGAACTCGGCGATGCCGGGGTCGGGCGTGAACATCAGGGTGGCCAGGGCGACGAACTGGCCGTCGCGACCGGCGACCAGGGAGTGGCCGCGCTTGCGGTCACAGAGGCGATCGAAGACGCGGGGGGTCAGGGCCGGCATGGCGGTGAAGTAGCGGAACCTGCGCGACTCGGGAGAGCAGCGTTCGTGCAGGTCGCGTACGGCTTCGCGGTGCAGCGGCTCAAGCGGCTTGACCTGGACCTCGGCGCCGTCGGGGAGGCGGACCGCGCGGTCGATGGCGGTCTGGTCGGCGGGCGGCTGGGCGAGCCGGATGAGGGCGGCGGCGCGGGCGGCCTCGGTGAGGGTGAAGGGCAGGCCGGAGCGGCGCAGCCGGATCGAGCGGCGGGACGCGACGGGGACGGTCAGCAGGGTGGGGTCGGGCATGCCGGAGATGTCCGAGCCGAAGATCCAGCGGGCGTCGTCGGCGCGCAGGAGTTCGCGGAGGATCTCCGGGAGCCGCCACGGGGTCGCGCGCAGGCGGGCGGCGAGCAGCAGGACCCGGGTGGGTTCGTCGGTGAGCTCGTGCGCGCTGGCGGGCAGGACCAGGACACGCCGCCCACCGGCTTCCTCCAGCGCGGCCCGTACGTCCTCCGGAGAGGCGGGGATCTCGGCCACGAATTCGTCGACCGTGCCGTCGGTGTCCGGCTGAACGGAGAGCCCGAGGATGTTGCCCCCCTTCTCGGCCAGCGCCGCCGCGAGCGAGGCCAGCCGTCCCGGACGTTCATCCACCGTCGTACGAATGCGCAAGAACCCCATGAATTCCGCTCCTTCCATTGCGTACAGACTGCCGGACAACTGTTACACGATTGCTACACAAGAGTGTGGCGGTCGTTTCTTTAGGTAAAAATCCTTATAAAGCTTCGCTTCTCGCGGTTTCAGGCATGATCGGCCGCGAGTTCCGTCGCCAGATGACGAGACTGTGACGGATATAGCAGGATGAGCGCATGAACGCTCCGCTCGCTCCGGGTTTCGTCAACGGGGACGTGTCCTACTGGTATCGCGCCACCGGCGTACCCGACCCCGGCGCGCCCCTCGGCGGGAACATCCGGGCGGACGTCGCCATCGTCGGGGCCGGATACACCGGACTCTGGACCGCGTACTACCTCAAGAAGGCCGACCCGGCGCTGCGGATCGTGGTCCTGGAGAAGGAGTTCGCCGGGTTCGGCGCGTCCGGCCGCAACGGCGGCTGGCTGGCGGGGCTGCTGCCGGGGTCGGCGCGGCGGTACGCGAAGGACCACGGGCAGCAGGCCGCGATCAGGTTCCAGCGGGAGATGTTCGGCGCCGTCGACGAGGTGATCAGGGTCGCCGCCACGGAGGGCATCGACGCCGGCATCGTCAAGGGCGGCCTGCTCAACGTGGCCAGGACCCCCGCCCAGGCGGCCCGGCTGCGCGCCGAGATCGTCGACCAGCGCGCCTGGGGCTGGACGCCCGGCGACGTGGACCTGCTCGGCACCCGCGAGATGACCGCCAGGATCAGGGTCGCCGGAGCCGTCGCCGCCTCCTGGAGCCCGCACTGCGCGCGGGTGCAGCCCGCCGAGCTGGCCAGAGGGCTGGCGCGAGCCGTACGCGACCTGGGGGTGGAGATCTACGAGCGCACGCCGGTCACCGAGATCGCCCGGGGCCGGGCGGTCACGCCCGGCGGGACGGTCGAGGCCGGCCTGGTGCTGCGCTGCACCGAGGGGTTCACCGCCGACGTCGCCGGCCACCACCGCGACTGGCTCCCGATGAACAGCTCGATGATCGTCACCGAGCCGCTGGACGACTGGGACGAGATCGGCTGGGACGGCCGCGAACTGCTGGGCGACACCGCGCACTACTACATGTACGCCCAGCGCACCGCCGACGACCGGATCGCCTTCGGCGGACGCGGACGCCCCTACCTGTACGCCTCCCGCCTGGACGACCGCGGCCACACCCACGACTGGACCGTCGACGCCCTCTGGCACCTGCTGACCACCTTCTTCCCCGCCGCGAAACAGGCGAAGGTGGCCCACGCCTGGTCCGGCGTCCTCGGGGTCCCCCGCGACTGGTGCGCCACCGTCAGCCTGGACCGGGCGACCGGCCTGGGCTGGGCCGGCGGCTACACCGGCCACGGCGTCGCCGCCGCCAACCTGGCCGGGCGCACCCTCGCCGACCTGGCCCTCGGCCGCGACAGCGACCTCACCACACTGCCCTGGGTGGACCGCAGGGTGCGCCGCTGGGAGCCGGAACCGCTCCGCTGGCTGGGCGTGCACGCGATGTACCGTCTCTACCGGCTGGCCGACGCCCGGGAGGCCACCGGCACACCACGCACCTCCGTTCTCGCCCGTATCGCCGACATGATCACAGGACACTGACTATGACTGACTTGCTGTTCCGCGGCGGCCGCGCCTTCACCCCCGAGGGTTTCGCCGAAGCGGTCCTGGTCCGCGACGGCCTGATCGCCGCCGCAGGCCCGGAATCCGAGCTGGTACGGCTGGCGCCCGCCGCCGAGCCCTACGACCTGAACGGCGGCCTGCTCACCCCCGGTTTCACCGACGCCCACATCCATCCGGTGCAGGCCGGCCTGGAACGCGCCCTGTGCGAGATCTCCGAGGTGTTCGGCCTGGCGGCGTACACCGCCCACATAGCCGACTACGCCGCCAATAATCCCGATAAATCGTGGATTGACGGCGGTGGATGGGACATGTCCGCCTTCCCCGGCGGGCTGCCGCACCGGACGCAGCTGGACTTCCTGGACCGCCCCGCCTACCTCATCCAGCGCGACCACCACGCCGCCTGGGTCAACACCCGGGCGCTCGAACTCGCCGGAATCACGAAGGACACCCCCGACCCCGCCGACGGCCGGATCGAACGCGACCCCGACGGCACCCCCTCCGGCGTCCTGCACGAGGGCGCGATGGACCTGGTCGGCCTGCTCACCCCCCGCCCCACCCCCGCCGACCGGACCGCCGCCCTGCTCGACGCGCAGCGGCACCTGTTCTCGCTCGGCATCACCGGCTGGCAGGACGCCATCGTCGGCTCGTACGCGGGCTCCGACGACCAGCTCCCGACCTACCTCTCGGCCGCCGCCGACGGCAGCCTGAAGGCCCGCGTCGTCGGCGCCCTCTGGTGGGACCGCGCCCGGGGCGGCGAGCAGATCGCCTCGCTGGCCGAACGGCGGGCCGGCGCCGAGGGCCTGGACCGCTTCCGCGCCACCGCCGTCAAGATCATGCAGGACGGCATCGCCGAGAACTTCACCGCCGCCGTCATCGAGCCCTACTGCCGCTGCGGCGGCACCGGCCTCTCCTACGTCGACCCGGCCCTGCTCAACGGCTACGTCAAGGAGCTGGACGCGCTCGGCTTCCAGGTTCATTTCCACGCCATCGGCGAACGCGCGGTCCGGGAAGCCCTGGATGCACTCACCGGGACCGACCCCGCCAACCGCCACCACGTCGCGCACCTGCAGATCATCACGCCGCCGGACGTCCCGCGTTTCGCCGCCCTCGGGGTCACCGCCAACCTGCAGCCCCTGTGGGCGACCCACCACGCCCAGATGGACGAGCTCTGCATCCCCTACCTGGGCGAGCCGCGGGTCAGCTGGCAGTATCCGTTCGCCGACCTGGTCGCGCACGGCACCCGCCTGGCGGCCGGGTCGGACTGGCCGGTCTCCTCGGCCGACCCGTTCCAGGCGATGCACGTGGCCGTCAACCGCACCGAACCGCCCGGCTCCCACCACTCCGGCTACCCGACCGCCCAGACCCCGTTCCTGCCCGGCCAGAGCATCGACCTGCGGACCGTCCTGACCGCGTACACGTCCGGCTCCGCCTGGCTGAACGGCTCCCCCGCCGGCGTGCTCGAACCCGGCCGCCCCGCCGACCTCGCCGTCCTGGACCGCGACCCGTTCGCCCTCGACCCGGCCGACATCTGGACCACAAAAGTCGCCGCCACCTTCGTCGACGGCGAACAGGTCCACTGAGACGACCGAAGCCCCCGTCTCGGTGAGAGACAGGGGCCTCGGGCCGTACCAGCTAGTAGATCGGGCGAGAAGAAGACCTCAGCCGCTCCAGCGCCTCCGCGAGGATCTGGGCGCCGTCGTTGTCGCTACGGCGTTCCTTCACATACGCGAGATGCGTCTTGTACGGCTCGTTCCGCGGCGGAGCGGGCGGGTTGGCCTCGTCCTGACCGGCCGGCAGCCCGCACCGGGGACAGTCCCAGTGCTCGGGGACGGCCGCGTCGCTGGCGAAGCTGGGGCGCGTCTCGTGCATGTTCGCGCACCAGAACGAGACCCGCACGCGGGGGGCCGCCTCGCCGCGCTCGGCCTCGCCCATCGGACCGGCGCCAACTCGGCTGCCACGGATCGCGTTGCCACTACCCACGGATGAACTCCTCGCTCGATCGCCCCGCGAGAAACACGGGGGAGAAATGAATCTATGTCACGCGGGGGACTGCTACGGCTTGAGGAGCAGCCCGAGCGCGATGATGCATACGAACCACACGGTGCCCGTGATGATCGTGAGGCGGTCGAGGTTGCGTTCCACGACGGACGAGCCACCGAACGACGACGAGAAGCCACCGCCGAACATGTCCGTCAGACCTCCGCCTTTGCCCTTGTGGAGCAAAACGAGAAGGATCATGAGGAGGCTCGACAGAATGAGCGCGATGGAGATTCCGATAGTCACCGTAGACCTGTTCCCGGTAGCGCCTTATGCGGCATGACGATTCAATCTTGTTCTATGAGGGTACGACTTGATGTCAAGTCGCACCCCCTAAACGGGTGAGCTAGCCCGACATCTCGCCAAAACGGCAAATCTTGACGAACTCTCCCGGGTCCAGACTAGCTCCGCCAACGAGCGCGCCGTCGACATCGGGCTTCGCCATGATCCCCGCGGTGTTGTCGGACTTCACCGAACCTCCGTAAAGGATACGGACAGCGTCGGCCACTTCGCGGTCATAAAGCCCGGCGAGTCGCGTGCGAATGGCGCCGCAGACCTCCTGCGCGTCCTCCGGCGTGGCGACCTCCCCGGTGCCGATCGCCCACACCGGCTCATACGCGATCACGATCGACTTCACCTGCGCGGCGCCGACCCCCGCCAGCGCCCCGTCCACCTGCGCGATCGTGTGCGGCACCTGGTCCCCGGCCTGCCGGACCGGCAGCCCCTCCCCCACGCACAGGATCGGCGTGAGCTCGTGCCGGAACGCGGCCTTCACCTTGGCGTTGACCAGCGCGTCGTCCTCGACGTGGTACTGCCGCCGCTCGGAGTGGCCGATGGTCACGAAGGTGCAGCCGAGCTTGGCCAGCTGCGCGCCGGAGATCTCCCCGGTGTAGGCGCCGGCGTCGTGCGCGGACAGGTCCTGCGCGCCGTACACGATCCGGAGCTTGTCGCCGTCCACCAGGGTCTGCACGCTGCGCAGATCGGTGAACGGGGGCAGCACCGCGACCTCGACCTTGTCGAAGTCCTTGTCGGTGAACGAGAAGGCCAGCTCCTGAACCAGCTTGATCGCCTCAAGGTGGTTCTTGTTCATCTTCCAGTTGCCGGCGATGAGCGGTTTACGGCTCATACTGATCGTCCTCCAGCGCGGACAGGCCCGGCAGGGTCTTGCCCTCAAGGTATTCGAGGGAAGCGCCGCCTCCCGTGGAAATGTGCGAGAAGCCGTCCTCGGCCAGCCCCAGCTTGCGCACGGCCGCGGCCGAGTCGCCGCCGCCGACCACCGTGAACGCGTCCGAGGCGATCAGGGCCTCGGCGACCGCGCGGGTGCCGCCAGAGAAGGCGTCGAACTCGAACACGCCCATCGGGCCGTTCCAGAACACCGTCTTGGCGTCGGCCAGCTTGCCCGCGAACAGCTCGCGGGTGCGCGGGCCGATGTCCAGGCCCTCCTTGTCGGCCGGGATCGCGGTGGCGTCCACCACCTCGAACGCGGCGTCCGGCGCGAAGCCGTCGGCGGCCAGCACGTCCACCGGCAGCACCAGCTCCACCCCGCGCGCCCCGGCGTCGGCCAGGAAGCCGCGCACCTGGTCGAGCTGGTCCGCCTGGAGCAGCGAGTTGCCGACCTCGTGGCCCTGCGCCTTGAGGAAGGTGTAGGCCATGCCGCCGCCGATGAGCAGCCGGTCGACCTTGGTCAGCAGGTTGGCGATGACGCCGAGCTTGTCGGACACCTTCGCGCCGCCGAGCACCACCACGTAGGGCCTGGCGGGCTCCTCGGTGAGCTTCCTGAGCACCTCGACCTCGGCCAGCACCAGGCCGCCCGCCGCGTGCGGCAGCAGCCGGGGCACGTTGTAGACCGAGGCGTGCCTGCGGTGCACGGCCCCGAAGCCGTCACCCACGTAGAGGTCGGCGAGCGCGGCCAGGTTGCCCGCGAACAGGGCCCTGGTCGCGTCGTCCTTGGACTCCTCGCCCGGCTCGAAGCGCAGGTTCTCCAGCAGCGCCACCTGGCCGTCGCGCAGGTTCGCCACGGTCGCCTTGGCCGACTCGCCCACCACGTCGGCGGCGAAGTCGACCGGCTCGCCGAGCAGCTCGGCCAGCCGCTTCGCCACCGGGGCCAGCGAGTACTTCGGGTTCGGCGTCCCCTTCGGGCGGCCCAGGTGGGCGCAGACGATCACCATCGCGCCGCGGTCGACCAGGTTCCTGATCGTGGGGATCGACGCCCGGATCCGGCCGTCGTCGGTGATCGTCTCACCGTCCAGCGGCACGTTCAGGTCGGCGCGCACGAGCACGCGCCGACCTTTCACAGCGAGTTCGTCAAGGCCACGCATCAGAGCGAGGCACCCACGTACTCGATGAGGTCCACCAGGCGGTTGGAGTAGCCCCACTCGTTGTCGTACCAGCCGATGACCTTCGCCTGGTTGCCGTTGGCCTTGGTCAGGCCGGCGTCGAAGATGCAGGAGGAGGGGTCGGTGACGATGTCGGAGGAGACGATCTCGTCCTCGGTGTAGGTCAGGTAGCCCTTGAGGAAGCCCTCGGCGGCGGCCTTGAACGCCGCGTTGATCTCCTCGGCGGTGACCTCGCGCTTGAGCTCCACGGTCAGGTCGGTGGCCGAGCCCGTGGGGATCGGCACCCGCAGCGCGAAACCGTCCAGCTTGCCCTTGAGCTCGGGCAGCACCAGGCCGATGGCCTTGGCCGCGCCGGTCGAGGTCGGCACGATGTTCAGCGCGGCGGCGCGGGCGCGGCGCAGGTCGCTGTGCGGGCCGTCCTGCAGGTTCTGGTCCTGGGTGTAGGCATGGATCGTGGTCATCAGACCCTTCTCGATGCCGAAGGTGTCGTTGAGCACCTTCCCGAGCGGGGCCAGGCAGTTGGTGGTGCAGGACGCGTTGGAGATGATCGTGTGGGACGCGGGGTCGTACGTCTCGTGGTTGACGCCCATCACGATCGTGACGTCCTCATTCTTCGCCGGAGCGGAGATGATGACCTTCTTGGCGCCGTTCTCGGCGTGCACCTTGGCCTTGTTGGCGTCGGTGAAGAAGCCGGTCGACTCGATGACCACGTCGACGCCCAGGTCGCCCCAGGGCAGCTTGGCGGGGTCGCGCTCGGCGAACGCCTTGATGGCCTTGCCGTCCACCGCGATCTCGTCAGCCGACGCCTTCACCTCGTACGGCAGGCGGCCCAGGATGCTGTCGTACTTCAGCAGGTGGGCGAGCGTGGCATTGTCGGTCAGGTCGTTGACAGCGACGATCTCGATGTCCTTGCCGCTGGCGGCGGCAGCACGCCAGAAGTTGCGGCCGATACGGCCGAAGCCGTTCACGCCTACGCGGATGCTCACGGGATCCGATCTCCTCGTACGTCGTTACGTGACTGAAACCTCGGTGCAGACCCTATCGGACTCAAATTGGTTTAGACCACGCGAGGGTCCCACAGGTCGAGACGTCATAAAATTGACGCCAAATCTTACGTTTTGCCGTAAACCGTACGGCGATCGGGGGTCAACGCCCCCAGGTTCGGTCAGCCCGAGAGCATGTCCGCGGTCAAGTTCGCCTCGGTGTTCGGCAGGCCCAGATCCTGGGCGCGTTTGTCGGCCATCGCGAGCAGCCGGCGGATCCGCCCGGCGATCGCGTCCTTGGTCAGCGGCGGATCGGCGATCTGGCCGAGCTCCTCCAGCGACGCCTGCTTGTGCTCCACCCGGAGCCGCCCGGCCACCACCAGATGCTCCGGCGCCTCCTCACCCAGAATCTCCAGAGCGCGCTGCACTCTGGCCCCCGCGGCCACCGCGGCGCGGGCCGAACGGCGCAGGTTCGCGTCATCGAAGTTGGCCAGCCGGTTCGCGGTGGCCCGCACCTCGCGCCGCATCCGGCGCTCCTCCCAGGCCAGCACGCTGTCGTGGGCGCCGAGCCGGGTCAGCAGCGCGCTGATCGCGTCCCCGTCCCTGACCACCACCCGGTCCACGCCGCGCACCTCGCGGGCCTTGGCGTGGATCTTCAACCGGCGGGCCGAGCCGACCAGCGCCAGCGCCGCCTCCGGGCCGGGGCAGGTCACCTCCAGCGACATCGACCGGCCCGGCTCGGTCAGCGAGCCGTGCGCCAGGAAGGCCCCCCGCCAGGCCGCCTCCGCGTCGCAGGTGGCCCCGGAGACCACCTGGCGGGGCAGGCCCCGGACCGGGCGGCCGTGGTTGTCGATCAGCCCGGTCTGCCGGGCCAGCGCCTCGCCGTCCTTGTAGACGCGGACCACGTAACGCGAGCCCTTGCGCAGCCCCGCCGGGGCCAGCACGAGCACCTCGGCCTTGTGGCCGAAGACCTCGCCGATGTCCTTGATCAGCCGCCGCGCGGTGACGTTGGTGTCCAGCTCGGCCTCGATCACGATCCGCCCGCCCACCAGGTGCAGGCCGCTGGCGAACCTGAGCAGCGTGGACACCTCGGCTTTGCGGCAGCAGGGCTTCAACACGGGAAGGCGACTCAGTTCATCCTTCACTACACCCGTCATCGCCATCGCCAGTGTCCTCCCCGAGAATACGTGTGTGTCGGCAATCGACCGGTGCTTCGCTGGGACGGTCGGGGTTGTCGCTTCCCCACGCTACTCAGTTCGGGCACCGGAGCGCCGTGGTCAGTCTCTCGCACCCTGGGAGGGGGGGATCACCGCTTCTCGCGGAAAATCTCGTCCAGGACCTGGGCAAGACGGGGTGCATCGTGCCGCGGAGATCCGTCAGAGGCGCCCACATCAGCCAATACCAGACGGCCGCCGAGGCCCACCGCGGCCTTCTCCAGCTCGGCCGGGTCGTCGGTCACCGAGGTGTCGGCGAGTACGGCGTCGACCAGCAGCGCGGGGGCGTGCTGGCGGAGCACCTCCAGGTGCTTCTGGGGGGAGAAGCCGTCGGTCTCGCCCGGCTGGGGGGCCAGGTTGAGGATGACCAGGCGGCGGGCGCTCGTCGCGTACAGCGCGCGGGCCAGTTCGGGGACCTTCAGGTGCGGCAGCACACTGGTGAACCAGGAACCGGGACCGAAGACCACCCAGTCGGCCTCATGGATGGCCCGGATCGCCTCCGGCGACACCGGCGGATCGGGCGGGATCAGCGAGATGGCCCGGACCCGCCCGGGCGTGACCGCGCAGGCGACCTGACCACGCACGATGGTCACCACACCGTCCAGCTCCACCTCGGCCTGAATGTCGAGAGGCACGGCCGCCATCGGCAGCACCCGCCCATGCGCGCCCAGCAGCCGGCCCACCCACTCGAGCGCCTGCACCGGATCGTCAAGCAACTCCCACAGCGCGACGATGAGCAGATTGCCGACGGCATGCCCGTGCAACTCACCGTCACTCCCGAACCGGTGCTGAACCACCCGGCTCCAGGTCTGCCCCCACTCGTCGTCCCCGCACAGCGCCGCCAGCGCCATCCGCAGATCCCCCGGCGGCAACACGCCCAGCTCACGCCTGAGCCGCCCACTGGAGCCCCCGTCATCGGCCACCGTGACGACTGCCGTCAGGTCGGCCGTGACCCTCCTGAGCGCCGACAACGACGCGTACAGCCCATGTCCGCCCCCCAGCGCGACAACCTTGGCGGCCGGGGCCGGTTCACTCACCAGATACCTCCAGCGTGGAGGTCCTGTCCCTCGGGGCGGGCAGGAAGCACGGAACGGTCCGGCCCGGTCAGCTCCCGATTTTGTCGGTGGAGGTGACTAGGTTGATCGACGTGTCCCGCTACCGGCTCAAGCCAACGCCCGCCCAGGAGACGGCGCTGCTGGAGCACTGCGGGCATGCGCGTTTTGTGTGGAATCTGGCCGTTGAACAGCACAGGTACTGGAGACCGGGCCGTAAGAGCGCGCCGGGGTTCGCCGAGCAGTGCCGTCAGCTGACCCAGGCGCGGGCCGAGTTCATGTGGCTGCGCGGTGGGTCGGTCATCGTCCAGCAGCAGGCATTGAAGGACTTCGCGCAGGCGATGGCGGGCTTCTTCGGCGGGACCCACCGTCACCCCGGCTTCCGCAAGCGCGGCCGGAGCGAGGGTTTCCGGATCGTGGCGGTCAAGGCGGACCAGATCCGCCGCCTGTCCCGCAACGTCGGGGAAGTTCGTGTCCCCAAGGTTGGCTGGGTGCGCTTCCGCTGGTCGCGGGCCGTGCCGGAGGGCGTGAAGTCCTATCGGGTCACCCGCGACGCCGCGGGCCGCTGGCACGTGGCGTTCGCCGCGATCCCCCAACCCGTCCCGGCCCCGGGAACCGGTGAATCCGTCGGCATCGACCGGGGCGTGGCCGTCTCGGCGGCGCTGTCCACCGGCGAAATGCTGAACGTGCCCCCCCTCCGCGAGAGAGAGCGGGCCCGGCTGCGCCGGCTGCTGCGCGAACTCGCGCGGGCACGGCGTGGCTCCGGCCGGCGGAGCAAGGTCAAAGCCGCGATCGCAAGGTTGAAGGCCCGCGAGAGCGACCGGCGCAAAGACTGGATCGAGAAGACCTCGACCGATCTGGCTCGCCGGTTCGATGTGATCGCCGTCGAAGATCTGAGGATCTCCAAAATGACCCGGTCGGCCAGGGGCACCATCGAAGCGCCCGGCCGTAACGTCCGTGGGAAAGCCGGACTCAACCGGGGCATCCTCGCCAGCGGGTGGGGCGGCCTCGTCCGACGCCTGGAGCACAAGGCTCCCGGCCGAGTGGTGAAGGTCAACCCCGCGTACCCGAGCCTGCGTTGCTCGGCGTGCGGGATCGTGGATCGGGAGGCGCGTGAGAGCCAAGCCGTCTTCCGGTGCCGGTCCTGTGGATACGTCGGCAACGCGGATGTGAACGCGGCCGGCAACATCCGGCAGAGCATCGCACACGCGGCAGGGCATGCCGTGTTCGCGCGGGAAGGGCCACGGGTTACCGGGCCGGCGCACCGCGAACCTCAACGCGACCTCCTCCTGGTGAGGTAGACGCGTGAAATCCCTCTCGCTCGCGAGGGGGCGGATGTCAATCGCGGCCCACATCCCGATGGCTCACCTGCACCTCCATGCCGCGCTCGCGCAGCCTGCCGCCCAGTTGCTCCGCCATGGCGACGCTTCGGTGCCTGCCCCCCGTGCAGCCGACGGCCAGTGTGGCGTAGCCCTTGCCCTCGCGGGTGTACCCAGCCGCCACGACGCCGAACAGTTCTTCGTAGCCGTCGAGGAATTCTTTCGCGCCGGGCTGGCCCAGCACGTACTCCCGGACGGGGGTGTCCAGGCCGCTCATCGGGCGCAGTTCCGGCACCCAGTGCGGGTTGGGCAGGAAGCGGCAGTCGACCACCAGGTCGGCGTCGACGGGCAGGCCGTACTTGTAGCCGAAGGAGACGATGTTGACCTTCAGGCCGGGCCGGTCCTCGCCGCCGAAGAAGGAGACGATCTTGCTGCGCAGTTCGTGCACGTTCAGCTTGGAGGTGTCGATCACCAGGTCGGCGTTGGCCCGGACCTCGCGCAGGATGCCGCGCTCCCGGTCGATGCCGTCCACCAGGCGGCCCTCGGCCTGCAGCGGGTGCGGGCGGCGGACGTTCTCGAAGCGGCGCACCAGGGCGTCGTCGCTGGCCTCCAGGAACACCACCCGGACCCCGACGCCGCGGCCGTCCAGCTCCTCGATGGCCGCGTTCAGGTCGCTGGTGAAGGCCAGCGAGCGCACGTCCACCACCGCGGCCACCTTGTCGGCGGCCAGCTTGACCCGGCCGGCCTCCTCGGCCAGCGAGAACAGCAGCCCGGGCGGCAGGTTGTCGATCACGAACCAGCCGAGATCCTCCAGTGCCTTCGCCGCAGTGCTGCGCCCCGCCCCGGACATGCCTGTGACCAGCACGAACGCGGGCTCACCGATCTCGGCGTGCCCGCCGGCACTACCACCGGTCTCGCTCATTTCTCTCCCTGCAACGCCGCCACGATCGCCTCGGCCGTCGACGGGCCGATACCGGGAACCTCGCGGATCTCCTCGGCGGTGGCATCACTCAACCGTTTCACGGATCCGAAGTGTCGCAGAAGTGCCTGCCGCCGCGCTGGCCCGAGTCCCGGAACCTCGTCCAGCGCGCTCTCCTTGAGAGTTCTCGACCGCTTGGCTCGATGGTAGGTGATGGCGAACCGATGTGCCTCGTCGCGGACGCGTTGCAGCAGGTAAAGGCCCTCACTGGAGCGGGGCAGGATGACCGGCTGGTCGTCGCCGGGCAGCCAGACCTCCTCCAGCCGCTTGGCCAGCCCGCAGACCGCGACGTCGTCCACGCCGAGCTCGTCCAGCGCCCGCTGGGCGGCGGCGGCCTGCGCGGGCCCGCCGTCCACCACCAGCAGGTTCGGCGGGTAGGCGAACTTGCGCGGTTTGCCGGTCTCCGGGTCGATGGGCTCCCCGATGGGTTCGCCGCCGATCTCGCCGGTGGCGCTGCGTTCCTCCAGGTAGCGCCGGAACCGGCGGGTGACCACCTCGTGGATGGAGGCGACGTCGCCCTCCGCGCTCTTGATCTGGAAGCGGCGGTACTCGCTCTTGCGGGCCAGCCCGTCCTCGAACACGACCATGGAGGCGACCACGTTGGTGCCCTGGATGTGGGAGATGTCGTAGCACTCGATCCGGAGCGGGATCTGGTCCAGCTCCAGCGCGTCGGTGATCTCCTGGAGTGCCTTGCCGCGGGTGGTGAGGTCGCTGGAGCGGCGGAGTTTGTGCTGGTTGAGGGCCTCTTTGGCGTTGCGTTCGACGGTCTCCATGAGGGACTTCTTGTCGCCGCGCTGGGGCACCCGGACGTCGGCGCGGGAGCCGCGCTGCTCGCCCAGCAGTTCCAGCACGGCGTCGTGGTCCGGCGGGAGAGCGGGGACCAGGATCTCCCTGGGGATCTCGGACTCCGCATACATCTGGATCAGGAAGTGCTCGACCAGGTCGCCGGGGGTGGTCTCCTCGACTTTGTCGACGACCCAGCCGCGCTGGCCCCTGATCCGGCCGCCGCGCACGTAGAACACCTGGACGGCGGCCTCCAGCGGGTCCTCGGCGAGCGCGATGACGTCGCAGTCGGTGGCGTCGCCGAGCACGACGGCCTGCTTCTCCAGCGCCTTCTGCAGGGCCTGCACGTCGTCGCGGAGGCGGGCGGCCCGCTCATACTCCTGGACGGCGGAGGCGGCCCGCATCTCGTTCTCCAGGCGTTTGACGAACTTGGTGGTGTTGCCCGCCATGAAGTCGCAGAAGTCCTCGGCGAGGGCGCGGTGCTCGTCGGGGGTGACCCGGCCGACGCAGGGCGCCGAGCACTTCTCGATGTAGCCGAGCAGGCACGGCCGCCCGATCTGCCCGGCCCGCTTGAAGACGCCCGCCGAGCAGGACCGGATCGGGAAGACCCGGAGCAGCAGGTCGACGGTCTCCCGGATCGCCCACGCGTGCGAGTAGGGCCCGAAGTAGCGGGTGCCCTTCCGTTTGGCCCCGCGCAGCACCTGCACGCGCGGGAAGTCCTCTCCCATCGTGACCGCGAGGTACGGATAGGACTTGTCGTCCCGGTATTTCACGTTGAAGTGCGGATCGAACTCTTTGATCCACGAGTATTCGAGCTGGAGCGCCTCGACCTCGGTGCGCACCACCGTCCAGTCCACCCGGGCGGCGGTGGTGAGCATCGACTGGGTCCTGAAGTGCAGGCTCGCGAAATCCGCGAAGTAGGAGTTGAGCCGCTGCCGCAGGCTCTTCGCCTTGCCCACGTAGATCACCCGGCCGCTCGGATCCCGGAATCGGTAGACTCCGGGCGACTCGGGAATCGATCCGGGCGCTGGTCGATAAGTTGCCGGATCTGCCACTCTCAAAGCCTACTGTCCCCCACCGACAATCCCGGCTGGCACGGGAGAACGGCAAAACCGGCCCCGCGTTCACCATGGCGGGGAACGCGAGGCCGGTGCGCGCCGAAAGGGACGTCCCGTAGCCGCGGGCCGCCCTCCACCCCAGGAGTATCGGCGCGCGCGAGACCGGTCCGGCCACACAGCGGACCGGCCTCGCGTCCGTGGGTGTCAGGCCAGCGAGATGCTGCCGCCGGCCACCGTGATCTGCTTCTCCTCCAGCGGGCCCTTCGCGGGGCCACCGGCCACCGAGCCGTCCTCGATCTTGAAACGGCTGCCGTGACAGGGGCAGTTGATGGTGCCGTTGGAGATGCTGGCCACCGTGCAGCCCTGGTGGGTGCAGACGGCGGTGAAGCACTTGAACTGGCCCGCCGTGGGCTGGGTGATCACGATCTTCTCGCTCTCGAAGATCTTGCCGCCGCCCTCGGGGATGTCGGCGGTCTTGGCGAGCGCGTCCGCGGGGGGCGCCTCCTCCGCCGGGGGCGGCTCCTCAGCACCGCTGTCCTCGGTCGCATCCGCCGCCGGCGGGTCGTCAGCAGGCGGATCGGCCGGTTCGGCCGCGGTGGTTCCCCCTCCCGACTGATAACCCGTGCACGCCGTCAGGGCCACCGCGAGCCCGGCCCCGCCCACGCTCAGCACCACAGCCCTGCGGGTCGGCTCCAGCCGGTCGGATATAGAAGCACGCTCGGTAGTAGTCAGCGATTCGCCGGAAGCATCCATGTGTCGCCCTCCACTGGTTCTGTTGTCAGTAAGTACGGCTGTCACCCCGATGACGGTTCAGCATGCCGCACCTGTAACAGGCGGAGTATGGACAATTACCGAATTGGCGAAAGTACTCAGACGTGAGCCCCCGGACCCGGCCGGGGGCTCAGATCAGCCTCAGATCAGCCTCGGTTCAGAGGCCGAGGATCTTGCGCAGGAACAGCCCGGTGTGGCTGGCGTCGATGAGCGCGACGTCCTCCGGGGTGCCGGTCGCGACCACCTGGCCGCCCCGCGAACCGCCCTCAGGGCCCATGTCGATCACCCAGTCGGCGGTCTTGATGACGTCCAGGTTGTGCTCGATGACGATGACCGTGTTGCCGTTGTCGACCAGCCGGTTGAGCACCCCCAGCAGGCGGCGGATGTCCTCGAAGTGCAGGCCGGTGGTCGGCTCGTCCAGGACGTAGATGGTCCGGCCGGTGGACCTGCGCTGGAGTTCGGAGGCGAGCTTGACCCGCTGCGCCTCGCCGCCGGACAGCGTGGTGGCGGGCTGGCCCAGGCGCACGTAGCCGAGGCCGACCGCGTGCAGGGTGTCCAGGTGGCGGTGGATGGCCGGGATGGCCTCAAAGAAGCCCCTGGCCTCCTCGATCGGCATGTCCAGCACCTCGGCGATGGTCTTGCCCTTGTAGTGGACCTCCAGGGTCTCCCGGTTGTAGCGGGCGCCGTGGCAGACCTCGCACGGCACGTACACATCGGGGAGGAAGTTCATCTCGATCTTGATGGTGCCGTCGCCGGAGCACGCCTCGCAGCGGCCGCCCTTGACGTTGAAGCTGAACCTGCCCGGCTGGTAGCCGCGGATCTTCGCCTCGGTGGTCTGCGCGAACAGCTTCCTGACGTGGTCGAACACGCCGGTGTAGGTGGCCGGGTTGGACCGGGGGGTGCGCCCGATGGCGGACTGGTCGACGTGCACGACCTTGTCCAGCAGGTCCATGCCCACCACCCGGGCGTGCCGCCCCGGCACGGTCCTGGCGTTGTGCAGTTCCTTGGCCAGCGCGTTGTAGAGGATGTCGTTGACCAGCGTCGACTTGCCGGAGCCCGACACGCCGGTCACGGCCGTGAACACGCCGAGCGGGAACTCCACGTCCACGCCGGTCAGGTTGTGCTCGCGGGCGCCCTTCACGGTCAGCTGCCGCTTGCGGTCACGCTTGCGGCGCTTGGCGGGGACCTCGATCGAACGCCGCCCCGACAGATAGGCCCCCGTCAGCGATTCTTCGCTGGCCAGCAGCTCGTCCACGGTTCCGGACACGACGACCTGGCCGCCGTGCTCGCCGGCCCCGGGGCCGATGTCGACCACCCAGTCGGCGGCGGCGATGGTGTCCTCGTCGTGCTCGACCACGATCAGCGTGTTGCCCATGTCGCGGAGCCTGACCAGGGTCTCCAGCAGTCGCTGATTGTCCCGCTGGTGTAGGCCGATGGACGGTTCGTCCAGGACGTACAGCACGCCTACCAAGCCGGAGCCGATTTGGGTGGCCAGTCGGATGCGCTGCGCCTCGCCGCCGGCGAGGGTGCCTGCCGCCCGGTTCAGGGTCAGATAGTCGAGCCCGACGTCCAGCAGGAAGCCCAGCCGGGCGTTGATCTCCTTGACCACCCGTTCGGCGATCTGCATGTCGCGCTCGGAGAGCTTGAACCCGCTCAGGAAGCGCGCGCACTCGCCGATCGACAGAGAGGACACATCGGCGATCGAGGAGCCGCCCACGGTGACGGCCAGCGACACCGGCTTGAGGCGCTTGCCGTGGCAGGCCGGGCAGGGCACCTCCCGCATGTAGCCTTCGTACTTCTCCCTGGCGGCGTCACTCTCCGACTCTGCGTGCCGACGCTGCACCCAGGTGATCGCGCCCTCGAAGTTGGTGTAGTACGAGCGCTCCCGGCCGTAACGGTTGCTGTAGCGGATGTGGACCTGCTCGTCGTGGCCGTACAGCAAGGATTTCTGGGCCTGCTTGGAGAGGCGGTCCCAGCGGGTTTCCAGGTCGAAGCCGAGGGCCTTGCCGAGGCCCTCCATCAGCTTCTCGAAGTAGTCGCTGGTGTGGCCGCCGGACCAGACCGAGATCGCGCCGTCGCCGAGGGTGCGCTCCGGGTCCGGCACGACGAGTTCGGGGTCGACCTCCATCCGGGTGCCGAGGCCGGTGCACTCCGGGCAGGCGCCGAACGGGGAGTTGAACGAGAACGAGCGGGGTTCCAGCTCCTCGAACGACAGGTCGTCGTAGGGGCAGTAGAGGTGCTCGGAGTAGAAGCGCTCCCGGTTGGGGTCCTCCGCCTCCAGGTCGACGAACTCGAGGGTGATGGTGCCGCCGGAGAGCTGGAGGGCGGTCTCCACCGAGTCGGTGAGCCGCCGCCGGGCGGTGTCCTTGACCGCGAGCCGGTCGACGATCACCTCGATGTCGTGCTTCTCATACTTCTTGAGGGTGGGCGGCTCCTCCAGCCGGACGATCGTGCCGTCCACCCGGGCCCGCGCGAAGCCCTTGGTGGTGAGCTCGCGGAACAGCTCCGCGTACTCCCCCTTGCGGCCGCGGATGACCGGGGCGAGCACCTGGAAGCGGGTGCCCTCCTCCAGTTCGAGGACCCGGTCGACGATCTGCTGCGGGGTCTGCCTGGCGATCGTCCGCCCGCACTGCGGGCAGTGCGGCTTGCCGATCCTGGCCCAGAGCAGGCGCAGATAGTCGTACACCTCGGTGATCGTGCCGACCGTGGAGCGGGGGTTGCGGCTGGTGGACTTCTGGTCGATCGAGACGGCCGGGGAGAGCCCCTCGATGAAGTCCACGTCGGGCTTGTCCATCTGGCCGAGGAACTGGCGCGCGTAGGCGGACAGCGACTCCACGTAACGCCGCTGCCCCTCGGCGAAGATGGTGTCGAAGGCCAGGCTGGACTTGCCGGAGCCGGACAGCCCGGTGAAGACGATCAGAGCGTCCCGCGGCAGATCCAGCGAGACGTCCTTCAAGTTGTGTTCACGTGCGCCACGCACGATAAGGCGGTCAGCCACGGCGATCCCGAGAGTCGATTTCGTCAAGAGGAGGTGCACGGGGCAGGCTACCCAGACCCACTGACATTTTCGCGAGGTCCGGCCACACGGGCCGAAGACCTGTCCACGTCCAGCGTAAATGCAGCGTCAAACCCCCGCAGGACATTCCCCCGGTACGGCCTCCGCCGCCCCGATCAGCGAAGATGGGGGCCATGTCTCTCCTCGACAGGTACCAGTCCGAACTGTCCGCCGCGACCGCCCGCCTGCTGACCACGGTGGCCGCTCTCACCGACGCCGACATCCAGGAGCCGTCCCGGCTGCCGGGCTGGACCCGGGGTCACGTCATCACCCATGTCGCCCGCAGCGGCGACAGCCTGATCAATCTGCTCACCTCGGCCCGCACCGGCCTGGTCATCCCGCAGTACCCCAGCATGGCCGTCCGGGACGCCGACATCGAGGCGGGCGCCGGCCGCCCGGCCAAGGAGCAGTTCGCCGACCTGGACGAGTCCGCCGCCCGGTTCCTGGCCGCCACCCGGGAGCTGAGCGCGGGCGACTGGACGGTCCGGGTCACCGGGAACCGCCCGCCCGACCACCCGGCCTGGTATCTGCTGATGCGCCGGCTGCGCGAGGTGGAGATCCACCACGGCGACCTGGGCCTCGGCTACGACTGGGCCGACTGGCCCGAGCAGTATGTGGTGTGGGACTTCCACGACACCATGCGCATGTGGAAGCCCGGCTCAGGCCCGCTCAGTGAGGTCGTCGTGGTCGAGGGCGACGCCCCCGGCGAGACGTGGACCGGGCTGGGCGAGGGCGTCCGGGTCGAGGGGACCCGGCGTGACCTGCTCGCCTGGCTGGCCGGGCGGACCAGCGGCGACCGGCTGAACGCGGACGGGCCGCTGCCCAGCCCGCCGGGGTGGCCGTTCCAGTCGGCCCCCGAGGGCCTGCCTTCGGAGATCCCGGACAGCTGGCCGCCGGTGATCTGATCGGTAGCGTAGGCCGTACCGATATCTGAGGAGTGTCATGAGCTATACGGGAGAGGTGGCCAAGGGCGGCCCCGCCGACGTGCGGGAGCTGGCCGGGCTGACCATCGCCAAGATCGAGGTCGGGGATTTCGGGAACAACGCCTACCTGCTGCGCTGCACCGAGACCGGGGACGGCCTGCTGATCGACGCTGCCGCCGAGGCCGACCGGCTGCTGGAACTCATCGGCGACGTGCCGATCAGCTCGATCGTCACCACCCACCAGCACCAGGACCACTGGCTGGCGCTGGCCGAGGTGGCCAAGGCGACCGGCGCGACCCCCATCGCGCACGCGCAGGACGCGCCCGCGCTGCCGGTCCGCTCCCGCGAAGTGGAGCACGGGGACCGGATCGCGCTCGGCGTGCTCAGCCTGGAGGTGGTGCACCTGCGCGGGCACACGCCCGGCTCGATCGCGATCCACTACCCGGGGCACGTCTTCACCGGCGACTCGCTGTTCCCCGGCGGCGTGGGCAACACCCAGAAGGACCCGGAGCGTTTCGACCAGCTGTACGCCGACGTGGTGGAGCGGATCTTCGACCGGTATCCGGACGAGACCTGGGTCTACCCGGGCCACGGCAAGGACACCACGCTCGGCGCCGAGCGCCCGGCGCTGCCGGAGTGGCGCGCCCGCGGCTGGTAGCCGCGGGCGGGGAATGGGGTCCGGCCCGATACGGACCCCATTCCCTCAGATGGAGCTGCGCTCCTTGCGCTGGGAGCGCTTGAACATCAGCACCCGCAGCGGGATGGCCGACACGATGGCGATCTGCATGATCGCGCCGACCTGGATGAGCTCGTCGCCCCCGGCCAGGCCGGCGGCCCAGATGGTCAGGCAGGCGACGTTGATCATCATCCAGCCGAGCACCACGGCCGCCAGGTTGCCCTTCGGCTTGGGGTACTCGACCCGGCTGACCATCAGCCAGGCCACCGCGAAGATGCCGCCGATCGTCCACACCGTCGGCTGGAACAGCAGCACGATCGACACCACGGTCATCGCGCCCATCGGGATCGGCAACCCCATGAAGTCGCCGCTCTTGGTCTTCACGCAGGCGAATCTGGCCAGCCGGATGACCCCGGCCAGCAGCACCGAGGCCGCCGCCGCGAGCACCAGCCAGAGGGGCAGCCGTTCGGCGAAACCACCCCAGATGACCACCATGAAGGCGGGCGCGAAGCCGAAGCTGATCACGTCGGCCAGGTTGTCGAGTTCAGCGCCCATCGCGGACGCGCGGAACCGGCGGGCCACCAGGCCGTCGAACAGGTCGCAGGTGGCGCCGATCAGGAGCAGCACCACGGCGGTGCCGAAGAAGCGGGGGTCCGGCTCGAACTTGCCGTCCGACTTGAGCTGGTCGATCGCCGAGTAGGCGAGCACCACCACGGACAGGAAGCCGGACAGGGCGTTGCCGAGCGAGAGCGAGTCGGCGGCGGAGAGCCGGAACGCCTTGCCCACCGGGCCGCGGGGTTCCTCGGGCTCCTCGATCGCCTCGATCGGGCCGTCGATGGGGGCCTCGATGGACCAGCCCCCCGTGCCTCTCGCCCCGAGATCAGGCGCGGTCAATGCGGGTCACCCCAGCCACCGTCTTGTCGCCCACGGTGACCGCGGGCCGGATCCCCTCCGGCAGGTAGAGGTCGACCCGGGAGCCGAGCCGGATGAGCCCGACCCGCTCCCCCTGGGCGACCTTGGTCCCGGCCGGGACGTAGGGGATGATCCGGCGCGCCACCGCGCCCGCGATCTGCACCATCTCGATGTCGCCGAGCGGGGTGTCGAAGTGCCACACCACCCGCTCGTTCTTGTCGCTGTCCTTGTTGAAGGCCGGCGTGAACCCGCCGGAGACGTGCTCGACCGAGGTCACCGTGCCCGCGGCCGGGGCCCGGTTGACGTGCACGTCGACCGGGCTCATGAAGATCGCCACCCGGGTCCTGCCGTCCTCCCAGGGGTCGATGCTCTGCACCACGCCGTCGGCGGGCGAGAGCAGCCGGCCGAAGCCGGGCGTACGCTCCGGGTCGCGGAAGAACCAGAGCATGCCGCCGGTGAGCGCGGCCAGCGGCACCGCCGCGAACGCCCACTTGGCGGATCTCCGGGAGAGGACGGCTGTGACGGCCGCCGCCGCGGCGGTCGGAGCCAGCCACGGGGACACCCCGCGCGCCAGCCGTACCTGCGCGCGAGGACTAACAGAATCGTTCGACACTGGGAGCCTTTGTACTCTTTTGCGACTAGGGACCGTAATGTGACTTAACTACCTATGTTACCGATCCCACCGTCTTTACACGGCCACAACGAGACAAGCAAAGCGCCTTGCCGGTCGATGCGCTAGTGCTGCTCCGCTTCGGCGGGTGCGGCGAGGGCGTCCTTGCGGGACTTCATCAGGCTCAGCACGGTGGTCACGACCATGGTCACGATGATGACACCCAGCGAGACCGAAATGGGAATCTCCGGGGCCCACGAGACCGTGTCATGCGCGGCTTCCAGGACGAGCTTGGCTCCGATGAAGGCGAGAATGAACGCGAGACCGTAGCTGAGGTACACCAGTCGCTGCAGCAGTCCGCCCAGCAGGAAGTAGAGCTGACGCAGGCCCATCAGGGCGAAGGCGTTGGCGGTGAAGACGATGAAGGCGTCCTGGGTGAGGCCGAAGATCGCGGGGATGGAGTCGAGCGCGAAGAGCAGGTCGGTGGTGCCGATCGCGATCATCACGATGAGCATCGGGGTGACCATGCGCTTGCCGTCGATCTTGACGATCGTCTTGTGCCCGACGAAGTCCGGGGTGGTGCGGAACCAGCGGCGGGCCGCCCGCAGCAGGATGTTCTCCGCGAAGTCGTCCTCGTGCTTGCCGTGGTCGCGGATCAGGGTGTACGCCGTGTAGACCAGGAAGATGCCGAAGACGTAGAACAGCCAGTGGAACTCGTTCAGGGCGGCGGCGCCGATGGCGATGAAGATGCCGCGCATCACCAGCGCGATCAGGATGCCGATGAGCAGCACCCGGTGCTGGTACTCCTTCGGCACCGCGAACCGCGACATGATGATGAAGAAGATGAACAGGTTGTCGACGCTGAGGCTGTATTCCGTCAGATAGCCCGCGAAGAACTCACCGGACTTGGTGGGTCCGGCGAAGATCAGCAACCCGATGCCGAAGAGCACGGCCAAGGCCACGTAGAAGCCGACCCAGAAGCCCGCTTGGCGGAGCGAGAACTCTTTCGCCTCGCCGCGGTCCACGATCCACAGGTCGAAGGCGAGGATGACCAGCAGGCCGACGATGACGGCGGCCCAACCCCAGGCAGGAATGTTCACAGCGATAAACCCCTCCGGCGCGCGCGACAGTACACACTGCCGGAGGTCTCTCCCGCCCGCCGGACACCTACTGAGACTTGTCCGGGCAGACCAACGGCCCCGGGCTCTAAAGCCGTGATGACGGGACCGTCACGAAGGGATACTCCCCCCCAACGGCTTCAGTATAGAGATCCCACCGAACCTGACCTAACGTTGGGGCCCTGTTCTTCGTGGAACCACCCTGACCAACCCTTTACTCAGGGCTTTCATTCCCGGATCCCGGCATAGACCCGGAGCACGGCCTGGACCGCGTCCGCCTCGGTGGGCAGGTTCCGCCCGCGCTCGGCCGCCGCCGCCCGGAGCTTCCCGGCCAGGCCCGGCTCGCCGAGGATCCGCCCGACCGCGTCCCGGATGGCCGCGCCGTCCCCCGGGGGCACCAGCAGAGCCGCGTCTCCGACCATGTCCGGAATGCCGCCCACGCGGGTCGACACGATCGGGACGCCCGCCCGGAGCGCCTCGTGGACCGACAGCGGCTGCCCCTCCCAGCGACTCGGCACCACGAAGACGGCCGCGGCGCGCAGCAGATCCCCCACGTCCCCGCGATTGCCCAGCAGGCGGACCGGCAGGCTCTCCGCCGCGATCCGCTCTTCCAGTTCCGCCCGCAGCGGCCCTTCTCCGGCGACCACGAACAGCACCTTCTCCGGGTACGGCCCGGCCGCCGCAGAAAGCAGCACCTCCAGGCCCTTCTGCTGGGCCAGCCGGGCCACGGTCAGCACGACGGCCCCCTCGCCCAGCTCCCGCCGGACCTCTTCGGGCGAGCGTCCGCCGCCGCCCAACTCCGGCGCGGGCACGACGGCCGCGCCCACCCGGCGGGCCCCGAGTTCCCGCATCCGCTCGCCCAGATCGGGCGAGACCGCCAGAACCCGGTCGGCCCGCCGGGCGACCACCCGCTCCAGGACCCCGTAGACGGCTCCCACGGCTCCCCCGGCGGTCAGGGCGTTGTGCAGGGTGACGACCAGCCCCGGCGGGCCGGCGAGGGCGGCGAGGGCGCCGGCGCGGAGGCCGTGCGCGTGGACGACGTCGGCGTCGCGGGTCAGGCGGCGGAGCTCGCGGACGGTACGGAGGTCGTTGAGCGGATGCGGGCGGTCGGAGAAGGACAGGGCGGCGAAGGCCGCCCCGGTCCCGGTGAAGCCGAAGTCGGCCTGGGTGGCGGGCGGGCCCGCCACCAGGACGTCGTGGCCCGCGCCGGTGAGCCCCCCGGCGAGGGTCCGCACATGCCTGGCGACGCCGCCGGAGCTGGTGCCCAGGACCAGGACGATCCTCATCGCGGGGTGCCCTTTCTGCTGAGGAGGGTCCGGAGGTCGCCCCGGTCGATGGCGGCGGCGACGAGAGTTCCCGCGGCCAGCGCGACGAGCCCGGCGACCGCCGTTTCCAGGACGCTCGGCCACAGCGGCCGCGGGCCGAACAGGGCGACGACGGCGGATCCGGCCAGGTAGGCGGTGCCGCCGCCCAGTACGGCGGCCAGTCCGGCCCGGGGGACGCCGATGAGCGCCGCCGGGCCGTACGCCCGGCGTACCGAGAGCAGCAGGAGCAGACCGGCCACGCTCATGCCGGCCGCCTGCCCGAGGGCGAGGCCGCCGAGCTTCCACGGCTGCGGGAACGCCAGCGAGAAGGCGGTCTGGGCGGCGATGACGATCAGCCAGCCGGTCACCAGGTCGCGGGCGGCGGGGCGGCCGTGGCCGTCGGCGTACAGGACCCGGCTGAGGTGGGCGGTCAGGCCGTAGCCGAGCAGGCCGGGGGCGAACAGGGCGATGGCGCGGGCGAACTCGGGGACCGTGACGGCGGTCTCGGCCTGCCGGAGGAAGACGGAGGCGATGGGGGTGGCGGTGGCGGCGAGGGTGCCGGCGGCCAGGCCGGAGACGAGCAGGACGACCCGGGTGGTGCGGGCGGCCAGGGCGGTGAACCCGGCCCGGTCGCCGCTCTCGGCCCGCGCGGACAGGACGGGGAAGGCGCTGGTCGCGATGGGGACGGCGAGGACCGCGTAAGGGACGAGGTAGATCGCCCAGGCGTAGTTGTACGCGGCGATCTGCCCGGATCCGGCCTGGTTGGCGAGTTTCACCACGACGGCCATCGCGACCTGCTGGGCCAGCAGCGCGCTCAGCCCGGCCAGCGCCAGCGTCCTGACCTGGGCGGCCACTCCGGCGGGGAAGCGAAGGGTGGGCCGCCAGCGGAGCCTCAGCCGGGCGGCAGGGCCGAGCACGGTGACGACGAGGGCGACCACGCCGAGGGTGGTGCCGGCCGAGAGGGCCAGTTCGGCCGCTTCCGGCACCGCGCCGGGCTGGGTCTGGTGCTCGCTGAGCGGGACGAACAGCAGATAGGCGACGATGACCACCAGGCTGGACAGCAGCGGGGCCAGCGCCGGCCCGGCGAAGCGGCGGTGCGCCTGGAGGACGCCGTAGAGGACGACGGCGACGCCGTACAGGGCGATCTGCGGGGCGAAGACGACCAGCATCCGGGTCGCGGTCGCGATCACCGCCGCCGGGTCGCAGCTCGCCAGGTCGCCGACGAAGAAACTCACGACCGGACCGGCCAGCAGGGCGGTGAGCAGGCTCAGCGGGATCAGCAGGACCAGCACCCAGGTGAGCAGCGCCGAGGCGATCCGGCTCACCTCGTCGGCGGCCCCGCGCCCGGCGGCGCCGGCCAGCACGGGCACGACCATGCCCGCCAGCGCGCCGCCCACCACGATCTCGAAGATCAGGTTCGGGATCTGGTTGGCCGTGTAGTACGCGGTGGACAGGCACGCCGTGCCGACCGTGCGCGCGAAGACGAGCTGCTTGCCGAACCCGGTGACGCGGCCCAGGATCGTGATGACCCCGATGAGGAGCGCGGCCCCGGCCACCCCCTGCCCGAGGCGTGTGATCATGCGGTCATCGGGGAACCGGCCGCCGGCCCAGCAGGTCGATCCGGTTCAGCACCGGGTTCCCGGCGATGACCTTGGTGAAGCTGACCTTCTCCGAGGCGGCCGTCAGCCCGACCACGACCCCGAGCACGCCCAGCCTGGCCGGGCGGCCGAGCCGGGCCGAGGCGGCCAGTCCCAGCAGCGCGCCCATCGCGTTGGCTCCGGCGTCGCCCAGCATCGCCCGCTCGGCCAGGTCCTCGGGCAGCAGCGCCAGGGCGGCCCCCAGCGGGACGGCGGCGAGGGCGGCGGCGGCCGGGCGGGAGCCGTACAGCGAGGCGGCGAGCAGCGGGGCACCGGTGAGCAGGCCCACCTTGATCGCCCGTCCCGGGCGCAGGTCGAAGAGGTTCGCCAGGTTGGCGCCGCCCGCGATGATCGCCCCGTTGACGAGGACGTCGGCGCGGGAGCCGCCGGCCAGGGCGGCGGAGGTCAGGCCGACCGCGCCGATCCCGGCGATCTTCACGGCGCCGCTGGTGACCTCGCCGCGGGCCAGCGCGGTCAGATGGCCCTTGAAGCCCTTCGAGGCCGTGCTGCCGTAGATGTCGTCGTATCCGCCCAGCACGCCGCTGCCGACGCCCGCCAGCACGGCGGCCGCGCGGGCGCGCGGCGGAAGGCCGGGGGTGAGCGCGGCGGCCAGGCCGGCGGCGGCCACGTAGGCGGGGCCTTCGAGGAGGGTGATCGGCTCACCCCGGTGGTTGGTGCGGGTCCACGTCTTCTCCTCGCCGACCGGGGGACGGCGGCGGAAGACGGAATAGGCGGCGCGGGCCGCGACGGCCCCGATCGCGACGCCGGATATGGCGGCCAGCCAGGAGCGATTGCCCACAGCGCGAGTCCTAACGGTTGGAGGTCAGCCGCCCGTAGCCACCGGGCTGGGGCTGGCGCTGGGGGTCGGCGCGAAGGCCGTCGCCCCGCTGCCGATCCCGTACGCCCCGGAACGGCCTGCGTGCTGCTCCCGCAGAGCGTAGACGAGCGCGACCCGGCCCGAGGGCAGATCGAGTGTGTCGACGGTGGACACCTGCGAGGCTTCGTCCCCCGAGTCGAGCACCGCCGCGATGACCCCACCGGTCCCTGACGCGGTGGCCGTCCCGGCGACCACGGTGCCGAGCGAGCCGTTGTCCAGCGCCCCCGCCACCGCCACGATCGCGCCGTTCTGCGCGTCCGCGTCGTCCCCCTCGTACGGCGTGGCCGGCGCCACCACGACGGCCAGCGTCGCCCGCTTGGACGGATCGTCCGACATCGCGATGAACCCGCCCTCCTGGAACACCTGGAGCACCGCCGAGGTGGCCGTGTTCACCGTGCCCGCCGACAGCGGCGTGTTCGTCACCAGCGCGCTCGCCAGCACCTGCCCCGCCTTGTCGTACGGCGTAGCCCCCTCGGCGAACACCGTCCCGATCGGCGACAGCTGCGCGGCCAGCCCGTCCAGCACCCCGGTCTGCTCCGCCGAGAGGAACTTGTCGGTCAGCGTGATCCGCCCGGTGTAGGTCCCCCCGGCCCGCTCGATCACTTCCCGCACCTGGTCCCGCAGCCCGCTCGGCGCGCCGGGGGCCTCCACCACCAGCACATGCTCCCCGGCGAGGTTCCCCTGGACCAGCTCGGGGGTGGCGTCGGACACGAACGCGTTGTTGCCGTCCTCCCGGGCCTGCAGCGCCGCGATCTGGTCGCGCTGGTCCTGGTTCATCTTCTTGATGCTCTCCGCGGTCGCCTGCGTCGAGCGGATGATCGGGTTCTGCAGGACGGTGCTGCCCAGCACGATGCCCACCGTCAGCGCCAGGAAGATGGCGACGATGGAGACGAGGTGATACCGAAAATCGATCACGAGAAGAGTCCGACCACCCAGAAGATGAAGCCGTTCCACGTGTCCTGCAGCCCGTCCAGCCAGATCTTGCCGACCGGCGCGACGAACAGCACCACCCCGATGGTGACCAGCGTGGTGGCGACGAGAAGCAGCAGGGACGCGGTGGAGATGCGGCTGCGATAGAGCCTGCTGACGCCCTTGGCGTCGATGAGCTTGCTGCCCAGCCGGAGCCGGGTGAGAAACGTGCTGGCCATGCCGGCCCGGCCCTTGTCCAGGAACTCGATCAGGGTGGCGTGGGTGCCGACGGCGACGATCAGCGAGGCGCTCTTCTCGTCGGCCAGCAGCATCGCGATGTCCTCGCTGGTGGCCGCCGCCGGGAACAGCACCGCGTCGTGACCCAGCTTGTGGACCCGCTCCAAGCCGGGCGCCCGCCCGTCCCGGTAGGCGTGCACGACCAGTTCGGCCCCACAGGTGATCGCCCGGTCCGTGACCGAGTCGAAGTCACCGACGATCACGTCCGGCTTGTATCCCGCTTCGAGCAGCGCGTCCGCACCGCCGTCCACGCCGACCATGATCGGCCGATACTCCCTGATGTACGGCCGGAGCGCCGCCAGATCCTCCTTGTAGTGGTACCCCCGGACCACGATGAGCACATGCCGCCCGTCCATGACCGTCTCGATGTCGGGCACGCCGACGCCGTCGATGAGCAGGTCCCGCTCGCGCCGGACATACTCCATCGTGTTCACGGTGAACGCCTCGATCTGGACCGAGAGCCCGGCGCGGGCCTCGGTCATGGCGGCCTCGACGGAGTCGGTCGTGCCGATCTCGCCCTTGCCCGCGGGCTCCTCGCCGAGATAGACGACGCCGTCGTGCACCCGGACCAGGTCGCCGTCGCGCACCACGTCGAACAGCTCGGGGCTGGCGTTGTCGACGAGCGCGACGCCCGCCTCCAGCAGGATCTGCGGCCCGAGATTGGGGTAGCGGCCGCTGATGCTGCTGGCCACGTTCACCACGGCCGCGGCACCGCATGCCACCAACGCCTCCGCGCTCACCCGGTCGACGTCAACGTGATCGATAATCGCGATCTCCCCGGCCTTGAGGCGCTTGGTCAGCCTCTTGGTCCGCCGGTCGATTCTCGCCACTGCCGTCACCCCGGGAAGGTCGTTGACCTTCCTGCGGCGGAGGCCCGGAACCTTCACGCTCGGGACCTTCATCGTGACCATCCTGCCAGAGCGAACGACCATGACGGCCCGACACCCCGGCACGTGACAGGTTTGTCACAACCGGCGGGCCGGGAAACGGGCAGGTGCACCGGGTCAGACGACCGCTTTCGCCGCGTCTGCCAGCGAGAGGAGCTCCTCCGCGTGCGCCCTGCCCAGTTCGGAATCCTCCAAACCGGCGAGCATCCGGGACAGCTCACGGGCGCGGCCCTCCCGGTCCAGCGCGACCACGCCGCTGCGGACCACGCTGCCGTCGCCGGCCTTCTCCACCACCAGGTGCTGGTCGGCGAAGGCGGCCACCTGCGGCAGGTGGGTGACCACGATGACCTGGGCGGTCCTGGCCAGCTTGGCCAGGCGGCGGCCGATCTCCACGGCCGCCTTGCCGCCGACGCCCGCGTCCACCTCGTCGAAGACGAACGTCGGGACCGGGTCGGCGCCGGCGAAGACCACTTCGATGGCCAGCATGACGCGGCTGAGCTCGCCGCCGGAGGCGCCCTTGCCGAGCGGGAGCGGCGGGGCGGCCGGGTGGGCGGCCATCCGGAGCTCCACCTCGTCCACGCCCTGCGGCCCGAACTCCGCGCTCCGGGTGATCTCGACGCTGACCCGGGCGTGCGGCATCGCGAGCGCGGTCAGCTCCCCGGTCACCGCCTCGCCGAAACGTTCGGCCGTGCCGGCCCGGATCCTGGTCAGCTCCCCCGCCTGCTCGGTCAGCCGTTCGGTGAGCTCGTCGTGCTCCCGGGTCAGCTCCTCGATCCGGTCGTCGTCGCCCTCCAGCTCGGTGAGCCTGGCCGCAGACCTGCGGGCCCAGTCGAGCACTCCGGCCACGTCCACACCGTACTTCCGGACCAGGCCGGTCAGCGTGGACCTGCGGTCCTGGACGGCCGACAGCCGGGCCGGGTCGGCCTCCACCGATTCGGCGTAGGCGGCCAGCTCGGTGGCCACGTCGTTGATCAGGTAGCCGGCCTCGGCCAGCCGGTCGGCCAGGCCGCCGAGCACCGGGTCGAACTCGCGGACCGACTCGACCACCGCGCGCGCGGTGCCGACCAGCGACCCCGCGTCCTGGACGGCCTCGGGGCCGGACATCGGGTCGCCGAGCAGCGCGGTGTGCGCGGTGGTGGCGGCGCCGCGGAGCGCGTCGGCGTGCGAGAGCCGCTCGGCCTCCTCCTTCAGCTCCGCGTCCTCCCCCGCCCTCGGCTCCGCCTTCTCGATCTCGGCCAGCCCGAACCGCAGCACGTCGGCCTCCTGGGCGCGTTCCCGCGCCCGGGTGGTCAGCTCGGCCAGCAGCTCGCCGACCTGCTTGTGCCGCTTGTAAGACTGTTCGTACGCCCTGAGTGGCTTGAGGAGTTCGTCGCCCGCATACCGGTCCAGCGCGGCCCGCTGCTTGCCGGGATGGAGCAGCCGCTGCTGATCCATCTGCCCGTGCACGGCCACCAGATCCTCGGCCAGATACGTGAGCGTCCCGACCGGGACGGTCCGCCCGCCGAGCCAGGCCCGGGAGCGGCCTTCGGCGGAGACGGTGCGGGAGATGATGAGCTCGCCGTCCTCGACCTCGCCGCCGATGTCCAGCACCTGCTGGGCCGCCCGGCCCGCCGGGTCCACCCGCAGGGTGCCCTCCACGGTCGTCTTGTCGGCCCCCGGGCGCACCCGCGCCGGGTCGGCCCGGCCGCCGAACAGCAGCCCCAGGCCGGTCACCACCATGGTCTTGCCTGCGCCCGTCTCACCTGTGACAACGGTGAATCCCGGTGACAGCTCCAGGACGGCTTCGTCAATGACGCCAAGCCCCTGGATCCGGACCTCCTCGACCCTCGGTCGCACTGGTCCCTCCCGTTCAGCTGCGATGTCGGTTGAGATCCTACGCGCAACTCGCCAAGATTTTCGAGTCGCGGGGCCGCCGGTCAGGGGTTCCTGACCCGCCCGCGCCAGCCTTCCACCGGCAGCCCGAACTTGGCGACCAGCCGGTCGGTGAAGGGCACGCCGGTGGCGTGCACGCCGAGCAGCCGGGCCAGCCGGACCGGGATCTGGCCGCGGGTCACCTCCACCCGCGCGCCCGGCGGCAGGTCGAATCTGCGCCGCCCGTCGCACCACAGGATGCCGGCGCTGGTCTCCGGCAGGATCTCCACCGCCACCCTGGCCCTGGGCGAGATCACCATCGGCCGGGCGAACAGCGCGTGCGCGCTGTTGGGCACCAGCAGCAGCGCCTCCACCTCCGGCCAGACCACCGGCCCGCCGGCCGAGAACGCGTACGCGGTGGAGCCGGTCGTGGTGGCGCAGATCACGCCGTCGCACCCCCACCGGGACAGCGGCCGGCCGTCGATCTCGGCGACCACCTCCAGCATCCGGTCCCGCTTCTCCACCGACGCCTCGTTGAGCGCCCACGTCCTGGCCAGCACCGTGCCGTTGACGCGGACCACGACGTCGATGGTCATCCGCTCCTCGACCTCGTAGTGGCTCTCCACCACCCGGTCGACGACCTCGGTGAGGTCCTCCACCTCGGCCTCGGCGAGGAATCCGACGTGCCCGAGGTTGACGCCGAGCAGCGGGACGCCGCTCGGCCGCACCAGTTCCGCGGCCCGCAGCAGGGTGCCGTCACCGCCGAGGACGATCATGAGTTCGGCGTCGGCCGCGTCGGAGGCGGTCGCCGCGATCACCTCCACGCCCGGCTCGGCCACCGCCTCCGCCTCGTCGGCGGGCACCCGCACGTTCAGTCCTTCGGCCAGCAGCCGGTGGATGACCAGCCGGGCGCTCTCGACGGCGGCCGGGCGGCCGGTGTGCGTGGTGATGAGAACGGTCCGCTTCGCGTTCATCAGGAACGCTCCGCGTCCAGCGTCGTGCGGGGAGTCATCATGCTCCTGGAGGAATCATTGGGGGCCTTCGGCGATGGCGCGGCCGATTTCGGCCGGCAGGTCGGCGACGGGCTCGTGCTCCGCGCCCTTGCCGAGTCTGATCAGATATTCCACGTTCCCCGACGGGCCGGGAAGCGGGCTGGCGGTCACGCCCTTCACGGTCAGGCCGAGACCGGACGCGGCCGCCGCGACCTGCGCGACCGCGTCGGCGCGCAGCGCCGGGTCGCGGACCACGCCGCCCGCGCCGACCCGGTGCTTGCCCACCTCGAACTGGGGTTTCACCAGCATGACCAGTTCGCCGCCGTCGGCCAGGCAGCCGGTCAGGGCGGGCAGCACCAGGCGGAGCGAAATGAACGACAGGTCGCCCACGATCAGCGTGGGCGCCTCGCCGACCAGCTCCGGGGTCAGGTCCCGGACGTTGGTCCGCTCCAGCACCGTGACCCGGTCGTCGGTACGCAGCGACCAGGCCAGCTGGCCGTAGCCGACGTCCACCGCGAGCACGTGCGCCGCGCCGTGGCGGAGCAGGACGTCGGTGAACCCGCCGGTGGAGGCGCCCGCGTCCAGGCAGCGCCGCCCCTCGACGCGCAGGTCGGCGAAGACCGCCAGCGCGCCGAGCAGCTTGTGGGCGCCCCTGGACACGTAGTCGGGCCCCTCGGCGGCCACAGCCACGACGATGGCGGACGCGAGGTCCACCTGCGTGGCCGCCTTCCCCGCGACCTGGCCGCCGACGCTGACCCGGCCCGCCTCGATGAGCTGCGCGGCCTGCTCCCGCGACCGCGCCAGTTTCCGCCGGACCAGCTCGCTGTCCAGCCGCCTCCGCTGGCTCACCGCGCCGCCCTCACCCTCGGTTCGAGCGGCGCGCGGCCGTCACCGCTTCCGATCACGTACGCTCGTCCACCGACGCGAGCGTGCTCTCCAGATCACCGAGAACCTCCTCGAAAACCGCCACATGCTCTCCCACGGGACGCTCACCGAGCCCGCCGAGGCGCGCCACCGCGCCCTCGACCGACCCGTCACCCCCCGAGGTACGCCCCGCGACCGCTCCCGGTTCAGGCGACCCCTCAGCCTGGATGTTACGCAGGAACGCCAGTCCCGCGCCCTCCAAGCCCGCTTCCGTCATGCCCGCCCTCCACTCCCCGCCGACCGCCGCCCGGCCGCCGCCTTCTTCCCTACCGCCCGAACACCGGCCACATTCTTCCCGGCGGCCTTCGCTCCGGCGGCCTTCGTCTTGCCCGTCTTGGCACTGGCCGTTTTGGCACTGCCCGTCTTGGCTTGTGCCGTCTTGGCCCCGGCAGCCTTCATGATGACCGTCTTGGTCCTGGCCGTCTTCCCTCCGGCAGCCTTCATGATGGCCGTCTTCGCTCTGGCGGTCTTCGCTCTGGCCGTCCTCGCTCCGGCAGTCTTCATGCTGGCCGTCCTCGTTCCGGCAGCTTTCACACCGGCCGCCGACGCCCGGACCGTCTTTGTTCCAGCCGCCTTGACGCTCGCCGCCGACGCCCGGACCGTCCGCGCCCCGGCAGCCTTCACACTTGCCGCTTTTGCCCGGATCGCTTTCGCGCCGGTCGTCTTCAGCCCGGCCGCCTTCGTGGCCGAGCGCTTTACCGCCTTGCCCGTGACCTTAGCCGCCCGGCTGGCAGGCTTGGCCACAGTCTTGGCGGCCGTCCTGCTCAGCGTCTTGCTCGGGGTCCTGCCCGGCGTGGTGCCCGCCATCCGCTTCCGGGTGGTTCCGGTCGCCTTCGCGCTGGTACGGCTGCGCGTGGCCGCCTTCTTGACGCCGGCGACCCCGTCGGAGGCCGCCGTCGTCCGCTTCCTTCCGGCCGGACGCGCGGCGGACTTGAGGCGAGCGCTGGCCACCCCGGTCCGCCTCTCCCCCGCCGCCGCCACCTTCGGCGACGAGCCCTTCGCGCTCCCGGTCATCCTCGGCATCCGGGGTGCGGTGGAGCGCGGTTTGCCGGCGGCGGTCCGGGTCTTGGCGGCCGTTGTCTTGGCCATGCCCGCCTTGGCCGCTTTGCGCATCGTGGGCGCTTTAGTGGACCTGGTCTTGCCCGACTTAGTGGCTTTGGGCGTCGTACCCGCCACGGTGGACCTGGTCATGGCCGACTTGGTGGCCTTCGGCGTCGTGGCAGCCATGGTGGACCTGGTCGTGCGCGGCTTAGTGGCGGTTGCAGTCTTCGTGGTCGACCTGGACGTGGACGCCCGGGATGTGGCCGCCCGGGATGTGGCCGACCGGGACGTGGTCGTACGCGGCTTCGTGGTTGTCGTCTTGGGCTTGGTGGACTTGGCTGGAGTGCCTTTCGTGGTGCGCTTGGCGGTGGCGGAGATGCTCTTGGCCTTGGCCGGAGCGGACTTCTTGGCCGATTTCGTGGTCGCCTTCGCGGCCGGTTTCGTGGTCGGCTTGGTTTTGGCGGTGGACTTCGCTGTGGCCTTGGTGGTGGCCTTCGTGGTGGCCTTGGTGGTGGCCTTCGTCGACGGGCTCTTGCCTGCGGTGGCGCGTTTGGCCGTCGTGCGTGTGGCCGAGGCGGGTGACTCGGACGCCAGGCGGGATTCGAGTTCCTCGACTTGGTCCTGGAGACGGTCCACTTTCTCCGCCCGTACCAGATCGAGCACGAGGAGGACCTTGTCCACCTCGGTGCGGATGATCTGGGTGAGCTGCTCGCGGTTGGACTTGCCGACCGCGACGAGTTCCTCGACGAGCTGGCCAGCGTGCGCGGACACCTGGCCGAGGCCGTTGTCCCCCGACGCCATCAGCTCTTTGACGGCGGTCTGGGCTTTTGCCCTGGTCACGTCGGTCAGGCCGGTCGCGACCTGTACGTAACCGCGGAGTGCTTCGAACACCATGCGAACCCCCTTATCCCTGACACGCCCCCACGTGCCAGATTTCGCGTAGTACTCATGTGGAACGCTACCGTCCGTGGTGTAGAGGCATTTGACCGGTCCGCAGATAGAGGGGTGGACGCATGGCGAGCGTCGAAGAATGCCGGGCTGCGCTGGAGAAACTCGTCGAGCAATTCGACGAGATCAGTGACGAGGATCGAGCCAGGCATGTCGTGGAGCGCAGGGTCTCCTGTCGCATCTCCGACCTCGACGTCACCTTCTACGGCCGCATCCACCCCAACGGCCTCGACCCCTTCAAAGAGGCCCCGCCGCCGGACGGCCGCCCGCCCGAGATCAAGCTCACCATCCGCAGCGCGGACCTGCTCGCACTCGTGAACGGCGAACTCGACATGGCCAGAGCCCTGCTCGGCGGCCGCGTCAAAATAGACGCCAGCCTCGGCGACCTGCTCCGGTTGCGCAGACTGCTCTGAACGTTCGACGTTACTTGCGCCTCTACGGCTTCGGCGTCTCCGGGGCTTCAGCGTTGCGGCAGAAACGGCAGGGCGGGCTTGACGGCGTCCTCGTCTGCGGCGGTTTCGCCCACCCCCGCCCAGGTCGCGGCGCAGGCGGCGCGCAGCGCGTCCATCGGGTCGCCCGAGCCGCTCAGCTGGAGGCGGCCACCGGACCAGGTCGCACTCCACGATCCGCAACTGAAGCCGTCGCCCTCGGCGCGGATCTCAGCGGCCGCCTCGTGCAGGCCGGACAGGCCGGCGGAGATGTGCGTCGGGCGGTGCGCGGGGACCGCCGTGAGCAGGTCCAGCGGGGTGCTGACGCCGGTCAGGACGAGGAGGCTGTCGACGCCGGCGCGGGTGGCGCCCTCGATGTCGGTGTCGAGGCGATCGCCGACGATGAGCGGGGACTCCGCGTTGGTGCGGATCATCGACTCACGGTGCAGCGGGGGTTCCGGCTTGCCCGCGACGACCGGCCGCACGCCGGTGGCGGTCGCGATGACCTGCGTCATCGAGCCGTTCCCTGGCAGCTCGCCACGCCCGGTGGGCATCGTGGTGTCGGCGTTCGCGGCGACGAACCAGGCGCCTTGGCGGACGGCCAGGACGCCCTCGGCCAGCAGGCCGTACGAGATGCCGTCCCAGATGCCCTGCACGACGGCGGCGGGGGCGTCCAGGGCGGTGCTGACCGGGCGCAGGCCGAAGGCGCGCAGGGAGCCGCGCAGGCCGGTGCCGCCGACGACCAGGACCCGGGAGCCAGGTGGCACGTGTTCGGCGATGAGGCGGGCGGCGGCCTGGGCGGAGGTGACCACGTCGGCGGGGTCGGCGGGGACGCCGAGGTGGGTCAGGTGTTCGGCGATGGCGGCGGGGGTGCGGGACGCGTTGTTGGTGACGTAGGCCAGCCGTACCGACCCGGCGCGGGCGGCCCTGAGGGCTTCCGGGGCGCCGGGGACGGCGTTCCTGCCCAGGTAGACGACGCCGTCGAGGTCGAGCAGGAGCGTGTCGTACCGGTCGATCAGGTGGGTCACGCCTGCCTCGCGTGCAGGGTGGCGCGGATCTGGGTCAGGGCGGAGACGTAGTGCCGCAGGTCGGGACGCATCGCCGCGGCGACCGCCAGCGGTTCCTGCGCGCCCTCGATGTCGCCGGTGCGCCAAAGTGCCATACCAAGACCATAGTGGGCGTAATCCTCGGCCGGGTTCGCGTTGACGATCCAGCGGAAGCTGTCGGCGGCCTCCGCGTACCGCTTGGAGTTGAACTGGGCGCGGGCCAGCGCCTCGCGGATGCTGCGCGACTCAGGTTCCGCGTCGGCGGCGCGCTCCAGCAGGGACGCGGCGGCGGCCGGACTGCCCTCTTCCAGGAGTTTGACGCCGCGCTGGTACCAGTCGTAGACATCCCCGGCGGGGCTGCCGGGGGAATCAGCGACGCCGTCCTGTCCTTGGATCATAGATGAGGCCTCCTGCGAACCGATTTCCTGACGAACCGGGCACCGCTTCCGTGGGGAGTCCGGGCGTTTATGGCAACATGCCCGGTATGGAGAGTTCTGAACGGGCGGGACTGGTGCTGCGTCCGTTCCACGGCGTGCGGTATGCCGTAGCCGACGTGGCGGCCGTCACATCCCCGCCCTACGACCTGATCTCCCCCGGCGATGCCCAGACTCTGCTGGACGTCCATCCCAACAATGTGGTGCGCCTGATCCTTCCCGGGGCTGATCACTACGCGGACGCTCACCTGCTGCTGGAGGAGTGGCTGACCGCCGGCGTCCTGGTGACCGACCCGGATCCCGCCCTCTACGTGTACGAGCAGAGCGGCATCGGCGTCCTCCAGCGCGGGCTGATCGGCGTCGTCGGCGTGGATTCCGACGCCGTGCTGCCGCACGAGAACGTGATGCCGGGCCCGGTGGCCGACCGGCTGGCGCTGATGCGGAGCACCGAAGCGAACCTGGAGCCCATCTTCCTGCTGTACGCGGGGGGCGGTCCCGCGTCCCGGCTCGTCGACGAGGTGGCGGCCGGGCGCGAACCGCTGATGGACGTGGCCGGTCGGGACGGCGTACGGCACCGGCTCTGGGCGGTCACCGACACCGCCGAGATCACGGCCGTGGCGGCGGATCTGGCACAGCGGCAGGCGCTCATCGCGGACGGGCACCACCGGTTCGCGACCTACCAGGCGTTGCGGGCGGAACGCGCGACGCCGGGGCCGTGGGACTGCGGGCTGGCGCTGCTGGTGGACTCCACCGCGTACCCGCCGGATCTGAAGGCGATTCACCGGGTCATTCCCGGGCTGCCGCTGGAGGAGGCGGCGGCGCGGGCGAAGGGCGCCTGGCGGGTGCACGAGTTCGGCTCGCTCGAAGACGCGCTGGCCGGGCTGGCGTCGGCTTCGGGGCCGGCGTTCGTGCTGGCCGGGGAGGGCAACTCGCATCTGCTCACCGACCCGGATCCGATGCAGGTCGAGCACGCCATGCACGGCGAGAGGTCGGCGAGGTGGCGGGCGCTGGGGACGTCGATCCTGAACGAGTTCCTGCTGCCGAAGGTGTGGGGCATCGAGGACGACGAGCGGACGGTGCTGATCGTGCACCATGACGTCGACGCGGCGGTCCGGCTGGCCCGGCAGCATCAAGGCACGGCCGTGCTGCTCAACCCACTCAAGGCGGACGAGGTCTTCGCGGTGGCCGCCAACGGCGAGCGCGTCCCGCGGAAATCGACGTCATTCGCGCCGAAACCGGCCACCGGGCTGGTGCTGCGCACCTTCGCGGCGGGCTGATCGGGCCTGCGGTCAGGGCCGGAGCGCACGGCGCGCCCCTTACGCGGATATCTCACAAATCGAGCCTGCGGTTAGGGCCGGAGTGCACGGCGCGCCCGCCATTTCGCGGATATCTCGCAGGCCGGCCTCCGGTCAGGGTCAGAACGCGCGGCGCGCCCCTTACGTGGATATCTCGCTGATCGGGCCTGCGGTTAGGGTCGGAGCGTGGAGAATGTGACACCGCTCGGCGGGGACGTGTACGAGATCGACACCCGGATGGCGGGGTTCTCCGGGATCACCGCTGGCTATCTGATCCTGGGTGATCGGCCGTGCCTGGTGGAGACGGGCACGGCGACGTCGGCGCCGGTGGTCCGGGACGCGTTGGCCGCGCTCGGGGTCGGGGCGGGGGATCTGGCCACGGTCGTGGTGACGCACATCCATCTGGATCACGCGGGTGGGGTCGGGGATATCGCGCGGATGTTCCCGGTTGCCGAGATTGTGGTGCATGAGAAGGGCGCGCGGCATCTGGTTGATCCGTCCAGGTTGATGGCCAGCGCGAAGATGGTGTGGGGCGACAAGCTGGACGTGCTGTTCGGGTCGCTGGCGCCCACCGAGGCGGCGCGGATCAAGGCGCTCGGGGACACCGGGGCGATCGATCTCGGCAACGGGCGGACGCTGGCCAGCCATTACTCGCCGGGACACGCCAAGCATCATGTGGGGCTGATCGACTCGCTCACCGGCGATCTGTACGTCGGGGACGCGGCCGGGGTCTACATGCCCGAGACCGGTGACCTGCGGCCGGCGACGCCGCCGCCGGATTTCGACCTGGAGACGGCGCTCGGGTCGATCTCGTTGTTCGAGGCGCTGGGGCCGCAGCGGTTGCTGTTCAGCCACTATGGGCCGGTTGATGACGTTGCCGGGGTGCTGGAGAGGTCCGCTGAGGAACTGCGGGTCTGGGTGGATCTGACCAGGCAGGCGCGCTCGGCGGGGCTGGATCTTGATCACGCGGTGGCGATGGTGCGGGACCGGACCAAGGAGCGGTACGCGGCGTTGCGTGGCGCGGACGAGACCGCCGAGCATTTCGAGCTGCTGAGCGGGGCACCGTCGAATGTGGCGGGAATTCTGCATTGGCTGGATCGCGTGGATATGCCTCATTGAGCTGCCATGGGCGGATGCGGCGTAGCCGGGGAATCGCCGGATTGGTGAACCGTGACGGACGCTGACGCGAGCGTCCCAGGCAGTTCACGCCACCTCCGGCATATCCGAGAAGTCGCCGGTTCAACGATGTGTCGCGGACGTCGCGCGCAGTTCACGCCGCCTCCAGCGCAACCGGGGAATCGCCGGTTCGACGGCGTGTGCGGACGCTGACGCGAGCGTCCCATGCAGTTCATGCCACCGGTGTAAGCGGAGAATCGCCGGCTCGATGAGGCGAGCGTCTCGTGCAGTTTGCACCGGATCCGGTGCAACTGGGTTTGCTGGATTAATGAGGCATGGCGGACGCTGGTAGCAGCGTCCGCCATGTCAGCCGAGCGTCGGGTTAGCGGTCGCGGGAGTCGGGCTTCTCCTGCGGGTCGTCGAGGACGTCGCCGAAGTCAGGCTCGATGAACGCGAGGCCGAGCGGAACCGCTGAGTCCTCCGGCTTCACGGACTTCTCCGGCTTCACGGACTTCTCCTTCACGGATTTGTCGGCCTCGTCGAACTTATCGGCCTTGGCAGCCTTTTTTCTGGTTTTGGGCTTTTCGACGAGGGGTTCCGGGGATTTGTTGTCGCCGTCGCCAGAAAGAGGCTGGTCGGCCTCTGAGGTGGCGGGCTGCGGAATCTCGGAGGCTTCCGCGGTCGGTACGCTGGAAGGTTCTTCCGTGTCGCTTTCCGCGTCACCGGTTTCGGGTTCTCCGATTTCCCCGTCGCCGATTTCCCCGTCGCCGATTTCGGCTTCGTCGGCGTCCGCCTGGACGCTTTCTACGGCGTCGACTTCATCGTCTTCGGCGTCCTCGGTTTCCGCTTTACCGGATTCGGCTTCAGCAGTTTCCGTTTTAACGGCTTCCGATTTAGCGGTTTCCGTCTTGCCGGCTTCTGCGTCGGGGGTTTCCGTGTCGCTGGGTGCCTGCTTGGCGGGCTCGTTCGCGGGTTTGTGGTTCGTGTTCTTCGCGGGCGAGTCGAGCAGGTCGCCGAGGTCGACCGGCGGGGTTTCGTCGGATTCGTCGAAGTCCTCTTCGACGTCTTCGATGACGGAGCCGGTGAGTTCCGCGTAGCGTTCCGCGGCGTCGGTTTCGCCGTCCTCGTCGAAGGCCATCGCGCGGCCGAACCAGTCGGTGGCGGCGGCTTCGTGGCCGGCGTGCGCCAGCGCGTCCGCGTACGCGAAGGCCAGGCGGGCCGACCATGGCTTCGGCTGGGGGTCGCGGAGTTCGGGCATGCGCTGGAGGGTGATCACGGCCGCGTCGTGCTGGCCGAGGTCGCGGCGGGCGCCGGACTCGACGATGGCGAGTTCGATCCGGCCGGCCCGGTCGAGGCGCTCGGCTTCCTTGGATTTCACCAGGTCGAGCGCACGCTCCGGACGGCCGAGGCCGCGCTCGCTGTCCGCCATGATCGGCAGGTAGTCGTCGGATCCGGTCATTCGCCGGGCCGCGCGCAGATCGCCGAGGGCCTCCGCGTACTGACCGGCGTGGTAGGCCGCGATCCCCGTCGCTTCACGGACGATCCCGATCCGCCCGGCGAACCGGCGGGCTACCTTCGCGTGCTCGTACGCGCGCTCCGGGTCCTCCTGCTCAAGGGCCCTCGCCGTGGCGACGAGGTGGCTGGCGACGAGGTCGGCCAAGTCGCTGGGGAGTGAACGCAGTTCGTCGCGCGCCTCGCGGTCCAGCTCGTCCGGCGTGATGTCGGCGTCCAGCTCGGGAAGTTCCTCCCGCTCCTTCTGCTGCGGGGCTTCCTCGTCCCGGCCGTAGCGCGCCCGGCTGCCCTCGCCGTCCCGGCTGAACGGCCGGGCACCCTCACGCTCTTCGAAGGGACGCTGAGGACTGTCGCCCTTGTCGTCGAACGACCGCTGCGGACGGTCGTCGGCGGAACGCTGCGGGCGCTCGCCACGGTCGTCGAACGACCGCTGCGGACGATCCTCACGATCCTTGAAGGGCCGGTCGCCGGACGGACCACGATCGTTGTCACGGACCGGACGGCCTCCACGGTCGTCGCGAGATCCATAACGACCGCCGAAGCCGCCGCCACGCGAGTCACGATCACCGTACGGGCGCGGCCGATCCCCACGGTCGTCGAACGACCGCTGCGGACGATCATCGGAAGGGCGCTGCGGCCGGTCACCACGGTCACTGAAAGGCCGCTGCGGACGGTCGCCCCGATCGTCGAACGACCGCTGCGGACGATCACCAGAAGGACGCTGCGGCCGGTCACCACGATCGTCACGAGACCCATAACGACCGCCGAAGCCGCCGCCACGCGAGTCACGATCACCGGAAGGACGCTGGGGCCGGTCGCCGCGGTCGTTGAACGGCCGCTGCGGGCGATCACCACGATCGTTGAAGGACCGCTGCGGGCGGTCCCCGCGGTCGCTGAAAGGCCGCTGGGGACGGTCACCACGATCTTCGAACGAGCGCTGGGGCCGGTCGCCCCGATCATCGAAGGAACGCTTCGGCCGGTCATCGCGGTCGTTGAAGGAGCGCTGGGGACGGTCACCACGATCGTTGAACGGCCGCTGCGGCCGGTCACCGTAGGGACGCTGGGGGCGATCACCGTAAGAACGCTGCGGCCGGTCGTCGGACGACCTCTGGGGACGGTCACCGCGATCACTGAATGAACGCTGGGGACGGTCGCCGCGGTCGTTGAACGGGCGCTGGGGACGATCGCCACGGTCATTGAAAGGCCGCTGCGGACGGTCGCCGCGGTCGTTGAACGGGCGCTGCGGCCGATCGCCACGGTCATTGAAAGGCCGCTGCGGACGGTCGCCGCGGTCGTTGAACGGGCGCTGCGGCCGATCGCCACGATCGTCGAAGGATCGCTGCGGGCGGTCGCCGCGGTCGTTGAACGGGCGCTGGGGACGGTCCCCTCGGTCGTTGAACGGCCGTTGCGGACGGTCCCCTCGGTCATTGAAAGGCCGCTGCGGACGGTCACCGCGATCGTTGAAGGATCGCTGGGGACGGTCGCCACGGTCGTTGAACGACCGCTGCGGGCGGTCGCCGGTGGAGCGGCGGGGGCCGTCGTTCGGGCGGAACGGGGGGTTGCCCCGGTCGGAACCGTATTTGTCGCGGGCCGCGTCGCGGTCGCCGTAGCGCTGCGGGCGGTCGCCACGGCTCGCGTCGCGGTCACCGTACGGGCGCGCGGGGCGGTCGCCGCTGGGGCGGTTGTCGCGGTCGCCGTACGAGCGTTGCGGGCGGTCGCCGCGGTCGTTGTCGCGGGAGGGGCGGCTCGGGCGGTCGTCGCGGGAGCCGTACCGGCCGCCGAAACCGCCTCGGGAGTCGCCTCTGGAATCGCCCTCGCGGGGGCGGAAGGGGCGGTTGCCCCGGTCGTCGGAGCCTGGGCGGCTGCCGGAATCGCGATAGCCGCCTTGGCTGTTCGCTCGGAAGGGGCGGTCGCCGCTTCTTCCAGGGGCGTCTTCACGTCGCTCTCGAGGGCCGCTACCGGCCCGGTCGCTGTTCTCTTCGCCACGGCCCGCGCCGTCACGCCCGTCTTCTCTGTTCACTTCTGTCCTCTGTCGCTCGCTCACCGCGTACGGCTCGGCGTCCCGTTTCGGAGGCGGCTGCGCGGTTCGGGCATATCTCGGCTCGCGTCCCTGCTCCGACGCGACGAAGGCCACCCTTCTTGGTGGGGTGGCCCGGCCCGTCCAGCCTAGCAAGTGATGGCGACTGCGCGAGCCCCCGTCACGGTTTGCGGCCGTAGGTGACCGCGTGCATGGGCGTCATCTGGAACCAGCCCAGCTCGGTGAACCCGTGCCTGGCCAGCAGTTCGTCGTACGCCTCCCGGGGCAGCAGCTGGTCCCCGATCTGCGCCTCGAAGAACTGGATCCCGGACATGATCCGCCCCGGGACCTCCCGCAGCCCGGCGTCGTCGGCCGGGAACGGGAAGTCGGAGATGACGAACCAGCCACCTGATTCGAGCGCTTCCATGCTCCGCCGGGTGACTTCGTCGATGTCACGGCATTCGTGCATGGAGATGTTGTTGACGACCAGAGTGAACCCCTCCCCCGGCGCCATCGTCTCCAGCGGACTGGTGACCAACTCGGCTCGCACGCCTTCGGCACCGAGCAGCTTGGCCGCGTTGGCGATCGACAGGCTGTCCCCGTCCACCCCGGTCAGCTCACAGGCCGGGTACGCGCCGGCGAGCCGTACCAGCCCACGACCGGAGCCACAGGCCGTCTCCAGGATCTTGCAGCCCGCCGTGAGCCGCTCGGCGAGGCCGGGGATCTGGTCGAGGCCGGCCGGGATCAGGCGGGTGTAGAACGGGGTCCCTGTGCCGGCGACTCCGGCGATGAAGCCGGGGTCGCAGCCGTCCCACCACAGGCGCTCCCCGGACCCGAGCACGCGCTCGAACCGGTCGAACATCTCGTCCTGTTCGAGGACGGTGAAGACGCCGCCCACGTAGGCCGGGCTGGCGGTGTCGAGCAGGAGGGTGGCCATGTGGGGCTCCAGCCAGTAGACGTCGCCCTGGCGGTCGCAGAGGCGGGCGCCGTAGGCGGCGCGGCACCAGGCGCCGACGTAGAACGGGTCGAGCGCCAGATCCGCGGCGAGCTTGTCGGCGGTGAGACCGCTCGGGGTCTCGGCCAGCGCGCGGACGAGGCCCTGGCGGATGCCGATGGCGATGGTCCGGTGGGCGGTGTAGCCGGCCAGGTGCGGCAGCAGAACGGCGGCTTGGTCGCGCAGAGTGGTCATGTCAGTGTGCTCCTTTTCGCGTCACGTCCACCGTCGCCGCAAGGGCACGGGGGTCGATAGTGCGAGATCTGGAGCGATCGCGGTACACATTGTGGACTGGTCGGCGGGCGCGGCTCGCCTTACCTTCAGGTTATGACGGAATATGGCCAGTTCTGCCCGGTAGCGAAGGCCGCCGAGTTACTCGACCAGCGGTGGATGCTGCTGGTGGTGCGTGAGCTCATGGCCGGAAGTCAGCATTTCAATGAAATCCGGCGGGGCGTGCCGAAGATGTCGCCGACGCTGCTCAGCCGGAGGCTGCGGGATCTCGTCAAGGCGGGGGCCGCCGAACGGACCGAGGACAAGAGATATGTGCTCACCGCGGCCGGCAAGGAATTGGGTCCGATCGTGGACGCGCTCGGGGCCTGGGGGACGCGGTGGGTGCCCGAACTGGGCGATCCCGACCTCGATCCGCATCTGCTGATGTGGGACATGCGGCGAAGCGTCGACCTCACCGCGCTACCGCCGGGGCGGACGGTGATTCACGTGGTCTTCCCGGAGGCGGAGCCGGCTGTCCGGCGGTGGTGGCTGGTCATGACGCGGGACGGCACCGACGTGTGCGATTTCGATCCTGGGTACGAGGTCGTGGTCACCCTGGAGACGTCATTGCGGGAGATGTCGCGGATCTGGCGGGGGGATGTGGGGTGGGAGCAGTCACAGCGGACGGGGACGTTGCGGATTCGGGGACTGGCGAGCGCATGCCGGGACCTGAGCCGGTGGCTGCAATTGAGCAGGTACGCGCCCACTCCCCGGCCATTCTGAAAGAACTCGG
>NZ_BLAD01000047.1 GCF_009687845.1 Acrocarpospora corrugata
TGACCGCCGTCATGCGGATCGAGACGAGGATCCCAGGAATCTCGGCCCCGAGCTTCGCGGCGTAGCGCGCCGGGGGCTGGTCCGAGAACCAGTTGGCGTACTCCTCGTTCATTCCCGGGAAGTCCGCCGGATCGCTCAGCAGGATGCCGACCTCTACGACGTCATCAAGGGTGGCGCCCGCTGAGCGAAGCACCGCCTCGCAGTTGGCAATCGCCTGTCGCGTCTGCTCCTGAATCGTCGGACCGGCGGGCTTGCCGGTGGCTACATCGACGCCTACCAAACCCGACACGTAGATGTGCTGGCCCGCCTTGATCGCCTGACTGAAGAGCGGCGATGCCGGGGCCTCTGAGGTGGTGATCGCTTCGCGCATGCGAGGCAAAGTACTGCACCCCTCCGGCGCCGTCCAACTGATCAGCCGTCGCGGGCGCTGCCGTCTTTAGACGCTGTTGGACAGGTCCTCGGTGGCCGCGCCCCGGCTGAAGAACGTGCCGTCCTGGGTGGCGCGCGGGCGGCGGCGGTCTGTTGGCCTTCGAGGGTCTTGTCGCGGATTCTGCCCTTGCCTTGGGTGTAGTTCCTCCTTTAGGTGAGTCAGCACAGGTCGGCGACTACGTCGTTGGATTCACGGCTGTCGCTAGGGTTCGTTGCCGCGGGCCTCGCGTGAGGACGTAGACGAACAGGACCGCCATCACTAGTGCGCCTGCCCACATGGCCTGCTGCCAGCCGTCGACGAAGGACTCTTGGGCGGCTCGGGTCAGTGCCTGCGCCTGGGGGCCGAGCCCGTCGGCGGTCGCGAGGGCGTTGGCGATGCCCTGGCGGGCGGTGTCGGCGGCGGCGTCCGGCACTCCGTCGAGCCGGGAGTCGATGGCGGCGCGGTAGCCAGCGGTCAGGACCGCTCCGAGCAGCGCGACACCGAGCGCGGTGCCGAACTCCCGGGTGACGTCGTTGAGCGCGGAGGCGACGCCTTGACGGTCACGCGGCAAGGCGGTGGTGATGGCCTCGGTGGAGGGCGTCATCGTCAAGCCCATGCCGAGTCCCATGGCGAGCATGCCGGGCAGGAGCGAGAGATAGCCGCCGTCGACGGAGACGAAAATGGCCATGAGGACCAGCCCCGCACCGCCCAGGAAGATCCCTGAGGCCATCGTCGAGCGGCTGCCGATGCGCACGGCCACCCGCGGGGCGAGGCCGGAGGCGACCATCATCAGCAGCGCCATCGGCATGAGCGCCAGGGTGGAGCGAAGGCCGGACCAGCCGAGTACCGCCTGGAAGTACGGGAAGAGGACCACGAAGATCCCTGCCTGCACGCCGAAGACCGTCAAAAGCGACACGGAACCGCTCGCCAGGCCTCGCTCACGAAACAGGCGGACGTCCAGGAGCGGAGCCTGCCGGCGCAGCTCCCATGCCACGAATCCGACAGCGGCGACGACGCCGACGAGGAGACCCAGAAGCGTCGCGGGCGCGGCCCAGCCTCGTACGGGCCCCTCATGGAGGAAGAAGACCAGCCCGACCACCGCGACCACGGACGACAGCGAACCGACGACGTCGAACCCCGGCCCTGACGCCTCGCGCGAGTTCGGGATGGATCGCGGCGCCATCACGACGGCGACGACGACGAGCACGACCGGCAGGACGAAGAGCCACCGCCAGTTCGCCAGGTCGACCAGTACGGCCGACAGGTACATCCCCAAGATGCCTCCCCCACCGGCGACGCCGGTCCACACGCCGATCGCCTTGGAGCGCTCCCCGTCAGGGAAGGTCGAGGTGATCACGGCGAGGGTGACCGGCATGATCATCGCCGCACCCACGCCGCTCAGAAAACGCGCGGCGAGCATGATCTCCGACGACGTGGCGAGACCGGCCGCCGCACTCGCCATTCCGAAGACGAGCAGCCCCGCGATCAGCACCGGCCTGCGGCCCCACCGGTCGCCCAGCGCACCGAGCGGCAGGAGCAACGCGGCCAAACTGATCGTGTAGATATTGATGAACCACAGGACCTCGGTCTGCGAGGCATCGAACGCGACGGCGAGCTCCGGCTGGGCGACGTTCAGCCCGGACACCGAAGCGATGACCGCCATGAGCGCGATACAGACCCCGACCAAGATCGTTCGTCGTTGTCGTGGGTCTTGGATGGTCTGATCGGGGGCTCCCGCGTCTGAGGACAGGTCCGTACTCATGGGATTCCTTTCAAAAGGGCAAGGGGAACCGGCGTCGGGTGGCGCGCACGACGACGTCGTGGAGGGGGACCGCTTGGCCCCCGTGGGCGGTGAGTGTGCGGAGGTGCTCTTCGGCGGTGACGATCTCCCACGCCATGTCGTCCATGCGCGCGGTGATGGCCGCGGAGGTGGCCGACGCTTCGGCCGGAGGGTGATGTCCGTGGCCGGTGGCACCAGGGGTGTGCAGGTGCCCCACGATTAGCAGCGTGCCGCCGGGAGCCACCCATCCGGCGATGCGGTCGTAGAACTCCAGTTGAGGCATCGCCGGATGGGCGTAGTGGGTCATGACCAGGTCGAACCGCGCGCCCGGACTCCAGACGCTCAGATCCGCCTCAACCCACCGCAAACGCTCACTCGCCGCCGCGCGCTCGGCAGCGCGAGCAAGGGCCTCGGACGAGATGTCGGCCGCGGTGACCTGCCAGCCGTTGGCGGCAAGCCAGATCGCCTCGGCGCCGCCGCCGCACCCCGCATCCAGCGCCGTCCCCGGCGTCAGGCCGCCGGTCTCACGAGCGAGGTACGGATTTGGCGGGTTCATAGATCCGGGTCGCCCTTGTCGCCAGTGCCGGTCCCAGTAGTCCTTGTCGAATCCGTGCGTCACAGCTCGTCCTCCCCGCGCGCGATGATCTCTCCGTCACCCTCATGGTGCCGACAGGGAAGGCGGATCCGCAAACATTGTTGCCGAATGGCAAAATGGAGAGGTGGACGAAACCATTGATCGCACTCTTGACGCTGTCGGGCCGAGGCTGAAACTCCTTCGGCTGCATCGCGACGTCACACTCGCCGACCTGGCGGCGGAGACCGGCATCTCCACCAGCACCCTGTCCCGGCTCGAAGCGGGCCTGCGACGCCCCACGCTCGAACAGCTGCTACCGCTCGCCCGCGCCCACGGGGTCACACTCGACGAACTCGTCGACGCGCCGCCGACCGGCGACCCCCGCATCCACCTGCGTCCCATCCCCTGCGGCGACGGCTCGGTCATCCTGCCGCTGACCCGCAGGGCCGGCGGAATCCAGGCCTACAAGTTCGTCCTCCCGGCCGGAAGCGACGACGCGGAACCCGACCCGCGCACCCATGAGGGCTACGACTGGGTCTATGTCCTCAACGGCACGCTCCGCCTGGTACTCGGGGAACACGACCTCATCCTCAAACCCGGGGAGGCCGCGGAGTTCGACACGCGCACCCCGCACTGGTTCGGGGCCACCAGCGCCGGTCCCGTCGAGTTCCTGAGCCTCATCGGGAAACAAGGCGAACGCACCCACGTCCGGGCAGCACCGAGAGCGAAGAACGGGCCCGGCGGGGATGCCGCCGGGCCCTGAGATATGCCGGGGAGTGTCCCGGTACTAGAAGAGACGGTTGTCCGGCACCGGCAGCTCGATCTCGCCGGGGCCGATCCAACGGCCACGCCTCGCCATGACGTCGCCGTCGGTCAGCGCGGGCTCAGCGCCGAGGACGAGCGGGATCCGCACCTTGCTTCTTTGCAGGTCGACCGTGACGGTGGCCCCGGTGGCCGTCTCACCGCTGTACGTCGAGTCGGTTCCGGCGATCACCAGACCCAGGCGATGCCCCTGCTTGAAGGTGTAGTCCTGCGGCAGGGTCTCCCATTCGACCTCGCCGTACGCGCCCGGGGCCAGCGGGGAGGACTGGCTGAGCGAGTCGCGGTTCTGTACGTCGATCCAGCCGCGGGCCACGATCTCCAGCGGCCGGGTGACCATGTTCGTCACGACCTTGCGGTAGCAGCCGTCGTCGGTGGCGGACGCCTCGCCGTGGCAGCTCTCCTCGGCCAGGGTGGTGATGCCCTGCCCGCGCCTCCAGTCGATCCTGGAGTCGTCACCGAAGTCCACCAGGAGCGCGGTCAGGTTGGCGGTCGGCTTGTCGAGCGCCACTCGCAGATTGACGATGGGCGTGCCGGACAGGCGCAGGTCGCGGGCGAGTTCGCCGGTGGTGAAGGCCACCCGGCCCGGCTGGATCGTGCCGACGTTGGCGACCATCGCGTTCTCCGACTGGCGGATGTCGGTGAATGCCACGGTCTCACCCTTGCCGGCCTGGACGAGGCCGAGTGTCCCGTCGGCCGCCGGGCGGAAGACCTGGCCCGACGCCTCCGACACGGGCCAGTCACGCTGAGTGATCCACTCGGTGGGGCCGACCTGCACGTCGGCGCGGGGCTCCCGCATGACGTCGTTCCTGACGCCCAGCAGCCAGTAGTCGAACCAGGCGTGCAGCGTGTCGACCCACACGTCCCGGCGTCCCTCGAAGTCGAAGGGATCCACATGCTGGTACTGGCCGACCCAGATCTTGCGCGGCACGCCCTGCTTGGCCAGCGCGTCCCACCAGGTGGAGAAGTGGTCGGGCTTGACGTTCATGTCGTTGACCGTGTGTACGGCGAACACGCTGGCCCGCACGCCGCGGACATCGCCCAGCGTGCCGTCGATGTAGTCGCGCTCGGCCCAGAAGGGGCTGTAGTTGCCGGTGTCGTCGCCGTCCTGGGCGTCCAGCTCGGCCCGTACGGCGGCGCACTTGGCGGCCGGGTCGGTGTCGACCAAGCTCGCCAGGTACGACATGTAGTCATAGTTGTAGACCACGCCGTTGGAGCGCTGGTACTTGTACCAGGAGCTGATCGCGGAGATCGGGACGATGGTCTCCAGGCCCTTGACGCCGGTCGCCGCGACCGCGTTGGCCAGCGTGCCGTCGTAGGACTTGCCGATCATCCCGGCCTTGCCGGTGCTCCAGTCGGCGAACGCCTGGGTGCCGTCGGCGTGGTAGGCGGTGGCGCGGCCGTTCAGCCAGTCGATGACGGCCTTGCCGCCCAGCACGTCCGCCCGCCCGCCGACGTCGGGGCAGCCGTCGGACTTGGTGGTTCCGATCATGTCGACGTTGAGCACCGCGTACCCACGGGGCACGAAGTAGTTGTCGTAGTACAGCGGGAACTTGGCGAGGTTGCCCGCCGGGTCGTAGACCTTGTGCTCGGTTTCGTTGCCTCGGCCGGAGTTGTCGTAGTACGGGCTCTCATCGATGATCGCCGGCACTTTGAGGCCGGGACCCGACTGGTTGGGCCTGATGATGTCGACCCGGACCCGGTCCAGCTGTCCGTTGGCGTCGCTGTCGACGCTCGACTCGACGTAGACGTGTTCGCGGATGGCGTCGGCGTAGGAGAAGACGGGCTGGGTGCGCCCCTGTTCGACGGTGATGGCGGGGGTGCTGAGCGCCTGCACCGGGGTGGCTCCGATCAGGACCAGGCCCACGGCGATGACGGCTGCTCGTAACGGTGGCACAGATGACTCCAGAGATTCGGGAAACATCCGTAATCTCCGGCATTGTCCGTATATGGACAAGATCTCTTTATGGGTTCGACATCAGCTTGGTTTTACTGTGTGACATTGCACATTCAACAGGTCCGCGTAAACGGCACGCGATCAGGGTTCCGCGTGCCGGTCGAGGCCGAGTGTCGCGATGAGGTCTTCGTGGAGCTCGAACCAGACACGATGGCAGGAATCGACGTCGGTGCGGTCGATCCAGGAGCCCTCCCCGGCTTGGGCGCGCGCCAGGGCTGTGGCGAATCGGGTGTCGTATCCGCGGAACCGGGTGAGGACGCCTCCGAGCCGGTCTGAGAGTGGCGTGAGCGCGTGGTCGATGATGGCGAGTTCGTGGAGGATTCTGGCGTCCCAGGCGGGATCGGAGTGGTCGTTGACGGCGAGCCGATCGCCGGCGGTGGGGCGGAGTTGCCAGTCGGTGCAGGCTCGGAGCAGCAGGGCGTTCAGCGGGAGGAACTCGCGGTGGACGTCACGGACCTCGTCGGCGCCGCCGACGTCCGCGAGCTCGGCCGCGAGCTGGCGCTCGTTCTCGGCGCGGCCCCGTTCGGTCAGCGACCAACCTCCGGTGCCGGCGAAGGCGGTGTGCCCGACCCACCCGCGTGCCTCGGCGTCGAGCAGCGCCTCTTTCGTGTCGGCCAGATCGAGCCCGTACCGATGAGCGATCACCGGGGTGTCCGCGAAGCCGGTGATGCGCACGGCGTGCAGGGCCAGGAGGCCGGGCGAAGAGTCCCGCGTCACGCGCCCGCGTCCTGTCGTCCCGCCAGGCGGTTGTATCGCTGCTGGCACGCCTGCGGGGAGTTGAATCCCATCGCGTGCGCCATCTGTGCCCAGGACAGGCCCGCGCTCCGGGCGATGAACAGCAGAGCGGTTTCGAGTCCCTCGACCTCGGCGCGCGCGGCGGGCAGGAGAGCGAGGGCGCTCAGGATGTCCTCCGGGTCGAGATCGGCGCCGCGCCAGACGGCGAACTGCGCGAGGTCGACCGCCGACGGCGGGACGGGCGAGGGCCGCCAGGGACGGGCGTCGAGCTCATCTGCGCCCAGGGCCATCAGATGCTCACGCGCGTCCTGCTCACGGTGGGCCTGGGCGTGGTCAGCGTGCGCGGTGTGAGCGATGTCCTGCTTGCGCGGCATGCGACTCATGATCCACAATCAACGAAATGTTGTCAACATTCTGTTGAAAGGTGGGGGTGGGTGATCGTACCCCTCATGGAGGCTGTCGCCGATACCTGCGGGGGCAAGGCCGGCGCACTCGGCGCGCTGCTCCGCGCGGGTCTGCCGGTTCCTGACGGCTTCGTCGTCCCGTTCGCCGCTTACCTCGCCGCCGTACGCGACCTGGACCTCGCGCGGTCGGACGAGCTCGACGCGGCGCGGCGGATGATCGAGGCGCGTCCGGTTCACGCCACCGTGATCGACGCGCTGGGACGCGCACTCGGCGAGCTCGGCGATCCGCCCGTGGCGGTGAGATCATCGGCGGCGAATGAGGACACCGGTCAGGCATCGGCGGCCGGCCGGCACGACAGCTTCCTCGCTGTGCAGGGAGTCAGCGGGGTCGCCGATGCCGTACGTGCCTGCTGGGCGTCGCTGTTCTCTCCACGCGCCATCGAGCCGTACGACGATCTTGTGATGGCCGTCATCGTCCAGCGCCATCTGGATGCCGAGGTGTCCGGGGTCATGTTCACACCCGCGGACCCGGACGACGTGACCCAGATCGAGGCGTCCTGGGGCCTTGGCCCCAGCATCGTCGGGGGCACGGTCACCCCTGACGCCTACCGCGTGTCCGGGGACGGGTCGGTCACCCGCACCATCGCCGACAAACGGACCCGCCTTGACCGGCGCGGCACGCGGCTCGTCATGAGCGACGTGCCCACCCGTGCCCGGAACCAACCGGCGATCGACGACGCGACCGCCACGCGGCTCGCCGAGCTGGGTGGGGAGATCGCTGCCGTACTCGGTGGGCCGCAGGACATCGAGTGGGCGATCACCGACGAGCGCACCTGGGTTCTGCAAGCCCGGCCGGTCACCGCCGCTCCCCCACCGCCTTCCGGCGTCTCGGACACCCCACTCACGGGAACACCGGGCAGCCGCGGGACCGTGACCGGCACCGCGAGGATCGTCCGTGGTCCCGGCGACTTCGCGCGCGTGCATCCGGGAGACATCCTCGTCTGCCCCTTCACCGACCCCGCTTGGACGCCGCTGCTGCGCATCGCCGCCGGCGTCGTCACCGAGACCGGAGGCGTGCTGTCCCACGCCGCGATCGTCGCTCGCGAGCACGCCATCCCCGCCGTCCTCGGCGTCCAGAACGCGACGAGCAGGCTCCACGACGGCACGATCATCACCATCGACGGCTCCACCGGCACCGTCACGACGACAAACCGAACCCACAGCTAACGGATCGAAAGGAGTAGGGAAGCGGTTCCGCGTCCCTACCATTCAATGCCAACGCGACACCTCTATCTGGCACGACACGGCGCGGCCGACGCGTTCGGGGAGCTCACCGGCATCGGGCACCGGCAGGCGGGCCTGCTGGGCGAACGCCTGGCCGGCGTTCCGGTCGACGCCGTGTGGCACTCCCCGCTCCCACGCGCCGCAGCAAGCGCGCACGAACTCGCCCGGAAGCTACCGAACGTGCCCGTGACCGAGGCCGCCGAACTCATCGACCACGTGCCCTACGTTCCCAGCGCGTCCGAAACACCCCCATCCTGGGCCGGCTTCTTCGACGGCTACGACGACACCGAGGCCGCCTCAGGCCAGAGCCTCGCCGAGGCCCTGATCGCCCGTTTCGCGAAGGCCCCCGACCCGACCACGAAAGACACACACGAGGTCCTGGTGACTCACGCCTACCAGATCGCATGGCTGGTACGGCACGCACTGGACGCGCCGCCATCCCGATGGCTCGGACTGAACAGCGCCAACACCGCACTGACGGCGCCCTAGCCAGGTCCTACCTCGCCAACGAACGCGTCGGCCGTAACTACGACGACATGGCCCCTGGCCTGTCCCGCTATATCCACGACGCCATCATGGCCAACGCCGACCGCGCGTCGAGCTGAGCCTTCGCGGCGAACGATCCGCCGACGTGGTTCAGCCAGCTCGTCCGTCCGCAGCGGACGGCAAAAGACAAAGGCAAGGAGATTTCGCGCTCCCTGCCACTCTCAACGTATAGCGCCCCGGGGGGCTTGCGGCAAGACCCGGGTCATGTTGCAGAATCTCCAGCCGAAGCCAGAACCTGCGGAAATTCGCGAAGTACGTGCGCTATGTCGACGTACCGGGACTCGGACCGCCGGTGGGCACTCGGCGCGGAGCAGCTGGCCGAAACGTTGAAATGGGGGCTCTTCATGATTGACGTGATCATTGCCGGTGGCGGGCCGACCGGCTTGATGCTGGCCGCGGAATTGCGGCTGCACGACGTACAGGCGCTCGTGCTGGAGAAAGACGCGGAGCCGACCAAATATGTCCGCGCGCTCGGTCTGCACGTGCGCAGTATCGAGGTGATGGACCAGCGCGGTCTGCTGGAGCGGTTCCTCGCGCTCGGCCAGCAGTACGCGTCCGCCGGTTTCTTCGCCGGCATCACCAAGCCGTGGCCCGACCGGCTGGACACCGCGCATTCGTACGTTCTCGGCATCCCGCAGACCACCACCGAGCGCCTGCTGACCGAGCACGCCACCGAGGTCGGCGCCGAGATCCGGCGCGGCTGCGAACTGGCCGGGCTGAGCCAGGACGAGGACGGGGTGACCGCCGAACTGGCCGACGGCACGCGGCTGCGCTCGCGTTACCTCGTCGGCTGCGACGGCGGACGCAGCACGGTGCGCAAGCTGCTCGGCGTCGGCTTCCCCGGCGAGCCCACCAAGGTCGAGACACTGCTGGGCGAAATGGAGGCGGCCGAGGATCCGGCGACGATCGCCGCCATCGTCGCGGAGGTACGCAAGACCCAGCTGCGGTTCGGCCTCGGCCTCCTCGGGGACGGGGTGTACCGCGTCGTCGTGCCCGCCGAAGGGGTGACCGAGGACCGCACTCCGCCGACCCTGGAGGAGTTCAAGCGGCAGCTGCTGGCCTTCGCGGGCACCGACTTCGGCGTGCACTCACCGCGCTGGCTGTCCCGCTTCGGCGACGCCACCCGGCAGGCCGAGCGCTACCGTACCGGCCGGGTGCTGCTGGCCGGCGACGCGGCGCACATCCACCCGCCGACCGGCGGGCAGGGGCTCAACCTCGGCATCCAGGACGCGTTCAACCTCGGCTGGAAACTGTCCGCCGAGGTCGGCGGCTGGGCGCCGGAGGGGCTGCTGGACAGCTACCACGCCGAACGGCACCCGGTGGCCGCCGACGTGCTGGACAACACCCGCGCGCAGATGGAGCTGCTGTCCGTCGAGCCGGGCCCCCAGTCGGTACGGCGGCTGGTGTCGCAACTGATGGACTTCGAGGAGGTGAACCGGTACCTGATCGAGAAGATCACCGCGATCGGGGTGCGCTACGACTTCGGCGAGGGGCCCGAACTGCTCGGCAGGCGGCTGCGGGACGTGCAGCTGAAGCGGGGTCGCCTCTATGAGCTGATGCGCGGCGGCCGCGGGCTGCTGCTCGACCAGACCGGCCGGCTCTCGGTGGCGGGCTGGGCGGATCGGGTCGACCACGTCGTCGACGTCAGCGACGAACTGGACCTGCCCGCGGCGCTGCTACGGCCGGACGGCCACGTGGCGTGGGTCGGTGACGACCAGCAGGATCTGCTCAGCCGCCTGCCCAAGTGGTTCGGCGCTGCCGCGAGCTGAAGCGCGCGTTTGCGGCCCGAAAGATTCGGCTGGTGAGCTGCTGGCGGCCCGAAGGCTTCGTCACCACCCCGAACACCGCGTCCCCGCCCGCGAAACCGATCACGCCCCCACGAACCACGATGATCAAAACATCAGCGCGGCGTCCCGACTGTGGGCGGTTCGTCCGCGATCGAGATCTTGAGCAGGGCCGAGGCACTCAGCACCGTGCCCACGGGGGTCCCGGTCTTGGCCGCGTCCACGACGACCTCACGTTCGCCAGGTACTGGTAGGTCTTCGGATCGAAGATCAGCTCCACCCGGGTGCCCCGAACGGCCCAGAGGCGCGCGGCGGCGATGCCGGGACGTCCGGCCGCGTCCCGCGCGTCGGGCACGGTGACCACGCCGGGAATGGCGGCGGCCGCCCGGAACAGCGCGGCACGCTGCGCGGCCGGAAGATACGACTCCCGGAGCAGGGACTGAACATTTCCCCAGACGAGTTCGTGGGCCTCCTCGTCGTTCCCGAGCCCGGTGTACAGGCGCCGGTACATCCCCTCCGGGTCGGTGGGCCAGGCACTGGTGTGGGCATAGTCGGTCAGGTCCTGCTCGGCCCGCTGGTCGAAGTCCGCCAGCTTCTCGGGCCGGTAGCGGCCGAGGTTCTCCCACGCCTCCGGCGGGATGGGCCAGCCCGGCCACACCTTGGGCGGCAGGCGCTCCCCATCGATGAACCCACCGGTCGCATCGCCCTCGACCGGCAACCAGACCCGCCGCAACTCGTCGGTCAGATAACGCGAAGCGACGCCGTCCCGGCTCGTGCCTTCGGAGGCGAACATCATCCTGGACTCATAGACCAGGTACTGCCCCGGCCGGGGGCGCAGCTCGGTCTGCCCGGCGGTGGCCTGGGCGGCCCGGGTGAGAACCGCGGAATGCGCCACCGGCATGGCGTGGATGACGCGGGGCGGATCGGACGGCAGCGCGACCACGGCGGTCGCGGCCGCAGCCACGGCCAGACCCGCCACCAGGCCCAGCTTCCATCCGCGCGTCCATCCGCGCAGCGCCGGGCGCGGCGGTGGCGTGCGCAGTGCCGCCAGGAGCCGGTCCTCCTGGGCGCGCAGGTCGGCGGGCTCGGGTCGCGGCACTTCGGCCCGGAATCCCGACAGCGTGTCCATCTCATTCATGGATGGCCTCCTCCATTATCGGATTGCTCTTGCCGAGTGCGCGGCGCAGCGTGGCTGACCCGGGACCGCACGGTCCCCAGGCGCACGCCGAGCGCCTGTGCCGTCTCCTCGTAGTTGAGATCGGCCCAGGCGATCAGCAGCAGCGCGTCCCGGTGCCCTTTCGGCAGCGCGGCCAGCGCGCCCGCCAGGCTCCGGCCGGAGGCCTGGGCGCTGACCCGGTCGTCGCTGCGGTCGGTGAAGGGCGCGGTCACCTGGTCGGTCCCGGTGCGTTCCAGGACGCGCAACTGGCGCACCTCGGCGCGGACGTGGCGGCCCATCTGGTTGGTGGCGATGCCGTACAGCCAGGGGCGGGCACTGGGGCGGGCCGGGTCGTAGCGGTCGCGTTGCCGGAAGGCGGCCAGGAAGGTCTCGGCGACCACGTCGTCGGCGGCGTCCCGGCCCAGGCGGCGGGTCACATACCGGGTCAGATCGGGAGCGTACCGCCGGAAGACCTCGGCGAACGCCTCCGGGTCGCGGCGGGACCTCTCGATGCACGCCGCGTCCTGCTCACTCATTCTGTCTCACTGCGGGTGGCCCTCTCGGCTTCGGGTGCTGGACACCTGTTGTTGCCGAACCGCCGGGAAAAGGTTCCCAAGAGGATCACCCAGGGCAGCGCCACCGCTCAGCGATCAAGGTTCGATCGGGGACGGTTCCCTGACCGAGGTGGCCTGCCGGGCGCGCAGAGCCCGGACTTTGTGGCGGTTGCCGCAGCGTTCCATCGCGCACCAGCGCCGGGCGCCGGGGCGGGAGGTGTCGACGAACACCAGCGGGCAGTTGTCGCTCGCGCACTCGCGGATGCGTCCGGAGAACGGCCCGGACAGGAGTTCGATCATCTCCCGTGCCAGGGTCGACAGCGCTTGCGTTGCCCTTACCGGCGGCGCCCATCCCGCGGTCGTGGCGTCGGCGGCGAGTTCGGGGGTCAGCGGCGTCGCGGCGGCGGTCCGGTTGATGGTCGCGACCGCGCCGGAGGGGAGGGGGTCATGCGCCGCCCGCGCGTGCGCGGCGTCCCAGATCGCCCGGCGGAGAGTCTTGGCCTCGGTCAGCTCATCGGCCGACACGGGGACCGTCATGATCGCGGCCAGTGGCGGCTGGGCCAGCCATTCGCCGAGGTCGGCAGGCTGGTGGAGGGTCTCGAATATCGCGTATTGCCCTTCGCCGCCCGTGTGGGCGAAGTCCAGGCAGAGGGCGCCGGCGTCGAACCGGAACGACCCGCCCTTGGGGTCGTGCAGCACTCTTCCGGTTGCGTACGCTCGCATGAAACCACTATAACTGGTTCCGTACGCCGAAACCCCTTTAACTGGTTTCATCCTTGGAGGCAGCAGATGGGTGTACGGCACATCAACCCCGAGGGGCTCCACCGCAGCCCCGCTTTCAGCCAGGCCGTCGTTCGTTGAGCCCGTCTTGCATGAGTTTGCCCCAGTCGTAGGACGGTGCCTGCACGCCCAGCCCCAGGAACGAGAGCCCGGCGAAGGTGAGCAGCACCCCGCCGGCGGCCATCGTCGCGTTGACGATGAGCGGTTCTGCGATGTTCGGCAGCACATGGCGGAGCAGGATCCGGAGCCTGCTCACGCCCGCGATGCGGGCCGCGGCGATGTAGTCCCGCGCCGAGACGGCGGCCACCCGCCAGATGCATGGCGACGAAGCCGAGCAGGTCGCGAGCGGTCATCGCGAGCATCGAGCCGGCGGGGGCGTTGGACCTGGCGAGCGCCCAGGTCGGCGCGGGCGCCATCGCGCCGCCCTCGCCTGGCAGGTGGCCGACGGCGGCCCGGTGCAGGATCGCCTCGTACGGGCTCGGCGAGACGTGGGTGAGCCCGAGCGGGACGGCCAGCCGCTCGACCAGCACCTCGTCGAAGGGCTGGCCGCGCAGCACCTCGACCAGGCGGCCGAGCACCACGAAACCGGTGTTGTTGTAGGAGAAGACCGCACCCGGTTCGAACAGCTGCGGGATGTCGTGGATCGAGGCGAGGTACTTCTCGACGGCGTCCGCGCCGCGGCCGGTGTCGGTGAAGATGTCGCCCTCGAAGCCCGCGACGTGGCACAGCAGCTGGCGGGTAGTGATCGTGGCGGACGCGGCCGCGTCGCCGACCGTGAATTCCGGCAGGTACGCGCGGAGCGGCGCGTCGAGGTCGACCAATCCGTCGTCGACCAGCTGCATCACCAGGGCGCTGGTCCACAGCTTGGTGATCGAGCCGATCTGGAAGACCGAGTCGGTGGTCGCCTCGACGCCGGTGGCCCTGCTGAGGACGCCGCCGGCGGCGGTGAGCACCTGGCCTTGGGTGAGAATGGCGACCGAGGCGCCCGGGACCCCGCGCTCGCCGATGATCCGGGCGAAGTGCTCGTCGAGCCAGCTCTGGACGTTTTCCGGCGACATCATGCTGCTGAGGCTAGATGGCGCATCTGCCGCCGTACTCGTCCGATCGGACAGCCTCAGCTGGCGGAAGTTGTCCGATCCGACAACCACATCAGGTGGTGCGGTGCCGCTGGTAGTAACGGGCGACGCGGGCCCTGTTGCCGCACCGGGCGGCCGAGCACCAGCGCCGCCGGGGGTGGGCGGGCAGGAACAGCATGACGCAGTCCGAAGCCTCGCACGCCCGGACGGCGGCGAACGCCGGGTCGGCGAGCAGCTCACCGGCGGCCGCGGCGAGCCGGGCGGCCAGGCGGACGCCCACAGTGCCGGCGCGTTGGGGGACGGCCGTGACCGACGTGCCGTCCCAGCCGAGTTCCAGAATCGCGGGCGCGGCACGCTGGGCCAGGTTGAGGCCGGCCAGGGCGGACGCGGGCGGCTTCTCGCCGCGCCGCAGGTGGTCGATCGCGACGGCGGTGTGCTCCCGCACGGCATGGACGGCGGCCAGGTCGGCCGCGGTGAGCGCCGCCTCCGACGGGTAACCGGGCAGGCGCTCCGCCTGCAGCGTCAGCCACGTTCCCAGCGCGGCGGGTGTCGCGAGCAGGTCGACCGGGCCGTCCGGAGTGTGCGGCCGGGTGTTGACCAGGTCGAGGGCCAGCGGCTCACCAGTCAGTGGCAGAAGTTCACTCACCCGACTAATGCTAATCGGCCCCATTGACACATTAGCCCGGCACGAGCTAAGACTAATGCGTCCAAACCTAGAGGAGGCATGTGAAATGACGGCAGTCGCGCGAACACTGCACCGCCACATCGAGGTCGACGGACTGCAGATCTTCTACCGCGAGTCCGTCCCCGACAACGCGGACGAGGCCCCGGTGATGCTGCTGCTGCACGGCTTCCCCTCCGCCTCACACCAGTTCCGCCGACTCATCGACGCGCTCGGCAGCCGCTACCGCCTCATCGCCCCGGACTACCCCGGCTTCGGCCACAGCGACACCCCGGCCGACGGCACCCCTTACAGCTTCGACCGCCTCGCCGGCCTCGTCGACGGTTTCGTCGAACGGCTCGGCCTGACCCGCTTCGTTATGTACGTCTTCGACTACGGCGCACCCGTGGGCTTCCGCCTGGCCGCCCGTCACCCCGAGCGGATCGCCGGCCTCGTCATCCAGAACGGCAACGCCTACACCGAAGGCCTGTCCGACGCCGCCCGCGGCTTCATCGCCCTGCGGCCCGGCGTCCCAGGCGCCGAGGAGACCATCCGCGGGCTGCTCACCCTGGCGGCGACCCGCGGCCAGTACGAGAGCGGCGCCGGCGATCCTCGCCTCATCGCCCCCGACGGCTGGACCCTCGACCAGCACTTCCTCGACCAGCCCGGCCGCGCCCAGCCCCAGATCGACCTGGCCTTCGACTACCACAGCAACGTCGAACGCTACCCGGAGTGGCAGGCCTGGCTGCGCCGGCACACCCCGCCGACGCTCATCACGTGGGGCCGCGACGACATGTTCTTCCCCGAACCCGGCGCCCACGCCTACCTGCGCGACCTGCCCGACGCCGAACTGCACATCTTCGAGACCGGCCACTTCGCCCTGGAGGAGTACCTTCCCGACATCGCCCCACTGGTCGCCGACTTCCTCGACCGCGCCTGGAAGCCCGCCTAGCGCGGCGAAGCCCGTCAGGTGTGGACGGCGCGGATCTCCGTCACGTTGAACTCCTCCACGATGTGCCGGTTCTGCAACATGAATCCCACCATGCCCGCCACGGCCTCCGCCGCCAAGCCCGTACGCACCTGCCCGCTCAAGATGTACACCAAGGGCGTCGACGGCTGATCGAGGGTGAAGCGGCGGCCGTGGCGGTGCACATCCTGCAGCGCCCTGATCGGGATCGGGCGGGTGGTGGTGAACCAGACCGCGACCTCCCACAGCGGCAACTCCGGATCGGCGTCGGCCGACGCCTGGTAGCAGGTGACGCAGCCGTGCCGGGCGTGCTGGGCGTGCGGGCAGGTCCACTGCCGCACCGCTGCCGGGCTCTGCGTATGGGTGAGGATCGCCGCTTCCGTCACGCGTCGACGCACGGGCCGAACCGGCTCCGTGGGGAAGAAATCGCTGGTTATGATCGGTCCTCTCGCGTTCCGCCTGCCCCCGAGCTTAGTCCCGCGTGAGGCTCCGAACGGCAATTCTGTTAGCGGCCGGTGAAGGTGAATCCCGCCCAGAAGAGAGGTTCGGCGTGAGAACGCTCTCCGGCCCAGCGCTAGGCTGCGCCGGCGACGCCGATCAGATTGCCCTCGGGGTCGGTGAAGTGGCCCACCACGAGGGTGCCCGGCGTCCCGTCGGGGCCCATCCGTCGCGTTCCGCCGAGGCTCTCGGCTTTCTGGAGCGCGGCTTCCACGTCGGGAACGCCCACGTAGAACAGGACTCTGGGCTGGTGGCCCGGACCGCCGCCAATCCCGCCGTTGAGAACAGGCCCCTCCTCCGTGGTGCTTCCATCCACGAATCCGTACATGCCTGGCTGGGAGACGTTCAGGCTGACCGTGTCGCCCACCTGGAACTCCCAGCCGAACAGCTCGCCGTAGTAGCCGCGAAGCTTCGCCGGATCGGTACCAATGATCTCAAAGTGCACGACTGGCTGCCCCATGGTTGTCTCCGCTCTGGTTGTTAAAAACAACTAGATAGTATTGACTCTCAACTGAGATGAGAAGGGGTTCGTCGTGCCAACGAGTCGCAGCTACGGGGATGCCTGCGGGATCGCGCGCGCCCTCGACGTCGTCGGGGAACGGTGGGCGCTGCTGGTGGTCCGCGAACTGCTCCTCGGACCACAACGCTTCACCGAGCTACGCCAAGCACTCGCCGGCGCGAGCTCGAACCTCCTCGCCGACCGGCTCCGCGAGCTGGAAGCCCGCGACGTGCTTCGCCGCCGAAAGCTGCCACCCCCGGCGAGTTCATGGGTGTACGAACTGACCGAACACGGCCGCGAACTGGAACCGATCGTGCTCGCCCTGGGCGCCTGGGGTGTCCGCGTCCCACTCCCGCCCCCGCCGACGACCCTCAGCGCCACCTCCGTCATGCTCTTCCTGCGCGCCGCCGCGCACCCCGATCCCGCCGCGCCCGCAACCACCTGCCGCATCGAACTCGACGACCGCGTATGGACCGTCCACACCGCGGCTGGCCAACTGCAGGTCGAACCCGGCGAACCCACCAGCGCGGACGCCCGCCTCCGCACCGACCCCAAAACACTCAACGCCCTACTCAACGACCCAACCACGCTCGACACAGCCATATCCGACGGAAGCGCCGTCGCCACCGGCGACCTGTCCGCCCTTCGCAGTCTCCTGCACGCCCCGACGCGTTCCCATCAAGGCCGGGCCCGACCACCACACCTCGATATCGGGTGGTCGTGGAAGTCACCTGATAACCGCTGAAAGTTTGGTGTGCGGCGGCGGATGTCGTGACCGGCATGGGATTCTCCAACCGGCGGGCAATGATCTTGCGGGCAACGTGTGGTAGACGGTGGCTATTCCGTGGGTCGGCGTGCCCGTCGTACTTCGCGGTCGATTGCCCAGGCGTCCGCCACTGGGCCCACGTGCCCGAGCTTGTCGGGGTTGATCACCGCGCGGATCGTCTGAATCTGCCCGTCGAGTACGTCGAGCGCCAAGGTGTGGAGCACCTTGCCGTCCCGATCGCGGAAGATCGCGCCCGGCTGGCCGTTGACCTCGTGCGGCTCGAACGTCACGTCGATCCGGGCCATCAGGGGGAAGATGGAGGCGAGCAGCCGGGCCACATTCTGAGCGCCGCTGACGGCCTTGGCCAGCTGCGGAGCCTTGCCGCCGCCGTCGCCGACCATCGATACATCGGCAGCCAGCAGGTTCCGCAGCCCGGCGACGTCGCCTTCACGGAGGGCGTCGAAGAACCGCGACGCCAGTTCCTCTCGCTCTTTGCGGTCCGCTTCGAAGCGGGGCCGTCCCGCGGCCATATGGCGCCGCGCCCGCACCGCCAGCTGGCGGCACGCCGCCTCCGAGCGCTCCACGATCGACGCGACCTCAGGAAAGCCGAAATCGAACACCTCCCGCAGGACGAAGACCGCTCGCTCGAGCGGGGTCAGCCGCTCCAGCAGCACCAAGGCCGCCATCGACAGCGAGTCGGCCAGCTCCGCCGACCGCTCCGGATCCTGGTAAGGGTCGGCGAGCAGCGGCTCGGGGAGCCACGGCCCGACATACTCCTCCCGCCGGACGCGTGCCGAGCGCAGCACGTCGATGGAGATCCGGGTCACCACGGCCGACAGGAACGCCTTGACCGACCTGGGTTGTGCCGGGGAGGCCTCGAAGCGCAGCCAGGTCTCCTGGACCGCGTCCTCGGCCTCGCTCACGCTGCCCAGAATCCGGTAGGCGATCGAGAACAACAGCGGCCGCAGCTCCTGAAACTCCTCGCCCCTGCTCATGCCACCTCCTCCTTGAAACCCTGCCGCCACGAGGGGTAGCGCAGCTGCCAGCCGAGAAACCGAGCCCCTCGGTCATTGATCGGAAACCGTGTGTCGCCGCCCATCAGCCGGTGAAGGGCTCCAGGACGAAGCGGCCCCACGCGATGAACGCCGCAACCGCGAGATAGATCAGGTTCAGCACCACAAACGCGGATTCGCCGCGTCGGCCATGGGTGATCATCGCGCCGGCCATCAGCAGGATCCAGCAGACGGCGGTCACCGGCACCAGAACCGGTGCGACGCCGAGCGCGGCAGGAAGGATCAGGCCCGCCACAGCCAGCAACTCGAGGACACCGAGGGTCTTGACGAAGCCCACGCCGACGTCCCCGGTCCACCCCCCACCAGGAGCCGCAGCCAGCTTCTCCTTGGGCACGAACACCTTGGTGACGCCGCCGATCAGGGCCACCACGGCGAGCAGTCCGGCAGCGATCCACAGCGCGAGGTTCATCATGTACTCCTGGATCGAGGATCGCCGGCACCCCCTAGACGAGACAGCGACCCCAGCCAGTGACATCTCTGAGCCCTCGCGCCGTACTGTCTCCATCGGGATCCCCGGCGGAGCGCATGTCGTGTCGAGCGCAGCGATCCTGGTGCGGGAGACGTCGAGAGTGACGCGGTCGGCCGGGTCGGCCGACCGCCCGTTGATCCATGCACAGTATTTCGGCCTACGGGGTGTTCACCGTGGCGCTGGTGCACGTGGTCGCAGCGATCCTGGCGTGGCGGCCGGGCGGCGGCTCCCCCAGGCCCATCCTGTACGCGGTGGTGTTCCTGGGGTTCACGCTGGCGCAGATAGCGCTGGGCATCGCGCAGGTGAAGACCCTCCACATCCCATTGGGCGTACTGATGTTCGGCATGAGCGTGCTTCAGCTCAGCCGGGTCTCGACCGGCCACCACACTCCCCGGCTGGCGACCGCACCATAATTACGGCCATAATCTCTCCCCAAACGGGGTGATCCACGGGGAGAACATGCGACGAGCACGGCTGGCGGCGTGGGCGATGGCGGCCGGGGGGCTGGTCATCGTGCCGACGGCCGTGTTCATCCAGCTGGGCCTGCCGCCCGACTGGGCGCCCGCCCTGCCCGCCACCCCCGACTACACCTCCGGTCTGGCCTTCCCGCTGGTCGGCGCGTTCCTCCTGGCGCACCAGCCGAAATCCAAAATCGCCTGGCTGATGTACGTGGGCGGGATGTTCTCGGCGATCTGCGTGCTGCTGTCGATCCTGACCTACCGCGCGGCGGCCGACGGCGATCTCATGCTGGCGGGGCTGCTGAACGACCTCGCCTCGATACCGTGGACGCTCAGCGGCGTCATGCTGGCCGTCCTCCTCCCGCTCTTCTCCCCCGACGGCAGGCTCCCGTCGCGGCGCTGGCGTCCGCTGGTGCCGATCGCCGTGACCGCCGCCGTGCTGCAGGCGTTCCTGTTCAGCACGGGTGACAAAGCGCGAATCCCCAACCCGCTGGCCATCGACCTTTTCCAGCCCTACCACGCCGACCTGTACAACGTGGTCTACGTACTCACGAACGTGTGCATCGCGGCCGGGCTGGTGTCGCTCGCCGTACGGCTGCGCGGCGCCGACCCGGTGACCCGGCGGCAGATCGCGTGGCCGCTGTTCACCTTCGCCATCTACGTCGTGTGCCTGCTGCTCGGCCCGCGGTTCTGGGTGATCGGCGCGGCCTGGACCTGCCTCATCCCCATCTCGATCATGGTGTCGGTGCTGCGCTACCGGCTGTTCGGCATCGACACGGTGATCAGCCACGCCATCGTGGCCGCCGGGCTGATCACCGTGGTCAGCGCCGTCTACTTCGGCGTCGGCGCCGTGTCCAGCCTGCTGGTGTCCAGCTATCACCAGGTCGCCGGCCTGGCCGCCGCCCTGTTCGCCGGCGCGTTCTTCCAGCCGCTGCGGCGCGCCCTGCAACGCCTGTCCGACCGCATGCTCTACGGCAGGTCCGGCGACCCCCGCCTGCTCGCCGGCCGCCTCGTCCACGAGGCCCGGCAGGCCGACCCCGCCGAGGCGCTCGGCGTCGCGGTCACCGTGGTCCGGGACGGCCTGGCCGTGGCCGGGGCCGCCGTCGAGGTGACCGACGGCCCGCGGATGGACAGCGGCTCGGTCGGCGACCGGCCGCGCGCGATCGACCTGATCTGGCACGGCGAACCCGTCGGCCGCCTGCTGCTGGGCCCCTGCGGGCCGCGCCGGTTCGCCGTCTCCCACGACGAACGCGTCATCACCACCCTGCTGCCGTACGTCGCGGACATGGCGCACTCCGCCCGGATGGCCGCCGACCTGCAACGCTCCCGCGGGCGCATCCTGGCCGCCCGCGAGGAGGAGCGCCGCCGCCTGCGCCGCGACCTGCACGACGGGCTCGGCCAGACGCTCGGCGCGATGGCGATGACCCTCAACATGGCCAGGATCAGCATCAGCCGCTCCCCCGCCACCGCCGACGACCTGCTGGAGGACCTGCGCTCCGGCATGGAGGCGGTGACCGGCGACATCCGCGAACTCGTGTACGGCCTGCGCCCGCCCGCCCTCGACGACCTCGGCCTGACCGGCGCGGTCACCTCGCTCACCAAGGAGACACTGCCCCCGGCCACCAGTGTGGAAGTCGTCGCCGACGAGCTCGGCGAACTGCCCGCCGCCGTCGAAGTCGCCGCGTACCGGATCGTCCAGGAGGCGCTCACCAACGTGCGGCGGCACGCCCAAGCAGGCCGGGTGCTGCTCCAGCTGACCCGGGAGGACGAGCAGCTCATCGTGCGGATCGAGGACGACGGCGTCGGGCTGGCGGAGCTGCGGCGCGCCGGAGTGGGCACCTCCTCGATGCGGGAACGGGCCGCCGAACTGGGCGGCACCTGCGCGATCACCTCACCGGACACCGGCGGAACCCTGGTCGAAGCCCGGCTGCCCACCGTCGTCATGGAGCCCAGCCCCAGGTCCTCCTGAACAGGTCATGCGTTTCGTGTGATTTCGCTTACCCTTTGACCGATCGGACAGAGTCTGTCCGATCGGTCAGTTATGTTGGGGTCATGACCTCGATGCGAGCGGAGATCCTGGAGTCGGCGGCCCGACTGTTCGCCGCCCACGGCTTCCGCGGCACGTCCCTCCAGGACATCGCGTCGGACGTGGGCTGCTCCAAGGCATCGCTGCTCTACCACTTCACCAACAAAGACGCGATCTTGAGCGAACTGTTCGCGCCGGTCGGGCGGGACCTGGAGACCATCCAGGGGAAACTCGCCCCGCTCGACGGGGAGCAGGCCGCCCGGGAGGCCGTCGCCGGGCTGGTGGAACTCGCGCTGCGATTCCGCCGCCAAGTCAAGATCCTTCTCGTGGACGTCGACGACCTGCTCTGCCGCCCCGAACTGCCCGACGTCGACAGCGCCACCGAGAGCCTGGTGGACGCACTGGTCGGCCGGGCCCCCGGGCAGGAGTGCCGGGTGGTGGGCTGGATGACTCTGGTCGGCATCTTCCTGACCTGCGCCCGGGGCGTCGACGTCCCGGACGAGATCATGCGCGTGGAACTGACCCGTGGCGCGCTGCGCGCCCTCGGCCGCCCAACTGACTGATCATTGGGAGAGACCCCTACTCATGGCGACCCTGCTGTACCGGCTCGGCCGGTTCTCCTTCCGCAACCGGGGGCGAGTCGCCGCCGTCTGGTTGCTGCTGCTCGCGCTCCTGGGCGTGGCCGCTGCCCTGTTCCTCGGCCCGTCCAGTGACAAGTTCTCCATGCCCGGCACGGAATCCCAGCGCGCCCTCGACTCGCTCGTGCGGGAGTTCCCGCAGGCCAGCGGCGCCGTCGGCGTCATCGTGGTGGCCGCGCCCGAAGGCGGCAAACTGGACCCCGCGGTCGTCGCGCCGGTGGTGGAGGAAGCCGCCGCCGTGCCCGGCGTGGTGGCCGCGATCGATCCCTTCCAGGCCCGCGCGCTCTCCCCCGACGGCCGGTACGCGCTGGTCCAGGTCCAGTTCAAGGACAAAATCGACGACATCACCGACGTGCAGCGTAAGGCGTACCTGAAGGCGGGGGCCTCGGCCACCGGCATCCAGGTGGAGCACGGCGGTGAGGTGCTGCGGGCCGCGCCGGAGGTCGGCGGCTCCGAGGCGATCGGCGTGCTGATCGCCGCGATCGTGCTGATCGTCACCTTCGGGTCGCTGGTCGCGGCCGGGATGACGCTGCTCAACGCGCTGGTCGGCGTCGGGGTCGGCATGGCCGGCCTGTTCGCGCTCAGCGGCGTATTCGAGCTGACCTCGGTGACCCCGGTGCTCGCGCTGATGCTGGGCCTGGCCGTGGGCATCGACTACTCGCTGTTCATCACCTCGCGCTACCGCCAGTTCCTGGCCGACGGGCTGGATCGGGAGGAGGCCGCCGGGCGGGCCACCGGCACCGCCGGGTCCGCCGTGGTGTTCGCCGGGGCGACCGTGGTGATCGCGCTGGCCGGTCTGTTCGTCGCCGGCATCCCCTTCCTGACCGTCATGGGCCTGGCCGCGGCCGGGACCGTCGCCGTGGCGGTGCTCGTGGCGCTGACGCTGCTGCCGGCGATCCTCGCGTACGCCGGGCCGCGGGTCCTGCCACGCAAGCAGCGCGACGGCCGCGCGGTCGCCAAGGAGGGCTTCGGTTACACGTGGGGGCGGCTGGTCAGCCGTCTGCGGGTGCCGATCCTGCTGATCGGCATCGTCGGCCTGGGGGTGCTGGCGCTGCCCGTACAGGATCTGCGGCTGGCGCTGCCCGACGCGGGCACGGCCGCGCCCGGCACCCCGGAACGCGCCGCCTACGATCTCACCAGCAAGGGCTTCGGCGAGGGCTTCAACGCACGGCTGATCGCCGTCGTCTCCGCCGAGGACGCCGCCGCCGTGAACACCGCCGCAGGGCAGGCGGCCGCGCTGATCCAGCAGGTGCCCGGCGTGCTGGCGGTCGCCCCGCCGCAGCCCAACGCCACCGGCACGACCGCGCTGCTGGCGATCATCCCCAAGGAGGGGCCGACCGCCGCCTCGACCGAGGCCGCCGTGCACGCCATCCGGGGCAAGGTCGCCACCATCGCGGGCGCGGAGATCGCCGTCACCGGCGCGACCGCCGTCGGCATCGACGTGTCGGACAAGCTGGGCGAGGCGATGCCCGTCTACCTGCTGCTCGTCGTCGGGCTGTCGGTGTTGCTGCTGATGCTGGTCTTCCGGTCGATCCTGGTACCGCTGAAGGCGGCGCTCGGCTTCCTGCTGACCATCGGGTCGACGTTCGGCATCACCGTGGCGATCTTCCAGGAGGGGCGCCTGGCCGGGCTGTTCGGCGTCGAGGTGCCGGGACCGCTGGTCAGCTTCCTGCCGATCCTGCTCATCGGCATCCTGTTCGGCCTGGCCATGGACTACGAGGTGTTCCTGGTCTCACGCATGCGCGAGGACTTCGTGCACGGCGACACCGCCCGGCAGGCCACGATCAACGGCATGGGGCACAACGCCCGGGTGGTCACCGCCGCCGCGCTCATCATGACCTCGGTGTTCGGCGGCTTCGTCTTCATGGAGGACCCGATCATCAAGTCGATGGGCTTCGCGCTGGCGCTCGGCGTCCTGATCGACGCGTTCGTGGTGCGCATGACGCTGGTCCCGGCCGTGATGGCGATGCTCGGCAGGGCGGCCTGGTGGCTGCCGAAGGTCCTGGACCGGGTGCTGCCCGACTTCGACGTCGAGGGCGAACGGCTCAACCACCACCTCGCCACGTCGCGCCCGCCTGTGCCGGAGCGCGTCGGCTAGTCGTTGTGCGGCCCACCGCGCGGAATGTGGCGGTGGGCCGCACCGGTTTATCCCGCCTGAGGCGGCCGGCCGTTGGCGTGAGCCACTTTCGTGCCGAATTTGAGCAGCTAACGGCTACAGTCGTAGTCCCAGTTCTTGATGTAGTGGTACGGGCCGTCGTGGATCTCTGCCGGCGCAACCGGTCCGGCTGGACCGTGGGACTGAGCAGCGCGCGGTCCGGCCCGCGAGGAGTCTGAGCGCAGAAATTAGCGGTGGAGAACGCTGCCGCCGGCGGACCGTGAGGGGGTCGATCGGCTGGTCCTTCACAGCACAAGGCGAGACCGGCCCGTCACTGTCGCTCGCCTTCGGCATCAAGCGAAATTGCTTTGGTTCGCCCTGGCCGGGTAAGGCGGATTCATGTTCTTTCAAGGTTGGTCCGACGTAGGACGGCTTCGCGACGGTGAATTCCAGCCCGAGCTGATGCGCGCACAACGGGTCACAGCGGGCGAGGTCTGTCAGGCGGTCCGGGCTCAAGGCTTGGGTGATCTGGGCGCGGTTACCGCTGTGGTGCTGGAGACCGACGGCAGCTTCAGCGTGGTCTCGGCCGGACACGCCGGTCGGCGCAGCGCTCTGCCCGGCCCGCACGTCGGCGGCGGGCCATCGACACGGGCTGGAGGGTAGATGTCCGGCCCTGGCCTGGGTGACGATCGGCAGCGATGGAGTGTCCTGCGCGACGCTTGGCGTACGAAACTGTGGCCCCTGCCCGCTGTCGGGATCCTGGTGGCGCTCGGCCTGGGCGTGATGTTGCCCGCCCTGGACGCGGCCGTGGACGGTCGGCTGTCATCGCCGGTGAGCGCGTTCCTTTTCAGCGGCGGTCCGGACGCGGCACGAACGCTTCTTTCGGTGATCTCGGGGTCGATCATCACGGTGACCTCGCTGACCTTCTCCTTGACCGTGGTGACCCTCCAGCTCGCCAGCAGCCAGTTCTCGCCACGGCTGTTGCGCACCTTCACCCGTGACCGGCTGGTGCACGGCACGCTGGCGTTGCTGCTGGCCACGTTCACGTACGCGGTCACGGTGCTGCGGACCGTACGGACCTCGCTGGAGGCACAGGCCGCGTTCGTGCCGCAGATTTCGGTGACCGTGGCATACGTGCTGGGACTGGTCAGCGTCCTTGGGCTGGTGGTGTTCCTGGCCCATCTCGCCCGGCAGATCCGGGTGGAGTCGATGCTGCGGGAGGTCCAGGAGGAGGCGGCGGAAACCGTGCGGCGGCTCTTGCCTCACCCGCCGCAACCCGCCCCGCCCCTGCCCCAGCCGCCTGCCGGTGCGGTACCGCTGAGCGCGTCCACCTCCGGCTTCTTCACCTCCGTGGACGAGACCGCATTGGTCGACGCCGCGGTCGACGCCGACGCCGTGATTCTGCTCGACCGCTGCCCCGGCGAATCTCTGATCGCCGGCGTTCCCATCGCCACCGCTTGGCGCCTTGATGGGCCCGGTCCGTTGACCCCGCCGCAGGTCGACGCCTTGAGCAGGCGGGTTGGGGCGGCGACACGAACGGGTTTTGAAAGAACGACGGCGCAAGACGTGGCGTTCGGCCTGCGCCAGCTCGTCGACGTCGCCGTCAAGGCACTCTCGCCAGGGGTGAACGATCCGACGACCGCGGTCCACGCCCTGGGGCATATTTCCGCGGTGCTGTGCGAAGCGGTCGGGCGTGACCTGGGGCCCAAAGTGCTTCGCGATACCGAGGGAACGATCCGGGTCATCCTGGCTCGCCCGGATCTGCCGATGCTTTTGGAACTGGGCTTGGCCCAGCCCCGCCGCTACGGGGCCGCAGATCCAGAGGTGATGGCACGACTGCTGACTCTGCTGCGCGAGGTCGCCTGGTCCAGCCGGACACCCGCGCACACCGAGTGCATCGGCGCGCAGCTGCGCCGCACCCGAACCGCGATCACCAACCAGGACCTCGACCCCGAGGAGCGAGTACGGCTCGACGGCATCGCCGACACGGTCTCCGCCGCGCTCACCCAGCGCTGGCCGACCGCCACCCTGCCGGCGCACACTGGACGAAGCCCCTGACATCCGCTGTGAAGCGGCACCGTCGAACTCGCGGCCTACAGCGGACGATGAAGGGAAAGGGGAGTATCCGCTCCGCCCCTCTCCACTTTCAACGTATAGCGCACCGGGGGGCTTGCGGCAAGACCCGGGTCGTGCCGCAGAATCGTCGGCCGAGACCAGAATCGGCGGCAATGGGGGATTGCGAAGTGCGTGTGTTGTTGTCGACGTATGGGTCGTGCGGGGACGTCGAACCGCTGGCGGCGTCGCGCGAGCTCGGCGCGAAACTGCTGCTCGGCGCGGTCAGCCAAGGAAGGCCGCCAGTGCCCGCGTGAACCGCGCAGGATCGTCGGAGCCAGGACCCACCCTGCCTACGGGTCGAGCCACCAGGTCCGGCACGCCGGTCCAGACGCCTTGCGCGTCTGGCTGAAATCGACTTCAGATCGGAGCTAATGGACGTGAACCCCCTGATTACCAGCGCGTTTGACCTTCCCGACCACCTCGCCCCCAAGGCCGACCCGAAGCTGATCGCCGGCGACGAGCAGCACTTCACGGCCATCGCGGAGAGCCTCGGGCAGTCGATCGCCGACCTGTCCGGCCGCCTCGATGCCGAACGCAGGGCGCCCGGCGGCAAAGGCCGCGCCGCGTTGGACCGGGACCTGGAGATCCACCGGCTGACCGCCCGCCTGCGCACCCTGCGCCGCTTCGGCCTGGACCTGTGCCTCGGACACATGGTCAGCGCGGACGACCCCGAGCCCGTGTACGTCGGACGGCTCGGCCTCACCGACAGCACGGGCCGCCGGCTGCTGCTCGACTGGCGCTCCCCCGCGGCCGAGCCGTTCTTCGGAGCGACCCACGGCAACCCGATGGGCCTGGCCAGCCGCCGCAGGTATCGCTGGACCCGCGGCCGGATCAGCGACTACTGGGACGAGGTGTTCACCCCGGACGGGCTCGAAGGGCACGCCGCGCTCGACGACCAGTCCGCCTTCATCGCCAGCCTGGGCGGCAACCGGTCGGCCCGGATGCGGGACGTGCTCGGCACCATCCAGGCCGACCAGGACGCCATCATCCGCGCGGGATCCCGCGGCGCTCTCGTCGTGGACGGCGGGCCGGGCACGGGGAAGACCGTCGTCGCTCTGCACCGCTCCGCCTACCTTCTCTACTCCGACCCTCGCCTCGGTCATCACCGGGGCGGCGTGCTGTTCGTCGGTCCGCACCAGCCGTATCTGGCCTATGTCGCCGACGTACTGCCCAGCCTGGGAGAGGAGGGTGTGCAGACCTGCACCCTGCGGGACCTCGTCGCCGAAGGTGCCGCGGCGGCGATCGAGACCGACCCGAACGTGGCCCGGCTGAAGTCGTCCGCGAACCTGGTGAAGGCGATCGAGCCGGCCGTCCGGTTCTACGAGAATCCGCCCACCACGGGGATGACGGTCACGACCCACTGGTCCGACATCTGGCTGAGTGCCGAGGACTGGGCTGAGGCGTTCGACGCGCCGGAGCCCGGTACGCCGCACAACGACGCGCGCGACCAGATCTGGGAGGAGCTGCTCACGATCCTGATGGACAAGCACGGCGGCGACGCCCCGGCTGACCTGCTGCGCAAGTCGCTGCTGCTGAACAGGGAGCTGCTCACGACCTTCAACCGCGCGTGGCCGCTGATCGAGGCGGCCGACCTTGTCGGAGACCTCTGGTCGGTGCCCGCCTACCTGCGGAAATGCGCTCCCTGGCTCAGCCCTGAGGACATTCAGGCGCTGCAGCGCGGGGACGCCCAGGCCTGGACGGTGTCCGACCTGCCGCTGCTGGACGCGGCACGGCAGCGGCTCGGCGACCCGGAGGCGTCACGGCGTAAGCGTCGGCACAGGGCCGCTGTCGCCGCCGAACGCGAGCAGATGACCAAGGTCGTCGACGCCCTGCTTGAGGCCGACGACGACGGTGAAGGTGTGGTGACGATGCTGCACGGACAGGACATGCGGAACACCCTGGTCGACGAGACCGCGCCGCCCGGCATCGAACCGGACCTGCTGGCCGGCCCGTTCGCGCACATCGTCGTGGACGAAGCTCAGGAACTGACCGACGCGGAGTGGCAGATGCTGCTGCTCAGGTGCCCGTCCCGGAGCTTCACCATCGTCGGGGATCGCGCCCAGGCCAGGCACGGGTTCACGGAGTCATGGCAGGAACGACTGAAGCGGATCGGGATCGACCGGGTCAACCTGGCCTCCCTGAGCGTCAACTACCGGACGCCTGCGGGAATCATGGCGGAAGCCGAGCCGGTCATCCGGGCCGTGCTCCCGGACGCCAACGTGCCCACCTCCATCCGCACCAGCGACGTCCCCGTCGTGCACGGATCCGTTTCGGATCTGCGCTCGATCCTCGACGCCTGGCTCGCCGCGCATGCCGACGGGATCGCCTGCGTCATCGGCGATCCCACCTTCCGGACGACGTCCCGCGTCCGGTCGCTGACCCCGGAGCTGTCGAAGGGACTCGAGTTCGACCTGGTCGTCCTCATCGACCCGGAGGCGTACGGCAAGGGCATCGAAGGGGCGGTCGACCGCTATGTCGCGATGACCAGGGCGACCCAGCAACTCGTCATCCTCACGAGTTCCTGACGCCGGCCGGCACAGGTTCAAGGTCACCAGGGGATGACGCCGTCGTCCTCGAAGAACGAACCGGTCGGGCCGCCGTCGGGGAGTGTGGCGAGCCGGATCGCTGTGGCTGCGCCCTGTTCGGGAGTGCGGGGGCCATAGAAGCCGGTGAAGTCGGTCGCGACCAGGCCGGGGCAGGCGGCGTTGATCAGGATGTTCGTACCGGCGAACTGCCGGGCGTACTGGACGGTGACGGCGTTGAGGAACGACTTCGACGGGGAGTAGGCCGCCATGATGGGGCCGATCTCGATGTCCGGGTCGGCCTGCCGGGTGAGCGAGGCGACGCTGCTGGAGAGGTTGACGATGCGTGGCGAGGTTGAGCGCCGCAGCAGCGGCAGCATGGCGTTGGTCACCCGGATGACACCGATGACGTTGGTCTCCACGACCGTGCGGACCACGTCGAGGTCGAGCGTGGTCGGGTCCTGCGCCCACCCTGGACCCGCGTCGCCTGAGATGCCGGCGTTGTTGACCAGGACGTCCAGGCGCCCGGCCCGCCGTTCGATCAGTTCCGCGGCGTCGGTGACGCTGTGGGCGCCGGTCACCTCCAGCGGCACCCCGAATGCGTCCACCCCGGCGGCGCGCAGTTTCTCAACGGCGGTCTCGCGCCGGACCTGGTCGCGGGCTCCCACACCCACGCGGTATCCGAGTTCGCCCAGCCCGGCGGCGATCGCGTATCCGATTCCCTTGTTCGCGCCGGTCACCAGCGCGATCTTCGTTTCGCTCATGACGTTGATGTTCGCTCGCGTACGGGCGGTGCATCCAACACCGATACGGTGCCCTGTCATACCCGGTAGGTATCACTGAGGTAGGTTGTGGCCGTGGACGCCCTGGAGACACGCGAGTTGAGGTACTTCGTGGCCGTCGCCGAGGAACTGCACTTCGGCCGCGCCGCCGAGCGTCTCGGCATGGCCCAGCCGCCGCTGTCGCGGGCGATCCAGCAGCTCGAACGGCGTCTCGGCGTCTCCCTGCTGGTACGCAACCGCCGCGGAGTCTGCCTGACCGGCGCCGGAGAGGTGCTGCTGCACGAGGGCCGCGCAGCCCTCGACGCGGCCACCGCCGCCGCTCGCCGCACCCGCCGCGCCGGTGCCGCCGACGGTCCGGGCGGCCCCCGCAATCGGCTGGTGCTGGCGGTGAAGGCCGCCGGCTCGCACGAGCTGCTGCAGAAGCTTCTCCACGCCTACGCGGCCGAGCCCGACGCCGCCGAGATCGAGGTCCTGCCGTGCGGCATCTGCGAGCAGGAAGAGCTGCTGCGTAATGGCCGCGCCGACGTGGCGCTCATGCACGCGCCGTTCAACTCCCTGGCCGGGTTCGACAGCGAGGAACTGCTGACCGAGGGGCAGATCGCCGTCCTGCCCGCCGGGCACCCCCTCGCGGCGCGCAGGACTTTGTCCCTGGCCGAGGTCAGCGACGTCCCCGATCTTCCGCTCGCCCGCTGGCCCCGCCACGGCATCTTCCCGCCCGGCCCGGGCCCCGAGATCCGCGACCAGACGCAGTTGGCCCAGCTGATCGCCCTCGGCCGTACCGTGGCCATCATCCCCGACTCCGCCCGCGCGTGGCTGTGGGCCGAGCACACCGCCGTCCCCTTGACCGACGCGCCCCCTGTCGTGACCCATATCGCCTGGCCCGCGCACAGCCGTTCCCTCGCCCTGGCCGGGCTGATCCGCACGGCCACACAGCTGTGACCTTCCATCGACCGGTCGTGGAGGAAGTGGCTCGCTTCAGCGCCGAAGTCACCCGTACCGCGCATCTCCAGAGCGGCGGGTTGGTGCATTCCTCGGCCTCGATGCCGACGCGCAGGCCCGTGTGTGCTCGCCGCGTCCGATGGCCCGCTTGCGGGTCCCGGCGACCATGCCGCCAGCCGACGGCGGCGCTGCCTGCCGCCGCCGCTGGGATCACGGGCTGGTCGTCGTTGCAGCGGGTGGGAGCATACGCAAATGAACTCCCTCGCGCTACACCGAGGCGGTCATGGGCCGACGCTCTGTGTAGAGGTGTCGGAGGGGATGACTGTGTATGGATCTTGAGCCACGGCGGGAGCTCCTGGAGATCTGGGCGGCCGTCGCCCGCACCTCGCTGCGTGAGGGCGACTGGACGTGGGGCGGCCGAAGTGGTTCGAACAGCATCTCCGATGCGGAGCAACTGGCCTGTCTGCTTTATCCGGCTTCCGAGCTTCCCGGGTTTAACCTCGGCACTCCGAATGAGATCGCCGACGACGTGCTGGCCGCTTTAGGGGACAGCGCCGAGATTGCCAACCGCATCCTGAAGGCTGTCGGGGACTATCTGCGCCGCTATACCGGCGCGGATGGGCGGCCGCTGTTTGCCGCAGGCACCTACTTCGCGCCCGCCGACCCCGACGAGCAGGTGTCTCCCCGCCAGATGCGGCTCGACGTTGTGGACTCGTTCTCCACGTCGGTGACGCTCATGCTGGACGGCCTGGCCTTCCTTCGGGTGTATCGCCAGAGCGTCCAGGAGGAACTCCGCGAGGAGTTGCGTGCGTGCGAGGACTCGGCCAGAACGCGGCTGTCGGCCGCGATGGTCGGGCTGCAGCGCAGTTTCACGGTCAACGCTTTCGGCCCGGCCAGCGACGCGGGGCGTGTGCTGCTGGCAACCGTCAACCAGGCCGGCCTCCCGGAGCGGCAGATCTTTGAGGACCTTTCAGCGTGAACTACAGCTCATCCGGGCCGGACTGCGGGACCTGACCGCCGGGGTCGACTCGGATGATCCGGGCCTGCTGGTCGAGTGCGGCTGGACCTGGGGGATCGTCAAGGACGCCCCGGCGGTGGAGACCCCGTTGGACGTGGGACCGCAGCCTGAGGGTGTGGCGGGCGCGGCGCCGATCCTGTACTTCACGGTCAACGCCATGGCTGGTATCGGCGACCTGTTCTCCGAACGGACCCGGGTGCTCGGTCTGCTCAACGACGATCAGATGGCCCTGGCCAGTCGCTGCATCGTCGCTGGTCGTTGACTCAGGAGTACTGGCAGACGATCGCTACGTTCGGCCGGGGCCGCTGGAGGACATTCCGTGGCGTACGACCGATGGGGATGAGTCGCCCTATTACTCTCTGGGCATCGCAGTCATCATCACCCAGAGATCGGTCACCGACAGGTCAGACGACGTCGACTTGGTCCGCGTCCCCGGTGTCCTGGAGCAACTGGCCTGGCCCATGCGGCGTTCCCGCCGCGTGGTCGGCGACGATCCAGCGGGCAACCCGCATGTCCTCGGCCTCCCGGTCGACCTGCGCGGCAGCGATGAGCTCGGCCCGCCACTGATCTGGATGGTCTCCGACTTCGCGCCTTTGCTGCTGAAACAGGCCGCCTGGGTGGCGTCGCTGACGCAGAGCATGAGGACCAGCCAGCGTCTTCTGGCGCTCGTCGACGGCATTTGGCGATATCTCCACCAGCGGCGGCTTGTCGAGGGGCAGGGTGCGGGGACTGTGGGACCAGCCTGACAATGTCTCCCCCGGCGCGGACGAGCACCGCGGGTTGCCGTCATGGGGTTTCACTGAGCGGGTCGTCGAGGGACTTGTCGCGGTTGCCCTAACGGGTAGCAGATCCAAACTTCGCAGTCAGCAATTTACCGGCCTGGCCGGCGAAATGCTGGCCGAGGTCGAGGACCTGCTGGACCGGGAGTTGGCGCTTCAACCGCATCCGACGACCGGATCAAGGCTGCGTACTCTCCAGATCAGACTTGAGCAGGCGCGCAGGTTGGTCAATGAGCGCCCGGCGTCGGCGATCGCGCTCGTCAGTGGCGTCCTGCTCGAACTCGAGGAGGTCGCGGAAGCCGAACGGGACCGCCTTGTCGTTGGCGGAAGGGCGCAGGTCGGATCGGCCGGAGGCGGTCACTCGGGTGATGCTCGTCCGCCCAATCCCATTGAGACCGAAATGCGCAGTGCCCTTCTCCGGCAATCCCGCGTCGGGGCCTCGAAGGCGACGCAGGAGTGCTTTGTCTATCTTTCCGACGAACCGGCCAGTTCCGCGGTGGAGACGGCGGTCGTCGCGCTGGCGGAATCGTTCGGCTGGGGCGTTTCCGCTCAGATCGCCCCTCTTCGGGGGTCGTGGTTTCGTACGTTCAGGATGAAGGCCAAGGACCTGGCGAGCACTGCCGAAGCCAAGGAGATAGCCGACGAGATTCGCAGGGCCGCCGAACTGCACGGCCTGCACAAAGTCCAGGCCCAGAACGACAACCTCCAGGCGCAGGCCGCGGCGACGCTCATTCAGGCACTTCAGGGAACTGATCAGGCGGTGCTGCTGGTGGGCAGCGTGCTGGTCATCAAGGACAAGGGCCAGCTCGCGGTGCGGACGCTGACCCAGCGCCAGCTGATCTTCCTGGAGCGAAGCGCTGACATGACCCAACCCCAGAAGGTGCTGGAAGTGCTGGAACTGTGCGGTAACGACGACAGTCCACGACCGCCTCTCCCGCTGGGAGAGGGAGACTCCGGCTCTGGCTGAGCTGATGGACCTCGGGGCGTCTCATTCGACGGCTCGCTGTACGCGCTGATGCCAAGGCCCGGGAATGCACGAGTGTCGCTTTTGTGATGATCGCCACCAGAACCGCCCGGCTTCACCTCACCTGATCACCCGGGCGGCCAGACTCCGCAAGTCGCACCCCACGTCCCAATCCGGCTGACCTCACGGGACGTTGTCGACTCAGCTCCCGATGATGGCGGTGACGCGGATCTCGACGCGCATCTTCGGGGCGCCGAGGGCGGCGACACCGACTCTCCGTCCAGATGGGCGAGCGGTCGCCCATCCGCCCCGGCTACGCGGTGGTCGTCCCCGCCGCGCCCACGCACGTCCGCGCGGTCCGGCAGTTCGTGCTCGACCCGCTCACCGCCGCCGACCAGCAGGCGCTGGCCCGCATCGCCGCCAAGCTGCGGATACGGCCCGTCGACCTGGCCTGAGCCGGAATCGATCACGAACTGCCGGAACCGTGAATTGTTCGGCACCAACAGGACCACGCCGTATCCCAGCGTCGTTGTCACATCTGTCGACAGGGCGGCGCGCTCATGGTGGTTGCGGACGTTGCCGCGCTAGGGGATGGCGCGCAGGTCAACGATGATCATTTTGTCGTTGAGCCGGTAGGAGTACAGGTCGGTGTGGTGGAAGAGCTGGCCGCGGGCCAGGCCGTCCCCCACGCCGCGCCGGCCCACCAGGCCGGCCTCGCCGGTTTTCAGGTCCACCAAGGCGACGGCCTCGACCCGGTGGCCGGTGCCGTACACGCGCAGGATGGAGAAACGGTCCCGGGCGATGGCCGCGTTCTGGGTCTCCATGGACGGGAGCCGCCGCTGCGCCGAGCCGTCGCGTGACTGGGCGGCTCCGTTCTCGCCGGAGTTGCCGGGCAGGGGGCCCATGCAGCGGGTGAGGCCGCAGGTCCAGGAGTGGGTGTCAGGGGGGATGACGGCGGTGCTGGTCTCGCCGGTCTCGATGTTGAGCAGGTCGCCGAAGACGGGCCGGTTGGTGTCGCCCGGAGTGGCCTGTCCGGGCGGGAGTGGTCTGCCCCATTCGTCGGGCCGGCCCATCCAGGGATAGGAGAGCAAGTGGTATCCGGCGGTGCCGGGAACCGGGGCCGGGGGCGCGCCGCCGGCCAGCGGGAGCCGCCAGAGGCCGGCGTTCACGCTGGACCAGTAGATGTTCCCGCCCGCCACCGACAGCCCGCTGAAGGAGTCCATGCTCACCAGGGCCGAGGACAGTACCTGGAGTCTGGGGTCTTTCACGAGTCCGTCCGGCCGGGCGCTCGCGCGGACGGCTGCCTTTCCGCCGGTGATCGGCGCGGTCCAGATGTCGACCACCTGGCCGTCGCGGTCGCGGCGGCTCGTCCACCAGACGATGGCCCCCGACCCGACGGCGAAGCCGGAGGCGCGGATCTCCTTCCGGAGGCGGACCAGGTCCTTCACCTCGCCGGTCCGCAGATCGTAGGAGGCCAGCAGCCCGGCCTCGACCTTGATCAGCATCCTGTCCCGGTCCAGGAAGAGGATCGGCTGGTACGGATTGCCATCCGGCAGCCTCAGCGGAAGCTCGTGGACCGCCTCAGGCCAGACCTCCGACGGCGGAGGAGGCAGCCCCGGGACGCCGACGGAGGAGGCGACGCGGACCCGATCCGGGAAAACCAGCCACATCACGCCCAGGGCGAGAGCCGCGCCGGCGGCGACAACGCCCGCCAGCCGCAACCGGCGGGCGCCTCTCCCGGAGGGTCGAACCACAGCTTCCCGGGTGAGGTTGGCGTCGTGACCGCGGGAGCGAATCGGCGCGTTGTCTTCTTCCACACCCCCTGAGACGACTGGGCGGCCAGATTTGTTGCGTCCGGCCTGCCACGACGGTAAGTCCGTTTTTGCTACTGGTTTAGTAGGTTATTGTTCTGGTTGTGGTGATCCGTACCTCTGTGGTGGGCTCGGCCGGAATTGCCCCCGCCGGGGTCTCCCTGCGCGGCGTGCGCCGGGCCTTCGGCGAACATGTGGTGCTGCAGGGCATCGATCTGGAGATATCCCCGGGCGAGGTGGTCGCGCTCCTCGGCGCCTCCGGCTGCGGCAAGTCGACGCTGTTGCGGCTGGTCGGCGGGCTCGACACCGCCACCGCCGGAACGGTTCGGGTCGACGGGCACGACGTGGCCGGCATCGACCCGCGCTGTGCCGTGGTCTTCCAGGAGCCGCGGCTGCTGCCCTGGCGCACCCTCGCCGGGAACGTCGCCCTCGGCCTCCCCCGCGACCTGCCCAGGGCGGACCGCGACGCCGAGGGACGCCGGTGGCTGGCCGAGGTGGAGCTGGACGGGTTCGCCCGGCACCGGCCCCGGCAGGTGTCCGGCGGGATGGCCCAGCGCACCGCCCTGGCCCGGGCGCTGGCCAGACGGCCGGGCGTGCTGCTGCTCGACGAACCGTTCGCCGCCCTGGACGCGCTGACCCGGCTGCGGATGCAGGACCTCGTCGAGGACGTGCAGCGCCGTTCCGGCACCACCGTCCTGCTGGTCACCCACGACGTGGACGAGGCGCTGAAGCTGGCCGACCGGATCGTGCTGCTGGCCGCCCCGCCGGACGGCGGCCCGACCGGGGTCGCCGCCGTACTCGACGTGCCCGGCGACCGGCCCCGCGACCACCACCAGCCGGAACTGGCCGAACTGAGATCCGACCTGCTGGCCCGCCTCGGCGTGCCGCGACGGGCCGCCCCCCGCGAAAGAGAGAACGACGCACCATGAGCAGACTCCGGATCACGCTGGGACTGACGCTGGCCGCCCTGCTGGCGACCTCCTGCGTCAGCGGCGAGGACACCACCGGCCAACCGGCCGCCGGGGCGCAGACCGAACTGCGGCTGGACTACGCCTACTACAACCCCTCCAGCCTGGTCATCAAAGAACAGAAGTGGCTGGAGACCGAGCTGGCCGCCAAGGGCGTCAAGGTCACCTGGACGCTGTCGGCCGGCAGCAACAAGGCCAACGAGAACCTGCGCAGCGACGTCATCGACCTGGGTTCCACCGCCGGCGCCGCCGCCTTCCAGGCCAGATCCAACGGGACGCCGATCAAGGCGGTGGGGATCTACAGCCAGCCGGAGTGGGCGGCGGTCGTGGTGGGCAAGGACTCGCCGATCGCCGACGTCAAGGAGCTGAAGGGCAAGCGGGTCGCGGCCACCAAGGGCACCGACCCGTACTTCTTCCTGCTGCAGTCGCTGCACGAGGCGGGCCTGGCGGCGACCGACGTGGAGGTGGTCAACCTTCAGCACGCCGACGGCAAGACCGCGCTGGAGCGCGGTGACGTCGACGCCTGGGCCGGGCTGGATCCGCTGATGGCGCAGGGCCAGGTGGACGCCGGCTCCAAGCTGATCTACCGCAATCCGGGCTTCAACTCCTACGGCTTCCTCAATGCCCGGGAGGCGTTCATCACCGAGCATCCCGATCTGGTGCAGGCGGCGGTCAACGCGTACGAGAAGGCTCGCGACTGGATCCAGAAGAATCCCGACGCGGCGGTCTCGTTGCTGGCCCGCGAGTCGAAGGTCTCTCCCGAGGTGGCCAAGGTGGTGCTGGGCGAGCGGACCAAACTGGACATCAGCCCGGTGCCGGGCGACGCCCAGCGGCAGGTGCTGGAGCGCATCCTGCCGACGCTGGTGGCAGAAAAGCAGGTCAAGAGCGAGCAGGACGCGAGGACGGCACTGGAGACGCTGCTGGAGCCGAAGTTCGCCCAGCAGGCGGCCAAGCCGTGACCTCGCCCGCCAAGGCGACCCGATCCGGGCCGGGGCTGCGGGCCGCCGTGGCGGCGCTGGCGCTGCCGGTCCTGCTGCTGGCGGCCTGGCAGGTTTTGGCGTCCACTGGCGCCTACTCCTCCGCCCAGCTCCCGCCGCCGCTGTCGGTGCTGGAGGCGCTCGGCCAGCTCGCCGGGGACGGCACGCTCTGGCAGCATGTGGCGATCAGCCTCCAGCGGGTGGTGATCGGGTTCGCCGCCGGATCCGGGCTCGGGTTCGCGCTTGGCGCCCTGGTCGGCCTGTCGGCCGCGGTCCGCGCCCTGGTCGCGCCGAGCGTGGCCGCGCTGCGCGCCGTGCCGTCGCTGGCCTGGGTGCCGCTGCTGGTGCTGTGGCTGGGCATCGGCGAAGGGCCGAAGATCACCCTGGTGGCGATCGGCAGTTTCTTCCCGGTCTACACCACGGTGTCGGCCGCGCTGGCGCACGCCGACCCGCACCTGGTGGAGGTGGGCCGGGCGTACGGGCTGCGCGGCGGCTCCCTGCTGGGCCGGATCATGCTGCCCAGCGTGGCGCCCGCAGTGTTCTCCGGGCTGCGGCTCGGCCTGGCCCAGGGCTGGCTGTTCCTGGTCGCCGCCGAGCTGATCGCCTCCTCGATGGGCTTGGGCTTCCTGCTCACCGACAGCCAGAACACCGGACGCACCGACATCCTACTGCTCGCGATCCTGCTGCTGGCGGCCCTGGGCAAGGCCTGCGACGTGCTGCTCGGCCTGGTCGAACGGCGCGTCCTGCGCACCCACACCTGAGCCCGCCCAGGGCCGGCGGTTACTCGGAGTACCGGCGGGCCAAGGCCAGAGCGGCCTTCACGGCGTCAGCCGAGGCCGGTACCGGATTGTCCCAGCCGTCCGGGCCCTCCCCGGCGTACAGCCCGGCGTAGGCGGGAAGGTCGCGCTGGTACCGCCAGCCCTCCGCCAGGGGGCCGACGTCGACGACGTCGTACCCGATCGCGTCGAGGAACTCCGTCACCGCGCGCTTCGCTCCGGGATCGTCACCGGCGATCGGCAGGGCGGTCCGGTCCGGCGATCCGGACGGCCGGGCCAGGGAAGCCAGGTGCTGGAAGAAGATGTTGTTGAAGCCCTTGACCACTTTCGAGGTCGGCAGATGCGCCTGAAGGAGTTCGCTGGTGGTCGACGACTCGTCGTCCAGCTCGGCGAAATGCCCGTCGCGATCCGGGTAGTAGTTGTTCGTGTCGATGACGATCCTCCCGGCGAGGGCCTCGACCGGAACGTCGCGATAGGCCCGCAGCGGCACCGTGACGACCACGAGATCGCCGGCCTCGCCCGCCTCCGCAGGAGTGGCCGCCCGCGCGTTCGGCCCCAGTTCGCCGACCAGATCCCGCAGAGTCTCCGGACCGCGGGAATTGCTGAGGACCACGTCATAGCCCGCGGCCACCGCGAGCCTGGCGAGCGTGCTGCCGATGTGACCGCTGCCAATCAGTCCAACTGTTGTCATGCCCTGCCCCAACATGACTCACATCGCCAGCATTCCCGGGGGCGACCGGGGCCCGGTATGTGCTAACGGGCGTTCGCGCACGGCTCGCCCGGTGCGGGCGACCCCGGCAGGTGGGGCCGCCCCCAACAGGCATAATCAGCCACCATCCCACCGGAGATCACACGATGCCCACTGAGCAGCCCCTCACCTATCCCGCGTTCGTTGAACTCGCCGTCGCCGACCCCGCCGTCGTCGGCCTCGTCCTCAACGACCTCTACGTCGTCCTCGCCGACGGCGCGACAACGGATCTCACCCAGCGGCAACTCTTCGCCCATGTCGAGGCCGCGGCCCGGCGGGCCGGGCGCGGCGCGGTGCCGGACGCATGGGGCGAAGATCTCGACCTGATGCGACCGCGATAGGCTCCCGCTCCGTTGTGGCACCACCCGAGCCTTTCGCAACAGACCCTTGCGCGCAGGGTTTATCGCGGCCCCGCGTCCTGAGGGCGGCGGGCCTGGAGGCCGGCCAGGATCAGGTCGGCGACGAGATCGGCGTGCTCGGTGATCGCGTCGGCCGCCAGCGGGTCGCCGGGGCCGATGCGGCGGGCCAGCGCGGGCAGGCTGAAGGGCGCGGCCCCGCCGTGCGCGATGAGGAAGTGCAGGGTACGCGGCGAGACCGGGGCGATGACCCCCTCATCGGCCAGCCGCCCCAAAGGGCCGGTCATCGCGGCGAGCAGCGGGGCCACATGGTGGTCATACAGGTAGTCCAGCCGGGGGCTGTCAGCGATGCCTTCAATGGTGACCAGGCGCAGAATTTCCGGGCGGGCGGCGTGGACCAGGACGAAACGGCGGATGATCCGGCGCACCTGTTCCAGCGGGCCGCCCGCGAGGTCGTCCAGTTCGGGCAGCAGCTGAGCGGCGACGTCACCGAAGGCCCAGTCGACCGTGGCGTACCACAGCTTCTCCTTGGAGCCGAAGCGCTGGTGGAGGAGGTTGTGGCTGACGCCCAGCTCCCGGTTGAGCGCGGCCACCGAGGCTCCCTCAAAACCCCTGTCGGCGAACATCCGCAGGGCGCCGGCCAGGATCTGTTCCAGGGTGGCAGGACACGACTCCGCCGGCGGGCGGCCGGCGCGCGCCTTGGGAGTGCTCATGGGTAAAGCCTATCCCAGGAAGTTGACACCCATCAACATATAGGTTGATACTTATCAACATATCAGGCGAAAGTGCAGTCAAAGCGGGTTTCCGCCCGCTGAGGAGTTCCCTTGACCACCGAACATGATGGCGAGACGCGGTTACCCCGGCTCTGACGGCAGAGACGGAGTGACAGGGCGCGATCATGAGAGGTGAGTCAGCGTGGCAGATCTATATGTGGGACGCGGAGATCCGGGGCAAGTCAGCGGATACCACGTGGTGAAACACCTGGGCGAAGGCAGCCAGGGCACGGTATTCCTCGGCGAGTCCCCCGACGGGGGGCAGGTCGCGATCAAAATAATGCACCACTGCCTCGCCGCCGACCCCCACGTCAGGAACCGGTTCCAGCGCGAGGCGGAGATCGCCGCGAGCGTGGCCACCTTCTCCACCGCCCGGGTGCTGGAGACCGGATTCGCCGAAGACCGTCCGTACATCATCAGCGAGTACGTCCCGGGGCCGTCGCTGGAGGAACTGGTCGACAAGGACGGGCCGCGGACCGGCGGCGGGCTGGAACGACTGGCGGTCACCACGCTGACCGCGCTGGCCTCGATCCACAGCGCCGGAGTCGTGCACCGGGACTTCAAGCCCGGCAACGTCATCATGGGCCCAGAAGGACCCGTCGTGATCGACTTCGGCATCGCGCTCGCGCTGGACACGGCCGGCACCACCGAGCCCGCGGGCACCCCGGCCTACATGTCACCAGAACAATTCGCCGATCAGGCGATCGCCGCCGCCTCGGACATGTTCTCCTGGGCCGGCACGATGGTCTACGCCGCGACCGGACGGCCAGCTTTCTCCGAAAGCACCGTACCCGCGACGCTGAACGCCATCTTCCACGCCGAACCCGACCTTTCCGGCATCCCCGAACCACTCGCCCAACTGGTGGCAGCCTGCCTGGCCAAAGACCCTGCAGCCCGGCCGTCGGCCGTGGAAGTGCTGTGCGACCTCGTCGGAGGCCACCGCGGACTGTCAACCGCCGCCACAGATGCCCCGGCCGGCCAGGCACACACCGCCGCCACAGACACCCCCGCCAGCCAAGTCCACACCGCCGCCACAGGCGTCTCCGCTAGCGAGGTCCTCACCGCCGTCACAGGTGTTCCGGCCGACCAGGTCCACCCCGGCAGGCCCCGGCACCGGCATCACGCCGAGGGGCCCGCCCGCCCCCCTCGGCGAGCCCGCGCGGAAGGCAGGCACGCGATATCGCCAGCCCTCATGACCATGACGACGATCGTCCCCCCGCCCGCGAAGACAGTACGCCGGCGTCGCCGCGTCGCAGCCCTCACCGGCGTCGCAGCCCTGGCGGTGACAGCCGCCACGCTGTTCCTCTCGTCGGCGTCCGGCGGCACAGCCGACGCGCAGGGCGGCCAGGTGGGCGGCTCCGCCACGATCTCCAACTGCGCGGCCGACCCCGCGCCGTCGGCACCGCGTCATCGGCAGGCCGCCGCGTCCTCGATCGGGATTTCCGTCAGATGCGACACGGAGGCGGGAGGCCTCAGGTAACCGCGCACCTCAACGCTTCAGCGGCAGCAGAATCGGCGAGGCAACTGGTGGCCTGCGAGGTATCGGCATGTTCGTGAGTCCGGACGCCCGGGAGCATCTCAGACGGCGTCGTCAGTTGGCGGGCTTGCCGAACCAGCGGGAGAGATGGTCGTCCAAGTCCTGCTGATCGTCGCCGATCCAGGCGACGTGGCCGTCAGGGCGTAGCAGGACGCACGGAACATCCAGTACCGCAGTGGGATCCGCGAGGTAATCGACCCGATCCGACCAGCCGCCGACGGTCAGGCGTTCGGTGCGGTCCAGCAGCAGGCCGCGGCCGCGATGCAGCAGACCGTAGAGGCGGCCCTGTTTCACGTCGATGTCGCGCAGGCGGCGGCCGAGCAGGTCGGGGCCTTCGCCGAAGTCGTAGCGGATGCCGATCGCGGTGATCTTCTCGATCAGATGGCGGTTCACCTCGTCGAAGTCCATCAGCTCGGTGAGCAGCCTGCGCACGGCCTGCGGGCCCGGTTCGGTGGACAGCAGTTCCATCTGGGCGCGGGTGTTGTCCAGCACGTCCTCGGCGACCGGATGACGTTCGGCCTGGTAGGTGTCCAGCAGTGTTTCCGGCGCCCAGCCGCGGATCTGTGCGGCCAGTTTCCAGCCGAGGTTGAACGCGTCCTGAACGCCCAGGTTGAGGCCCTGCCCGCCGGTGGGTGGATGGATGTGTGCCGCATCGCCGGCCAGCAGCACCCGCCCGACCCGATAACGTTCGGCCAGCCGGGTGGCATCCCCGAAGCGGGACATCCAGCGCGGGGAGTGCACGCCGAAATCGGTTCCGGCGATCGTGCGCAACTGTTGTTTGAAATCCTCAAGGGTGGGCGGTTCCGCGCGGTCGCTGACTCCCGCGGCGGGGACTACGACGCTATAGACCCCTTCGCCGAAGGGCCGGAGCCAGAATGGCTGACGGGTCTCGCGGATTTCGGTCACCTTGGCGGCGATCTCCTCCTGCGGCACACCCACTTCCATCTCGCCCATCAGCGTCTCGGTCCGCGAGGGCTCGCCGGGGAAGCCGACACCGAGCAGCTTGCGCACCGTACTGCGCCCGCCGTCGCAGCCGACGAGATAGCGCGAACGCAGCTGTTCCCCGCCGGCCAGCTCGACGGTCACACCCTCGTCGTCCTGCTCGAAACCGGCGACCGCGCAACCGCGCCGGACCTGCGCACCCAGTTCGATCGCATGCTCTCCGAGCAGATGTTCGATGACCGGCTGCGGGATACCCAGCAGATACGCGTACGCGGAATCCAGGCCCTTGGGCGCGGGTTTGGGGATGGCGGCGAAGAAACCGGCGGCCGGACGCTGTCTTCCACGCTGGAGAATGCGATCCAGCAGTCCGCGCATCGCCATCAACTCGAGACTGCGAATATGCAGACCGACTATGCGGACGAACGACGCGGGCTCGGTTTCCTTCTCCAGAACGAGTACCCGCACATCGTGCAGCCGCAGTTCGGCGGCCAGCATCGCACCGGTCGGACCGCACCCGGCAATGATCACATCGAAGACGAGCGGCGCGCGATCGGCGCCGGAAGCCGGCGACCAGAGAACTCCGGGGACGTCGCCCACCGTGGAGTCACGCTCGACCCTGTCGTTCGACGATGGTTCGGCGGTGACCTGCTGAGAGTGCATAAAGTGTTGCCTTTCGGGAGTGCCTTGTTGGCGAGGCGCTCCCGGCGACACCTACGTCAATCACCCGGCCGTGACGGGAAGGGGGAGCACCCACATCGATACAGCGTTCATGGGTCTCACCTCCTCGGGCGGTGTCACGATCAACTGCAAGCTACAAGCCCGAGCATCATCCCGTCCAATCCTTTCCCGGCCACGTGATCACGACTCCAAACGGGGCCGTGCGGCTGCAGGGCGATTCCGGCGTGGCGGCCCGGCTGGTCCCGGTCACGGTCTGATCCTGGCTGCCTCCTCGCGGACCTAAACGTGCCTCCGCGCAGAGGTCCCGACTCCTTCAGTAGACATGCGTCCGCGTCAGGCCCTCATTCCTGGGACGACGCGAACCCACCGGCGACCCGGCCGACGGTACGAGCCCCGGGAATGTCGGCGCCTGCCACTAAGGTCCCAGCCATGATCGTTTCTATCCGGGTATGTCCTCTACCCGGCCCCTTCAGCATCAACCTGGCGGCCACGTGAACCCCTGGGACAAGACCCTCGACCTCATCGAGGCGCAGGACTACGAACGCCTGGCGGAGTTCCTGAACGCCCTGAGCGACGCCGACCGGCGGACAGTGGCCGAGCAAATGCCCGACCAGCTGGCCAGACGGCTGGGCGGCACCTCCCGATGGGAGGTCATGGTGCGGCTCGGCGAGATGACCACCGGATACCGGCTCGCCGGGGCGGCCTGCATGGGTGGGGCCGCCCAGGTGACGGCCTGGCTGAACCGGCGGGAGCTGCGCCAAGTGCGCAACCAAGAGGCCGACACGGCCATGGTCATGTCCGTACTGCGGCACCGGCCCGAGGCGTGGCGGCAGGACCTCGCCGTACGGCTGGTGAAGCGGCTACGTCCACCGGCGGGCAGCACAGGGCGACGGTTGCAGGGCACGCCGGGGTGGGAGCTCGCCGCCGCGCTGATAGTCCAGACCGGCGTCGTACCGCCCGAGAGTGACGCGTTCGTGGCCGCCTGGACGTGGCGGGTGATGGCACGACGCCGAGAAAACGGCGGCCGGCCCGTCCTCGGCGACGACCCACTGCTCGACCACCTGCTCCCCCACCTGTTCCGAGCCCAGGGCGTAGCCGACGCGCTGGCCGCCGACGAGGACGAAAGCCGGCGGCAGCAGCGCGAAGCGAGCCGATACGAAACGCTGGGCGGCACCGCACCCGACCCGCAGTCGGGCCTGAGCATCACCGGCGAACTGGTCACCCTCGCCGCGACGGGACGGCTGCCGCGCCAGGCGCTGGTCGACGGCTGCGCGAGCCGCTTTCTGACCGGCGGCGAGGCCGACGAGATCGCTCCGTTCGTGACCTTGTGGCGGCAACTGGAGACCACCGTAGCCGAGATCCCGGTGCTTGACTTCGTCCGGCTTCTGCCGTCGGGGTCCTCACCGCTCACGCAGCTCGCGCTGGACGAACTCCGCCGGGCCGCGACCGCCGGGGCACTACCCGACGAACTGTTCGCCGAGGCGATCGGCGCACTGGCGTTCCGGCCGGAGAAGAAGTACGTCGCCGCAGCCGTGAAATGGCTCGCCGCCGCACCCCCATCCAGAGGCGGCGGCGCGGCGGCAGCGCTGGCACACGTATTCAACGCAGACGTCCAGGCCCTGTGGGACCGCGCGGTACGGCTGGCGGTCAAGCTCGCCCCGCACGCCGACCAAGCCGCCCGGGACACGATCCGCGAGGCGGCAGGCCGCCTGCCCGACGAACTACGCGAACGCCTCGCCGCCGCCTACGGCACGATTCCGGCCGCGACGCAACCGGAACCGCCGACCGTCACCAAGCTCACCGCACCCCCGCCGCCCCTGCTCGCGCCACCCCTGGCGTCGGCGGCCGAGGTGCTCAACGAACTCATCGACCTGCGCTGGCCGGAGGAGCCGAGCCAGATCGAACGAATCCTCGCCGCCCTGGTGGAACTGGCCCATCGCGACCGCGAAGAGATCGTGGCGCAGCTGACCCCCAGCTGGCGCGGAACCTGGGTGCACCCTGAAAGCCACGCCTACAGCAGCAACGACCGCACCACACACGCACTGCTGTCCCGCTGCGTGCTCGCGCTGACCTTCCCCGGCCGCAGCCGCCAGCTGACCACGGCACTGGCCAAACGCGCCGACCCCGCCCTCGCCTTCCTCGACGTGCTGCCCCACCGCCTGGTCCTGCGCCGCCTTCGGGAGATCATCTACCTGTTCGAGCGAGGCGCGACGATTCCCGTACTCCTGGCCACGCCGACCACCGCTACCGGACACGTCGCCCCCACGACGCTCATCGAGCGCATGGAACGCCTGGGCGACGCAGAACCACTCGAAGCCGACTTCCAGCAAGCGCTGCTCCGGCTACCGCGGCAAGTGGACGAGACCCTGCTCGTCCGGGCCGAGAAACTGCCGACCAAAGCCGGACGTCGACTCGCCGACTGGCTGCGCGACGGCGGACTGCCCGACCCGGAGGTGCACTGCGAGGTAGGACGGCCCGGCAGCCACCACCCCGACTTCCCACACGGCATACGGGCCTCGGTGACACCACCCGACGACCTACCCGACTGGCTGCACGAACTGTGCTCGGCACAGCCCGCCAACGGATACGCCGCCTACCCCGACGACGTGGTGTGGTGGCCAGCGATCATGCCATCCCACCGCGAGGTCGTGGCCACGTACATGGTGCAGGTGCTGCCCTGGCTCGCCAAGCGCAGCGGCTCCCCCGTTAACGCCACCGTCGTTAACGCCACCGTGGCCCTGGCCCACGGCGACGGCCCAGTGGGCAAGGCGACCGCGGTCACCATCGCCGCCTGCCTGGCCCACCCACGCCCCGCCCAGCGCGCGGCCGCCGCCGACGCGCTGACCATCCTGGCCGCACGCGGCCAACTCCCGGCCGCGGATCTCGGCTGGGCCATCGCACACCTGGTCCGAGCCGATACCGTCCCACTCAAACGGATCACCGCCGCCCTCGCCGACCTGACCACAGCCGGAGCACACACCGAGATGTGGCAGGCCCTCACCACAGCTGTCCCGCTCCTACTGCCGACAGCACCGGGCGAGAAAACGCGAAGCGGCCTGGGCGAGTTCCTGAGCGTCGCCGTCCAGGCCGCGGTCCTGGCCGGAGCGCGAGGCGAGATACCCGGACTGGCGGAACTGGCGGCGCGCAAGGGATCGAGCCTCGTCCTCCAGGAGGCCCGCCGCCTGCACCGGGCCATCACCCCGTGACGCCGCATCTCACCCGGGACCCAAACTCGGCATGTACGGGAATCCGCTGACGTTCGTCGCACCCATCATCGGCGCTCAGCTGTGAAAGGCACCCCGCCCGTCATCGTGAAGTTGGTCATCGCCGCCGCGTAGAACACCAGGTTGCCGAACGCGGCGGGCGCCCGCAGTTGGCTCGCGCGCTCTCCCCCGACGGCCTGGTACGCGCTGGCCCAGGTCCAGAGCGAAGTCCGCCGCCAGCATCGCCGAACGGGCGCTACCGGGCCAGCCGGGTCACCGTGCACTGAGTGGCCTGCGGCCAGCCCCACGTGATTTCCCGCATCCTCGCCGTCGTCGGCCGCCAGCACGACGTCCAGGGGGTGCGGGAAATGGAGATCGAGGTCCGCGCGGCGGAGGAGCAGCTCTGGATGGGCGTCGCTGCTGAGGTTCTTGGGTTGTGGTTGTCGTGCGTTATGGGGAAATTTCTATACGCAATCGCCTTTACAAAGTAAGATTAGTTCTTGCGTTGACGCGTCTCGTCGTCCCGGCGGACATTGATATGCGTACTCTGGGGCTGGCGTTGGGCGTGGTGATGCTACTGGCCGCCTGCGGCGAGGACGAGCAACGGGCGCGGGCCACGTTGAGCGCGCCGTCCGGCACCCCCACTCTCGTCGGCTGCAACACCGGCCCCGCCGGTGCCGTTCACCACCATGACGGTCAAGAGCTCCGACGCCGACCTCACCGCCGGAGTGGCCGGCGAAGGGCCCATCGGCGTCGTGATCGCCAACACCCTGGTGGGCTATCACTGCGACTGGCTGATCTGGGCCGACCATCTGGCGAAGAGCCGATTCCGGGGGGCCGTGTTCCGGTACGGCTTCGTCCCCAGAACCACGGGCGTCCCCACCATGCTCGACCGCGGCTCCACCGAGATGACGGCCGTCGCCGGGGAACTCAGAAATCTCGGTGCCCAAAAGATCGTCTACGCCCGCGGCTCACTCGGCGGCTCGGTCGCGCTCGCCACCGCTGCCAGCCCCGAAGCGAAGGCGGCCGGCGTCATCTCCCTCTCCGGCGGCCTCCCCGAACAGCAGGAAACGGTCGGACGACTCACCGTCCCCGCGCTCTACGTCGTCGCCGAGGACGACATCACCGGCGGCGCCAACCAGCTCGCCACAGACCTCCACAAGGCGACCACCAGCACCAAGGACCTGCTCGTCTACCCAGGCGCCCAGCACGCCGGCGACATGTTCAACGACAAACGCTACGCCGAAGAACTACTCGCCGAACTGAACGCCTTCCTGCGCGGCGTCTGACCCAGAAAGGGCCAAGCTGAAAGGAACGGATAGGTGGCCACCTCACTGCAACGTGTTCTACTCGGAACCCTCTGCTCGGTCTGCGGCCTGAACGTGTTTCACTTCGCGGCGTGAGCGGGTCAGGATCACGCCGGCCGCCAGCGCGAGCAGGCCGAGGATGAGCGCCGCCAGCGGAAGGGTGGTCCTGATCAGCTTTACCTGGTCGGCGCTGGCCCGGACGGTGGCGACCTGCGCGTCCAGGGTGGCCGGGGTGAACTTCGCGGTGGCGATGAAGGCGGGCATGCGCTCCACGCCGTCAGCGGTCTTCAGCACCTCGTGGCGCTGCTGCTGCTGGTTGACGGGGGCGCCGGTGGTGGGCTCCACCCAATACGTCACCACGCCGTCGTACACCCGGTCGACCTTGACGTTGCCGGTCTCCGCCATGCCGAACAGGGAGGCGGGCGCGTCCAGCGTGTCGATGACGGTCGGCGGGACCTTCTGCTCGAACTTGTAGACCGGGAGCCCGCCGACCGTCTCCTCACCGACGAACACCGTGTCGTACGCCTTCATGGTGGTCGAGTTGAAGACCTTGTACGTCTTCTTCTCCACCCCGAACGGGAACAGGTAGATCTGGCCTTCCAGCCTTACCGGTTTCTCGTCGATGTTGGCGTTGCAGCAGTTCACGCCCACGCCGGTGTACTTGTTGAAGGCGCTGCGGAACTCGGAGAGGGAGATGCCGGGCTTGTTGTTGGTGACGTCGTTGACCGCGGTGAACTGGTCCCAGACGACGTGGTCGCCGGTGGCTTGGGCCACGTCGCCGCGGGTGGTGACGATGATGTCCAGGTTTCCGGTGAGGACTTTCAGGTCGCCGACGCTGAAATAGGTGGCGTTCTCGGCGGCCAGCGTGGTGATGCCGTACTGGTCGCCGGGGGCCTGGACCAGGCGGCCGGCCACCGGGTATCTGACCAGCGGCGCCAGGACGACGAGAAAGGCCCCGAGTGCGATGAGAGAGATTCCGAGCGTGCGGCGCATCGCCCCTCCATGACCGGACCATGAAACTGGTTCTATTTCGCGTCATGGTAGAGCTTGTTGTGACCTGCGTCACTGGGGATACCGAAAAGTAACCGAAACATGTTCTAGGTGGGTTTGCGGGCGTGCACGGTCAGGATCGCGGCTGCCGCCGGCCAGTGGCGGAGTAGGCGGTCGATCGGTTTCAGGGGCTTCGGGACGTCGTGGTAGCTCGCGCCTCGCACGATCAGGTCCGTGAAGCCGTACGCGAGGAGGAATTCGCGGAGGGCAGGCAGGGTGAACAGCCGCAGGTGCCCGGCCACTGAACTTCCCGGGCGGCCGAACACGTGCACCATGCTGACCTCGGAGAAGACCGGTTGCATGCCGAGTAGCAGCATGCCGCGGTTGAACCAGGCCGCCAGGTTGGGGGTGGACAGCAGCAGGTGCCCGCCCGGCCGGAGCACTCTGCGCAGTTCCACGATGGCCGCGTCCGGATCGACCAGGTGCTCGATCACCTCAGAGAAGATCACTACGTCCACCCGGCCGGAGGCCACCGGCAGCCCGGGATGGGCCGCGCCGCCGCGCACCACCGTCAGCCCCTTGCCGCTAGCCGTCCGCAACGGCGCCGCCGCCCAGTCCATGCCGATCACCCGATGCCCGGGTGCTGCGTCGACCGCCATCCGGGTGATGCCGCCGTCTCCGCAGCCCACGTCGAGAATCGTCAGCGGCTCAGTCGCCGTTGCCACGATCTCCCGGAGAAACCCGACGATCCGCGCGGTCCGATCCTCGGCCGCCGACACCGGCGTCTCCGGGTTCTCATAGAAGTCACGCAACTCAGCCATCTGACTCATTCGGCGTCGAGGGTTCGGGCAACCGATATTTCGGAGATGCCGCCTTCGTGCAGGTCATCGTCGTTTCGCCGCTTCTCGCCTTCAGGGAGGTTCCCGTTGTTCGGGGGTGTTCCGGTTCCGCGCAGCCCTTCCGGGTCGGCCGGGGGGTTTCTGGTTCCACGCAGCCCTTCCGGCCGGTAGAGCACGAGGCCCACCACCAAGGCGATCGCCGCCGACCCCCCGCACACCCAGGGCGCGGGACCCCGGGCGAAGCCGAGAATGGTGATCGTCGGGCGGAGGTCGTTCGCGTGGGCGGTCGTTTCCTCGGGCGGGGTGTGGAAGTCCGCCGCGAGGGCCGTCAGGCGGCGGAGGCCGTCGGCGGTTCTGAAGGTCTGGTTCTGGGTCTCGCGGACGCGGAGCGGAGTTCCTGTAACCGGTTCCACCCAGTAGGTCCGGTCGACGGAGGCGTACAGGTAGGCGGGGACGTCCTGGTCCGCGGCGGGCAGTCTGCCACCGGGAACCGGGCCGACACGGCTGTCGGGGATCGTCTGGCGGTAGCGGTAAACGGTCAGCCCCGAAATACGTTCCTCACCCTCGTAGCGCATCGGCCGGGTCTGCAACGTGACCGGATCGAAGAACGGATAATCCCCCCGACCGGCGAAATATGGCCACTTGTAGGCCAGGCCTGACTGTTCGACGCCCGTCTCCCCCACGTAGGCCCCGCAGCACGTCACGACCAGGCCCGACGTCTTGTCGAACGCGACCCGGCGATCGCTGTAGGCCAGAACGATCCCGGTCGACGTCTGCACGGTCGTCGTCCCATCCCAGACGACGAGATCCGCCGTGGCCGCGTTCGGGTCACCGCGAACGGTCGAAACGGACTCCACGGTGAGCCCGGTCAGCACCTTCCCACTCGCCTGATCCAGACCTTCCGCCCCAACGGCGCGTAACCGGAAAACCCCGTAATAGTCCTCCGGCGCCACCGTCAGCGCCCCCAGCAGGTAGGTGGGCACGACCACCGCGAGCACCCCGAGAAACCCCGCCGCCGCGAGCAGGAGGAGACCCACCGACCGGCGCATCCGACTCCCCCATCCGCAGTAGAACAGATTCTAGGTAAGAGGTAGGGTAATGCGACTTGTCACCCTACGCCGCACCCCTGGCCAGGCGCCCATGCACGTCGACCAGCCCGCCGCGACCACCCCGGCCACCCGCCTGAACGCGGTCGACGGCCTCCGCGTGCTCGCCGCCCTGGCGGTCCTGGTCTTCCACATCGCCGGCATCACCGGCCTGCAGTACGGCGAAGGCCCACTGGCCTGGCTGCTCTCCCGGGGCGAGGCCCGGGTGGCGGTCTTCTTCGCCATCTCCGGCCTGCTCCTCTACCGCCCCTGGGTCAAACACCTCCTGACCGCCACGGAACCCCCCGGCACCCGGGTCTACCTGACCCGCCGGATCCTGCGCATCTTCCCGCTCTACTGGGTGGTCGCGCTCACCGCGCTCATCGCCTTCAACCTCGACGCCGCGAAGACCGTCTGGGACTGGGCCGAAGTGCTCCTCCTGGTGTACGTCTTCGACCCCACCCCGTGGTGGCCGGTGGTCCAGCTGGCCCCCATCGGCCTCCAGCAGATGTGGACGCTCTCCATCGACGTCAGCTTCTACCTGCTCCTCCCCCTGCTGGCCGCCGCCCTCGGCCGGGCCGCCCGCGCGGGCGGCGCCTCCGTCGACACCCGGGCGAAACGCCTGCTCATCCTGCTCGCCGGACTGTCCCTGACGTCCTTCGCCTACATGTACGCCGTGCACCACCCCGTCTACACCATGCGGATGGAATGGTGGCTCCCGCGCTTCTTCCCGTGGTTCGCCGTGGGAATGGCGACCTGCGTGCTCACCGTCTGGGCCAGGGCCGACTCCCCCGGCGCCGAACGGATCCGCCGCTGGGGCACCGAGATCGCCGCCAACGCGGGCACCTGCTTCGTGCTGGCCGCCATGGTGTTCGGCCTGGCCGCGACCCCGCTCGGCGGGCCGAAGACCCCGCAGTCGCTCGCCCCCGACCTGCTCCCGGACGCGTTCCGGCTGGTCGCGTACGCGGTGATGGCGTTCCTGATCGTCGCGCCGGTGGCCCTGCAACCGCCGGGGCGGAGCTGGGTGAACGTGCTGCTCGGCAACCGGGCGATGCGGTGGCTGGCCAACCTGTCGTACGGAGTGTTCGCGTGGCAGATCATCGTGGTCTGGGCGTATTACGACATCAGCGGGCGGCCGTACCTCGATCAGCAGTTCATTCCGGTGTTCTTCGTCGTGCTGGCGGTGAGTGTGGTGCTGGCGTGGGTGACGTACCAGCTGGTGGAGAAGCCGGCGCGAAGGAAGCGCGCGTGACGCGGCGGATCGACGCGATCAGCGGGCTCCGGGCGCTCGCCGCGCTCGGCATCCTGGTGTTCCACGCGGCGGCGATGACCAACTTCACGATGACGGGCGGGGTGCCCGGCACGCTGACCGCGCGGCTGGACGTGGCCGTGTCGATTTTCTTCGCGCTGTCCGGGTTGCTGCTGTTCCGGCCGTGGGCGCGGGAGATCCTGCTGAACGGGCCCCGGCCCGCCGTGCGGGGGTATCTGTGGCGGCGGGCGTTACGCATCCTGCCCGCGTACTGGATCACCGTCGTGGTGGCGATGACCCTGCTCGCCGAATCAGCCGGGTACACGGTCCGCCAGTGGATCGAGATGCTGCTGCTGGTCCACGTCTACGACCCCTCCCCCGGCTGGCCGAACGGCGGCCTCGGCCCGACCGCGCTCGGCCAGATGTGGAGCCTGGCCGTCGAGGCCGCCTTCTACCTGGCGCTCCCCCTGCTCGCGTGGGCCGCCCGCCGCTTCATCCGGTCCGCCACCACCGATTCCCGCGCGGTACGGCTACTCGCCGCGCTGGGCGGTCTCGGCGCCGCCTCGTTCGTGTACGCGATCTTCATGCACGTGCCGGAACGGGTGTTCTGGATCCAGTTCCTGTTACCGCACTATCTGGTCTTCTTCGCCCTGGGCATGGCGGTCGCCACCCTGCTGACCTGGGCGGAAGCCGACACGCCCGGTGGGCTCCGGGCGCGCGCGGCGCGGGACACGGCGGGTTCGGCGGCCGGGACGCTGCTGGTCACGGCGGCCGTGGCGTACTGGGTGCTGACGACGCCGGTGGCCGGGCGGTTCGGGGATCCGTTCACGGGGTTGCGGGACGAGGAGCTGCGGCTGGTGCTGCACACGCTGATCACGCTGCTGGTGGTGCTGCCGGTGGCCTGCCAGCCGGCCGGGGCGACGGGGCTCAACCGGGTGCTCGGCAGCGGGCCGATGCGGTTTCTCGGGCAGGTCTCCTTCGGCATCTTCCTGTGGCAGTTCGTGGTGATGGAGGCGGTCTTCCGGGTCACCGGACTGCCGTACTTCGGAGGAAATTTCCTGACGGTGCTGGGTTTGTCGCTGCCGGGCACGGTGGCGCTGGCGGCGGCCACCTACTACCTGGTGGAACGGCCCATCCTCGGCCGCCCCGCCGAACCACGGGAACCGGCGGCACCGCCAGAACCAGTCATGAAAAAGCAGGAAATATCGGTTAGGCCGCCGAGGCGGCCGCGGCAGCCTGAGCGGCAGCGGGACACCGCCCATCAGGACGCGCTGGACGGAATCCGGGCCCTCGCCGCCCTGGCGGTGCTCGTCTACCACGTCGGCGGCAAGACCGGTCTGACCGAAGGCTGGGGCGCCTGGGCGGTGTCGCGCGGCGACGTCGGCGTGGCGATCTTCTTCACCCTGTCCGGATTGCTGCTGTACCGGCCCTGGGCCCGCGCCGCCCTGGACGCGGGGAACGGCCCGGACACCACCGCCTACCTGTGGCGGCGGGCGTTCCGCATCCTGCCCGCCTACTGGCTGGTGGCCGTCATCGCGATGATCTTCTTCAACTCCGGCCACAACGCCTCCCAGTGGGTCTGGGCGAAATGGCTGCTGTTGCTCCAGATCTACGACGTCGGCTCGTGGTGGGGCGGCACCGAAGGCCGCGGCCTGGAGCAGATGTGGTCCCTCGCCGTCGAAGTGGCCTTCTACCTGGCCCTGCCGCTCATCGCCGCCGCCCTGGCCATGCTCGCCGGAACAAGCGCCGCGATCGGGACGCGCGCGCGGTCGCTGCTGGCCGGAGTCGGCGCGCTCGGCGTGATCTCGGTCATCTGGACGGTGGTCGCGCACCAGCCGGGCATGCCGCCCGAGTTCAACATGCTGCTCCCCCGGTATCTCCTGTGGTTCGGGGCCGGCATGGCGCTGGCCATCGGGTCGGCCTGGGCCGCGAACGACGAGCGGGCGCGGGCATTCTGCGCGGCCGTGGCCCGGCGCCCGTCCCTGTCCTGGGCGGTCGCGGCGCTCGCCTTCGCCGCCGGCAGCACCCCGCTGACCGGGCCCATGCACCTGGGCGCGCTCCCCGCCACCGAAGGCACCACGAAAGCCGTCCTGTGGGCGGTAGTAGGCCTCTTCCTGGTGGCGCCCTCCGCGTTCAGCACCGGCCGCCGGGGGCTGACCCACCTCGTCTTCGGCAACCCCGTCGTCCGCTACCTGGGACGCATCTCGTACGGGATCTTCCTGTGGCAGTTCGTCGTCATCTACGGCTACTACGAACTGACCGGCAACGAGCTGGCCTTCGGCGGCGGCTTCGCGACGGTCCTGGCCGTCGCCGCGGCGGGCACGCTGGCCCTGGCGGCCCTCACCCACCACCTGATCGAGCAGCCCTTCCACCAGCTCGGCCGGGCGGTCACTACGGACGCGGCACCGGTGACCCGATCCGTATCCCGCTGACGCACACCCCGGCCCCGGCGCTGATCCCGGAGATCCGGACCGCCGGGCCGCCGCCGACCACCTGCAGGTAACGTACGCCGCTGCCCCGGTCGAGGCTGATCGGCACGCGGGCGCCGCCGAGCGAGAAGGTGGCGAGGGCCGCGCGGGTCGCGGTGTAGGAGAAGGCCACCGTGTACTTCCTGATCGGCAGGTCGTGGGCGAGCGGGATGTCGATCCGGCCCGCGACCAGCCGGTAGCAGGCGGGCGTCGAGGTCGGCGCGGCGGCGATCACGGCAGTGAGGGTCATCGGGCGGAGCCGTCCGGTGCGGTCGAAGACCATCGGGTCGGCGGCGGGGGCCGGGCGGCGCATCGCGTCCCGCAGGTCCGGACCGGCCAGCGGCCCGAGCACCCGGGAGGTCATCCGGTAGTCCCCGAACCAGCTCGACATCAGCTGCCGGGGCACCGGCGTGTCGTAGATCTGCACGCTGGACGGCGTTCGCGCCAGTTCGGCGGCGGCCGTGGCCAGGTAGTCGCGGGCCGGTTGGGTGCGGATGTTCCCCGTGTACGCCGACGACGACCACACGGCCAGCGCGACCACACCGGCGATCGCGACCACGGCGGCCCGCCTGGGCAGGCGCGGCCAGGGGTCCGGTCCCAGCGTCGCCAGGCCGAGGCAGAGCGCGATGACGGGAGCGGTTCCGGCCAGCAGTTCGGTCTGGCCGCCGAGGATCTCCCCGACCGAGGCCACCGGGCCGAGCAGGGCGGGTAGAGCCGCGGCGGCCAGGACGTACCCGAGGAGCATCAGCCAGGCGGCGGGCGCGTTCGCGCGCGCCTTCACTGTGACCGCGACGACGATCAGGATGACGATCCACGCGGCCACGACGAGCGCGGGGGCGGGCAGCGCGATCCCGTGGTCCGGCCGCCCGAAGTACCACCGGCCCGGCCCGCCGATCAGGCCGGTCGCGAAGGTCTGGCCGATGAGCCGCCAGAGGAACCTGACGCCGGTGGCCGGGTCCGGTGTGTGCCATCCCGAGGTGGCCAGGCGTGCGACGACGCTGACGGCGACCACGAATCCGTACATGGTCCACAGGACAGGCGCCCGCCGTGGTCGCAGGTAGACGCGGGACAGCACGAACAGCAGGACGGGCACAGCGGCGACGGACAGGGAGAAGAACGCGCCCGCGACCACCCAGGACACGGCGGCTATCGCGTGCGCCCGCCGTCCGGTGCGCTCCCACAGCACGTGCGAGGCGATCGCCATGGCCACCGCCAGCTGCGGGACCAGCGCGGACAACGACGCCGACCACCAGGTCAGTACGGGCAACGTCAACGGCGTCACCAGGAAGATGACGAAGGGCCCCAGAATCGCCGGACGCCGCCCGAAGAGCACGACCAGCATCCGCAGCACCGCCAGCGACACCAGCGCCTGTATGACCAGCATGGTGATCGCGATGACCATCCAGTCGTAGGCGTCCGCGCGCGCCGGGAACCACCCCAGCAGCAGCCCGCCCGGCGTCAGCCGCCCGCCCAGCGGCGTGAACAGATAGCTCCATCCGAGATCCTGCTCCTGCGCCCTGACGATCAGGACGAAGTCGTCCTCGCGGAAGAACGACCGCAGCACCCCGGACGCCCGCCACCCCAGCTGCACGACCACCAGCACGACGCCCATCAGGACGGGCAGCCGGGAACCCGCCGGCGCGAGGACGGCGGGCCGGATCGCGATCTGGGTCATATGCGCGCTCCCGCCATGACATGAACCGCTTCGAGTTCCGGGACAGCCGGTTGCACCGGCTCCAGCAGCCCGGCCACCAGCCGCCCCAGCACCGGCAGGCAGAGCAGCTGAGCCACGACATCGCCGAGCACTCCGGCCGCCGCCTCCTGGCCGAGCCCGGCGAGGTAGTGTCCGAGCGCGGCCGACAGCCCGGCCAGCCCGAGGAAGACCGCCACCAGCACAGGCAAGTCGACGGCCCTGGCCGCGCGCAGCGACGGAACCCGCCGCAGGCCCACGACCAGCGCATATGTGCCCAGCACCAGCAACAGCCCGAACAGCCCTCCCGTCCAGATCCCGACGACGATCGCCAGCCCGGCCGCCGCGCGGGCGGACACCCCAGCGGGGAGGGCCGCCGGGATCGCCACCGCCGCCCGCCGCCACCTGGCCAGCGCCACCAGCAGCATCACCATCAGGAACCCGGTCACCAGCGCGGCGCGGTAGCTCGTCTGCGGCGGGTACTCCAGCGTGACCCGATGCTCTGACGCCCCCGGCGGCAGGATCCACGCCTGCCGCCACCCGTCGAGGCGGACGGCGGTCAGCTCAGTGTCACCGAGCCTGGCCCGCCACGCGCCGTTGAAGTTCTCGTTGACGACCAGGTAACCGGGCTCGTCAGTCCGCGGCCAGAACGTGCGCTCGCCGCCGGTCCACTTCTCGGTGACGACAGGCGTGGCCGTGACGGGCGGCAGCGGCCGGTCGAGCGGATCCCTGATCGCCATCGACAGAATGCGATACGAATCCCGCGCGGCCACCCGGACCCGGTTCTCCCCCGCCGCCAGCATCCACCTCTCGCAGCTGGCGAAGGTCAGCGGCCGACCGCTGATCAAGTCGGCCACCGTGCCGCCGACGATCCGGGTCTGTACGGGATACCCGTTGACCGACAACGCCGGCCCGACCCCGCAGATCGTCCGGACCGGAAACGACCCCGGCACCCCCGCCGGGCTAACCCCCGGGATGCGGATATCGGCGATATGCACGGCCTGGCTACGACGCGGCAGGAACTGGAGCACCACCTTCCGGGTGGTGACCGGCTCGAACCGGAAGACGCCGTCCGCCGGCACGTACCCGCCGCGCAGCGCCTTGTCCGCCCAGACCAGCAGCTGCATGGGCGCGGCCCCGGTGATCGTCTCGGGATACTCGATCGCGATCTGGTCGATCTTGCGTCGTTCGCCGAAATCGATGGTCAGGGTCGGCTTGGCGTCGAAGGCTCCCGCGTACCAGATGGTCTTGGGGTTGCCGTCGAAGGCGGACAGGCCGCCCGCGGCCGGGTGGTCGATGAGCGTCGAGGAGGCCGAGACGTGCGGGTGGATGTTCGGGAACGTGGTCGCGGTCTCGATCGCGTGCGGATCGGTGAGCACGGCCTGCCCGACCGCCTCCCTGGGCGCGGAGGCGGGCGAGGTGACCGTGCGGTCGAAGCCGAACCCGTCCTCGCCGCGCAGCTGCAACTGACCGGAACAGGTCCAGATGAACGACCCCTGCATGCACCCGGGCGCCGCCCCGGTGCTGCCCCCCAGCACGTATGTCGGAATGACCCGGTTGGCGGCCACTCCCGGCACGAGCACGGTCCGCCCGGGAACGACGCCAGGGATGGCCAGTTCGGTGATGCCCACTCGGCTGCCGACGTTCGACTTCGGCCGCCAGGCGACGCGGGTCACGGTGATCCGCACCCGGTCGGTCACTCCTGGAGGAATGTGCACGAGTTGGACCGCGCCGGTGTTCTTTACCGTCTGCCGGACCTTCCCGGTCGAGGTCTCCACCTCGATCTCGGTCACGGCAGGCCCCACGAACTGAGTAAAGGCCACCGCCAGCTGCGGAATCGCCAGCTTCCTGACCAGGTCCACCTGAAGCCACTCGCCGACCGCGCCGTCCCACCCGCCGGACCGCCACGACGTGCGTGCGTCGCCGTCCACGGCCGCGAACGGCAGATTGCCGGTGTCCCGCGTGTCCGGCAGTGCGGTCACGTCGGAAGCCGAGGAGGACGCAGTGATCGCCTTGATCCCAGCCAGGCGGGCCGGGGATGTGAAGGAATCCCAGCCGGGATCACGCAGATCATGCTCGGCGGCCGGCCGCCGGAACTCCTCACTCGCCGTGAGCGTCGGGGAGCTCGCGAAGCGCAGCTCGCTGAAGGCCACCTCACGGCGGCGCAATGTGTCGGTGACGACCGTCCGGCTCCCCGGCACCGACGCGGCACCGGGGTCGTCGCCGAGCAGCACCGGCCGCCCGTCCGTGAGCAACCCCAAATCGGCCAGCGTGAGCAGCGCCTCAGGACCGCCGGTGACCCGGAGCGGATCACCGGTCAGGGTCGCGGCGAGCGGCGCCGGGCGGTCGACCCGGTAGACCTCCAGCGCCTGGTACGGCTGGTTGAACCAGGTTGTCGCGTTCGCGGTCTTCGGGTCGCCGACCACCGGGCCGAAACCTTTGACCAGGGTGAGCCCGGCCTCCGCGACCGCCTCGTGCACGCGCGGCGGCCAGGCGCCCCGGATGGAGAACTTATCCAGGTCATTGCGGACCAGGACATAGCCGACCCCCATCCGGCGCAGCACCTCGGCCAGACCCGCGGAACCCTGCCCGGTGGCGAAACGCTGATCGATCGCGTCCAGCAGCCGGGTCAGGCCCGCGGACCCCCACGGCACGATCATCCGGCTGGCCCAGCGCACTTTCAGCAGAGGTTGCAGGGGTTCGTCCATCGGGCGCCCCCACAAGTACTCCCCCCACCGCGCGCCCGGCTGCGCCAGCACCATCGAGTCGCCCGCGTTCTGGTTCAGCCAGGTCGCCGCCTCCCGCCAGTATCCGGGAATCTCCTGGTACGACCCGCGAGCGGCCAGCCCTGCCGTCGCGATCGGCAGGAACGTGACACCGAGCAGCACGGACGAGGTCGCCGCGATCGGCGCCCGGAACCGGGGCACGGCGGACACCGGCAGGTAGGCCAGCCCCAGCGCCACCGGCAGCCGGACCAGTGCGTCGAACTTGTGGATGTTCCGGAACACCGCCAGCGTGCCGTCGAAGAGGTCGCGCAGGTTCCCTGCCAGCGGGTTGGCGACCACGCTGAGGTGGCCGGTGACCATGATCGCCGTACCGGCCAGCACGAGCAGGATCAGGAAGGCGCGTTCGGGCAGGTCGCGCCGTACCAGTCCGACCAGGCCGAGACCGGCCACCAGCGCGGTGAGCACCACCAGCCACGGGCGGACCGAGTGCTCGTAGGCGGCCGGCCACCAGGGCAGGCCGTCGATGGGCAGGTAGCCGATCCAGTTGGCGGCGCCGCGCAGGGTGTTGGTGAGCGAGGTCACGCCGGTGGTGGCGGCGGCGTTCTCGGTGTACGGCATGAACGAGAAGGCGTGCCAGCCCATGATGGCCAGCGGCGCCAGCCACCAGAAGGAGGCGGCGGCGGTGCAGCCGAGCCACCACAGCAGCAGGCGGTTGCGGCGCGGGCCCCGGCGGCGGGTGATCAGGTAGAGGAACGGGATGAGCAGGACGGCCAGTTCGGCGGTGGCGTTGACGCCGCCGCAGAACACGAACGCCAGCGCGGACAGCGCGGCGGCCCGGCGGGGGCTCGCCCCCTCCCGCGCTCCCCTGACCAGCGGGATCAGCATCCAGGGGACGAGCGCGCTGGGCAGGAACTCGGAGGAGTTGACGCCGATCAGGGCCTGCGCGTGCGGGGCGAGGGCGTAGGCGAACCCGGCGATGACGCGGGTGTTGGCGGTGCCGATGCCGAGCGCGTCGGCGAGGAGCACGAGGCCGAGAAAAGCGGCGCACAGGACCAGCGCCATCCAGAGGCGTTGCAGCACCCAGGGCGGCAGGCCGAGCTCGGTTCCGGCCACGTAGAAGGGGCCCATCGGGAAGAGGTAGCCGTAGGCCTGGTTCTGGATATATCCGAAATGGGTGCCGTCCCAGAGGGTGAGGGCCCGGGTCAGGAAGCTCCACGGGCTGATCGGCATGTCCAGCTTGGTCTCCGAGATGATCCTCTCGGGGGCGACCGAGAAGGCGATCACCACGAGCGCCAGGCAGGCGGCGAGCAGGCGCGACCGGCGGCGGAACCGGGAGCCGGCCTGCTCCGGAACGATCAAGATCTCCTCCGAGTCACGCACGAGTAGCCCTGAGGCTAGAACTCGTTCCAGTCAAGAGCCAGGCCGTTCCCCGAATTGTGACGGAACACCCCATCGGCGACTGAAACAGGTACCAGTAAGCTGCCCGCCGTGGACATCCCGCCTTTCCGCGCCGACCTCGCCAGGTCGGTACGGCTGTTCGCCGCGTTCCGCCGGGAGCAGCGCGATCCGGAGTTCTTCTACGGCCTGCTCGCCCGGGACACGGTCGCCCAGCTGAGCGCCTTCGTCCCGCTGGACGGGCAGCTCGTGGTGGACGTCGGGGGTGGTGCCGGATATTTCGCCGAGGCGTTGCGGGGGGCGGGGGCGCGGATCGTCTGCGTGGACGTGGACGCCGGGGAGATGACCGCGCGGAACGGGGTCATGCCGGCGGGGGCCGTCCTGGGCAGCGCGCTGCGGCTGCCGCTGCGGAGCGGGACGGTGGACGTGTGCTTCTCGTCCAATGTGCTGGAACACGTTCCGGATCCGTACCTGATGGCCGAGGAGATGGTGCGGGTGACCCGGCCGGGCGGGCTGGTGTACCTGTCGTTCACCAACTGGCTGTCGCCGTGGGGCGGGCACGAGACCTCGCCGTGGCACTACCTGGGCGGGCACCGCGCCGCGCGCCGCTACCTGCGCCGTCATGGGCGGCCGCCCAAGAATGTGTACGGCGAGAGCATGTTCGGGGTGTCGATCGCGTCCGCGGTCCGCTGGGCGCGGCGGCAGACGCAGGCGGAGGTGGTCGCGGTGCTGCCCCGGTATCTGCCGTCGTGGGCGTGGTGGGTGACCAGGGTTCCGGGGGTTCGCGAGTTCGTGACGTGGAATCTGGTGCTCGTGCTCCGCCGTCGATAGATGCCGCCGATAAGTCAGGAAATTTCCGGTGCGACGCGGGGTTCGACGATCGTGGGGGCGAAACGCGCGGCCAGTTCCGATTCCACGAGGGCCGCCATCATGGTGCCCGTGCGTTTCCAGGTGAACTCCTGCGCCCAGGACCGGCAGGCGGCGCCGATCTCGGCTCGGGCCGACGGTTCGGTGAGTTCCTTCAGCGCGCGGTCCACCACGTCGGCCAGGTGTTCCCCTTCGGCCGCGAGCCAGCCGGTCAGCCCGTCCCGGACGGAGTCGCGTAAGCCCGCCACGCCGTACGCGACGGTGGGGACGCCGAGGGCGGCGGCCTCGATCACGGTGAGGCCCCAGCCCTCGAACTCGGAGGCGGTGACGTGCAGGGTCGCCGCGCCGAGCAGGCGGAACTTCGCCTCTTCCGGCAGGTGACCATGTAGGGCGACTTTTCCGGATAATTGGCGGGCTCCCACCATTTGGGTGAGTGGCTCGAACTCCGGCCCCCGGCCGATGACGTGCACCCGCAGGCCCGGCCACCGGTCGGCGAGCAGGTCGGCCAGTTCGACCACGCGCGCCACCCGTTTGTGCGCGACCAGCCGCCCGAGAAAGACCAGCGCGGGTTCGCCGAGCGCCGGGTCGGGCGGGACTTCTTCGGCGGTGGTCGCTCCCCCGTTCGGGATGACCTGGATCGGCGCGGTCCAGCCGAGTCGTTCCCGCAGGTCGCGCTTCGACGATTCGGACACGGTGACCGTACGGCACCGGCGGTAGAGGCGGCGCGCCACCGGGCCTTCGACGAAACATCCGATCCGGGCCAGCCAGGGCGGGAAGAAGGCCCAGAACTGGCGGTCGTGCACGTGGTGGATGAGTGAGATCACCGGTGTCCGGCGGGGCAGTACGGCGGGGGCGAAGAAGGGGATGCCGTTCATGCAGTCCACGACCAGGTCGAGGCGGCGGCGGTGGAGTAGCAGCCAGAGCGCGGCGAGCGGGTAGAGGGTGTAGCGGTTGCCCATCCGATGCAGCGTGACGCCTTGCCGTATCTCGAATCTCGGCTGGTCGGGTTCGCGGGCGGTGACGAACGAGACGTGGGCGCCGGCGGTGACCAGGTGGGTGGCGACCCGCCAGGCGTACTCCTCGGCGCCGCCCGCGACGGACTGGAGTGGTTCGCGGAAGTTCAGAATGGCAACCCAAGCGCCCGATAAGCCAGGGCTGATCTGAGAATTGCTCATGTTTTCCACGGCGTCTCCTCCCGGAGCGGCGCTTTCGGGCATGGCTCACGCCAAGGTCAGACCTGAAGGGGATCTCCGCCGCGGACGGGAAAGGTCAGCGGGTGCCGTAGTTGTAGAGAGGTTTGTCCGGGGGTTCCAAGCTTGGCGAGGCGACATTGATGACGGCCGCCGAGGCGAGTCCCGCGAGCACAGCCCCGATCGCCACAGCCACGAACACCTTCAACACCGGCTTCTCCCTTCTGCAGGTTCCAGCGCAGTGTGCCGAGAGTAGAACGTGATACAGGTAATAGGCCAGAGACCTTCCCAAACCGTGATAAATGAAGCTACCGCTTGGTATGGGCCGAAATTTCGGGTTATTGCTGGTTACAGGCGCAACAGGAGGAGGCTTTCGCCACGGAATATCGGGGTCACGTCCTGGAGCTTCAACAGGAACTCGTTCTCGTTGGCGTGGCTGACGAGGATGTAGCGGATCCCGGCGGCGGCCAGCCGGGGGGCGGCCGGTCCCGGTTCTGCGAGTAGCGCGCCCACCCGGCGGGCCAGCGGGTCCTCGGCGGTGACTGCGATCGTCCCGGACTCCCGCGATTCGATCATCAGCGTGTCGTTCCAGACCACCCGGCGGGCGAAGAGTTTGGTCGCCGGGTCGAGGATGACCTGGCCGCCCGTCCACCGGAACACCCGATGCGCCCGCCAGGGCAGCGACACCAGCGCGCCCGGGGCGGGATCCGCGTTGACGATCCGCTGCACCTGCCGCCATTCGGCCGGATAGTCGGCCGCCGTCAGCCTCCCGAAGGCCCCGATCGCCAGCGTCGGCAACACCAGCACGGGCACCACGACCGCGGCCAGGCCGAACCTGCCGCGCGCGAACGACGCGAGCCCGAGTGCCAGAACCAGGGCCAGCGGCGCCAGGTACACCTGGCCGTCCCGGAGTGGCCCGAAGGCCGGCCACCAGCTGATCAGGGTTTTCAGCGCGTCCGGCAGGAAGGCGCCGAGGCAGGCGATCCCGAGCCCGAGCGCGGCGGCGACGGCCAAGCCGCTCAGCGCCGGGTCGCGGCTGCGCCTGAGCAGCCGGGCGAAACCCCAGATGGCGATGGCCGAGACGAGGAGACGGATGGTCGCCGACGCCCAGGAGCCCTGGCCCGGTACGCCCGCCTCGGCGTTCCAGATGCCGCCCAGCGAGAGCAGGCTGCCGACGGTGCCGAAGGGGCCGTCCGCGCGGGCGGCGAAGGCGTCCACCCCGGCGGGATCAGTGGCCGCGCCCGAGCGCAGAGCGGGGATGAGCCATGGCAGGCTGAACACGGCGGCGACCGTGCTGGCGGTGGCAATCGCGCGCCATCGTTCGGGGTGCCGGGCGGTGACCGGTAGTACCGCGAGCAGGGTGACCAGCATGGCCTGGAAGCCGCCGACGGCTGCGGGGATCAGGGCGATCGCGAACCGGCGTACCCCGCTTTGGGCGGCGGCGCGGACGGCCCATGGCAGTCCGGCGTATCCCAGGAGGAGCGCCCACTGACCGAGTAGCAGGCGCTGGGCCAGGTACAGGTTCCAGGCGTAGAAGGCGGCGGCGACCAGGCGGGCGGCGGTCCGGTCGCGGGGCACCAGCGCCGCCGCTCCCGTCGCGGCCAGCAGGAAGATCCCGAGCAGGATGAGCTTCTGGACGAGCATGGCGGGGATCGGGTACGACAGGACGGCCACGACGAGGTCGCTGGGAACCGACCTGGGGAATCCCCCTAAGTCCCGAAATATGGGTGGATCGGGGACGAAGACCATGTCGTAGCGGAGGGTGAAGCCCGGCGCCAGGGCGGGACCGAGGGCGAGCATGCCTAGCAGCACTCCGAGCAGGGCCGGCGAAAGCCGTACGAGGAGGGAGCGCTGCTTTCCGACGCTGATTTCCGGGATCACTGTCGCCGATGATATTGAGCTGTAACTCCGCGGCGCCGCCGTAACTGGGGTGCCGTATCGAGGCGTTCAGCCGTTCGAGAGCTGCTCGGTGCCGCCGTAACTGGGGTGCGGTACCGAGGTGTTCAGCCGTTCGAGAGCTGCGCGGTGCGCCGCAAATCGCAGGGGCGGCGTGGTGGGTTTTGGAGTTGACGGAATCGCCGTGAAAGGTGCTACGCGGCGCAGAACTCGTTGCCTTCCGGGTCCTGCATGATGCACCAGTGTCCGGCAGGTCCCTTGTTCACTTCGCGGACGCGGGTCGCGCCCAGGTCCTCCAGCCGCGCCACCAGCTTGTCGAGGCCACCAGGCTCACCGTGGACATCAATGTGCAGGCGGTTCTTGCCCGTCTTGCCCTCGGGGACATCCTGGAAGAGCAGTCGCCGACCGCGGCCGACGCCGCTGGTCTCGTCGAACGGATCCTCGGGATGGCGGATACCGGCGAAGCCGCGAAAGATCTTGTGCCCGTTGTGTTCGGCGATCGCTTCTTCGTTGATGTGACCGGCGGCCAGCAGTTGCTCGATGAGCGCGCTGGGATCTTCCACCTCATAGCCCAGTGCCGCGGCCCAGAAGTCCGCGAGTGCGGGCGCATTCGTGCTGTCAACGACGAGCTTCCAGTTCAATGCCATGTAACCAGTTATATTAGTTACACGACCTCTGTCGCAACCCAACGGCTCACTCCGCACGCCTGAATCGCCGCGAAACCGGGCGGATCCGACGACCCGCCTAAACAGGCTGCGCGGCGTCACCCCTGGCGAGGGCCGGGAGTCGAGCCTGAACACCCTTGCCAACACATAACAGTTTCGGGCTATCATCGCCACATGGCGATTAATAGTGACGCTGGTCCCTGTGTCAACGCAGAGATCGCCGCCGGCATCCCCCCGGCGGCGGCGCTGTTCCACTCGCTGGCCGATGAAACCCGGCTGAAGATCGTGCAGCGCCTGGCCCGGGGCGAGGCGCGAGTGGTGGACCTGACCGACCAGCTCGGCCTGGCCCAATCCACAGTCTCCAGGCACTTGGCATGCCTGCGTGACTGCGGGCTGGTCGACTACCGCGCCGAGGGCCGCCAGTCGTTCTACGCGCTGACCCGCCCCGAACTGCTGGACCTACTGGGCGCGGCCGAGCAACTACTGGCCGCCACCGGTCACACCGTCACGCTCTGCCCCGCCTCCGACCCCGCCCGCCTCGACCGCCACGCCACCGCGCCGATGGAGGGAGAGCCCGTCGCATGAACGCGCTGAACCTGCCCGGCCTCGGGTCCGCGTCGGCCCGGCGTGCCGTCCTGCGCCGCCGTGTCCGGCTGCTGGTGGCTGCGACCATCACCTATAACGTGATCGAAGCCGCCGTGTCCATCACGGCGGGAACCATCGCCTCCTCGGCCGCCTTGATCGGCTTCGGCCTGGACTCCGTCGTCGAGGTCGCCTCGGCTGCCGCGGTCGCCTGGCAGTTCTCGGTCACCGACCACGAGAAGCGCGAGAAGACCGCGCTGCGCGTCATCGCGATCTCGTTCTTCGCACTGGCCGCGTACGTCACCGTCGATGCCGCGCGCGCCTTGGCCGGTATCGGTGCGGCCGAACACTCCACCCCTGGCTTGGTCCTGGCCGCCCTGTCACTGCTCGTCATGCCGTTCCTGTCGGCCGCTCAGCGCCGCGCCGGCCGCGAACTCGGCTCCGCCTCCGCGGTGGCCGACTCCAAGCAGACGCTGCTGTGCACCTACCTGTCGGCGGTCCTTCTCGTGGGCCTGACGCTCAACAGCTTGTTCGGCTGGTCGTGGGCCGATCCGATCGCCGCCCTGGTCATCGCGGCCGTCGCGGTCAAGGAAGGCCGCGAGGCCTGGCGCGGCGACACCTGCTGCACCATCCCCAGCCCCACCGTCACCCGCGTCGACGAGTTGGGCGCCTCGACCGGGTGCGCGAACGACTACCGCACCGCCTTCGCAGATCCCACAGCACGCATGGGGACACTGCGCGCCTCGACCGGGTGCGCGGACGACTGCTGCACCGCAGAGAAGGAGAACGCCCGATGATCGGCCGTCCGATGCCCGCCGCCGTGCGGGCCACCTACCACGCCGAGATGACCGCCGCCCGAGCCACCTCTGATGCCGCGGCGCGCTGGCGGCATCTGGAGCGAGCACACATCATCTCCCAGCCCTGGCCCTGGCCCCACACCCGCAACCACCTCGCCATGTTCGCCCTGGCCATCGCCCAGCGCGACCGCCGTGAAGCCTTCGGCCAGGTGGTGCGCATCATCGTGGCCGCGCCTGGCTCAGCGCTGGGCCGCTACCCCGAAGGCAACACCGGCCGCGCCCGCGTCGGCCTCACCCAGCCCATGCCCCTGCCCCCCGACCTGGCCGAGCTCCTGACAGCGAGGTGATCTCCCCAGGGCACTCACTAGCCCACCGACGCCCCGGATGAGCCCGCGCGGGCTGACGTTGGAAGATGTCGCGGCTCTGGCCCACCCACGATGCGGGAGGCGCGACATGCGACAGCGAGCGGTGGCGGTTGCAGGGCGTGATAGAGCGGATGGACGCGAGGATCGCCGACCGGATCCGGGCCCGGCACACCGCGGCGCGCACGCTGGAAGCCTGCCGGGCCGGTCACTGCGGGCTCGCGCCGACAGCGCAGACCAGTCGCCTGGTAGCTTTCGGGCAAACAAGCCCGGTCCCGTACGAAGGGGGTGTCGAGGCGTGACTACCGGCGAAGCCGATCACCACGGCCAGCCATCCGAATGGGGAGCGGCGTGGGAGGTGCTGGGACCCGTAACGGACCTGGTCACGCCAATGGCAGTGCGGGTCGCGGCCACGCTGAGGCTGACCGACCTGATGGCCGGCGACGCGGTCCCCGTCGAGGAACTCGCCCGCCGCTCTGACACCAACGCGGACGCCCTGGGCCGGCTGCTGCGTCACTTGACCTGCCGAGGTGTCTTCGTCGAACGGGAACCGGGCAGTTTCGCCGTCAACGAGCCTGCCGCGCTGCTGGCGTCCGACCACCCCGCCGGGATGCGAGCATGGCTCGACTTGGGTGGCTTCGGCGGGCAGATGGACCTGGCGTTCACCGGCCTGCTGCACACAGTCCGCACCGGGCAACCAGCGTGGGAGACGGTCTTCGGCGCCCCCTTCTGGCACCATCTCGCCACGAACCCGCAGATGAGCGCGTCATTCGACGCGTCAATGGCCGCCGGGACGGAGTACGTCATCGACGCGGCCACCGGATTCGACTGGTCCGGGACACGGCACGTGGTCGACGTCGGCGGCGGCACCGGCGCCCTGCTCGCCGAAATCCTGCGCGCCAACCCGGACATCCGCGCCACGCTCGTAGATCTCCCGGACACAGTGGCCCGAGGCCGGCAGTACCTGACCGAGCGCGGCCTGAACACACGGTGCGAGTTCGCCGCCCAAAGTTTCTTCGACCCGCTGCCCGCCGGAGCCGACGCGTACGTGCTCAGCGGTGTGATCCACGACTGGGGCGACGACGACGCCGTACTGATCCTGCGCCGGTGCGCCGACGCGGCCGGACCGCACAGCCGCGTCGTCGTGATCGAGTCACTCGGCAGCGCCGGTGACCACCCGGCCATGTTCGCCGAAATGAACCTGCGCATGCTCGTACTCAGCGGCGGCCGCGAACGCACCATCGAGGACTACACCGCCATTGCCGCCGAAGCCGGACTCGACTTCGCCAACGTTCACACCACCCCACTCGGACAGGCCATCTTCGACTGCGGCCAACGACCTGAACGGGCAAGCCGTGATCGATAGCCGACTCCTGGATCACTACGCCCGCCGCGAGCTGGTCTCACAAGTCGCGCCGTGAGTCTGGGCTTTTGTCGTGTCCAGAGAAGGCGCGACAGCCCAAGGGATGAGCAGGCCCGCGCCTACGCGTTGACCGACGAGGAATGGGGAGTCTTCCGGGAGCGGTTGCGGCGGCAGGTCATCGCACACGCGATCAATCGGCGGGCATTTCAGCCGCCACCAAGAACAACAAGGCCGAGGCCAGGAACGGGCGAGAGCCGAGGTCCTCGATCCACCCCGCGGCGTTGGGATCGAGATAGCCGGCATCGATGGCCCGAGCCACATTGCGTCGCAGCCCAAACACCTGATCGGCCACGGTGAAGTCGCGAAACACCGGTGCCACCGTCACCACGGACCGCACCACGAGACCCGCCTCCATACACAGCCGGGCGAGGCTGCGGCCGATGGTCGCGTTACGGATCACCTCCTCGACCAAGAACCGGCACAGCCCTCGGCTCATGGCCAGCTGCGGGGAGTCGATCAGCAGTCCCTCCCAGTCGGGTTCGGCCATGACAATCCGCCCTCCCGGGCGAGCCGCCCGGCGAAACTCCGCCAGCACCTTTGCCGGATCCGCCACATGCTGAAGCACACGGTCGGTGCGAGCTCGATCGACACTGCCGTCCTCCAACGGCAGCGCATGCACATCGCCAGGGCGAACCTCAATCAACGGCTGTCCAGTCAGGCGAGCACGAGCCTGCGCGATCATCACCGGATCCCGGTCAACGCCGATGACCCGGCCGGCCGGTCCGACGGCCGCCGCCATCGCCGCCAGATCAGTTCCTGGCCCGCACCCGATGTCGAGCACGGTCTGCCCAGGCTGGAGATCAAGCAGTTCCAGCACCTGCTGCTTATAGACCCGGCCCGATGCGCTCGCGGCCACCTGGTCGAGATAGGCGATCGGGTCAGGACGAGACAAAGAGCCGCTGTCGATCATGCTCACAGCCAACCAAACGCAGATGCAGTTCCCGAGGAAGAGGTGTCGAGATCTCGTGCACCTGGCGCTCGGGCTTCACTATCCAGATCTCCCCCAAGGCCCAGCGCCAGGTGCAGTTCCTCTTTCGCCTGATCCAGCGCGGCGGCCGGTTTGCGGAACTCCGCCGGGCGGGACGTCCACTCGTGCCGGGGTCGGCGGACCAGCGCGACCCGGGCACGAAACGACCGCAGCCGCTCCATGATCGGCGGGCGCGGATGCGTCACCGTGGGGTGAGGCGGATCACCGGGTATATCCGGTCGGATTTGCGCTGGTACTTCTCATAGCGGGGCTGGGCGGCCGTGATGGACTTCCAGGCTCGCTCACGCTCGGCCCCGTCGAGCACGTACGGCGTCACCGGGACGGCAGCCCGGCCGGGCAGTTCGATCGACGCCCGGTCGGGATGCGTCACCAGGTTGACGTGCCAGTCCGGGTGCCGGCTCCCGCCGCCCGACGCGACGATCAGCCAGGCGTCCTCGTCGTCGGCGAACCACGCCAGCGGCGTCTCCCGCGGCTGCCCGCTTCGGCGACCCACCGTGTTCAGGATCAGGACGTCCATGCCCATGAACTCACCGCGCCCTCCTCGGATCTTGCGGTTCATCCGGGCGTTCATCTTCCGCTGAATCCAGCGCGACAGCGCCCCGGGCGTACCCTGCTGGTCCTGTGCCACTGGCTACCTCCAGTCAGTCGGCTTGATGTCCATGCCGGTCACACTAGGTACGGCTCGTTCAAGCCGCTTCTCGATTCCTGATGGGATGACCACTCAGCGTTCGTCGATGATCTGGCCGTTCTGGGCCGTGGCGTCCTTGGTGAGCGCCATGGTCAGCGGAGCCTCGGGGAAGATGGGGATGGCCGCGAGCGCGGCGCCCAGCTGGTCGGCGGTCTCCCAGCGCCAGACGTCGCTGTAGGTGCCGTCATCGAGCTGGACGAGCAGGGCCACCGTGAGCCCCGGGTGCGTCTTCCTGACGGTGGCGATCAGCGAGCTGCGGCGGGCCAGGAATTCCTCACGGTCGGCCTCGGCGACGGAGTAGCGGTGCGAGCGAACGGCGGGCATGGGACGTCTCCTCGTTGTGGGGTGGGGGCTTACCAGCTGCCTGCGATCTGGCGGATGGGGGCGTTGAGGCGGTTGAAGAGGTTCGTCACGGCGATCATGAGGATGATCGCGGCGAGCTGCTTCTCGTCGAAGTGATCCGCGGCGTTGTCCCAGACCTCGTCGGGCACCGCGTCGGAGCGGTCGGCCAGCTGGGTGGCGGCCTCGGCCAGCTCCAGCGCGGAACGCTCGGCGTCGGTGTAGTACGGCGTCTCGCGCCACGCGCTCACCAGCCCGATCCGTTCGTCGCTCGAACCGCGCTTCCTCAAGGTCTTCAGGCCGCCGTCGACACAGAAGCTGCACCCGTTGATCTGGCTCACCCGCAGGTGAACCAGGTCCAGCAGCTCCTCATCGACGCCGGTGCTCTGGGCCGCCTTGATCAGCTCCTGGATGGGCCGCATCGCGCTGGGGATGATCGTCGCGCAGTTCTTCATCCGAGCCTGCATGGTGGTTTCCTGTCTCTTTGGTGTTGCTGACAGAAATGAGGATGTACGCCCGTATTGATAGATTCGCGATGCGTGCACGATGCGACGGCGATGGGGGGAAAGATGCTGCGCTTCACCCTTCTGGGGCCGATGCAGGTGATCGCCGACGGAACCCCGCTGACCGGCATCGCCCCACGTCACCGGGCGGTTCTCGGCTATCTCCTGCTCAACGCCGGCCGGGTCATCAGCTTGGAACGGCTGATCGACGCGATGTGGGGACACGACCGGCCGGACACCGCCAGGTCGCAGATCCACGCCTCGATCACCGCCATCCGCAGGGTTCTGCGCGGGGTTGACGCCGCCGACCGGACGTTGTCGTCGCTTTGCACAGCCGATCTCTCCGCCGGGCACCCCGCGAGACCTGGGGCTAGTCTCGAATTGGGGGGCAGTCTCGTACAAGGACCGTCTCGCTCGCGTCTGCGTGATGGGACCGGTCGCCAGCACAGGAGGGGGAAGGTCATGTCGATCGACCTGACCGAGAACTCGATCACCGAGGAGGTGCAGAGCACCTTCGACGGCTGCCGCGACGCGCGTACCCGGGAACTGTTCGTCGCGCTGGTCCGGCATCTGCACGACTACACCCGTGAGGTGCGGCTCACCGGCGAGGAATGGTTCACCGCGATGGACTTCCTGGAACGCGTCGGCAAGATCACCACTGCGACGCGCCAGGAGTACGTGCTGCTCTCCGACATTCTCGGAGTAAGCGTCCTGGTCGACCTGATCAACGACCACAGTGGGCCGTGCACCACCGACAGCACCCTCCTCGGGCCCTTCTACGTGGAAGGCCGGCCGGCCGTGCCCAACGGCGCCGACATCTCCGCGGGCCGCGTCCCGGGTATGCCCCTGTTCTTCACCGGCAGGGTCGCCACCCGGTCCGGAGACCCCGTCGCCGGAGCGCGGGTGGACACCTGGCACAGCGACGGGGAGGGGCACTACGACGTGCAGCAGGCCGAACGACTGCACGGCCACCTGGCGATGCGAGCGCTGCTGACCACCGACGAGGAGGGCCGGTTCTGGTACCGGTCGATCGCCCCCCGGTACTATCCGGTGCCCACCGACGGGCCCGGCGGCGAGATCATCCGCGCCGCCGGCCGTTCGCCGATGCGGCCCGAGCACATCCACTTCTGGCTGCACGCGGAGGGCTACGAGCCTCTGATCACCATGCTCGTCCGCAGCGACGATCCCTACCTGAACCACGACGCCGTCTTCGCGGTCAAACGTTCGCTGGTCGTGGACTTCGTCCAGCGCGAACCCGGCACCGCTCCCGACGGGACCGTCGTCAAGGAGCCCTTCCAGACCGTGGACTGGACCTTCACCCTGAGCCCGAACGCCGGTTAGGCGGGAGGTCCCGGCAGGCGCCGCTGCCGTTCCGGAAATTCATGGCGCGCCGTGGCGACCTCGATGTGTTCCGGTTGCTCGCGAACGCACCCGCAGTGTACGGCGGATGGGTGCCCCATCTCCCGGAAGGGAGCGCGTCATGCGCGCGCTACGTTTCACTCGTTTCGGGCCACCCGAGAACGTCCTGGAAGTCGTCGATGTTTCCGATCCCGGCGGCGGCGATTGCCTGGTCGCGGTCAAGGCGGCCTCGGTGAATCCTTCGACCTGAAGAACGTCGCCGGCGCCATGGAAGGCACGGTCCTGCCCCGCGTCCCCGGCCGGGACTTCGCCGGAGTGGTCCTGCGAGGGCCACCGGACTGGATCGGCGCCGAAGTCTGGGGAACAGGTGGCGACGTGGGTTTCACCCGCGACGGATCGCACGCCGAGAGCCCTCGCCTCGCTGGCATCACGGGGCAGGCTCGTGGTCATCAGCGCGGTCGGCACCCGGACCGTCGAAATCGACCTGATCGACTTCTACCACAATGAAGTACGCATGCTGGGGGCCGACAGCAGGAAGCTCGACTGCGTCCGGTCCGCCGAACGGCTCTCCCGGTTCTCCCCCTATTTCGAGGCGGGTGACTTGCACCCGCTTCCCATCGCGCGCACCTTCACCCTGGAGCAGGGCAGGAACGCCTACTCCGCGGTCGCGGGCCGGCCTCCCGGCCGCGTCGTGATCTGCCCTGAATCGGCGCTGGTTTAAGAAAGTTAAGATCAACTTCTTGAAAGTTGAAGTTTCGCCGGGTATAACTTTAGATATGAGAGAGCAGGCGATGGACTGGCAGGAGCTCACGAACCTGACCCGGGGCCAGCCGTTCGTCGTGGAGCGGGTGCGTCTGGAAGGCAGCGGCGTCGCGATCGAGGGCGAGTTCGAGCTACCGCAACTGGCTCAGCTCAACGTCGAGGACCAGGTCTTCGTCACGGCGTTCGTGCGGTGCCACGGCTCCATCAAGGAGATGGAACGGATCTTCGGGGTGAGCTACCCGACGATCAAAGCACGACTGAAGCGGATCACGCAGATGCTCGACTTCGTCGAGACCGATCCGGCGCCGTCGCAGGCGGACGTCGTCGATCGGTTGCGCCGCGGCGAGATCACCGCACAGCAGGCATTGTCCGAACTGGATGGCCGGACGTGATGCCGCAGTTGGTGACCGTGCGGGTCAAACGCCCGGACCGTCGTCCCATCCGGATCTGGGTTCCGGTGCTCCCCGCGGCGCTCGTGTTCGCACCGATCGTCATCCTGGCCGTACTGGGGGTGGTCGTGGCCTGCGTCGTGTTTCACGTCGATGTGGTGCGGGCGCTCGGCACCGGTTGGCGCATCATCTCCGCGTTGCCCGGCACCCGGTTCGACATCGAGCAGGACCGTACGGCTGTGCTGGTAATTATCCGATAGGAGAGGTTCCAATGAATGAGCAGCGCAAGGACATCCTCGACATGCTGGCCGAGGGCAAGATCACCGCGGAGGAGGCGGAGCAGCTCATCGCCGCGCTCGAACGGGACCAGTCGCCGGTGGCGTCGGGTCTCACCGCCCGGCCGAGGGGCAAGGCGAAGTACCTGCGAGTGGTGGTGGAGGCCCTGGAGAACGGTGAGATGGGGCGGGTCAACATTCGGGTGCCGCTGCAGCTGCTGCGGGCCGGCGTACAGCTGGCGGCCCTGATCCCGCCGCAGGCACTGGGCAAGGCCAACGCCGAACTGAACAAGTCGGGCGTGCCGTTCGACCTGACGCAGCTCAAGCCCGAACAGCTTGAGGCGTTCGTGGAGCACCTCGACGAGATGCTCGTGGAGATCGACCAGACCGATGCCAAGGTGCGCATCTTCTGCGAGTAGACGCCGTCCAGTTGGACGGAGGGTGCGGAACTACCCGAGTGGATCAGCCGTGAGTGGCTAATCCATGTCATCAAACATGTCACGGGCGACAATCGTGACGAAAGAATGAACGGATATCCGTGTGACACTTTATCAGGTCCAGGCGCCTGCGATCCACGTGCAGGGCCTGGAGAAATCGTACAAGGAGCTGCGGGTGCTGCGCGGCGTCGACTTCGACGTGGCGCGGGGCAGCATCTTCGCCCTGCTCGGCTCCAACGGAGCGGGCAAGACCACGGTCGTGAAAATCCTGTCCACGCTGCTCAAGGCCGACGCGGGGACCGCCAGCGTCAACGGCTTCGACGTCGCCACCCAGGCTGCGGACGTGCGGGAGTCCTTCAGTCTCACCGGGCAGTTCGCCGCCGTCGACGAGATCCTCAGCGGGCGGGAGAACCTCGTGCTGGTCGCCCGGTTACGGCACCTCAAGGCTCCGGGCAACATCGCGGATGACCTGCTCGATCGTTTCTCGCTGACCGACGCGGGCGCGCGGAAGGTGTCGACGTATTCGGGTGGCATGCGCCGCCGGCTCGACATCGCGATGAGTCTCATCGGGAATCCGCCGGTCATCTTCCTCGACGAGCCGACGAGCGGGCTGGACCCCCAGGGCCGCATCGAGGTGTGGCAGGCCGTCAAGGAACTCGCCGGCCAGGGTACGACGGTGCTGCTCACGACGCAGTACCTGGACGAGGCCGAACAACTCGCCGACCGGATCGCGATCCTCCACGAGGGCCGGATCATCGTGAACGGCACCCTCACCGAACTCAAGCAGCTGCTTCCGCCCGCCAAGGTCGAATACGTCGAAAAGCAACCGACCCTCGAGGACGTCTTCCTCGCGCTCGTCGGCGCCGACGGCAAGGACGCGACGCCGGCGACGACGCGTAAGGAATCTCGATGACCAAGCATTTCTTCGGCGACACCGGCGTCCTGCTGGGACGATCCCTGCGCCACATCACGCGCAGCGTGGACACCATCATCACGACCACGATCATGCCGATCGCCTTCATGCTGCTGTTCGTCTACGTGCTCGGCGGCGCGATCGACTCAGGAACTGATTCGTATGTGAGCTATCTGCTGCCCGGCATCCTGCTCATCACGGTCGCCTCGGGCATCGCGTACACCGCGTTCCGCCTCTTCCTGGACATGAGGAGCGGCATCTTCGAGCGATTCCAGTCCATGCCGATCGCACGCTCGTCCGTGCTCTGGGCACACGTGCTGACCTCACTGGTCGCCAATCTGATCTCACTCGCGGTCGTCGTGCTCGTCGCCCTCCTCATGGGCTTCCGCTCATCGGCCGGACCGCTGGCATGGCTCGCGGTCATCGGCATCCTGATCCTGTTCACCCTGGCGTTGACGTGGCTCGCCGTCATCCCCGGCCTCACCGCGAAGTCCGCGGACGGCGCGGGCGCGTTCTCCTACCCGCTCATCCTCCTGCCGTTCATCAGCTCGGCCTTCGTCCCCACCGACAGCATGCCCGGCCCGGTACGCGCCTTCGCCGAGCATCAGCCGGTGACCTCCATCGTCAACGCCATCCGCGACCTGTTCGCCCAGCAGACGGTCGGCGCCGACATCTGGATCGCGCTCGCCTGGTGTCTCGGCCTCCTCGTCCTCGCGTACGCCTTCGCCATGGTCACCTACCGCCGCAGGATCTCCTAGCCGAGAATCAGAGGGGCGGGTCGGTGGCGAGGCGGGCATGGAGGTGCTCGTCGTGGTACTCACCGTCGCCGAAGCGGTGCGAGCGGCGCAGGGTGCCTTCGGCGGGGTAGCCGCAGCGGGTCGCCACCCGGCAGGAGGCCTCGTTGCCGACCCCGTGGGCGAGTTCGATCCGGCGGGCGCCCGCGACGCCGAAGCCCCAGCCGGTGATCGCCCGTACGGCTCTGGTCGCGACGCCGCGCTCGCGGGCGGCCGGGACGGTCCAGTAGCCCAGCATGGCCAGGTTGTCCGGGCGGTCGACCCAGCGCAGGGTCACCGCGCCGAGCAGGCCGCCCGTCGTCGCGTCCATGACCGCGAAGGGGGTGGCGGCGCCCGCGTCCCACCTGGCGGCCAGGGTGTCGATCCACTCGCCGGCGCTGGCCGGGTCGGTCACCGGGATCGGGTTCCACAGCGCCAGCCGGGGGTCGCGGGCCGCCTCGGCCACCGCGGCCAGCAGGTCATATCCGCCCAGGTTCCTGCTCCAGGGGCGCAGAACGAGATCAGCCAGGGGAAGATCAGCCCGTTCGTACGTCATACCCCTTCTATACCGTGACCATGACATCGATCGGCCAGGTCGCCCTGAGCTTCCGAATGTTTCACGCTGTCGAATTCCATAGATGCAGCTCAGCGCCTCATTGCCGACGATCGCCGAATCGTTTCCATCGTCGCGTTGACACGATTCGGAGCGCTTCACACACTGATTCCGCGGTCGGTCGGCCCTTGTTCCGATGGTGCCGACGTCTTCCGGATTCAGTACTGCGACCGCATGCGTCATCCGCGGTCGCGGGGAGAAAGGACGCGGCTTCCATGGGGAACATGACACGCCTGCTCAGCGGGCTCACGGCCGGAGTGGCGCTGATCGCGGCGGCGGTGTTCGCCACCGGTTCGGCCAGCGCCGAGTCCAACGGCGGGGTACGGGTGATGCCGCTCGGCGACTCCATCACCGACGGGCTCACCGTGCCGGGCGGCTACCGGATCAACCTGTGGCAGCGCGTGGTGTCCGGCGGCTACACCGTCGACTTCGTCGGCTCCGGATTCAACGGCCCGGCCAGCCTCGGCGACCACGACCACGAGGGGCACTCCGGCTGGCGGATCGACCAGATCGACGCCAACATCGTCAACTGGCTGCGCACCTACACCCCTCGCACCATGCTGCTGCACATCGGCACCAACGACATGTTCCAGAACCCCAGCGGCGCCCCCGCGCGGCTGGCCACCCTGATCGACCGCATCACCACCAACGCCCCGAACACCGAGTTGTTCGTCGCCACGATCATCCCCCTGTCCGGCGCCGACGCCGCCGTCCGCACCTTCAACGCGGCCATCCCCGGCATCGTCCAGACCAGGGCCAGCGCCGGCCGCCGCGTGCACCTGGTCGAGATGTACAGCGCGCTCACCACCGCAGACCTCGCGGACGGCGTGCACCCCAACGCCGGCGGCTACAACAAGATGGCCGCCGTCTGGTACAACGCGCTCCAATCGGTGCCCGGCAGCCTGAGCAACGGCACCCCGTCGCCGTCGCCCACCGACACCACTCCCCCGACGACGCCGGGCGCCCCGTCGGCCGCCAACGTCACCGCCTCCGCCGCGACCATCTCCTGGGGCGCGTCGACCGACCCGGGCGGCAGCGGCCTGGCGGGCTACAACCTCTACCGCGAGCAGGGCGCCACGGACCCGCAGATCGGCCAGTCGGCCACCAACTCGGTCACGCTCACCGGACTGACCGCCGGCACCCAGTACCAGTTGTACGTCCGGGCGCGTGACGGTGCGGGCAACCTGTCCGGCAACTCCACCCTGGTCACCTTCACCACCACGACCAGCGGCGACACCTCCCCGCCGACGGCTCCCGGCGCCCTGACCGCGTCGGGCACCACCACCACGGGCACGAATCTGTCCTGGACGGCCTCCAGCGACAACACCGGCGTCACCGGCTACGACATCCTGCGCGCCCCCGGCGCCAGCGGCGGCGCCTTCACCCAGGCCGACACCGCGACCGCCACCTCCTTCAGCGACACCGGCCTGACCGCCGGCACCACCTACCGCTACCAGGTCAGAGCGCGCGACGCCGCGGGCAACCTCTCCCCGGTCTCCAACACCGTCCAGATCACCACCCAGACCGGCGGCACCACCGGAACCTGCACCGCCACCCCGACGGTCCAGACCCAGTGGAACAGCGGTTACGTCATCCAGCCGCTCACGATCGCCAACACGGGCACCGCGACGATCACCGGCTGGACGGTCACGCTCACCCTGCCCGCCGGGCACACCCTGACCGGTTCCTGGAACGGCACGGTCACGGTCAGCGGGCAAAGCGTCACCATCAGAAATGTCGGCCACAACGGCACGCTGGCCCCCGGCGCGAGCACCACCAGCGTCGGCTTCCAGGTCAGCCGCCCCAACGGCAACACCGCCCTGCCATCCGGATACACCTGCGCCTGACAGGCGCTCAGCGGACAAGCGGCACGCGGAGCACGAAGCAGGCGCCACCGTCGGCCGCGTCCTCGACGTGCAGGGTGCCCTGGTGGGCCTGGGCGATGTCACGGGCGATGGCCAAGCCCAGGCCGGTGCCTCCGCAGTCGCGGCTGCGGGCGGTGTCCAAGCGGACGAATCGGTCGAATATCCGCTCGCGGTCGGCGGGGGAGATTCCTTCCCCGTCGTCGGCCACGGCCAGTTCCGCGTGACCGCCGGTGCGGCGCAGGTCGACCTTCAGCCGGTGGGCGGCGTGCCGCAGGGCGTTGTCCAGCAGGTTGGCGAGCAGGCGGGCGAGCTGCCCGGAGGCGGCTTGCACGGTCACCGCCGGCTCGACGCTGAGCCGTACATCATGAGTCTGGACGCACTGAGCCGCCGCCGTCTCGACCAGGGTGGTCAGGTCCACTTCTTCCCGCGATCTGTCGAGGTCGGACTCGATCGTGGCCAGCAGGAGCAAGTCGTCGACGATGTCCTCGAGCCGGCCGAGGTCATCCGTCACGTGCTTCAGCAGATCGGGCAGGTCGATGTCGTCCGGGTGCCGCTGCGCCGCCTCCACCTGTACGCGCAGCGCGGTGAGCGGCGTGCGCAACTCGTGTGAGGCGTCGGCCGCGAATTGCCGTTGCCGTCCCAGCAACTGAGTGCGGTCATGGGACACATGCCGGCCCAGTACGTCCTCTCGCCGGCGTCCGCAGACGTCGAGGTAGGCCTGGTTCACGGCCACGATGTTCAAATCCGGCGACATGACCAGGCATGGGCCCGGAATGGCCGCGAACAGGGCGGCGTGGTCGGCGCTGTGTTCCATCAGAATCCCCCTTCTGGCGCTCACGGGTCCATCGCCGCGCGACGGCGCCGTCCCGGCCCGGCCAGCGGAAGCCGCAGCACGAAGCACGCGCCGCCGGTCTCGGACTCCCCGGCCCGCAGGCTGCCGATATGGGCCTGGGCGATCTCGCGGGCGATGGCCAGGCCCAGGCCGGTGCCGGCGTGGTCGAGCCGGCGCGCGGCCTCCAGCCGGCCTCCATGCCGGCGAGGACACGCAGATCGGTGATGATCGCGTCCAGTCGCTCGACGTCCCGCAGCGCGCTGGCGATCAGGTCGCCGAGGTCGGTCTGATCGGGATGCAGGCGGGCCTCTTCCAGCTCCGTGCGCAACCCGGCGATCGCCGTACGGAGCTCGTGGGAGGCGTCGGACGCGAAACGCTGCTTCTTCTGCAGTTCGCGCATCATGAGCTGGATCGGCCTCGCGATGAGGCCGTCGGCAGGCGGGTGGGGGACCTCGCGGTCGAACAGGGGTGTTGGCTGTGCAGTCACAACACAGACTTCCTTCCGTCTTCGGGGGATTTCGCCGCCGGGGCATGCGTTGCCATCCGGTCGTCAGCTATGACAGGGCAGCCCGCGGGCCTGTGACAGGTCCACGCGAACCATTACCTGCGACGCCGTCAGGACACCGCGGTGATCTTGGCCGGGTTCATCATCCACAGCACCTGGCCGACGCCCGCCGCGGAGGCGTCGACCGTGAGGACCGCGAACACCTGTCCGTCGCGGCTCAGCAGGGCGGCGGTCTGCCCATTCGTGCTCGCGTACCGCACGTCGACTCCGGTCCAGAAGCGGCTCGCGAACGCCCTGACGTACTTGGCCACGCGCGGCGCGCCGACCACGGGGAAACGAGAGGCGCGCACGACGCCGCCGCCGTCGGAGTAACTGATCACGTCCCCGGCGAAGAGTTCCTCCAGCGTGGTCAGGTCGCCGGAGCGGGCGGCGGCGACGAAGGCCGTCAGCAGCCTGCGCTGCTCTGCCCTGCTCACCGGCTTGCGACGTTCGGCGAGTACGCGCTTGCGGGCCCTGCTGACCAGTTGCCGTACAGCCGCCTCGGTGACCTGGATGATGTCGGCGATCTGCCGGTAGGGGTAGTCGAAGGCCTGCCGCAGCACGTATGCGGCGCGTTCGGTCGGCGAGAGCCGCTCCAGGAGAAGCAGGACCGCGAACTCCAGCGCCTCCCCCCGCTCGGCGCCGAGGTACGGGTCCGCGCCCGTGTCGACCGGTTCGGGCAGCCATGAGCCGATATAGGTTTCGCGTCGCACCCGAGCGGACTGGCTCGCGTTGATGGCCAGCCGGGTGGTCGCCGTCGCCAGGAACGCGGCCGGGTTGTCCACCGCGGCGCGGTCGTAGCTCTGCCAGCGCAGCCAGACGTCCTGCACCAGATCCTCGGCTTCTGTGACGCTGCCCAGCATCCGGTAGGCGATACCGAACAGCCGCGGCCGTACATCCACGAACACTTCGGCGGCGCGTTCAAGATCTTCCGGCCCGCCGGATTCGTCCGCCGGCACGCTGTCCGCCACTGTCGCCGCCCCAATCCTCGGACCCCTACCTGCCGCCTACCCCTTGCGCGGCGAGGCCAGGACAGCGGCCAGAAGATCTTCTTTGGCGGCTTCCAGGCGTACCCGACAAGCGAGCCGCAGCCGGGGGCGAGCGCTCTTGATCATTAGGATGATGCCATTCACGGCCTGAAATGAATTTCGCGGCAGCTGTCACAAGCCCGAAGACCTTCCTGTCTTAGCTGATGGGCACGATCCGCTACCGCGACTGGATCGGCCGAAAATAGCGCCCATTTACGAAAGGAACGTTCCATGGCCGACAAGCCGAGATCTACCGCGTGGCAGACGGCGGTGACCGTTCTGCAGGAAGCCGAACCGCCGTTCATCCCGGCGGGCGCGCACGCGATGACCATCGTCGTCGAGTACCCGCCCGGCGACCCCGGCACTCCGCCGCACCGGCACTCCGGGCCGGCGTTCGGCTACGTGCTGGAAGGCGAGATGCTGCTGGAACTGGAGGGCGAGCCGGAGCGGGTCGTACGCGCCGGGGAGGTGTTCTGGGAGCCGGGCGGCGACGTCATCCACCACCAGGACGGCAACAACCGCGACGACATCCCGCTCCGGTTCACCGTCACCATGCTGTGCGAGCCAGGCCAGCCGATGCTCACGCTGGTCGACGACGAGGAGCTCGCCCAGCGCCGCAGCGCTCCCCCGTCCTGAGCACGGATTGTGGGTGCAGGACATGACCGAGGTGAGAACGCCAGCGGAGATGCTCGACGAACGCCGGCATCCGCTCATGACCAGGCTCCCGCCCGCCAGCCATGATCGCGTCGCGCGCCGGTTCGCCGCGGCGTGCGCAAGGGGCGACACGGCGGCGCTGAAAGCGGTTCTGACCGCGGAAGCGACCGTCGTGAGCGACACCGGCGGCAAACTGCGCGCCGCCGTACGCCCGACCCGCGGCGCCGACGCGTCCGCCCGGTTCCTCACCGCGTTGCCGACCGGCCAGCCGGACACCACGACCACCGTCGAGCCCGTGAACGGCCGGACAGGTCTGGTCCTGCGCCGGGCGGGCCAAGCCGTGGCGGTGGTCAGCGTAACCGTCACCGGAACCGAGGTCGCCGCCGTATGGATCGTCCTGAACCCCGACAAGCTGCGGCGCTGGCACCGCCCATGACCGCAGCCTGTACGTTGATCACGTGCAGGGACAACCCACATCGCGTATCGAGGAACGATGACAGCAGGCGGCATCGCGGTGGTGACAGGCGCAGGCTCGGGAATCGGCCGGGTGGTCAGCAGGGCCCTCCTGAACGCCGGGTACGGGGTCGCGCTCGCCGGTCGGCGGGCGGAGGCGCTGCGCGAAACCGCCCAGGACCACCCCGGCGCGCTGGTGACACCCACCGACGTCACCGACCCGGACTCGGTGGCCGCCCTCTTCCACGCGGTACGCGAACGCTGGGGCCGGGTGGACCTGCTCTTCAACAACGCGGGCACCTTCGGCCCTCCGGGAGCCGTCGACGAGATCTCACTCGCCGACTGGCGCAGAACCGTGGACGTCAACCTGACGGGCACGTTCCTGTGCGCGCACCACGCGGTCGCGCTGATGAAGGAGCAGCGCCCCCAGGGCGGCCGGATCATCAACAACGGCTCGATCTCCGCGCACACCCCCCGCCCGGCGAGCGTGGCCTACACGGCCGGCAAGCACGCGCTGACGGGCCTGACCAAGTCGATCTCACTGGACGGACGGCCTCATCAAATCGCCTGCGGGCAGATCGACATCGGCAACGCGGCCACCGAGATGACCGGCGGCATGGCTCTGGGGGTCGCCCAGGCGGACGGCACCCAGGCCGTGGAACCCACCTTCGACCCGGCGCACGTCGCGGAGGCGGTGCTCTTCATGGCGAATCTCCCCCTGGACACGAACGTGCTGTTCCTCACGATCACAGCGACCGGGATGCCGTTCGTCGGCCGGGGGTAACCGGGACGAGCTGGTGATGGCGAGGAGTGCCTCACGCCCAGCCGGTCGGCCACCGACGTCATGGTCGGCAGCAGCCGATAAGCCGCGATACACGCGAGGCCATGCCGTTGCTGAAACGGCATGGCCTCGTTTCGTTGCCTATTCTTTCGGCGCGTAGATGAGAACGACGACGCCGGAGGCGAACGGCCTGGTACCCACCAGCTTCAGGTGGGTGGTGTCGAGCCCGTCGAGGAGACGCCGACCGCCACCGGCGATAACGGGAAATAACCAGAAATGGTATTCGTCGACGAGCCGGTGCTCCAGGAGAGTGTGGTCAAGCTCGCCGGTTCCGTACTTCAGGATGTTCCTGCCGGGCTCTTCCTTCAGCCTGGCGACCTCCTTGGCGACGTCGCCCTCGATGATCGTGGCGTTCCAGGTCGCCTCCTTCAGGGTCCGGGAGGCGACGTATTTCGGGAGGGCGTTCATTCGGGCGGCGTCGTCGCCCTCGGTCTTCTCCATTTTCGGCCACACCTCGGCGAACGCCTCGTAGGTCTCGCGGCCGAGCAGCAGCGCGTCCGAGGCGGAGAAGAGCTCCTCACCGTAGGCCGCGTGCTCCTCATCCCAGTACGGCGCGCCCCACTGCTCCGGCGAGTCAATGACTCCGTCCAGCGTCACGAACGTCGATTCGATGAGCTTTCTCATCCTTTTCGCCTTTCGGATGTCGGGATGTCTGCCGACGCACAATATCGAACATGCGTGCTACCGTGCCAGCTCAATGAAACCGCATTTTGAAGGTACGGCCTCATAGGCAGCCGAAAATACCGCCAAAGTTTAAACAGAAGGTTCAACGATAAAGTCGAACCCATGACGTCCTCGATCCGGGACGCCGCCCGTCAGTTCACCGGCGGCGCCCTCACCGCGCTCCTGTCCCCCGCCACCCGCCTGCTCGGCCTCGGCGAGCCCACCCACGGCGTCGAAGCCTTCCTCGAACTGCGCAACGAGCTCTTCCGCCACCTCGTCGAACACGAGGGCTACCGCTCGATCGCCATCGAGAGCGACTGCCTGATGGCCTTGACCGCCGACGCGTACGTCACCGACGGCATCGGCACCCTCGACGAGGTGATGAGCCGCGGCTTCAGCCACGGTTTCGGCGCCTCACCCGCCAACCACGAACTCCTGCGCTGGATGCGCGCCTGCAACGAGCAGCGTCCCCCGTACGAGCGGCTCCGCTTCTACGGCTGCGACGGCCCCCTGGAGATCACCGGCGCCGCCGGCCCACGCCCGGCCCTGACCGCGCTGCACGACTACCTCGCCGCCCACCTCGACCTGGCCTGGAACCGCGAGACCCTCGACGAGCTGCTCGGCCCCGACGAGCGCTGGACCAACCCGGCCGCCCTCATGGATCCCGCCCAGTCCGTCGGCCGCACCCCCGAGGCCGGCGAACTGCGCCTGATCGCCGACGACCTGCGCGTGCTGCTCACCGCGCACTCCCCCCACCTGACGGCCGCCACCTCCCCCGACGACTGGTGGCGCGCCGACCTGCACGCCCGCACCGCGGCCGCGCTCCTGCGCTACCACGCCGGCCTGGCCGACCCCGCGCCCACCCGCGTCGACGCGCTCATGTGCCTGCGCGACGCGATGATGGCCGACAACCTCGACGCCGTCGTCACCCGCGAGTCCCGCCGCGGCCCCACCCTCGCCTTCGCCCACAACCGCCACCTGCAGCGCGACAAGAGCCACCTGCGTCTGGCCGACCTGCCACTCCAGTGGTGGAGCGCCGGCGCCATCATCGCCACCCGCCTCGGCGACCAGTACGCCTTCGCCGCCACCACCTTCGGCACCCGCGGCCCCGATGTCCCTCCTCCCGACACCCTCGAAGGACTCCTGTCGACCCTCCCCGACACCCGCGCCGTCATCGATCCCGGCCTCCTCGCCACGACCCTCGACCGGAAGCCGGCACCCCGCGTCCCGGCCGACCACACGTACTTCTCCATCGACCCGGCCACCATCGGCCAGATCGACGCCCTCGTCTTCATCAAGGAAATCTGAGCCCGCGGGTAGAACCTTCAACCGTCACCAGGGCGGCGCGTGGTGGCCCAGAATGCCGCCGAATCCGGCGGTGTCCGGTGGTGTGGTCAGCTGGTTGAGGGGTGCCAGTGTGTCCAGGTCGTACAAGGTGACGGCGGCGGCGCCGGGGGCCCCGACGGTGATCTTGAGGTTGGCGGTGATCGTGACGGTGGTGCCGAAGCGGTCGCCGGGGCGGCCGTCCGGGGCGGTGAGCAGGGTGGCCGGGGTTTTCGGGTTCGTCCCGCCGACGCTGATGGCTCCGCGTCCGTCTTCGGCTTGTGGCATTCCGACGATTGCCCGTCCGTCGGATATGGCGACGGCGGTGCCGAAACCAACGCCCGGTTTAGGGGGGAACAGCGTGTTCTGTACTTCCAGGGGGCGGTGTCCGTCGGTTTTGATGACGTCGACGGCGTCCGCGCCGGGGGCGCCCACCAGGAGGTAGCTGTCCTCGTCGAGGTTGCCGGCCGCGAGGGCGTAGCCGTACCGGGCGCCCGGCACGGCGCCCTGGGCGTAGGTGTACTTGCGGCTGCGCCGGGCGTCGGCCAGCGGGTTGATGAGCAGGACCATCGCGCCCGCGGACTTGACGCCGACGCCGTTCTCGGCTTCGGCGCCGTCGGTGTTCTCGTCGGGGACGCCGACCGCGAGGACGGCACCAGGGCGCTCCGGGGACCGACCGGCGGCCAGCGACCAGCCGAAATGGTCGCCCGACTCGCTGTTCCCTGCCACGCCCGGGGTGTTCTGGCTGATGCGCTGGAAGTCGGCGGGCTCGCGGCCGGCGAAAGCGTACAGGTAGACCGCGCCGGAGGCGGGCGCGCCGGGGTCGTCGTCGTTGGGCGCGCCGACGGCGAGGATGTTGCGGTACGCCGACAGCGAGCGGCCGAAGTCACTGGCACCGCGGCCGGGTGGCGGGCGCAGGATTCTGGTCTGAGCTTGCCCGTGTTTCGTGCCCCAAATGATCATTACGGTGGCGTCGGCGAGACCGGCTATGACGTCCGGGCACCTGTCCTCATCGAGGTTGGCGACCATGAGGGCAATGGGCCTGGCGGGGGTGACAATCCGGGCCCGCCGTACACCGATCAGCCAGAGCGACCGCGCGTCCCCGGCCAGCACGTTGCGGCCATCGCAGCCGACGGCGGACGAATCCGCCGAGTTCAGACCGACCGGCCTCGGTTCAGCGGCGGGTTGAGCAACCGGGACCGGGACGGCGGGGTCGCGCAGCAGGAACAGCGCGACAAGGGCAAGGCCGATGGCGACCGCCACGACCGGCAACGGCCGGAACCGGCGACGGCGTCGCGTCGTGACCAGGGTGGGTGCGTCGTTGATGTCGATGCCGGATATGACGCCAATGCGCGCTGAAAAGTTTGGCGGTCCCGCAAGGTCCCCGCGGACGGCCCCGGAACAGGGTTACTCATCGGCCGAGCAGCGCGGCGATGAACGCCGACTGCTCGTCCAGGCGCTGCTGGAAGATCATCTCGAACTGGTCGATGATCAGGAGCAACCGGCCGCCGGGATCGTCGGCCAAGCCGCGCCAGTGCGCGTCGGCCTCGACCGCCTGCCGCATCAGAAGGTGCGCCTGCGAGGGGCGCTCACGGAGCGCCGCGAGCACGCCCGGAGCCGGAAGCCCGGCGAGACCGGCCAGCCGGGTGGCCAGGCGCGGCATCGGATCGGCGGCGGGCTGTTCGATCAGCACGCGCGGCCAGTCACGGGCGGCCGGTGACAGCTCGCCCCGCCCGATCGCCGGGATCAGCCCCGCCCGCGGCAACGACGACTTGCCCACCCCGGACGCGCCGGTGACGACCAGCGGCCCCGGCTCGCCCTGACGTTGCGCCAGCGTGGCCACGAGCCTGGCGGTGACGAACTCCCGCCCGTAGAACACCTCGGCGTCCGCCTGCCCGAACGGCACGAGTCCCCGTACGGCGACCCGCCCGTCCACCGGGAGCCGGCGCTTCCGGCGGGCGGAGTCCCGCGGTCGCGGAGTGCGGCGACCTGATCCAGCAGAAGCCTGCTGTCGGCGGCCTGCCGGTACTGCAGTCCGACCGAAATCTCAAGATCCGCGATCACGCGCAGGAGGTGGGCGCCCTGCTCGTCCATCCCCGCCTGGATCGAGCGCAGTTCGGCCCTCAGGTCGGCGAGCACGAATCCGAATTCGCCGAACCTCGTGCCCAGTTCCTCCAGCCCCGTGGCGAGGGCGGTCTGCAGGTCACGCCCGCCCGCTTCGACAGCTGCCTGGACGGCGGCCCCCACGGCCCCGATCTCGGCGAGCACTCCGGCCAGTTCGGTACGGAGCCGTTCTCCTCGTTCGCCGCCCTCCTCCAGGATGTCCCGGATCCGCTCCTCAAGGTCGGCCTCGCCGGCGCCCGGCTCGTCGGAGGGACTCATGCGCGTGAAAAAACGGCACGGATCACGTCGGTGAGCACGTTGCCGCCGACCGACGCGAGCGCCGCCACGCCCGCCGCCGCCATCGCCGCCGCACCCACGCCGCTGACCAGCAACGGCGCGAAGGCGCCGGCCGCGAGCATCGCGATCAGCGTGGGCGGAGTCCATCTGCGCGCCTCGGATCCGGTGGCGCGCGCCAGCCGGGAGATCCGCGCCCGGACCCCTGCGCGCATCGCCTCGGGCAGGTCGCGCGACCGCTCAGCCTCATCCACATCCACATATCGCGATATCGACCGAGATCATTAGCTACGAATCGTGTCCGGTCGCGGCTTTGGCGTAGCGGCGGGCCAGTTGTGCGCAGGCGTCCTTGAGCTCGGCCGGGCCGACGACCTCGATGTCGGCGTCGAACTTGCCGACGCTCGCGGCCAGGCCGTGCCAGGACCACGAGCTCAGGATGAGCCGGCAGCGGTTCTGGCCGAGTTCCTCGACGACTCCGTCGCGGGTGTAGCGGGACACGACGGCGGCGGGCAGGCCGATGATCACCTCGCCCCGGCAGGGCCAGTGGCCGGAGTCGTCCACGCCCCGGAACCTGCCGGCCACGAAGGCGGCCACGTCGCCTCCGGGTAGTTCGCGCGGGGTGAAGCGGGGGCCGGTGGGGGTGCGCGGGGTGATCCGGTCGGCGCGGAAGGTGCGCCAGTCCTCGCGGTCGAGGTCCCAGGCGACGAGGTACCAGCGCCCGCTCCAGGTGACGAGGTGATGGGGTTGCGCCCGGCGGGGCGGGGTCTGCGCGCCGTTGTCGTCCGGGATGGCGGGGGTGTAGTCGAAGCGCAGCACCTCGCGGGCGTGGACGGCGGCGCCGAGTGCCATCAGCACGCCGCTGCCGACCTGGGGGTCCGGCCAGGTGGCGCTCCGCTCGACGGCGGTGACCTGGAAGGTGTCGATGCGGCGGCGCAGCCGGGCGGGCATGACCTGCCGGACGGTGTTCAGCGCGCGAGCCGCGGCCTCCTCGATGCCGACCCCGGTGGTGGTGGCGACTTGGAGTGCGATGGCCAGGGCGACGGCCTGCTCGTCGTCGAACAGCAGCGGGGGCAACTCCGTGCCGGCGTCGAGCCGATAGCCGCCGTCCGGGCCCTTGAAGGCCACGATGGGATAGCCGAGTTCGCGCAGGCGGTCGACGTCACGGCGCACGGTGCGCGGGCTGATGTCCAGCCGTTCGGCCAGCAGCGCCCCCGGCCAGTCCCGGCGGGCCTGGAGCAGCGAGAGCAACGCCAGCAGTCGCGCGGAAGTCTTCGGCATGCTCCCCATTTTGCCCGGAGAAGCGGCCACATCCTGTCCTCTTCTCCTGCGAGTGTGTGGCGTACCAGGCAATGACGACAACCCGAAAGGTTCTAACGCCGTGACCGTCACCACGACTTCCGCGACCCTCGACGCCGAGCGGGGCGACCTGCTCGCCGCGCTCGCGGCCGCGCGATCCACCCTGACCAACACCGTCCGCGGGCTCAGCGACGAGCAACTCGGCGAGCGCCCGACGGTCAGCGCGCTGTGCCTGGGCGGGCTGATCAAGCACGCCGCGTCCACGGAGGAGGCGTGGCTGCGCTTCGTGGTCGACGGTTCTTCGGCCATGCGCCTCGACCTGCCAGACGGCGTCACCTGGGCCGATTTCATGGGCGGCACCGCACGCGAGGTGCCGCAGTGGGCGATCGACCGCCAGAACGACTTCCGGATGCTGCCCGGTGAGACGATGGCCGGGATCCTCACGCGTTACGAGCGGGTCGCCGCCCGCACCGAGGAGCTCGTCACCGCCGTCCCCGACCTGTCGGCGACGCACCCGCTGCCGGAGGCGCCCTGGCACGAGCCGGGAGCGGTCCGCAGCGTGCGCCAGGTGCTGATGCACGTCGTCGCTGAGACGGCGCAGCACGCCGGGCACGCCGACATCCTGCGCGAGTCCCTCGACGGGCAGACAGCGACCTGAGCGTGAAGGACCGAATCCTGCCTGAAATCGAAAGGAACGGCTTCACCGTGAAGACGCGCGACAGGTCCGGCGAGCGTGCCGCCGGATGACCGTTCTCGTCACCCGGGCGCTCAACCGCGCGACACTCGCCCGCCAGCTGCTGCTCGATCGCGCCGACCTGCCGGTCCTGGACGCCGTCGCGCACGTGTGCGGCCTGCAGGCGCAGGAGCCGCAGGAACCGTTCGTCGGGCTCTGGTCCCGGCTGCGCGCGTTCGACCCGGCCGTGCTCTCTGACCTGCTGGTACGGCGGCGCGTGGTCCGGACCCACCTCATGCGCCGCACCGTCCACCTCGTCGCCGCCGACGACGTCCTGGCCTGGCGGGCCCGCCACGACGCCATGCTGCGCCAGCGCGTACTCGGCGTCTACCGGCCCGAGCTGGCCGGGGTCGACCTCGACGAGCTCGCGGCGGCGGGCCGGGCGGTGCTGGCCGACGGCGAACCCCGCTCGATGGCCGAGCTGGCGCGGGCCCTGGCCGAGCGCTGGCCGGCGCCGGAGCCGAGGGCGCTGGGCGAAATGCTGCTGGCCCTCGTCCCGACGGCGCAGCTGCCGCCGCGCGGGCTCTGGCGCACCAGAGCGGGAGTGCGCAACGCCCTGCTCTCCGACTGGCTGGGGCGCGACATCGACCCGCCCGCCCCTGACGGCACCGATCCGGTCGGCAAAGCGCTGGTACTGCGCTATCTGGCCGCGTTCGGCCCCGCCGCCACGGCCGACCTGCGCGCCTGGTGCGGCCTCGCCGGACTGCCGGCCGCGGTGACCGCCGTACGCGAGGAGCTGGTCGCCTTCCGCGACGAACGGGGCCGGGAACTGCTGGACCTCCCGGACGCGCCGCGCCCCGACCCCGGCACACCCGCGCCGGTGCGGTTCCTGCCGGCGTTCGACAACGCGCTCCTCGGTTACCACGACCGCGGCCGGATCGTCGACGACGCCCACCGCGGCCTGTCGGTGGCCGGTACCCGCGTCGTCCTGGTCGACGGCCGGGTCGCCGCGACCTGGATCGTCGAGGCCGGCACCGTGATCGTCACCCCGCTGCGCACCTTCTCCCACACCGATCGCACCGCCGTGGCCGACCAGGGGCAGGCGCTGGCATCGTTTCTGTCCGGCGGCGAGAGCGACCGCATACAGATCGCCGAGGCTCGCCGTTTGCAAGTGCGCGACAAGTGAAGCCTGGCAGGCTGAGGCATATGTTCGGGATTGTTCGCCCTTGCCGGCACGGAATGTGCGGCGGGCTGTTCAAGGAGTGGATGGCGCATCTGTGCGGGCTCTGCCTGGCGCTCAGGGACGAGCACGGGCACGCCTCCCGGCTGGTGACCAACTACGACGGCTTGCTGGTGTCCGTACTCACCGAGGCGCAGGCGCCGGTTTCCTCCCCGCACCGGCGCGCGGCGGCCTGCGCCCTGCGCGGGTTCAAGGGGGCCGACGTCGTGGCGGCCGGCGGGGTACGGCTGGCGGCGGCCGTGTCGCTGCTGCTGGCCTCGGGCAAGCTCAGGGACCACATCGAGGACGGCGACGGCGTCTACGCGCGCCCGCTGGTGGCGGCCGGCGCGGGACGGATGGCCGACCGCTGGTCGGCGGCCGGGTCCGGTACGGCTGCCGCCCTCGGCTTCGACCCCGGCCCGCTGCTCACGGCCGTCCAGGAGCAGACCCGGCTGGAGCGCCTACCGGCTCCGCGCCTGCTCCAGCTCACCGCCCCCACCGAGGCCGCGGTCGCCGCCGCCTTCGGGCACACCGCGATGCTGGCCGGCAAGCCGGGCAACCGGGAGGCGCTGGAGGAGGCCGGACGCCACTTCGGCCGCCTGGCCCACCTGCTGGACGCCGTCGAGGACCTGGCCCGCGACCGCGACCAGGGGGCCTACAACCCGCTCATCGCCTCGGGCACGGATCTGGCCGACGCGCGGCGGCGCTGCGACGACGCCGCGCACGGACTGCGCCTCGCGGTGGCCGACCTGGACCTGGAGCGACGTCACCTGGTCAGCGCGCTGCTGGTCAAGGAGACCGGCCGCGCCGTCGACCGGGTCTTCGGCGAGGCGGAGCGCCCCAAGGCGCCGCCGCGTGATCCGCGGCTGAAGCCGAACCCGGGCGGGCTGCTGTCGCTGCTGTGCGTGTCGGCGTCCTGCTGCACCTGCGGGCTGTACCGGCCGCCGTGGGACGAGGACCGCTACAAGTCGTGCGGTGAGCGCTGCGACCCCGGCGGCTGCGACTGCTGCGGGCAGTGCGGCGACGGCTGCTCGGGTTGTTGTGACTGCTGCAGTTGCGACTGCTAGAGGCGTACAAGAAAAAGGTCCCCCGCGGCATGCGCCGCGGGGGACCTGGGATCGCTACCGTCAGCTCTCCGGTGTGCCGCCGTTCTCGACGAGCAGCGCGTTGGCGTCGCGCAGCAGCGTGGCCTTCACCTCGGCGTTGGAGACGTTCTTCGGGTCGTTGACGGTTTCCACGAACCTTTCGAGCTTCTTGACGATCTTCTTCTTGTCCCGCTCTCTTCCCTTGTCCTCGGACACCATCACCTTGGAGATCCGGTCCTGCAGCTTGGCCGCGCCGCCGGCGGTGAGCTTGCCTTCGGCCTCGAATCGGTCGATCAGCGCGGAGATGTCGTCCGTCGAGGTCCACACGGAGAACGTCACCGTCTGCACGGTCTGCTTGCCGGCGTTGTTGACGGCGGTGACGACGAGCGTGTGCTCGCCCAGGGCCAGCTTGTACAGCGACTGGACGGTCCCGGGCTGGAGCGGCTGCCCGTCCAGGGTGCCGGTCACCGTCTTCACGCCGGACCCGGCGTCGATGGCCTCCCAGCCGATCGACAGGTCCAGGCTGTCGCCGTACCTGGTGCCGTCGGCGACACCGGTGATCAGCACGGTGGGCGCGCTGTCGTCGATCTTGACCGTGACGGCCTTGATCTCCTCGACGTTCCCGGCCTTGTCGGTCGAGCGGTACCGCAGCTCGTGCTGCCCCTCGCCCGTGATGCTGACCGTCTGGGCGTACGGCGTCCAGGCGCCGCCGTCCAGCGAGTACTCGGTGCCCGCCACGCCGGAGGTGTCGTCCGTCGCGGTGAGGACCACCGGCACGTTGTCGCCGTGCCAGCCGCCGTCGTTCCCAGGAGCGGGCTCCGCGGTGGTCACCGGCGCGGTCGCGTCCACCTTGACCGCGAGGGTCTTGACGGCCTCGACATTGCCGGCCTTGTCGGTGGCGCGGTAGGCCAGCGTGTGCGGGCCGTCGCCGGTGATGACGACCGGCTCGGCGTAGCCGGTCCAGGCGCCGCCGTCGAGCTGGTACTCGATCCGGTCGAGCCCGGTGCCCTGCGCCTCGTCGGCGGCGGACAGCGAGACCAGCGCCGCACCGGTGAACCAGCCGCCGGCCGGCTGCGCCGGGTCGGTGGTCGCGGTCGTGACCGGCGCGAACTTGTCGGCCAGCTGCTTCCAGTTCTTCACCTCGGCCGAGGACAGCTTCTTGGCGATGATGACGGCGCGGTCCACGCCGCCGGTCATGCGCTGGCCGCCGCCCTGGTCCGCGGCGAAGCGCAGCGAACGGGAGGTGCAGCCGGTGATGCCGTCGGAGGTGGCCTGGCCGGTGGCCTTCTGCTCGCCGTCCACGTAGACGGTGATCAGGCCGGTCCGGTCCAGGGTGACCACCAGGTCGATCCAGCGGCCGGTGGGCAGCGCGGTGTTCAGGGTGACGCCCGCGCCCGCGCCGATGAGCCGCAGCTGGTTGCTGGGCGTCACGTCGATGAGGATCCCGTCGGTGCCGGGGTTGCCGGACGGCTGGGAGTCGAACAGGCGCCGGTAACCGGTGCCGCCGATCTTCACCTCGGCCGCGAACGTGGCCTCGGGCAGGTAACCGAGCAGGGTGTTGCCGGTGACCAGGTAGGTGGAACCGGTCAGGTTCAGCCCACTGCCGGTCGGCGCGGTGCTGTCGTAGGTGGCCGTGCCGCCGGCGACGCTGGCGTGGCGGCCGTTGCCGGAGGAGTCGGTGACGGTGGCGCCCTGCCTCGGGTCCCAGGCGACCAGCACCGAGCCGGTCGGCGGGGAGAAGCAGGGGGTCATGGCGAGCACGGCCGAAGCCGAGCCGCGCCAGGATTCGCCCGCGACGTTGGCGATGATCTGCGCCTGGCGTGAGCCGCTGGCCGGGCCGGGGGTGACGGTGAAGGTCGCCGTGCGGGGGGAACCGGGCGAGGCGGCCGGCAGCTGCCGGGAAGCCGGCACGGCGGTCCACCCGGCCGGCAGGGTGAGGGTCACGTCGGAGGCTGGCACCTCACGCTCGCGGATGGCCGTGACGGTGACCTCGGCGTCGAACGGGACGCCGGGCGAGGCCGCGGCCGGCGCCTTGAGGGTGACGGCGGACTCGTTCTCGATCGTGTACGCCTGGCCCGCCTGCGCCTCCCAGCTCAGGACGTCGCCGTCGCGCTGCGGGGTGACGCTGTTGCCCTGCGCGTCGGAGACCCGGTAGTGGCCGGTGACGATGGACGACTTGACCTTGATCGGGCCGGTCTTGCCGGGCCTGATGGTGATCGTGTCAGGGGCGCCGCCCTTCCACGCGGCGTCGACGGTGACGTCGCCGCGAGCGCGCAGGCCGGTCACCGAGCCGTTCTTCCACGTGCTGGGCAGCGCGGGGAACACGTGCACCACGTCGTGCTGGCTCTGCACCAGCATCTCGGCGATACCGGCGGTGGCGCCGAAGTTGCCGTCGATCTGGAACGGCGGGTGGGTGTCCCACAGGTTGTCCAGGGTGGAGGACTTGAGCTGCTCGGCGAGCATCTTGTGGGCGTGGTCGCCGTCCAGCAGCCGCGCCCAGAAGTTGATCTTCCAGGCCTTGGACCAGCCGGTGCCGCCGTCGCCGCGCGCGTTCAGGGAGATCTTCGCGGCCTCGCCCGCCGGGGTGCCCGCGGTGATCTGGTTGCCCGGGTGCAGGCCGAACAGGTGCGAGACGTGCCGGTGGGTGTCGGTGGGCGAGTCCCAATCGGTCTTCCATTCCTGGAGCTGGCCCCAGGAACCGATCCGGATGCCGGGGTCGAGCTTGCTCAGGGCCGTGGTGACCTCGGCCTGGAACTCGGGGTCGAGGTTCAGCTTCTTGGCCGAGGCCAGCGCGTTGCTGAGGACCTCGTGCACGATCTGCTGCGACATCGAGGCGCCGGCCGAGAACTGGCCGTTCTCCGGGGAGAAGCTGGGCGACACGACGAGCTTGCCGTCACGCGGGTCGACGTGCAGGAAGTCCAGCCAGAACTCGGCCGCACCCTTGATCACCGGGTACGCGGTGTCGCGCAGGTAGTCGACGTCGCCGGTGAAGCGGTAGGTGTCGTACATGTGCTGGGTCGTCCAGGCCGCGGCCTCGGGGAACCAGAACGAGGCCGGGTAGTTGTGCAGGCCGGTGAAGCCGAACGGGTTGGTCTCGTTGTTGACGACCCAGCCGCGGGCGCCGTACATGTCCTGCGCGGTCTTGCGGCCCGGGGCGACCATGGAGGCGATGTACTTGTCGTAGGGCTTGGTGGTCTCGTGCAGGTTGGTCTGCTCGGCCAGCCAGTAGTTCATCTGCAGGTTGATGTTGACGTGGTAGTCGGCGTCCCACGGCGGGTTGGTGACGTTGTTCCACACGCCCTGCAGGTTGGCGGGCAGGATGTCGTTCTCGCGCGAGGAGGAGATCAGCAGGTACCGGCCGTACGCGAAGAACAGCGCTTCGAGGGCGCGGTCCTCGGTGGCGGAGCCGCCGGTGTAGTTCCTGCGGAGCTGGTCGGTGGGGATCGCGGGCGTGGTCTGGCCGAGGTCCAGCTTCACCCGGTCGAACAGCTTGTGGTAGTCGGCGACGTGGGCGGCCTTGAGCTGGTCGAAGCTCTTGGCCGCGGCGGCGTCCACCGCGGCGGTGACGGCGGCGTGCGGGTCCTCGCCCCGGTAGGCCGGGTACGTCTCCGCGTAGTCGGTGCCGGCCGAGAGCACGAACACCGCGCTGTCGGCGCCGGTCACCGTGATCCGGTCCCCGGCGTCCACCCGGGTGCCGCCCTGGACGATCACCTGGGCCTGGGCCTCGAACTTCATCCGGTTGGAGGTCAGCGCGCCGCGGATGGTGAGCCGCCCGTCGGCGGCGGTGACGGTCTTGTCGTTGCGCGGCGAGGTGTGCCGCAGCGTGAAGGAGACCTTGCCGCCCTGGTCGGCGGAGAGCCGGCCCACGATCACGTTGCCCGGGTTGCTGGCGAAGTACTCGCGGGAGTAGGCGACCCCGTCGGCGGTGTAGCCGACCCGGGCCACGGAGTCGCGCAGGCTCAGCTCGCGGCGGTAGCCGGTGGTGCTCTGCGGCGCGTTGGGGATGTCCAGGTACAGGTCGCCAAAAGTTTGGTACGAGCCGAAACCGGACTTGCCCTGCCCGAGCTTGGCCGCCACGCTGTCCGGCGACATCCGGCCGTCCCGGTCGAGCTGCTGCTGGACCTCGGCGATGGCGCCGGGGCGCGGGGTCTTCCAGTTGCCGTAGTCGTACCCGGCCTGACCTGGGCCGCCGCTCCACAGGGTCTTCTCGTTGAACTGGATCTGCTCGGTGGCCACGCCGCCGAAGACCTTGGCGCCCAACGGGCCATTGCCGATCGGCAGGGCCTGGGTCTCCCAATCGGTCGCGGGCTTGTCGTACCACAGGGTTAAGTCATCGGGTGTCTGAACTGCATTGGCGGCGGCGGGTTCAGGGTCGGCCTGCGCCTGCACCGGTACGGTCAACCCGACAGCCAGCGCTAACGCGGCCACCAGGGAGATTCCTAATCTTCGCCGAGGAGAGTTAATCACAGATTCCTCCGATCACATGGGGTCCGAAATAAGGAAATAGCACCGAAATCTGGCCGCAACAAGACTCGCGGTCCGATGTATTCCCACTCGTGATCAGACGTCAGTGATCACCTCCCACCGCTCGCCTCCCCCGGCGGAACTTGACCACCGCAGCTCACCCCCCCTTACGAGAGCATTCTGGGCATGTTCCACCCCTCCACAACCGGAGGGAATCAGAACAATCTTCTGCTCGACTCTGATTGACCAGGCCAAGACATCCGACGTATCGTCCGCTAACTCTCATGGCCTGAATGCTCGCCTCCGACCGCTGGTGATGTAAAACTTTCTAGACATCAGGTAAAGGATTTGATACTTTCGGCGTGTCAAAGATTCTGTACATCGAAAGGGGGACGACATGAAAGCGATCGCCCAGGACGTCTACGGCTCAGCCGAGGTGCTCCAGTTGCGCGACGTCGACGAGCCGTCGATCGGGGCCGGCCAGGTGCTGGTCCAAGTGCGTGCCGCCGGGGTGGATCCCGGCGTGTGGGTCTGCATGACCGGCCGGCCGTACGCCGCCCGGCTCGCGTTCGGGCTGAGGCGGCCCAAGGTGGCGGTGCTCGGCCGGGCGCTGGCCGGAGTGGTGGCGGCGGTCGGGCCCGACGTGCGGGACGTGCAGCCAGGGGACGAGGTGTACGGCACCAGCCCGTCCGGCACGTTCGCCGAGTACGCGGCCGTCTCGGTGCAGCGGCTCGCCGCCAAACCGCCCAGGCTGTCGTTCGAGCAGGCCGCGGCGGTGCCCATCTCCGGGGTGACCGCGCTGGAGAGCGTCCGCGACGGCGGCCGGGTGAAGGCCGGGCAGCGGGTCATGATCATCGGCGCGGCCGGCGGCATCGGGTCGTTCGCGGTGCAGATCGCCAAGGAGTTCGGCGCGCACGTCACCGGCGTGTGCAGCACCGGCAAGGTGGACCTGGTGCGATCGCTCGGCGCCGACGAGGTCATCGACTACACCCGCGACGAGATCGACCGCGACGGGCCACGCTACGACGTGATCATCGACATCGCGGGGTGCCGCCCGCTGCCACTGCTGCGGCGCGCCCTGACCCCCCGCGGAACGCTGGTGCTGACCGGCGGCGGGCATGACGCCGGCGGGCTGCTCGGCGGCTACACCCGCCAGCTGCGCGCACCCCTGATGACCCTGTTCACCAGCCAGCACCTGCGCGGCCTGGCCTCCAGGGAGCGCGCCCAGGAACTGGAGGAACTGGGACGGCTGATCGAATCCGGCGCGGTCACCCCGGTCATCGACCGCACCTACCCCCTGGCCGACACCTCCAGCGCGATCCGCTACCTCGCCGAAGGCCACCCCGCCGGCAAGGTCATCGTCACCGTCTGACCGGAGTGACGAAGTCGCTCATCCGCCATCCGCACCGGAGACGGCCGCATTCTCGGCCAGGGTGAGGATGCGCTCATTGACAAGATCAGGCCGTTCCAGCGGTACGGCATGGCCGACGCCCGGCACAATCGGAACCGGCGTCCTCCTGGGGCAGCGGAGCGCCGACGACGCGATGGCCGTGATCCGCCACCGCCTGGACCGGATCGGCCTGCCGTGATCCGGCCCGGCGCTTCAGCGGGTCGCGGCGAGTTCCTCGGCGAGGATGGGGGCCGCGACGGTGGCGGCGTGGATGCCGATGACGCTGACGATGGCCAGTACTTCCATGATCTCCTCGGCTGTGGCGCCGTAGCCGATGGCGTTGCGCATGTGGAGTTTGAGGCCGGGGGCGTACAGGTGGGTGGCGGAGGCGTCGAAGGCGATGTAGACGAATTCCTTGATTTTGGGTTCCAGGACGCCGGTGGTCCAGGGGACGCCGGAGAAGTCGAGGTAGGCCTCGAAGAGGTCGGGGTCGAGTTCCAGGAGGCCGTCCCAGAAGGTGTGCCAGTAGCCGCGGCGTTCGGTGAAGGCGGCTTTCAGGGATTCTCTGCGGTCGTCGAGGGGGGCGGGGCCGGTGCGCAGGCCCTCCTCTTCCAGGACTTCCAGGAGTAGGGGCACGCCGATGTTGGCGGCGTGGATGCCGAGTGTGCTGGTGAGTTCCAGCACTTCCATGATCTCCTCGGCTGTCGCGCCGTGGGCCAGGGCGGCGCGGACGTGCTGGCGGATGCCGGGTGTGTACAGGTGGGTGGCGGCGGCGTCGGCGGCGATGTAGATGAACTCCTTGACCACCGGGGGGAGCACCTCTCTGCGCCACGGCACGGATGAAAGGCGCAGGTAGGACTCCAGGAAGCCGGCGTCGAGGCGCAGGATGTGCTCCCACGCGTCCCCCCAGGTGCCGCGGACCCGCACGAACTCGTCCTTGATCTCCTGCAGGCGTGGCGTGAGCGCCATCGTGTCCTTCTCTCTTGTGAGCAATGTCAGTCCTGTGGGGTCCAGGCGCCCGAGCCGCCGGAGCGGACCACGGTGTTTACCATGAACGCGCCGCCGTCGGCGGAGACGACCTCCCCGGTGACGTAGGAGGCGTCCTCGCCGAGCAGGAACGCGACGACGCCGGCGATCTCGTCCACGGTGCCGACGCGCCGCATCGGGGTGGTGCCGCCGCGCAGCGCCAGGGTCTGGGCGCGGTCGGCGTGGCCGGAGGCGGCGAAGATGCCGGTGGGGATCAGTCCGGGGGCGACCGCGTTCACCCGGATTCCCCGCGGCCCGCCGTACATGGCGGCGCCGCGCACCAGGCCCAGCAGTCCGTGCTTGGACGTCTGGTACGGCAGCTGGTCATCGGCCCCCCGCAGCGAGGAGATCGACGCGGTGACGACGACGGCCCCGCCGCCGTCCTGTTCCCGGTAGCGGCGGAAGGCGGCGCGCAGTCCGAGGAAGGATCCGCGCAGGTTCACCGCGATCACGTGATCGAAGTCGGCGGGGTCGACGTCGGGCAGGGGCGCCATTGTGCCGAGCACCCCGGCGTTCAGATGATGCAGGTCGATCCGCCCGAAACGATCCACGGCCGCGCGGATGTAGGCGTCCACCCCGGCTTCGGTGGAGACGTCGGCGGTCACCGCCACCGCCTCCCCCGGCAGCTCGCCCGCCACCCTGGCCGCCGACTCGCCGTCGACGTCGGCCACCACGACGTACGCCCCCTCCCGGGCGAGGCGGCGCGCGCTGGCGGCGCCGATCCCGCTGCCGCCGCCCGTGACGACGGCCACCTTCCCGGCGAACCTCCCGCCGGTCATGGCGTCACGCGGGCGACCTGGCCGCCCGCGCCGTCCAGGAGCGGGAAACGGCGCAGCACGTCCGGGTCGTGCCCGGCCACCAGCACTCGGCCGGGATCGGCGGCCATCTCGCGCAGCAGCTCGTACGCGCGGTAGGTGTCCGCCAGGTCGGTCAGGTAGGTGAACGGCCGGTCCAGCTCGATCTCCTCGTAGAAGTGGGCGGCGTCGGAGGTGAGAATGGCCTGCCCGCCCTCGACGGCCACCAGGACGACGAGCTGCCCGGGGGTGTGCCCGCCGACGGGCACCACCTCGATGCCGGGGGCGACGGTCACCGCCCGATCCACGAAGGTGGCGCGCCCCTGGTCGCGGATGTCCCCCAGGTGGGCCAGCTCGGCGGCCTCCGTCGTGTACGCGAACTGACGCCGCCCGGCGTACGGCCCGGTCCAGAAGTCGAACTCGGCGCGGCCCATCACGATCTCCGATTCGGGGAAGGCGGCCAGGTTGCCGATGTGGTCGTAGTGCGCGTGGGTGGCGATGACCTGCGGCGCGTCCTCGGGGCGCACCCCCAGGGCGGCCAGGGCGGCCATCGGCTCGGCCAGCTCGGTGCGCTGTTTCCGCTTGGTGGGGCCCGCGGCGGCGTACCCGGTGTCGATCACGACCGTGTGCTGCTCGTTCCTGGCCACCCAGAGGTAGAAGTCCATGTCGATCGGGCCGTCCGGCTCGCCGTACACATGGTGGTTGAGGAACATCTCGGCGCGGGAACCGGTACGGGTGGCGTACCGGATCGCGAGCACCTCGTAGCTCGCCGCGCCGGTCATGGGAAGAGCAGGGCGCCGGCGTTCGCCCCGAGCATGCGGCGGATGTCGTCCTCGGGCAGGCCGGCGTCGAGCAGGCCGCGCGCGCCGCGCCGGAACAGCGTCACCGGCAGCGGGTTGGTCTTCTGGCCGGAGTCGGAGGACAGCACGGTCTGTGCGGGACCGGCGGCCTTGATGAACGCCAGCAGCTCGCCGAGGTCGCGGCGGCGTTCCGGGCGGCCGAAGTACATCACCAGGCAGTGCTCGATGTGCGCGCCCTGGCGGGCCCACTCCGCGGCCTGCTCGGTGGAGGCGCCCACCACGAAGCAGGGGTGGTTGACCAGGATTCGGTCCACCCCCTCCTGCCGGGCCGCCCCGATCAGCTTGCTGGTCTCCGCCACGCCCAGGTGGCCGCAGGTCAGCACGGCCCGCTCGGCCGCGATGACGGACAGGATGTCGCGCACCTCGGGCAGCACTTCGCCGTCCTCGCCGAGAATGGTGATCACCGTGTCGGCGCGCAGCGCGACGGTGGGGGTGGGGAACCCGGTGTCGTGCGCGGCATGGTGCTGGATGTGCGCGGCCGAGGAGAGCGTGGGGAACCACACCACCCGCCCGCCCATCCGCAGGGCCAGCTCGACCGCGTACGGATTGAGGCCGCCGACGCTCCGGTTGAGCGCGACGCCGCCGCGTACCGCGATGGGCAGGTCGTCGAGCCCGGCCGGGCCGAGCGCCAGGATGTCGGTGACCATGCTGTGGTGGTGGGATTTGGCGACGATGGCCTTGAAGCCCGCGCCGGCCGCGTCCCTGGCCGCGTCGAGGATGGTCATCCGGCGCGGGAACGGGCTGGGGCCGGGGTGCTGGTGCAGGTCCACGGCCCCCACCAGCAGGGCGTCGGCTTCCGGGTCGGCGTCCAGCCGGTCGCCGTCCAGCTCGGGGTCGAGCAGGGTCATCAGTTCTCCTTGTTTCTCAAGTGCGGGGATCCCTGGTCACCAGAACCTGGTGGCCGGGATCCCAGTAGGCGATCACGCCGCCGCCGGGCCGGAGCTCGGCCCCGGTGGCGTCGGGCGGGAGCACGGCGCTGCCGGTGCTGCCGTGGCCGTAGTCGAGTTCGACCCGCTGGTGGGTGCCCTGGAAGTAGAGGCCGGTCACGGTCGCGGGCACCCGGTTGGCCCGCTCGGGCACCTCGCCGGGCGTGCCGGCCAGGCGCAGCCGTTCTGGGCGTACGACCAGGTCGTGCCCGGGTGGCGCGCTGTCGTCGGCGGCCCATTTGCAGCCGTGCCACTCGTAGCCGCCGCCCGGCCGCGGGCTCCCGTCGAACAGGTTCGACTCGCCCAGGAAGCGGGCCACGAACCGGGTGCCGGGGTTGCGGTAGAGGTCGGCGGGGGTGCCCACCTTCTCGATCCGCCCGTCGTTGAAGACGGCGATGCGGTCCGAGAGCGACATCGCCTCGTCCTGGTCGTGGGTGACGAAGACGAAGGTGAGTTTGAGCTCCTGGTGCAGCCGCTTGATCTCCTGCTGCAGGCTCTGCCTGAGCTTGCGGTCCAGGGCGCTGAGCGGCTCGTCCAGCAGCAGCACGCTGGGCGAGAAGACGACGGCCCTGGCCAGCGCGACCCGCTGCTGCTGCCCGCCGGAGAGTTCGTCGGGGCGGCGGCCGTCCATGCCGGTCAGGTCCACCAGTTCCAGCACCTCCGCCACCCGCCGCGCGATCTCGGCTTTGGGGACGCGGCGCTCGCGCAACGGGAAGGCGATGTTCTGGGCCACGGTCATGTGCGGGAACAGGGCGTAGTTCTGGAAGACCATGCCGAAGTTCCGCTTGTGCGGCGGGAGCGGCGCGATGTCGCGCCCGCCGAGCCGGATGCCGCCGGAGGTCACGTCGGTGAACCCGGCGATCATGTTGAGGGTGGTGGTCTTGCCCGATCCGCTGGGGCCGAGGAGGGTGAGGAACTCGCCGGAGGCGATGTCGAGGGTCACGTCGTCCACGACCAGCGGGCCGGAGCCGTACCGCTTGCACAGGCTGGTGAGTTCGATCCGCCCGCCGTCGGAGGTGGGAGTGGTCATCGCGGTGTTCCTCTTCTTCCTCGGCGCGCGCCGATCACCTGCCCGAGCAGGATGGGCACGCTGACCACCAGCACCATGAGGCTGGAGGCGGCCGAGATGGTCGGGTCGATCTGCACGGTCACGCTGTTGAACATCTGCACGGGCAGGGTGATGGCCGTGGGCGACTGCAGGAACAGCGCGATCACGACCTCGTCGAAGGAGGTGACGAACGCCAGGACCGCGCCGGAGAGCACGCCCGGCATGGCCAGCGGGAGGGTGACCTTCCTGAAGACCGAGAACGGGGTCGCGCCGAGGCTGCCGCCCGCCTTCTGCAGGGCCGGGTCCATGCCCTGCAGCCGCGCCGTCACCGCGATCACCACGAACGGCAGGGCCAGCGCGGTGTGCGCGAGCGCGATGCCGAACAGGCTGCCGGTGAGGCCGAGCCGCAGGAAGGCCGAGAAGATCACCAGGGCGATCAGGATGTTGGGGATGATGATCGGCGACAGCAGGAACCCGACGGCGAGCCCTCGGGCGCGTTCGCCCAGCCGGGTCACGCCGATCGCGGCGGCGGTGCCGAGCACGGTGGCGAACACCGCCGTGATCAGCCCCACCTGCAGCGAGTTCTGGATGGCGACGGTCCACTCGGGCGAGGTGAACAGCCGCTCGTACCACTCCAGGGACCAGCCCTCGGGCGGGAACCTGAAGGTCTTGGCCGAGGAGAAGCTCATCGGGAGGACGACCATCGTCGGCACGGTCAGGAAGAGCCCGATCAGCACCGCGACGATCTTCAGCCAGGGGCGGGCGGTCATCGGTCGTTCCTTCCGGCTATCGCGTGGGCCGCGCCGGCGGCGGCGCCGGGACCGGTCAGGCGGCGGCTGGCGGCCAGCACCGCCAGCGTGACCACCAGCATGAAGACGCCCATCGCGCCGGCTCCCCCGAAGTCGAGCAGCTCCCGGGTCCGTACGCTGATCACCTGGGCGATCAGCGAACTCTGCGGCGAGCCGAGCAGGGCGGGGGTGACGTAGAAGCCGAGCGCCAGCACGAAGACCAGCGACGCGCCCGCGGCGACGCCCGGCAGCGAGAGCGGGAAGTACACCTTGCGGAACGTGGCCAGCCGGCTGGCGCCCAGGCTCTGCCCGGCCAGCAGCAGCCGCCGGTCGATCTGCTGCATGACGCTGAACATGGGCAGCACCATGAACGGCAGCAGCACCTGCGTCATCGAGATGGCCACTGCGGTGGTCGTGCCGAGCAGGGTGACCTCGCCCAGCCCGACCAGGCCGAGCAGGCCCTGCACCACGCCGCCGTCCTGCATCAGCACCATCCAGGCGAAGTTGCGGGCCAGCATGCTGGTCCAGAACGGCACCAGCACGACCGTGATCATCACCGCCCGCGCGGTCTGCCCGGCCAGCGTCATCATGTACGCGTACGGGTAGGCCAGCGTCACCCCGGCCACCGTGACCACCAGCGCCACCAGCAGCGTGCGCCCCAGCACCCGCAGCGTGTAGCCGTCGGTGAAGAGCGAGGCGTAGTTGCCCAGGCCGGGCTCGGGGTCGGTGAAGCTGTCCAGCAGGATGCTCAGCAGCGGCAGCACGAAGAACAGGGTCAGCGCCACCAGGGCGGGCAGCAGGAGCAGCGGTCCCGCGGCCCGCCGCCGGCCGCCCGGTGCGGGCGACGGCGGGGCCTCCGGAGCGGCGGCGGTGGTGATGGCCGGCATCGGCTAGCTGACCTTCCAGCTCGTCCAGCGCTTCACGACGGCGTCGGTGTTGGCGATCCACCACGGCTTGTCCTGCTCCAGCAGCCGGCCGCGGTCGGGCAGGAAGGCGTTGAAGGACTTCTGCAGGTCGCTGTAGGCGATGCTGGAGATGTCCACGTCCGTCCGCGCGGGCGCGGTTCCGGTGAGCTCGGCGTACGCCTTGGCCTGGGCCGGCTCGGTCACGAAGGCGATGCCCTGCTGGGCCAGGGCCTTGTTGGGCGAGCCCTTCGGGATCACCAGGGCGCCGATGTCGGTGGTGGTGAAGTCCCACACCGCCTTCAGGTTGGCGCCGCTCTGGGCGGTCACGATCGACCGGGCGGTCACGGTGATCACCATCGAGCCCTGGCGGTCCACCAGCATCTGCTGCACGGCGCCGTAGCTGGGCGCGAAGACCAGCGAGTCCTTGATGGTGTCGAGTTTTCGGAAGGCCCGGTCCAGGTCCAGCGGGTAGACCTGGTCGGGGGCCACCCCGTCGGCGATCAGGGCGGCTTCCAGCAGGCCGCTCTTGGGGTAGTCCTGGACGATCCGCTTGCCGGGGAAGCGGGCCACGTCGAAGAAGTCGTCGATCTTGGTGGGCGGGTCGGCCTTGTAGTCGTCGGCGTTGTAGCTGAAGACGTTCGCGTACCGGTAGGTGGGGACGAAGCAGTCGTGGGTGGTGCCCGGGGGGAACTTGCTCCGGTCCAGGCTCGGGTCGTCGAGTTTCTCGTACAGTTCGCCGCAGTACGCGCCGGCGTAGATCCAGCTCATGTTGGCCAGGTCCCAGGTCGTCTTGCCGGCCGCCACCATGGCCTTGACCTGGGCCGGTTCGGCGGGGCTGACATTGACGAAGGTGGTGCCCGTCTTGGCGGTGAAGGGCTCCTGAAGGGCCTTCTTCTCATCGGCCTGGAACTGGCCGCCGGTGCTCGCCCAGGTCAGGGTCTTCGCCGCGGCCTCGGTTCCGCTCTGGCCGCCGCAGGCCGCCGTGGCGGCCAGGAGCGCGCCGGTCACCAGCAGGGTGCGCAGGTGTTCATGCCTCATGTTCTTGCCTTTCTAGAGCGATAGATCATCGCGCTCGCGCAGAGCGTCGGATGATCCCGGGTTCGCCCCCGATCACCCGCTTGTTTGTGACCGTTCCGGCCCTGGGGCCGATCCGGCTTGAGTGGTCAGTCGCCCGCGACTTCGAGCGAGGCCCGCAGCGCCTGGGTGATGGCCCGCGCGCCGTCGCGCAGGACCATCACCACGTCGCTGTCGTCCTCCTCGGGCACCAGCGAGGTCACGCCGACCACGGCCAGGGTGGCGACGACCATCCCGCCGGCGTCCCGGACGGGCACGGCGACCGCGCGCACGCCCTCCGAGGAGCTGGACCGGATCGCGACGCCGCTGCGGCGCACCTCCTCCAGCCCGCCGACCGGGTCCTGGGCGAGGTCCGCGGGTCTTTCGCGGTAGTGGCGGTGGAAGGACTCGTCCTGGAACGCGCGGAACACGCAGTCCTGGGCGGTCCCGGCCCGCAGCGTGCTGCCGACCCTTATGACGACGTGGGCGGTGCGGCTGCTGTCCTCGTGGACCTGGGCCACCACCGGGCACCGGCCGTTCCAGATGCTGAGCACGACCGTGTGCCGGACCCGGAGGCTGACCTGTTCCATCACCGGCCTGGCCAGGTTGACCACGCCCAGCCGGGACAGCGCCATCGTGCCCAGCTCGGCCAGCAGCGTGCCGAACTCGTAGCGGTTGCGGCTGCGGCGCTGCAGCAGCCCGTGATTCTCCATGGAGGCCAGGTAGCGGTGGGCCGTGGACTTGCCGACCTGCAGCTCCTGTGCCGCCGAGACCAGGTCGATGCTCCCGGCCTCGCCGAGCAGCCGCAGCAGTTGCACCACCCGGGCGACGACCTGGATGTCACCGCTGGGTATGTCCAGCCCCTCTTTCGCGGGCTTGGTCTCCTCAAGGTGGGATGCCACTGCGCGGGCCCTCCAATATGCGTTCTGTCCCGTACTTCGGGGCGGCTGTCCACTTATCCGATACGCCGGACTGTAGGGCACGCCCTTTGGGGTGCGTCAAGATTTCCAGAACATTTCACCTGGGAAACTTTTGCGCCGTATGGGGCTCTTGACGCGGTTCGTCGCCAAAGCCTACGGTCAAGCCGATCCCGACATGCAGGACATCCATCCCGCATAGCGGTGACACGAGAGATGGACAGGAGACCTCCATGCGCATGCTTGAACGGCTTCGCGACGCCGGCCGGTGCCTGGTCGGCACCTGGGTGAAGATCCCGGCGCTGGAGACCGTCGAACTGCTGGCCCGCGCGGGCTTCGACTTCGTCGTGGTCGACATGGAGCACAGCCCGATCAGCCTGGAGTCGGCCTACCGGGCCGTCCTCACCGCCCAGGGCCTGGGCCTGCACGCCCTGGTCCGGGTTCCCGACGCGGGCGGCAGCCACCTGCAGCGCGTGCTGGACACCGGCGCGGACGGCATCCTGGTGCCGCACGTCACCGGCCGCGCCGACGCCGAGCGCGCGATCGGCGGCATGCTCTTCCCGCCGCGCGGCACCCGGGGCCTGGGCACCACCTCCCGCGCCGGCGCCTGGGGGCTCGACGGCACCGCCGAATACCTCAGGCGCGGCGACGAGGAGACGCTGCGCATCCCCCAGCTGGAGGACCCGGGGGCGCTGGAGCAGGCCGAGGAGATCCTGGACACTCCCGGCCTGAACGGCGTCTTCCTCGGCATGGGCGACCTGACGCTCGCCACCGGCCTGCCCGCCGACGATCCCGGCCTGCGGCGGCACACCGACCGCCTGCTCGCCGGCGCCAAGGCCCGCGGCCTGCCCTGCGGCACCGCGGCCCGCGACGCCGCCGCCGCCCGGGCGGCGGCCGATCGGGGCTTCACCTTCGTCATGATCAGCAACGACGCGGGCATCTTCGGCCAGGCCGCGGCCGACTTGCGCGCCGCGGCCGGCCCGCTCCCCCTGCACTAACCCCCAGAGGAGACCATTCCCATGCCTTACGACCCCAGCGACGCGCGTTCCGCGCTGCCGGGAGCGACCGCCACCGCGCCGGCCGGTCCCGCCGCCGACGCCGACCACGTCAAGTTCTACGAACTGCCCCCCACCGCCACCGAAGGCGGCGCCCGCACCTGGTACGGCCGCAGCCAGCACCTCGTCATCGGCTACACCGACCTGGCCGGCGAAACCGAGTTCACCCTCCCCGGCGGCGGCGACGAGTCCGCGGTCCTGATGCCGGAAACCACCACCACCGCCCTGATCAGCCTGAACGGCGAGACCACGGAAGTCCCCGGCGGAACCCTCAGCTTCCTCCCCCCGGCCCAGGCCACGGTACGGCTCAGCGGCCACGGCCGGGTGGTCACGATCTTCACCGCGCGCACCGCACCGCCATGGGCCGCCGCCGCCAACGCCGAGTCCTACCGCGAACCGCACCCCAACGTCGCCCCCCTGACCGCCTGGCCCGACCCGGCCGGCGGCCCCCGGCTGCGCACCTACGACCTGGACGTGCCGGGCCTGGCCGAACCGCCGTTCCGGCTCTTCCGGTGCTCGACGTTCATGGTGAACTACATCCACCCGCGGACCGGCCCGCGCGACACCACCCGCATGTCCCCGCACAAGCACGACGACTTCGAGCAGTGCTCGCTGGTCCTGGAGGGCGACTACGTCCACCACCTGCGCTGGCCGTGGGGCACGGATCTGAGCGAGTGGCGAGACGACCAGCACGAGCGCTGCGGCAGCCCGTCGCTCACCGTCATCCCGCCGCCGGCGCTGCACACCAGCCAGGCGGTCGGCGCGGGCGTCAACCATCTGATCGACATCTTCGCGCCGCCCCGGCTGGACTTCTCGCGGATGGACGGCTGGGTGCTGAACGCGGCCGACTATCCGATGCCGGGCGAGGCGTGATGAGCAGGCTCCGGCTGTTCGAGACCAGTGAGCTGACCGCCCGGCAGTGGGCCATCTACGAGCGGCTGACCGGCGGGCGGCGGGTCGGCAGGACGCCGTACCCGATCGTCGACGAGGCGGGCCGGCTGCTGGGGCCCACCAACGCCTGGCTGCTCAGTCCCGCCCTCGGCGAGGCGTTCGAGATGCTCGGCGAGGCCATCAGGTTCGACCTGTCGGTCAGCCACCGGATCAGGGAGATCGTCACGTTCCTGGTCGCCCAGCACCGCGACAGCCCGTACGAGATCTACGCCCACCGCCTCACCGCGCCCGGCGCGGGGCTCTCCGAGACCGAGATCGAGAACCTGTGCGCGGGCCGCGACCCGGGCCTGACCGACGAGCGGGAACTCGTCGCGTACACGGTCACCCGCACTCTGATCGACTCCGGTGACCTCGACGAGGCCGCCTACGGGCAGGCGGTCGCCCTGCTCGGGGCGCAGGGCCTGTTCGAGATCACCGTGCTCGTCGGCTACTACCTGCTCACGGCCACGCAGCTCGCCGTCTTCGGCGTCACGCCGCCCAGCCCGTGAAAGGGGTCTGTGATGCCCGATAGCGCGATCGGCGCAGTCGCGATCATCGGCGGCGGGTTCGGCGGCATCGCCGCCGCGGTCAAACTGCGGCAGGCCGGAATCGACGACTTCACCGTCTTCGAGCAGTCGCCGGGCCCCGGCGGCACCTGGTGGGACAACCGCTACCCCGGCTGCGAGGTGGACATCCCCTCCCACGCCTACTCCTTCTCCTTCGCCCCGCGCGACTGGCCGCGCACCCACGCCACCCAGCCGGAGCTGCGCGAGTACGCCGAGTCGGTGGTGGAGCAGTTCCGGCTGAGAGCCCGGTTCCGCTTCGGCGTCCGGGTGGAGTCGGTGACCTGGGACGAGGCGTCCGGATGCCACCGGGTGCGCACCAGCGACGGCGCGGAGCGGCCCTACCGCTTCGTCATCAGCGCGGTCGGCCTGCTGAACGTGCCGCGCTACCCGGCGTGGCCGGGGCTGGACACCTTCGAGGGGACCAGTTTCCACACCTCCCGGTGGGATCAGGAAGTGGATCTCACCGGCCGGCGGGTCGCCATCGTCGGCACCGGCTCGACCGCGGTCCAGATCGTGCCGGCCATCGCCGCGCAGGTCGAGCGGCTGCGGGTCTTCCAGCGGGAGCCCGGCTGGGTGGAGCCGAAGGGCGAGCGGGCCTTCACCCCCGCGGAACGGGCCCGCTTCCGGCGTTTCCCCGCGCTGCGCAGGCTCTACCGGTTCAGGCTCTTCCTGCAGTCGGCGCGCCGGTTCAAGGGTTATGACCTGGCCGGGCGGGAGCAGCGCCGGATGCGCGAGCGATGCCTGCGCTACATCGGCGCCGCCATCGACGACCCGGCCGTGCGCGCGACCGTGACCCCCGCCTACCCGTGGGGCTGCAAACGCCCGATCTTCGCCAGCGGCTTCTATCCCGCCCTGAACCGCCCGAACGTCGAGCTGGTCCCCCACGCGATCAAGGAGGTCACCCCCAAGGGCGTCGTCGACGACCTCGGCGTCGAGCACGAGGCCGACGTCCTCATCCTGAGCACCGGCTTCCAGCCGACCCGCTTCCTGTCCCAGTTCACCGTGACCGGCCGCGACGGCACGGACCTCCAGGACTTCTGGGGCGACCGCCCGCGCGCCTTCCTGGGCGTCACCGTGCCCGGCTTCCCCAACTTCTTCATCCTGTACGGCCCGAACACCAACGGCGGCTTCTCCATCATCGCCCAGCTCGAACGCCAGGCCGAAGTGGCGGTGCGCGCCATCCGCACCGTGCTCCGCAGACGCGCCAAAGCGGTCGACACCCGCCCCGAGGTCCTGGACCGCCACGTGCGCTGGCTGGACCGCCAGCTCGCAGATCACGCCTCAGCGATGGACTCCGGCTGCCACAACTACTACCACTCGCCGTCGGGCGCGAACGTCACCCAGTGGCCGCGCACCCACTTCGTCTACTACCTGCTCTGCCGGACCCTGCCGCGGGCCGCGCTGATCTACCAGGGACGGTCATGAGTTACGAAGTTCTCGCGGTCCGCTACGCGACCCGGCACACCCGGGCGAGCCACCTGTACGCCAACAGCTGGATATATGGCGAACCCGACCGCGATGTCCGGATGGACTACTACTTCTGGCTGGTGCGCGGCGGCGGCCGGACCATCATGGTGGACACCGGTTTCACCCCGGAGGTCGGCGACGCGCGCGGCCGGACCACGCTGTGCCCCGTGCCGGAGGCGCTGGCCCGCCTGGGCGTGAACCCCGCCGACGTCGACGCCGTCGTCCTCACGCACGGCCACTACGACCACGCCGGCCAGACCGGCCTCTTCCCGCGCGCCGAGATCGCGATCAGCGACCGCGAGCTGACGTTCTGGACCGGGCCCTACGCGGGCCGCCCCCAGTTCGCGCACGCCGTCGAAGCCGCCGACATCCAGGCGCTGCGCCACCTCGACGACGCCGGCCGGATCACCCGGCTCGGCGACCGCCACCCGCTCGCCCCCGGCGTCGAAATCGTCGAAGTCGGCGGGCACACCCCCGGCCAGCTCGTCGCCCTGGTGGACGGCGAGGGCGGCCCGGTGCTGCTCGCCTCCGACGCCGTCCACTACTACGACGAACTCGGCCTCGACCGGCCGTTCGCCGTCTTCGCGAACCTGACCGGCATGTACCGGGGCCTCGACACCGTCCGCGAACTGGCGGGAGCGGACGTCGCCGTCGTCGCCGGGCACGACCCGGACGTGCTGACCCGGTTCACCCCCTGGGATCGGGCCGACCCGGGCTTCGCGGTCCGCGTCAGCTGACCCGCCAGAAAGGAGATATACGTGCACAGGAGATTCGAGGACAGGGTCGCCGTGGTCACCGGCGCCGGGTCCGGCATCGGCGCGGCCACGGCCAGACGCCTGTCGGCGGAGGGCGCGTCGGTGGTCGTGGTCGACCTCGCCGGGGACGCCGCCCGCCACGTCGCGGCGGCGCTGCCCGGTCCCGCGCTGGCGGTCCAGGCGGACGTCTCGCGCGAGGAGGACACCGAGGCGTATCTGGCCTCGGCCGTGGACCGGTTCGGCCGCGTCGACCTGCACCATCTGAACGCGGGCGTGATCGGCACCTTCGACCGGCTGCCCGACATCGCGATCGAGGACTTCGACCGGGTCGTGGCGGTCAACCTGCGCGGCGTGTTCCTGGGCGTGCGGGGCGCGTTCCGCCGGTACGCGGCGCAGGGCAGCGGCGGTGCCATCGTCATCACCGCGTCCATCGCGAGCCTGCGCGGCAGCCATGACCTGCTGCCGTACGAGTCGTCCAAGCATGGCGTGCTCGGCGTCATGCGCGGCGCCGCCATGTACGGCGGCCCGCAGGGCGTGCGGGTGAACGCCGTCGCGCCCGGCCTCGTCCCGACCGGCCTGTTCGCCGGCTCCGGCGGCGTCTCCGGAGCCGGTGACGATCTGGCGCGGCGCGGCGCCACCGTCCCGCAGCGCCGTACCGGCACGCCCGAGGAGGTCGCCGCGGCCGTGACCTACCTGCTCAGCGACGACGCCTCCTACGTGAACGGCGAGGTGCTCTCGGTGGACGGCGGCTCGGCCTGGGTGAACACCGTACGCCCCGGCGGCGGGGCGGGCGCCTGGGATCCGGGCCCGGTCGACGCCGCCGCCCGCGTGATCGTGGAGCGGGCCCGATGAACGACACTCATGGAGCAGACCCGATGAACGGCACCGGCTTCATCGGCCTCGGGAACATGGGCGGCCGGATCACCCGGCGGCTGGTCGAGGCGGGCCACTCCGTCCTCGGGTACGACCCGGCGGCGGGCGCGGCCGAACGCGCCGGCGCGACCCCCGCCGCCGACGTCGCCGAGGTCGCCCGTGAAAACGATCTGGTTCTGCTCTCCCTGCCTGACAGCCGGGCGGTGGAGGCCGTGGTGCTCGGCGAGGACGGCGTGCTCGCCCACGCCCGGCCCGGTCAGATCGTCGTGGACCTCAGCACCGCGGCCCCCGACTCGACCCGGCGCATCGCCGCGGCCCTGGCCGGCCGTGACGCCCGCTACCTGGACGCCGGCATCTCCGGCGGCGCGGCCGGCGCGGAGAAGGGCGTCCTGACCCTCATGGTGGGCGGCGAGGAACAGGCCCTGGACCAGGCCCGCCCCACGCTGACGGCCTTCGCCGCGAAGATCTTCCACATGGGGCCGTCCGGCACCGGCCATTCGGCCAAGCTGCTGAACAACTTCCTGAACGCGGTCAGCCTGGCGGCCACCAGCGAAGTCATGGTCGCCGCTCGCAAAGCCGGCCTGGACCTGCGCACGCTCCTGGACGTGCTCAACTCCTCCAGCGGCGCGAACTGGGCCACCGCCAACCGCTTCCCGCACATCGTCGAAGGCGACTACCTGGAGGGCGGGCTCACCTCCACCCTGATGACCAAGGACGTGATCCTCTACGTCGACCACCTGCGCGCCCTCGGCGTGCCGTCGCTGAACTCGGCGGGCCCGCTCGCCAGCTTCGGCCTCGCCGCCAACCTGGGCTACGCCGACCAGATCAGCAACCGCGTCGTGGACGCCATCGGCGACATCACCGGCGGCGTCCGCCTGCACGACGAGCCCGAAGGAACGGTGACCACATGAGAGACAAGCCCAAGAAGCGGCGCCCACGATGAGAATCGTGCGCGGCCACGCCGAGGGGACGGCCTCCGTCCTCAAATCCGACACCTTCGTCGGCACGGTCTGGGCCGACTCGGTCCTGCCGACGACCGACGGCAACACCATCAACATCGTCACCTTCACCCCCGGCGCCAGGACCAACTGGCACGAACACACCCACGGCCAGATCCTGCAGGTACTGGCCGGCCAGGGCTGGGTCTGCACCGAAGGGGAACACCCCCGCCCACTACTGCCCGGCGACACCGTCTGGGTCCCCCCGGGCGAACGCCACTGGCACGGCGCGACCGAGACCACGCTGCTGACCCACACCGCCATCTCCATCGGCCCCACCCGCTGGTACGGCGAGGTCCGCGACGAGGACTACCCAACCGAGGAGTCACGATGAACCCCGAACGCTTCGAGGCCGGCCTGGCGATGCGCAAGAAAGTACTCGGCACCGAGCACGTCGAACGCTCACTCGCCGCGGTGAGCGACTTCAGCCGCCCCGTGCAGGAACTGGTGACCGAATACTGCTGGGGCGAAATCTGGACCCGCGAGGGCCTCGACCCGCGCACCCGCAGCCTGCTCAACCTCGCCATGCTCACCGCCCTCAACCGCGGCCACGAATTCGCCGTCCACGTGCGCGGCGCGATCGCCAACGGCGTCACCGAGTCAGAAATCCAAGAGGCCCTACTACAGGCCGCCGTCTACGTCGGCGCCCCCGCCGCCCTGGAATCCTTCCGCATCGCGGAACGAACCCTCACGGAACTACGCGAGCAGGGCGTGACAATCCCATGAAGACCCCAGCCGAGCCGATACGGCCTGGGGCCATGGCTGGCACCGTCACAGCCCCCGCTGAACCATCAGCCAAACCGGTACAGCCCGGGGCCGTGGTCGGTTTCATCGGGCTGGGCAGGATGGGCCTGCCGATGGCCATCCGGCTGGCCTCGGCCGGCTACCGCGTCCGGGCGTACGACATGGCCGAGACGGCCCGCCGGGCCGCCCCCGCGGGCATCGATGTCACTGGGGACGTCACGGCGGTGGCCGAGGGCGCCGATGCGGTGGTGCTGATGCTGCCCGACTCCGACGTGGTGGCGGCGGTGCTGGACGACGCGGGCCTGCTCGCCGCCGTCGCCCCCGGCACCGTGCTGATCGACATGGGCTCCTCGCAGCCGCTGCGCACCCGCGAACTGGCCGCGCGAGCCGCCGAACGGCAAGCGCGCCTGGTCGACGCGCCCGTCTCCGGCGGCGTCAAGGGCGCGGTCGACGGAACCCTCACCATCATGGCCGGCGGCGACCCCGGCGACCTCGCCCGGGTCTCCCCGCTCCTGGCGATCCTGGGCGGCCGGATGCTCCGGCTCGGTCCGGCCGGAGCCGGGCACGCGATGAAGGCGCTGAACAACCTGATGTCCGCCACCCACCTGCTCATCACCGCCGAGGCCCTGCTCGCCGGGCAACGTTTCGGCCTCGACCCGGAAACCATGCTGACGGCCGTGAACGGCTCCAGCGGGCGCAGCGGCTCAACCGAGAACAAATGGCCGAACTTCGTCCTCCCCGGCACCTTCGACTCAGGCTTCGCCCTGCGCCTGATGCTCAAGGACATGCGCATCGCGGTCGAACTCGCCGAAGCGACCGGCATCGCATCACGACTCGGCCGCGCCTCCACCGACCTGTGGTCAGACGCGGCCGACCACCTACCTCCCACCGCCGACCACACCGAAATCGTCCGGCGCCTGCACCAGATCCAGCAGGACAACGAAGTGACCTGACGGCCGCCGCAGCTCCTCCCCCGGGGCATCACCTGCCGCCACACGCGAGACGATGCGGCAACTCGATGAACCGGACCCGGTAGTACGACCCCTGGCGGCTGGTGTTCGAGCCAGCCGGTGAGACGTCGCTCCGCCGGGCGGACATTGAGGTGAGCGCGTGGTGCGGTGATGCTTTACCGTGCGGACACGTGGCATCAGCGGGTGCTGAGGTGGTGCTCTACCGTGCGGACACGTGCGTCGTGCCGGACGGGGTAGTGCGAGTTGTGTTCGGGCCGACGTGTGAGGCGTCGCTCTACCGGGAGAGCGCGTGAGGTCAGCGGGTGGCGAGTACTTCGGCGAGTCGGTCCATGGACTCGCGGCCGCCCCTTGCGCCGTCCGCGCGCACGATCGCGTCGCGGGCCTCCACCGACTGGTGCACGGACTGGGCGATGTACGTCGTTCTGCCCTCGGTTTCGACGAGGGTGACGGTCTCCAGTGCCACGTCGGCCGGTGCGCCCTCGAACGCCCAGGTGCGGACGAAGCGCTCCGGGGCGACGATGTCGTGGTAGACGCCGCCGAAGGCGTACTCGATGCCGTCGGTGTCGATGTTGAGGCAGCGCCAGTGGCCGCCGGGTCGGACCTCCATGCGGTCGACGCGGGTGGTGAGGGAACGTGGCCCCCACCAGCGCGGCAGCAGTTCCGGGTCGGTGATGACCCGGAACACCAGCTCGCGGGGTGCGTCGAAGACGCGGGTCATGACGATGTCCTGGCGGCCGGGTTCGATGACGAACGCGGTGTCACTCATGGTCGTCCTTCCTGCTGGATCTGCTTGATCTCCCGGTCGAGGCGGTCGAACCTGTCGGTCCAGTTGCCCCGGTAGCGGGCGATCCATTCCGAGGCGCCGTCCAGCGGGGCCGTCTCCAGGCGGCAGGGCCGCCACTGGGCGTCGCGCCCCCTGCTGATGAGCCCGGCCCGCTCCAGCACCTTGAGGTGTTTGGAGACCGCCTGAAGGCTCATGTCGAACGGCTCGGCCAGTTCGTTGACCGTCGCCTCGCCGTCGGCCAGCCGGGCCAGGATCGCACGCCTGGTCGGGTCGGCCAGGGCGGCGAAGGTGAGGCTGAGCTGGTCGTCCGGCATCCGGGGTCCTTCGGGGTCCTTCGAAAAGGGGTCAGTAGTCGACGATCGCGCCGCAGGAGAGGTTGACGGTCGCCGAGGTCATGGTCCTGGCCCGGTCGGAGGCCACGAACGCGGCCACGTTCCCCACGTCGGCCAGGGTAGCGGTCCGCCTCAGCAGGGTCGATTCGGTCAGGCTCGCGGCCAGTTCGTCCCTGTCGGCGAAGTCGGCGGGCAGGCTTTCCGGCACGCCGCCGGTGACCATGGTGACGACGCGGATGCCGTACCGGCCGGCCTCGCAGGCCCACTGCCGCCGCATGCCCTCCATGGCGTCGAGCGCCACCTTGAAGCCGCCCAGGCCGGGAATCGTCTGGGGGCCGCTGCCGCCGAACATCAGGATCACCCCGGACCCGCGCGGGATCATGTGCCGGACGGCGGCCCTGGTGGTCAGGAACTGAGTTCTCGCGGCGTTCGCGATCGGCCGCGCGAACTCCTCGGCGGTGATCTCCATCAGCGGCCGCTGCACGTCCTGGATGTCGATGGCGTTGAAGGATACGTCGATGCCGCCGGCCCGCTCGGCGACCGTGCCGGCGAAGGCGTCGACGGCCTCTTCGTCCAGCGCGTCGACCAGCGCCGCCTCGGCCGCGCCGCCGGCCGAGCGGATGTCGGCGGCGACCTTGTCGAGCGTGGCGGAGGTGCGACCGGCCAGGAAGACGCGGGCCCCCTCGCGGGCGAAGCCCCTGGCCGCCGCACCACCGATCGAGCCCCCGGCACCGTACACCACAGCGATCTTGTTCTCGAGGATCATGCTATTCAACCTCCCGGTTAATTAACTTGTGGGTTGAATATAGAGCCCTCAGCCAGTCACGTCAAAATCGCCCACCGGGCTGCCCGGTCAGGTTGTCGCGCGGACCAGGCGGCAGACGTCGGCCGGCACGAGCGGGTCGTGCCGCCGCCAGAGCCCGGCGGTCACGGCCTGCTCCTGGCGGACGTGCTCGGCCACCTTCAGGCCGTGTACGGCCAGCGTCGCCGACAGTTCTTCCGGAGTGAAGAAGCTCAGCCACGGCTCCCCTCGCTCAGCGGAGGCCGCCATGGCGATTCCGGCGTAGGAGGCGCCCCGGTCGTCGCGCAGGGCGGGCGGCAGGGCATACTCCATGATCAGTTCGCTGCCCGGGGAGAGGCGGCCGATCTCGGCGAGCGTGGCGGCGATCGCCTCGCCGGTCAGGTACATGCTGACGCCCAGCCAGCTCACCAAGGCGGGCCGGGCGGGATCGAAGCCGCCGGAAACCAGTCGCCGGCCGAGGGTGTCGCTTTCGAAGTCGGCCCCGACGAAGGCCAGGCCGCCCGGCGGGGTGATCCCCGCGGCCGCCAGCAGGCCGCGCTTCCATCGCTGGGTGGCCGGATGGTCGACTTCGAAGACCGCGAGCTGCGCGGCCAGGGGCGAACGGTAGGCGAAAGTGTCCAGTCCCGCGCCGAGGATGACGTACTGGGTGAGGCCGCGGGACGCCAGTTCGGCCAGGCGGCGCTCGGTGTAATGGCTTCGGGTGGTGACCTGTGCGCGGACGCCCGACAGGATCAAGTGGTCGCCGTAGGTCCGGTGATAGCCGATCAGTTACTCGGCGGCGTCACCCAGTAGCGCGCAGGCGACGGTGTCCTCGAAGAGGAAAGGCTTCTGGTCCACCACCAGGTGGGCCGCGCGTCCCGCCGCCGCCAGGAGGGCGGTCTGGCTTGGTTCCTCGTTATTCATGTCGGCTCATTCCCTTTCGAGCTGTGGGAATGACGATATTAATCGCGCCGCAGAATATTTTTTCTCAATATATCACTTGAAAATAAATGTGCGGTAACGCATGAATGGCAGTTGGAACTCATTGAATGCATGCCGGTCTCGGGCGATCCCCTGAGCCCGCGACCGGGGTCGCGTTCCGCACGACGATCGGGAAAGCCTAATGTCCTGATATGACTGACACCCGGTACGCCGTTAACGGCATGGTTTGCACAGTTGACCATCTCGCCTCCTCCGCGGGCGTCACCGCACTTGACCGAGGGGGCAGCGCCGCCGACGCCGCGGTGGCGGCCAACGCGGTTCTGGCGGTCACCGCCCCGCACCTGTGCGGGCTGGGCGGCGATCTGTTCGCGCTGGTGCACGACGGCACCGGGGTGAGCGCGCTGAACGCCTCCGGACGCGCCGGCAGCGGCGCCGACCCGGAGCGGCTGCGCGCCGAAGGTCACCACCGGATGCCCCACCTGTACGACATCCGGTCGGTGCCCGTGCCCGGCTGCGTGGACGGCTGGCTGACGCTGCACGAGCGTTACGGGCGGCTCCCCCTCGACGTGGTCCTCGCTCCCGCCATACGCCTGGCCGCCGACGGATTCCCGGCCTCACCGCTGCTCGTGCCCGGAGCGCCGTTCATCGGGTCGCTACCGGGAGCCGGCGACTACGCCGAAGTCCGCTCGGTCGGCGACCTCATCCGGCGGCCCGGCGCGGCACGGGCACTCGACGCGATCGCGACCAGCGGACGCGCGGGCTTCTACCAGGGCGAATTCGGCCGCGGCCTGCTCGCCCTCGGCGCCGGCGAATACACCGAAGCCGACCTGGCCAGAGTCAACGCCGACTGGGTGACCCCGCTGCAGGTCACCGCGTTCGGGCACGGCGTGTGGACGATCCCCCCGAACTCGCAGGGCTACCTGCTGCTGCTCGGGCTCGCCGTACTGGCGGGCTTCGAACTGCCCGCCGATCCGGCCGACCCGCGCTGGGCGCACCTGCTCATCGAAGCCGCCCGCGCCGCCGGGCACGACCGGCCCGACGTGCTGCACGAGGGCGGGCAGGCCCCGCTCGGCTCGGCCGCCGACCGCCGCGCCCTGATCGACCCCGATCGGCGCACGGCCGGGCTGGGCGGCGCGGCGGCCCGCGGCGACACCACCTACCTGTGCGCGGTGGACGGCGACGGCATGGGCGTCTCGCTGATCCAGTCGAACGCCGCCGGATTCGGCAGCCTGCTGTTCGAACCGAACACCGGCATCAACCTGCACAACCGCGGCATCGGCTTCTCACTCACCCCCGGCCACCCCACCGAGTACGGCCCCGGCCGCCGCCCCCCGCACACCCTCTCCCCCGCCCTGATCACCCGCCCCGACGGATCCCTGCGCACGGTACTCGGGACGATGGGCGGCGACGCGCAACCGCAGATCCTGCTCCAACTCGTCACCCGCCTCCTGGCCCACGGCCAGACCCCCGGCGAGGTGATCGACGCCCCCCGCTGGGCACTCGGCGTCGACCACAGCACCGGCTTCGACACCTGGCACGGCGCCGAGGTCGTCGTCGAAGTCGAGGACGGCGCCCCCTGGGCCCCCGGCCTGGCCGAGCGCGGTCACCCGATCCGCCCCGAACCGTACGGCGACGGCTTCGGGCACGCGCACCTCATCGACGTACTGCCCTCCGGCATGCTCGCGGGGGCCGCGGACCCGCGCGCCCGCATCGGCACCGCCCTCGGCGCAACCGGGACCCCAGCGGCCCGCGAGCGCGGCTGATCGCCGCCCGGAAGCACTTCGGGTGGACAGCCACGGGAAGGGCAGGACGACGGACCAGACGGCCGCCTCGCCATACCCATTTGTCCTGCGGGAGCCGTCCAGCCGGAGCAGCCGTGGGCGAGTGGTTTCGGGAAGGTTCGCACCCCTCGTCAGTCGTCAAGGACGGCCAGGTCGAGTCGGCGGAGGCGGTCGGGGTCGGCGATCGCGTCGATTTCCACGATCTTGCCGTGGGCGACGGTGAAGCCGATGACCGCGATCGGCTGACCGGCCATGGTGATGACGACGCCCGCGGCTCCGTTCACCAGGGCGGGCCGGACCAGTGCGGAGGGCTGGTGGAATTTGAGCGCCTGATCGGCGACTGCCGCCGCGCCGTGGACCACCACGGAAGCGTCCGGACGCGCTGTGCCCCCGTCGGATCGCAGCACGGCGTCGGGCGCCAGGACGGCGATGAGTGCGTCGAGGTCGCCGCGGCGCGCTGCGGCGTAGAAGGCGTCCGCGGCTTCCCACTGGCGGCCGATATCGGGGTCGGCGGCCGCGATCTCGGCCCCGCGCACCCGGCGCCGGGCCCGGCTGGCGAGTTGCCTCGCCGTGGCCGGGGAACGCCCCACCATGCGGGCGATCTCGTCGAAGGGCAGGTCGAACATGTCGTGCAGGACGAACGCCAGCCGCTCGGCGGGGGTCAGTGTTTCGAGCACCACGAGCAACGCGAGCCCGACCGAGTCGGCCAGCAGCACCTCATCCTCAGGGTTCATCCCGTCCGTACGGCTGATGACCGGGTCGGGGACGTGCACGCCCACGGGCTCCTCACGCCGTGTCGTACGCGCGCGCAGCACGTTCAGGCACACCCGGGCGACGATGGTGGTCAGCCAGGCGCCGAGGCTGTCGACACCTTCGGCGTCCGACCGGCTGGCGCGCAGCCAGGCTTCCTGGACGGCGTCGTCGGCCTCGGCGAGCGAGCCGAGCATCCGGTAGGCCACCGCCCTCAGACGGATCCGGTTCTTCTCGAAGCCCTCCGCCAGCCAGTCGGACTCGCTCATCAGTCACGTTCCTCCGCCGCTGGGTGTCATATAGGTGACCCCCCAAATCCGTCGGATGTGACACATGAGCGACTCCAGGAGCAGCCAAAGTATGACAACCTCCAAACTCAGCGAGCTGACCGGCGACTACGTCCTCGACACCGCCCGCACGCGGATCGGCTTCGTCGGCCGGCACGCGATGGCCACCAGGGTGCGCGGGCGGTTCGACGAGTTCGAAGGCGGCGCGCACCTGGACGGCGACAACCCGTCGAAGTCGAGCGCCGAGCTCACGATCCAGGCGAAGAGCATCCAGACCCGCCACCTGTGGCGCGACGAACACCTGCGCGGCAAGTTCCTGGACGTGGACAGCCACCCGACCATCACCTTCGCCTCCACCTCGGTGGAACAGGTCGGCGAGACCAGCTTCAAGGTCACCGGTGACCTGACCATCCGCGGCGTGACCAAGCCGGTCACCGTGGACTTCGCGCTGACCGGCGACCAGAACGACCCCTCCCGGGTCGGCTTGAAGGGCAGCGTCACGATCAACCGCATGGACTGGGCAGTGAACTGGAACGCCGCGACCGGCATCCTGCTCAGCGAGAAGGTGACGCTGGAGTTCGACGCCACCGCCCTCCGGCAGTCCTGACCCGATGGCCCGGCGTGGGGTAGAAGGTGGCGCTTGTGTTCGAAGTCACCGCCATCCTGATCAACGGGCTGCCGTCATCCTGGATGAAGGGCCAGTCGGTGGGCGCGCGCGTTGATCGCCGCCCGTAGCCGCCAGGGCAGCAGCCGGGTCACCAGCTCGTCGACGAGCCAGGCGTCGGGCGCCAGGTGGTACTTGAATCGTGGTTTCGGCCTGTCGACGATGCGGTGAAGCTTGCCGGCGATCCGCTCGGCGGTCGGCAGGAGCCGGGAGTCGCGTGAGCTTGCGCTCATCGTCGCGTAGTGATCCAGCATGTCGCGGTAGCGTTCGCGGCCGGCGGCGGGCATCTGGTTCAGGCTTTCGATCCCTCCGCTCGTCGTCTTCTCCAGCAGCGGGGTCCTGGTGATGCCGGGGACCGCGAGCACGGTGTGGACGCCCAGCAGGCCGAGGTCGTAGTGCATCGACTCTGACAGCCCTACGAGGGCGAACTTGGACGCGTTGTAGAACGGGATGAACGGCGAGGACATCAGCCCGGCCCAGGAGGCCACGTTCACTACCCGGGAGCGAACCTCGTTCCGGCTGTTGTGGCGGATCAGCAGTGGCAGCAGCGCTTTGGTGATGCGGAAAGGCGCCATGAGGTTGACGTCCATCACTTCACGGGCGCGTTTCTCGTCGGCGAACTCGAACGGGGCGGCGTAGGTGATCCCGGCGTTGTTGACGATCGCGTACAGGCCGTCCTCGCCGACTTCCCGGGCGATCAGTTCAACGGCCGCCTCAAGCTGGGCCGCGTCGGTGACGTCCAGTTCCACGGGATGGATGTTCTCGCGCCCCTGCAGCGCCGGCAGGTCGGCGGGCTTGCGGTAGGTGGCGAAGACCTGGTAGCCCTCGGCGGCGAAGCGGGCGGCGCTCGCCTGGCCGATGCCCGAGGTGGCGCCGGTGATGAGCACGGTCTTCCTCATGGCCGGTCTCCCGCGGGTGTACGCCGATCGCTCATCAGGTGGACCGCGTGGCGCATGAGGTCGACGTACTCCTCGGGTGAGCTCGTCAGCCGCTTGAGCCCGTGGGATGTCGCGTAGAGGATCCGGGCCGAGCGGTCGGCCGCCGGGACGTCCTCCGGGAGCGATTCCGCCAGGGCCGTCGCGAACTCCGCGATGATGGACTGCTCAAGAGCCGGAGGGGCTCCCTCGCGACGCGCCGCCGCCACCTCCAGGAGTTCGTCGAGATGGTCGGTGTGAATGTCGGCGAGCGCGGCGAACGCGGCAGTCAATCGGTCCTCCAGAGCGTGGCCGTCTCGTCCGAGCTCACGGCGGACCGCCTCAGCGGCCTGGTCGATCAGATGGTCGATGGTCGCGTCGAAGAGGGCTTCCTTGGTCGGGAAGCGCAGGTAGAGGCCCTGACGTGAGAGCCCCGCGGCGCGAGCCACGTCATCCATCGAGGTCTTGCGGAATCCGAACCGGAGAAACCGGTCCGAGGACGCGCTGAGGATATCGAGATCCCGGCGCTGCGTTCCGTGTGCGGTCATCGCTCCTCCTTGGCATGTCAAGATTTACAGAAGCGGCACATATTGTCAACCACGCCCACTCGGTTGGAGAACCGGAAGCGTGGCGCGGCCGGGATGGCCACCGAAGCCCCGGCCGACGCGGGCGTCGCGGACGGGACGGCCTCGAAGCCACGGTCGATGGTGGGCTCGCGGACGGCCCCGAAGTCGGCGGGGGATGGTGTCGGGCGCAGAGGTTGAGCCCAGGAACCTGTCGGGCCGTTGGACCCTAACCCCCTCGCCACCCCCTCGCCACCCCCTCGGCACTCCGGCCGAGGGCCGCGGCGAGGCGGCCGGGATCGATGACGGCGCGGGCGATCGTTCAGCACGCCGGGGTGGCGCGGCACCAAGTGCCGGGGGCGGCGCGGTAGAAGTGGGATGGGGGCATGACAGGGGGCTTTATGCAGGCCGGGGACTGGTTCGGGCAGGATTGGACGCAGGTCGGGGAGTTCGGGACCGCGTTCGCGCTGTCGTGCGCGATCGGCCTGGAGCGGGAGATCAGGCAGAAGGCCGCCGGGCTGCGCACCTACACGGTGGTCGGCATGGGCGCCGCGCTGTTCACCCTCATGAGCAAGTACGGCTTCGCCGACGTACTCGACCCCGGCAGGGTGGTGCTCGACCCGTCACGGGTGGCCGCGCAGATCGTCTCCGGGCTGGGCTTCATCGGAGCCGGGATCATCTTTGTCCAGCGCGGTTCGGTGCGAGGGCTGACCAGCGCCGCCACCATCTGGATGACCGCCGCCGTGGGCGCGTCCGCCGCGGCGGGCCTGCCCGTGCTGGCGGTGATCACGACATTGGCCTACTTCGCGGTCAGCTACCTCATCCACCCGCTCACGCATCGGCTGCCACGGCTGAGCGGCCGGAGCACCCACTACCGCATCACCTACAGCCAGGGCAGCGGCCTGCTCCGCGACCTGGTCGACCTGTGCGGCCAGGCCGGCTTCTCCATCACCGACCTGACCACGCTGACCACGTCCGCCACGACCGTCCCCGTGACCCACGCACCCGGCCAGGACGTCTCGGGGCAGGCGGTGCAGATCTCCCTCGGCGTTCTCGGCCGCGGCGACCCCGCCGAACTGGCCGCCCAACTGTCCTCCGTTCCCGGTGTCCTGGCCTGCGCGATGTTCAGAGAGGACGACTGACGAATCGTGGGGGGTCGCCTCACCGTGGCTCGTTCATGCGGTTGGGCCCTGTCCCCCGCTGCCGGCCGTCCGGCTTGCGGGTACGTGAGGCGAGCAGTCCCCCAGCAAGAAGGAGCAATCCTGGAAGCAGTACAGGTGTCACCTGCATCAGGTCGAAAGGCATGTCCTGGTCCCGTACGCCGAACATGCCGAGAACGTCGTAGTAGACGTTCTCGATGTCATAGACCACACCCAACGCGGCCAGTGTCGTGTACGCCAGAGTGAGCACCCACAGGAACCGGCTCCGCTCGTAGACCGCCAGCGCGATGAGGCCGATCCCGATCGCCAGCAGGCCGAAGTCGTACCTGACGAAGAACGGCCACAGCCAGACCAGCGAGGACAACCTCCACAGGATCGGGGCGAATCCCAGAACCACCCACAGCACGATCGGGAGCAGGCTGGCCGGTCGGCCGCGTCGCCTGTACCACCATTGAGTCAGAACGGCGCCGACCGCCAACCCCATCAACCACAGGAAATCAAAGGCACTTCCCCGAAGCAGCAGGTCAGCTGAACGTCCGTAGTAGAGCGGTGCGATCGCCACGGCAAAAGCACCGAAGAAGAGCAACGGAAAGCGCCAGGCTGGTCGAAGGGTACGCTCGACGTCGGAGGGCATGCGGCCAGGGTGGCATCACAAGGAATCTCAGGCAAGAGGCCACCACCGACATATTGTTGACGCAGCGCACCACGGACACTTCCCGTATGGCTACCCCGACTACGAAGGCACAGAACCGGGCTTTTCAATCCTGACCATGAATGATTCCCCCCTGTCTGTTGTTGCACAGAAGCCCGAGAATCTTTCGAGCCCCGCCGACGTGAGTTCTTGATGGTGGAAATTGATGTCGTGGTCCCTGTCTTTGCAGGTCGAGTGGGCGAACGGCCAGCCACGCGGGATCACAATTTGATCGCCCACGGCTCGGTAAGGACAGTTCCCCCGCGCCTGGATGAGCGCGGAGGATTCGAATTTCCGCTCGGACTCTCCGCCATCTCGCTATCGCCAACGCGGCGAATCACTACGCGCACCTGCCTCGACGATCATTCGGGCTGCAGAGCTTGACCGGAATCGAGATTTTATTGATTCCGCGCGGTGCGCGCAAATCGGGTATTCGGTCGAGCGACTAGCCATCGATCGGCAGAAAGTACTGATCGCGACATCGCCAACGACGAAAAGCCATCCAGCGGACGTTTGCGGAATTAACAGCAATTAAGCTGATTTGCGCTTGTCTGCGCAGGCGTGAAGGTCACTCTCTCATACGGTAGACGCTGGAGAACACACCTCACGCTCGCCCGGGACCGCCGCCCGATACGGCGTGTTTCAGAAGTCCTAAGCCCATAGTCCGATGCGGCAGAGGCGGGATGAGACATAGCGTCGACATCTCACCCAAAGAAAGGCAAGCAATGACGTTTCTGGTGACCGGAGCGACGGGCAAGGCCGGCCGGCACGTGGTCCGCCACCTACTCCGGGCAGGTCAGAGCGTACGTGCGCTGACCAGGGATCCGGACAGGGCCGGCCTGCCGCAGCAGGTGGAGGTGGTGCGGGGCGATCTCACCGATCCCGGAACGCTGGGACCCGCCTTCGACGGTGTCGAGGGCGTGCATCTCCTGACCATAGGCGGCGACGACTACGCCACGCTGCGAACCGGACCGGAACTGGCCAAACTGGCCGAGGAAGCGGGAGTGCGGCGGGTCGCGCTCCTGTGGAACGGCCAGGTGGGCCCAGTGGAAGAGGCATTCGCGGCGAGCAGCCTCGAATGGACCGGACTGCAGCCGGTTGACTTCATGAGCAACACACTCGGCTGGGCACCGGCCATCAGGGCAGAAGGCGAAGTCCGCGAACCGTTCGCCGACGTTCCGGGCGGGATCGTCGACGAGGCCGACGTCGGCGCCGTGGCCGCCGCGGTACTCATGCACGGCGGCCACGGCGGCCAGACATATGTCCTCACGGGCCCTCAGACGCTCAGCCAGCGCCAGCGCCTGGCCGTGATCGCGGAGGCGACCGGCCGTCCGCTCCGCCTCGTCGAACTCACCCAGGAGCAAGCCCGCCAACGCTGGCGGCAGGCGGGACACGGCGAGGAACTAATCGAACTGCTCACCTCCTGGCAGAGCAGCCCACCACCCGAGTCCACCTCCATCTCACCCGCAGTCCGTGAGATCACCGGCCGCGAGCCGCGTTCATTCGCAGAATGGGCCACCGAACACGCCGCCCACTTCCGCGCGGAGGCCTAGCACCTACCTCTCGCGGGGATGACCGCTGTGAGTGGCACCGTGTCGCTCAACTGCTCCACAATCTTCACCTTCTCGCACCACCACTACCGGGACGATGGTTGCGAGGGTGCCCAACTCGTTGATCACGAGCGTCAGCACCCTCGCCCCACTGCGCCGTATCATGCCCCCGTGATCGTGACGATCGCGGTGTTCATCGTCGTCCTGGGTATTCCCGCTGCACTCATGTGCGGGTCCGTGTTCCTCGCGGCGCGATCGACTTCTGCGCCCGTACGCTCCGGCCGCCGGCTCTGGGGCGTCGCCTTGGCAGCGATCGGCTTGGCCGTCATGGCGCAAACCGCGTCGGCCATCCACGAGGACCAGCACTACGACGACTTCGGATCGGCGGGGACCATCCTCCTGGGGTTCCTGGGCGCGGGAGTCTTCCTCCTCGGGCTCGGTCCCTTCATCCCTTGGCTGTTGCGCACGTTCGAGCGCCTCGCCGTACGGCTGCCGGTGCCGTTCCGGTTGGCGGCCCGCGATATGGGCGAGCGTCCCGTCCTCACGGCGGCCGCGGTCGCGCTGACCATGGTGATCACAGCCCTTACGGTCGCCGTACTGATCGTCTCGGCCGCCATGACGGCCTTGCACAGGGTGGAATACCAGCCGCGAGCCCGTCCGGGAGCTCTCGTGGTGGACGAATTCAGGAACGACCAGGCGGCCACGGTTCAGGCGGCCGTCCAGCGTGAGCTGCCCACCGTGTCCATCGTCCTGAGCCACGATGAGACCGATTTCGGATATTTCGTTCCCGACGTCGCCAGCGGGCTGCTCACCCCTGTCCATGTCGGTGATCAGGCACTGCTGCGCTACCTCACCGGGGACCCGTCCGCGCCTTTCCGCGAGGACACGGCTGTGGTCGTCACGGGGGAGAACCTCGCGATCAGCTCGTTGACGATCGTGCACAACCTCTCCGGCGAGCCAGGCGACTACGACGCCTACCCGCGCCAGAGTGTCCCGGCCGTCACCGCCCGCCCCGCCGATCCTCAAGTCGAGGCGATCTTCATTCCGTCGAAGGTCATCCAGGACCTCGGCTTCCATCTGGTGCCGGAGCAGCTGATCGTCGATCCCGGCGTCCATCGGATCTCGCCGCTTGAGCAGGAACGGCTCGAAGAACGTCTGGGCGGGACCGCGACCGTGTACGTCGAACGGGGATTCCAGCCCTCGACCGGTTGGCAGGCGTTCGTCGCGGTCATGGCCGTGATCGCCCTCGGCAGCGCGCTGGTCGCGACCGGCTGGACGTCCGCCGGGTCGCGGTCCACGCGCGTCCTGCTGAGGGCGAGGGGCGGCTCGTCCGCGGCCCTGCGGTGGCTGGCCGTCTGCCGTGCAGGGGTCGGCACCGCCTGCGGCACGATCCTGGGCGCCGCCGCCGGCTGCGCCATCGGTCTGCTGTTGAGATGGCCGCTGACCACCTCGGCCGACTGGGATCCGCAAGCGACCGCCTTTCGACGTGCCCTGGCCGGTCATCGCCGCGCTGGCCGTCGGACTGCCCCTGCTCGCGGCGGCCATCGCGGCCCTGCTGACCCCCAGACGAATCGCTGAGCATTGAAAGTGTTCGTGTGCGCGGACTGCCGTACCGTGCTGACCGGCTGTGACCTGGACAGCCGAGCCGGGCCGAACGGCGACGCCTCCGTCATCCGATACCGGGCATGCCAGGCGGATGCCTCGACGGATTGCCAAATACCTACTTGAATAGTGGTGAACCTGTCCTGAGATCGGAGAGACCTGATGAGCGTCACTGATGAACTGGTGGCCAACGCCGAGCGCTACGCCGCCTCATTCACCTTCGGCGACCTCCCCCTCCCGCCCGCGAGAGGAGTGGCGATCGTCGCCTGCATGGACGCGCGCCTCAACGTTTACGGACTCCTCGGCCTGCGCGAAGGCGACGCGCACGTCATCAGGAACGCCGGCGGCGTCATCACCGCCGACGAGCGCCGCAGCCTCGCCATCAGCCAGCGCCTCCTGGGCACCACCGAGATCATCCTCATCCACCACACCGACTGCGGCATGCTGACCTTCACCGACGACGCCTTCAAGGAGAGCATCCGCGCCGAGGTCGGCATCAAGCCCGACTGGTCCGCCGAAGCGTTCACGGACCTGGACGAGGACGTCGCGCAGTCGATCGCCCGCATCAAGTCCGACCCGTTCATCCCCCACCGCGACTCAGTACGCGGCTTCGTCTACGAGGTCGAGACCGGCCGCCTCCGCGAGGTCAAGGCGTGACCAACCGCCGAGCCGGAACTCCCCCGGCTCGGCGCCACCCGCCCTTGTCGCGTAGTGTTTCACCGGCTGATAGGTAGCGATGATCACCCCAGTGGCCGTTGTCGCGGAATCGACCAGATCAAACGTGGTCAGGCCGGAGCCCGAGTCCGGGAACAGCCGCCGGCCGGAACCGAGAGTCAGCGGGTGGATCAGCAGGAGGAGTTCGTCAACGAGGCCGCCCGCCAGCAGCGAGCTGACCAGCACGCCGCTGCCGAAGACCACCAGGTTCTCTGCCAGTTCCTCCTTGAGCCCGGCCACGGCGTCGGCCGCTTCGCCCTTGAGGAGCGTGGAGTTCCGCCAGGGCAGCGGCTCGGCCAGCGTCGTGGAGGCCACATACTTCTGGACCCTGTCGAGCGCCTCGGTGAACGGGTTCGGCGCCTGGCGCGGCCAATAGTCGGCGAAACGCTCATATGTCGTACGCCCCGCCAGCAGGGACCACGCGCTCGACATGCGGGCGCCCACCGCCTCCTGCATGGCCGGATCCTGGGCCCGGGTGGCCCAGCCGCCATGCCGGAAACCGTTTCGGGGGTCCTCATCGGGGTGACCCGGGGCCTGCATCACGCCGTCGAGTGTCAGGTGCTCGATCACGATGACCTTGCCCATGCCGTACCTCTTCCTGATCGTCGGGGTCATTCACCCCTACACGAACACGACGTCCCCGAATCGACCCTGACGCCGAGGCGCTTAGGCGCACGCCGCCAGCAATACGCGTTCGGCCTCGTCCAGGTAGGTCGCGAGCAGATGTTCGGCCTCGGCGCTCCTGCCGGACTCCAGCAGGGTCAGCAGTTCGCGGTTGCGCGGCAGGAAAGGCGCATGCAGCACGCGCGGGTCCATGGCATGGAAGACCAGGCGGAGCTCGGCCAAGAGCTGCGCCATCATCGCGTTCACCCGCTGGCTGCCGTTGAGAGAGGCGATGATCTGGTGGAACCGCAGGTCGGCGGTGCCGACGTCGAGCCAGCGGCCCTCGGCGGCAGCCCGCTCGGCGTCGGCGACCGCATCCCGCAGAGCGGTCAAAGCGATGGGATCCTTGTCCGGCCGGCGGACGGCGGCGCCCTCGATCATGCGCCGGACCCGGTAGATGTCGGCGACGTCCGCCGGGGACAGAACACGCACATAGACACCCCGGTTGAGCTTGTGCTCCAGCAGCCGCTCGTGGCCGAGCAGGCGGAACGCCTCCCGCAGGGTGTTCCGCGAAACCTCCAGCTCGGCGGTCAGCTCGTCCTCGACCAGACGACTGCCGGGCAGCAGGCCACCCTGGGTGACCCGCCGCCGCAGGATCGCCGCGGCCCACTCGGCCGTACTGCTCCGGACCCGGAACGGGCGGGTCTCCTCGTACGCGTCCAAGGAGCCTGGTTCACTCACAGTCAGCAGAAAATCACTAGTTCGCCCTCATTGTCGAATCCCTACTTGCTGCCCACGTCCACGCCATCGGGATTGCCGGGGGCGTACACCGTGATGCCGTCCGGCAACGCCCTGATCTTGTCGATCTCCACACAGGCGGGGCACGCCTGGTAGCCCTTCTGGCGAGCCCGGTTGGCGTCCGCCTCGGCCTCGGCGCTGGTCACCAGGGCCTGGCCGTCGATCTCGGCCTGCTCGGCCCTCGCCTCGGCCTGACGGATGTCCGTCTGAGCGCCCTGAGCACTGGTGATGCTCTGCTGCACCTCGGCGGGCAGCATGATCCGGACCAGGTTGAACCGGAATCCAGTCAGGTACGGCCCGCCCAGCATGGCCTGGATCTCCCGCTCCAGACTGGCGTTCACCCCGGACTGCACCCGGGCCAGATTCGCCAGGCCGGTGCTCGGCTCGGGAGTGTCGGCGCCGTTGAGGAAGGCGCAGGTGGGCACCAGCTCCTCGCAGCGCAGCGCCCCGATCTGCACGCGCAGCGTGTTGTAGATGACGGGACGGACCGCCTGGCTGAAGAAGGCGCTCCAGCCCTCGTCGCCGTCCCAGGCGTAGAGCATGTCGTCGTCGTCGCCGCCGATGTAGGTGCGGGTTCCGTACCGGTCGTCGAAGGCTTTGAGGGTTTCGTGGTCGAGGTTGAGCGTGAAGTAGAGCGTGCCCTCCACGCCCACGTTGACGCCGTCGCCACTGGGCACGATGACCTCGTCCACGCCGAGCGTCGTGGCCCGTTTGGCGTCCGAGGTGATCGTGTAGATGCGCTGCTGGGCCGGGTAGTTGTGCGCGGTGGACCAGAAGCCGGTCCAGGTGGGTCCGGTGGCCGGGTTGAGCACCTGGCGGATGCCGCTCTCGTCGAGCGGCCCGCCGTCGCGGATGACGGCGACGACTCCCGCGTCCGTCTGGGTGAACCCGGTCGTGTACGTGATCAGCGCGAGCCCGGTCAGGGCAGCGAGTAGAACACCGATCAAGAACTTGGCCATATGTTCAATGTAAGTATTGTTGAACAATTCTATAAGAGGCGATTTTGGAAGGCCGGGCGTACAGGCAGATCCGGCTCCCCCGCTGTCGAGGGTTTGTGCTTGGGGTGGCGAGTAACTTCACCGCGCCACCGGCTTTACAAAGTAGATCAGTCGCGATGGCTTCTCCTGGGACCCCCCGCGCCACCGACCGGCGCGGGGGGCCGGTCTGTCAGCCCACTCGGCAGGAGACCGTCGGCCAGGTCGAGTTGCCGTTGCGCTGGATCGTGACTCCCCAGTTGTTGCCGCTGCCGTTGGGCCGCGCGGTCAGCACCTGGGCGCTGGGGTAGCTTGCGGTGATGTTCCAGGTGGCGATGATCCTCGCCGGGGACGGCACGTTCATCGTCACCGTCCAGTTGCTGGAACCTGAGACCGCGACGTTGAGGTTGTAGCGGTCGCTCCAGCTCTGGCCCGCGGACAGCGTCGCGGTGCAGCTGCCGCCGCCACCCGGAGGCGGTGAGGTCGGCGGGTTGGTCGGGGTGGTGCCGTCAGGCGCCACGGCCCGGCCGGTGGTGGGCGAGATCATGCCGGCGCACAGGTTGCGGCTGCTCAGGTTGGCGGCGATCTGCGGGATCGCGTTGAGCGTGGTCGCGTACTGGTCGTGCATCAGGATGATCTGGCCGTTCTGCAGCCGCCCGGCGGCCTGGACGATCGCGGCGGTGCTGGCGCCGTTCCAGTCCTGGGAGTCGACGTCCCAGATGATCTCCCGCAGGCCGAGCTGCTGCTCGACCGAGCGGAGCGTGGCGTTGCTCTCCCCGTACGGCGGGCGGAACAACCTCGGCGCGGTCCCGGTGGCCGACTGGATGGCCTGCTGGGTGCGCTGCAGCTCGGACTGGATCTGGGCGCTGCTCATGTTGATCAGATGGGGGTGGGTGTAGCTGTGGTTGCCGATCCACATGCCGGCATCCCGCTGGGCGCGGACCAGCGCCTGGTTGTTCTGGGCGTTCTGGCCGATGTTGAACATGGTCGCCCGCAGGCCGTTCTGGCGTAACGCGTTCAGCAGGTTGTTGGTGTTGCTGGGGTTGGGTCCGTCGTCGTAGGTGAGCCCGACATACCCCGCGCTGCAGTCGGCGGCCTGGGCCGCGGGCGAGGAGGTCACGACAGTTGCCACTCCGAGGACGGTGAGAAAGCCCATGACGAGTGAAGTCCGGATACGCGAGCGGCGTACCTGGCTTCTCCCGGTGGCGGCCGCATTTTCGATCATGCTGGTTCCTCCCGTAGAACGCTGATCGGCTGGGGGGCGTGGTGCGTGGCTGTGGAACATCGATCGGCAAAGGAGATGTGCGCACGGCTGCGACACAACCGTGCGGAGATGTGCAGAACCGCACTGACCTGCGGTTCTGTCGCTGGTCACCCGGGTGAGGCGAGCAGGAGCCCTGTCTGAGGAGTCATTCTGATGATTGTTACGAAACGTGTCAAGAAATCCGCGAAACGTTTCGGGGTGATTAACCGTTTCAGTGCATGTAGAGCGCTATGAAATGGTGCAACATGCCCGAAAGTTTTCAGAATGAACTGATCGTCTGAGTCGGTCGCGTTAAGGCCCGGCCACAAGCATGGGGAGCGCGGCGGCGATCGCCCCGGCCTGCCGATTCCCAGGCAATTCTTGGGCCGCTCCGGGCTGGAGCTTGCCGAGATGGTTACCTTGAGTATCTAGAATGTTGCTATATGTGGTCGATGTCGTATCTCGACCCGGATTGCCCGTACAGCCAAAGGAGGGTCGTCTGGTGCCGGGAGTATCGGGGTTGCCACCGAGTCGATGCTTGGATGCCATGGCCGGGAAAGACGTTCCGCTCATGGATCCGGAGCGATCTCTGGGCCACGGCTCGGCGAGCGCCCTGTCGGCGACGCTCGACCAGGCATGGCAGCAGGTCCTCGAACGGGTGTCGTCCGAATCCCTGATGGGTTTGGCCCTGCCGGGACGCGCGCACAAGCCCATTCAGGTACGGCCGGCCTTCGCCGTACTCCACCCCGCGGCCGAACCCGAGCTGCGGCGCCGCGTCCAGGGCCTGGTCGAATGCCTGAACCAGCTGGTCAGGCAGTATCCCGCCGACCGCGCGCTGCAGGACTTCCTGGCCGTCCCCGCTCCCCTGCACCGCTGGATCATGATGGAACCCGCCCCCGAACTGCTGAGTGTCGACTACTGCCGGCTGGACCTGCTGGGCAGCACGCTCGACACGGTCCGGGTCCTGGAGTGCAATCCGAGCAGTCCGGGGGGCGTGATCTCCTCGGGCATGCTCAACCGGTTCTGGCGTACGTCCAAGCTCGGCGCGACGCTCGCCGAATGGGCGCCGCACGCCGCGCCGTTCGAAGGCGACGACTGGTTCGCCCGCTGGCTGCTTCGGTTCGGGCGTGACCACATGGTCCCGCGGGACCTGCGGCGGATCGCGCTCTTCCACTCCCACGAGAGCACGAAGTTCGAGCTCGACCAGGCGCGCAGGCAGCTGACCAGATGCGGCCGGAAGGTCGTGGAGACTGAGCCGTGCGACGTCGACGCCGTCGAGGATGTCCGGCTGGGTTACCTCAAATACATTCCGCTCGATCCGGAAGAAGTACGGCGGTGGGACCGGTTCTGCGCCCGTCTCGTCGAAGGCACGCTGGTCGTGCCCAATCCGCTGGGGCAGCGGTGGGTGTCGGAGAACAAACTCTGCCTCGCCGTGCTGTCCGATCCTCGTTTTCGCCGGCTTTTCGGCGGTGCGAACGTGGATTGCCTGGATGCTCTGGTGCCGTACAGCCGCAAACTCGGGGACGGCGTCGAGTGCGACGAGGTGATCGACGGGCGGGAACGCCTGGTGTTGAAGGCTCCCTACAGTTTCCATGGCAGAGACGTACTGATCGGCGCCGAGCAGGACGCGCGGTCCTGGGCTCGGGCGGTGCGCGATCCCCGCCGTCAGGGCTGGCTGGTTCAGGAGCACGTGCAGGCCGCGTCGGTGGAGACGCATGATGGCACCTATCTGCACGATGTGGTCGTGCCGGTGCTCGAAGGGAAGGTGATCGGCTATTCCGCCCGGATGAACAGCGGCCCGCTGCTCAACAGCGCCCAGGGCGGCGGCGCGTACGCGATCTTCAGCCCGCACTCCCTGGACGGTGTCACATGACGACCACCATCTTGCCCCCTGCGGCACCGGCTTCCATCAGGCGGTGCGCCTCGCGTACCTCGCCGAAGTCGAAGACGTGGGACGGCTTCGCGCGCAGGCGGCCGGCCGCCGCCTGCTCGGCGATCTCCTGGAGTGGCACGTCCGACAGCGGGAAGCCGGGAGTGCCGAAGACGAAGCTGCCGAAGAAGGTCAGGTAGACGCCGCTCGCCATCTGGAGCAGCGGATTGAAGTCGGCGATCGGGTCCAGGCCGCCGAGCCATCCGGCCAGGCAGGCACGGCCGCCCCGGCGCAGCATCGCGAGCGAGTCCAGGATGGTGCTGTTTCCCACCAGATCGAGTACGGCGTCCAGCCGCCCGGCCTCGGCGATCCGCCCGGAAAGCCCCGGCCCTTCCAGTGCGCCGCCACCTTGGCGCCAAGGGGGAACTCTCCACCGGGGCAGGCACGCACCAGGCCCACACACTCGATGCCGCTCACCTTGGCGGCCTCGGCCCACTCGCCCCGGCGCATGTGCATCTCGGCGTGGTTGAGGCCGAACGCCTTGACCTGGATGACGACCTGACCGGCCAGGGGCTCGGGTTCCGGCAGTTCCCGATAGACAAGGCACTCCGGCCCGCCGAACTTCTCGATCACGATCGCACGCATGATGATCTCCGGTAAGAAGACGGGACTTCGCGATCCGACGTTGAACGGCCCGTCAGATCAATGGCTCTCCGCCGTCGACGCGTAGGGTCACGCCGGTGAGGAAGGGGCTGGTCATCGCGTACAGGACCGCGTCGGCGACGTCTTCGACGGTGCCGATGCGGCGAGCTGGGTTGCGGGTGCGCAGGTCGTCGAAGTAGGCGCGTTTTCCGGCTTCCCCGAGTGCGTCCCAGATGCCGGTGTCCACGACACCGGGGGAAATCGCGGTGACCCGGATCGGGGCGAGTTCGAGAGCCAGTGAGCGGGCGAGGAAATCGACCGCTCCGTTGGTGGCCGCCACGCCGAGGAAACCGACGGCGGGCTTGAAGGCGGCGACTCCGGAGAAGAGGATGAAGGATCCGTCGTCGGCCATCCGTGGCGCGAAATGTTTGGCCAGCATGATGGGACCGATCACCTTGGTGTCGAACGAGGAGCGCAGCGCCTCGCGGTCGAGGTCGGCCAGCTTCCCGCGGGCGCGTGCCGAAGCGGTCGACACGACGTGGTCCACCTGGCCGAGCCGCTCCGCGAGCGTCGCGATGGTGGTCTCGTCGGTGACGTCAACGGTTTCCGCCGCCACTCCGGGATCTTCGTAGGCGGCCCGCAGTTCCCCTCGGTCGCGCCCGGCGACCACGACTCTGGCCCCTCGCGCCCGTGCGGCCAGCGTGATGGCGCGGGCTATCCCGCTTCCGCGTCCGACCACCAGAACGGTGCGCTCCTCCAAGGACAGTGCCACGCCGAACCCTTTCCTTCCCTTTCTCCCGACATTAGCGACGGGCGGATTAAGTTGGTCCTGCCGGAATATAAGATTCCCGAAAGGATTGGACGAGCGACGCCCAGGCAAGGTTTGGTGGCGGTATTTCGCTTGTTTAGGAATCGTCAAAACACGGGGTCGCCTTCTGGTGGTGGCGTCGCCGAATCGGACGTGACGTGCATGTATCGGGGTACCGCCGGCCCCCGCGCGGGGGGCGAGGTTCTGCCGATCCCGCGCGGGCTCGCGAATAAACGCGTGATCCAGATCCGTCCCTCGGCCTTTCTTCCCCGATCGCGGTGATCGTTAGGTTGGTCAGCTCCTTATTTCGGCCGGGGCAGTGCCAGGTTGCCTACCCGTGCCGGGGCACTGGCCAAAAGCGGCCGCCTTTCCTCATCACCCGCGTCGACGTCAAGCCGTCAGCCCTGGCATGAGCGTGCTGGAGGAACGCTTCTCCGGTCTCCTTGCCGCGAGCCGGAACCGGCCGATCCTTCGTACTGGCCTCAAAGGCCGGCACGGGCGACACCTCACCGGTCCGTACGCGCCGTGCGGAAAACACGTTCTTCTCGCGAGACAACGCCCTCCTTCAGACATCCAATGTATCGGGCGCGGCAATCACCGTCGGTTTCGAGGCAACGCCTGTTCGGCCGGATGCTAGCGCCAACACCCCTCTCTAACAACCTCAACTTCTTGCTTGACAGATCGGATGTTTCAGGGGATCAATATGGCACCGCACTTTTGGTTTGGTTCGCTGCCGCCTGTAGCGGCGTGCACGCAGCGGCGAACTGATCGCATCCCAGTCACAGGAGAGGACTCCATGCGGTCAAGATTCGCCCGAACAGCACTGTCCTTACTCGTCGCGCTGACGGCACTGGTCTCCATGCCATCAGCGCCGGCCGCCGCCGCGCCCGGCGACAACTACGTCGTCGACGACGCGCTGACCTCGTCGCGAACCCGCTGGTTCGACGAGGCGCGCTTCGGCATGTTCATCCACTTCGGCCCCTATGCGATGTACAGGGGTCAGTACAACAACTGCCGCGAGGTCGAATGGATCAAGCGGCAGTGCAACATCCCGTGGAGTGACTACGAGGCCAAGGCCGCCGCATTCAACCCCACCGCGTTCGACGCGAACGCCGTCGTGCAGCTGGCCAAGCAGGCGGGCCAGAAGTACATCGTCATCACCTCCAAGCACCACGACGGCTTCGCGATGTGGCCCACGGCGGTCAACCGGTGGAACATCCGCGACCACTCCGGCTTCAACCGCGACATCCTGCGCGAACTGAAGACGGCCGCGACCGCCAACGGCATCAAGCTCGGCTTCTACTACTCGATTTGGGACTGGCACGACCCCGACTTCACCGGGAACTTCCCCGCGTACATCACCAAGATGAAAGCCCAGCTCCAGGAGCTGGTCACCGCCTATGACCCCGCTGTGCTGTGGTTCGACGGTGAGTGGACCGAGTCCAACCCCACCAACCCGTGGTCGGCCCAGAACGGTGAAGATCTCGAACGGTACGTCCGCGGCATCGCCCCCCAGACGATCATCAACAACCGGGTGGGCAAGCGCCGCGCCATCGACGGCGACTTCGGCACCCCCGAGCAGGCGCTCGCCGGTTCCCCGCCGTCGATCCAGCTCAACGAGTCGTGCATCACGATCAACAACACCTGGGGCTACGCGGCCTGGGACACGAACTTCAAGTCCCCGACCACGATGGTCCGCGACCTGGCCACCCTGACGAGCAACGGCGCCAACCTGCTGCTCAACATCGGCCCGACCGACACCGGCGCCGTCACCACCGGACAGGCTGACGGCCTGCGCGGCATCGGGACGTGGATGGCCACGAATGCGACGGCGATCCACGGCGCGGGCCACACCGGCCTGGTCACCCAGCCGAGCTGGGGCCGCGTCACCCGTAAGGGAAACAAGCTCTACCTGATCGTCAACAACTGGGCCGGCACCCTGCACCTCACCCAGCGCTCACCGTTCACCGTCACCGGCGCACGGATGATCGGCAGCAGCTCGCCTGTGACCGTCCGGGCGGCCGGTGACGGCTATGACTTCCTGCCGAGCGGCGCGGCCACCAACACCATCGCCACCGTCATCGAGGCCGACATCGTCCCGACCGCACCCAGGGTGGTCGGGACCGGCACCGGACTCAAGGCGGCGTACTGGAACAACACCACGTTCACCGGCAGCCCGGCGGTCATCCGGACCGACCCGACCGCCAACTACGCCTGGCGGTACGGCGGCTCTCCGTCGCCGCTGATCACCACCGACAACTTCTCCGCCCGCTGGACCGGCACGATCGAGCCGCGCTACTCCGAGCGCTACACCTTTACCACCGGCTCCGACGAGACCGTCCGGCTATGGATCGACGGCCAATTGATCATCGACAACAACACCCCCCACACGGCCGCCGTCAACCAGGGCAGCGCGACCCTCGTCGCCGGCCGCGGCCACGAGATCCGCCTCGACTACACCGAACGGACCGGCGAGGCGTTCATGAAGCTCGCCTGGAGCAGCCCCAACACCCCGGCCCAGATCGTGCCCCAGTCGCAGCTGTACAGCACGGACCCCGCAATCCGTCGGGTCAACGGCGACGCGGCCACCTACAGCTCCGGCTGGTCCACCAGCAGCGGCCGGGGCTACGGCGACGTCAACGACGACGTGCAGTACACCAACACCAACGGCGCGTCCTTCACCTACACCTTCACCGGCACCGGCATCGACTTCCTATCTGAGAAGTACTCCGACCAGGGCATCGTCGACATCTACCTCGACGGCGTCCTGCGGGGCACCATCGACACGACCAACCCCACCCGCCAGGCCGCCCAGGTCATCTGGGGCGTCCGCGGACTGTCGCAAGGAACGCACACCTTGCGCGGCGTCAAACGATCAGGCCAATACATGCTGGTCGACGCTTTCGACGTCATTCGCTGACCGCAATGCGGCGCGTATCCGTAGCAGGGGCCCGCTGCTACGGATCGCAGCAGTGACCTGGGCGGCGAGCACGCTCAGGCCACCCCAGGAACTGAGGGGAGTCCGACGAGGTTGACAGTGGCTTGAACGGCGAGTCCGGCGTGCACCGGGAAGATCCGCCACAACGCCACTGCCAGCCTTCGTCGGAGACCATGAGAATGACCGTGGGGAATAGAAAGAACAGGCCGAGCACGTCCCTTCGGGTGGGAGGGCGCATGATCTCGATGATGTATCGCCGTTCCGGCGGGCGGTCGCATCTCGTGTCTCGTGATCGCGTCACCCGGCTTGAGGTGCTTCCGGCGTTCGGAGGTCGCGGAGACTGCGAAGTTGGTCCTCGGTGTAGGCGACCAAGCGCGTAGCATCGTCAGGGTTGAGCGTCTTCAGGGACTTGTCGACCGTCCTGCCCCGGTCGATCGCGGAGAGCGGGTCGATCGGCGGATGATCGATCCACGCGACGATCGGCCGGACTGCGTCGGCCACCGGGCGCGCGGAAAGGGTCGCGAGCAGCTTGATCGCCCCGCGGACCAGCGGATTCTGGTGGTTGTCGGCCCCGCTGCGAGTGAAGCCAGGGTGATAGAGAACGTAGCGCGCCTTGCTCTCGGCCTGATTGGCGAAAGCGACGCCGAGCAGGTCGTTCGCCCGTCCGGCCTGGAGCTGGGCACGCACCGGGCCGTACCGGCGCGTCAACTGGGGATCCTCCCAGAAGATCCGGCCCGCGGTGTTGCCGACCCCGGCGACGTTGATGACTACTGGAGCGGGGGCAGCATTCAACAGCGGCCGCAAACGAGAACCGAGCAGATAGCGACTCAGGTAGTACAGGGCGAACGTGAACTCCAGCCCGTCCACTGTCTCCCTGCGCTTCGGGCTTATCCGGTTGGCGAACAATGCCAGCGCGTCGATAGCGTCATGGCGCTCGGCAATGTCGGCGACGACCCGCTCGACCTCGGCGATCGAGGACAAGTCCGCTCGCAGGAACCGCAGGTTCGGATTCGCGACATGGTCGAGCAGCGCGCGCCCCTTGGCCTCGCTGCTGCCGATCACAGTGACGCGGTCGCCCCTCGCCAGTCGTTCCAGGGCGGTCGCGCGCCCCATGCCGTCAGTCCCCCCGCTTATGATCACGGTTTTCCGTTGTTGGCCCGGCATTGTGTCCTCCATAGGCTTGCGATCGGCTGGTCCAATAGTCGGACTGCCACGTCAGAGCGGAAAGAAGGCAGTTTCATGTCCGGTACGCACACTGGTGTTCCCTCGGTGCTAGCTAACGAGTTGCCTCGTCCGGTGCCGATCGATGACCTCGAAGCGTGCCCGGTCGGGGACCTGTTCCGACGTCTGGGTGACAAATGGAGCATGCTGCTGCTGATTCTGCTCGGCAGCCGTCCCCACCGGTACAACGAGCTGCACCGCGCGATCGAAGGCATCAGCCAGCGCATGCTGACCCGTACAGTGCGCGCCCTGGAAGCCGACGGCTTGGTGCGACGCGAGGTACATCCCACCGTGCCCCCCAGCGTCGAGTACAGCCTGACCCCTCTCGGCCAAACCCTGCTGGAACCCCTGTCAGCCCTGGCCGACTGGGCAGTACGCCACGAGGCCGAAATGAATGAAGCCCGCTCCCATCACACCAGTGCCTAGTGCCGTGTCAGGCCACGTTCGCCCTCTTGACGATCCGGCGTAGCCGGGGGGTTATAACGTCATGTTCCGGAACTCGGGCCTCATGAGCACACGCTGCTCTGGACGCCCCGCCACCGGTCGTGGACAGCCGCAAGGCACTGGTCCCGACGGGCCCGCGGCAGGTTGAGTGAATGAGTGAGCCACCGAACCGCTCGCCGTATCTGGCTCCGTTCACGCAGGTGACGGCCCTCACCCCACCGGTGCCAAAGAGGGTAGTTCGGCTGCTTATCGATATTCGGCACGCTATTGGGCGAAAAACCCATCGTGGCCCGTTGTATCGGGCCGATTCCGCAACGTCAGAGCGAAGCCCGTACCCACGGCCGTCGTCGAGGTTATTCTCTAGGCCGGGGTGGGGTCGCGGTCGGATATTCGGCCTGGCCTGTTCCTGGGCTTCGATTTCCGTGTGAACCCGTGCTTCTGATTGGAGCTTCACAATGCCGTTGCGCTCCTACGGTGTGCTCGCCGGCCGTCCTGTGGACCGGCGTCGTGAAGGGAACACCGACACCCCGCACTACCAGATCCATCTGCGGGACAACGCGGGCGTCGACTACCGGGCCTCGGTCAACGTGCAGTCGCAGCAGGCGCCCTCCGAACTGCTCTATCTCGCCAACGAGGATTTCACCCACCCCGTCACCGCGCTGCTGCCCGCCGCGGGCAGCGGATGGACGGCCTTGGCCTCCCAGCCTGGGCAGGCGAGCCTGGACTACATCCGGGGCAACCTGTTCGACCCGGCGCTGATGCGTCCCCTGCCGCCGGATCTGCCGGGCGGCGACAACGACCTCGCCGACAAGCTTGAGCACTACGTCCAGCGCGCCATCAACGACGCCGCGTCGGGGGTCTATCTCTTCGGTGAGCGGTGGGGCCCGGAGGAGTCCACCCGCGACAAGATCTTCGGCTTCCTGCCGGGCAACGGCGTGCACGACGTGCACATGAACCAAGGCAACAGCGCGCAGTTCCGCCGGGACGACGGCGTCTGGCAGGACGGCGGCATCCTCATCCACCTGCCCGGCGAGAACCGGTGGATCGCGATCTTCCTGGCCTTCCAGTCCCAGGCCTGGCACACCGACGACACCACCGGTCACACCATCGGCACCGCGCCGGGCCGCCCCGAGCCCGGAGACCTGCCCCTGCGAATCGCCGCCGCGCTGGTCAACCCCGTCGGCCCCGCCCCGGAACCGGAGACCGTCACCCTCCTGAACGCCTCCCCCGCTGCCATCACCCTCGACGGCTGGCACCTCGCCGACCAGGCCAAACGCACCCTCCCACTGACAGGTTCCATCGAACCCGGCGAGACCCTCCGCCAGCCGGTCACGGCCGGACTGCAACTGGGCAACAGCGGCGGAGCCATCACCCTGCTCGACCCCACCGGTCTCAAGGTCCACGGCGTCTCGTACACCAAAGACCAAGCCGCTCGCGAGGGCTGGACGATCAACTTCTAACCGAACGCCAGGTCCGGCAGATCCCACCGCCAAGGCCGACACCACCGAACGCCGTCTCGGTCCGCGGTGGCACCAAACGCCGGTTCGGTGGGAAGCAGAGCGGCGTCTCCGGCGGTGAGACGGCTTGCCGGTGCCGTAACGCTGTCAAAGGTTCGCGATCTTGCCAGGTGGTCGGTGCGCCGCGCCCAAGACCGTTCTCCCAGGTCAGGTGACATTCGCATGCGACCATGATCGTGTCTGTCGGGACGTCTTTCGGGGGAGACATGATCCGCAAACTCATCGTGGTCGCCATGCTCGGGGCCGGGCTGTCGGCCGTGCCATCGGCGGCGTTCGCCGGGGCGGCCGACCCGCATGCCCAGCCGACCTGCCCGCCCGACCCGACCGTCGAATGCCTGGGCGCGTGCCCGCCGGGGCACGCCTGCGTACCGGCGCCCAAGCAGTGCTTCACCACACCATGCCCGCAGTACGACTGCGTCCCGCTTCCCGCTGTTTCGCACCAGTCGGTGCCTCCGGCTGCGCCAAGCGTGTCCATTTGAGCGGACGACGCCGGAGCCGGGCCGACGGTTGATGCGTGCTACCTGGCCCCGGGCGACGCCTTCCCACGGCGCAAGATCGACAGTAGGGCCGCGCCGCGCCTGCGGGGTGCCGGGTGCGCGATGAGCTCCAGCTGATTCGCAGTGCGCAGGCAGGGCACGGACATGGTCGCGACGGTGGCCGTGCCCGGCTCGCTGGTCACGGCGAACCGGCCCCCGTTGTCAGCGATCACCCTCTCGCCAGTTGCAGGCCGATGTGCCCCGGCCGGCGGGTTTGATGCGGGTCGAGTCCTACGCCGTCGTCGGTGACGGTCAGTTCGACCGCCGTGGCCGGGCCGGGTTCGGGGGCGGCGACGTGCACGCGGACCGTCCGGGCGTGGGCGTGCCGGAACGCGTTGCGGAGTAATTCGCCGGTGACCCGGTACAGCACGATGGCGAGCTGTTCGTCCAGGTGGTCGGCGGTGACGTCGATCTCGACGGCCGGGCCGGGTCCGGAGGACGTACTGTCCCTGACGCGGGCGGCGAGATCGTGGAGCGCGCTCGCGAAGTCACGGGCGACGGGGTCGGCCGGGAGGAGACGTGCTCGCGCGGATTTTCGCGGCCGTGGCGATTGAGCCGCACGAAGTTCTGCTCGGCCATCGGCACGAGCACGGTCGAGGCGACCTGGCGGGCCACGCTCTCCACCCGCCGGTGCGCGTCGTCCTCGGCGAACCGCCACACGCCGAGCGTGATGAGCACCGATATGACGAGGGCCGTCCGTTCTGGACCGCCCTGATGGTCGCGCCGCTCGCGGTGCCGGCGTGCACCGCGCTGGCGGTCACGACATGACTCAGCCCGCGCCCGTGGCCACGGGCGCGGGCTGAGAAGCGGAAATCTAGGGCATGTTGAGCGGGCCGTAGTAACCGCCCAGCTGGTCGCGGTAGCCCGGCTCCTTGTAGGTCGTCTCGTCGAACTCCGGCGCGGCCTTGATCTCTTCCTTGGTGCGGGCCACGAAGACCTTGCGCTCCTGAGGATCGATCTCGGTGACCGTGCTGGCCGGGAGGACGACCTTCTTGCCGAAGATCCAGAACCCGGTGTCGACGACGAGGTAGCTGTCACCCACCGAGTCGTTCGACTCATCCACTGAACCGATCTTGCCGTCGGTGGCTTCCACATCGAAGCCGACGACGTCGAGGCTCTTGGTTCCATCGTGGACGTCGGGACGGTAGGACCACAGGTTCTCGCTCGTCATAAGGGCATCTCCTCTTTGGTCAGACGATGTCCCTCATCCACTGCCCCGTTCCGGAGAGGTAAACAAAACCGCTCACGAATGCCGTGCGGTGCTGAGGCGGAGCCGGGTCAGTTCGAGTGCGGCCTGGGCGGGGGTCACTTCGAGGCGTTCCGCGGTGTGCAGGAGGTCGTTGACGGTGCCTTCGATGGCCTCGACGCGGGCGAGTGCGTCGTCGGCGCGATGGAGTTCCGTGGTGAGCGCGTAGATGACCCCGCCCGCGCCGACGACGTAGTCCGGCACCCAGATGATGTCGCGGCGGTGCAGCAGGTCGGCGACCGCGGGGGTGGCGAGCTGGTTGTTGGCGGGGCCGGCGACGGCGCGGCAGCGCAGCTCCGGGACCACCTGCTCGGTGAGAACTCCGCCGAGGGCTGCCGGTATCAGAATGTCGACGGCCGCGGTGACGGCCTGCTCGGGGTCGCTCCAGGTCGCGCCGAGTTCCGCGGCCAGCGCGTGTTTGCCGGGGTCGATGTCGCTCACCAGAAGCTCGGCTCCTTCGGCGGCGAGCAGGCGGGCGAGCCGCTCGCCGACCCGGCCGAGGCCGACCACGGCCAGGCGCCGGCCGGCCAGGTCCGAGGTGCCGTGGATCCGCCGGCAGACGGCGCGGAGCGCGGCGAGCGTTCCCGTCGCGGTGTGCGGTGAGGAGTCGCCGCTCCCGCCCAGGTGCGGCGGCTTGCAGAACACGCCGGCGGTGCGTTCCCCGATGACCGCCATGTCCGCCGGTGTGGTTCCGACGTCGGGTCCGGTGGCGTACCGGCCGCCGGTGGACTCGATGGCCTCGGCGACGTCGTACAGCACGTCGCGGCGGAGGCCGGGATCGAGTGTGATCCCTGCTGGGACGGCGACGACGGTTTTGCCGCCGCCGTTGGCCAGTCCCGCCATCGCGCACTTGGCGGTCATCCCGGCGGACAGGCGTAACGCGTCGGTGAGACCGTCCCGCCAGTCGGCGTAGTGCCAGAGCCGGCAGCCGCCGACAGCCTGGCCGAGCGCGGTCGAATGAACGGCGACGATGACCGGCAGGCCCGAGCGCGGCCCGGTGCGGATCACGACCTGTTCGTGGTCGAGCGTGGACATGCCCTGGTCCCTCCAGCTGAGCGGCATCGGAGCTCAAGAATCGGGCAGTTGGCCACCGGACAGGGCACCGATCGAACGAACGGCCGGAATGGCTGGCAAAATGCCGGTCGTGGACGAACTTGATTCGGAGATCATCCGGCTTCTCCAAACAGATGCGCGGCAGTCCAACCGCGAACTGGCCCGCAGGCTCGGCGTGGCGCCCTCAACCTGCCTGGAACGGGTCAGGGCGCTGACCCGCCGGGGCGTCATCCGCGGTTACCACGCCGACATCGCGCCCGCCGCGCTCAACCGCAGCGTCCAGGCCCTGGTCTCCGTGCAGGTACGCCCGCTCAGCCGGGCCGTCATCGACACCTTCAAGGACTCCGCCAACGCCCTGCCCGAAGTGCTCAGCGTCTTCGTGCTGGCCGGCGGCGACGACTTCCTCCTGCACGTGGCCGTCCAGGACCTCGATCACCTGCACGCGTTCCTGCTGGACCGGCTCAGCAAACGCCGTGAGATCGCCGGCTTCCGTACCTCGGTGATCTTCCAGCAGGAACACGACACAGCCCCCTCCAGGCTCCCCTCACCTACCTCGGCTGAGTGACCCCTTCGCCGAGGTGACGGGTGAAGAACCGCTCCGAACTGGCCAGCTCGAACGCGGGTACGCCCAGGTGGCGGCCGGGGTTGGCGTGCAGCGTCTTCTCCGGGGAGGCGAAGGCGTCGAACAGGGCCAGGCAGGAGTCGCGCGGCACCAGTTCGTCGTCCCATTGGAGCAGGAACTCGACCGGGACGGTGACCCGGGCCGCCGCCTCGGCCAGGGTTTCCGCGGCGGCGAGGCCGAGTACGGCGGCGGTGATCCTCGGTTCGGCCGCGGCGAGCGGCACGCCGATCCCGGTGCCCAGGGACAAGCCCCAGAAGCCCACCGGCCCGCCGGCGTGGCCGGCTTTCTGGAGTGCGTCCAGGGTGGCCTGCCACTCGGGGACGGCCTTCGCCGCGAGCGCGGCGTTGTGGGTGGCGACCTGCGGGCCGATGGGCTCACCGGCCGAGAGCCGTGCTCTGATGCCCGCCGTGAACTGCTCGTCCTGCTCGGTTCGCGGCCGGTCGCCGTGCCCCGGCGCGTCGATGGCCGCCACCGCGAAGCCGCAGGCGGTCACGTAACGGTGGGCGCGGGCCACCAGCCCGGGGGCCCGCTTGTGCTGGCCGCCGCCATGGGCCAGCAGCACCAAGGGGTGGTTGCCGGTGGCGTCGGCAGGCGACCAGAGCACGCCGGGGATGTCATCGACGGTGAAGGAGAGTTCCGAGACGCCGTTCGCGGTCGTCTCCGAGGTGAATTCCATAGGTTCGTTGCCTTTCGGGATGCCTGCGGGCGCTCCCAATGGCCACCTATGTCAGATGAACCGGACAGCCCGGAGAGAGGGAGCACCCAACCTGATACAGCGGTTAATGGGTCTCACCTCCTCGGGCCGATCACGTGCGGGTGACATTATCAGAGGTCGACACTGTCCCGGAGTTGGGCCGGCTTCAGGAACAGCGCGGCCACCAGCCCGGCGGCTCCGATCGCGGCGGAGATCAGGAAGATGTGGCCGGTCGCGTCGCCGTACGAGGCCCGGACGATGGTCGCCACCGGCTCCGGCAGCGCGGCCACGTTGAGCGAGCCGCCGCCCGACCCGGAAACCGGGAGGCCGGCCTTGCCCAGGCCCTCGGCGATGCTCGCGGTAACCCGGTTGGCCAGCACCGCGCCCAGCACCGACACCCCGATGGTGCCGCCCAGCGAGCGGAAGAACGTGATCGTCCCGCTGGCCGCGCCGAGTTCGCGCAGCGGCACGGTGTTCTGGATGGCCAGCACGAGGTTCTGCATCGACATGCCGACCCCGACGCCGATCAGGATCATCCCGCCGGACACCAGCGGCAGCGGGGTCTCGTGGTCCAGCGTGGACAGCACCAGGAACCCGGCCACCAGCACGGCCGCCCCGGTCACGATGTACGGCTTGACCCGCCCGCTGCGCGACACCAGCCGCCCCGAGATCGTCGAGGAGAACAGCACGCCGACCATCAGCGGGATCGTCAGCAGCCCCGCCTCGGTGGGGCTGTAGCCGCGCCCGATCTGGAAGTACTGCCCGAGGAAGACCGAGCCGCCGAACATGGCCATGCCGACCGCGAAGCTGGCCAGGATCGCCAGGGCCGCGGTGCGCCGCCGGATGACGTGCAGCGGCACGACGGGTTCCGCGACCCGCGACTCCACCCAGGCGGCCAGGGCCAGGATCGCCGCGCCGCCGCCGGCCATCGCGGCGGTCTGCCAGGACGCCCAGTCGAAGGAGTTGCCGACGAACGTCACCCAGATCAGCAGCACGCTCACGCCGGCCGCGATCAGCGTCGCGCCCACGTAGTCGACCTTGGTGTCCGGCCGCCGGACGGTCACCACGTGCAGTGTCTTCTGCAGCAGCGCGAACGCCGCGATGGTGAACGGCACCGCGATGAAGAAGCACCAGCGCCAGCCCAGCCACGAGGTGTCGGCGATGAGCCCGCCGAGCAGCGGCCCGGCGACGGTGGCAAGGGCCATCACGCCGCCCAGGTAGCCGTTGTACCTGCCGCGCTCCTTCGGGCTGATCATCGCCCCGATCACGACCTGGACCAGCACCTGCAGCGCGCCCATGCCGAGCCCCTGCACCGCGCGGAACGCGATGAGCTGACCGGTGTTCTGGGCGAACCCGCAGCTGCGCCTGGCCGTCGAGCACGGCCTGGACGGCGTCACCGTCGAGGCCATCGCCGACGCGGCCAACATCTCGCGCCGGACGTTCTCCAACTACTTCGCCAGCAAGGAAGACGCCGTCCTGTACGGCGAGCAGCAGCGCATCCAGGCCCTCGTCCAGCGCCTGCGCGCCCGCCCCGGCACCGAATCCGCCTGGACCGCCCTGCGCGGCGCGATCGGCGACTTCCTGCACGACCTCGGCGAACCCCAGCGCGACTGGGTCGCCCGCACCCGCCTGGCCCGCCGGCACCCCAGCCTGCTGGCCAGGCAGCTGGCCGACCACGCGGGCCTGGAACGCGAGCTCGCCCACGCCATCGCCGAACGCGACGGCGGCGCCGACGCCGACCTGCGCCCGCGCGTGATGGCCGCCGCCTTCCTGGCCGCGCTGCGCGTCTCAACGCACGTCTGGGTCGAGGAGAGCCAGTCCCGCCCGCTGAGCGAGATCATGTCCGCCGCCCTGGACGAGATCTCGGGCGCCTTCCGCTGACCGCTCAGACCAGGATCGGCCCCGCCGGCAGGTGCCGGCCACGCGGCGTCGGGTCGAGCAGGACGTCGTCGTGGACGACGACCCGTCCGCCGACCAGCACGGTTCGCGGGCGGCCGGTGAGAAGCATGCCCTCGTACGGGGTGTAGTCGGTGGCCATGTGGAGTGCGTCGCTGGTCACCTGCCACTGCGCGGCCGGGTCCCAGATCGCGAGGTCGGCGTCGGCGCCGGGCATCAGGGTGCCCTTGCGGGGGTACAGGCCGTTGGCGCGGGCGGGGTTGGCCGAGGTCAGGGCGACGAAACGGCTGGCAGGCAGGCCGCCGCCCGCGACGTACGCGGAGAAGATCACGGGGAGGCGGGTCTCGACGCCGGGCAGGCCGTTGGGCATGGCCCGGACGTCGGTCCGGCGGGAGCGTTTCTGGGCCAGGTCGTAGCAACAGTGGTCGCTGCCGATCGTGGTGATCTCGCCGGTGAACAGGTGGCGGGAGAGTGCGTCCACGGCCGGGCGCGGGCGTAGCGGCGGGCAGCAGACGAAGCGTTCCGGGGCGGCTCCGCCGTACCGGGTGTCGTCGAGGATCAGATGGTGGGCGACCGACTCGGAGAAGGCGCGCACGCCGCGGCGGCGGGCCGCCGCCACCAGCTCGACGGCTTCGGCGGTCGACTGGTGCACGAAGTAGACGGGGGCGCGCAGCGACTCGGCGATGGCCAGCACCTCGGCCACGGACGCGGTCTCAGCCAGTTCCGGGCGGGTGGCCGCCATGTGCTCGGCGCCGATCGCGCCGTCGGCCGCGCAGCGGGTCTGGGCGTCCTCGATGAGGTGGTCGGCCTCGCAGTGGATCACCACCATGCCGCCGAGGTCGCGCAGCGTCTTCATGGTGCGCAGGATGGTGTCCTCGTTCGCCATCGTCTCGCCGCGGTAGGTGGTGAACATCTTCACCGTGGCGACGCCGTCGGCGACCAGCGCGCCGAGCTGGCCGGGCACGGTCTCGTCCCACTCGGTCACGCAGGCGTGCAGCGCGCTGTCGCAGAGGCCCTGCCCGGCCTTGGCCCGCTGGGTGTAGGCCACGTCGGCGGGGTTCTCGCCGGGGCGCGGGATGGCGAAGTCGACGATCGTGGTGGTGCCGCCGAACACGGCCGCCGTCGTGCACTGCGCGTAGTCGTCGAGTGAGGTGAACTCGCCGGAGGTGAAGCCGACGTGGCAGTGCGGGTCCACGCCGCCGGGCAGGACCAGCAGCCCGGCCGCGTCGATCTCGGTGACGCCGCGCGGCGCGGGGGTGCCGGGCACGGCGAGGGCGGTCACCCGGCCTTCGGCGATGAACACGTCGGCGGGCGCGGACCAGCCCGCCTCGACCACCGTGCCGCCGCGCACCACGGTCTCGGCCCGGATCATCGCGCGCTCGCGGTCAGATGCGCGCGCCAGCCGCCGGCCGCGCTGATGTCGGTCACCCCGGGCCAGGTCAGCGTCTCCTCGCGCATCCGCATGGACAGGCAGCCGGAGCCGTCGGCCAGTTCGATCACCGTCAGTTCCAGTTCGGGCGGTTCGCGGGGCAGCAGGTGCTCGCGCAGGATCTCGTAGGTCACCTCGTACACCTCGCCGGGGACGGCCACGCCGTCGGCGACCGGGTAGAGGCCGGGGAACTCGTCCCGTACCGAATAGAACCGGTAGCGGGGGGCGGTCTCGGCGGGGCCGAGGAAGCGTGCGCCGCTCAGGGCGGTGTTCAGGCTGCCTCCGGACATCGCCTGCCCGTTCACGAACATTCTCATGGGTGGCTCCCTCGATCGGTGGTGCGGCGGGCCCGTTCGACCGCCGGGTCAGGTACGGGCACGGCGTCCAGCAGTGACCTGGTGTACGGGTGCCGCGGATTCCCGTACACCTCCGCCCGGGTGCCGATCTCGACCAGGGAGCCCTGCTCCATGACCGCGACCCGGTCGCACAGGTAGTAGACGACCGCGAGGTCGTGCGCGATGAACAGGATCGACAGGTCCAGCCGCTGCCGAAGGTCGCGCAGCAGGTTGAGCACCTGCGCCTGCACCGAGACGTCCAGCGAGGAGACCGGCTCGTCGCAGATGAGCAGCCGGGGCCGCACGGCCAGCGCCCGCGCGATGGAGATACGCTGCCGCTGCCCGCCGGAGAAGGACCGGGGGTGGCGGTCCAGGTGCTCGGCCGACAGGCCCACCGTCTCCAGCAGGTCGGCGGCCCGCCGCCGGCGCTGCCGCCGGTCGGGTTCGAGCCCGTGCACGGCGAGCGGCTCCTCGATCAGCGCGGCCACGGTCATCCGCGGGTTCAGCGACGAGTACGGATCCTGGAAGACCATCTGCATGTCGCGCCGGAGCGCCCGCAGCTCGCGGCCTCCGGCGGCGAGCACGTCGCGCCCGCCCAGGGTGATCCGCCCGGCGTCGGGTTCGGTCAGCCGGGCGACGCAGCGCGCGGTGGTCGACTTGCCGGAGCCGGACTCGCCGACCAGGCCGAGCACTTCGCCGGGCGCGACCTCGAAGGAGACGCCGGACAGCACCCGGCGCCCGGCGAAGCTCTTGGTCAGGTTCTCCACCCGCAGCAGTGGCTCGGTCGGCTCTGTCACTGTCCGCCCTCCTTGATGGTGACCAGCGGGCGGGTGTGGTCGCCGCCGATTCTGGGAACGGCGGCCAGCAGCGCCCTGGTGTACTCGTGCCTGGGGCTGCGGTAGATGTCGTCGACCGGGCCCGTCTCCACCGCCCGGCCGTGCCGCATGACCACGGCCCGGTCGGCGAAGCCGGCCACGATGCCGAGGTCGTGGGTGATCAGCAGGACGGCCATGTCGCGCTCGTCGGTCAGCTCGTGCAGCAGTTCGAGCACCCGCGCCTGGACGCGCACGTCCAGGGAGGTGGTCGGCTCGTCGGCGATGAGCAGGTCGGGGTCGGCGATGACCGCGATGGCGATGACGACGCGCTGCCGCATGCCGCCGGAGAACTGGTGGGGATAGTCGTCGAAGCGGCGCTCGGCGTCGCGGACGCCCAGGCGGGCCAGGAGTTCGACGCCGCGCCGCCTGGCGGCCTTCTTGGGCACGCCCCTGATGACCAGCGGCTGGGTGATCTGCCAGCCGATCGTCATGACGGGGTTGAGCGCGGCCAGCGGATCCTGGAACACCAGGCCGATGCGGGCGCCGCGGACGGCACGCATCCGGCGGGGCGGCAGCGTGAGCAGGTCGGCGCCGTCGAGTTCGACCCGCCCGCTCAGCGTGGCGTCGGTGTCGAGCCGCAGGATGGCGCGGGCGGTGACGGACTTGCCGGAGCCGGACTCGCCGACCAGGGCGAGCTTCTCGCCCCGCGCCAGGTCGAGATCGACGCCGTGGACGACCTGCACCGGACCCGCGGGCCCCGGATAGGACGCCCGCAGGTCCCGGACGGACAGCAGAGCGGACGTCATCGGACCCCCTCCCGGATGGTCGGGTCGTTGCGTACCCGCAGCCAGTCGCCCACCAGGTTGAAGGCGACGGCGGTGAGCATGATGGCCAGGCCGGGGAAGGCCACCGCCCACCAGCCGTTGGTGAGGTTGTTGGCGGCCGCGGCGATCATGGCTCCCCATTCGGCCGACGGCACCTGCGCGCCCACCCCGACGAAGGACAAGCCGGAGATGACCAGCATCACGGCGGAGACGTCCAGCGTGGTCTGGACGTAGAGGCTGTTCAGGGCGTTGGGCAGGATGTGCCGGAAGACGAGCCTGGCCCGGGAGACGCCGAGCGTGCGGGCCGCGTCCACGTACTCGGCGTCCTTGACCTCGCGGACCAGGGTGCGGACCAGCCTGGCGTAGCCGGGCCACCAGGTCAGGGCCAGGGCGACGACCGCCGACCGCAGGCCGGAGCCGAGCGCGGCGGCGAGGCCGAGGGCGAGGATGATCGAGGGCAGCGACAGGCCGATGTCGGTGATCCGCATCAGCACCTCGTCCAGCGCCTTGCCGCCGAGCGCGGCGACCGTGCCGACCAGGGTGCCGATCAGGGTGGCGGCGGCGATCACGATCACGGTGGCGGGCAGGGTGACCTGGGCGCCGTACAGGATCCGGCTGAGCACGTCGCGCCCGTTGACGTCGGTGCCGAACCAGTGCGCGGCCGAGGGGCCCTGCAGCGCGTCGGCCAGGTCGACGGCGTAGGGGTCGTGGGGAGCGAGCAGCGGGCCCACCACGGCGAGCGCCACCATCAGGGCGGCGACCGCCAGGGCGATCCGGTCGACCGCCATGATCCGGCGCGTCATGCCCGCACCGCGATCTCCGGCCGCCGCTCCCGGCTGCCGGCCTGGCGCAGCCGCGGATTCAGCCAGAGCTGGACCAGGTCCACGAGGACGTTCATCACCACGAAGACCACTCCGATCACCAGGACAGTGCCGATCACGGCGTAGAGGTCGTTCTGCAGGACCGCCGTCACCGCGTACGCGCCGATGCCGGTCCGGCCGAAGATGGCCTCGACCAGCACGGTGGAGCCGAGCATCCAGCCGAGCTGCATGCCGAGAATCGTGCTGGCCGGGACCAGGGCGTTGCGCAGGCCGTGCCGGACCACCACGCGGAGCTCGGACGCGCCGGTCGAGCGGGCCAGCGTGATGTAGTCGGAGTCCAGCGTGGTGATCACGGACGAGCGGACCGTCCGCGCCACCACGGCGACGAACGCCGCCGCCAGCGTCACCGCCGGCAGCACGAGATGGAGCAGGGCGTCGCCGAAGGCCGCCCAGTTCCCGGACAGCAGAGCGTCGAGCGAGATCATTCCGGTGATCTTCGGCACCTCCTGGCCGAAGGCGAGCTGGCCGGTGAGCGGGAGCAGGCGCAACTGGGCCGCGAAGACGAGCTGGAGCATCAGCCCCAGCCAGAACACCGGCACCGCCGCGCCGAGCAGGGTGATCAGCCGGGCGGCGACGTCCGCCGCCCGGCCGCGCCGGTAGGCGGCGTAGACGCCCAGCGGCACTGCCACCGCGATGTTGATGGCCATCGCGGCCAGCACCAGTTCCACCGAGGCGGGCAGCATGGCGGCCACGTCGTCCAGCACCGGCCGCTGGGTGAAGACCGAGGTGCCGAGGTCGCCGTGGAGCAGCCGCCCGAGGTAGCCGGTGAACTGGTCGGGCAGCGACTGGTCGAGACCGAGCCGCACGCGGACCTCGGCGACCTGTTCGGCCGTCGCGTTCCGCCCCGCCGCGGCCCTGGCCGGGTCGCCGGGCAGGACCTGGGTCATCAGGAACGTGACGACCGCCAGCCCGGCCAGGACGACGACGCTGGTGACCAGGCGGCGCAGCAGGAAGCGGCCCATGACAGGTCAGCCGACCTGGATCTGGTAGACGTCCACGGTCTGGTGGTGCGCCGGCTGGTACTGGTAGCCGTTCAGCCCGGCGCGCAGGACCGTCACGTACTGCGGATTGGACATGTTGATCGAGGGCACGTCGGCGGCGATCTTCTGCTGGGCCTCCTGGTACGCCGTGCACCGCTGGTCCAGGTCGGTCTGCTGCTGGGCGCCCCGGACCAGGGTGTCGATCGCCGGATTGTCGTAGCCGCCGCTGTTCTGGCCGTTGTTGATGAAGGTGGAGTCGAACAGCAGGTACAGGATCGAGTCGGGGTCCGGGTAGGGCGGGAAGGCGTAGATCATGCCGAGGTCGGGCGTGGTGGCGTTGCTCTTCAGCTTCTCCACGTACTGCGGGTAGGTGATCGCCTCAAGGTTGAGGGTGATGCCCACCTCGGCCAGGTTCGACTGGAGCAGCGTGGCCGCCTGCTCCATCTCGGCCGTCGCCTTCAGGTAGGTCATGGTCAGGGTGACGTTCTTCAGGCCGGCGGCGGCGAGGATGCTCTTGGCCTTCTCCGGGTCGCGGGCGGGCTGCGGCACGGTGGCGTCGAAGCAGGACATCGCGCTGGGCAGCACGCCGACGGCCTTCTTGCCTGCGCCCTTGAGGATCGCCGAGACGTGCTGGTCGTAGTCGTAGGAGTAGGCGATGGCCTCGCGGAGCGCCTTGTCGGCCAGCGGGGAGTCCTTCATCTTGAAGAACACGTACAGCTGGACGTTGGTGTCGGACTTGTTGACCGTGTAGCCCGAGCTTTCCAGCCCGGCCCAGTCGTTGGGGTCGATGTCCATCGCGATGTCCACGTCGCCGCTGGTGAGCGAGGTCTTCTGGGTCGCCGCCTGGGGCAGGTAGCGGAAGACCACGCTGGTGGCCTGGCCGGTGAAGCCGCCCCAGTAGCCGTCGAACCGGGTGAACTTGGCCTCCTGGTTGGCGGTGTACCCGGCCAGCTTGTACGGCCCAGACCCGGCGTCGTTGGAGGCCAGCCAGCGCTGCCCGTCGTCGGCGCCCGCGTTGGTCTTCACCAGCGCGGAGTTGAGCAGGTAGACCCTGGTCAGCGCGGCCGGGAACGGCGAGTACGCCTGCTTCAGCCTGATCGTCAGGTGGGTGTCGTCGGTGACCGTGGCCGAGTCGTAGGCGCTCATCAGCGAGGCCACGCCGATCTTGAGCTTGGCGATGCGGTCCAGGGTGTACGCCACGTCGGCGGCGGTCAGCTTGGCGCCGTCGTGGAAGGTGACGTCGCCGCGCAGGGTGAGGTCGAGGCTCTTCCCGTCGGCGGCGAACGCCCATTCGGTGGCCACCGAGGGGCTGAGCTTGTCGCCCTCGTAGCGGACCAGGGTGTCGTAGGCGGGGATGACCACCTCGTCCACGGTGGAGTTGTCCGCCTGGACCGGGTCGAACGTGGCCGGCGGCTCGTTCTCGGCGATGATCAGCGTCTGCTTGCGCGGGTCGGCGGATCCGGCCGAGCCGGTCGGCTCCCCGGAACCGCCGCACGCCGCGACGGCCAGCGAACCGAGGAGCAGGAGGGAGATGAGTTTGGGAGGGATATGGGAGCGGTGCATCGGCTGTTACCCTTCGTGGTTTTCGGCTCTGGCGGGGGTGGGCCGCCAGCCGCCGGTCTCATCGACGATCACCCCGTAGACTTGTCCGGCGACCTCGGCGCTGACGTATCCGTTCAGCACGTCGGCCACCACGGCGGCCGGATTCCGTTCCAGCGGATCGCCGTATCCCCCGCCGCCCGCGGTCCGGTTCACGAACCGGTCCCCCGCCTTCATCGCCGCCCGGTACATGCCGACCCGTTTGGCGCGCTCGGTCTCCGGCCACAGCACCATCTCGCTGGGCTCGGACTCCTGGCCGCCGTGCAGCGCCCAGGGACGGGTCTTGCTCTTCTTCTTCATCGACAGCACCTCGCCGTCGGCCAGGTAGCGGACCTCCCTGAGCACGCCCAGGCCGCCGCGGTGCCGGCCCGCGCCGCCGGAGTCGGGGATCAGTTCGAGCCGTTCGTGGAACAGGGTCGCCTTGTGCTCCAGCACCTCGACCGGGGTGTTGCGCACCACGCTCTGCGAGGGGTGCTGCTGGGCGTTGGCCCCGTCGTGGTCCCTGCCGGCGCCCCAGCCGATGCCCTCGTTGTTGCTGATCACATAGTCGGCGTCGGTACGCGGATCGTGCCCGAGCGCCATGAACCCCGGCTCGTCGCCCCCCGAGGAGGCCGGAATGGAGTCGAGCACCTGCGCCAGCGCCTTGTGCATCAGTTCGAAGGCGACGATGCCGCTCCACTGGGTGAAGGTCGCGACCGGGTAGACGGCGTGGAAGAAGTTGCCGGGGTCTGCCTTGATGTCCAGCGCCCGGTAGTGGCCCGCGTTGGAGGGCTCCCGCGCGGTGGTCAGCTCCTTGTAGATGGCCTTGGCCAGGCTCTCGGTGGCGCCGATGGGCAGGTTGACCGGCCCGACGACCGCGCCGTCCGAGCCGTTGAAGTCGACCTCCATGTGCTCGCCGTCGATGGTGACCTTGACCTCCATCCGGATCAGGTCGTCGGTGATGCCGTCGTCGTCGCAGTAGTCGAACGCCGTCCAGCTGCCGTCGGGCAGCGCCGCCACGGCCTTGCGCGCGACCCGCTCGCCGTGCTCGATGATCTGGCGTACGGCCTGGTCCACGGTCGGCCCGCCGAACTTCTCCCAGACCTGCGCCAGCCGGTTCTCGCCGGTGCGCAGCGCCGCCAGCTGGGCGTGGAAGTCGCCGATGGTCAGGTCGGGCAGGCGGGAGTTGAAGCGGATGAGCTCGACGATGTCGCGGACGACTTCGCCGCCGCTGACGATCTTCGTGCCGGGGAAGATCAGGCCTTCCTGGTGCATGTCCGTGGAGTCCAGGACGTATCCGGGGGCCTTCGCCCCGAGGTCCATCCAGTGCGCGCGCACCGCCAGGTAGGCGGCGGGGCCCTCGTGCCCGGGGCGGAAGACCGGGGCGAACAGCATCGCGTCGTAGGAGTGGGCGCCGCTCCAGTACGGATAGTTGAGCAGGTAGACGTCGCCCTCGCGGAGGTTCTCCCGGCCGACGTACTCGACGCCCTTGACGATGGCGTAGTCGTTCGCGCCGAGGAAGGAGGTGATCCCCGCCGCCTCCGCCGTCAGCTCCAGCTCGGCGTTGTAGATCGAGATGCCGAAGTCCAGCACCTCGTAGATCACCGGGTTGAACGCGGCCCTGACCAGGGTGCGGCGCATCTGCTCGCCCACCGAGACCAGGTAATTGCGGATCACCTCGACGGTGGCTCCGTCCAGAGGTTCAGTCATCGTTGCCTCCTGCGCCGGTGACCAGCAGTTGTCCGTAGCCGTCGACCGTCAGCCGCTGGTCGGCGAAGATCACGGTGGTCGAGGTGCCCTCTTCGACGATCGCCGGGCCGCGCAGCGTGTGGCCGGGCGACAGCGAACCCCTGAGGTACACCTGGAAGGGGGTGACCTGGCCGGTCGCGACGTCGTAGGCCGGGCGGGAACCGGCGGGTTCCGCGCTGCCGGAGCCGGTGGCGGGCAGTTCGCGCAGTCCCGGTTTGGCCAGCTTTCCCACGGCGCGTACCCGCAGGGTGAGGATCTGGCCGGCGTCCGGCATCGCGTGGCCGTATCTGGCCTCGTGCTGGGCGTTGAAGCGGGACAGCACGGTGGCGGCCGTGTCGCCGGGGAGCAGGTCGATGCCGAGGCTGTGTTCCTGGCCGTGGTAGCGCACGTCGAGGCGGCGGATCAGTGTGCGGTCCTCGGGTTTGATGCCCTGGGTGGACAGCACCTCCTCGCCCTGCTGCTCCAGTTCGGCGAAGGCGGGCTCGGCGGCGGCCAGGGTGGCGTCGCTCAGCGGGCGCAGCACGGTGGTGGCGAACCCGTACTCCAGGTCCGACATCAGCATCCCGAAGGCGGAGAACGCGGCCGGGACCTGCGGGATGAGAGTGGTGGCGATGCCCATCTCGCGGGCCAGCATCGGGCCGAGCAGCGGGCCCGCGCCGCCGTAGGCGAGCAGCGCGAACTCGCGCGGATCCAGGGCGCGCTCCACGGTGATCTCGCGCAGCGCGCCGACCGTGCGGGCCAGCAGGACGCGGAAGACGCTCGCCGCCGCCTCGGTGCCGGTCACGCCGAGGGGGACGGCGAGTTCGGTCTGGATGGCGGCGCGGGCGGCTTCGGCGTCGATGCTCATCTCGCCGTCCAGGAACGCCGCGGGGTCCAGGTAGCCGAGCACCAGGGCGGCGTCGGTGACCGTCGGCTCGGTGCCGCCCGCGCCGTACGCCACCGGGCCGGGCACCGCGCCCGCGCTGTGCGGGCCGACCTTGAGCAGGCCCTCGTCGATCCAGGCGATCGAGCCGCCGCCCGCGCCCACCGTACGGATGTCGAAGATGGGGATGAGCAGCGGGAACCCGTCGATGGCCGCCTCGTGCACCTCGCCGGGCTCGCCGTCCTCGATCACGCAGCAGTCCACGCTGGTGCCGCCGACGTCGAAGGAGATCAGCTTGGGCAGGTGCTGCTCGCGGGCCAGGAAGGACGCGCCCACCACGCCGCCGGCGGGGCCGGACAGCACGGTCATCAGCGGCGCCCGCCGGGCCAGCTCCGCGGTCATCGCGCCGCCGCCCGAGCGCATGATGTGCAGCGGGCGGGTGAGCCCGGCGTCCGCCAGGCCGCCCTCCAGGGCGCCGATGTAGTCGTTGAGCACCGGCCTGATGTAGGCGTCGAGGGTGACGGTGCTGGTGCGCTCGTACTCGCGGTACTCCCGGGTGATGTCGGTCGAGGTGGAGACCGACACGTCCGGGTAGGCCTCGCGCAGGATCCGGGCGGCCCTGCGCTCGTGCGCGGGGTTGGCGTAGGAGTGCAGGAAGCAGATCGCCAGCGAGCGCAGCCCGCGCTCCTCCACCAGGAGGCGGCCTGCCTCGCGAACCGCGTCCTCGTCGAGTTCCGTTACCTCGGCGCCCTGTGCGTCCATCCGGCCGGGCACGCCGGTCCGGTGGCGGCGGGGCACCAGCGGCGGCGGGGGCGCGTAGGCGAAGTCGTACATGTGCAGGGAGGGGACATTCGCCCGCGCGATCTCCAGCAGGTCGCGGAAGCCCTCGTTGGTGATGATCCCGACGTCCGCGCCCCGCCGCTGCAGGATGGCGTTGAGGCCGAGCGTGGTGCCGTGCACGAACGCCTCGACGTCGTCGAGCCGGTCCGCGAGGCCGCCGACCGCGTCGAGCACGCCGCGGGCAGGTGAGCCGGGGGTGGTCGGGGCCTTGTGCAGCCGCAGCTCGCCGGTCGTCTCGTCGTAGGCGATGGCGTCGACGAACGTGCCGCCGATGTCCACCGCGAAGCGGATCGCCGATTTCACCGGGCGCCTCCAAGGTCGTCGCGGATGATCCGGCCTGCCTGCATGACGAAGGGGATGCGGCGCAGCGCGGAGATGTCGCCGAGCGGGTCGCGGTCGGTGACGATCAGGTCGGCCAGGTAGCCCTCCTCGACGGAGCCCGCCTGGCCGGCCAGTCCGACCAGGCGGGCCGCGTCGAGGGTGCCGGTGCGCAGCGTCTGGGCCGGGTCGAGTCCGGCCTCGGACAGGAACTCCATCTCGCGGACCGCGACCACGGTGTCCTCGATCGGCTCGCCCGGCGGGTAGTCGGTGCCGGCCAGCATGGTGATGCCGGGGGCCTGCGGGTCGGCGGGGTCGGCGACGCCGGCGGCGATGGCCCGGCGGATGCTGGCCAGGTGGCCGGGGCCGACCTCCAGCGCGCGTTCGATCTGCCACGGCGTGAAGTCGTGCTCGGCCATCCAGTCCGGGCAGCGGGTGACGCACAGGGTCGGGGTGAGGTAGACCCGCCGCTCCGCCATCCGCGCGGCCGTGTCCTCGTCCAGTTCGTAGGCGTGCTCGAAGCCGCGCACTCCCGCGTGCAGCGCCTCCCTGATCGCAGAACCGGATCCGGCGTGCGCGGTGACGTAGGCGCCGTGCTCCTCGGCGGCGCGGACGACCGCGCGCATCTCCTCCAGCGTCATCTGCGCGCCGGTGAACGACTCGCCCTGGTGGGCGATCCCGCCGGTGATGAAGACCTTGATGAGGTCGGCGCCCGCCGCGAGTTCCTGCCTGGCGGCGCGCAGGAAGCCGTCGTGGCCGTCGGCGTAGGAGCAGGCGCTGCCGTGGCCGTGGCCGCCGGTCGTGGAGATCGCTCGGCCGGCGCCGACGATGCGCGGCGCGTCCACCCAGCCCTGTTCAGCGGCCGTGCGCACCAGCAGGTCGGCGCGGTTCTGCTCGTGCACGCAGCGGATCGTGGTGACCCCCGCGTAGAGGGCGTCCTGGGCGCGGGACAGCGCCCGCAGCGCCGTGAGGCCCGAGTCCTCCGACTCGTCGGTGTCGGAGAACGGGTAGAGCACCGACAGGTGGGTGTGCACCGAGATCAGGCCGGGCAGCACGTATCTGCCGCCCAGCTCGACGGTGGCCGCCTCCGGCGGCGGGGCGGCGGCGGTGATCCGCTCGATCCGCCCGGCCGTCACCACCACGTTGACGTCCCGGCGGACCCGCCCGGAACGTACGTCCACCACGTGCCCGCCGGTCAGCCAGAGCGTTTCGGGCTCCGGCAGCCGCGCGCGTCTTCCGGATGTCATCGCTGTCTCCCTTCGTGCGTCTTCGTTTGGGTCATGAGCCGGTCCGGCCCCAGGTCGGCGATCTCCACCGGCGGCGGCGCGCCCTCGGCCAGGCCGCGCAGCGTCTCGCCCCACAGCGGCGCGAACGTGAACGCGTACGTCCCGCCGGCCACCAGGAAGCCGGGCTCGCCGGGCACCTCGCCGATCAGCGGCATCTCGTCGGGGGTGGCCGCCAGCGGCCCCGCCCAGGCCCGCAGCAGCCGCAGGTCCCGGATGAAAGGCAGCACCCGTACGGCCAGGGCCACGTTGCCGAGCAGGCTGTCCACGCTGGTGACGCTCCGGCCGGCCAGGTTGAGGGCCCTGGCCGGCCAGCCGCCGCCGATGAGCAGGTTTCCCGCGGTGACCTGCTTCACCGACAACCCTTCGCCGATGTGCTGGACCAGGTGGGACATGGTGACGGGGGCGCGCACGGTGGCGTGCATCTGGATCGCCACCGGCGTCATCCGCAGCCGGATCCCGGCCAGCGCGGCGATCTCACCCAGCCACGGCCCGGCCACGTCGATCACCACGGGGGCCGCCACGGTGTGCGTTCCCGCCGTGACCCGCCAGGTCCCGCCGCGCCGCGCGATCTCCCGCACCGGCGCGTACGGCACCAGCTCGGCCCCGTGCCCGGCCGCCGCCGCCAGGTAGGCCGGGGTGACCTTCAGCGGGTTGGCGTAGCCGTCGCTGGCGCACCAGGTGGCGGCGGTGACCGTGGGCCCGAGCAGCGGCAGCGCCTCCCGCGCGGCGTCGCCGTCCAGGACCTCGGTCGGGATCCCGGCCGCCGCCTCCCAGGTGTGCTTCTCCTTCAGCTCCTGGCACTGGTCAGGGGTCTCCGCGATGGTGAACCCGCCGCTTCGCCGCAGTTCGACCGAGGCGCCCAGGTCGTCTTCGACGCTCTCCCACCGGTCGCTGGCCGCCCGTTGCAGCGGCAGGAACCTGGCGCTGTCGATGGGGACCTCCTGGCCGGGGCGGCGGGTGTGCACGGCCTGGACGTGCAGGTTGCCCGCCGTCGTCCCGGAGCCCTCGCGGCCGGGCGCGCCCCGGTCGAAGATCACGACCCGGTGCCCGGCGCGGGACAGCTGCCAGGCCGCCGCGGCGCCCAGCACCCCGGCCCCGACGATGACGACGTCCGCGGCGCGCATCATGCCGGTCCGTCTTCGGCGGCGAGTTCGAGCAGCGTCGTCATCCGCACCGGGCGGATCGGCACCCGGGACGGGAAGACCGCGCCGCCCCTGACGAGGCCGGCGACGGCGAAGCCGCACACCCGTCCCTGGCAGGGGCCCATGCCCGCGCGGGTCCTGGCTTTGGCGGCGTTGACGTCTCCGGCGGCGTCGGCGCGGAGTTCGCCGGCGGTGACCGACTCGCAGCGGCAGGCCATCGTGCTGTCGGCCAGGGCGGGGACCAGCGCGTCGAGCAGCTGGGCCGGGCTGGGGTAGAGCGCGTCGGTGAGCGCGGTGAAGTGGCCGAGGCGGCGGGCCGCCGTGGCGACCCGGCGCGCCTCGGCCGGTGGGACGGGGTGGCCGGTCTCGCGGGCGAGGATGTCGTGGGCCGCCGCGAGGCCGCGCGCCCGGGCCGTGGGCGCGCCACCGATCCCGGCGGCCTCGCCGATGACGTACACGTCAGGGCGGGAGGAGCGGCCGGCCGGGTCGGTGACCGGGATCGCGTCGCCGGTGCCGGGGTCGGCGGTGACCTCGCAGCCCAGCAGGCGGGCCAGGTCGGTCTGCGGGCGGAAGCCGTACCCGACGCAGAGGGCGTCGGCCTCGACGGTGCGGATCGCCTGGCCGGGGCGGCCGGCGGCGGCCAGGGTGACGGAGGAGACGCGGTCGTGGCCGTCGGCGCGGAGCACGACGGCGCCCTGCCAGACCGGCACCCGGGCGCGGGCCAGCCGCGCCGCGTACCCGGCCAGTTCGCGCAGCCGCGCGGGGTGGCGCAGCGTGCCCAGCGCCCGCCTTCCCGGCCGGTACGGCGTGCCCGCCTCGGCGATTCCGGCCACCTTCACCCCGAGCGCGAGCAGCGAGCAGGCGACCGGCAGCAGGAACGGCCCCGAGCCGGCCAGCACGACCCGCTCCCCGATCGGGGTGTGGTCGCCCGCCGCCAGGTGCTGGGCGAAGCCGGGCGTGGTCACGCCGGGGAGCTGCCACCCGGGGAAGGGGAAGGACCGCTCGTAGGCGCCGGTGGCGAGCACGAGGTGGCGGCCCCGCAGCCGGACCGGCCGCCCGGCCTCGTCCTCGGCGAGCAGCGTCCGGTCGTCGTCGGCCAGCCCCCAGACCAGATGGCCGGTGCGGCACTCCACGCCCGCCGCCCGCACTCCGGCGATCAGTTCGCCGCCTTCGCGGCGGTGGTCGCCCCAGCGCCGGGCGACCTCGGGCGCGGGCCGCCGGTAGTACTGGCCGCCGAGTTCGGGCTGCTCGTCCAGGATCGTCACGGTCAGCCCGGCCGCCGCCAGCCGGGCGGCGGCGGTGAGCCCCGCGGGCCCGCCGCCCACCACGACGACGTCACGCTCAACGATCATTGGGCGCTCCGGTGGTGTCGACCCGCATGCCGGGCCGGATCCTGGTGAGGCAGGCGCGGACCGAGGGCACGCCGTCCACGGTCACCTCGCACTCGAAGCAGACGCCCATCCCGCAGAACGGGCCGCGCGGCCCGCCGTCGACCGGGTTGCGGCGCAGCGCCCACCGGTGGTCGCCGACGAGCGCGGCGGTGAGGCTGACGCCCGCCACGGCGGTCACCGGGCGGCCGTCGACGATGATCGTCGCACTCCTGGGGGCGGTCATCGCGCGGCCACTCCCCCCTGGGCGAGCGTCTCGGCCAGGCCGGACTCCCGCAGGACCGCGCCGATCGCGTCGATGGCCGCCGGGTCGGCGATCGGCAGCAGCGGCGGCCTGACCTGCCCGCCCGGCTGGCCGAGGATCGCCATGGCGGCTTTGAGCTGGGCGATCGGCGTGCCGTGCACGCCGCTGTAGTCGGGGTTGATCAGGCGGGCGGAGAGCCCGGCGTAGCGGTCGGCCCAGCCGCGGGCGGCCTTGGCGTTCCCCGCCGCGACCGCCTCGTAGTACGGCACCGCGAACGGCGCGCCCAGGCCGCCGCCGTCGATGTTGCCGTCACCGCCCAGTTCCATCAGCACGGCCAGGCCGCGCCGGTGCAGGAAGCTGCCGAACACCCGGACCTGCTCGCTGACGGCCTCGACGGTGGCGAGCATGCGCAGCCAGTCGCCGGTGCTGTCCTTGATCGCCACGACCCGGTCGAGGTCGGCCAGTCGCCGCATGAGCCCGGGGTGGGCGGAGATGTCGACGCTCACGCCGCGCGGCCAGTTGTAGACCATGAACGGCAGGTCGGTGGCCGAGCTGACCGCACGGTAGAAGGCGAGGATCTCGTCCGGGCCCGGGTGGACGTAGGGCGGCGGGGTGGCGAGCACGCCGTCGGCGCCCGTCTCGGCCGCGTGCCTGGCCAGGTCGATCGCCTCGGCGGCGGTGTAGGCGGTGACGCCGATGACCACCGGGGCGCGGCCGGAGAGTTCGGCGACGGCGATTTCGGTGACGCGGCGGCGCTCGGCGGGGGTCTGGCTGAACCACTCACCGGTGCTCCCGTTGACCAGGACGCCGTGCACCCGCTGCGCCGCGTAGAGCTGGAGCAGCGCGCGCCACGCCTGCTCGTCCAGCGCTCCGGCCGCGGTGAAGGGTGTCGGAGCCGCGGGCCAGTAGCCCCGCCAGCTGACGTCGTCGCGGTCCATGGGTCCCCCGGCCTCTCTGCTACGCTCCGCTTGTGGGATCGATTGCATAAGGTTGCGGCAGTGACCCAGTTGCGGTCAAGCAGAAATCGTGTTTTTTACCTGGATAAATTCCGCCAGAAACACCACGGAGCCGAATCCTTTCTGGGAAGATCGTGGAATAGGATGGGATCGATCCCAGCGAGGAGCAGGATGGCGATCACGTTGAAGGACGTCGCCGGCGCGGCGGGCGTGTCACGGAGCACCGCGTCACGCGCGCTGAGCGGTTCCGTGCTGATCTCCCCCGAGACCAGGGCCGCGGTCCAGGAGGCGGCGGCCAAGCTCGGCTACCGGCCGAACCGCGCCGCCAGCACCCTGCGCTCCCGCCAGTCCCACCTCATCGGCCTGGTCCTGAACAACCTCATAAACGCCTCGTTCCACACCATCGCCGAGGTGGTGCAGCGGCGGGCCGCCGCCGAGAACTACCAGGTGATGCTCTGCATCACCGACGCCGACCCGCGGCGCGAGGAGTCGTTCCTGCGCACCCTGTCCACGTACGGCGTGGACGGGCTGATCATGATAGGGACCGGCAAGAACGCGGCCCTGACCAACGCGCTCCTGGCCGAGGGCATCGGGATGGTCAGCGTCATCCGGGCCGCCGCCGAGAGCGCCGCCCCCAGCGTGCTGGCCGCCGACCGCGAAGGCGCCCACGCCGCCACCGCCCACCTGCTCGACCTCGGGCACGAGCGGATCGCCTTCATCGGCGGCGAACTGACCACCAACTCGGGGCGGGAACGTTTCGCGGGCTACGAGCAGGCGATGCGCGAACGCGGCCGGGCGGTCGACCCCGCCCTCGTCGAGCGCGGGGCCTTCGATCCCGCCTTCGGCGCCGAGGCGACCGCCCGCCTGCTCCGCCAGAATCCGACGGCCCTGTTCACGGCCAACCACGAAGCCGTGTTCGGCGTCCTGCCGACGCTGGTGGCCGCCGGGGTCGGCATTCCCGGGCAGCTCTCACTGGTCTGCTATGAGGACATTCCGTGGCTGCGCTGGTGGCAGCCCGCCGTGACCGTGGTCGACAACGGCGCGCGGGAACTGGGCGAGCTGGCCATGGACCTGCTGCTCCAGCAGATCGAGAACCGCTCTCCGCGCGAGCACGGAACCGGTCGCGCTTACCGGGTGGGAGCCAAGCTCATCGTCCGTGCGTCCTGCGCGCCGCCGCGCTGAACTCACCGAGCCGGAGTACCTAACGGTGTGAGAGCAGGCGGGCGTGGTGGTCGGCGCCCTCGGGGCCGTCGGGGTCGGCGTGGACGGTGGCCGCCCTCAGCCGGGGCAGGTGGTGGATGAGCTGGTGTTCGGCTTCCACCGCGACGGCGTGCGCCTCGATCAGGGAGAGGTGGTGGTCGACGCGGATGTCCACCTCCGCGTGGAGTACGTGGCCGATCCAGCGCAGCCGTACCGAACCGGCCCGAAGGACGCCCGGCACGGCGCGCAGGGTCTGTTCCGCCTGCTCGACCAGGGCAGGGTCGACGGCGTCCATCAGGCGATGGTAGATCTCCCTGGCGGCGTCGCGCAGGACGAAACAGATGGCCAGCGTGATCGCCAGGCCCACGATCGGGTCGGCGATCGGGAAGCCCAGGGCGGCTCCGCCCGCGCCGATGAGCACGGCCAGCGAGGTGAAACCGTCCGTGCGCGCGTGCAGTCCGTCGGCGACCAGCGCGGCCGAGCCGATCTCGCGGCCGACCTTGATCCGGTAGCGCGCGACCAGTTCGTTGCCGATGAAGCCGATCAGGCCCGCGCCCGCGACCCAGGCCAGGGCGTGCACGTCCTGGGGCTGGAGCAGGCGGCCAACGGCCTCGTACCCCGCCAGTCCGGCCGATGCGGCGATCAGGAGCACGATGACGATTCCGGCCAGGTCCTCGGCGCGGCCGTACCCGTAGGTGAACCGGCGGGTGGCGGCGCGTCTGCCGAAGGAGAAGGCGATGGCCAGCGGGATCGCGGTCAGGGCGTCGGCGAAGTTGTGCAGTGTGTCGCCGAGCAGGGCGACCGATCCGGAGAAGGCGACGATGACCGCCTGGACGACGGCGGTGATCACGAGCACCGCGAAGGAGATGCCCAGCACCCGCAGGCCGCGGCTGCTGGACTCCAGCGCGGCGTCGGTTTTGTCGGCGCTGTCGTGACTGTGCGGGGCCAGGGCGTGCCGCAGGCCCCGCCACGCGCGGGATCCGTGGCCGTGACCGTGCTGGTCGGACATATCGCACTCCTTTGCCCGGTGCACCCTTTCTGCGATTATATGTAGTCATGTACGCACGCGACAACGAATCAGGTGCCAACCCTGTGCAGGAACAACCCACCGGCGAGCAGGTCGAGACGGCCGTCGCCGCCTTCCGGTTACTCAGTGACGGCACCCGGTTGCGGCTCATGTGGCTGCTCTCCTCCGCCGAGTACGACGTCGGTTCGCTCGCCGAGTCCCTTCAGGTCGCGCGTCCCTCGGTGTCCCAGCACCTGGCCAAACTGAGGTACGCCGGTCTGGTACGGACCCGCAGGGACGGCCGGCGGGTCCTGTACCGGGCGCGCGACTCCCACGTGCGCTCCCTCATCAAGGAAGCCCTCTTCCACGCCGACCATGAAATCTCCGGCCAGCCCCGGCATGACTAGCGATCACTGGGTCACCTTCTGGAGGAACTCGGTCACGTTGACCGCCGTCCTGCCGATCTTCTCTTCGAGGGTGAGGGACTCGGGCATCCTGCCGCCGGGTCCGGCGTCCTTCTTGCCGCGCAGGTAGAGGGAGCAGGCCAGGTCGGTGCAGATGTAGGCGCCCACGGAGTCGCCGCTGCCGCCGGGCCGGCGGGCGGTCATCAGCGAGACGCCGTCGCCGGTGTGCGTGGTCAGGCAGATCGAGCACATGCTGCGCCGTACAAATCCGGCATGCGCCGTGGCCCGCCGCAGTGCAACCCCGACCAGGCGGTCGCCCTGTTCGGCGATCAGGTAGGCGCGGCCCGGCGACGCGGGATCCTGCCAGCCCAGGAAGTCCAGGTCAGCCCAGGGCCGGGCGTCCAGATCCCTGGGCACGGCCAGCCGTTTGACCTCGCCCTTGGTGCAGTTGACAAGAGAGGCGCGGATCTCCACTTCGGTAATCTGTCTCATAGCCAAAGAGCTACCGTACATATGCTGAACGGGCAAACTATTATGTAGAATCCTAGGAGTCCTAGGGAGAGTGGTTCATGGCACGTGCCGGAGTGACGGTCGAGCGGCTGGCCGAGGCGGCGGCGGAACTGGCCGACGAGGTGGGGCTGGAGAACGTCACCGTCTCGGAGCTGGCGCGCAGGTTCGGCGTGAAGGACGCCAGTCTGTACTCGCACATCAGAAACGCGCACGAACTGCGGGTCCGGGTGGCCGTGCTGGCCCTGGCCGAACTCGCCGACCTGGTCGCGGCGGCGCTGGCCGGCCGGGCGGGCAAGGAGGCGCTGGTCGCCTTCGCCAACGCCTACCGCGACTACGCCAGGGAACATCCCGGCAGGTACGCGGCGATGCAGGTCGAACTCGACCCGGAGACCGCGCGGGCGAGCGCGGCGCGCCGCCACTCCGACATGACCCGGGCGATCCTGCGCGGCTACTCCCTGGCCGAACCCGACCAGACCGACGCGGTCCGCCTGCTGGGCAGCACCTTCCACGGCTTCGTGAGCCTGGAACAGACCGGCGGCTTCCGCCATCACGCCCGCGCCGCGGACGAGTCCTGGAACCGGACCCTCGACACCCTCGACGTCGCGCTACGCAACTGGCCGGTGCAGACCGCGTGACGGCTACCGCGCGGTCACCGGGATCTCGTCCGTACGGCTCAGGCTCAGGTACAGGACGAAGCCGAGGATCGTCGCCAGGAATACGCCGCTGGTGACGACGGTGGCGTCTACATCTCCGACCTCTCCGCCGAGAACCGGGCGGTCGGCGAACGCTCCCCCGAGCGCCCAGCCCGAGACCTCCACTGTCCGCCGGCTGGGAGAGGTAGTCGCCGATCGAGGCGCCCAGCGGGCGGGTGAGGATGTCGGCCGCCCAGAAGGCCGGGACGCTGGCCAGCCCGAACCCGTAGTGCGCGAGCGCGACGGCCGCGATGGCGGCGGCGAAGGCCAGGCCCGACAGCGCGTAGCCGAGGTCGAACGACTCGGCCACGAGGTCACCGGCCGCGGGCGCCCAGGGCGAAGGTGAACAGGATGGCCGCCCAGTAGAAGGCCTCCCGCCGGATCGTCCGGATCGAATGGATCGACAGGGTGCGCTCGACGCCGTACCAACCGGCGAAGATGACCGCGAGCGCGAGGGCGAACGCGACCGTCGTCACTTCGAGCGGGACGCCGAAATTGTCGGTGAGGTTGTCGGTGATCAGGGTCCCGACCACGCTGACCAGCACGACGACGAGCCAGTAGAGCCGGGCACGTAGCGCCGGGCCGAGAACTGGATGACGAGCGCGGCCAGCAGCAGCGCGGTCATGAGGTAGGTGGTGTTGGTCAGGCCGAGATCCAGGTGCACGTCGAGGAAGTCGGCGGCGGTCTCGCCGACGGTGGTGCAGAGCACCTTGATGACCCAGAAGTACAGGGTGAGCCGCGGCACCTTGGTGAGGTGGGGAGTCGTCATGGCCGCAGGTTCGCACCGGCCGCCTGACACTATCCTGACCATGTTCACCTGACCGTGTTCAGGCGAGGGGCAGCCGCACCTGGAAGCGCCCGCCGCACGGTGAGGTGACAGCCGTCACGTCGCCGCCGGCCGCGCGGGCCAGCCGCCGGGACAGGGCCAGGCCCAGCCCCGAGCCCGGGGCCAGGTGCGCCGCGCTGCCCCGGCGGGCCGGCTCGAAGATGACCTCTTCCTCGCCCGCCAGGACGCCCGGCGCGGCGTCGGTGATCGTGAACGTCGCGGTGGTGCCCTCGACGCCGACCGCGAGGGCGCCGCGTGAGCCGTAGGCGCGGGCGTTGCCCAGCAGCGGCGCCAGGATGCGCGCCAGCAGATCGGCCGCGCAGCTCACGCGCAGGCCCGGCGCGCAGTCATAGGTGAGAGCGACGTCGTCCTCGATTCCGTTCAGTGCGTCGGCGACCCGGCATCCGGACGAGCCCGGCGTCGTCCGGGAGAACGCCAGCAGCGTGTCGACCACCTCGGTGAGCTCGCCGGCGTGCGTGACGACCCCCTCCAGCGCCTCGCGCAGTTGCGGGGCCGGGCGGGGCCTGAGCAGGGCTATCTCGGCCTCGGCGCGGAGCCGGGCGAGCGGCGTGCGCAGTTCGTGGGCGATTTCGGCGCTGAGCAGCCGTTCGTGCCTCAGGTTGACCGCGACGCGATTGAGCAGCACGTCGAGATTGGCGGCCAGCCCGGTCAGTTCGTCACGCGCCGGTCCCCAGGAGAACCGGTGGTCCAGGTCGTGCTCGCTCCATTCCAGGGCCTGCCGGGTCATGGCGGTGACCGGGCGCAGCGCGGCCCGGACGACGTGCCGGGTCAGCGCCACCGTGAGACCCAGCACCATGACGTCCAGGACGAGTGCCGCGAGCAGCCCGATCCGCCCGCTGTCCCGGTACGGGCGCAGCGAGACGCCGACCACGACCGACCCACCCTGCGGGGCGGGCACCGCGAGCAGCCGGACGCCGCCCACGTCGCGACCGGCCGGGCGGGCGCTCCCCCGGAGCGACGCGGCGGCGCGCGCCACGTCGGCGGGCGCGCGCGGCTGAGCCAGCACCCGTCCGGCCCCGTCGAACACCCATGCGTTGTCGTCGATCATCTGGTCCAGCGGCGGGTCCTCGACGGCCAGGCCCAGCGGGATGAGCTCCAGGGTGGTCATCGCGGCCTCGGCACGGGACCGGAGCACGAGATCGGCGTCGTGGTCGAGGCCGCGGGACAGCACGATCCAGAGGCCCGCCGTCAGCAGGAGCAGGGCCGCGGCCACGGAGGCGGTCGTGACGACGATCAGACGGCGGCGGATCACGAGAGCCGGTATCCGACTCCGCGCGCGGCGGTGATGGTGGCCGGCGTCCCGAGTCGCGCCAGTTTGCGCGCAGGCGGGTGACGCACGAGTCGAGCGTGTTGTCATGCACGATGGCGCCGTCCGGCCACGCGGCGGTGATCAGCGCCCGGCGGCGGACGACCTCGCCGGGACGGGCCGGCAGAGGTGCGAGCAGCCGGAACTCGATGGGGGTGAGCCGGATGGTCCGCTCTCCTTCGGAGACGGCGTGGCGGGCGGGGTCGAGCCGGAGCCCCGCCGGGGCCGCGGGCGGGATGGCCCGCCTGGCGAGGGCGTGCAGGCGGACGATGAGTTCGGCGAACGCGAAGGGCTTGACCAGGTAGTCGTCCGCTCCGGCGCGGAAGCCGGACAGCAGATCGTGCAGGCCGTCGCGCGCGGTGAGCAGGAGGATCGGGGCCTGCACGCGGCGCTCCCGCAGGGCCAGCACCACGTCACGTCCATCGGCGTCCGGCAGGCCGATCGCCACGCTGGTAGACATGCGGCGACGCTAGCGAGCGGCGGATGAGCGTCCCGCCAACGCCCGGTTAGCTGTCGCGCCGAGCACCAGCGCGATCGCCGCCGGGGCGGCGATCAGTGACCCCACGGTGTCGGTCGGGTAGTGAACGCCCAGGTAGATCCGGGCGAACATCTGCGCGACGACGACCAGGGCGCCGATCACGACGGCGTACGGGCGGCGGATCAGCAGCGCGACGGCGATCATGATCGACAGGGTCAGGCAGACGTGGCCGCTCGGGAAGCTGGTGTCGCCGAGCTGGCTGATCAGCGCCCGCGCGGCCGGGGGCCGGGGACGGGTGACGAGGATCTTCAGCAGCATGCCGGCTCCCCAGCCCGCGAGGATGACCGCCAGGCTCCGCCAGGCCGCGGCGGCCCGGCCGGTCAGAGCCAGCGTCACGACCAGCACGAAGACGATGATCACGCCGGCGAGGGTGCTGAAGCCGATGTCGAGCACCCGAGCCGCCACCGTCAGCCACGGCGTCCTGACCGACTGGATCGCCCGGCCGGCCGCGGCGTCCCGCGCCGTCCATTCCGGCGAGCGGGAGGCGAACCCCAGCAGCGTCACGAAGGCCAGCGAGGCGAGGCCCACCAGCAGCCTGACCTGCATTTTCGGACGCGGCGGATCCAGCTCTCGGTCTGGCCGGCCGTTGGTCACGCGTAGTCCCCGAGTCACAGGGCCACCGTAGGAACGGCCTGGTCAGCGCCCGCTGAACGAATGGTTAACGCAGCGTTCACTTTCAGTCCGGCAAGCCCAAGGTGGCCGATCAGCCGGAGGTTAGCGGGGCGGTTACCTGTGAGCTGCGACGATGCGGGGCATGAAAGCTGAGGGGACGCCGCTCCGGCGCAGGGCGCTGACGGCGATCGTGGCCGTGACCGCGCTGGCGGTGGCGCTGTTCGCGGCTCCGCTGGCGCTGTCGGTGAATCAGCTCTACCACGACGAGACAGTGGCGGCTCTGCAGCGCGACGCCGTGTGGATCGCCGCGGCGATCCCGGACGACGTGGGCAGCGACCCGAGCCTGCCGCTGGTGCTGCCGCGTGACATCTCCTCTGATCTGACCGTCGGCGTCTACACGGTCGACGGGCGGCGGCTGTTCGGGTCGGGGCCCGGCGTCTCGGCCTTCGCCGCGAGCAGCCGGGACGGGCGCACCCACCAGGCCGTCGAGGACGCCTTCCTCGTCGTGACCGCGCCGATCCCCTCCGACGAGGGGATATCCCTCACGGTCCGGGTGGCCACGCCGTACGACTCGGTGGCGGACGCGGTGCACCGGGCGTGGCTGCTGATGGCCGTGCTCGGGGTGATCGCGCTCGGGCTGGCGGCGGCGATGGCGATCTACCTGTCCCGCCGGCTGGCCATCCCGCTGGAGCGCCTGACGAGCGCCGCGCAGCAGCTCGGCGACGGCGACTTCACGGTCCGCGCCCCGCGTTCCGGGCTGCGTGAGGCCGACCAGGCCGGGCTGGCGCTGGAGGCGACCGCCCGCCGGCTGGGCGACGTGCTGGCCCGCGAGCGGGCCTTCAGCGCCGATGTGTCGCACCAGCTCCGCACCGGGCTGACCGGCCTGCTGCTGGGCCTGGAGTCGGCGCTCACCTGCCCGGCCGCCGATCGGGCCGACGCCATCAGGAACGCGCTGACGCGGGGCGAGCGGCTGCGGACGATCATCGAGGATCTGGTCACCCTCAGCCGCGACAGCCGTACCGGCGGGGATCCGCTCGACGTGCCGGCCCTGACGGCGGAGGTACACGAGGACTGGCACGGCCTGCTGGCGGAGCGGGGCCGCCGCCTGACGGTCAGGGTCGAGCCCGACCTGCCCGCGCTGACGGCGTCGCTGGCGGCGGTCCGGCAGATCCTCCTGGTGCTGATGGACAATGCGATGCGGCACGGCGCCGGCGAGGTGGTGCTCACCGTCCGACCCGTCCAGGAAGGCCCGGCGGGCGGGCAGGTCCAGTCGCACGGCGCCCGCCGTCAGCAGCCGTTCCTGCGGCAGTACGGCCTGGCGGCGCAGGTGCGCCCGCAGCCGCGCCATCAGCTCGGCCAGCCGGAACGGTTTCGTCAGGTAGTCGTCCGCGCCCGCGTCGAGGGCGACCACCACGTCGAGTTCCTCGGTCCGCGCGGTGAGTACGACGATCACCGCCTCCGGGACCGTCAGGCGGAGCTTGCGGCAGACCACCACGCCGTCCAGGTCGGGCAGGCCGAGATCCAGCAGGACGAGGTCGGGCGGGTTGGCCTGGGCGCTCTCCATCGCCGCGCGCCCGTTGACGGCGAGCGTCGGCGCGTATCCGTTGACGTTCAGCGCCTCGGTCAGCTCGGCGCCGATCACCACGTCGTCCTCCACGACCAGCACGTTCGCAGCAGCCATGCCCCCGATCGTAGGTCGTCGGCCGCCCCGCATCAGGACGGCCTGCCGTGCGCCGGGGCCGTCACCTCCGCTGCCGCCTGCCGGAGCGCGTGCCGGCAGGCCCTGATGGCGGGGTGCCGGCCGCGGCCCCGCCGGACCGCCGTGAAGACGCGGCGGGCGCGCTGGCCCGGCGGGAGTCGCCGCAGGGCGACGGTCGGGGGCTGCCCGATCCAGACCAGGTCGGGGAGGAGGGCGACGGCGTGGCCCTGTTCGACCAGGCGGCGGTGGATCAGGAGGTCGGTGGTCTCGAAGCGTACGTCGGGTTCGAAGCCGGCGTTGCGGCACAGGGTCATGGCCCAGTGGCGGGCGAAGGTGCCCTCGGGTTCCATCGCCCAGGGATGGGCGGCGAGTGAGCTCAGCGGCACCGTGGCGGGGGCCGGTTCGGGGAGGGCGAGGTGGAGTGGGTCGTCGAGCAGGTCCTCCTGTTCCAGTTCGGCGGGGCGGGGGTTGGGGTTGCCCGGGTATTCCTCGGCGATGACCAGGTCGAAGTCGCGGGCCTGCAGGGCGGGGAGAGCGGTTTCTGGGGGCATCTGGGTGACGTGCAGGCGAAGGCCGGGGTGCAGGTCGCGCAGGAGGCTCAGCGCGCCGGGCACCAGGGCGAGGGCCGCGGTCTGGAACGAGGCGATGCGCAGTGTTCCGGTCAGGTCGGTCAGCGATGCGGCGATGTCGGCCTGGGCGCGTTCCAGGCGTTCCAGCACCGCCTCGGTGTGGGCGACGAGGATCTCGGCCTGCTCGGTCAGCCGTACCCGGCGGCCGATCGGCTCCAGCAGGCGGACTCCTACCTCCGTCTCCAGCTGGGAGAGCTGCTGGGAGACCGAGGACGGGCTGTAGGAGAGGGCGGCGGCGACGGCGGCCAGGGTGCCGCGGTGTTTGAGTTCACGTAGCAGGCGGAGTCGGTGCAGGTCGAACATGGCGGGCCTTTATTGGTTGGGTTCTCTGATGAATATAGGTCGGAAACATTCGCTGGAGCGATGGGAGGTGGGTGCCGCAGGCTGGCGGTGTGCCTGAAATGTGGTTCGCGCGGCCTGCCGCCAGGGCCTGGACCTGCGCTCCCGTCCCCGCCGGGGCGCGGGAGTTCCACGCCTCCCTGCCCGGATACGCTCCCACTCCGCTGATCGAACTTCCCCGGCTCGCCGCCGAGCTCGGGGTGGGGCGGGTCTTCGTCAAGGACGAGTCGTCGCGGCTGGGGCTGCCCGCGTTCAAGGCGCTGGGGTCGTCGTGGGCGGTGCACCGCGCCCTCGCCGAGCGCTCGCCGGCGGATGCTCTCACGCTGGTGGCCGCCACCGACGGCAACCATGGGCGTGCCGTCGCCCATCTGGCGCGCCTGCTTGGCCTGCGTGCGCGTATCTTCGTGCCGCGTGGTGTGCATCCGGACGCGGTGGCGGCCATCGCGGCCGAGCAGGCGGAGGTCGTCAGGGTCGCGGGGTCGTATGACGACGCCGTGCGCGAGGCGGCGGCCGTGCCGGACGCGATCCTGATCCAGGACACGGCCTGGCCGGGCTATGAGCGGATTCCCGGCTGGATCGTCGAGGGGTATTCTACTCTTTGCGCAGAAATCGACGAGCGGCTGTCGCCTGATCTGGTGGTCATCCCGGTGGGTGTGGGATCGCTGGCGCAGGCCGTCGTCGCTCATTACCGCAGCCGGCCGGCCGGGCGAGCCCCGGCGCTGCTGGCGGTGGAGTCCACGGCCGCCGCCTGCGTCATGGAAAGCCTCGTCGCCGGTGAGGTGGTCAGTGTGGCCACCGGGGAGACCGTCATGGCCGGTCTGAACTGCGGTACCCCGTCCAGCATCGCCTGGCCGTACCTGCGGGACGGGCTGGACGCCGCCGTGACCGTCGCCGACGCCGACGCCGTCCGCGCGGCGGGTGATCTCGCCGCTCTCGGTGTCTCCGCCGGTCCCTGTGGGGCGGCGTCGCTCGCCGGGGTCCGCGCGGCGCTCACCGGGGACGGCGCGGGCCAGCGCCGCGCGGCGCTGGGCCTCGGTCCGGGGTCGACGGTGGTACTGCTGAGCACCGAGGGCAGCGCCGCCAACCCGACTCCTGGGGGACATGTCATGACAAGTCCGGACACGATCACTGTGAACGGTGAACGCCTGTGGCGGTCTTTGATGGATCTCGCCGAGGTCGGCGCGTACGACGACGAGCGCAGCGGCCTGCGCGGTGTCAACCGCCTCGCCCTCACCGACGCGGACGCCGAGGGGCGCCGCCTGGTCATCCGGTGGATGGAAGAGGCGGGGCTGGCCGTCCGGGTCGACCGGATGGGCAATATATACGGCCGCCGCGAAGGCTCTGATCCGGCTGCCGCGCCGGTGCTCACCGGGTCGCATCTCGACAGTGTCGCCACGGCGGGCGCCTTCGACGGCTGTCTCGGCGTGCTGGGCGGGATCGAGGTGGTGCGGACGCTGGACGAGCGCGGCATCACCACCCGGCGTCCCATCGAGGTCGGCGTCTTCACCGAGGAGGAGGGCGTGCGCTTCGGCACCGACATGCTCGGCAGCGCGGTCGCCGCCGGACGCCTCACCCAGGAGTACGCGCACGCGCTCACCGACCGAGCGGGGTCCACCCTCGGCGGCGAACTCACCCGTACCGGCTTCGACGGGACCGCCGACGTCCTGCTCGGCCCGCCGCACGCCTACGTCGAGTGCCACATCGAGCAGGGTCCTGTCCTGGCCGAGCACGGCGTCGAGATCGGCGTCGTCACCGGCGTCCAGGGCATCTCCTGGCAGGAGATCACCATCCACGGCCGCGCCGCGCACGCCGGGACCACCCCCACCCACCTGCGCGCCGACGCGGGCCTGGCTGCGGCCCAGATCATCGTGCGGCTTCGGGCCATGGTCGACTCCGGCGAGTACGGCGACCTGCGCGCCACGGTCGGCCACCTCGCCGTGCACCCGGACCTGACCAACATCGTCCCGGCCCGCGCGAGGCTCACCGTCGACCTGCGCAACCCCGACGATGCCCAGATGGCCCGCGCCGAGGAAGCCCTCGCCGCCTTCCTGCGCAGCCTGGAAGGCATCCAGTTCACCACCCGCCGCATGGCCAGGACTGGATATGTCCCCTTCGACGAGGACGTGCGGAAGACCATCGCGCAGGCGGCCGACGACCACGGCCTGGCGCACATCTCGCTGCTCTCCGGCGCCGGGCACGACGCCCAGGAGATCGCCGCGCTCTCCCCCACCGCGATGATTTTCGTACGCGGCGAGTACGACGGCATCAGCCACAACCCCCGCGAATACTCCACTCCCGAGGCGTGCGCGCACGGCGTCGACGTCCTCGCCACCACCCTGCTCCGCCTCGCGAACCGGGACTGATCCATGCGCACAGATCCCGCCGCCCTCCTCGCCCGGCTCATCGCCATCGACTCCGTCAACCCCGAGCTGTCGCCCGGCAGCAGGGGCGAGACCGGTATCGCCGACTTCTGCGGCGACTGGCTGGCCTCCCGCGGCTTCGAGGTGCACCGCCTGGAGCGACGCCCCGGCCGCCCTTCGCTGGTCGCGATCGCCCGGGGCACCGGCGGCGGCCGCTCGCTGATGCTCAACGGGCATCTCGACACCGTCGGCCTGACCGGCTACGACGGCGACCCCCTGGAACCGCGGATCCACGACGGCAAGATGTTCGGGCGCGGTTCCTTCGACATGAAGAGCGGCCTCGCGGCCATGATGACCGCCGCCGTACGCGCCCGGGGACGCCTCCGGGGGGACGTCATCCTGGCCTGCGTCGCCGACGAGGAGCACGGCAGCCTCGGCACCGAGGAGGTGCTCGGCTCCTTCACCGCCGACGCGGCGATCGTGACCGAGCCGAGCCATCTCGAAGTGACCCTCGCGCACAAGGGCTTCGCCTGGTTCGACGTGGAGATCGAAGGCCGGGCGGCGCACGGCTCCCGTCCAGAACTGGGCGTCGACGCCATCGCCAAGGCCGGTCACTTCCTCGTCGCCCTGGAGGAGCTGGGGCGGGAACTCGCCCGGGGGCCGGCGCATCCGCTGCTGGGGACGGGGACGGTGCACGCGTCGGTCATCCGGGGCGGGGAGGAGCCGTCCACCTACCCGGCGCACTGCCACGTCACGCTGGAGCGCCGCACCGTACCCGGCGAAGACGCCGACACCGTGGAACGGGAACTGACCGCGATCCTTGATCGCCTGGCCGCGACGGTCACGGACTTCCGCTACCAATTGTCCCGGGGCCTGCACCGCGAGCCCTTCGCAGCCGACCCGGAGGCCGAGATCGTACGCACCCTCACCCGCCACGCGGCGAGAGCCCTCGGCCACCCACCCACCGTCCGGGCCGAACCGTTCTGGACCGACTGCGCGCTGCTGGACAGGGCGGGCATTCCCTGCCTGCTCTTCGGCGTCGACGGCGGGGGCGCCCACGCGGCCACCGAATGGGTCGGCCTCGCCTCCCTGCACCGGACGGCCGACATCCTCACCGACACCGTCACCGACTTCTGCTCCTGACCGCGAATGCCGCGCGACCCTCCTGGCCTCGAAGTCCATGTCGCCACCGCCAGGCATGGCCGGCGCCGTCCACGATGGTGACACAACTTGCGCGACACGCACATATTGCGTGTGACGCAATTTCAGGTAGGGTCGTCCCATGAACGAGGACGCCATGGACCTGCGGGCGCGCAACAAGCAGGTCACCCGGGAGGCGATCAGCCACGCCGCGCTGCGGCTGGCCATCGAGCAGGGTCCGAGCGGGCTGGCGCTGGTCCGCGTCACCGACATCGCCACGGCCGCCGGGGTCTCGCCGCGCACCTACAACAACTACTTCTCCAGCAGGGAGGAGGCGATCTGCTCCTTCCAGGCCGACCAGTCCAGGCGGGTGGGGCAGGCGCTGCGTGCCCGGCCCGACGGCGAGCCGCTGGACCGGGCCGTCATCGCGGCAGTGATCGAGCTCTACACCGACCCCGAGCCGGACAGGGCGGGCCTGGGCATGATCATGTCGACGCCCGAGCTGGAGGGCGAGGCGCTGAAGGCGTTCAGCATGGCCGAAGGGCCGCTCGCCGAGGCGATCGCGGCGCGTACGGGCATCGACCCGGGACGCGACCTGTTCCCCGCCGTCACGGCCGCCGCGGTCGCCGGCGCCATCCGGGTCGCGGGGCGGTACTGGCTCCAGCCCGGCAACAGCGGCCCCTTCGCCGACGTCCTGCGGGGCGCCCTGTCCTGCGTCATTCCCGCCGCGCCGCGCGGTCAGTGAAAGGAACACCGGGCATGCGTGCCAAAGGCATCAACTTCGATACCGGCTTCGCGGACTCGTACGCCCGCCGCGCCGGGTGGAGCACCCGGGAGCCGTTCGACCCCACAGTGGTCGAACGTGAGATGCGCGTCATCCGGGAGGATCTGCACTGCACCGCCGTACGGATCACGGGGGGTGACCCCGAGCGGCTCAAGGTCGCCGCCGGTTACGCCGCGGCGGCCGGGCTGGAAGTCTGGTTGTGCCCGTTCACCTGCGACATCACCGCCGACGAACTGCTCGCCGTGATCGCCGACTGCGCGGAGTACGGCGAAGTGCTGCGCCGCCGGGGGGCCGAGGTCGTCCTGGTCACCGGCTCGGAGCTGAGCCTGGTCACCGACGGATTCCTGCCCGGCGCGACGTTCCGGGACCGGATCCCCCTGCTGACCCGGCCGGAGCGCCTGCGCGAGGTGATCCCGCTGGTGCCCGGCCGCGTCAACGCCTTCCTCGGCAAGGCGGTGGCGGTCGCCCGCGAGCGGTTCGGCGGCCGGATCAGCTACTCCTCGCTTCCGTTCGAGCAGGTCGACTGGACGCCCTTCGACATCATCGCCACCGACGCCGGCTACCGTTCCGCCGCCACCGCCGCCACCTACCGCGAGAGCGTCCGCGCCCTGGTCGCGCAGGGCAGGGCGCTGGGCAAGCCGGTGTCGATCAACGAGTTCGGGTGCGTCACCCACCGTGGCGCCGCCGACCTGGGCGAACGCGGCGACTCGATCATCGATTGGGGAGACGACGGCGCGCCTACCGGCCTGACCGGCGACCCCGTCCGCGACGAGCACGAGCAGGCGGCCTACCTGCGCGAGGTGCTGGACATCCTCGACGCCGAGGGCGTCGACAGCGCCTTCTGGTACACCTTCGCCAGATACGACCTGCCGCACCGCGACGACCCTCGCATGGACTTCGACCTGGCCAGCCCCGGCGTGGTGAAGGTCCTGGAGGGCCGTCGCGGCACGACCTACCCCGACCTGCCCTGGGAACCGAAGGCCGCGTTCACCGCCCTGGCCGACTGGCGACCTTGATCAGCCACCGGAGGGCCCGAGCGGCGCCCCGGTGCTGTCGACCAGCCGGCAGGCGGCCACAGGCCCGGTGGAGACGCGCGCCCAGATTCCGGCGACGGTGGCGCCCGGAGTGTCGGAGACGCTGAACTCCAGCACCGCGGTCTGGCCGTCCTTGACCACCCGGGGGTCGATCGTGAAGCCCACCTGGCCTTCCTCGGGTACCGGCCAGAGAGTGAGTGGGGCCTCCTCTTCGGACAGGAAACTCTCGCTGCGCGGCTGCGGGCTGCACTTCTTCCCCATCGGGATGTAGTCCACGACCGCGTTGAGACCCATCCCCCGAAGGTCCGCCTCCAGGCCCTCGGGGTTCTTGGCCTCGTCGATGGTGATGTGGATGGTGCCGTCCGCCTTCTTGGTGACGGCGTAGGCCGCGCCGCCGGAGAGCAGCGGCAGGGTGATCGCCACGGCAGCGGCGGCGGCCAGCACCGGGGCCAGGACGGCCGGGCGCGGCAGCCGCCGCTTCCGCTTGGCGGGCTTGATCTCGCTCATCACGAACTCCTTGAGCTGTCGGCACCGGTCGCCCGGAAGTTCCGGCTGGTACGGCAGCAGCCGGGCCAGCTCTTCCCGCTCACCTGCGTTCATCGGTTCTCCTCCCGAGCGGACCGGACCGCGGGAACGCGGTCACCCCTTACCTGTTCCGCCGGCCGGGGTGGTTCCCGATCGGCCACGGAAGCTTCGAGTTTCCTTCGCGCCCGGGACAGCCGGGACCGAACCGTGCCCACCGAGATGTCCAGGGCACGCGCCGCCTCCGCGTAGCCGAGCCCCGAGCCGACGACCAGCGCGAACACCTCCTGCTCCTGGCGGCGCAGGGTGCCGAAGGCCCGCTGGACCGCGGCCAGCCGCTCGGCGTCGTCGGCCCGCCCCACCACCTCGTCGGCGAAGTCGGGGACCTGTTCCGCCCGGGGCAGCCGGGCCAGCGCGTCATCGTGGCGGCGGGCGGCCCGCCGGGTGTTCCTGGCGACGTTGGTGGCGATGCCCAGCAGCCACGGCCGCAGCGAGCCGCCGCCGGCGTCGATCCGGTGCCGCAGCCGCCAGGCTTCCAGGAAGGTCAGCGACAGCACGTCCTCGGCCGCCGACTGGTTGCCCGTCAGGCGGAAGGCATGGCCGTACACCGATCGGGCGAACTCATCGAAGAGCTGCTCGAACGCCTCTGCATCCCCGCCACGTATCCGGTCGCGTATCGACATGTCCACATACAGGAACTGTCCGCAGCCCGGGCCGGGTTCCGGGTTCAGGCGCTCGGGGGTGCGTCGAAGGCGCGCCGGTACTCGGTGGGGGTCACGCCGACCTGCTGGGTGAAGTGGCGGCGCAGGTTGGTCGCCGTGCCCAGGCCGCTGTGCTCGCTGATCTTCTCGATCGGCAGGGAGGTGGTCTCCAGCAGGGTCTGGGCGCGGGCGATCCGCTGGTTGAGCAGCCACTTCAAGGGGGTGGTGCCGGTGACGGACTGGAGACGCCGGTAGAAGGTCCGGGTGCTCAGACCGGCCTGCCTGGCCAGTTCGTCGACGGTGAGCGGCCGATCGAGGTGTTCGATGGCCCACTGGAGCACGGGCCCGAGGCTCTCGTCGTCGGTGACCGGCACGGCCAGGTCGATGAACTGGGCCTGACCGCCGAAGCGGTGGGCGGGGACCACCATCCGCCGGGCCAGCTGGTTGGCCACGTGCGCGCCCAGGTCGCAGCGGACCAGGTGCAGGCAGAGGTCCAGCCCCGCGCTCATGCCGGCGCTGGTGAGCACGTCGCAGTCGTCGACGTAGAGCACCGAGCTGTCGACCCGCACCTTGGGGTATCGCTTGGCCATCTCGTCGGCGTACATCCAGTGGGTGGTGGCCCGGCGGCCGTCGAGGAGCCCGGCTTCGGCGAGGGCGAACGCGCCGCAGCACAGCGACACCATGCGCGCGCCGGCGTCGGCGGCCCGGCGCAGCTCCTCGACCAGCCCCGGCGCGAACGGCTTGCCCTGGGCCACGGCTTCCGGCACGGCCGCGACGATCACGGTGTCGGCGTCGGCCAGGTCCGCGAACCGGTAGGGGGTGCGCAGCGAGAAGCCCTGCTCGACGACGGGCGTGTCCGCCGCGCACAGACGCAGGTCGTACCAGGGGTCGGCCAGGTCGGGTTGCGGCATGCCGAACACCGAGCACGGGACTGCTATCTCGTACATGTCCCACATGCATGAGCTGATGTCGCCGGCCACGGCGATCGCGACGGATCCGGGTGCCATGACCGAGATCGTACGGCAGGAATCGTTCGAAGATAGTCAGTCCTGCCACTGTCGAGGGTCTGCCGACGGGTGCGAACGTAGTCACCGGAAAGATCGACACGGGGAGGAAAAATGCGGAAATCAGAGGCGCCGGTCACGGTGATCGGCCTGGGGTTGATGGGTCAGGCGCTGGCGGGAACGTTCCTGCGGAACGGGCATCCCACGACCGTGTGGAACCGCTCGGCGGGCAAGGCCGACCAGTTGGTCGCTCAGGGCGCGGTCCGTGCGGGCTCGGCGCGGGACGCGGTGGTGGCGAGCCCGCTCGTGATCGTCTGCGTCTCGGACTACGCGGCGGTTCGCGAGTTGCTCGATCCGCTGGGGGACGTTCTGGCGGGCCGGGTTCTGGTTAGCCTGACCTCAGGTACTTCCGAGGAGGCCCGGGAGACCGCCCAATGGGCGGCGCGGCAGGGTGGCGCCTATCTCGACGGCGCGATCATGACCGGTCCCCAAGGTGTCGGCACGGCTGAGGCCCTGCTTCTTTACAGCGGGCCGAAGGCAGCCTTCGAGACGCATGAGTCAGCGTTGCGGAGCCTCGGCGGGGAGACCACGTACCTCGGCGCCGACCATGGCCTTTCGTCCTTGTACGACATGTCGATGCTGACCCTCATGTGGAGCATCTTGAATGGCTTCCTGCACGGCGCCGCCTTGCTCGGCACGGCCGACGTGCCCGCCGCGACGTTCGCCCAGGCCGCCAAGAAGGGGATGCTGACCGTGGCCGACTGGTTGTCGTCCTACGCGGACCAGATCGACGGCGGCGAGTACCCGGCTCTCGATTCCACCATCGACACCCATCTGGCCGCGATGGAGCACCTCATCCACGAGAGCGTGACCCTCGGTATCAACGCCGAACTCCCCCGATTCATCAAAGCCCTCACCGACCGGGCTGTGGCCGGGGGACGCGGCAGCGACGGCTACGCGGCCCTGATCGAGCAGTTCCGCCAGCCATGACCGGCCGCCAGACGGTCCAGAGGACTCGTGCCCGGCAACGGCTGCATGGCGAGTCTCCAGGCTCAACGGCGCGCAACCGCCCCGACGTCGTCAGAGATCGCCGTCCCTTTCCCCCGGGCCCCACCCACTGAGTAGGGTCTGGTCGTGCTGCATGTGCGCGTGATCAGTCCAGCGGAGCGTACCGACGAGGCGGTCGGCATGCTCCGGCAGGCGACCGGCCTGACCAACCTCGTGGTGCTGCCCGGCGTGGCGCGTGAGCCGGCGGGTGACCTCGTCCTTTTCGACATCGCCAGGGAGGCCGCCAACGGGGTGATCGAGCGGCTCACCGAGCTGGGCCTGTCGACGGCCGGGTCGATCGCGGTCGAAAACGTGGACCTGTCCCTGTCCGATGCCGCGAACAGGGCGAAGGAGGCGGCTCCGGGCGCCGGTGATGACGCGGTCCTCTGGGAGGAACTGGCCCGGCGAGTGGACGACGACTCGCAGACAACGTGGGCCTACCTCGCCTTCCTCGCCATCGCCACGCAGCTCGCCGCGATCGGCGTGGTGGTCGCCTCCCCCATCCTGATCGTGGGCGCGATGGTGCTCGGCCCGGAGTTCGGCGCGATCGCGGCCATCTGCTTCGGCCTGCTGCGCCGCCGCCCCGCACTGATCGTCAAGGCGATCCGCGCCCTGGCCCTCGGCTTCGGCACCGCGATCGCGATCACTTTCGCCTGCGCGCTGGCCGCTCGCGGCCTGGGCTGGATCAACGCGGACATGCTCAGCGGCCACTCCGAAGTCGAGTTCATCGTAAAACCCGATAAATGGTCATTCATAGTCGCGCTCCTCGCCGGCGCCGCCGGAGTCCTGTCGATCACCGCAGACAAGTCCTCCACCCTGGTCGGCGTCTTCATCTCGGTCACCACCGTCCCGGCCGCCGGCTACGCCTCCGTCGCCCTAGCCTTGGGCGCGTGGCAGGACGTCGGCGGCTCCGCCCTCCAACTGGCCGTCAACATCGCCGGCATGGTCCTGTCCGGCACCCTCACCCTGCTCACCCAGCGCCTCCTCTGGTCCCGTTACGGCCTCCCCGCACCCCTCAACCGACGAGACCGAACACGAGGCGACCGCCCTTAGAATCCGCAGCGAATTATTCGACGCCGAGTCCTCATTCACCACTCTGCCGTCCGGACGGCACGCGAGACCCGCTTTCACCCCGCAGCGCCGCCCGACGCCAGGTTCGTTGGATTCCCCGTGGTCGAGGATGACGCGGCCCGTGACCTGGTCAGCTCGCTTTGAACAACCCGATGGAGAAGCACTTCCCCCGCTGCGCGGAAAGGCCAGACGGCCCGTCGTCCAGTCCTTCCCCGGTGTGGGGGCGGGTTTGGGATGGTTAGTCGTCCTTGGGTTCGTCGGCGGGGCTGAAGTGTTGTACGCCGAAAGCGATTGCCATGGCGATGTCTTCGTCGCTGGTGCCCCAGGTGGCCTGGATTACTGAGCCCCAAGCGTGGCAGCTGCGGGTGGCGAACTCCTTGACGTCTGGGGCGTTCTGCCACGTTGCCGGGTCGAGATTTTCGCCGCGCAGGTGGCGGTCCAGGCCGAGTAGGGCTAGGTCCCAGCCGCCGCCGATGCCGATTGTGCCGCCGGGGCCGTAGGTGCGGATCAGTTCGTCGACGATTTCGGCGGGGGAGGTGTGTTCCAGTTCCAGGATTGTGTTGCCGGTCGGGCCGCTGGAGAGGCGGACTTCGAGTTCGGTGGCCATGCCTTCCCCGAAGGACCAGGTCACTTTGACCAGGTGGGGTTGCTCGCAGCGGAGGATCTCACCGCCCGCGTTGCCTTCGAGTTGGTACGTGCCGCCGAGGCGGAGGTCGCCGGTGATGGGGGCGAGCCAGCGGCTGATCCGGTCGGCGGAGGTACACGCGTCCCAGACGTCCTCGATTGAGGCGTCATAACTGCGGCGCAGCAGGAGTGAGCGGCCCGGGCCGGTGGCGACGGGGGTTTCGCCGAGCTCACGATGGGTGGCGTTGATCTGATTGACGATGTCGATCACGTAGTTTCCTGTCCTTTCATCCGAGGATGTCGTGCACCAGCGGATAGTTTCAGTTGTGGCTTATATAAGTCAACTGTGAAGTTCTGGGTCGATCCGGCTGCGGAGGAGTGCGGAGATCGCGGAGACCCACGCCCAGGCGGCCACGATGGTGAGGGCGAAAGTCACGTTGACCGCGGGGTTGCCGCCGCCGGCGGGGACGGCCATGAAGCCGAGCAGGAAGGCCGCGCCGGTGGCCGCGGAGTAGAGCGCCCAGCCGCGCTGGCGGTCCGCGGAGAAGTGGCGGGCCAGGACGAAGCACCCGGCGATCAGGGCGAGGAAGCCGAGAGCGGAGACGCCGAAGTGGATGAGGCCGGGGCCGCTCACCTGCTGGGGCGGGCCCGTTGGTGTGCCTGGCGGGAAGCCGTCCACGGGGTCGGCCGGGAACAGTCCGGCCGTGAAGACCGCCGTACCGTACAGGCCGACCAGTAGCGGGCCCCAGGTCGCGCCCCGGCCAGGATGCAGGGCGCGCCGCATTCCGATCGCGCCCGCCACGGTCAGCAGGCCGGTGAGGAGGAAGTTGGCGATCTGGATCCAGCCGAGTTCGCCGTTGCTCATCAGGCTGAGGGGGTGCCGGGTGATGTCGAAACCGTCCCGGATGAACAGCTGGATCAGGCCGGCGCCGACATAGATCGGGCCCGCGGCCATGCCACAGGCCAGCAGTCTCGTGGTCGCTCTGGTGGTGGTGTCGATGCCGCTCACCGTGCCCTCCATGGGGGCCGCAGCCTGGGGGAACCGGGCCGGTGAAGCTTCGCGATCATGTGTGCTCCTGGTCGTTGTCGGTCGGCTCGGTGGCCGTTGGTTCATCAGTTGACGTGCCCGCGGCGTCTGTCCTGGGGCGGTCGCGCCTGCCTTGGGTGAGTTCGGTGGCCAATGCGTCCAGGTGTCGGCTCCAGAACCGGCGGAAGTGCTCCAGCCACATGCGCACCGTGCCAGTATTGCGGCGTGGCTTATATAAGTCAACAGATATATTCGACCAGTCTTATCTACACGGCCGAGCCCGGGGGCGGCAGCGGTCGTGGCCTGGGCGAGCAGGTGCCGTACCAGATCAGCGAGCTTGATTCGGCCTGTGTCCTGATTTGCGATGAATGCGAATTAGGAATGCTTTGGTTGGGATTTATTGTTACAAGTCGTTCCTCTTGAAGTGTGGGGATGATCTATGTTTCGTGCTCCTCTTTGCAGGGGTATTTCTAGCCGTGTTTCGCCACTCTGGCATAACAACCCTTAAATGTTCAGATCCCCCGCGACCGAGGAGACCCCCGATGCGCACCCCGGACGACTTGGACCGTACGCAGCCCGCCGCCTGCCGGGAGGACCCGGGGATCGCCGTCCCGATCTCGGTTTCGACGATCCGCAGAAAGTTACTCGCATTTGTACTGCTGGCCGCAGCGTCGTCCGCCGCGGATTCGCCGGAATGGCTCACGCTGGTGCTGATTATCACGAGTGCCGCCATACCGCTCGCCCTGGGGGTATTGGGCGGCGCGGAAGCCGTCCGCGCCCTTTTCCTGCTGCCGCCACGGTCTGCTCCACCTGCCACCATCCGAAAGGAAGATCTCATATGACCGAGCACGCCCAGCGGCGCGTCCCGCAGCCGCAACGCAACGGCCAGGGCGGCACCGACACCGGCCCCAGGAACATCGAGCTGGACCTGCAGAACCCGGACATGCTCACGCCGCCGGAGACCGACCACGGCACCCTGCCCAACATGAAGTTCTCCTTCTCCATGGCGCACACCCGGCTGGAGGAGGGCGGCTGGACCCGCGAGATCACCCAGCGGGAGCTGCCGATCGCCACCACCCTGGCCGGGGTGGACATGAAGCTGAATCCGGGCGCCTACCGTGAGCTGCACTGGCACAAGGAAGCCGAGTGGGCCTACGTGCTGGAGGGGAGTTGCCGGATCGGCGCGGTCGACCAGGAGGGCCGCAACTTCCTGGACGACGTGCGGAAGGGCGACCTGTGGTTCTTCCCCAAGGGGATCCCGCACTACATCCAGGCGCTGGAGGAGGGGGTGGAGTTCCTGCTGGTCTTCGACGACGGCCAGTTCTCGGAGAACTCCACCTTCATGATGAGCGACTTCTTCGCGCACACGCCCAAGAGCGTCCTGGCGAAGAACTTCGGCTGGACGCCGGACCAGATGGCGAACATGCCGGAGCGGGAGAAGTACATCTTCAAGGGCGAGGTGCCGCCGTCCCTGGAATCCGACAAGGTCGTCAGCCCCACCGGCGACGTGCCGAACTGGTTCTCGCACCGGATGCTCGCCCAGCAGCCGCAGCACTTCTCCGGCGGGACTTTCCGGATCGCCGACTCCACCACCTTCAAGGCGTCCACCACCATCTCCGCCGCGCTGGTGGAGATCCAGCCGGGCGGGATGCGCGAGCTGCACTGGCACCCGACCAACGACGAATGGCAGTACTACATCTCCGGTTTCGGGCGGATGGGAGTGTTCGCCAGCTCGGGGCTGGCCCGTACGTTCGACTTCCGGGCGGGCGACGTCGGCTACGTGCCCTTCGCCTACGGGCACTACATCGAGAACCTGGGGAACGAGCCGCTGGTCTTCCTGGAGATGTTCCGCCACCCGCGGTTCGAGGACGTCTCCGCCATGCAGTGGATGGCCAACCTGCCGCCCCAGGTCAGCGCGGACACGATCAACATGCCCCGGTCGATGATCGAGGCGCTGCCGAAGGACAAGCGCCCCGTCATCTCGCAGAACCGCTGACCCCGTCGGGTGGGCGCCGGGGTCAGGTCAGGAGTCCCGTGGCGTACATGAGGAGCATTCCGGTGAGGATGCCGGTGATGCTGAGGGGATGCAGGAACCGCCCCCCGCGGTCCCGCACCGACGGCGCGATCTGGAGGATGACCTGCGCGATCGCGCCGACGCCGAGACCCAGCAGCAGCGCGGCGAGCGCGGGCTGCGTGGTGGCGGCGCCGAGCCAGGCGCCGAGGATGGCCGGGCCGCCGGCGATGAGCCCCAGGATGATCAGGCGCAGCGGTGCGGTGCGTTCCTCGCTGACCGGGGCGACGATGGCGAGGCCCTCGGTGGTGTTGTGGATCGCGAAGCCCGCGACGAGGGTCGCGCCCAGGGCGAGCGCGCCGACGGCGTAGGCCGAGCCGATCGCGAGTCCTTCGCCGAGGTTGTGCAGGCCGATGCCGACGGACACGAGCAGCGCCAGGCGGTAGCCGCCGGTCTGGCCTGGCCGCGCGACCATCCAGGACTGCACGCCGGCCAGCAGCAGGTAGGCGGCGATCGCGCCGATCGCCACCAGCCCGGCGCCGCCGAGCGCGCCCGCGCCGGCGTCGGCGACTTCCATTCCCTCCAGTGCCGCGTCGATCGCCAGCCAGGCGAGCAGCCCGATGGTCAGGGCCATCAGGGCGCGGATCCAGTGCGGAGGAACCCGCCGCAGCCACGGCAGCCAGAGCATGCCGATGGCCACCGGAATCAGGCCGACATAGGTTCCCAGAAGGGCCATCAGGCCGATGAATCCGGACGGGTCGGGGGTCAGGACGGCCACCGGGATCTCGTGGGCGACCACTCCCCCGGTGGAGGTGAGGAGCGACACCTCGTAGGCTTCGCCGTCGACCCACGGATAGGTGATCCGGACGCCGGCCGAGCCGAGGCGGCCGATCTCCGGTTCGCTGATGCGGAAGTCGGCGAAGGCGTCGTTGACGGCGACCTGGGCGAGCGTCACCGGGTCGGGGCCGGCGTTGCGGACGATGAGCTCGATGGAGCCCGCGCTAAGCACGGTCCGTTCCACCAGGAGCTCTTCGGCCGGCGGGCCGTTGCGGGCGGTCAGGCCAGGTCCGTCCAGTACGGCGAAGCCCACCACGGCCACGACGATGACGAGCAACGGCAGAAGACCGAGCAGCCAGGTGTTCAGTCGCACGTCACAAGCTCTTTTCGCAGGCGGTGGACGGGCCGCAGCCGGCCTCGAAGAAGCCCATCCAGCCGAGTTCGGCGAATTCCGACTGGTGCGCGTGGAACATGAAGCGGCCCTGCCGGGGGAACGTGATTTCGAGGATTCCGCGCTGGCCCTGGCACAGCATCACGGTGTCGGTGTGCTCGGCCGGGCGCATGGAGGTGCCGGTGGGATACCAGTCGAAGAAGTTCCCGTGGATGTGGAAGGAGTTGACCAGGTCGTACTCGAGGACGTTGACGAGGTAGATCCGCACCAGTTCGCCGACGGTGACCCGGACGGGCTCGTTCATGTAGGCGAAAGGGATGGTGTTGACCGCGTACAGCTCGTTGGCGCGGTCGAAATTGGTGTCGAATCCGTTCATCACCATCACGAGCTCGTCGGCCTCGGCGCGCGATTCCTTGGGATCTATGAGGAATACGCCGTATAAGCCCTTGGCGATGTGGTGCGCGAGTGGGGTCACGTGGCAGTGGTACAGGTGCAGGCCGAACGGCTCCGCGTCGAATTCGTAGACGGCCTGCTCGCCTGGCTGGACCAGGCCGAGGCCTATTCCCGCGGTTCCGTCGACCGCCGCCGCGTGCAGGCCGTGAAAGTGAATCGTGTGAGCGTGCGACGAATGATTGATCAGGGTGATTCGCAGGAGTTCGCCCTCATTCGCGCGAAGCGCGGGCCCGGGAATCCGGCCGTTGTACGTCCAGGCGGGGAAGGTGACCCCGGGAGCCACCTCGATCTCCTTCTCCTGGGCCACCAGGGTCCACTCGCGAAGCGTGCGCCCGTCGGCCAGGCGGGACGTCGTCCCCCGGTCGAAGTCCCTGATGAGGGTAGCCGGGTGGAACCCGTTCCTGCCGTTGTCCACCTGGGTCCCCGACCTGAAGCCGGCGTGCGCGGACCCCGCGGTGTGTGCCGGGCCATGCCGGTGGTCGCCTGGATCGGCGAGGGAGATAGTCGGCCTTCCGGTCAGGTGCGCGGCGACCGCACCCACGGAGGGAACCAGTGCGGCAATTGCGCTACGTCGCGAGATGTCTGACACACGAATCACGGTAAGTGGCCAAAGCCGCTATTTCAATGCGCAAATTATTTGCCCGAATATACCCCCATAAATCAGAGTATATTCGCCGGGGAAGGGGTCATCATTTGCGCGGTGCCTGACGCGGGATGGCCAGTTCGGTCGTCAGTGGCGAAGATGAGAAGGTCGAGGCTCGCGAGTAGCGTCGGGTGATCGTCACGATCTTGCGGCGGCGGTCGTCCGGGGCGGTGCGGCGCGCCACGTTCTGGTGGGTGCTGTTCAAGAACCCCTCTTCGATCACGTTCGGCGTGCACGCGGTCTGCACCCCCGGCACCTGACCCCGGGGGGCTACCGTCCCGGTTTCGCGAGTTTTCAGAATTTAGTAGCGGCCTGAATTCATTGGGAAAGTTTCAGAATTCAGCGCGGGCCGCCGATGTCGTGAAAGTTTCAGAACGCATTCCGCCGCGAGCTATATTCAATTCCATGTCGGCTTACGGTCAGGAGGCGGTGTGGCAATTATTGTGAGACGAATGGTGATCGCGTCAGCAGTGGCCGCGGTATGCGCGGCGGCTACGCAGGGCTGAAGGAGTTCTCACATCGTGAGACCGAGAGCGATCAGCGGGTTGCGGAAGTCGTCG
>NZ_BLAD01000048.1:0-122822 GCF_009687845.1 Acrocarpospora corrugata
GCGTGGGGGCGGGCTGAAGGGGTCCCATGGCGTGTTGGGGGGTGGGGTCATGAGGGGCTCCTGGAGGGTGGGAGGTGGCTAGCCGAGGCCGACGCTGACGAGGGTGGCGGCGTGGGTGGCGGCCTGCCAGGTGGGTGATCGCTCGGCGGGCGGGGGCGGGGTGACGCCCGACTGCCGGTAGACGACTTCGACGATCAGGTTGCTCTGCCGGAACCAGACGGAGGTGCCGGTGACGCCGGGCTCGCTGATGTTCCGGGTGAACGCGCCGTGAGCGAGGGTGTAGCTCTCGTCGGGACCGGTGTCGCGGTAGCCGTCGAATGCGCGAGCCGCATGGTTCTCCCCCACCTCGCCGGGGTTGAAGTGGTAGGTCACGGTCAACTCGGTTCTGGTGCGGTGCTGCGCCCAGCTACAGCTGGGTCCGTTCGGCTCGCCGCGGTCCGCGCCGTCGCCGAGGAGTTGGTTGGCCTGCCGGGAGGTGAGGCCCTCGCAGGGGTCGGGCATGGTGGTGAACCGCCCAGGGATGTCGCCGCCGCCGGTGCCCAGGTTCCAGGCCACGAGCCCGGCCGCGACGCCGACGGCCACAGTGAGCGCGCCGATCACGATCCATCGTCCGGTACGGCGGGGCCGTACCACGACAGGAGGCGGCAGCAGCGCCTGGAGCAGGTGGCGCGCGGCCTGCGCGGGCGGCCGGTGGGCGGGGTCCTTGGCGAGCAGGGCGAGGATCACGCGGGCCAGTCCGGGGGTGGCGCGGATCATCGGCGGCGGTTCGTGCATGAGGACGGCGGCGACCACGGCGGCCGGGATCTCACGATGGAAGGGACCGCGGCCTTCGACGGCGGTGTAGAGGGTGGCGCCGAGCGACCACAGGTCCGACGGCGGACCGGCGGACTCGTGCCGGAATCGTTCGGGAGCCATGTACGCCGGGGAGCCCGAACTGTCCGCCGGATCGGCGCCCAGGGGGGCGGCGATGCCGAAGTCGCCGAGCATGGCCCGGCCGTCCTCGCCGATCAGGACGTTGGCGGGTTTCACGTCACGGTGCAGGATGCCGTCGCGGTGGGCCAGGTCGAGCGCGTCCAGGATCGACAGGCCGATCTCGGCCACCCGGGACGAGGCCAGCGGGAGCGCCTTGTCGAGGGAGGTTCCCGGCACCAGATCCATGATGATCCAGGGCTGTCCCTGGTGCGGAACCACGTCGTGGATCATGACGATGGACGGATGGCTGAGACGACCGGCCGCGCGAGCCTCCTGGAGGGCGCGGTCGGCGTATTCGGCGAGGTCGGCCGCGTTCAACCGGGAAGGCACCCGCATCTGCTTGACCGCGACCTCGCGCCGCAGCAGCTCGTCCTGGGCGCGCCAGACCGTCCCCTCGCCGCCCTGGCCCAGGGGTTCGACAAGCCGATATCGCCCGGCGAGCAGGTCCACTACGCCCGGCTCCACAACGTGTCGGCGGCCACGGCGGCGGCTTTGGCGGCGGCGGCGCGGATCTGCTCGCCGGTGCGGGTGCCCAGATCGGAGTACTCGACCTTGCCGACCAGGTCGCCCAGCCGGAAGTAGATCAGGTTGCCGAGGACCCGGCCGTCGGTGGAGCTCACGTCGGCGGCGAAGGCCTCCTCGCCGATGCCGGGGACGCTCCGGGGCTGGGAGATCACGACCTGCTGTTTGCGGTCGGCGCCGATCTCGTACCAGATGAATTCGCCTTCGCGGAGGCCGTTGTCGAACTGGCGGCGTACGGCGGTGAAGAGGGTGCGGGCCGAGTCCGTGGTCAGGGCCCACGGGTCGGGGGTGTCGGAGTCGGTCTGCGGGTCGATGCGGAGGCCGGTGCGGTCGACCGTCCACTGGCAGCCTTTTTCGACCTTCCGGCCGGGTGCGGATTTGCCGAGGGCGGCGGTGACGTCGGCGGCGGGCAGGGCCGTACACAGGTCGACTGCGGTGGCGAAGGTCGGCGCGGGGCGGCGGGTGGGCGGTTCCTGGCTGCCCCAGGGGACGACGAAGGCGGCCCCGACCAGGAGCGGGACCGCGGCCGCCGCGGCGATCAGGCCGCGGCGGGTACGGCGGCGGGACGCCATCGGCATGGTGATGTCGGGCATGCCGCCACGGGAGATCTGGCGGAACAGGTCGAGCGCGGCGGCCGGTTCCGGGCGGGCGCCGGGGTCGCGGGAGAGCATCCAGCGTAAGAGCGGGCCGAGCGGGCCCGGGGTGCTCGGTGGCGGCACGTCGTTGGAGATGGTCGCGTAGAGGACCTCCACCTGGGAGCCCTTGAACGGGGGCGTGCCCTCCAGCGCCAGGTAGAGGGTCGCGCCCAGCGACCAGAGGTCGGACTGCGGCCCGCCGGGGTCGCCGGAGAGGCGTTCGGGGGCGATGTAGCCGGGGGATCCGATCAGCAGGCCGTCGCCGGTCAGGGCGGTCGTGTCGGCGGGCCTGGCGATGCCGAAGTCGGTGAGGACGACCCGTCCGTCGATCGTCAGGAAGATGTTGCCGGGTTTCACGTCCCGGTGCTGGACGCCGAGGGCGTGCGCGGCGGCGAGCGCCTCCAGCATGCGCGCCCCGATCTCGGCCACCCGGGCCGGGGCCGGCGGCCCGTGCGTCCTGACCTCGTCGGCGAGGGTGTGGCCGTGCAGCCGCTCCATCACGATCCACGGCTTGCCGCCCTCGACGAGCACGTCGTGCACGCCCACGATCGACGGATGCCGCAGCCGCGCGGTCACTTCCGCCTCGCGCATCACCCGGGCGACCAGTTCCGCCCGCTTGCTCCCGTCGAGCCCATCGGGGTAGCGCAGTTCCTTGACCGCGACTTCGCGGTCCAGCGTCTCGTCCCTCGCCAGCCAGACCGTGCCCATGCCGCCGGAGCCGAGGGGGCGGAGCAGGAGGTACCGAGAGGCCAGTCTTTCCCCGATCGATTCGGCCATAGCGGGAGGATAGCGAAATCCGTTCGGGTGCTTACCTGCGTCGGCTATGTCCGGGATGGTTTTGTCGCTTTCCGGACCGGGAGATCGTTGTGTTCGGTGTGGCGCGCTGTTCGCTTGGCGTTCTTCTGGCCACGGCAGGATCGGGCGGCTGAACCCCTCAGAACAAGGATCCGCCATGCGCCCGCTGACCTTAGCGCCACTCGCCATTCTGACCCTTTCCCTGGTCGCCACGCCCGCCGTGGCCGACGAGGCGCCGACCGTCACCGCCAAGGTCGAGACCCCCGCGCTGTACGACGACGGCGACGGCGGCAACGCCAACGGCGACGACCCGGCGATCTGGGTCCACCCGGCCAAGCCGGGCAAGAGCGTCGTCGTCACCACCGCCAAGGAAGGCGGCCTGTACGCCTACGACCTGAAGGGCGCCCAGCTCCAGCACATCCCGGCCCCGCCCCCGCCGGGCGAGGACGACGAGCCCGGCCGCTTCAACAACGTCGACCTGGTGTACGGCTTCGCCGGCCGCGACCTCGCCGTCGTCACCGACCGCGGCCACGACAAGCTCCGCTTCTACGCCGTCGACCCGGCCAAGGCCGCCACCTCCGGTGCCCCCCTGACCGACATCACCGACCCGAACGTCCCGTTCGTCTTCAACGACGACCAGGACGGGGTCAACGACGCCACGACCGCCTACGGCCTGGCCACCTGGCAGGACAAGACCGGCGTGTACGCCCTGGTCAGCCGCCGCCACCAGACCAGCATCGGCCTGGTCCGCCTCACCCCCGCCCCCGGCGGCAAGGTCGGCTACCACCTGATCCGCACCATCACCCTCCCGTCCTCCTTCAAGCTCCCTGACGGCACCACCTGGACCCCCTGCCTGGAGCCCGGCGAGCTGCCGCAGGTCGAGGGCATGGTCGTGGACGGCGGCCGGGACGTGCTCTACGCCGCCCAGGAGGACGTCGGCATCTGGCGCATCCCCGCCGACCTCAAGGGCCAGCCGGTCCTGATCGACAAGGTCCGCGAGTACGGCGTCCCCGGCACCTACGACCCGGCCACCGAGGAATGCGACCCGGGCCTGGACCACGGCTTCGGCGGATCCCACCTGTCCGCCGACGCCGAGGGCCTGACGATCTACTACCGCAAGGACGGCCTGGGCTACCTGCTCGCCTCCAGCCAGGGCGACGACACCTTCGCCGTGTACCGCCGCGAGGGCGGCAACGACTACATCGGGCAGTTCCGGGTCGGCCCGCGCCGCGTGGACGGCGCGCAGACCAGCGACGGCGCGATGGCGATGAACGTCCCCCTCGGCGACACGTTCAGCAGCGGCCTGTTCGTCACCCACGACGGGATCAACACGCCCGAGGCGAAGAACGCCGACGGCGAACTCCGCGAGAACACCAACTTCAAGTTCGTGAAGTGGGAGGACATCGCCCGCAAGCTGAACCTCCGCGTGGAGACGCGCGGCTGGGACCCCCGCAAGTCCTAGTACTCGCTTTCACCCGGCCCTCGATCGGCGGAGGGCCGGGATGAGCAGGGGCAGGCCGAGGACGCCGAGGCAGGCCAGTGCGGTGGAGAGCGGGAGTCTGAGGGTCAGCGCGGCGACGGCCAGCGGGCTGATGACGAATCCGGCGTATGACACGACCGAGACGGTGGTCACCACCGCGCCCGTCGTGTCGCGGGTTCCGGCGTCGCTGAGGATGGCGGGCATGAGCGGGGCGAAGGTCAGGCCCGACAGGCCGAAGCCGGCCAGGCTGACCCAAGGGGTGGTGGCCAGTCCCGCAACGACAATTCCCGCCGAACCGCCCAAGCCGGCGATCAGGAACAACGTTCGCATCGTCAAAGCGGGGAGCGCTTGGGCGATCAGGCGGCCGATGGTGAGGGCGGCCATGTACGTCGCGGGGGCGGCGGCGGCCAGGACGGGGCCGGCGCTGAGGTAGTCCTCCAGCAGGATGGCCGACCACTGTTCGACCGCGTTCTCCACGATCAGCAGGCACGCGCCGAGCAGGCCGAGGACCACGCCGATCCCCCACCGGCCGGGGCGCGCCTTCTTGTCGGGGTCGGGGACGGTGTCGCCCAGCGGTAGCCGTACCACGGCGGCTCCCGCGGCCAGGACCAAGGCGGCGGCGCAGCCGAGGACGGCGGCGGTGGACAGGCCCAGATCGCGCGCGAAACCCGCGGCGGGAGCGGCGACGATCACCGCGACCGGGAACGCCGCGTGCACCGGCTGGAACAGCCGCGAGCCGGTCACCCGTTCGCCGCGCGCGGTGGCCATGTTGAGCGCGACGTCCACACTGCCGCTGGCGACGCCGAGCACCAGCAGCATCGCCGCGAACAGCCACGGCTCGCTGATGAAGCCGAGCACCACCGCCGTGGCGGCGAGCCCGGCCATGGACACCGCCAGCACCAGGCTCTCGCGCCCCCGGGCCAGCCGCCCGGCGACCGGCATGGCAGGAATCGCCCCGACCGAGATGGCGACGAGCGCGAGCCCGAGATCCGCGGTGGAGGCCCCCAGCTGATCCTTGATCGCAGGCAGCAGGCCCGACCAGGCCCCCCAGAAAACCCCCCACCCCGCGCAGACGACCACCAGCCGCAAGCCGACCCCGTTGACCCGCTCCAAACCGCTGAGCACCCGTACCCCCCTTAGTCAGCGACCTTGCGACCGCGAGGGGACCAGCCTGCCACCCCGGGTGGACAGGGCGGCAGGCGTCGGGCGGGTCGTCAGTTGAGGGTGAGTGAGCGGATTCGGAGGTCGCCGCCGAAGACGAGGTAGACGTCCTGGGCGCCGACTGTTCTGGTCAGGGGTGCGGTGGCCGTGGTCCAGGAGTAGACGTCGCCGGTGGCCTGGACCTGGATGGTGCCGATCAGGCGGCCGGTCGGGGAGCCGAGGCGGACTTGGATCGAGCCGCCCGTCACGGAGGAGACGCCGGCGGTGGCGGTGGCCGGGGCGCGTAGGTCGGCGTCTTTGAAGGCGATCCAGTCGCCGGTGGAGGTGGCGCCGACAGCGGTGCCGGTGGGTTTGTTCTCGTCGACGAGTTCGATGCCGGAGTAGTCGTCGAAGTCGGCGGCGCGGGTGGGGCGGGTCAGGTCGCGGCGGGGGATGGTCTCGCCGGGGACCTGGACGGTGGTGCGCTGGCGGATGGCGGTGGCGGAGGCGCCGACGAGGATGTCGTGGGTGGCGGCTTCGGTGACGAAGCGGTTGCGGGTGACGTCCCAGAGGGCGAGGTCGGCGCGGGGGACGGTGAAGCGGACGGTGCTGGCGGCGCCGGGGGTGAGGGTGACGCGCTGGAAGCCGCGGAGTTGTCTGACGGGCTGCTTCACGCGGGAGCGCTGCTGGTGGGTGTAGAGCTGGACGACTTCGTCGCCGGCCCGGCTGCCCGTGTTCGTGACTTTGACGGAAATTTCGTAGCTGGTGCCCTTGGGGGTGACGGTCAGGCCCTGGTAGCCGAACGTGGTGTAGGAGAGGCCGTGGCCGAAGGGGTAGAGGGGGGTGCCGGAGTAGTACAGGTAGGTGGAGCCGGTTTTGATGATGTCGTAGTCGGTGATCGGGGGCAGGGTGGCGTTGCCCCGGTGCCAGGTCTGGGTGAGGCGTCCGGCGGGGTTCACGTTGCCGTAGAGGACGTCGGCGAGGGCGTGGCCGGTTTCGGCGCCCGCGTGGGTGGTCCAGAGGATGGCGGGGACGTTGTCCTGGAGCCAGTCGATCGTGGCCGGGTAGCTGTTCTGGAGCACCACGACCGTCTTCGGGTTGGCCGCGCGGACGGCCTTGACCAGGGCTTCCTGGCCTTCGGCCAGCTTGGTGGAGGTACGGTCGTGGTCTTCGCGGCCGTTGATGAACGGCATGCTGCCGACGACGACCACGGCCACGTCGGCGGCCTTCGCGGCGGCGACGGCGGTGGCGACGCCGTCGGTCACGACCTCCTTGGCGAACTTGGCGGCGCTGGCCTTCGCGCCGACGGAGAGTTTGCCATCGGCGTCCACCTGCACGTACGTCTCCGGCAGCCAGAACCACGGCTGCGTAACCTCATACCCGACATACTTGATCAGGAAGGTCCCGTCCCCGGCGGCTTCCAGCTTGAACTGCTGCTGCACGAACCACCCGTTGGGCTGATCGTCCCGGGTGATGAACGGCGCGAAGTTCCAGCCGAGATACCGCCCGTTACCGGCGTTACGCAAGGTCACGACCCCTTCGCCCCAGTCCGTGAGGTCCCACTGGCCGGCGGCGGAGAGCGCGGGCGCGGTCCCGACGGTGTCGGCGTCCGTCGTGCCGGTCGCCGTGATGTACCCCCCGGACGCCACATGCCGGAACGCGACCCGATCCACGCCCTCGGTTTCGGTCGCCGTGGCGCGTTCCCTGATGCCGTCGAGCGGAGTCACCCGATACGGCAGGCTGCCGCCGTACCAGTCGGTGTACAGGGTGTCCCCCAGCGGCCCGATGACGGCGACCTTGCGGTTGGGCGCGAGCGGAAGCAGCCCGGAGTTCTTCAGCAGCACGGCTGCCTTGCCCGCCGTCTCCCGGTTGAGCGCGCGATGGGCCGGCGAGTCCACCACAGCCTTGGTGATGTTCCCGTACGGCCCGCCGCCCGGGTCGAACTCGCCGAGCCGGAACCGGATGCTCAGGATGTGCCGGACGGCGGTGTTCACGTCCCCCTCGGTGATCAGCCCCTGGTTGAGCGCGTCGGTGACGGCGGCGATGGTCCGCGGCGAGTTGGTGTCGTCGGTGGTGAAGCTGTCCACCCCGGCCTTCAGCGTGGCCGCGTCGGCCGCCGCCAGGTTCGGGTAGTACCGCTGCGAGTCCACCAGGTTGTTGGGCGCGTGCGCGTCGGTAACGTTGAACAGGTCACGGGTGCTCCAGCTCCGCACCCCGGACAGGTCGGTGACCGTGGCCGGGCGTCCGTTGACGACGTTGTAGGAGGTCATGACCCCGGTGGCCGCGCCGGCGGAGATGGCGGCGCGGAAGGCGGGCTCCTCGTACTCCTTGAGAACGCGCGGCGGCAGGCTGGAGTTGGTGGTGGTCCGGTTGACCTCGTTGTTGTTGGCCAGGAAGTGCTTGAGCACCGGCGCGGCCCGCAGGTGGTCGGGATCGTCGCCGGTGACGCCCTTCCCGTAGGCGGTGGAGATCGCCCCGGTCAGCAGCGGATCCTCGGAGTATCCCTCCTCGTTCCGCCCCCAGCGCGGATCCCGCAGCAGGTTCACCACGGGCGCCCACAACTGGAGCCCCCACACGGCGGGGTTCTCCGCGTGGTAACCGCGCGCCTCGGTGCCGACGGCCGCGCCGACGCGCTTGATCAGGGCCGGATCCCAAGTGCTGGCCAGCCCGACTGCCTGCGGGAACACCGTCCCCGCCGCGGTGCGCACGGCTCCGCCCGCGGACACGTCGGTGGACCAGGCGACGCCGTGCAGCGCCTCGGTGCCCGTCTTGAACGAGGCGATGCCGAGCCGCGCCACGGCGGGCTGGTACTGGTGCAGCCAGGAGATCTTCTCGGCCAGGGTGAGCCGGCCGAGCAGGTCGTCGATCCGCTGGCCGAGCGGCAACCCGGGATCGCGGAACGGATAGTCGTCGGCGGCCTGCGCGGGAACGGTCCCCAGCCCGAGGGCCAGGGCCAGCGCGGCCAGCGCCAATAGTGGTCGTCGGAACATGGGAAAGCCTCCAGGTCAGGTTGGCGGCTATTTGATGGCACCCACGGTGATCCCGCGGGTGAGGGTCCGCTGGAAGATCAGGAAGAACGCGACGGCGGGCACGATGCCGAGCAGCGCGGAGGCGCTGGACATGGTCGCGTCCATCAGCCGGTCGCCCTGCAGCACGCCGAGCGCGACCGGCACGGTCTGGTTGTCGTTGGAGATCAGGAAGACGAGCGGCAGGAAGAACTCGTTCCAGGTCCAGATGAAGAAGAAGATGAGCAGCACGGACAGGGTCGGCCGGCTGATCGGGACGACGATCAGCCACAGCGCCCGCCACTTCCCCGCGCCGTCGATCGCGGCGGCCTCCAGGATCTCGGCCGGAAACCGCCCGAGCACCGCCGAAAGCAGATATGTCCCGAAAGCCGCCTGGATGACGGTAAATATCAGGATCACGAAGAGGCGGCTGTCGTAGAGGCCGACCTGTTTGGCCAGGTAGTACAGCGGATAGACGAGCGCCTCCTGCGGCAGCGTGTTCGCCACCAGGAAGACGACCAGGATCCAGAGCCTCCCCCGCACCCGCCCGATCCCCAGCGCGTACGCGTTGAGCACCGACAGCACCACCGCGCCCGCCGCGACGCACCCGCTGATCAGCAGGCTGTTCCAGAGCTTGCGGGTGAAGTCGACCCGGTTCCAGAACTCCACAAGACCGTCCAGATAGAGCCCTTCTGGTAGCGCCAGCGGCCCGCCCGAGGAGTACTCCGCCGGCGACTTGAACGCGTTGAGCGCGACCAGCAGGAACGGGAAGAGCATCACGAACGCCAGCACGACCAGCGCCGCCAGCAGCGAGTAGCGCCTCACGCGTCACGCTCCTGGACGCGCAGGAACAGGAAGGTGACCACGACGATGATGAGCGCGAGGACGGTGGCGATGGCGGAGCCGTACCCGACGTTCACCCGCTGGAAGAAGTTCAGGTAGGAGAAGTAGGACGGGACCATGGTCGCTCCGGCCGGGCCGCCGCGGGTCAGCACGAAGATCGGGCCGAACACCTTGAGGGCGGCGATCGTACAGGTCAGCAGCACCACGAAGAACTCGGGGCGGATCTGCGGCACGGTGATGTGCCAGAACCGCCGCCACCAGGACGCGCCGTCGATCTCGGCGGCCTCGTAGAGGGCGGGATCCACCCGCTGGAGCCCGGCCATGAAGATCACCACCGGGTAGCCCAGCTGGAACCACACCATGATCGCCATCACCGTGGCCAGCGCGAGCGACGGATCGCCCAGCCAGTTGACGTCGATCCCGAAGATCTCGTTCACCGCGCCGTAGGAGGGGTGCAGCAGCCACCCCCACACCACGCCCGCGATCGCCACCGGCAGCACCTGCGGCAGGTAGAAGGCCGCACGCAACGCGGACGCCGTACGCGGCCCGAACTTCTTGGCGATGTAGTCGAACAGCGCGGCGGCGAGCACCAGCCCGAGCAGGGTGGGGACCACCGCCATCGCCAGGATCAACGCGACGTTGTGCTGGAAGGACGTCCAGAACCGCTCGTCCTTCAGCAGCCTGGCGTAGTTCTCGAAACCGATCCACTCCGGCGTGCCCACCCCGGACCAGCGGGTGAAACTCGTGGCGACGTTCATCAGGAACGGCGCCACGATCACACCGACGAACAACACGAGGCTGGGGATCAGATAGAGCCAGTATCCCCGGGACCTCATCCGCCGATATCCGCCAGATTCTCGTTGTAGGGCCCGGCGATCTCGTCCAGCACGGCGTCCGGCGCGGTCCCGTTGATCAGGCCCTGGACGCCGGCGACCAGCACGTCGTAGTAGCCGGGCGCGGGCCAGTCGGGGTAGAACGCCAGGCCGTCCTGGGCGGACAGCTTGTTGAAGTTCTCCACCAGCTCCTTGCTCTTGGCGTCGGTGATCGCCGCCGGGTCGGCCGCCACCGGCAGCCCGCCCGAGTTGCCGAGCAGGTTCTGGATCTCCTTGCTCATCGTGATGTCGATGAAGTCGTAGGCCAGGTCCTTGTTCTTGGCCTTCTCCGGCACCACCCAGATGTTGCCCGAGGAACCGGGCGCCATTTGGTTGCCCGGCCAGAGGAAGGACCCCCACTCGAAGTCCTTGACCGTGGACTGCACCCGGCCGTACCACCAGGAGCCGGACACCATGATCGGGAACTTGCCGCTCATGAACGCGACGCCCATGTCCTCGGCCTTGATCCCGGCCGAGTCCTTGTCCAGGTAGCCCTTCTTCACCCAGTCCGCGTAGGTGGTCGCGGCGTAGGTCAGTTCGGGCCCGTGGAAGTCGATTTTGCCCTGGTAAAGCTGGTAGCTGTCCACCCAGGTCCGCTGCGCCTTGCTGAGCGCGAGCAGGTAGAAGATCTGCTGGGCCGGGTACTCGGCGCCGGCGTTGGCGATCGGCGTCACGCCGGCCTTGACGAAGGTGTCCAGCGCGGCCGTGAACTGCTCGTACGTGGCCGGCACCTCGACCTTGTGCTCCGCGAAGAGGTCCTTGTTGTAGTAGACCATCACGTATTCGGCGTAGTTCGGGATGCCGAACCACTTGCCGGAGCCCATGATGCCGCGCTCGTCGTATTTCGCGGTGGTCTGTAGGGACGCCGACAGCGCCTTGTCCCAGCCGCGCTGCGCCGCCTGCGCCGACAGGTCGGTCAGCAGCCCCTGCTTGGACAGCAGCCCGGCGGTCGCGTTGCCCTTGTTGTACTCCATCAGGTCGGGCGCCTCATCGGAGTTGAGGACCATCCCGGCCGTCTTCTGGATCTGCTCGAAGCCCTTCTCCTCGAACTTCACCGTGACCCCGGGGTGCGACGCCTCGAACTTCTTGATCGACTCGGCCCAGGCCTTGCCCATCGCGCTGTCCGCGCCTTCGTAGTGCCAGAGCGTGAGCGTCCTGGCCTGGGTTCCGCCGGACGCCTGCGGGGCCGGGGTATCGGTGCCCCCACAGGCGGCCAGCACGGCCGCCATGAGCACGATGAGGGGATATTTGCGCATTACAGACTCCTAGAGAATGACGAACTCTGCGGCGGCGCCGACGAGTTCGACGTGGGAGATCCGCTTGGGACCGTCGGCCGCGACCACCAGCCGGTCCCCGTCCACCGTCGCGGTCACGGTGGTGGTTCCGTCCATGTCCCTGATTTCGGTACGGCTGACGCCGTCAGGCAGGCCGTACACGACCAGGGTGATGTCCGGGTCTTCGGCCACCGTGTCGCCCGGGGTGGTCGTGGGGATGAGGGCGCCGTACCGGACGTACAGCGGGATGCGGTCGAGATGCGGTGAGACGGTGAGATACCGGCCGCCGGTCAGGATTTCGCCGGTCCAGTAGTCCACCCACGACCCCGCGGGCAGGTAGACGCTCCGGGTGCCGTCCGCCGAGATCATCGGCGCGACCAGCAGGTCCTTCCCGAACAGGTACTCCAGGTCGGCCTGCCAGGCCACCGGATCGTCCGGATAGTCCACGCAGAGCGCGCGCATCATCGGCGCGCCCGTCTCGGCCGCGACCACGGCCGCCGAATAGATGTACGGCATCAGCCGATACCGCAGCCGCAGCGCGTCGATCGCGCCGTTCTCGGCGTGCTCGGGGAACTCCCACGGCTCGCGGCTGGAGGTGCCGTGGAACCGCACCAGCGGGGAGAGCGCCCCGAACTGGGACCAGCGGATGTACAGGTCGGGGGTGGGGGTGCCGGTGAAGCCGCCGGCGTCGTGGCTCCAGAACGGGATGCCGGACAGGCCGTGCGAGAGGCCGCCGCGGATGGTGCTGCCCATGGCCGGGTAGGTGGCGTCGACGTCGCCGCTCCACTGCGCGGGGTGCCGCTGCCCGCCCAGGTAGGACGAACGCGCCCAGACCATGCCGTGCCCGGCGACCTCCCGGGTGACGTCGGCGACCAGGTCGTTGAAGAGCAGCGTGTAGACGTTGTGGAGTTCGACGCCGGTCATGCCGTTGAAGGCGACCGAGTCGGCGGGCACGCCTTCGGCGAAGTCGGTCTTGAACGCGGCGACGCCCTGCTCGAGCAGCGGCTTGAGCAGCCCGCGGAACCAGGCGGCGGCGTCCGGATTGGTGAAGTCGACGATCCCGGAGGCCGGGTAAGAGCCATGCCAGACGTCCGCGACGTACGCCTCGCCGTCCCGCTTCTTCAGGAAATATCCGGCGTCGGCGGCCTCGGCGAACGCCGGGCTTAAGTGGGAAATATACGGATTCATCCAGAGGCAGACGTGGAACCCCTGCCCGGCCAGTTCGGCCAGCATGCCCGCCGGGTCCGGGAACGCCACCGGATCCCACCGCAGATCCGACCAGTGCCCCTCGGTCTGCCAGAACGTGTCCAGATGCAGCACGTCACACGGAATCCCCTTGGTCCGGATGGTCCGCGCCCGCTCCAGCACCCGCTCCTGGCTGTCCCGGAAGAACCCCGACGAGATCCACGCCCCGAACGCCCACTTCGGCGGCAGCACCGGCTTCCCGGTCAGCCACCCGAACCGCTCCAGCACCCGCTCCGGCGTCGGCCCCGCCAGCACGTAGTAGTCGATCAGATCGTCCGGCACCACGATCTGCACGTCACTGTGGGTCGACTGGCACATGTCGAACTCCACCGGCATCCCACTGTCCACCAGGATCCCGTAACCCCGGCTGGACAGATAGAAAGGCACGTTCTTGTACGCCCGCTGGGACTCCGCCCCGAAAGCGTCGAAGTTCCACATCAACGGCCGCTGCCCGCGCTTGTCCACCGGCGTGAACGACTCCCCGAACCCGCCGAACGCCTCGTCCGCCGGCACCAGGAACGTCTCGTGGTAGGCCACCGGCGTCCCGTCCACCGTCGACCGCCCGAACGGCAGCGTCCGCAGCCGCCCGCTGATGTCGGGCCGCCCCGGATCCTGCTCGGCCAGCACCTTCCCGCTCTCGTCGACGAACCGCATGTTCCACGGATTGAGCCGGATCTCCACCCGCAGCCCGCCCGCGTTCAGCACCACCCGGCTCTCATCGGCCGTCACCACCGCGTGGTAGCTCCCCGGCGTCACCATCGAGATCGCCCGCGCCGACCGCGTCCTGGCGTCCATGTCCTGCATCAGGCGGACCCGGATGACCCCCTCACCGGCCGCGCAGATCCGCACCACCAGCGTCTCGTCCGCCGACGTGGACCCCTTGAACGTCACCCCCGCCCAGTCGACGGTCACCACTTCGGCCCGCGTCAGCGCGGAAAGCCCCTCTTCACCGTGCTCCCGCACCGGCAACTCCGGAGGATCCGCAACAAAATACTCACGAGCCACCAACGGCGGACGGTACGGCATGCCAACTCCCCACCCCTACGGACGACCACTTCGCGAATTAGTTTGCCGTCCATCCCAACAAACGTCAACGCCAAGCCCACCCCAAGACACTTGCCTGATTTGTCCCGCTATGGGTAACTTGAGAACTTAGCCGAAGCAAAGTGGGAAATGAGATGTCTAAATTCGTGCACGTCCTGCCAACTGACGACGTCATCCCCCACGAGGGCACACCCGACTGCGTCTGCGGCCCTTACAGTCAGTCCATCGAACTACGCGGCAACCTCACCGGCCAGGGCCCCGTCGCCGTCCTCTACCGCCACTACGCGGTCGTCCCCTGCCGCAACTGGGAAGCCTCCCCCGAAATCATGTAAGCCGGGGGCTACTCGGTGTCGATGTCGGTCTCGCCCAGCAGTTCGTCGGCCTCTTGGACGTGAAACTGAGCCATGAAGCGCCGCTCGCGCACAGCCAGCGCCTCGGTCCTGATGGCGATGAACGCCGCGTCATCACCGTGCCGGAGAGCTTGATAGGCCGAATACGGGATCACATGATCAGCCAGCACATGAATGGCCAGGTCAGGGGTAATCGACAGCAACGCCTGCCTGAGGGACACCCCACCAGGCGTGGACAACATCAGCCTGTTGCCAGGGCTCGATGCCGCCAATACTCCTCGCTCGGTCACAACTTGCCGGTAACTGTCCACTGAAGCTCGGGACAGCATCGCGGCCGCGTCGACAATGGATCCGTCGAGATCCTTGCGCTGCGGATACTCGCGCAGTTCCCACAGGATGAAAGCTCGAACCCGGGCGCTCCGGGTGTCGAAACGTGCCGGGAACGGCCGCGCCTGCATGCCTCATGATCGAAGATAACCGCGTCCTGCGGCAAAGTCCTTCATCTCACGCAGCGAGTCCTGGACTAGAGATGGATCCGCACCGGCGAAGTAGCCCGCCAACGACGTGTTCCAGAACCACCTCAGCAGAACGGACAGCTTTCCCTCATCCAGTCTTCTGTCCACATGGAAGAACAAGGTCAGCAGCACGATCTGAAGGTTGTAGGGAACCAACCTCACGTGCGGCACACCGATCCGCTGACGCAGGAAATCGACCGCCTTCTCCAAGGCGACGTCTGCGTTCTCGACCGAGTTGCGAATTCTTCCCTCCGCGCGCTCGGTGAGGGCTTCCCGGCGCACGCCCTGAATATCCTCTTCTCCGGAGACTGCGAGAATGGCTTGAAAGATCGTCAGCGCCGGTATGTCGCCGAACCCCGACACGACGGTTCGCTCCTGGATCTCGGTCACGCGATCAGCCAAGCTCTCCGACGCGACGGTCGCATGCGTCAGGGCAGAGGCCAGGCGGTCAGTGGATTGCCGACCACTGTTCAGTCGCGAGAAGACCTCGACCGCCTGGTTCAGCGATCCGCCCGATAGTCGGACGACCGCAAGCTTGTATGACTTGATGCGCTGGGCCAGCTGCTCGGCCTCATGCAGCATGCGATCGAGCGTTGATCCATGAACGTGCTTCGACAGGTTCCGCTCATAAGCGAGGTAGTCCATGGTGCGGAGGATCGACCGCACCGGAAGATGCTCTGCGGGCGGGGCACCATCCGAATTCCAATGACGGTAGCGACTGGAGCCAGCGGTGCCTCTGCCCGAAGAGTCCAGAGTCCGATAGACCCACCACATCCAGTCCCGCTGTTCGGTCGACCTGCGTGCGTTGGCAGGTCGCCGCAGGCACCCGTAGAGCGTGGAAAGCCGCTGGTGACCGTCCAAGATGTAGGAGACCGAGCTTCCAGGCCTGACCGGAGGCAACTTCAAGCCGGCGATCTCATCCAGGCTGGCGATTTCCCGATCGGTCTCCCAGATGAGAATGCTCCCGATGGGATACCCCGTTCGATGCTGTCGAACAGATCGAGCATCTGCTCGGGCCCCCAGGCGAAGGGGCGCTGAAATCGGGGCACACGAAGCTCACCGCTCGAGATCCTGGCGAGGATCTCCTCCAGGTAGTGGATCTCCGGAACGGCGGTGATCTCTTCGTCGCGATCGAACACGTGCACCTCTATATGATCTTACGAAGCATCGCGAGAAGCTCTCGCAGCTCCGGTACGACCCCTTCCCCCAAGCAGAGGAAGTGCGATTCGGCCAGCCCGCCCTGCTCCGCCTCCCGTCTCAGACGCTCGGTGAGATCGGTCCCGAAACCTGCTCGCAGCCTATCGATCGTCTGGCCGCTGACCCCGTCGTACAACGTGCCGTGAGCCTTCGGCACCGGAGGCTCTCCTGATCTTCTTTCCGGAAAGCCCCGCTTCATATCGAAATGGGCGCGCTGTTCGCAGGTCAACTCTTTGAGGGCCACCAGCTTCTTGGAAGACTCCCGGTAGGGCCGGATCGCCGCGAGGACCTTGTTCGGGACGTAGTTTTCCGCCTCGCGGAACATCAGGACATGAACCAGCCCGCCGCGGGAACGAAGGCTGTCCGCGGACTTCTCGCATCCGGGTCGCTCGCTCGGGGTCATCCGATCGCTGTCCACGAGCGCTGCCACCCGATGAGTTCTCGCGAACCGCGTGAGTTCCGCGGCAGCCAGGGTGAAAGTGCGGCTCTTTCCACCGCCATGACGGATCTCCAGCAGCCCATCCTCGATCGCTTGCACGACATCGGCCTCGTCGAGGGCGTGGGCCAGGCCGAGCACGAAGCATCGGTCCGATATCGCGTCCTCGACGAACAGCAGGGCGGCTTGCCGCAGGTCCGCGACGTCCGCCGCGGCCGTCTGCGCGGTGACGAGAAGTGCGGGCCTCTCGTCCACTGTCCAGGATTGCGCGGTGGCGGCCTTCATCGCCATCTCCTGGTAAATCGGAGAAAGGCCGGGTAAGTGCTGGCGGAAGTATGTCTCGGCGCAGGCGACGGCTACGGCGCTGATGACCCAGTCGCGGCGGCCTCGGCCGAACAGCCGCATCAGTTCGGCGATGTCCTCGACGTGGTCGGAGGAGTCGAAGAGATCGACGGAAAGCTCAACTCGCATCCGTTGCCGATCGGTCGATCTGCGCTGCCGCGAGAGCTCTCGTCTCTCGAAGTCCTCGGCGAACACGCCACGAGGCCAGTAGTCGAGGTTGCCCATGGAGTCGATTTCGATTCTCCGCGCGCTGGCTGAGCCTCCCTCGTTCTCGACGAAGTAGACGGCGACATCCGCGGCGGCCACGCTGCCCTCGGCGATCCTCCGGCGGAGGCGCAGCAGGAAGGTCTCGCTGTGGGTTTCGACCAGGAAACGCACCTTGGAACCTTGATCGCCTGGAGCAGCAGGTCAGCCATGAGTGCGTGCGCCGAAGGGTGCAGGTGCAGCTCGGGTTCTTCGATGATCTCCAGGGTGGGGCGGCGTGGCGGCGTGACGGCGTCGACGGCACGCTGCACGAGGATCGGCAGCAGTTGGGTGACCCCCGTACCGGCGTCGGCCAGATTGACCTCGAGAGCGCCACTCCCGATCGATCGGAGGACGACCGCGTAGACGCCATCGTCGTGATCGGTGATACCGAGTTTCCAGCCAGGGAGGTTCTCGGTGAGATAGTCGTTGATCTTGTCGGTCAGCGCGCCTCTGCGCCGGATCGAATCGCTGGCCAGGATGTCCAGGGCCGCTTCCCCGCTGCTTCCTACGACGGAAGGGGTACGGGACCGGAGTCGATTCACCCGCTCTGGCCGCTGCCGGTACGGCCCGAGGTAACGAATGTCATCGAACTCTGCTCGCACCACTCGCATCGCCTCGACGAAGCCGACGAGATCCACATCATCGAGCGTCCCGTCCACCACGTCGGCGTCGATGTCATCGCGCAACAGAGACCCGTCGTCGTAGCGGATGGCGGGCATAAGCCCACGGAAGGGGAGAAACCCCTGCCCTACCTCACCTTCGTTCGACACCGCGTACATGTGCCCGACAGCGAGATCATGCTGCTCAGGCCAGTCTTCGTCTGTCTCTCCCGGAGAATCGGACAACCACTCCACCCGCGTTGACGTGCGGCCGTCCGTGAGTGACAGATCGCGAACCACCTGCTGGCCCCACTCGTCAACGTTCTGCACATCGACGGTCAGCTCGTGGAGGGGCGCGTCTTCGCGCTGGAAGTCAAGCTTCAATCGCAGGCTCCCGTGCGGGCTCCCGCCATAGATCAGATTGAGGAAGTCCGGGGCGGACTCCCCCCAACCGGTCGAGATCGAGCGGCATCGGTGAGTCGGTACGGATCCCGGTCTGAAGGACCAGCGGCGCTCTGACCAACGCGCTCTTACCCGAGTGATTCTTCCCAAGAACCACCGTGATCGCCCTGAGTTCGAGCTCCTGTGCCTTGGGAAAGCATCGGTAGTTCTCAATGGAAAAGCGCACCAGCGGCATGGGGCAACTCTAGTTCGGATCATGACGCCACATGCCACGAATCGTCACTCCCAGTGATCCCCGAATCGCGAGGTGTGGACGTGGGCGCGGCGCCTGGCAGGACACCGCACCCACGTCGAGTGGGCCCTACTGGTGGGTGAACTGGGTGAGGGCCGGGAGGGCTCGGTCGTTGAAGTCGAAGAGGGCCTGGTTTTCCCATTCGTTGCCTGATGAGGGGTTGGTCGGGTCCCAGCCGTTGCCGGTGACGGCCGTCCAGGTGGGTTCCCAGTAGACGATGCCGAGACCGCGGCCGTTCGGGATCGCCTGGACCAGGGACATGATGTCGCGGAGCATCGCGGACTGGCCCGCCGATGAGGATGGGTAACCCGTTACGGGTGTGGCGGCGTTGACCATGTTGCCGAAGGCGTCGTCGGTGCCCGGGGTGAACGGGTAGGCGGTTTCGGCGAGGAGGACTGGTTTGCCGTAGCGGGTGGCGATGTCGTCGATGTTGGTCTGGAAGGCGGCGAAGGTGCCGTGCCAGTACGGGTAGTAGGAGACGCCGATCACGTCGTACAGGACGCCGTTGGCGGCGGCGCTGTCGAACCACCAGCGGTAGAGGCCGTTGTCGCCGCCGTTGGCCAGGTGCAGGACGACCTTGGTCGAGCTGGAGACCGCCTTGACGGCGTCGTAGCCGGAGCGGATGAGCTGGGCGAGTTGCCCGAAGCGGGAGCTGCGGCCGTCCTCCCAGAGCATGCCGTCGTTGATCTCGTTGCCGACCTGCACCATGTCGGCGGTGGTGCCCTGGGCTTTGAGCGCGTTCAGGACGTCGTAGGTGTGGTTGTAGACGGCGGTTCTGAGCTGCGCGAGCGGGAGCGACGTCCAGGCGGCGGGTTTGTACTGCTTACCGGGGTCGGCCCAGCTGTCGGAGTAGTGGAAGTCGATCAGCAGGCCCATGCCGAGCGCCTTCGCGCGGGCGGCCATGGCCAGCACTCTGGCCTTGTTGTTGTAGCCGTCGGCGGGGTTCACCCAGACCTTGAGGCGCGCGTAGTTGACGCCGTTGTCGCGCAGGATGGTCAGCGCGTCGCCGCGCACCCCGGCCGCGGTGAAGTACCGCCCGCCGAACGCCTCCGACTTGGGCAGGCTGGAGACGTCGCCGCCCTTGATCGACAGCGTGGCGGAGCCCGAGGAGAAGGTCACGTCGTCGAAGTTGGCCCAGCCGCCGGCGGCGGCGCTGGAGTTGAGGCTGACGGTGCACTGGGTGTTCGTGACGGTCTGGGTGACCGCGATCCGCAGCCAGTTCCCGGACACCGGCACGTAGGTGCGGCGTTCCGCGCCGCCGCAGTTCTTGAGCGAGATCCAGCTCTGGCTCGCCGCGCCGGAGCGGACCCAGGCGCGCAGCGTGTAGGTCCCGTTGGCGAGCCCGTTCAGCGCCTGCCAGGTCTCCACCGTGTACGCCGAGGACGACCAGTGCGACAGCCGGTAGCTCCCGGTGCGCCCACCCGCTTCATGGAAGTCGGCGGCGGCGGTGCCGGTGGTGCTCCAGCCGGCCAGGTTGACGGTTTCGAAGCCGGCGTTGGTGAGCGTGCTCGCCGCGTGGGCGGGCGACGCGACGAGTACGGCAGCCATCAGGGCCAGAACCCCCAGGACGCGCCTCATCGGCCTTGTCCGAACTCGCGCATGGCCGGGAGCGGCCGGTTGGTGAAGTCGAACAGCGCCTGGTTCTCCCAGCCGTTGCCGGAGGCGGGATCGGCCGGATCCCAGCCGTTGCCGGGCACGCCGGTCCAGGTCGCCTCCCAGTAGAAGACGCCCAGCCCAAGATTGTTCGGCACCGCGCGCATGATCTCGGTGACCTTGCGCAGGAAGGCGGTCTGGCCCTCGGGCGTCGCCGGATAGCCGGGGTACGGCTCCGCCGCCAGGATGATGTTCTCCCAGCCGTCCTTGTCCTGCGTCGTGAACGGGTAGGCGGTCTCGGCGAGGATCATCGGCTTGCCGTACCGGACGGCGAGGTCGTTGAGGTTGGCCTGGAACGCCTCGAAGGTGCCGTGCCAGTACGGGTAGTAGGACAGGCCGATCACGTCGTAGCGGATGCCGTTGGCGGCGGCGTTGTCGAACCACCAGCGGTAGAGGCCGTTGTCGCCGCCGTTGGCCAGGTGCAGGACCACCCTTGTGCGGGCGGAGACGGACTTGACGGCGTCATAGCCGGCGTTGAGCAGGCCGGCCATGCTGGGCCAATTGTCGTAGCGGCCGTCCGGCCAGAGCAGGCCGCCGTTGAGCTCGTTGCCGATCTGCACCATGTCCGCGGTGGTGCCCTGCCGGCGCAGGCCGTTGAGCACGTCCCTGGTGTGGTCGTAGACGGCCCGCTTGAGCTGCTCGTACGGCAACGCCGCCCAGGCGGCGGGCTTGTTCTGCTTGCCGGGGTCGGCCCAGCTGTCGGAGTAGTGGAAGTCGACCAGCAGCTTGAGACCGGCCGCCTTGGCGCGGCGGGCGACGGCCAGCACGTGGGCCTTGTCGTTGTAGCCGTCGGCGGGGTTCACCCAGACCTTGAGACGGATGTAGTTGAGGCCGGCCTTCTCCAGGATGCGCAGGGCGTCGCCGCGGCGGCCGTCGCGGTCCCGGTAGACACCGCCGTACGCCTCGGATTTGGCCAGGCTGGAGACGTCGGCGCCGCGGATGGAGAGGGGGTCGGGGCGGGGATGGGCGTGCGCGGGGGCGGCCAGGGTGAGGCCGACCACGACGCCCGTCAGCGCCGCGAACAAACGTTTCATTGTTCCTCCGGTCAGGGAAGGGGGGCGAGCCTGACGACGGTGACCGCGCCTGGGGGCACCTCGCCGTCGAACGGGGTTCGGGTGAGGACGTCGGTTCCGGTGACGCCGGGCACGGCCGCCGGGGTGTCGGCGTGGTTGATCAGGAAGAGGTGCCGCCCGCGCAGGACGTGTTCGAGCGTGTCGGGAAGGCCGCGCGGCCGGGTGACGGCGGCCCGGTCGAGGATCGGGGTGAGCAGGTCGCGCAGGCCGTCGGCGGGGGCGGTGGCCAGATACCAGGCGGCGCCCGCGCCGAGTTCGTTGACGGTGACGGCGGGGTGCCCGGCGTCGGGGCCGGTGGTGAACCTCTGGTCGGAGCGGGCCCCGGTCAGGCGGACCCGCTCCGACCAGACGCGTGCGGTGGCCCCGCCGGAGAGCGTGACGCGCTCGTGCTCGCGGAGGGGGTGGAACTCCTCGACGGACAGGCCGAGCAGGTCGCGGAGCGCGCCGGGATGGGCGCCGGGGTGCACGGTGTCGTGCTCGTTGACGATGCCGGAGAAATACGACACGACGAGGGTGCCGCCGGACTCGACGTAACGCTGAAGGTTCTTGGCCGAGGCTTCGGTGAGCAGGTACGAGGACGGCGCCACCACCACCCGATATCCCGAAATATCGGCTGAAGGGTGGACGAAGTCGGTGGTGATGTGGGCGCGCCAGAGGGCTTCGTAGAAGGCGCTGATCCGTTCCAGGAAGGTGAGGTCGCCGGACGGGCGCCATTCCAGTTCCAGCGCCCAGTACGACTCCCAGTCCCACACGATCGCGACCTCGGCGGCCACCCTGCTCCCCCGGACTTCGGCCAGTGCGGCCAGGTCGGAGCCGAGGGCGACCACGTCGCGCCAGATCTGGGAGTCGGTGCCCGCGTGCGGGACCATCGCCGAGTGGAACTTCTCCGCGCCGTAGCGGGAGGCCCGCCACTGGAAGAACATGACCGCGTCAGCCCCCCGCGCGACGTGCGCGAGGCTGTTGCGCCGCATCTCCCCCGGCCGTTTGGCGATGCCGCGCGGCTGCCAGCTGACCGCCCCGGTCGAATGCTCCATGATCATCCAGGGCGCGCCGCCGGCCAGTGAGCGGCTGAGGTCGGCGGACATGGCCAGGTGGATGTGGTTGTCGGCGCGCTCCCCGGCCAGGTAGTGGTCGTTGGCGATCACGTCCAGCTCGGGCGCCCACCGCCACAGGTCCATCGACTTGCAGTTCACGGTCCCGGCGAAGTTGGTGGTCACCGGTTTGCCGCTGCCGCGCAGCAGGTCGCGCTGGAGCCGGTAGTGCGACAGATGGGCGTCATTGGTGAAGCGGGCGTAGTCGAGGCGCTGGGCCGGGTTGACCACGGTGTGGCTCCATCGGGGGGCGTCGATCTCGGCCCAGTCGCCATACCGCTGGCCCCAGAAGGTGGTGCCCCAGGCGTCGTTGAGCGCGTCGAGGCTCTCGTAGGCGTGGCGGAGCCAGTCACGCCAGGCGTTGACGCTGGCGGGGCAGTAGCACTCGCCGAGGGGGGCGCCGTACTCGTTGTGCACGTGCCACATCACCACGGCCGGGTGCTCTCCGTACCGTTCGGCGAGGCGGGTGACCAGGGCGGAGGTCGCCGCGAGGAAGGCGGGGTGACTGGAGCAGGCGCTCTCCCGGCTGCCGAGGCCGATGGTCACGCCCTCCCGCGTCACCGGCAGCGAATCCGGATATTTCCGGGAAAACCATGGTGGTGGGGTCGCGGTCGGGGTGCCCAGGTTCACCGCGATGCCGGCCGCGTGCAGCCGGTCCAGGATCTCGTCCAGCCAGCCGAACTCGTACCGCCCCTCGGCGGGTTCCAGCAGCACCCAGGCGAAGATGCCCAGGCTGACCAGGGTCACCCCGGCCTCGCGCATCAGGCGGACGTCCTCCTCCTGAACCTCGCGCGGCCACTGCTCGGGGTAGTAGTCGCCGCCGTACGCGATGCCCTCCGGCAGAGCGGGATATCCAGGCACAGGCCCCCCAGGCGTGATTTTGTTCTGTGAACGTGCACAGTAATGCAGGACCTTCAGGGAGGGAATACATCCCCGACATCCTGGGAGTTAACGAGAGCGTAACGAGCATTGACAGCCCTCGCGGGGCGATTCCACTCTGTGAACGTTCACAGATACCCAGCGGAGGCACCTATGCGTACCCAACGCCTGGCCATAGCGGCGGCTCTCGCGACCCTGTTCGCCGCCGGATGCGGCGGAACCGCGGAGACCCCCGAGGCGGCGCCGGCCACGGCGGCCTCGTCGGCCCCCGCGGGCCCGGTCAGCCTCATCTACTGGACCTGGGCCCCCAACATGGACAAGATCGTCGCGGTCTGGAATCAGGCGAATCCCGATATCCAGGTCACCGTGAGCAAGCAGGCCGGCGGCGACGACGCGGCCGCCAAGTTCCTCACCGCCGCCAAGGCCGGCAACGCCCCCGACCTGGTCCAGGCCGAATACCAGCACCTGCCGTCGTTCATCGCCGCCGACGCGGTCGCCGACATCGCCGCCGAGACCGCCGCCGTCAAGCCGGAGTTCAGCGCGGGCCTCTGGGGGCTGGTCACCCTCGGCACCGACGCCGTCTACGCGATCCCGCAGGACAGCGGCCCGATGATGCTCTACTACCGCAAGGACCTCTTCGAGAAGTACGGCATCGCCGTCCCCAAGACCTGGGCCGAGTACGCCGAGGCAGCCCGCATCGTGCACAAGGCCGACCCGAAGGTCTACCTGGGCAGCTTCTCCAGCAAGGACCCCGGCTGGTTCGCCGGGCTCGCCCAGCAGGCGGGCGCGCAGTGGTGGTCGATCTCCGGGGAGGCGTGGAAGGTCGGCATCAACGACACCGCCACCACCAAGGTCGCCGACTTCTGGGGCGGCCTGGTCCAGGAGGGCGTGATCGACGACCAGCCGTACTTCACCCCGGAGTGGAACAAGGCGCTCAACAACGGCACCCAGCTGAGCTGGCCGTCGGCCGTCTGGGGACCGGGCGTGCTGGAGAGCAACGCGCCCAAGGGCAAGGGCAAGTGGGCCATCGCGCCGCTGCCGCAGTGGAACGCCGGCGAGAACTTCAGCGGCTTCTGGGGTGGTTCGTCGACCGCGGTCTCCGCCACCTCCAAGAACCGGGCCGCCGCGGTCAAGTTCGCGACCTGGCTGAACACCGACCCGCAGGGGATCGACCTGCTGGTCAAGGAGGCGTTCGTGTATCCGGCCTCCGGCAAGGGCCAGGCCGCGCTGGGCACTCCCCCGGCGTACTTCGCCGAGAGCCAGCCCGACTTCTGGCAGCAGGCCGCGACCATCGGCGCCTCGGCGCGCGGGTTCACCTTCGGGCCGAACGTGGGCGTGACGTACAACGCGTACAAGGACGCGTTCGACAAGGCGTTGCAGGATAAGTCGCCGTTCAGCGCCTCGGTCGGCACCATGCAGGACACGACCGTGGCGGACATGCGGAAGTCCGGCTTCACGCTGGCCCAGTAGATGGCCAGGACGCGCGGCGGCGCTCCCCGGAGCTCCGCACCCTACCTGTTCCTGACGCCGGCGATCGTGCTGTTCCTCCTGTTCCTGGCGGTGCCGATCGGCTACACCGTGCATCTGGCGCTGCGGCGGACCCGGGTGTCCGGGCTCGGCCTGGGCAAGGGGTCGCGGCGGGAGGTGTTCGTCGGCCTGGACAACCTGCGCGCGGCGGTCGCCGACGGCGAGCTGTGGGCCGGCTGGCTGCGGGTGCTCGGCTACGGCGCGCTGGTGCTGGTCGTGATGCTCGGGCTGGCCCTGCTGTTCGCCCTGCTGCTGGACTCCGCGTATGTGCGGCTGGCCCGGTTCTCCCGGATCGCGATCTTCCTGCCGTACGCGGTGCCGGGGGTGGTGGCGTCGTTGTTGTGGGGGTTCCTCTACCTGCCGAGCCTGACGCCGATCGGGGGGATCGACTTCCTGAGCGCGTCGGCGGTGACGTACTCGATGGCGAACGTGGCCGTCTGGGGCGGGACCGGGTTCAACATGCTGGTGCTGTACACGAATCTGCGGGCGATCCCGCGGAGTTACTACGAGGCGGCGCGCATGGACGGGGCTTCCGAGCTGGCCATCGCGCTCCGGGTGAAGATCCCGATGCTGGTGCCGGCGATCATCCTGACCACGGTGTTCTCGATCATCGCCACCATTCAGGTGTTCACCGAGCCGACCACGCTGCGGCCGTTCTCGAACACGATCAGCTCGACCTGGAGTCCGTTGATGAAGGTGTATCGGGACGCGTTCGTGACCGGTGACCTGTACTCGGCGGCGGCGACCTCGCTGGTGATCGCGGCGGTGTCGCTGGTGCTGTCGTTCGGGTTCCTGCGGGTGGTCCGCGGGCGCGCGTTCGGGGAGAGCCGGTGAGCCGGCGGCCGGTGGGCGCGCTGCCCACGGGGTTGCTGGTGCTGGGCGCGATCTACTGCCTGCTGCCGGTGAGCTGGGTGCTGATCTCGGCGAGCAAGGCGCCGGGCGAGCTGTTCACGCTGGGGACGCTGACGCCGGGGACCGGGCTGCTGGAGAACGTGCGGGAGCTCAACGCGTACCGGCACGGGGTGTTCTGGCGGTGGATGCTGAACTCGGTGGTGTACGCCGGGGGTGGGGCGCTGCTGTCCACGCTGGTGTCGGCGGTGTCCGGGTTCGCGCTGGCGAAGTACGCGTTTCCGGGGCGGAATCTGATTTTCAATGTGCTGATCGGCGGGATTCTGGTGCCGTCGGTGGTGCTGGCGGTGCCGCAGTACCTGCTGTTCTCCAAGCTCGGGATGGCGGACACCTACTGGGCGGTTCTGCTGCCGCAGATCCTGCATCCGTACAGCATCTATCTGGCCCGGGTGTACGCCAGCGCGGCCGTGCCGGACTCGCTGCTGGAGGCAGGGCGGATCGACGGCGCTTCGGAAGGGCGGCTGCTGGCGCGGGTCGCCATGCCGCTGATGGTGCCCGGGATGGTGACGATCTTCCTGTTCCAGTTCGTGGCCATCTGGAACAACTTCCTGCTGCCGTTCATCATGCTGGGCGACGACGGCAAGTTCCCGCTCACCGTCGGGCTGTACACGCTGCTCGCCGCCGGGGCCAACCAGCCCTCGCTGTACAACCTGATCATCACCGGCGCGCTGCTGTCGATCATCCCGTTGATCGCGCTGTTCCTGACCATGCAGCGCTACTGGCGGACCGATCTGTCCGGCGGAGCCCTCAAGGGCTAGCAGGCCGGGCGCTAGTGGAGAATGCCAGTGTGAAGAGGCCGACAATCCACGACGTGGCGGCGGCCGCGGGGGTCTCGCGGGGGACGGTCTCGCGGGTGCTCAACGGGGACCGCTACGTCAGCACCTCCGCCCGCCTGGCCATCGAGCGCGCCATCGCCGAGACCGGCTACGTGGTGAACAGGAACGCCCGCAGCCTGGTCACCCAGCGGGCCGGTTCGGTGGTGATAGTGCTCTCGGAACCGCACGAGAAGATCTTCGAGGACCCGAACTACAGCACGACGATCCGGACCTCCATCCGGCGGCTCGCGGAGCGGGACATGTCGCTGGTGATGATGATCGCCGGAGACGCCGGGGACCGGGACCGGGTGCTGCGGTATGTGAAGGGCGGCCACGCGGACGGGGTGCTGCTGCTGTCGACGCACGCCGGGGATCCGCTGGTGGACGCGCTGGACGGGATGCGCATTCCGGCCGTGTCGTGTGGTGCGGTGATAGGGCGGGAGAACGTCATCCCGTACGCGGCGTGCGACGAGCGGGGCGGCGCCCAGCAGATGACGCGCTACCTGGTCGAACAGGGCCGGAAGAAGATCGCGATGATCACCGGGCCGATGGACACGCCCGGCGGCATCCAGCGGCTGGAGGGGTTCGCGGACGTGCTCGGGCGCAAGGCGTCCAAGAAGCTCATCGAGCACGGCGACTGGACCCGGCTGAGCGGGGAGAGCGCGATGGCGCGGCTGTTGGAGCGCTCCCCCGACCTCGACGCGGTCTTCGCGGCCTCGGACGTGATGGCCTCCGGGGCGCTGTCGACGCTCCGGGCCGCCGGCCGCCGGGTCCCCGAGGACGTGGCGCTGGGCGGCTTCGACGACTCCGCGGTGGCGATGTCCACCCATCCCGCCCTGACCACGATCCGGCAGCCGCTGGCGGAGATCGCCGAGGAGACCGTCCGGATCCTGCTGGACCTGATCGACGGCGCGGAACACGTGCCGTCGGTGACGATTCCCACCATGCTGATCGTCCGCGATTCCGCTTAGGAGCCGTCCTTGCGGCGCGGGGTGACCAGGCCGCCGAAAGCGCCGAGCAGGAGGCCGAGCAGAGGGCCGGCGATCAGGCCGGCCTCGTATTTCGCGGCGGAGTCGCCCACGCTCATCTGGATCTCGAACGGGGTGCCGTGCGGGACGCTGGGGCTGGGGTTGGCCCATTTGAGGTCGACCTGGCCCGGCAGCGTCAGCATGGTGGTGATCGTCAGGATGGCGACGACCAGGGCGGCGGCGGTGCCCGCGTAGAGGCCGGCCAGGGTGCCGCGGCGGGCCGTGGCGGTGAAGGTCGCCGGGCGGCGGGTGTACCGGGCGGCGACCGGGCCGGCGGCCAGGAGCAGGCCCAGCGGAAGCAGGGTCAGCACGCCGAGGTAGGCGGCGGAGTCCGGGAGGCCGCCCAGCGGCATCAGCGTGTAGACGACCAGCGCGGCGGCGACGCCGAGGCCCGATCCGGCGGCCAGGGTGGCGGGGTCGGCGGACACGCGCCGGGAGGTCGCCGTCAGGATCAGCAGGGCGTAGCCGCCGAGCAGGGTCAGCACGAGGATCGCGCCGACCACGGCGCCGCTGCGCATCTCGGCGTCGTGGTTGGCCTGGTCGAAGGCGACGAAGTGGTCGAATCTGCTGCCCGCGAAGCGGGACAGGCCGACGATGACGCCGAGCAGCGCGTACATGGCCAGATAGCCGCCGACGCGGACGATCCGGGCGGCGCGGTTGTCGGCGACCGGGCCGAGGAACGGGCGCGTCAGCCAGGGCAGGACGGCGAGCAGCGTCACCACGGCGATCGTGGCGGCCCGGTTGGTCGGCGCGGCCACGTTCTCGGTTCCGGGATGCCAGTCGAGCCAGACCAGGGCGGCTCCCGCCACCACCGCGGAGAATGTGTATCCGATGCTGCGGATCATTCCGGCCTCCCTGGCCACCAGCAACAGCCCTCCGGCCTGCCAGCGCAGTCGCGCCGACCGGCCCTGAACGTGCCCGGACTCGGCCTGGAGGGCTTCGCCCCAGTCCCGCCGGTGCGGCGGCAGCAGCCGGACCGCCCAGCTCAGTAACCGGTCCATCAGGCTCCTTCCACGCCCAGGAGGCGGATTCCGGTCGGTCGGGGACTGGATGCGGCTGATTCCTGCGCGACGGTGACGCCTTCGGCGGTGAGCCGGTACAGGTGCCGCCTGGGGCGCCCGGCGGGTTGTTCGTCCTCCCAGCGGGCCTCCAGGAGCCCCCGGCCGGCGAGCCGGATCAGGATCGGGTAGAGCGTGCCCGATTTCAGGCCGGTCTCTTTGGCGAGGTCATAGCCGTGCCGCCAGTCCAATGGCGCTGAAGACAGCACCGCCATCACCGACAGGGTCTGCGCCGAAGGTTTCGTGTTCCTGACCACGCGCCGAACTCTACCTAGGTAGAGCTAAGGCGTCTATGGGGATCCCCGCGAGGAGTTGGAGCTCCTGGCCGTTGACGGTCGCGGTGATGGTCTCGCGGGCGGTCAGCGTGACTTCGATCCTCTCGGGGGACCAGGACAGGCGGTCGACCCTGATACCGGCTCTGGCCAGCAGGCCGGTGGCCTCGCCGGATGGCCAGGGGCAGGCGGGGAGCAGGTCGATGCGACCCTCGTCGGTGGAGCGGAGGAGCATGGCGGCGATCAGGGCGGGGGTTCCGCCGCAGATGTCCACGTTGAAGAGGGCGTCGCGGTTGTGGGTGGAGACCAGGTTGGGGCGCCAGTAGCGGGTGCTGAGCAGGGTCAGGGCCTCGTGCGCCTCGGCGGTCAGGCCGAGTCCGGCCGCGGCCAGCCCGAGCTGGACCAGGCCGAAGGCCATCTCGTCGGAGTCGGCGCTTCGCCGCCAGTCCAGGCGCTTCCGTACGGCCAGCGTCCCCGGGGGCCGCGAGGTGGAGGTCGGGTTCGTACCAGAAGGGATACAGGTGGGATACGTGGCGGTGTTCGTGGTTGTCCTTGAGGTCCCACGCCCATTCGGCGAGTTCGCCGGTCGGGGCGGTCCGGTAGGCGGGCAATCGCCGCGCCAACGTCTCCCAGCGGGAGCTCGGAGCGACTCTGCCGAGGTTGGTGAGCAGGTCGCGGACCGCGGCGAGGTCCATGGTGGCGTTGATCGCGGCCTGGGCGGTCTCGCCGGGTGGGGCGTTCTCCGGGGAGTACGACGGGGCGAAGTTGCCCTGGGGGGTCCAGGAAGTCCTCGTAGAAGGTCGCGGCTTCGGTCATGCCGGTGGTCCGGAGGTGGCCGCCTTGGGCGCTCACGCGGCATTCGACGCGGTAGAGGGGGTGGTCAGGCGCAGGGTGTAGGCGTCGGTGATCGAGGGCGTGCATTCGAGCGGGGGTCTTCGGGTGGGGCGAGGTCGAGAACGCCGTTGATGTCGCCGGTGAGGCGGATCGCGATCACGTCGTCGGCGCGGGAGGCGAACACCTCCTGAGCGAAGCCGGGCCAGCCCTGCGTGACGACACCGGAGGTGAAATCACATTCCCGGAAATATGGGGAGCTGCTGGTCAGCGGGCGGAAGGTGAGGGTCGCCGAGGGGACCAAAGGGTCGATCTGGCGTAGTTCCGCGTAGGCCGGGTTCTCCTCGATGGCCAGGTCGAGCACGCGGTCGGCCGCCTGCTGGTACGCGCCGCCGTACAGCAGAGAGCGAAGTTCGGGCAGGATGCGGACCGTGTTCGGGGGGTCGAGTGGGGGCCCGACCGGGAGGAACAGGCGTTCGTGGGAGAACGTGACACGTAACGCGCGGGGCCCGCCGTACACCAGCGCGCCCTGACGGCCGTTTCCGGTGATCAGGGCATGTTCCCAGTCGTCGGTACAGGTACGCGAGCCGAAGCCGTTGACACCGGAGATCATGGCAATTAGTTTGACCTCCATCCTAATGGGCGGCAAGAGGGGGGCCGATGGCGGGCCTGCGCTACGGCGGCGACTACAACCCCGAGCAGTGGCCCGAGGAGGTCTGGCAGGAGGACGTCGCCCTGATGCGCGAGGCGGCGGTCAACCTCGTGACCGTGGGCGTCTTCTCCTGGTCCCGCCTGGAACCCGCCCCCGGCGAGTACGACTTCGGCTGGCTCGACCGGGTCCTCGACCTGCTCGACGCCAACGACATCCAGGTCAACCTCGCCACCCCGACCGCCTCCCCACCGCCCTGGTTCGGCCTCGCCCACCCCGACGCGCTCACCGTCACCGCCGACGGGGTACGGCTCACGCACGGCAGCCGCGACACCTACTGCGCCAGCGCTCCCCCCTACCGCGCCGCGGCCCGCCGAATCGCCACCACCCTGGCCGACCGGTACGGCAAGCACCCCGCCCTCGCCCTCTGGCACGTCCACAACGAATACGGCACCTGGTGCCACTGCGACCACGTCGCCACCGCCTTCCGCACCTGGCTGACCCACCGCCACGGCACCCTGACCGCACTCAACGACGCCTGGACGACCTCGTTCTGGAGCCAGCACTACTCCGACTGGTCCCAGATCACACCCCCGCGAAAGACGCAGTACCTCCCCAACCCCGCGCAGGCCCTGGACTTCCGCCGCTTCCTCTCCGACGAGATGCTCGCCTGCTACCGGGAGCAGCGCGACATCCTCCGCCCGACCGGCGTGCCCGTGACGACCAACTTCGTCTTCGGCGGCTGGGTGCCGGTCGATCACCGGCGCTGGGCCGAGGAGGTGGATCTGGTCGCCATCGACGACTACCCGTCCGGGAACCCGGAGGAGGGGAGCGCGTTCGCCGCCGACCTGGCCCGGTCGTGGGCGCGCGGGCGGCCCTGGCTGCTGATGGAGCAGGCCGCCGGGGTGCGGTACAGCGGCGGCCGGATGATCCCCAAACCGCCCGGCGCGATGGCGCGGCACTCGCTCCAGCACATCGCCCGGGGCTCGCAGGGCGCGATGTTCTTCCAGTGGCGGGCCTCCCGCGGCGGCACCGAACAATGGCACCACGGCATGGTCCCGCACGCCGGCCCCAACTCCCGCACATTCCACGAAATATCGGCATTAGGGAGGGCGCTTGCCGAACTCCCCCGGCATACCCCCGGAATCGCCGCCAAGGTGGCGATCCTCTGGGACTACGAAGCGTGGTGGGCCCAACAATCCCCCGGCCTGCCCGCCCCCGATCTCGACTACCTCAATTCGGTCCGGCAGGCCCACCGCGTGCTGTGGCGGCACGGAATCACCCCCGACTTCGCCCACCCATCCGACGATATTTCGCCATATGAAATGATCCTCGTCCCCAGCCTCTACCTAATCAGCGCCGAATCCGCCGCCAACCTGACCGGCTTCGTCCGCGCCGGCGGCACCTTGATCGTTTCCTACTTCAGCGGCCTGGTCGACGAGCACTGCCGGGTCCACCTGGGCGGCCACCCCGGCGCCCTCCGCGACCTGCTCGGAATCTCCGTCGACGAGTTCTGCCCGCTGACCGAACCGGTCCCGCTGACCATGGGGCTGACCGGGACGATCTGGACCGAGCACATCCGCCTGACCAGCGCCGACGCGTTCGCCGCCTACCCCGACCGAACCCCGGCGATCACCCGCAACCGGCACGGCGCCGGCACGGCCTGGTACCTGTCCACCAACCTCGACGACGACGGCTACGCCGCGCTGCTCACCGCCGCCGGTCTGCCCGCCGCCATCACCCCGCCCGGCGTCGAGATCGTCCGCCATCGCGACGGAACCGTCTACGCCATCAACCACACCGCCGACACCATCTCGGGCATCGCCCCGGAACCCCTGCTCCCAGGCGGTTTCGCGGTCTTCAACGATCTTTGCCACCGACCTGCCCAAACGTGAACTGGATCAGGAATGGCGGCTTAACGGGCCCTTGTTGGCCTTTCATGCGGGAGTCACACCGGCCTACTGTCCGCGTGCCGGTCCCGATGGCCGGCCGAGGCTACTTCGCCTCACGCGCCCCGGCTTTCACACGCCCGCGCGAGCCGGGGCGCCCATTCCAACCAGAACGGCAGAGGGTGTCAACCACCGCGCGCCCGCAGCCGTCCTCTCCTGGCAACGGTCAAAAACTGCCAGTAAAAAACAAGGGGACGGCAAACAGGAAGGCGCATAGTCTGCTCAACATCACCGGAAGGAGGGCGATCATCATGGCCATTCAAGGAAGCCGCCGACGAATCCGGATTCCCAAGTCACGCTTGCGTCGCGGCGCGAAGGCCGATGACCTCGACCTCCGATCCCCGTCCGGACGCCTGCTGCCGTTCTAGGCGCTTTACAGCAGTTTTATGCCTTCATCTGTAGAAAATTCATGTTAGGTAACGAAATCGTCACGCCCGGGGGGATAGCGATGCTCAAGGTGGTGCCACCGCTAGCCAAAGTGAGAGACATCCGGTCCGCTCTGCGCCGGAGGCCCAGCTCACTCACGTCCGTCAACCACGACACCAAGATCATTCACCTCAGCCAGTACCGGCCCGCCAAGATCATCCACTTCCCGAAGCGTACCGACCCGACGACGGTGGCCTGATTCATCCGGTGCTGATTCCGGGGTCGCTCAGGCTGGGTTCGCCGTTCTCGACGTGCCCCGCCAGGCGGCGGGCGTACTGCGGGTCGCCGGAGGTGAACTCCTGGTCGTACCAGCCGTCCGACAGTGGCACGGCGTGGGTCACGGCACCGCCCGGCTCCATCGGGTAGACGGCGGCGACGCCGTAGCGGTCCGTGACAGTGAGCACGCGTGCGACGTCGCCCGTGTTGACGATCGTCAGCGCCTCCCCGAAGACGACCTCGGGGCCGTTCCCGCGGAAGGTGCGGAGGAATCCGTTGGGCCCGTGCACCGACAGGTCGTGCTCGCCCGGCGGCCAGGTGTCCGACAACGTCTTCCCGGATTCGACGGTGTACGTCCACGGACCACGGCCGTCCGCCGACGTGACATAGAACGTCGCGCCCGCCGCACCCCGGCTCTCGAACTCGACCACGAAGGAGCCGTCGGCCCGAGTCCGGCCGTCCACCCGCAGGTCATAGGGCAGCGCCCGCGCGGGCCTGCGTCCCGGCTCCTGCTTGGGCAGCGGCGGATCGGCGGGCAGCGGCGTCACGTGGTCGGGGTGGCGCAGCCGGTCCTGCGGGGCGTAGCCGCTGGTGTCGGGGAGCGCCGCCGGGGCCGGGTCCGGCGTGGTGAAGTCGAACGCGGACGTGAGGTCCCCGCAGATCGCGCGCCGCCAGGGCGAGATGCCCGGCTCGGCCACCCCGAAGCGGGCTTCCATGAACTGGATGATCGAGGTCAGGTCGAACACTTCGGAGCACACCCAGCCGCCCTTGCTCCACGGCGACACCACGATCATCGGGACCCGCTGGCCCAATCCGTAGGGACCGTCGCGGAAGTCGCCGCCGCCCGTGTAGATCTCGCCGGTGACGTCCACGGTCGACGCCCCCCGCTCGGGCGATCCCGCCGGATAGGGCGGGACGACGTGGTCGAAGAAGCCGTCATTCTCGTCGTACGTGATGAGCAGCACGGTCTTGCTCCACACGTCCGGATCGGCCGTCAGCGCGTCGAGCGTCTGCGCGATGTACCAGGCGCCGTAGTTGGCCGGCCAGTTCGGATGCTCGCTGTACGCCTCCGGCGCGGCCAGCCAGGAGACCTGCGGCAGCCGCCCGTTGACCACATCGGCCTTGAAGATGTCGAAAAGCCCCTCCCCGGCCTTGGCGTTCGTCCCGGTCCTGGCCTTCTCGTACAGCGGATCGCCCGGCCGCGCGTCCCGGTAGGCGTCGAAGAACAGCAGACTGTTGCTGGCGTAGTTGCCGATGTACGGCGCGTGGTGCGTCCACCCCCAGTTCCCGGCGGCGTCCAGCCCGTCCCCGATGTCCTGGTAGATCTTCCAGGAGATCCCGGCCCGCTCCAGCCGCTCCGGATAGGTCGTCCACCCGTAGCCGAGCTGGTCGTTCCGAAGCACCGGCCCGCCCCCGGTCCCGTCGTTCCCGGTGTGACCGCTCCACAGGTAGAACCGGTTCGGATCCGTGGGCCCCAGCACCGAGCAGTGGAAGGCGTCGCAGACGGTGAACGCGTCAGCCAGCGCGTAATGGAACGGAAGGTCGTCCCGGGTGAGGTACGCCATGGTTCCCGCCGTCTTGGCCGGGATCCAGCGGTCGTATCGCCCCTCGTTGAAGGCGTCGTGACCGCTGTTCCACTCGTGGTCGAGATCCTTCAGGAACCTCCCGCCCAGCGGCCCGCCCTCGGGACGGAACGGCAGCACGTCACGGGTGCCGTCGGACTGGTACCAGACCGGCTTGCCGCTGGGCAGCACCACCGGCCGGGGATCGCCGAAGCCGCGCACCCCGCGCAACGACCCGAAATACTGGTCGAAGGACCGGTTCTCCTGCATCAGCACGACGATGTGCTCGACATCCTGGAGAGTGCCGGTGCGGGTGTCGGCGGGGATCGCGGCGGCGCGGGCGATGCTGTCCGACAGCTGCATGGGGGGTCCTTCTGCCGTAGTGCTCGGTGCAGAAGGCAGCCTATTCAGTCAGCGGATCGCGCGGAAAACCGTCAGCGAGCGGAGTTCGTGGCGGTCCACTTTGGTGAACACGTCGGCCAGTGCGTCCTGGATCCGGGACAGCATGGATTCCGGCAGGCGGAGACGGCGGGTGATCCGGTTGGGACGGGTGCCCCCGTGCCAGCCGATCACCAGCTGGCCACCGGGCTTGGTGACCCGGTGGAGCTCCCGGAGGCCCGCTTCCAGGTCGGGCCAGAGGGCGACGTTGTTCACGCTGATCACGTAGTCGAAGGAGTCGTCGGGGAAGCCGGTGGCGTCAGCCGTACCCAGCCGGAGATCGACCCGGCCGGCACGAGCCTTCCTGCGGTTGCGGAAAGTGGCTTGAACCTTCATCTCCGCGGACGGGTCCACCCCGTAGACGGTTCCGGAGCGGGCCAGCAGGGCGACGAGCTTGCCCGGTCCGTAGCCGACTTCGAGGATTCGATCGTCCTGCCCCCGGTCGAGCAGCGTGGTGACCTGGCGCTGGCGATTGGTGACGCTCATGAACCAGCCGGCCCAGCGGCCCCGCCGGCCCTCCGGAAAGGCGAACGGCGAGCTGACGGGGCCTTCGACGGCCCAGGACTTCAATTCCCTCATTTCCATCCCTTCAGGCTGGTGGTTAAAGCCGACTTGAAGTCAAGACATGGGGATGAAGCCCGTTCCGTCACCCGTAGCTTCTGGGCGGGCTGCCGGGCTTGACGTTGACGGCGAGGAACTCCTCGAAGGTGATCCGCCCGGTCTTGTTCGCCGGAGCCAGATGCAGGCCGGCCCGATAGGCGCCGGCCATCTTGCCGGGCACCCAGATCGGCACCAGCACCCGCCGCCGCCCCGAGGCGTGCAGATACATGTTGACCAGCTGCCGCAGCGGGATCACCTGAGGCCCGCCCATGTCGCGCACATGCCCGGCCGGCGCCCCGAGCGCCAGCTGCACCAGCCGATCGGCCACCTCACCGGTGTCGATCGGCTGCACGCTCCACCCCATCGGGACGGGCGCGACCGGCATCCGCGTCATGCCCTGAACCAGGAACCGCACGAAATCATGGAACTGCGTCGTCCGCAGGATCGTGTACGGCAGCCCGGACGCCTCGATCATCTGCTCGACCTGGTACTTCTCCTGGTAGTACCAGTACGGATGCCGGTCGACCCCCACGATCGAGACGTAGACGATGTGAGTGCCCGGCGCCGCCGCCGCCAGCAGATGACGAGTGCTCTCGACATCCGCCCCCTTGGTCCGCGGATCGCTGGCGAGGTGCACAATCGTGCCCACCCCCGCCACCGCCTCGGCCACGCCCTGGCCGGTGCGCAGATCCCCCTGGTACACCCCTGGTTTGCGGCTCAGCACCCGGACGTCGCGCGTGCCGTTCTTGAGACGATCGACGACCTCGCGCCCCAGGGCTCCGGTGCCGCCTGTGACAAGTATGGATTCGTTCATGGCCCTAAGAACCGGATGGCCTCCCGGGATGTGACAGGTCCTGCAGCTGCCGGGAGACATACCGGAGTTTGTCGGGATTGAGGACCGAACGTAGAGCGAAGATCCGCTCCCCGTCGGTTTCGAACGCTGCCACGACTATGACCCTTCCCCCCGCCGTCGCGACCAACCCTGGTTCGCCGTTGACCTGGGTGAACGTCACCTCGACGGCCGGGCCGTTCGTCACCAGGCCGAGCACGAAACGGGCGATCTTGACGGGCCCGAGGACCGGTTTGCGGGCGGCGCTCGCCTTGCCGCCGCCGTCCGACCAGGCCGTCACGTCGGCGGCCAGCAGCTGCTCCAGGGCGGCCAGGTCGCCGTTGCCCGCGGCCGTGAGGAAACGCCGGACGATCGACTCACGTCGCTGCGCGGGGACGTCGAACCTGCGCTGTTCCCCCAGGCGGCGCTGGGCGCGGCGGTGGAGCTGGCGGCAGTTGGCCTCGGAGAGGTCGAGGACGGCGGAGATGTCGCGGTAGCCGTACGAGAAGGCCTCACGGAGGACGAAGACGGCGCGTTCCGCGGGGGTCAGGCGTTCCAGCAGGAGCAGGAAAGCCAGCGAAACCGACTCGTGCAGCAGTACGGTTTCGGCCGGTTCATCTGGTTTTAGGACGTCGGTGAGGATCGGTTCCGGGAGCCACGGACCGACATATTGTTCGCGTCGCGCCCGCGCCGAAGTGAGCCGGTTGAGACACATGTTGGTGACCACTTTGGCCAGCCACGCCCCCGGTGCCTGAATCGTCTCTCGGGTCGCACCGTTCCACCGCAGGTAGACGTCCTGAACGACATCCTCCGCCTCTGTGGCCGACCCTAGCATCCGATACGCGAGGGCGAACATTCTCGGCCGGTGTTCTTCGAACTCCGCGTCAGGGTCATCAAACACGAGCGTCAGTCTGTCAGGATGGAGGGGTGAGCCCATCCCCGGCCGTGGTCCAGCCCGACCAGGAACTGATCATCGAGATTCTCAATGAGCTCGATATCGAGTTCACTTTCGACTCAGACGGCGACCTCGCCATCTCCACCGACGCGCTCACGGTCTTCTTCCTGTTCGGTGCGGAAGGCGATCTTTTTACCATTCGCACGTTCTATGACCGGCACTACTCGATCGACGAGAAGCCGCTCCTGCTCACCGCCCTGAACGAGTGGAACACCGACACGATGTGGCCGAAGGTCTACGCCTTCACCCCCGACAACGGCATCATCCGCGTCATAGGCGACGCCCAGCTCTACATCGGCGCCGGCGTCACCCGCGAACACCTCACCACCATCGTCGCCCACTGGGTCCGCTTCGCCATAAAGTTCCACCGCTGGCTCAGCGACCGCCTGTCCTTCGAGGTCGACTAGACCGGCAGATCCCACGACTGACGGACCGCTGAGATCGTTCGCCACGCGAGCCCGGTGTCCAGCGCGAAGGCGTGCCGCGCGGCGGCCAGCGCGTCGAAATCGGCGACGCCGTCGCGGACCCGGTCGGCCGAGAGCCCGGCTCTGAAGATCTCTTCGAGGGTCGCGCAGAAGTAGGCGCAGGCGGCGAAGATGGCGCGGGCTTTGCCGAGGAGTTCTCGCGGATGATCGCCGTGGCCAGCGTGACCGTGCTCTGCGTCCGGGCGGTACGGACGACCGCGCGGGCCGCCCGGATCAGGTCGCGGGGGATCCCGCCGGACAGGCAGTGGCAGAACGCGATATTGGGCTCGGTGAGGCCGACGACTCGGCGGTGCCTCGTTTCCGCTCCAGGTAAAGCGACGTCATGCTGTCCCCGGCTCCGGCCGCGTAGACGGCCGATACCGGCAACCAGCCACTACCGACACCGATAGCGCGTCTACCGCTCCCATATCACTGCGGTACCGAAAACTACTGGGTTCCCGAATTCACCCATAAAACCGACCTTTATGCCCAAGACGGCTTGAGCGCCGCCTTCCCTCGCATAATCCGAAAGGTCCTCTAGTGCCTTTTCAACTGGATGACGCTTTCCGGTGATGCCGCCGGATGCCCACACCAACCAGGCAGATCGCACCTGAGCGTTGGGGTGCTCTGGAGCACTGTCTGTGGTGTATAGAGGAAGCAGGTCACTCACGCGGCAAGTATGGCGGTTTCAACCGCTAGATGGATGAAGGTTCCACAACTGGACGAGCTTTACAGGCCGGAGACCGGCCTAGCGTCGGGTTTTCGCATGTCAAGGCTTGGTGGCGACCAGGACAAAAGTCAGTGACGATCGCGGGATGTTTGTCTTCGCCGAGATATCGGCGACGGTCCTGGAATGTCCTGGCGAGCCCGGGTCTGGCAGAACGACGGTGGCGGATCGTCCGCGATGCCGATGACGGGCGCGAAGGTACGCGTTGTACTCCTGCGGCGCCTCCGCCATCACCTCGGCGGCGTCCCGTTCCATCTCAAGACGGATCTGCAGCGGCCTCACCCAGACGTGGTCGAACGCGTCGCGGATTTCGCGGTCGTGCAGAACACGCGTCAATGCCGCCGAATAGATACGCAGTAACGCCTTGTCACTGGCCAGGGAATTGCCGGTCGTCGCCAAGTCAGCACCATCCCCGCCGCTTCAGGGTCGGTCAAGCCCTCTTCAGCGACTGTCGTACCGTCACCGGGGTTTGACGAGCATCCGAATCAAGGTCGCGTTCCGGCGGTCGCGCACGCGTTCGCCCTCGCCATGCGCGCCATGGGCGGGACCTCGCCATCGAGATCGCTCCACGGTCTGGCAAGAGGGTGTGGCCTCGGCTCGGGTGAACTGCCAACGTTCAGCCCCGATCGAGCGCCTCCGAGGTGAACTCCGCGGGGTAGGGGGATCTCTCGATCGCTTCCTCGGCTGTGATTGTGCCCTCCCGGAACAGGCGGCAGAGGTGGGCTACTTGGGCGAGTTCCGCTTGCTGGGCTCTGGCGAAGGCGGGTGTCACCGGGTTTCCGTGGCCGGGGACGAGGGTGGCGGGGTTGACGGCGAGGATGTTGTTCAGGGCTTGGGGCCAGGAGGCGGGGAATGCGTCGCCGAAGGCGGGTGGGGCGCCTTGTTCCAGGAGGTCGCCGGCGAATACCACGTGGGCGTCTGGGATGTGGATTGCCAGGTCGTGGTTGGTGTGGGCGGGGCCCGGGTGGATGAAGCGGACGATTCGATTGCCCAGGTCGGTGTCCGGTGGAGCGGGAACCGGAAGGACGATTCGAGCGCGCCGTATTTGTTCGGATATTTCCTGATTGTCTTTGTTTTGGTAATAGGTGGCCCATTCCTGGCGTTGGTGTTCGGCGGTCGACTGGAGTTCGTGGCGGCAGGCGGGGTGGGCCCATACCGTGGCCGCGTCGAAGGCGGCGGTGCCGAAGGAATGGTCGAAATGGGCGTGGGTCAGCGCGACTGTCCAGGGGAGGTCGGTGAGTTCTCTGATGGCGGTCGCGAAGGCGGAGCCCTGGGACTCGTCGCCGCCGGTGTCGATGACCAGGCAGGAGCGCTCACCGATGATCAGCCCGAGGGAGAGATCCAGCTCGGTGTGCCGCCGGACCCAGATCCCGTCACCTACCTCGACCCACCACGCCTCAGCCATCCGGAGATTCTAGGCACGCCGAAGGCCCTCGGCGCGGCGGCGGCCATCTTGCCGACGTACCGGCCGGACGGGAATCCGCCGTTGGCGTAGCCCGGGACGATCGCGCCTATCAGAAGATTCGCCGGGCTCGCAGTCAGGTGACATCGCCCAACTGTTCGGCCAGCCGCTCCAGGCCACCCTTAATGAGCTGCCCATATGCGTCATCGCCAAGCGCGCCGATCTCGGCCCGCGCCTGCCGCAGGTGCTCACGGGCGCGATCGAGATCGCCCAGCTTCCGATAGCACTCGCTCACATTGAGGTGCAACGACGGATACAAGCCGGCCACCGAGAGCGTCACCCCGGCCTGCGCCACCCGCTCATCAGTGACCAGGCCGACAGCGGCAAGCGCTCGCAGATCCCACACCAACTCCTGGTGCACGTCGTCCTGCACGTCGGCCATCGCGTGGGCAAGCACGCAAACATGCAGCGGGTCACCTTCCTCGCCGCCGATGTCGTCCCAGATCTGCGCGAACAGGTCGCGAGCGGCTTCCCGCTGACCCCGGTGGTGATGCAACTCCACCCCCTGGCCGATCTGGGTCAACGTCGGCTCGGTGATCATTAGCGGCCCTTTCGCCGGCGCGGCAGCCAGAGGCCAGCGTACTTACCTGATCTTCAACCAGCTAGTTCGCTGGACACCCCAGACAACCATCGAGCAGCTGGAACGAGCCGGCTGCCAGCCGGCTACCGTTGATCCGCATGACGCACACCGGGATCGAGATCACCGCCGAGTTGGTGCGGGATCTGCCACCTGGGGCCCACCCGCGCACGCCGCACTGCGCCGCCTCATCGCTGATCAAAAACCGGAGGCCGGCGGGTGAGTGCCCTGCGGCAATAGCGAGGAGGCCCGACCAAAAGGCCGGACCTCCTCGCAAAACCAAGACCTCGCCGAAGCGCTGAGTTCCGGCTAGACCGGACGACTTCGGTGGATACTGGGGCAGTGCACTCATTCGGAGGGTGCGGTATTCCCTCGGATTAGGTGCCGTCGATCCAGTACTTCTGCAGTCTGGCGATGGCCTCATCCTTACTCATCTCTGCGACCGTCGTCTCGTCGAGACCCACCCTTGAGATCAACATGAAGACGAGATCGGCAGGCAGCGCCTCCGACGGGAGCTCGGGCACTCCCCGATCGGGTTTCACCTGGTTCTGAACACATGCCCAGAAGGTCGCCCCATCCACCTGAAGTTGATCACGGAGAATGTGACTCCAGATACCTGGGCCGTAGGTGCTGCGATCGACCGGATGGGAGATCCGGGTTCTCAGTATCCTGCCGTCAGAAAGATCCAGCTCGTAGGTGACGTGGTGAGTTCCCGTTCCTCCCCGAGCGTTCCGTACCTGTCGCCAGCCCTCGATTCGACAGAAACGATCATGATGGTCACGAGTGGGCTGCGGCCAGCTCACCGGATAGCCCCCACCAGCCACTCACGCAACTGATCGTCATCACTGAGGCTGATCAACTGCACAATCCCCCAGTTCTCACGGTGATTCGGCGTGTCGAGCAGGTGGTCCTGCCAGTCCTCGGCGTACTCACGCAGCCCTGCGATCATCTCCGCAACAGCCTGATCAAAGGTCGCCCCGTCCGCGGCGACAGGTAGTCCCGGGATGAAAATCGACCAACCACCAGCTTCAGGAACCACCTGCGCGCGAGAAGGGGTGACCACTGTGAGGTAGTGACGCAGCCTTTCAACGTCCACAAGGGCCGTCACGGCCGACTCGCGGCGCACCGTGGCAACGCGCCCCCTCTCGGCCGCGTCCAGAAGCGCCTTTAGATGCGTGCGAGCATCCGTATAGCTGTCGAAGTGAACGACGGTCATGGCAAGCACCTCCAGCGAGACGTGCGTTCAGCATGCCACCATCGGTCAAGTACGTCAAGTACTTGGCGTACTTGACCGATCGGCCAGGGCGCCCCCGCAGAGCACCCCGGAACATTACGGTCGACGCCATAGACGTCGAGCCGAGGCAAAGAGCAGGGAGCCGAAGATACGTGGGCCCCCTGCTCAGGCCAGGCAATTCACGCTTTTAACAGCGCATCTTCAGCTGCAGCCGCTGGTGCTGCCGCAGCCTTCGCAGACGTAGCAGCTGCCGGCGGGGCGCATCTTGGTGCCGCAGGTCATGCAGAGGGGGGCGTCGGCCGTACGGCCCTGGTGGCTTTCCAGAGGGTCGACCTTGGTGCGGGTGGGGGCGGGAAGCGGGGTGACAGGGCGGGGAGTGGGCTTCTCCTCGATAGGTGCGGACTGGGCCAGGGCGGCGGTGTCCACGGGTTCGGCCAGGGAGGCGGGGTCCTCGCCGCGCTGCTGGGCGGAGCGTTCGGCGGCGGAGAAGATGCCCAGGGCGGCCCGGTCCTCGTACGGCAGGTAGTCCAGGGCCAGGCGGCGGAAGATGTAGTCCATCACGGACTGCGCCATCCGGACGTCCGGGTCGTCGGTCATGCCGGCCGGCTCGAAGCGCATGTTGACGAACTTCTGGGCGTAGGTCTCCAGCGGAACGCCGTACTGCAGGCCGATGGAGATGGCCACCGAGAAGGCGTCCATGACGCCGGCCAGGGTGGAGCCCTGCTTGGACATCTTCAGGAAGACCTCGCCGAGACCGTCCTCGGGGTAGGAGGAGGCGGTCATGTAGCCCTTCGCGCCGCCGACCGTGAACCGGGTGGTCAGGCTGGGGCGCTGGTTGGGCATGCGGCGGCGGGTCGGCCGCGGCACCTCGATGACCTTGACCTCGGGCTCGGCCACCGCGGCGGCCTCGTCGGCCTTCTTGTTCGCGACCGAGAGCGGCTGGCCCACCTTGCAGTTGTCGCGGTAGACGGCCAGGGCCTTCAGGCCCAGCTTCCAGCCCTCCAGGTAGACCTGCTCGATGTCGTCAACCGAGGCCGACTCCGGCAGGTTGACGGTCTTGGAGATGGCGCCGGACAGGAACGGCTGGGTGGCGGCCATCATCCGGACGTGGCCCATCGGGGCGATGGCGCGCTCGCCCATCGCGCAGTCGAACACCTCGTAGTGCTCCGGGCGGAGACCGGGGGCGTCGACCACGTGGCTGTTGTCGGCGATGTACTCGACGATCGCCTCGACCTGCTCCTCCTGGTAGCCGAGCTGCCGCAGCGCCCGCGGGATCGTCTGGTTGACGATCTGCATGGAGCCGCCGCCGACCAGCTTCTTGAACTTGACCAGAGCCAGGTCGGGCTCGATGCCGGTGGTGTCGCAATCCATCATCAAGCCGATGGTGTTGTGGCTCACCATGCCGTTCGCGACGTAGGTGACGTTTTCCGGCACCGACAGGTCGTAAGTCGGCTGCACACCGCCGTCCTCATTGACGGACACGGTCTCGAAGGCGTAGTCGAGCACACGTGCCACACGCTTGTCGAGCGTCTCATCGAAGATCAGCTTGGCGACCATACGAGGAACGCCACCTGTCCTCCGAATCGACTGAAGCACGGCCTCACGTGATCCGTGGCCGTTCGGGACCAGCTCCTCCCAGACATCGCGCGGCAGGAACACGTAGTCCTTCTTGGCCGACCGGCTCGGCTCCAGGGGAGCCAGCAGCTTGGCCTTCCGCTCACCGATGAACCCGATGATTTCGTCGTAGTTCAGCGCGTGGTCCACGTTACGGAGCCGCACCTGAAAGACGTCGCCACCAAAGCCGGAAACCGTCTTTCTGGTGGTGGTGATGAATCCCAGCGAGAGGAGCAGCGTACGGATCTCATCGGCGAAGGACTCGGAAGCCGTCGAAACGCTCGGCACGCCTTCGAGCACGGTGCCGTCGGCCTCGAACAGGCCGCGAAGGAACGCCGCGTAGATCACGGCATTGTTCGTCTCGAGAATGGCTGATGGCACGCGAGGGGTCCACCCCTTGCCGCTGTGGTCAAGGCCCGGCAGATCCTTGGCGAATCCGGAGGCCTGCCACCAGCGGGCCAGCCGTACGGACTGAAGTACGACCTCCTGGTACCCCGCCTGCTGGGTGACCACCGGCTCCAGGTTGAACAGTTCCTTGGAGATAATCCGCAACCGATCGATCACGTCGAGGTCTGTGTCCGCGACGCAGAAGCGGATCCCCTTGGCGTGCAGACTGCCATCGCCCATGAAGTAGCCGACCAGTTCCGCCAGATCCTCTGTCACCGCATCAGGAACCCGCACGGCGCGGTCTCCGGCGTAGTACGCCTGATCGAGCACCGGAAGCACAACCGGCCGCGGCTCGCCGACCAATGTCCGAGTCTGCAGCGGCAGCACATCACCCTCGGCGATGTCGGCGAGACGCTTCCACACCCAGTCGCCGCTGTCCTGATCGACAACCTTGACCCGGTGCGTCAGCGTGCCCTGGATCTTGTATCCGCCCTTCGTGCGGATCAGCCGCGTCGGCTCCTCACCGTTGACGAAGAACCTCGTCGCCTGGCGAGGGCCCTCGTCCGTTGAAACCGTCATGGTCAGGTCCTGCCAGCGGTCGCCGTACACATCGCCGATCTCTGACAGCCGCACGAGACCGCGGTCCGTCGTAATCAGGGTGTCGCCCGTCAGGCAGCCGGTCGGCGCGAGCAGCGAGGCCTGCGCGTTCCGGTAGCCGTGCTTGTCGCCCAGCCGGAGGCAGTCCGCCCACTGCTTGGTGGACTCGGTGTGGATCTCCCGGTCCATCGCGCCGACCGTGCGCAGGTCGTCGTTGGCGGCGGCGTGCTTGCGCATGACCCGCTTGTGCGGCTCGGCGTTGCGGGCATACCCGTCGTACGGCCCGACGATGCCGGCCAGTTCGGCGGAGCGCCGGTAGGACGCGCCGGTCATCAGCGAGGTGATCGCCCCGGCGATGGCCCGGCCGCCGTCCGAGTCGTACGCGTGGCCGGTGGCCATCAGCAGCGCGCCCAGGTTCGCGTAACCGATGCCGAGCTGCCGGTACGCCCGGGTGGTCTCGGCGATCTTCTCGGTCGGGAAGTCGGCGAAGGTGATCGAGATGTCCATCGCGGTGATGATCAGCTCGGTCAGCTTGACGAAGTTCGGGATGTCGAAGGTGTCGTCGTCCCTGAGGAACTTGAGCAGGTTGATCGAGGCCAGGTTGCACGAGGAGTTGTCCAGGTGCACATACTCCGAGCACGGGTTGGAGGCGGTGATCCGGCCGGTCTCCGGGCAGGTGTGCCAGTCGTTGATGGTGTCGTCGTACTGCACGCCGGGGTCGGCGCACGCCCAGGCCGCCTCGGCCATCTTGCGGAAGAGCGAACGCGCCTCCACCTTCTCCAGCACTTCGCCGGTCAGCCGGGCCCGCAGGCCGAACTGCTCGCCGTTCTCCACCGCGCGCATGAACTCGTCGGAGACCCGGACCGAGTTGTTGGCGTTCTGGTACTGCACGGAGACGATGTCCTTGCCGCCCAGGTCCATGTCGAAACCGGCGTCGCGGAGGGCGCGGATCTTGTCCTCTTCGCGGGCCTTGGTCTCGATGAACTCCTCGATGTCGGGGTGATCGACGTCGAGGACCACCATCTTGGCGGCCCGGCGGGTGGCGCCACCGGACTTGATGGTGCCGGCCGAGGCGTCCGCGCCGCGCATGAACGAGACCGGGCCGCTGGCGGTGCCGCCGCTGGAGAGCAGCTCCTTGGAGGACCGGATCCTGGACAGGTTGACGCCCGAGCCGGAACCGCCCTTGAAGATCACGCCCTCTTCCTTGTACCAGTCGAGGATGGACTCCATCTGGTCGTCGACGGCCAGGATGAAGCAGTTGTGGACCCGCAGGTTGCCGCTGAGATATTCACCGCTCTCGGTCTGGATGTCGTAGACCTCCATCGGCCCGAGATTCTCGATTCGGTCGATCTCCAATCGCTTGACCGAACGCGTCGGCTGACCAGGCTTGTCGAAGCCGCTGTCCAACTTCTCGGCCTTGATCGGATCGATGAAACCGATCTCGTCGGCGAACGTGCGCCGATCACCGGCTGACTGGATCCGGAGAGTCCAGCACCCGAGGCGGTCTTCGCGGGCGTCCTTCTTGAATCCGACGCGCGCATAGATCCCGAAACGAAGAAGGAGCCGCTGCATACCCCGGATCAGCTTCTCCGAGATCATGTCGACTTCGACCAGCGTCGACTTCTCTCTCGCGCTGACGAAACCTTCTGCCTGGAACACGCTCCGCAGATAGGCGGCGACTACCGGCAGTGGCGCCGTGAACAGCTTCGCGGGGACTTCCATCTCCGCACCGCGCGATCGCAGACCCCATGCCGAGACGAACGGCTCAAGGGCTTTGCCGTACAGACGCGTGCGACGACAGTCCAGAGAGGTGTCCTGCGTCTCGACCAGACGCTCCCTGCGGTGCACATCGGGAAACACCGTATCGAGTGCCTTCGTCACCCACGTCAGCTCCGCCGGAGTGACGGTCATCGCCTCAATCGTGAGCGACTTGTTGGTCCCCTCATACTGTCCGACGAAACCGTCCGACTGGAGCCAGCCTGCGAGTGCTGCCTCCGCTACTTCGGCGAAGTCGATCTCCCCATCACCGAAGGCGTCGCGACGATGCCACTCCAGCTGATCCCCGGGGGCCAACGTGCCGGCGGCGACGAAGGAGCCGGTTCCCTCTCCGGTCGCCTTCCAGACCAGGTGGTCGGCCGTCACATCCAACGCGTATCCGGCCTTGGTGTGAACCCTCAGAACATCCTTTACGCCATTCGCCTTGGTCGCGAGGATGCGGGTCACACCGTGAGCGTCGTAGACCTTCGCACCGACGGCGTCGTCCTCGACGAGCTTGCCGATGGGGATGAGACCGCCCGGGGTGCTCACCAAGGCGTCATACGGCTGGCAGGCGCTTACCTGCTGCGGCGACAGGGTGCCGACGTTGAACCAGACCGGCGAGTTGAAGCTGAACAGCTGGTGGACCAGGGCGTGCTTCAGCTCGTGGTCGAAGATCTCGGCGTCCTCGTCGGAGGCGAAGTAGCCGTGCTCGATCCCGGTCCGGGTGTAGACGCCGACGACCCTGTCGACCAGGGCCTTGAGACTCCATTCGCGCTGCGGGGTGCCGACGGCGCCGCGGAAGTACTTCGTGGTGACGATGTTGGCGGCGTTCACGGACCAGAACTCGGGGAACTCGACCCCGCGCTGCTCGAAGTTGATCGAACCGTCCCGCCAGTTCGTCATGACGACGTCACGGCGCTCCCACGAGATCTGGTCGTACGGATGCACGCCGGCCGTGGTGAAGATGCGCTTCATCTTCAAGCCCTTGGCCCGCGTCCGCTTGCCCCCGTTGCCCCCGCGTGTGGATGTGCCGCTGACGGTCTCCGTCATGACTCCCCCTTCATGGGCCTTCATGCCCCTCATATTTCAATCCGTGTCTGAAAATGTGACGTCCTGGCGCCTGGGCAGGCGCCGGGAAAGCTAGTCGCCGGCGACGGCGCGGAGCCGTTCGATCTCGGCTTCGAAGTCGGCGAGCGTCTCGAAGCTGCGGTAGACGGAGGCGAAGCGCAGGTAGGCCACCTCGTCCAGTTCGCCCAGCGGGCCGAGGATCGACAGGCCGATCTCGTGGGAGGGGATCTCGGCGGCGCCGGTGGCCCGGATGCTCTCCTCCACCTTCTGGCCCAGCTGGGCCAGCGCGTCCTCGCTGACCGGGCGGCCCTGGCAGGCCCGCCGGACGCCCGCGACGACCTTGTCGCGGGAGAAGGCCTCGGTGACGCCGCTGCGCTTACTCACCATCAGCAGCACCGTCTCCTGGGTCGTGAACCGGCGGCCGCACTCGGGGCAGGTCCGCCTGCGCCGGATGGCGCCGCCGTCCTCGGTCGAACGGCTGTCGACCACCCGGGTGTCGGGATGTCGGCAGAATGGGCAATGCATGACCCTCCGCCTCCTTCCGGTTCAACTCCCCCACGTCACCTGTGCTTCCCTGATCCGGCCATGTCATGGGACGCTCACGCACGCCCCACAATGATCTGCGGTGCGTATAAGGAAACACAATAGGTGGTGAACAACATCGGTGTGACCCACTAGATGTTGTGGTCCAAACCTAGAAGCAGCCAGGGTTGATCGCAAGTCAGCCACGGCGATCCAGCCGAATCGGCGGGCCGCGCGCGGCCCACCGGGCGAGCAGCGGCAGCTCAGCGCCCGGTCGGCGAATTCGACCCGCCGAAACGTCGGGCGTGTCGAGCAGACTGTCCGGTCGGGCTCAGCCCGCGCCGCCGCTGGGTAAGTAGAGCTTGCTGCCGGGGCGGATCAGGGGGTCGGGCAGCCGGTTGATGTTCATGATCTGGCGGACCATCGGCCCGGGGTCGTCGCCCTCGCTGACGGCGGTGGCGATCTCCCAGAGGGTGTCGCCCTCCTGGACGGTGACCCAGGGCAGCCCGGCGTGGTCAGCCCTGCCGGTCGAGGCGGTGACCGGGGAGCGGGTGCCATACCAGAGGACGAGCAGGGAGACGGCGGCGACGAAGGCGACGAGCAGGAAACGTCCCCGGCGGGTCAGGCGCACGGGCGAACCGGAGTATCGGACTTTGGGCACCGGATTGGGACGTAGGGACGGATTCGTGGCTCGCATTGTTACCTCCAGCCACCGAGGAAGATCAAAATCTGGAAGAAAGATCGCCGAATCGAACACGGTGTCGATCGAACTCCCGTACGATGTTGTACACCACGGGACCGACATTCTCGAGGACTATCGAACAATTGTTTGATATTGATCTTGAATCGCGGTACCGTCGCTCTGAGCGACATTGGGAACACGGATTGGGAGGTGCCCGGGTGAGCAACGACGGCCTGGTGAGCCAGCACGACGAGAACGTGAGTGATCTGGCGGTGCGCCGGCGCGACTCGCTCGGCCTCACCCCTCGGCAGCGCAAGATCCTTGAGGTGATCCGCGATTCGGTCCAGCAGCGCGGTTACCCGCCGTCGATGCGCGAGATCGGCGAGGCCGTTCAGCTGACCAGCACGTCCAGCGTGTCCCACCAGCTCACCGCTCTGCAGCGCAAGGGCTACCTGCGCCGCGACCCGCATCGCCCCCGCGCCCTGGAGGTCCGCCTGCCCGGTGAGCCGGTGCTGTGGGTGGACCCGGACGCGACCGAGGAGGACACGGGCTTCATCCGCCCGACGGCCACCTACGTGCCGCTGGTGGGCCGGATCGCGGCCGGTGGGCCGATCCTGGCAGAACAGAGCATCGAAGACGTGTTCGCGCTGCCCAAGCAGCTGGTCGGCGAGGGAACCCTGTTCCTGCTCCAGGTCAGCGGCGACTCCATGATCGAGGCCGCCATCGCCGACGGCGACTGGGTCGTGGTCCGCCAGCAGCCGGTCGCCGACAACGGCGACATCGTGGCCGCCATGATCGACGGCGAGGCCACGGTGAAGACCTTCAAGCGCAAGGACGGCCACGTCTGGCTGGTCCCCCACAACTCAAACTACGAGCCCATCCCGGGCGACGAGGCCACCGTCCTCGGCAAGGTCACCGCAGTCCTGCGAAAGCTGTGACGACCGGGCGTCAACCGCCCGCACCCAATGCCTCACGCAAGCCCCGGCTGCCTTCGCGGCCGGGGCTTCGGCGTGCCCGGCTCGGCGTCGTCTGGCTCGGGGTTGAGCGCCAGTGGCTCGCACCCCCAGGCGTGATGAACGACACGGGTGGGGCGTGATGATCGTTACCCGGTATTCATAATAATGTGCCCGTTTGTGGGGAAATATCCTGGAATGTGATGCGAAGACTTGATGAGTTGACCCTGGCCGATGTCGCTGTGCGGGATGGGCTCAAGTGGACGCAAGTCGGGCCTGGGGTGATTCCGGCCTGGGTCGCTGACATGGATTTTCCGCCGCCGGAGGCTGTGCGGGAGGCTGTGGCGCGACGGGTGGCCACCGACCTGGGGTATCCGGGCTGGCTTGACGACGCGACCGTCGGACCGCTGGCGGAGGCGTTCTCGGAGCGTATGGAGACGCGTTACGGGTTCCAGGCGGATCCGACGCTGGTGCGGGCGTTCACTGATTTGAACCAGGTCCTGCAGATCATTCTGCATCTGCTGACTGAGCCGGGCGATGGTGTGCTGGTGCATACCCCCACGTACAACGCGTTCCTGGACACGTTGCGGGTGATGAATCGGCCGCCGGTTCCCATGAAGCTGACGCCAAACGGCGAGACCTGGACGTTCGAGCAGCCGGCGGATGTGGCCGGAGCCAAGGTGCTGCTCCTGGTCAATCCGCACAACCCCACCGGGCACTGCTTCACCCGGGCCGAGCTGCAGGGCCTGGCCGAGCTGGCCGAGCGGCACGACTTGATCGTGATCGCGGACGAGATCCACGCTGACCTCGCCTACTCCCCCGGCGCCCATGTCTCCTTCGGCAGCCTGCTCCCGGACCGCACGATCACCCTCACGTCCGCCAGCAAGGCGTTCAACATGGGCGGCGTGCACTGCGCGGTGGCGCATCTCGGGCATCCGGCCGTCAAAGCCGCCCTCGACGCCCAGCCCCCGCACCTGTACGGCGCCGCCGGAGTCCTCGGCGTCGACGCCACCGTGGCCGCCTGGCGGCACGGAGACGCCTGGCTGGCCGAGGTCCTGACGATCCTCGACCACAACCGCAAACTGATCGCCGAACGCATCCCCGCGGACGTCCGCTACCAGATCCCGGCCGCCACCTACCTGGGCTGGCTCGACTTCGGCATCCCCGACGCCGCCGGCCGCCTCGAAAGCGAGGCCGGGGTTCGACTGAACCCCGGCCCGCTCTTCGGCGCTCCGGATGGCTTCGCCCGCCTGAACTTCGGCACCTCACCCCCGATCCTGGAAGAGATCCTCACCAGGATCGGGACCGCGATGCCCAGAATTTCAGCCGATCTGAGTTAGTTAGGAACGCCCGGAGGGTCAGGGGGACGTGCAGGTGTAGCCGGACGGCAGTGAGGTGTTGTTGTTGGGGCGGCTGGCCTGGAAGCCGAAGCTGGTTGTGCCGTTGGGTGCCAGGGTGCCGTTGGAGGTGGTGTTCTTGGCTGTGACAGTCTGGCCGCTGACGGTGAAGACCGCGTTCCAGGAGCCGGTGATGGTGTGGCCGGCGGGGAGGGTGAAGGTCACCGTCCAGGCGGTGATGCCCGAGGTGCCGGTGTTGGTCACGTTGACGGGCTGGATGACGTAGCCGTTGTTCCAGGAGGTCTGCGTGGTGGCCGTGACCGAGCAGCCGCCCGTGCTGGTTCCGGTGGTGGTGACGGAGACCGTGTTGGACACCGCGGACTGGTTGCCCGCGCCGTCCCGGGCCCGGACCTGGAAGCGGTAGGTGGTGGAGGCGGTGAGGCCGGTGGCCGCGAACGACGGGGTGGTCGAGGTGCCGACCACGGCGAAGGTGCCGCCGCTCGCTCCGGGCGCCCGGAGGATGTCATATCCGGCCAGGCCGCTGCCGCCGGTGTCGGTGGAGGCGGTCCAGGCCAGCTGGGTGCCCGTGGCCGTGGTGCCGGAGGCGGCCAGACCGGCGGGCGTGCTGGGCGGCGTGGTGTCGGTGGCGGCCGTGGTGGTCACGGACACCGTGTTCGACACCGCGGACTGGTTGCCCGCGCCGTCGCGAGCCCGGACCTGGAACCGGTAGGTCGTACCAGCGGTAAGACCGGTAGCCGCGAACGAAGCGGTCGTCGAAGTACCGACCACCGCGAACGTCCCCCCACTCGCACCAGGCGCGCGCAGGATGTCATATCCGGCCAGGCCGCTGCCGCCGGTGTCGGTGGAGGCGGTCCAGGCCAGCTGAGTCCCCGTGGACGTCGTCCCCGAAGCCGCCAGACCGGCGGGCGTGCTCGGCGGGGTCGTGTCCGTGGGCGGGGGCGACGAACCGGGCGGAACTGGCGCGATCAGGTACGGCTGGAGGATGTTCTGCTTGGCGGTCTGGACGGTCACCCAGTCGTCCATCACGATTCCGCCGGTGTCACCCGAGTTCGGGTTCCACGACCAGTACGTGAACGACATGCCGTTCACCCCGGTCCCGGTGTACCGCATCAGCTCGGTCAGCCAGATCCGGTCGACGTTGCTGGCCAGCGTGCTGCCGAACTCGCCCATCATGATCGGCGCGATGTTCTGCTTGTGAATGTAACCGAAGTACTTGTCCCAGATCGCCGGCATGTTGGCCGGGTAGGTCGGGTCGCTGAACCAGGTCTGGTTGAAGACCGAGGTCGCGTACTCGTGCGGTGAGTAGACCAGCCGGTTGGCCACGTTCAGCCGGACCGGGAACTCGCCGGCCTTGGTGAGGTTGCCGCCCCACCAGCCGCAGTCCTCGTCGTTGCTCGGGTCGTTGTCCCACACGTTGGACAGACCGCCGCTCGGGCAGCTGACGCCCTCGACGAAGATCAGCCAGTTCGGCTGGACCGCGAGGATGGCGTTGCCGGCGCGCTCGGCGGCCAGCCGCCAGTCGCGGCTCTCCACGCCGCAGCCCCAGCAGGAGCCGGTCGCGTTCGGGTTGGTGCCCTCGGCGTGCGGCTCGTTGTGCAGGTCGGCGCCGATGACGGTGGTGTTGCCCGCGTACCGCTGCGCCAGCATCCGCCAGTTGGCGATCCAGGTGCTCTCGGGGACGGTGGAGGTGTACCAGAGCGCGGACTGCCCGGCCGCGGTGGGCCGGTGCCGGTCCAGGATGATCCGCATGCCCTTGGTCCCGGCGTACTCGATCACCTTGTCCAGGATCTGGAGGGGTGAGAGCCCGATGAGGTCCGGGTTGGTGAAGTCGTTGATGCCGGTCGCGACCGCGCCCGCCTTGAGCGCGTCGTCGGAGTACGGCACCCGGATGGTGTTGTACCCGAGCTGCGCCATGTGGTCGATCTGGGACTTCCACGTCACGCTGGCCCACAGGCCGTGGAAGGTCTTGTTGTCGGTCTCCATGCCGAACCAGTTGATGCCGGTGATGCGGACCGTCGCGCCGGACGCGTCAACGATCTTGTTGCCGGAGGTGTGCAGATATCCGGTGCCGGTGCCGGCCGCGTTCGCGGGGGAGCTGGTCGCGACGAGCATCGCCGCCACCATTCCCACGCTGACCGCGATCGACCCCAGGACTCTGCCGAGTCGTGAGGTAGTGAGTCTGGACAAGGTAGACCGCCCTCCACCCTGGGGACGGCCGCCATGAGCCGACGGTCAGCGCGCACCCCAAGAACCGCCGCTCAGCCGAGCGGCGGTGGTCGCGGCATGCCCTGACCGCACGCCTCATACGATGTTCGTTTTGTATGGCTCGCCGCAATTTTGAGCGCCGCGCGACACCACGGTCAATGTCCCGGTACGGCCGGCGAACCCCCCGCACCGGGACCGACCCTCACGGAACGATGTTCACCAGCTTCGGCGCACGCACGATGACCTTGCGCGGAGCCCCGGACAGGTACTGCTGGACCTTGTCCGACCCCAGGGCCAGCGCCTCCAGCTCAGCGTCCGAAATGTCCGGTGAAACTTCCAGCCGCTCCCGGACCTTGCCCGCCACCTGCACCACGCAGGTGACCGAGTCCAGCACCAGCAGCGCCGGATCCGGCGCCGGCCACCCGGCCAGCGCCACCGGAGCCTGGTGCCCCAGCCGCTCCCAGCCCTCTTCGGCCACGTAGGGCGCGACCAGCGACAGCATGACCGTCAGCGTCTCTGCGGCCTCCCGGACCGCCGGGTCGGCCGCGCCTGGCCCGGAGTCGATCGCCTTGCGGGCCGCCGAGGTCAGCTCCATCATCCGCGCCACGGCGACGTTGAACCGGTTGCTCTCGACCAGCCGGGTGACCTCGTCCAGGGTGTGGTGGGTGACCTTGCGCAGCGCCAGGTCGCCGGTGGCCGGGTCCACGCCGGGCTCGCTCGCGACCTCGGCCATCACCCGGAAGGCGCGGGCCAGGAACTTCTGCGACGCGAACGGGGACACGTCGGCCCAGTCGATGTCGTCCTCGGGCGGCCCGGCGAACACCATGGTCAGCCGGACGGCGTCCACCCCGTACGCGTCGATCTGCTGGCCCAGGTCCACGCCGTTGCCCAGGTTCTTGGACATGGCCTTGCCGGCGTTGATGACCTGGCCCTGGTTCAGCAGCCGCAGGAACGGCTCCTCGAAGTCGACCATGCCCATGTCGTGCAGCACCTTGGTGAAGAACCGGCTGTACAGCAGGTGCAGCACCGCGTGCTCGACGCCGCCGACGTACTGGTCGATCGGCCCCCACTTGCGGATCCGCTCCACATCGAAAGGCCCGTCCACGTACGTCGGATCCACGTACCGCAGGAAGTACCACGACGAGTCGACGAAGGTGTCCATCGTGTCGGTGTCGCGCTTGGCCGGTCCCGCGCACTTCGGGCAGGGCACGTTGACCCAGTCGGTGGCCGAGGCCAGCGGGGAGACGCCGCGCGGGGCCAGCGCCTCGCCGCGCAGATCCGGCAGGACCACCGGCAGCTGCTCGTCGGGGACCGGGACCTCGCCGCAGTCGGGGCAGTGGATGATCGGGATCGGGGTGCCCCAGAACCGCTGCCGGGACAGCAGCCAGTCGCGCAGCCGGTAGTTGACGGTGGCCCGGCCGGTGCCGCGCTCCTCCAGCACCTCGATGATCCGGGCGATGCCGTCGGCCTTGCCCAGGCCGTCCAGCGGCCCGGAGTTGACCAGCGTGCCCTCGCCCGCGGTGGCGACGCCGGTCTCGCCGGGGTCGGCCATGCCGGTGTGCACGACGACCCGGATCGGCAGGTCGAACTTGCGGGCGAAGTCCAGGTCGCGCTGGTCGTGCGCGGGCACCGCCATGATCGCGCCGTGCCCGTAGTCGGCCAGCACGTAGTCGGCCGCCCAGACCGGGATGCGCTCCCCGTTGACCGGGTTGATCGCGTGCACGCCCAGGAAGACGCCGGTCTTCTCCTTGTCGGTGGCCAGCCGCTCGATGTCGGTCAGCTTGGCCACCTCGGCCCGGTACGCCTCCAGCGCGCCCAGTTCGGCCGGCGCGCAGATCTCGGCGGCCAGCGGCGCGTCCGCGGCGACCACGAAGAAGGTGGCGCCGAACAGCGTGTCCGGGCGGGTGGTGTAGACGGTGACCGGCGTGTCCCGGCCCTCGATCTGGAAGCGCACGTCGGCGCCGGTGGAGCGGCCGATCCAGTTGCGCTGCATGGTCAGCACCCGCTCGGGCCAGCCGCCCTCCAGCTGCGCCATGTCGTCCAGCAGCCGGTCCGCGTAGTCAGTGATCTTGAAGTACCACTGGGTCAGCTCGCGGCGCACCACGACCGCGCCGCAGCGCTCGCACTTGCCCTGCACGACCTGCTCGTTGGCCAGCACGGTCTGGTCGTTCGGGCACCAGTTGACCAGGCCGCCCTTCCGGTACGCCAGGCCACGCTCGAAGAACCGGTTGAACAGCCACTGGTTCCACCGGTAGTACTCCGGGTCGCTGGTGTGCAGCCGGCGGGTCCAGTCGAAGGAGATGCCGTAACGCTTGAAGGAGTGCGCCTGGGTCTCGATGTTGGCGTACGTCCACTCGGACGGGTGCGCGTTGCGCTTGATCGCCGCGTTCTCGGCGGGCAGGCCGAAGGAGTCCCACCCGATCGGGTGCAGGACGTTGCAACCCTTCTGGAACCAGTAGCGCGCGACCACGTCGGCGATGGCGAACACCTCGCCGTGGCCCATGTGCAGGTCACCCGACGGGTACGGGAACATGTCGAGCACGTACTTACGCGGCCGGGGGTCGGCCTCGTCCTCGCTCGCCGCGTAGGGCGTCATCTGCTCCCAGCGCGGCTGCCATTTGGCCTGCAGCGCCTGCGGGTCGTACACCTGCTCATCCACGGTCCACTCCTGATTTATCGACACCTGCCCATAAGAAAACCCCCCGGCGTTCAGCACGAGGGGCAGCCGCATCGAGGCTTGACTTCAGCTCGCTCGATGCGGCCCGGTAAGCAGCAGGGTCTCCGCACGCATACCCCAAGCGTAGCGCAGCCGACAACGGGATCGCCGATGCTATCGAAGGAGGGAGGCGATCTTACACGCGGAGTCAACTGCCGATACCCGATGGTGATAGATCCGTTGTGACCGCTGGTGTCCCTTTCCTTTACCCTCATCTCGTGGCGAACTCAGTCGACCCGGGATCGGGCCCGGATTTCCGGGAGACCGACCTCCCGATGCAGGATCCGCCGACCGACCCCACGGGTGAGCAGTTCCGGGGGGCTTTCTCGGGTTTCGCTGCGGTGCCCCCCGGGTCGCATGAGATCATGCCAGGTGCCCCTAATTCGGGCATGAACTCGGGAGGTACCATGCCCTCGGAGCAGAACGAGTCGCAGCGAGCCGCTGCTCGTGGCGGCGGCTGGCCGGAGGTGCCACCGGCCTGGCCCGACGTCCCGCCGGCCTCGGGTCCCCCGCCTGGCCGGCCGTTCCAGGAGCCCCCGCCCGCCGACCCGTACGGGCAGCGCCCCTACCGCACCGGCGAGCACCCGGTCCTCCCCCCGCCGCTCAACGAGTACGACCAGCAGCCCCGGGTGGGGCGCGGCGGCACCGACCCCTTCGGAAGGCCGGTATATCGGGACCCGCAGGCCGGCCCCCCGCAGGAGCCGCAGCACTCGCGTGAACCGCAGCCCCGCGACTTCCAGATGCGCGAGCCCTGGGAGCAGCCCCGTGAGCAGCAGTTCCGGGACCCCCAGCAGCACGACCAGCAGTTCCGGCAGCCGCCGGACCGCCGCCCCCGGGAGCCTGAGCACCCGGCCCCCGACCCCTTCTCGACCGGCTCCTTCGGCGTCCCCCAGTTCGAGCAGGCCCCGCCCCGCCACGGCAACCGCCCGCCCGAACCGCCGTACCCCGAGCCGCAGTACTCCGGCCCGCAACACACGGGACCTCAGCAGACCGGCCCGCAACACCTCGGCCCCCAGCACACCGGCCCGCAATATCCCGGACCCCAGCAGCCCGGACCCCAGCACCCTGGTCCGCAGCAAAGCGGTCCGCAGCACATGGGCCCGCAACACCCCGGTCCGCAGCAAACCGGCCCTCAGCACATGGGCCCCCAGCACACGGGCCCGCAGCACCCCGGACCCCAGCAGCCCGGACCCCAGCAGCCCGGACCCCAGCAGCCCGGACCGCGTGATCCGCAGACCTTCGGCATGGTGAGCCCGCAGGCGTTCGGCACCGGTGAGACCCCGCTCTACCGCGCCGAATCCGCCGCCCCGCCGCAGCAGGCGCCTCCCGCGTCGTACAACGGCCCGCAGACCGGCGAGCACGGCGTCCCCCAGTTCCCGATGGCCGCCCAGCGCCCCCCGCAGGCCCCGCCGCAGCAGCAGCACCCGCATTCCCCGGGGGAAGATCCGTACAAGCCGTTCGTGACGGCGGGCCAGATCAGCGGCCCGAAGACGCCGCCCGCGCACCGCCAGCAGGAGCTCTGGAACACCGTCTTCGGCGAGAACTACCAGGCCATCGACGAGTACGACGACGAGGAGGAGCGCGGCCGCCCGATCTGGCTGTTCGCGCTCGCCGGTTCCGTCCTGCTCGCGCTGATCGGCGCGCTGCTGTGGGCGTTCCTGGCCGGGCCGCTGGCCGGCGAGGACACCTCCCCCAGCCAGCCGGCCACGACCGCGAAGCCGTCCCCGTCCAAGTCCGGCGCCGCCCAGCCCGCGGCCCAGTCGGGGCTCCCGGTCTACGAGGGCACCCCGTCCCCCGTGCAGGGCCGGATCACCGACGCCGCCGCGCACGTCTCGGTGCCGCAGCTCGGCGGCCAGTGGAAGGCCGACCTGGACGAGCAGACCATCCAGTCCACCTACGGCTACGTCACCCGCCAGTTCGTGAACGCGGGCCTCACCACGAAGGGCAAGCCGCAGTTCGCCCAGGTGATGACGGGACCGCTGGCCCAGGATCTGGCCGCCAAGTTCACCACGGCCGACGACCTGCGCCCGGTGCTGAGCGCGGTGGTGCTCAAGGCGCGGCAGAACATCTTCCCCAAGGGCAACAAGGTGGCCAAGGTCGGCCAGCAGAAGCTCAAGGGCGGGATCGGCCAGCTGGCCGCGTACAAGGTGAGCGACGACGGCGGGACGACGCTGGTGGTGGTCGCCGCGGTGAACACGGGCGCGCCGCTGCCGTCGATCGTCTACATGCAGGTGCCGGACATCAAGGACGATCTGCTGCCCGACGTGAACACCGTGTTCAAGTCGATCAAGGTGGCCAACTAGAACGTGCAGTCCATGTGCTTGGTCCCGTTGATGAAGCTGGAGAACAGCCGTTCCGGCTGACCGGCCTCGATCTGCGGGACCCGGCTCAGCAGTTCGCGGAACATCACGGTGATCTCGCGCCGGGCCAGGTGCGCCCCGAGGCAGAAGTGCGGCCCTGGCCCGCCGAACCCGACGTGCGGGTTCGGGCTGCGGGTGATGTCGAACCGGTACGGAGCGGCGAACACCCGATCGTCCCGGTTGGCCGACCAGTAGTACATGACGACCTTCTCGCCCGCCTTGTACAGGTTGCCGTTCATCACATGGTCCCGGGTCACCTTGCGCCGCATGTAGTTGACCGGCGCCGCCAGCCGGACGATCTCCTCGACCGCGCCGGGCGCCCGCCCGTCCACGTCGTCGAGCCAGAGCGCCTTCTGGCCGGGATTGACGGTGAGCAGGCGCAAGCCGTACGAGATGGCGTTCCTGGTGGTCTCGTTGCCGGCCACCACGAGCAGGATGAAGAAGGAGCCAAGTTCCTGCGCGGTCAGCTGCTCGCCGTCGATGTTGGCGTTGACCAGGGACGAGGTGAGGTCGTCGGTGGGTTTGCCGAGGCGGTGCGCGGCCAGGTCCTGGACCAGCTGCTGGAGTTCCATGCCGGCGGTGAGCAGGGAGGTGGCGATGGCGGCGGGGTCGCTGACGTATTCGGGGTCGGACGCGCCGAGGATGACGTTCGAGCGGTCGAAGACGTAGCGGTAGTCGCTCTCGGGGATGCCCATCATGTCGCAGATGATCTTCAAGGGCAGCCGGGCGGCCACTTCGGTGACGAAGTCACAGCCGGGGCCGGCGGCCAGCAGATCGGTCACGATCTGGGCGGCGGCCGTCTCCACGTCGGCCTCGAACTGCTTGATCATCTTGGGCGTGAAGGCGCGCGAGACGATCCGCCTGAGCCGGGCGTGCCGGGGGTCGTCCATGCTGATCATGGAGCCGAAGTACTCGATGAACTCGGCCGGCATGTCCACGATGTTGGTCGCGCCGCCGCTGCCGGAGCAGAAGATCTCCGGGTTGCGGCTCGCCTCCAGGATGTCGGCGTGCCGGACCAGGGCGTGGTAGCCCACGCCCGGCGCGGCGAAGGAGACCTCGGGCTCGGCGTAGAAGGCCGGTTTGTCCAGGTCGCGGAGCAGCTGGAAGGCGTGCTCGCGCTCAGCCATCGGACGGGCCCAGAAGTCCCAGTCGGACAGGTCGATGTCGGTGGCCGACGTGATCGGCGCACGCTCAAGCGGCGATGTCGTCATGCGGCCCCTCCAGAATGACGTTCGGTCTATCGTGCCACAATCGGGCGGAAATCGGCGGCCCCGCCGACAATAAGATCGTCTACCACGTATAGCCGACGTGTTTGACCCCGTTGATGAAGTTGGACAGCAGGTAGTCGGGCTCCCCCACCGCCCGGATCCGCGGATGCCGGGTGAACAGCTCGCGGAACATGACGGTGATCTCGCGCCGGGCCAGATGCGCGCCCAGGCAGTAGTGCGGGCCCGGCCCGCCGAACCCGACGTGCGGGTTCGGGCTGCGGGTGACGTCGAACACGTCCGGGTCGGCGAACACGGCCTCGTCCCGGTTGGCCGAGTTGTAGAACAGCAGCACCTTGTCGCCCGCCCGGTAGTCCTGGCCGTTCATGGTGTGGTCGCGGGTCAGCGTACGGCGGAACTGGATCACCGGCGTCGAGTACCTGACGACTTCCTCCACGGCGCCGGGCACGTGCGTCTCGAAGTCGCCGAGCAGCAGTTCGCGCTGTTCCGGGTGGTCGGTGAGCAGCTTCAGGCCGTGCGCGATCGCGTTCCTGGTGGTCTCGCTGCCGGCCACCACGAGCAGGATGAAGAACGATCCCAGCTCCTGCGTGGTAAGCCGCTCCTCGCCGTTGACCAGCAGCGAGGTCAGGTCGCCTGTCGGGTGCCTGCGGCGTTCCCGGCCGAGCCGCTGCGCCAGCAGGCTCAGCCCGCGCCCGGCCCCGATCAGCTTGAGCAGGCCGCGCGCCACCGGCAGCCGCCGGTTGAGCGCGGCGTCGTCGAAGTCGACGGCGATGCCGGAGTACTCGGCGTCGGCGTTGGCCAGGATGACGTTGGTGCGCTGGAGGATCTCTTCGTGCTGGTCGGCGGGGATGCCCATCATGTCGCAGATGACCTGGACCGGCAGCCGGGCGGCGATCTCGCTGACGAAGTCGCCGGAGTCCGGGGCCCGGCTGACGATCTCCCCGGCGGCGCGCCGCAGGTCCTCCTCCATCTTGGCGAGGATGCGCGGGGTGAAGGCGCGCGAGACGATCCGCCGGAGCCGGGCGTGCCGGGGATCGTCCATGTTGATCATCGAGCCGAAGTAGACGGCCAGCCAGCGGGGCAGGTCGGGGATGCTGTTGGAGGCGGGTTCGCTGCTGAAGACGGCGGCGTTGCGGCTGGCCTCGGTGACGTCGGCGTGCCGTACCAGCGCGTAGTAGCCGTTGCCCTTCTTGATGAAAGGGACCTTGTTCTCGTAGCAGAAGACCGGCCGGTCCAGCTCGCGCAGGCGCCGGAACGCGGCCGTCCGCTCGTCCTGGGGGCGGCCCCAGAACGGGATGGCGGACAGGTCGATGCCGGTGGTCACGCCCATGACGCCGCCTTCAGCAGATCGGCCGCCTTCTCGGCGATCATGATGGTGGGGGCGTGGATGTGGCCGCGGGTGAGGGTCGGCATCACCGACGCGTCCACCACGCGCAGCCCGGCCACGCCGCGCACCCGCAGCTCGGGGTCGACGACGGAGTCCTCGTCGTCGCCCATCCTGCAGGTGCCGACGGGGTGGTAGAGGGTCTCGGCGCGTTCCCTGACCCAGCGGGCCAGCTCCTCGTCGGTCTCCGGCCCCCAGTACGGATCCATCGGCCCGCCCGCGAACGGCCGCAGCGCGGCGGCGGAACTGATCTGCTTGGCCACTTTCAACCCGGCCACCAACCGGTGTAAATCGGCCTCGGCCGTCAGGTACGCGGGATCGATGACCGCCTTGCCGTCCCTGATCGTGATCCGGCCCCGGCTCTCCGGCTGGAGCAGGATCGCGGCGACGGTGATCCCGTGCCCGGACGGCGGGGTCAGGCCGTGGTCGATGAACAGGCCGGGCGCGAAGATCAGCTCGATGTCGGGGGCCGGCTCGTCCGGGCTGGTCCGGATGAAGGCGACCGCCTCGGCCACGTTCGTGGTCAGCATGCCGCGCCGCCGGAACAGGAAGTTCAGCAGGTTCGGCAGGGTCTCCGCGCCGCTCAGCGTGATCGGCTGGGGGCAGTGCAGGAGGACGCCGGTGGCCAGGTGGTCCATCAGGTTGGCGCCGACCTGCGGCGACGCGCGGACCACGTCGATCAGGTCGGCGGCCAGCACGTCCGGGTCGCCGACGCCGGAGAGCATCAGCAGCTGCGGCGAGCCGATCGCGCCGGCCGACAGGATGACCTCGCGGGTGGCGGTGACGCGCAGGTCGTCGCCGTACTCGACGCCGACGGCGCGGCCGTCCTCGATCAGCACCTTGTGCACGTGGGCGGCCGTCAGCACGGTCAGGTTGCCGCGGTTCATGGCCGGGCGCAGGTAGGCGTCGGCGGCGCTGCACCGGTGGCCGCGCAGCTGGGTGACCGGGGTGGTGCAGTAGCCCTCGTTGGTACGGCCGTTCAGCTCGGCCAGCCGGGTCAGGCCGACCTCCGCGCAGGCGGCCAGGAAGGCGGGGGTGATCACGCTGGGGCTGCGCAGCTCGGAGATGGTGATCGGGCCGTCGGTGCCGTACAGGCCGCCCTCGTTGGAGCCGGCCCGTCCCTCGGCGCGCTGGAAGTACGGCAGGACCTCGTCGTAGCTCCAGCCGGGCAGGCCCCACTGGTCGTAGTCGCGGGCGGTGCCGCGCACCCACATCTGCGCGTTCATCGACGACGAGCCACCGAGCATGCGGCCGCGCGGCCAGTACAGCTCGCGGCCGGAGAGTTCGCTCTGCTTCGTGGTGGTGTAGTCCCAGTCGCAGGGCGTCTTGAACAGCTTGGCGAAGCCCGCGGGCATGCGGACCTCCAGCTTGCGGTCACTCCCGCCGGCCTCGATCAGCGCGACCTTGACGTTCGGGTCCTCGCTCAGCCGGGCGGCGAGCACACAGCCCGCCGAACCCGCCCCGACGATCACGTAGTCGAAATCCATAACTCCGTGCTTACTCCGGTTCCGGGAATGCGTCCAGTTCGCAACCTAGTGTTACCTACCGGTTGGTATGTAGCGGTGGAACTATATGGACATGCTCAATCTGTCCATCGTGCTGGAGGACAGCGCCCGGGAGACCCCGGACCGTGCCGCCGTGGTCTTCGGCGACCTCCGTCTGCCGTACTCGTTCGTCGACTCCGTGGCCAACCAGGTGGCGAACCTGCTGGTGTCGCGGGGCATCGGCCGGGGCGACAAGGTCGCCATCGCCTGCCCGAACCTGCCGTACTTCCCGTTCGTCTACTTCGGGATCCTGAAGTCCGGGGCGACGGTGGTGCCGCTGAACGTGCTCTTACAGTCCCGCGAGATCGCCTACCACCTGGCCGACTCCGACGCCAAGGCGCTGTTCTGCTTCGAGGGGACCCCCGAACTGCCGCTCGGCGAGCGTGGCCGGGCCGGGTTCGACGACTCCGCGGCCGAGCACTTCTTCGTGCTGCCCGCCGTCCCCCTCGCGACCGAGTCGCCGTACGGCGAGACGCTCTGGGCCGCGCTCGACGGCATGGCGAGCGAGTTCGAGACCGTGCAGACCTCGCCGGAGGACACCGCGGTGATCCTCTACACCAGCGGCACCACCGGGCAGCCCAAGGGCGCCGAGCTGAGCCACCAGAACATGCTGATCAACGCCATGATCAGCGATGAGATGTACCCGCGCCAGCCGCAGGACGTCTACCTGGCGACGCTGCCGCTGTTCCACTCCTTCGGCCAGACCGTGGTCATGAACGCGGGCTTCCGCCGCCGCGCGACCCTGGTGCTGATGCCCCGGTTCGAGCCCGCCGACGCGCTGCGCCTGATGAACCGGGAGCAGGTCACCCTGTTCGCGGGCGTGCCCACCATGTACTGGGCGCTGCTCACCACCGTGCACACCGCCGGCGCCGAGGTCCCCGCCTCGCTCGCCACCGCCGTCGCGGGCGGCTCCGCGCTCCCCGTCGAAGTGCTCAAGGACTTCGAGAAGACCTTCGGCGTGCCCATCATGGAGGGGTACGGCCTGTCGGAGACCTCGCCCGTCGCCTCCTTCAACCAGCTCGGCAAGGTGGCCAAGGCCGGCTCGATCGGCACGCCGGTCTGGGGCGTCGAGATGAAGCTGATCGACAACGAGTGGCGCGGCGTGGACGACGTCGGCGAGATCGCGATCCGCGGCCACAACATCATGAAGGGCTATTACAACCGTCCGGAAGCCACCAGGGAGGTCATGCGCGACGGCTGGTTCCGTACCGGTGACATCGCCCGGCGGGACGAGGACGGTTACTACTTCATCGTCGACCGGGCCAAGGACATGATCATCCGGGGTGGTTTCAACGTGTACCCCCGGGAGGTCGAGGAGGTCCTGATGACCCATGAGGCGGTCTCGCTGGTCGCCGTCATCGGCGTCCCGCACGACTCGCACGGCGAGGAGGTCAAGGCGTTCGTCATCCCCGCGGCGGGCGTCACGGTCACCGAAGCCGAGCTGGTCGCGTGGTCCAAGGAGATGATGGCGGGCTACAAATACCCGCGCATCGTGGAGTTCCGCGACAGCCTGCCGATGACCGCCACCGGCAAGATCCTCAAGCGCGAGCTGCGGTAGCCGTAATTTCTCGGTGTGATTCCCCGGAAACTTAGCGGGTAGGGGGGCGCGGGTACGGTCCGCCCGCCATCGAAAGTTTCCGGGGAGAAACGCCATGCGAGGCCATGCGATCACCGGTGCGTTACTGCTCTTAGCGGGGCTCTTAGCGATCCCCGCCGCACCGGCTGCGAACGCCAGCGCAGCGACGACGCCGTTCCAGCGAGGCACCAAATACGAAGCGGAATCCGCCACGATCGTCCAGGGCCGGGTGGAGAAGGCCCGCCGCGGCTACACCGGCGAAGGCTACGTCAACGGGTCCAACCAGACCGGGAGTTACGTCGAGTGGTCGGTCACGGCCGAGACGGCCGGCCCGGCGAAGATCCTGATCCGGTACGCGAACACGAGCGGGCGGTCCGGCCGCGCGGACATCGCGGTCAACGGCCAGACCATCGCCGAGGACCAGCGTTTCCCCGGAACCCGCTGGTGGCGGTTCTGGCGGACGGTGTCCTTCCGGACGACCTTGAACCCGGGCGCCAACACCATCCGGATCACCTCGGCGTCGCGGCGCGGCAACCCGCACCTGGACTACCTGGAAGTCCGCAGCCTCACGACGCCTCCCACGGAAACCCCGCCTCCCAGCGAGACACCCCCACCCTCGGAAACGCCGCCCTCGGAAACGCCGCCTTCCGAAACACCGCCTTCCGAAACACCGCCCTCGGAGACGCCGCCGCCTTCGGAGACTCCTCCTCCGACGGAATGCCCGACCGTGACCCCACCGGCGGAGACCCCGCCCGGCGAAACGCCGCCAGTGGAGTCCGAGTCCCCCTCGCTCCTGAGCTCGCCCCCAGCCGAGACTCCTCCTGCGGAGACTCCCCCGGCCGAAACCCCGCCCGCGGAGACGCCTCCGGCAGAAACGCCTCCGGCTGAGACCCCTCCAGTTGAAACCCCGCCGTCAGAGACGCCTCCGGCTGAGACCCCGGTTCCGCCGGGTGAGTGCCCGCCGCCCGGTGAGGACACCGAAATTCCGACCGCGCCCGGTCAGCCGGTCTGCGGGGACTTCGGCCCCACCGAGCTCTCGATGGACTGGCCGGTCTCCACCGACAACGTGGAAGTCACCGGTTACGACATCTTCGACGGCGGCACGATGATCGCCCAGGCGACCGCTCCCCCGGTGCTCATCGTCGGGCTCACCCCGGCCACCACCTACCAGCTCACCATCCTCGCCCGCGACGCGGCCGGGAACGTCTCCGACAGCAGCCCGTCGGTCGAGTGCGCCACCACCGAGGCCGAGGACACCGAGCCTCCGAGCGCGCCCGCCGCGCTGGCCCAGGCCAACGTCACGGCCACCACGGTCGACCTGACCTGGCAGGCCTCCACCGGCGAGCCCACGGCCTACCTGGTCAGGGACGCCGAGGAGAACGTCCTGGCCACCGTCCCCGGTGACGCCACCGGCGCCACCGTCTCCGGGCTGACCTGCGCGACGCCGTACACCGTGCACCTGGTCGCCGAGGACGCGGCCGGGAACACCTCCGAGCCGAGCGGCACCCAGGAGTTCACCACGGCGGCCTGCGCGGCCAAGCCGGGCGTGCCGCAGGAGGCGGCGACGCTGTCCGAAGGCTGGACCATCCCGTGGGACGTCGCCTGGTCGCCGACCGGGGACTGGGCGCTGGTCACCCAGCGGGACGACTTCAAGATCTACAAGGTCACGGCGGAGGGTCAGCGCACCGAGGTCGGCGCCGTCCCCGAGACCGTCACCACCGACGGCGAGGGCGGCCTGATGGGCATCGCCATCCCGCCGGCCTGGAACGGCGGCACCGACCGCGACGTCTACGTCATGCACACGGCCGCCGAAGGCAACCGGGTGGCCCGGATGAGCTTCGACGGCACCGCCCTGGCCGACTACCGCACGGTCCTGACCGGCATCCGCAAGAACCGCTTCCACAACGGCGGCCGGATCAGATTCGGCCCGGACGGCTTCCTGTACGTCACCACCGGCGACGCTCAGCAGCCCACCCTGGCCCAGGACCCGGCCTCACTCAACGGCAAGATCCTGCGCGTCACCCGGGACGGCGCCGCCGCCCCCGGCAACCCGTCCGGCACTCCCGTCTACTCGCTCGGCCACCGCAACCCGCAGGGCCTGGCCTGGGACTCGGCCGGCCGGCTCTGGGCCAGCGAACTCGGCAACAACGCCGCGGACGAGCTCAACCTGATCGAGGCGGGCAAGAACTACGGCTGGCCGACCTGCGAGGGCGCCTGCGAGACCGAGGGCATGACCAACCCGAAGAAGACCTGGACCCCCGACACGGCCTCGCCCAGCGGCATGGCCATCGTCGGGGACACGATCTACCTGGCCGCGATGCGCGGCCAACGGCTGTGGCGCATCCCCCTGAACGGCACCGAGGCGGGCGAGGCGTCCGCCTACTTCCAGGGCGTGCACGGCCGGCTGCGGGCGGTCGAGAAGGTGCCGGACGCCGACGCGCTGTGGCTCGGCACCACCAACGGCCAAGCAGACCGGCTCCTACAAGTCCGACTCGGTTAGCGGTCAGATTTCGATCGCCACCGGCACGCCGATCTTAATGGCGATTGGTGTGTATATATCCGTGGGGGAATAAGCCAGCAGGGAGATCAGCAACGCATATCGCACAGGAAGGTCTACCCGGTCGCGGCGGTTGTTCTGCTTCCACCAACCGCCGACCGGGTAAACAGCGATCACGCCGCAGCGCGCAAGTGCAGCTCCGTCCCCCGTCCAGATGTCGGCGTGAAGTGATCCCGAACTCCGGCGCTGAGTCCCGAACTCCCAACGGTCGTCTACGGTTGAGCTGGGCCGGACCCCCCGCTCCTCACCCTCGGCCTCGTTACTCAGTCGTCGCTGGAAGTCCGCACGGCTCTCCGTAGGGCGGATGACATCGAACCGGAGCCCGTGCGAGGGGTACGCATACCTACCCTGCCAGCCCCGATTCGAAGGATTCGGCTCAATGAAGTACGACAGCGTCACCCGCATCCGAACCTGTTCATGCATAAGCCCTTGGAGTTGGTCCGATGGCCAGGGAAGCTCATGAAGCCGCATGGCGCGCATGCTGATGCCGGAACCCGACAATGCGAATGGTTGAAACTCATCCTGGATGATCAGCGTGACGTTGCTCGCCGCGCTTGTCAGCACTCGTCTCTCTGTTGGTACCCCCCATCCGTAGCGCTTCAACAGGGCATGCCGTCTCGGCTTGGCCGATTGAGCTCTTGGGCTGGGAAAGTGTGCGCGCATCGTCGGCGTCCACTCTGCCGAGTGCACAAGCAATCCCCGGACCGCTTCGGGTGAGAGGGTCGGGTAGCGGCTGAGGACCAGCGCACCCAGACGAGCGGCCTGAGAAGTTGCGGCGCTCGTTGCGTTCGCGGTGGTGACAAGCCGGCCGGGATATCCGCTTGTGGTGGCGACCTGGACGGCATCATGTTGATCGAATGTTCCGGAAGGCGAAATGAGAAGATTGCCGCCTTCCATCACTATGTCAGGCTTGATCGGGCGCCCTTTCCCCCACGGCACTGACGTGCGGCTGAAGGGGGACAGCTCGCCCTCGGGTGCCATGACCCGGTATCCAGCGAACATCGGGGCGACGGGCGGGTCCGCCCGATCTGTATAGGCACCCACCGCGAGCGCGTTCCAAGCTTGGGCAGGGTCCCGGATCTGCCGCGAGTCGCTGACCGCGAGATGGTCAGCGTGCCAATCCACGTTGGTGACGTTGCCAGCACTGATGAAGAACAACCGCGAAGCCGATGGATCAGGCATGCCCAGCAGGGTGATCCCCGTAGCGCTGGGCGCGATCTCGGTACCGATCGCGAGCGCGTCGATGGCCGATGACCACGAGGTCGGCCGCCCGTCAGACCCTTTTACATCGCCGGAGGTCACAGCCATGGAGTAAACCCGCGGCCGAATCTGCTCTATCTCCACCCGGGAAGTGGCGTCCGCTATGACCTTGCCGTACAGCCTGGGGTCGTTCTGGTCGTCGTGCTGCCCCCGGAGGATCTTGACCGATTCGAGACGGTGCTCAAGGCGCACCGGATGCGAGCTCACGAGGTGCTGGTCGAGGTCCCCCAGCAGCGCGAGCCCGGCCATCTCAGTCCCATGTGTGGCACCTTGGACCGGGGCCGAGGTTGTGCCTGGAATTACGGTGTGCGTGCCGTCAAAGGACGCTTGCAGCAGAGGGTGGCTGGCGAGGACTCCGCAGTCCAGTACACAGACCGCTGGTGCCTGCGGGTCAGCGACGGCGATGCGGTCCTCAAGGTCCTGTACGAGATCCACTTGAAACTGGCGGTCGACAGTGAAAAATTCTTCTGTGGAGCTGGGATTTCGCAATTCCCCTGGGATCGCGTTGGTGGTCAGCAGAATTCCGAGTTCCTCGGCGCTCGCGCGGATCAGAGTCACATCGCGGTAAGGGAAAGCAAGCGCGGCGTCGGCAATCGGCCATCGGAACTCCTCGGCTACCTGGCGCAACTCGCTCACGGGCTCGTGACCCTTGTTGAGCTTTACTAACCAGATCTCCCACCAGCGGGTCTCCGACGGGTCAGGGAAAGGCTCATTCTCCTGCCAGAGCTCTTGGAGCATCGACAGGCGGAGTTCCTCAATGTTGGCCACCAGCGCAGCGTTCTTCGGCTTTCCACTGCTTGTGTGTTCGGTAGCGAACTGCTCAAACAGCCGGAGGAAGTCTGCGACAGCCGGGAAGGGCATCCATACAAGTGCGCGCTCTGGCTGTTCCTCGGTCTCCGGCTGTACCGACAGCAGTTTGGCTCCCCGCGCGTCCAGTCGCTCCAGGGCGAGGTGGTGGCCCGGTGACCAGCAGGTGACGGTGACAACAAACCCGTCGCCTCGCAGGTTCTCTGGAAGCTCGGCTAGCGCTGCGCGAGCGGCATCATCGGAATGTTCGAGGTCCGCGGTCAGCTTGGCTGAGTGCCCAACCTTATCGAGAATCTCCCTAAGGCCACCGCCACCCCGGGCCTGGCGCCCTTTGTACCCGGCGTCGATACCGCTACCCGGGACAATCAGGTGCGGCAGATGACGTCGCCCAGGTGGCGTGGGCTCACCCATGCCGCGTCGCGCGGCGGGAATCGAGGGCTGCGGTTAGCGCACTCGTGGACAGCGGGACCTCTCCCCCGAGAATCGCGGCCTTGGCTGCGGCCTCCCCGGCTCGGACGAGCTCGGCGTGGCTCAACCCGCCAACGCGATCGGCGAGTTCTTCCCAGTTCACTCCCTTGGTGTTCATTGACACGAGCCTCCGACGCAGGACTTCAATGGCTTCATCCGCACTCGGTATATCATAGGTAATAACTGCGTCGAACCTGCGGAAAAGCGCGTTGTCGAGGATCCCGGGGTGGTTCGTGGCTGCCACCACGAGGCTCTCCGGCCGGGCTTCGTCCAGGAAAAGCAGGAAACTATTGAGAATGCGGCGAGCTTCGCCAACATCTCCCTCAACACGACGTTCCGCGCCAATGGCGTCAAATTCGTCAAATAGGTACACTGCTCGACTTTTCGCCGCAGCGTCGAACACCAGCCGGAGCTTTGCAGCGGTTTGTCCCATAAATTTGCTGATCAGTCCATCCAGGCGGACGGTGAACAGTGGAAGACTCAGTTCTTTGGCGAGCATCGCGGCGCTCATACTCTTGCCGGTTCCGGGCAGTCCGACGAGCAGCAATCGGCAGATCGGCGCGAAGCCGTGGTTCTCGAGCCGCTCCCGCTGACGCTGCTCATGCAGCACACGTTGAAGCTCATGTCGAAGGGTCCTCGCCAGCGTCATATCGCTGAGGCGGACCTCTGGGTAGCTCGCGGTGACCAGGTCTGCCAGCTCGCCACGGGGCTGCACTACAGGTGTGGGCTCGTGACGGCGAATAGGTTGGGCGTGCGCCGAGTCGATGAGTTCGCGGAGTTCACTCGCCAGCCGGGTGTGCCCTTGGCGCGCGGACTTGGCGGCCAACTGCAAGGCAACGCTGTAGAACGCCTCTTCGTCACCCTCCGCATGGGCTCGGAGGAGGGCCTTGACGTGGTCCGCTGACGCAGTCATGACCTTCCTTCGCGCGAGTCCCGCTACCGGGACTCACCTTCGTGTTCCGGGAGTGCTGTCGCACCCTATCCATGCCCGTGGCGAGGGGTCACGATACCGGCGTTGCCGGCAGCGGGTTCGTAACAGTTTCCAGAGACAGCCTCAAATCCCAAATGCAGTATAAACCCGGAGTAATCGCCCAATCCTGATCACATGCCTCTGCGACGTGGCGTTTTACCAGCTCCTGTCAGTAGGCTTACCGATCTAAGGGACTCAGTGCGGAGGCGGCAGCAGTGGTGGATCGTGTCATCGAGAACCCGATCATCAACTCGCCGTACCTGCCTCCCAGCAAGCACTTCGAGTTCGACAAACAGGGCGTTCCCGGCGACCTCGTCGAGGGAAGGCGCCAAAGCTCGTTCTTCATCCCGGTGCCGAAGTCCCGCAAACGGGGTGCTCAAACCGAACTGGACTTCCTGGAGCTGGGCCTGGATGGCGACCAGATCGAGGAGAACCAGTTCGTCAACGCGATCCGCCGCCGCGTCGATCGGTGGCGAGGATCGCGCTACCCCAACGTCACACCCACCACGCGGCGGCTACTGGAGTATTGGAGCGATCCCGACCGGGACAACAAGATCCTCTTCTGTCAGCGTGAGGCCGCCGAAACCGCGATCTACCTGGCCGAGGCTGTGCACAAGGAGGGCGACTCCTTCATCCACAGCGAGCTCGGCAAGCTGAACAGCGAATACAACGCGGGCCTGAGCCGGATCGCACTCAAGATGGCCACCGGCTCCGGCAAGACGGTCGTCATGGCGATGCTTATCGCTTGGCAGACGCTGAACAAGGTAGTCGGCCCGAAGGATAGGCGCTTCGCCAAGCGCTTCCTGCTCGTCGCACCCGGCCTGACCATCCGCGACCGCCTCCGTGTCCTGTTGCCCGAGGACGACGACAACTACTACCGCATGCGAGACCTCGTTCCCGCGGAGCTGTACGGTTCGCTCGCCCAAGCGAAGATCGCGATCACGAACTACCACGCCTTCCAGCGCCGTGAGACCAGAATGGGCCAGGGCGTGGCCAAGACCACCAAGGAATTACTGGCCGGCAGGTCCGGCGTGCCCAGTCCATTCCTGGAGACGACCGGTCAGATGGTCGCCCGTGTCTGCCGCGAACTGGGCACCAGCAAGTCCGAGATCATCGTCCTCAACGACGAAGCGCACCACTGCTACCGCGACCGTGTCGATGACCCCGAAACCGGAGCCGAGGTCGAGTTCACGCGCGAGGAGAAGAGAGAAGCCGAGGACGCGCTCGAAGAAGCTCGCGTCTGGTTCAAGGGGCTTCAAGCGGTCCGGAAGCACCTGGGCATCAAGGCCGTCTACGACCTGTCGGCCACCCCGTTCTTCCTCGCCGGCTCCGGGTACAAGGAGGGCACTCTCTTCCCGTGGGTGGTCAGTGATTTCTCGCTGATCGACGCCATCGAGTCCGGCATCGTGAAAATCCCCCGGGTGCCGGTTGACGACAACCGCGCCTCGGCCGACGTCACCTACTTGCAGCTCTGGCAGAACATTCGTGACCAGCTTCCCAAGAAGGGGCGCAAGGACTCCACGGTCGACTCTGAATACCTGCCGCCCGCACTGGAGGGGGCGCTCCGCAGCCTCTACGACTCCTACCGGAAGGCGTATGCCGTGTGGGAGGGGTCGGAGGCCGCCCGCGAGGGCGATCCGCCGCCCGTGTTCATCGTGGTCTGCAACAACACCACCGTCTCGAAGATGGTCTTCGACTGGATCGGCGGTTGGGACCGGCAGCTTGAGGACGAGACCATCGTTCCCGTCAAGGGCAAGCTGCCGCTCTTCTCGAACATCGACGACAACGACCGGTGGCTGCACCGGCCACCAACCATCCTTGTGGACTCCCAGCAGTTCGAGAAGGGCGAGCTCTCGCCTGAGTTCCGCAAGACGCTCGGCCACGAGATCGAGGAGTTCAAGCAGGAGCACGCCCGGCGCTTCCCCGGCCGCTCAACCGACGACGTGGACGACACCGAAATCCTGCGTGAGGTGATGAACACCGTCGGCAAGAAGGGCAAGCTGGGCGAACACGTCCGTTGTGTGGTCAGCGTCTCCATGCTCACCGAGGGCTGGGACGCCAACACCGTCAGTCATATCCTGGGCGTACGAGCGTTCGGCACCCAACTGCTGTGCGAGCAGGTCGTCGGCCGAGGCCTGCGGCGCCGGTCCTACGCGACCGACGAGAACGGCTTTTTCACTCCCGAGTACGCGGACGTGTACGGCGTGCCGTTTCACTTCATGCCGACCGCTGGGAAGGTCGTCGATCCGAAACTGCGGGTGACGCGCCGGGTTCACGCCGTGCCCGGCAGGGAAGTCACGGAGATCGTCTTTCCGCGCCTGGTGGGCTACCGGATGGAGTTGCCGGACGAGGAACTGCACGCGGCATTCGACGAGGACAGCAGACTGCATCTGTCTACAGACATGATCCCGACCGAGACGCATGTATCAGGGGTAGCAGGAATTACTACCGAGCACGTGCTGGAAGGACTCGCCGAATCTCGCGAGCAAGAGGTCGCCTTTGAGCTTGCCAAGCGGGTGATGGAGAGCTACCTCACTGACCCCGATGACCGTCGGCCGTGGCTCTTCCCGCAGATTCTGCGTATCACCAAGCAGTGGCTGGCCGAGAATGTCAGCTATGGGCCGCAGAGCTTCGTCGGCCTGCTGTTGATCGCCCAGAACGCGGACATGGCCGCTCGCCGGATCAAGGATGCGATCTTCACGGTCAAGGGTACCCGTCAGCCTCGCTCTCTGCCGATCTTCCGGCAGTTCGACCACATCGGCTCCACCAAGGAGGTCGACTTCTTCACCACGAAGCCGGTGTACCGGACGGAAGAAAGCAAATGCCATGTCAACTACGTGGTGCTGGACGGACTGGACGGTAACAGCTGGGAAGAAAAGGTCTCTCGGCTGCTGGAGCACGACCCGCGGGTCGCCGCCTACGTCAAGAACGACCATCTCGAATTCCGCATCCCTTACGCGATCAATGGCCAGACCAGACAGTACATCCCTGACTTCCTGGTACGGCTGGCGCCACTTGGACCGGACGATGACGAGCCACGCACGCTGATCGTGGAGGTGTCAGGCAGCTTCAAGCCCGCAGACTCCACGCACGAGAAGGCGGTCATCACGCGCGACCGCTGGGTTCCGGCGGTCAACAACCACGGGGGCTTCGGCCGCTGGAGCTACTGCGAACTCAAGAACCCGGACACGTTCGGGGTGGATCTGCACGACGCGATCAAGGCGCTGTACGAAGGACGAGGCCTCAGCGCCGAGGCTGGGCCTGCGTGGGATGACGACACGACTTCAACGATCTTTGCCAGCGAAGGGAAGTAGTGGGATGCCGCCGAAGAAGACCTCGGGTCCTACCGTCGTGGGGTCGTTCAAGCACGACGACAAGCGGATCAACATTCCCACCGCCGACTCACACGACCTGCTCGACGAGGAGGCCGCCAGCATCGTTCAGCTTCGGTATCCCCGTAACCCTGAACTGGATCCGCAGCTCGTCTGGAGGGGCAAGGACGATCAGGACTCCGACGACCTGGTGGTCAACGCGCCGCCGATCTACATCCAAGAGAAGATCGACCCACGCGTCCTGATCGAAAGTCTGCGCCGGACCGCCGAACGTCCCGAGGATGAGCCCGAACTGACCCTCTTCGACGACTTCGACGGCCTGGAGGGCTTCGAAGCGGTCGAGTACTACCAGCACCAGGCCAACTGGTCCAACCGGATGATCCTCGGCGACTCGCTCCAGGTCATGGCCTCACTCGCGGAGAAGGAGAACCTTCGCGGCAAGGTCCAGATGATCTACATCGACCCACCGTACGGCATCAAGTTCGGCTCGAACTTCCAGCCGTTCGTTGGGAAGCGTGACGTCACCGATGGCAAGGCCACGGATATTACGCGAGAGGTCGAGCAGATCAAGGCCTTTCGTGACACGTGGGAGTTGGGCATCCACTCCTACCTCAGCTACCTGCGCGATCGACTGGTCGTGGCTCGGGACCTACTCACTGAGTCCGGCAGTGTCTTCGTGCAAATCGGTGACGAGAACGTGCACTTGGTCCGCGCGCTTCTAGACGAAGTGTTCGGCACCGAGAGCTTCGTAAGCATGATTACCTGCGTCAAGACATCCGGTCAGACAAATAACTTCATCCCCAGCGCCGCCGACTATATTGTCTGGTATGCAAAGGATGTAAGGGCTGTAAAATATCGCCGACTATTTCAGATGCGCGAACTCGGCGGTTCCGGGTCTGACAAGTATGACCAAGTTCAGCTGGCCGATGGCCAGCGGATGAGTATTTCGGAAGCAGAGAAGCAGGGACTCTCCGGGCGAGTATTTCGCCTCGACAACCTGACTAGTCAGAGTGTTGGTCGAATGAAAGGCGAAGGTGCCGCGTCTTGGTTCCCGGTCGAACTGGGCGGTCGGAATTTCACGCCTACGATGCAGACCCGATGGAAGACCAACGAGGTCGGCATGGAACGCCTCATGATGGCTGGCCGCGTTCAAGCAACAAAGAACACACTGGCATACGTTCGCTTCCATGACGATTTCCCGGCGTATCCGCTTTCTAATGTCTGGACCGATATCGGTGGCATTCAAAGTCGGAGCGACCCAAAGATCTACGTAGTACAAACAGCCACTGCCCTGGTTCAACGGTGCATGCTGATGGCAACTGATCCGGGTGATCTAGTGCTCGACCCCACTTGCGGATCCGGGACGACCGCCTACGTCGCCGAGGAGTGGGGACGGCGATGGATCACCATCGACACCTCACGCGTGTCACTCGCGCTTGCCCGGCATCGGGTCATGGGTGCCAAGCTCCCCATGTACCTGCTGGCTGACTCCAAGGCGGGCCAGGACCAAGAGCTCAAACTGACTGGCAAGCCCCTTCCTGGCCCGTACAAAGGCGACATTCGCAAGGGGTTCGTCTACAAGCGCGTCCCGCACATCATGCTTAGCTCGATCGCCCGTAACCCGGATATCACGGATGATATGTCCCGGGACGCGATCGACGCCGCTATCAGGCGCCACTCTGAGCAGGAAGTCCTGTACGACCAGCCCTACGAGGACACCAAGAAGGTCCGGGTGGCTGGTCCTTTCACGGTGGAGTCTCTTGCTCCACACAAGACGGTCACGCCGCACGTACAGACCGGGACCGAGCGGGCTGCCACCGAAATGGACGCCTCCAGCTTCGAGCTGTCGATCCTCGACAACCTCGAGAAAGCGGGTGTCCAGAATGGTCGTAAGGGCGAGCGGCTGGACTTCGAGTCCCTGGTTCCGTACGCCGGAGAGCTGATCAACGCTGAAGGCGACCAGAAGACCGAGGACGACGCTGCCCCGCAGCGGATCGCGGTCAGCATCGGTCCGCAGTACGGCACAGTGGACCCCGACTGGATCCGCCGTGCTGCTCGCGAGGCGCTCAAAGGTGTCGGCTTCGACCTGCTTATCGTCTGCGCCTTCGCGTTCGACCCGCAGGCGATCAAGACAACCGAGGAGTTCAAACCCACAGCCGATGATTTCGCACAGGTTCAGGAGGAGCGCAAGCTCGGCAAGCTCCCGGTGTTGCTGGTCAGGATGAACTCCGACCTGGTAATGGCGGACGTGCTCAAAAAAACCGACACCGCCAACCTGTTCATGGTCTTCGGCGAGCCGGACATCGCGATCGAGCGCACAGACGAGGGCGTCGTCGCGGAGGTTCGCGGTGTGGATGTCTATGACCCGACCAGAGGAACAATCCGGTCAAGCGGGCCGAACGACATCGCGTTGTGGATGATCGACACCGACTACGACGGGGAGTCCTTCTTCGTCCGGCGCTGCTATTTCACGGGTGGGCAGCGGCCGTACGAACGACTCAAGAAGGCTCTCAGGGCTGACATCGACGAGGCGGCCTGGGAGCAGCTCTACACGACCCGCTCTCAGCCGTTCGCGCCGCCGAGCACCGGGAAGATCGCGATCAAGGTGATCAACCACTACGGCGACGAGGTGCTCCAGGTCTACGACGTGTGACGCTGGGCGCACGAGTACTCACACAGCGTCGGCGGCCCGCGCCCCCTGGGAACGGTTTGCCCGCGGGCGCGCTGCGGCCGGAGTTTGACATCTTCGACGCTACCCGCCCGGCGGGAGCTGACCGACCGAGGCCTGATCCACACCGTACCCGGCCGCGCCAGCTTCACCAGCCCCGATAGCGCCGGGGCATTCCCGCCTGCACGATCAGCGGATCGCCGCCGACCTGGCCGGGCAGATCTTTCCGGGCAGAACCCAATCCACTACCCGACGCCGGTGTGTATGGACCCGAAGAGCGGCACGGCGGTCTGTGATCACACCGTCGACCGGGCTGTGGCGCTGCCGAAAGGACTCGGCTGGGTGGAATGTGTACCTACCGGCGTCCTGCGGCCTTGCCTCCCACCGGCTGTCCGGTGTCCCTGGACGGGTCGCCCGTGTCATGATCGCGTATGGGAGAAGCTGGACGTACCCACCATGCTCTGACCTTCTCTGTCCGTAACGTTCGATCTCGAGATGACTGATCCACGTCACCGAACGTACGTGCTAATTCACAAAATGTCGGCCCCGCTTGCCATCATCGTGGGCATGGACTACACGGATGCGCAGCGGAGCGCGATCGCCACTGTCGATGACCCGCTTTTGATCGTCGCCTGCGCGGGATCGGGCAAGACCCAGGTCATCTCCCAGCGGATCACGGAGATCCTTCGGAAGCCCGGCGTGCATCCACGCAACATCGTCGCGTTCACCTTTACCAACAAGGCGGCGGCCGAGCTCCAGGAGCGGGCCAACACGCTCGTGGCGAAGGAGATCGGCGAGTTGCCCGGCCTCGCCGAGATGTTCATCGGCACCATGCACGGCTATGCCCTCGACACGCTCCAGCAGCATGTTCCGGAGACCTTCAAGTTCAGTGTCCTGGATGAGGTCCAGACCCGGCTCTTCATCGATCGCAACAGCAGCAAGAGCGGGCTGACCAGGACGTACGCACGGGTCCAGGGCAGTCCTAAGGCGTTGCAACGCTACAAGGACTCCCGGCTCTACATGCAGGTCATGAACATTCTCCGCGAGGACGACGTCGACAAGGACCTGCTGCCCGAGGATCTCATCGAGAATCTGGCTGACTATCGCAGGCTGCTCTTCGGCCACAACTACTTCGACTTCACCGACCAGCTCAAGACCATCGTCGACCTGCTTGACGAGGACCCGGCCGACCCCATCGCGGGCAAACTGGTCCGGCACGTCAGAGACAACATCCGCTATCTCGTGGTCGATGAGTACCAGGACATCAACCCGATCCAGGAGAAACTGATCCGTGGCCTGACCCGCTGGGGTGCGAACCTGTGCGTAGTGGGCGACGACGACCAAACCATCTACCAGTGGCGAGGCAGCGCGGTATCCGGGATCCTCGGCTTCGCCGACCGCTACAACGGCGTCCAGACCGTCACCTTGGACGAGAACTTCCGCTCCAGCGTCGGCGTCGTATCTCTCGGCCAGTCCATCGCCGAGCTGAACGCCGGCCAACGGCTACCGAAGAAGATGGTCGCGGCTGGCCACCAGAAGTACGACCGGGGTGACCTATTGGCCCTGTCTTTTGAGGACGCCGCAGCCGAGGCGCGTTGGATCTGCGATCGCATCACGCATATGCGGGGCGTCCCGTTTCACGACGCCCCCGACCGCGATCCTCGGGGTTTGTCCTGGTCGGACTTCGCCGTGCTGTTCCGCAGCGTGAGCAATGACGCCGGACCGCTGGTCGAGGAGTTCAAGCGGCGTGACGTGCCGTATGTGATCAAAGGCCTGACCCGGCTGTTCGAGGCACCCGAAGTGCAGGCGTGCGTAAAGCTCTACGAGTACCTCATCGGCCAGTCGGCCGAGCGAAACCCGCAGCCGGTGACCGCGCAGGACGTGCGAGACGCATGGCTGAGCGCGGGGCTTGGGCTGACCGACGCGGACCTGGATGCCGGAATGAAGGTTCTCGACCGGGCTAGGACACTTGACCGCAGGCGGTACCGGCGGATCACGTTCACCTTGCAGCAGATCTACGTGGACTTCTTAACCGAGGTCAGAGTGCGAGAGGAGAGGGTTCCGGGTGACCGCACTCGGGGCGAACTCGCTTTCTACAACCTCGGCAAGTTCAGCAAGGTCATCACAGCGTTCGAACAGATCAACTACAAGAGCAACTTCCGCGATCTGTATGAGCGGTTCCTGAAGTTCCTGACATACCAGGCTCCCGACTACTACGCAGAAAGCGACGCCGACGTCGGCTACGCGACCCCCGACGCGGTGATCATCTCGACCGTACATCAGGCCAAGGGCATGCAGTGGCCCGCCGTATTCGTGCCCGCCATGCGCAGGAACCGTTTCCCCGCGAGCCGACAGGGCGGCCTCAACGCCTTCCATGTAATTCCGGAGGAAGCGGTCAGCGACTCGGACCGGTACCGGGGGACCGAGGCCGACGAAAGACGGCTCTTCTATGTCGCGGTCACCCGTGCCCAGAAGTACCTGGCCGTGACCTTCTCCCCCGGAGAGAAGGCGAGATCTCGCAGGTCGTCGGACTTCTTTTCTTTCGTCACGCGTAACCCGTACGTGCTGACCGCAGAGGCATCGCTGCCCGAAGAGCGCCTGGAACCGCGGGCCCGGCATGAGATACCCGAAGTCACGATGTCCTTCAGCGAGCTGAAGTATCTCTTCGAGTGCCCCTACCAGTTCAAGCTGCGTTTCCTGTACGGCTTCGACCATCCGATCCACGAAGAGCTCGGGTACGGCAAGTCGCTCCACGACGCGCTGGCTGAGATCCACAAAAGGGCCATCGATCGCGACCTGGTAGATCTGTCCGATGTTGACGAACTGGTCGACCGGCACCTCAACGTTCCGTTCGCGGGGGACGAGCTGACCCGCCAGCTCCGTAACTCCGCACGCGCGGCGATACACCGCTATCTGCGGGAGAACGGAGCCGGGCTGCTCAACACTCTCCACTCGGAACAGCCGATCCGGGTCCATGTCGCCGCCGGCGTCACGGTGGACGGCCGGATCGACTTGATCAAGCGCCTTGACACGAACGAGACGTCGATCGTCGATTTCAAGTCCACACAGCGCGCTCAGACCGAGGACATCAACCGCGACCAACTGCACGTATACGCAGCCGGGTATCGGGAGCTGACCGGCTCCAATGCGGACCTCGTCGAAGTGCTCAACCTGGACGACAGTGCCGCCAGCCAGCGCGAGGTCGTCAACGAGGAGTTGCTGCTTGGCATCCGCGGCAAGATCCAAAATGCTGGGGACGCGCTCCGGGAGAACCGGCTTCCCAGAAAGTCATCGTGGTGCGACACCTGCGAGAGATGCGACCTGGTTGGCCTGTGCCGCGACAACTCGGGCGCGACGGTGACGCCATGAGGCGGCTCCCGCGTGAGGCCACGCGGGAGCCGTACCGAAACAGGTAGATCAGGGCCAGTCGAGCGAGGGACGGAGGGGCACGTGCGCCGCGCCCGCTTCGTCCAGGCGCACGCCCAGCACCTGGTGGAGCTGGATCTTGTTGCGTTCGAAGCCGACCACGCAGCCGGCCATGTACAGGCGCCAGACCCGGGCGGTGCCCTGGCCGACCTCGCGGACGGCTTCGTCCCAGTGGTCGTCGAGGTTGGCGCACCAGTGCTGGAGGGTCTGCGCGTAGTGCTCGCGCAGGTTCTCCTCGTGACGGATCTCGAAGCCGGTGTCCTCCATCTCGCGGATGAGGGTGCCGACCGATTCGAGCTCGCCGTCTGGGAAGACGTAGCGGTTGATGAAACCGCCCTTGTTGATGGTCCGCTCCTTGCCGGTGGGGCGGGTGATGCAGTGGTTCAGCAGGCGCCCGCCGGGCTTGAGCTTGTCGTAGAGGAAACTGAAGTAGGAGGCCAGCTGGTCCCGGCCGATGTGCTCGGTGAGGCCGATGGAACTGATCACGTCGAAGTCAGACTCGGCGACGTCACGGTAGTCCAGGTAGCGCACCTCGGCCAGGTCGCCGAGGCCCTCCTCCGCGATGGCCTTCTGGGCCCATTCCGCCTGCTGGCGGCTGAGGGTGACGCCCAGGGCCTTCACGCCGTACTCACGGGCGGCGTGCCGGACCATGCTGCCCCAGCCGCAGCCGACGTCCAGCAGGCGCATGCCGGGCTTGAGGTCGAGCTTCTTGGCGACCAGGTCGAACTTGGTGTGCTGGGCCTCTTCGAGGGTGGCGTCGGGGGTGGGGTAGGTCGCGCAGGTGTAGGCCATCGACGGGCCGAGCACCCACTCGTAGAAGCGGTTGGATACGTCGTAGTGGTGGTGGATCGCCTCGGCGTCGCGCTGCTTGGCGTGCCGGCTGCCGAGCCGGGCCATCGCCGAGCGGCGGACCTCCTGGGCTGGGAGCGGAACCCGGGTCAGCAGCGGCTTCACGCCGAGCGACCGGACGGCGGCCAGCTTCTCGGCGAGCGGGATGTCGTTGATCGTCAGTGACCACATCCGGTCGAGCAGCTCGTACATGTCGCCGTGCACGTCCAGATGGCCGGAGATATAGGCTCGGGCCATCCCGAGTTCGCCCGGCGCCTGGGCCAGATAGGCCACCGCCATCGGTGATTTCACCTCAAGGCGGATGTCAGCCCCGGATGGACCGGCCTTACTGCCGTCGTAAGCGACGAACTCGATGCCGGCCCCAGATCCGACAACCCGTTCAAAGATCTCGGCGAGATTCATGCGTCATCACCTTCCCCGTACACATTTCTCATACAGGTCGAGCAGACGTCCACCGGGGTCGTAAGCGCGCTTGACCGGCCAGTAGGCGTCTCCGTTGTAGAAGTGCCAGAACTCCTCTCGAGCATAGAAGGACGTGGAATAGAGGGACTTGTGGCCCTCCAGTTCGTGCACGGCGCCTTCGATCAGCCGGTTGTAGTAGCCGTCCTGCCGCCCGCGCGGCAGCGCCACCATGCCCCAGAAACCGAAGTTGACGTACAGCCGCCCTGCTTCCAGCGGGTAGAGGCTCCACTCTCTGGAGGCCTTCAGCGGGCACATCCAGAGCGGCGTCATGCCTACTTGGCCGTGGAAGAACTCCAGGAACTCGGCGCCCCGCTCGACCGGGACCTCCACGTCCTGGATGACCGATTCGTGCATCGGGTTGTCGCGCCAGCGGTCGATTCTGGCGGTGATGCCGTACCGCTGGTCGAGGCCGACCAGTTTCCGGTAGACGTCGGAGCGCAGCCAGCGGCGCGGGGTGATGGACCGCACCAGGGGCTGCTGCACGCCGAAGGCGCGCGAGCACCAGAACCAGTCGGTGTCCCAGCGCCACAGGTAGTCACGGATGGTGAGCCAGTCGCGGGTCCGGTTCCGCATCGACTGGTAGTAGATCCGCATGCCGGTGTAGTCCGACGCGTACGGCGCGCGCTCGGCGAACCGGCCCAGCGTGATGTACATCTCGTCAGGCCCGAAGAAGGTGCCGTCGATGAAGTCGATCGGCTCGCCGTCGTGCTGCCGGGTGTCGCAGATCTCCTGCATGGCCAGCATGCACTTGTCGGCGTCGGTGAACCGGACGTGGGTGAGCCGCACATACGGCTGGACGGGGGCCAGCTTGATCTTGATGCGGAGCGCGTAGCCGAGCGTGCCGTAGGAGTTGGGGAAGGCGTGGAACAGGTCGCTGAACTCGTTGTCGGCGCGGGCGACCACGATCCGGCCGTCGCCGGTGAGGATTTCCAGCTCCTCCACCGACTCGTGCGGCAGGCCATCCTTGAAGGAGGTCGACTCGATGCCGAGCCCGGTCACCGCGCCGCCCAGCGTGATCGTCTTCAGCTGCGGCACGACGAACGGCATCAGCCCGAACGGCAGCGTCGCGTCCACCAGGTTCTCGTACGTCGTCATGCCCTGGACCTCGGCGGTGCGGGTCTCGGGGTCGACGTGGATGACCTTGTCCAGGTCACGCGCGGAGAGCTTGGCGACCTTGGCGGGCTCGCGGAACCTGAACAGGTTCGTGGTGGCCTTGGCCAGCCGCGGGGACGCGTCGTCGGGGATCGCGGCGTAGGAGTCGCGGATCTGCTCCACCGCTCTCCGATGGGTGGTCATACTGGTCGTGCGCTCGGGCATGACACCACCCCCAGGATTGTAGAGATCGTCTCTAGAGGAACGCTATCCCCCGAAATCACCGCAGACCAGACTCGACACGTTAAACCCGAGAAAACTGCCGGTTCAATGGGCATGCGTTGATGGTTGTTCCCCACTCCCACGTGCGAGAATCCTCAATTCCTGCGGCGGATAACCGGATCTGCGCCGTTGACCACATCGGCCACCGGGCGGCCGTCCAGGGCCGCGTTGACATTGTCCAGCACGGCTTGGATCACTCGCACAGCGGCCTGCCCGGTGACTCCGGCGACATGCGGGGAGAGCAGGATCCGGTCGTCGGCTCGGAGTGGGTCGTCGAGCGGGAGCGGCTCGGTGGCGTAGACGTCGAGCGCGGCCCCGGCCAGGTGCCCAGAGGCGAGCGCGGCCAGCAGCGCCCGCTCGTCCACGATGCCGCCTCTGGAGGCGTTGACCAGGAACGCGCCCGGCGGCATCCGGGCCAGCCGGTCGGCGTCCAGCAGGCCGCGGGTCTCGTCGGTGAGCGGGAGCACGAGCACCAGCACTTCGCTGGTCGCGATCAGCTCGTTCAGGTCGCGGTAGACGCCGTGGGCGCCGGGCTTGGGGGTGCGGGACCAGTAGGAGACCTGGCTGCCCAGGCCGCTGAACAGGCGGGCGCAGATCGCGCCGATCGCCCCGTAGCCGACCACGCCGACCCGGCAGGCCGACAGTTCGCCCGGCCGCAGGGCCAGCTGCGGCCAGTCCCCGGCGCGGACCGCCGCGTCGCCCTGGACCAGCCGGCGGACCAGCGCGAACGCGGCGGCCACACACCATTCGGCGGCGGCGAGCGTGTTGGCCGCCGCGGTGTTGGCGAGCGGGATCCCGGCGGCGGCCAGCGCGTCCAGGTCGTGGCCGTTCACGCCGACGCCGGGCTGCTGGGCGAAGGCGAGCTTCGGCGCGTGCCGGACGGCCTCCGCGTCCAGGACGAGCGCCGAACTCCAGTCGCCGACCACGATCTCGGCGTCCGGGAGCGCGTCCAGCAGCGCGGCCCGGTCCCGCCGGGCGGGGACGGCGAGTTCCACCCGCTCGTCCAGGCCGCCGAGCAGACTGCGGACGGCGGCTTCGGGCAGCGGCGGAAGGGCGAGCACCTGCCAGGGCTTCATGACGCCACCCTAGGACGGAAGCTGTCCATGACCTTCGTCATGGGGGTGCTCTGCGCGGCCCAGCGGGACGCCTCGGCCGTCCAGGTCAGGATGTACGCCTTGCCGCCCACCGTGAGGAGGCGGGTGAGCTCCCGGTATTCGACGCCGGAGGTGAGCCAGGGGCGGCTGCCGGTGTCGGCGGCGGTGAAGATGGCTTCCCATTCGATGGCGTTGCCGTACGACCAGGAGATCCGGTCCAGGCGGAGGCGGCGGTAGCCGGGGGCGGCGCGGGTGGCCTCGATCTCGGCGACCATCTCGCGCTGGCCGGTGTGCGGGACGGCCTCCTCCACGCCGAGATGGCTGCCGCCGTCGCGGCTGAGCCATTCGGTGAACGCCTCGGCGCGGGAGCCGGTCCAGGTGCGCGGGTAGCCGATCGTCCAGCCGGCCGGGGAGACGTAGCGCTTGAAGGCGGAGACGCGGACGGGCGACGGGGTGGGGGTCGGGGACGGGCTCGGCGACGGCGTCGCCGAAGGGATCGGCGGCGGTGCGTTGAGGGACATCATTGACCAAGCGGCCGTGCCGCTCAGCGCGACCGCCGCGATGGCCGCTACCGCGATCAGCCAGGTACGGCCCCGCCGTCTCGATGTCCGCTCGCGCGACTGCACGCCCTCCACCTGAGCGAGCATTCGCTCCGCGGCGGCAGCGGTGGCTCTTTCCGCGGGATCCCGCTTGAGCAGCGCGGTCAGGACCGGGTGCAGGGCGGGGTGGATGCGCCCGAAGTCAGGCTCCTCGGTGAGCACAGCCGCCAGCGTGGCCATCGTGCTGCCCCGGTCGAAAGGCGACTTGCCCAGCAGGGCCGCATACAGAGTGGCCCCAAGCGACCACAGATCGGACGGCGGCCCGAACCCGCCCTGCTCGGCCCGCTCCGGCGCGATGAACGGCGGCGACCCGGTCAGCGACCCCGCGTCGGGCAGCGACGTCTCACTGGAGGTAGTGGCGATCCCGAAGTCGGTGAGCACCGCCCGCCCGTCCGAAGTCACCAGGATGTTGGCCGGTTTCACGTCCCGGTGCAGGATCCCGGCCGTGTGCGCGGCGTCCAGCGCGGACAGGATCTGCCGCCCGATCGAGGCGACCTCGCGCACCGGCAGCGAGCCCCGCTCGCGGACCAGCTGGTCCAGCGAGGGCGCGTTGACCAGCTCCATCACGATCCAGGGGCGGCCGTCCTCCTCCGCCACGTCGTAGATCGACACGATGCTGCGGTGGCTGAGCCGCGCGGCGGTCCGCGCCTCCCGCCCGGTCCGGAGCAGCTGGCGTTCCAGCTCGTCCGGCGGCAGGTTGCGCGGCAGCAGGACCTCCTTGACCGCGACCGGCCGGTCCAGCAGCGTGTCGTGCCCCTCCCACACCACGCCCATCGCGCCCTGCCCGAGCTTGCGCTTGAGCTGGTAGCGCCGGGCGACCAGCCGCTCCCCCTCCATCGTGCCCCCTCGCCCGCACCTAAGAAGGCGGTAATTCTCCCATACCGCCCACCCCCGGGCGGTGCCGCGCGAGCCGGTTCCGAATATTGTTCTAGGTACTGCCGTGAGCGAGGGAGCCGAGATGAGCGGACCGTTGGCCGGGATACGGGTGCTGGAGCTGGCCGGGCTGGCCCCCGGGCCGTTCGCCGGCATGATGCTGGCCGACCACGGCGCGGAGGTGCTCAGGGTCGACCGGGTCAAGGCGGTCACCGACGCGCCGCGCCGGGACGTGATGGACCGGGGGAAACGCTCCATCGGCCTGGACCTGAAGTCCGCCGAAGGGGTCGCGGCCTTCAAGCGCCTGGCCGCGAGCGCGGACGTGGTCATCGAGGTGTTCCGGCCCGGCGTCGCGGAGCGGCTCGGCATCGGTCCCGACGACCTGCTCGCGGTGAACGAGCGGCTGATCTACGGGCGGATGACCGGCTGGGGGCAGGACGGGCCGCTCGCCGCCAGGGCCGGCCACGACATCGACTACATCGCGATCTCGGGCGCGCTGTCGGCGCTGGGCCGGGCCGGGGAGAAGCCCACCCCGCCGATCAACGTTCTCGGCGATTTCGCGGGCGGCGGGCTCATGCTGGCGTACGGGGTGCTGCTCGCGCTCCTCGAACGCGGCGGTACCGGGCGGGGGCGGGTGATCGACGCGGCCATGGTGGACGGCGCGGCGCTGCTGTTCGCGATGTTCTACCAGGCGTCCCAGAGCGGCTTCTGGGGGGCGCGCGGGACGAACCTGCTGGACACGGGTGCGCCGATCTACGACACGTACGAGACGGCTGACGGGAAGTACCTCGCGGTGGGCCCGCTGGAGCCGCAGTTCTGGGCCGAGATGCTCGGCCGGATGGGCCTGACCGACCTGCCGGACCGGGACGACCGGGGGAACTGGCCGGCCATCCGGGCGCGGCTGACCGCCGAGTTCCGGTCCAAGACGCGGGCGGCGTGGGAGGCGGTGTTCGAGGGTTCGGACGCGTGCGTCTCGCCGGTGCTGGAGCTGGCCGAGGCTCCCGATCATCCGCATAACCGGGCCAGGGGGACGTTCGTCGAAGTCGGCGGCGTCACTCAGCCCGCGCCCGCGCCGCGGCTGCTCGGTGCGGGCCACAGTGACCTGGCCCCCGCTACGAGGCTGGACGACCTCACCTCGTGGGGGCTGGACGATGAAACCGCCAAATCCCTCCGTGACCAGGGAGTGCTCGCCTGATGGACGTCTTCGAAGCCCTCTACACCACCCGGGCGATGCGCCGCGTCAAACCGGATCCCATCCCGGGCGACGTTCAGGAACGCATCCTGGACGCGGCCGTGCGCGGCCCGAGCGGGGGTAACACGCAGAACTGGCGATTCCTGCTACTGGATGATCCGGCGGTGAAGGCGGAGCTCGGGCCGTTGTACCGGGCGGCGCTCGGGGTGTTGTTCGAGACCCATTACAAGCCGATGCGGGAGAAAGGCGACGCGCAGGCGCAGAGCGTCCTTAAGTCGGCGAAGCATCTCGCCGACAATTTCGAGGCTTATCCGCTGATGCTGTTCGCTTTCACCCGGAACGACCCGTCCGGCGGGTCGATCTTCCCGTCCGTGTGGAGCGCGCAACTGGCCGCGCGGGCGTTCGGGGTGGGCAGCGCGCTCACCACCGTGCTCGGACTGTTCCACGGGGCGGAGGCGATGCGAATCCTGGGTGTGCCGGAAGGAAAGGGCTGGGAGATGGCGTGCACCGTGACATTCGGCTATCCGACGGGTCGCTGGGGGGTCGCGCCGCGGCGTCCCGTGCACGAGGTGAGCTATCGCAACCGGTGGGGTGACCCGGTCGGCTTCGAGATCCCTGAGCCGCTGTGGACTTACGACGACGGCGGCTCGTAGGAGGGCCGGACCGCGATGTAGAGATCCGCGCCGCCCGGGTGGTGGACCTCCAGGTCGGTGGTGAAGGCGCGGGCCGGGGTCGCGCCGGACTCGGTGTGCTTCCACAGGTACTGCCAGGCGTCCAGCAGGGTCTGCGGGAGCGGGCCGCGTACCTCCAGGTGCATGCAGGGCACACCGGGCACCCGGATCGCGACCATTCCCTCGGGGAGGCGGGCGGCGGTGTGCACGGCGACGCCGACGATCTGGGTGTAGGCGCCGTTGTGGTCGCTCTCGTAGTCGGTGAGCACGGCGTACAGGTTCTCGTCCGAGCGTCCCGGCACGTGCGCGAACGCGCCAGGCGAGCCCGCGCGGGCCCAGAGCCCCGGCAGCTGCGCGCGCGCCGGGTCCGTCTCGGCCGCGTTCGTGGTACGCACGACGTGGCCGACGACGAGTAGCTCGGGCCGGTCAACAATGATCACAGATCGTCCCCCTTTGACTGAACTGATCGGCGTCATCCTTACATACCGTGCTGGAAGGCAGGGAATGTTCATAACGTGCGATTTCTCAACGACATCACCCCTCCGTATGACCTGACCTACAGCGACGTGTTCATGGTCCCGTCCAGGTCGGACATCGGGTCGAGACTTACCGTGGACCTGTCCTCCCACGACGGGACCGGCACCACCATCCCGGTCGTCGTGGCCAACATGACCGCCGTGGCCGGCCGCCGGATGGCGGAGACCATAGCCCGGCGCGGCGGGCTCACCGTGATACCGCAGGACATCCCCATCGACGTGGTCGCGAACGTGATCGAGTGGGTGAAGGGCCGCGACCTCGTCCACGACACTCCCATCACCCTCACGCCGCACGACACCGTCGGCGACGCGCTCAACCTGCTCCCCAAACGGGCGCACGGGGCCGTCATCGTGGTCGACTGGGACAACCGGCCGATCGGGGTGGTCACCGAGGCGGACTGCCAGGGGGTGGACATGTTCACCCAGCTGTCCCAGGTCATGACAAGTTCCCCGCAGACGCTGCCCCGGGGGGTCGATCCGCAGGCGGCCTTCGACGCGTTGCACGAAGGGCGGCATCGGCTCGCGCCGGTGGTGGACGGGGAGGGGCGGCTGGTCGGCATTCTCACCCGTACGGGGGCGTTGCGGGCGACGCTCTATCAGCCGGCGCTGGACGGGCGCGGGCGGCTCCGGGTGGCGGCGGCGGTCGGGATCAACGGGGACGTGGCGGCGCGGGCGAAGGAGCTGCTCGACGCCGGGGCCGACGTGCTCGTGGTGGACACCGCGCACGGGCATCAGGAGAAGATGCTCTCCGCGCTGGTGGCGGTGCGGGCGCTGTCGCCGGACGTGCCGATCGTGGCGGGCAACGTGGTGACGGCGGGCGGGGTGCGGGATCTGGTCGAGGCCGGGGCCGACATCGTCAAGGTCGGGGTCGGGCCCGGCGCGATGTGCACGACCAGGATGATGACGGGCGTCGGGCGTCCGCAGTTCTCGGCCGTGCTCGAATGCGCCGCCGAAGCCCGCCGGCTGAATCGCCATATCTGGGCCGATGGTGGGGTACGGCATCCGCGTGATGTCGCCCTCGCCCTCGCGGCCGGCGCGTCCAACGTCATGATCGGATCGTGGTTCGCGGGGACGTACGAATCCCCTGGTGACACCCGCACCTCCGCCGACGGCCGGAAATACAAGGAAAATTACGGAATGGCCTCCGCTCGTGCCGTTCGTCTCCGTACGGCCGAGGACACCCCGTTCGAGCGGGCCCGCAAGGCCCTGTTCGAGGAGGGCATCTCGACCTCCCGGATGTACCTGGATCCGGTCCGCCCGTCAGTGGAGGACCAGATCGACGAGATCGTGGCCGGGCTGCGCTCCTCGTGCACCTACGCCGGGGCCGCCAGCCTGGCCGAATTCCATCAGCGGGCCGTCGTCGGCGTGCAGAGCTCGTCCGGATACACCGAAGGCATGCCGCTGCACCAGAGTTGGTGACTAACGCGCGTCGGCGGGTAGTGGGAGGGTCCATTCCCCGCCGAAACGCAGAGGCGACCATGTATCAGACCCGGACCACCGAGGACTCCGACCTGACGGCCGACCGCCGCCTGCTCGTCAGCTACACCAACTACACCGCCGCCCAGGGCATCGTGGACACCCTGTCCGACGCCGGGTTCCCGGTGGAGCACGTCGCCATCGTCGGCAGCGACCTCCGCCTCGAAGAGAACGTCACCGGCCGCATGACCACCGCCCGCGCCGCCCTCAAGGGCACCTGGAGCGGCGCCATGTTCGGCCTGATCGTCGGCCTCTTCCTCGGCCTGTTCACCACCACGACCACCTCGTTCATCGCCCTGGTGCTCTGGTCCATCCTGTGGGGCGCCATCGCCGGCGCGGCCTTCGGCGCCACCTCGCACGCCTTCCAGGGCGGCACCCGCGACTTCACCTCCCGCAGCATGATCGTCGCCGGCCGCTACGACGTCCTCGTCTCCACGACCACCATCGAACAGGCCCAGACCCTCCTCCAGGGCGGCCTCTCCCCCGCCGACACCGTCGTCGTCGACCGCCCGCCCACCGCCGGCCCCGCCACCCCGCCGCCGCCCCCCGCCACCAACGACGGCGACACCACCGAACACGCCCGCCCGCTCATAGACGACCTCGTGACGGACGACCCCAACCGAACCCGCTCCCGCTAACCCACCCCCGGACCCCATTGGAACTGGTCCGGCGAAACGTGGCACGGATCCTCTTTGGCGCCGGGTCGGCGGGATGTGGTGCGGACGTGAACGGCGCCGGATAACGGCGAGGAACGCGTCGCCGTACATGCTGGGGGGAAGCCGACGGCGGGTCGGGGTGGCCCGGTAGAGTCGGCTGGTCGGTCGGCACGCGGCCGGCCGCCGGCATGGGGGCGCGCCACCTCTGCCGGGCGCGGGCGGCTTCGCCTGGCAACCGAGGGGCGCGCTTGAACAAGGAGACCCACTGTGGCACTCGAAAAGCCCGAGATCGACTTCCCTGAGGGCAACCCGCCGTCCGACCTGGAGATCGTCGACCTGGTCGAGGGCAGCGGCGCCGAGGCCAAGCCCGGGCAGACCGTGAGTGTGCATTATGTCGGCGTCGCGTTCTCGAGCGGCGAGGAGTTCGACGCGTCGTGGAACCGCGGCCAGACCTTCCAGTTCCCGCTCGGCGGTGGCCAGGTCATCGCGGGCTGGGACAAGGGCGTCGCCGGCATGAAGGTCGGCGGACGCCGCCGCCTCACCATCCCGCCGCACCTCGGGTACGGCAACCGCGGCGCCGGCCGGGCCATCAAGCCCGGCGAGACTTTGATCTTCGTGGTCGACCTGATCGGCGTCAACTGACCGCCTGACCACTGATCCAGCTGACCATCGCCAGCCCCCGGTCCGGTGCCGGGGGCTGCGCCATGCCCGGGATTCGGCGTGGCCGCTCTGGTCGGCGTCGTCGTGGTGTCGGCGTGGTCGCTCTGGCGGCATTACAGCTGACTAGGGCAGGATTACCGTGTGTTGCTGATCGATCTTGCTCGGACCTCTGCCGCCGTGGCCGCCGACTCGGCCCGGCTTGCCAAGATCAGGCACCTGGCCGAATTGCTGGGCAGGGTGGGGGCGGACGAGGCCGAGATCGCCATCGCGTACCTGTCGGGGGAGCTGCCGCAGCGGCAGATCGGCGTGGGCTGGCGCTCCCTGCAGGAGCTGCCGGAGCCGAGGCTGGCGGCGACCGCCACGCTGACGCAGATCGACGCGCTGCTCGAACGGATCAAGGCGCAGTCGGGGCAGGGTTCGCAGGCGGCGCGCAAGCAGCTGGTCGCCGAGTTGTTCGGCGCCGCGACGCGGCAGGAGCAGGCCTTTCTCGGGCGGCTGCTGACCGGCGAGCTGCGGCAGGGAGCCCTCGACGGGGTGATGATCGAAGCCATCGCCAAGGCGGCCGAGGTGCCGTCGGCGGAGGTCCGGCGGGCGCTGATGCTGCGTGGCTGGCTTCCCGCGGTGGGGGCCGCCGCGCTGGCCGGTGGGGTGGACGCGTTGCGCGACTTCCATCTTGAGGTGGGGCGTCCGGTCGCGCCGATGCTGGCGCAGAGCGCGCCCACCGTGACGGCGGCGCTGGAGAAGATCGGCGGGCCGGCGGCCGTGGAGTGGAAGCTCGACGGGATCCGAGTGCAGGCGCACCGGTCGGGCGACGTGGTCGGGGTGTTCACCCGGACCTTGGAGGACATCACCGCGCAGGTGCCCGAGCTGGTGCAGGCCATGCTCGGGCTGGAACGTACGGATCTGGTGCTGGACGGCGAGGTGATCGCGCTCCGGGCGGACGGGTGGCCGGAGCCGTTCCAGGTGACCGCGGCCAGGGTGGCGACGAAGGTCGGGCCGCGTGAGGTGCCGTTGAGCGTGTTCTTCTTCGACGCGCTGCGGGTAGATGGGGTGGATCTGCTGGATCTGCCGGATGCGGAGAGGCATGCGGCGCTGGCGGGAGCCGTGCCGGATGAATTGATCACGCCGAGGCTGGTGACCGGGGACGCGGAGGACGGTGAGGCGTTTTTCGCGGACGCGGTGCGGCGGGGGCATGAGGGGGTGGTCGTGAAAGCGCCGCAGACGGCTTATGCGGCGGGACGGCGGGGTGCGGGGTGGATCAAGGTGAAGCCTCGGCACACGCTGGATCTGGTGGTGCTGGCGGTCGAGTGGGGGCATGGGCGGCGGGAGGGGAAGCTGTCCAATCTGCATCTTGGGGCGCTTGATCCGGAGACGGGCGATTATGTGATGCTCGGGAAGACCTTCAAGGGGTTGACCGATGAGCTGCTCGCCTGGCAGACCGAGCAGTTCCTGCGGCTGGCGGATGGGCCCACCGATGGGTGGACGGTCACCGTCAAGCCGATGATGGTGGTGGAGATCGCCTTCGATGGCGTGCAGCGGTCGACCCGGTATCCGGGTGGGATGGCGTTGCGGTTCGCGCGAGTGCTCCGGTATCGGCCGGACAAGCGGGCCGAGGAAGCCGACACGATCGCCATGGTTCGGGCGCTTCTGCCCTGATTGCGGCTGGTGATTTGGTTGATGACCTATGCGGATTCGTTATATTCGACCGCTCATTTCATGATCGACGCCCTAGGCTCCGGTTTCGGGGCGCGCTCGGGTTGTGATATGGGTCACACAAATACCCTTGTGGGGGATTTGTCGCATGTGTTGCGCGATGCTACTTGATGCCCGGATTGTGCGGGATTAAGTGTTTCCCGGCGTCCTGGTTCCTACCCCCCGATCAAGGACCGTGGTTTCCCTTGGGTCAGCATTCCGCCCCGAAGACCTCCCGCAAGGGCTCCGCCGTGCGCCGGATCGCCGTCACCGTGATCGCCACCGGCAGCGTGACCGCGGTCGCCGCGACCGCGTGGGCCCTGACCAGGACGACCGAACTGGACGCGTCCATGATGGCCCGGAATACACCTGTCGCCACGTCGGCGCATGCCGTACCGACGCCGGAGGCGCCGGGCGGACGGGCCGAACCGGCCGCCGACGCGGTGTCCAGATCTCCGGGTACGCCGGCTCCCGAACCGACCCCCACGCCGAGCACCGCACCGACTCCCACGCCGGGCACGACGCTGGGCACCGCATCGGGCGCCGCACCGACTCCCACGCCGGGCACGACGCTGGGCGCCGCATCGGGCGCCGCATCGACTTCCACGCCGGGCACGGAGGCGAGCGCGCGGCCGAAGCGGGTGGCCAGGCCGGCTCCGCCGACGAGGACGCCGCGGGCGCGCGTGATCGCGTCGGGAAGTTGCGGGGCGTCGTACTACGACGAGGATCAGGCCACCGCGAGCGGCGAGCGCTTCAACCCGAACGCGCTGACCGCCGCCCACCGAACGCTCCCGATGCACAGCAGGGTCAGGGTCATCAACCCGGCCAACGGCGCTTCGGTCGTAGTGCGAATCAACGACCGGGGCCCGTTCGTGAACGGCCGCTGCCTGGACCTGTCCCGAGCCGCCTTCGACGCCATCGGCAACCTGAGCGCCGGCGAGATGTACGTCCGCTACCAGATCCTCGGCCGCTGACGCGGCTCAGTCCACCCAAGCCACGCAAACTGACGCGGTTCGGTCCAGATCGTCCGAGCACCGACGTGGACACCCAGCCCAAGCGACTCACGCGGCTCGATCAGATCGACCGGGTACTGACGCGGATCAATCCACCCCGGCCAGGCGTTTGAGCGAGTTCTCCCTGGCCGCATACGCCGCGCGGGCCGATTCGATGTCGTCCAAGTGCTCGATCGTCCAGGCCATCAGCCCGCGGACTGTGTCCAGCAGGGTCTGGCCCATCGGCGTGAGTTCATAGTCCACGCGCGGCGGCACGACGGGATAGATCGTGCGTTCGACCAGGCCGTCCTCTTCCAGGCCGCGCAGGGTCACCGTGAGCATGCGCTGACTGATGGCCGGGATCTGCCGCTGCAGTTCCATGAAGCGCTTCCGGCCGTCGGCCAGGTGAAAGATGACGTGCAGTGTCCACTTGTCCCCGACTCTGTCCAGAACATCGCGAATCATGCAGTGGCGCTCATCGTACTCGACCACGGGCACTTCCCTTTAGGTAACTGACGCAGGAAATAGTGCGATCTCCCACGTTAGGCCATGGTTACCGATGATGGGGTTCATGACGAAAGGTAACCAATCGGCACTCGCCGGACTCTCGCCCCTGGACGACGTCTTCACTGCCCCCGCGACGGACGAGCGTCTGGAGCGCGCGGCGGCCGGACTCCGGGAACGCGGATATTCCGTCCATGTCGTGGACAGCCCAGACGACGCCAGGGAACTCGTGACCACGCTCCTCCCCACCGGCAAGGACGTGTTCACAGCAGCCAGCGCCACCCTGGAGAACGCCGGGATCAACAAGGTCATCGAGGAATCAGGCAGATTCCGGTCGGTACGCGCCCAGCTCGCGACCCTGGACGACGCCGACGCGAGCATCAAACTGGGCGCCGCGCCCGACGTGGTGGTCGGCAGCGTCCACGCCGTCACCGAGGACGGCGTCATGGTGTGCGCGTCCGCCAGCGGCAGCCAGCTCTCCTCGTACGCGGGCGGCGCTCGCCGGGCCATCTGGGTGGTGGGCGCGCAGAAGGTAGTCCCCGACCTGGACACCGCGCTCCGCCGGGTCCGGCTCTACTGCCTGCCCAAGGAATCGGAACGCTGCATGGCGGTGTACGGCCAGCCGTCGATCATCGGAAAAATCCTGATATTGGAGCGCGAGTATCTGCCGGAACGGGGCACGGTCGTCCTGGTCCGCGGCGAACTCGGGGTCTGAGCCCTGCGGCCACCACCGCCTGGGGGGGTGGGCGGTGGTGGCTACTTGATCAGCCGGAGCGTCCAGGGGTAGCGGAACTCGCCCTCGGCCAGGGCGGAGATGCCGCCGACGATGGAGAGAACGATGCCGGCGACCCAGATCAGCGGGATCAGGATGACCCCGATGACCGTGATCGGGAGCAGGATGGTCGCCCCGAGAACGGTCAGATGGAAGTTCAGGGATTCGATCGCGTGCTTGCGGACGTACGGGGAGGTTTTGCCCGCCGTGAGGAGCATGATCAGTGGGCCGACGACGAACAGGCCGGTGAGGCTGATCAGGTGGGCGGCCGAGGCCACGACGCGGTCCGCCGAGTCGCGTGCCAGGGGCTGCGGCGTCAGCTGGAAGGGGGGCATCGCCGGGGGTGGCGGGATGTGCGGGGGGTGGGAGCCGTACAGGTCGGTCATGATCGGCATGAGGTCGGCGTGGGTCCTGGCCGTCATGGCGAGGTGCAGGCGCTCGTCCATCTCGTCCTTGTCGAGACGCCCCTCCGCGTACGCGGCCTTGACGTGCTCGACCACGTTGTCTCGATCATCGTTCGTCACCCGGAGCTGGGGATGCGGCGCGGGCGCGCGGCCCGGCCACGGTGGTGTAGCTGCCGCCGGCATCAATGCCTTACCTTCCGTCGAGACGAGCGGCCGGGCGAGAACGCGCGGCCACTGCTTACTTACGAGTCTGCCTCGCCACGCAGGTGACGCGGCACTCTCGCTCACTCATATTCGACTGCCGCAAGGCTTCGGTACATCGGGGATGTCCCCCACCGAACCCCGGGAGCGCCCTCATTGTCACCGATCTGGCCTCCGGCCCGGTATATAAGGGGTATGAGATGGCGTGACCGCTACGGCCTTAGGCGCAATCGCGGCCCCAAGGTCGCAAAATTCGACCGCGAGGCGACCGATCAGGACATCGAGGCCCTGATCGAGTTCGCGAAGACCCGAAGGGGCGTCGAGTTCTACGTCGAGCCAGAAACCTTCGCCACCGACACCACCGCCGTCGCCATCGCGCACGACGGCGAATGGACCCGCCGCCGAGTCGGCGCCCCCGCGGTCATCAAGAAGGTAGCCCGCGACTTAGCCCTCCCGGTGTACGACGTGCAACTCACCGGCTACCCGGCCCGCATGCGCGCCTACAACGACCGCCGCCGCCAGGCCGAAGCCGACTGACCCCGTCACAGCCTCACCCCCGCGCCCCCTGAACCGGCTCCGTGAACCGGCTCCGGCTCGGCTCGGCTCGGTGAAAGGCTCCGTGAACCAGCTCCATGAGACGGGTTCCGTGAGCTGGCTCTGGGCTGGCTCCGTGAACAGGTTCCGCGAACCCGCTTCATGAGACTGGTTCCGTGAATCGGCTCCTTGGAGTGGCTCCGTGGACCCGGCTTCATGAAACCGGTTCCCTGGACCGGCTCCGGGAACAGGCTCCATGAAACTGGCTCCATGAAACTGGCTCCATGAACCGGCCCCCTGGACCGGCGGGTCGGCACACCCGGGGTTCTCCCATGGGCTTACGCGCCATCGGCTGTCGCTGCGGCTGTGTAACCACCTCAACTTCCGCGGCCCAAAGATTTTGCCTCGGATGCCCGGCGGGATGTAGAGAAGTCGGGGGCGTGCTTCTACCTACTCGTGAAGCGCCCGCCGGGGCGTGCGTACCGAGGGAGCCGAAATGAAGTACATGCTGCTCATGCAGTTCGGACAGCTGGCCGAATTCCCACCGATCGGCACCTGGGCGCCGGAGGACTTCACCGCCCACATCGAGTTCATGCACAGCATCGAAGAGAAGTTCACCGCCTCCGGGGAACTCGTGGACGCGCAGGGACTGGCGACGCCCGACCAGGCCAGGACCGTGCGGTCGGGTGACGGCGGCGCGCCCGTCGTCACCGACGGTCCCTACCCTGAGACGAAGGAGTTCCTGGTCGGCTACTGGATCGTGGACTGCGAGACCGCTGAGCGGGCGTACGAGCTGGCCGCGTACATTTCGGCCGCGCCCGGACCGGGCGGCAAGCCGCTGAACATGCCGCTCGAGGTGCGCCAGCTCATGGCCGGCCCTTCCGAGGAGGTGTAGACGCTGGACGAGCCGACCGTCGACGACCTGCTGCGCGAACTCGCGCCGCAGGTCGTCGGCGTGCTCACCCGTCGCGCCGGCGACTTCGGCACGGCTGAGGACGCCGTCCAGGAAGCCCTGCTGAACGCCGCGGCCCAGTGGCCGGAGGAGGGCTTGCCGGACAACCCGCGGGGCTGGCTGATCCAGGTCGCCTTCCGCCGGATGACCGAACAGGTCCGCAACGAACAGGCCCGCCGTCGCCGCGAAGAACTGGTCGCCGCCCGGACACCCCCCGAGGAGCGGGCCGCACCCGCGGCAGACGACGCGTACGCCTCGGACGAAGACGACACCCTGAGCATGCTGTTCCTCTGCTGCCACCCCGCGCTGACCCCCGCCTCCGCGATCGCCCTCACGCTGCGCTCGGTGGGCGGCCTGACCACGGCGCAGATCGCCAAGGCGTTCCTGGTCCCCGAGGCGACGATGGCCCAGCGGATCAGCCGGGCCAAGCAGCGCATCAAGGCCTCCGGCGTCCCCTTCGGCATGCCCGCCCCCCACGAGCGCACGCGCCGCCTCGCCGCCGTTCTCCACGTGCTCTACCTCACCTTCAACGAGGGCTACGCCACCAGCACCGGCCCTGACCTGCAACGCGTCGAACTCTCCCGCGAAGCGATCCGCCTCACCCGGATGGTCCACGCCCTCCTCCCCGACGAATGCGAAATATCCGGCCTACTCGCCCTGATGCTCCTCACCGACGCCCGCCGCCCCGCCCGCACCGGCCCCCACGGCATCCCCATCCCCCTGGCCGACCAGGACCGCAGCAAATGGGGCACCCAAGCCATCACCGAAGGCGTCGCCCTCATCACCGCCACCCTCGCCAAAGGCTCGATCGGCCCCTACCAACTCCAAGCCGCCATCGCCGCCCTCCACGACGAGGCCCCCACCGCCGACCAGACCGACTGGCCCCAGATCACGGCCCTGTACGGCCTACTGGAACGCATGTCCGACAACCCCATGGTCACCCTCAACCGAGCCGTCGCCACCGCCATGGCCCATGGCCCTGAATCCGGCCTCGCCCTCCTCAAAACCCTCGCCACCGACGGCCGCCTCACCGGAAACCACCGCTTCCACAACGCCCGCGCCCACCTCCGCGAAATGGCCGGAGACCTCCCCGGCGCCATCGAGGACTACCGCACAGCCGCCAACCACAGCACCAACATCCCCGAACGCGACTACCTCACCACCCGCGCCACCCAACTCACCGCAGCAGCCGCACCACCCAGCTCACGCAATAGCCCCACACCCGTTCCACCCAACTCAAGCAGCCTCACCAAAGCCCAACCGCCCGTAGATAGCCCGGGCGTCCCAAGGTCGTGAGGATCATCATCCCGGCAGCCGGGAAGGCGCCCTCGCAGCTTGCCGACGGCCGTGATTCCAGCCATCTCGCCGAGCCGCGCGAACCGACGACAGCCACAGGCTCTGGGATAGGTTGGCGGTGACTTGGGCGAGGTCGCGGTCAGCCGCTGACCGGCTCATCCTGGGCAGGACCGCGGTGATGACGGTGACCGCGATGACGGCGTAGGGCAGTTGGAACAGGGTGTAGGCGTTGGAGTAAACGCTGACGGCGCCGGGACCGACGGCGGCCATGGCTAAGACGGTGTCCACGAACCTTCCCGGGGCCGAGTGACTCGCCGAACTCGGCGATTGCGCTCTACAACGACACCACCGCCACCGCCAACCCACAGGCCGCCGTCACCTGCACGAGCCTGACCGGCCAGTTCACCTTTGCTCTCCGGGGTACAGGCCACTCCGATGGTGGCGAGTAGCCAGGTGGCTCGCTTATGCCGTTGGGAAGTCGGCCAGGAGACCGTGCTGTCGAAGGTGCGCTGCCGGAGGGGCGCGGCTCGCGGCCAACAGCTGCGCTCCGCAGGCGGACCAGGTGCTAGCTCGCCAGGGCAGATGGCTCGTCCAGGAGGGTTAGGAGGGGGGTGAGCCACTTTCTCGTTGGGGTGCCCATTTCTCGGTCGAGGTCTTCTGGGGTTGGCATGCGTTCGCGGAGGACGTTCGGGGGGAGCAGGTTGCGGATGGCGCGGGAGAGAAGGGCTGCCATCGTGTAGCGGGGGTCGGCCGCGAGTGCCCGGTCCAGGGCGAGTGTGGCCAGGGCGCAGTCTCCGCTTCGCCAGGCGGTGGCCGCCAGCAGTGAGGCCGCCGGGGCGACGTGGCGTGGGGTGAGGCGCTGGGTGAGATCACGCCAGAGGGCGAGGTGGGCGGCGTGGTCGTCGATGAGTGTCCAGGCTTCGTCGCGGACGCGGATGATCGCCAGGTCCAGGCCGAGGCGGGCGGCCTCGTCGTCGGTGAGGCGGGCGCCGGCGATGTAGGTGTCGATGGCGGTTCGGACGCGGGCTATTCCGTCGGCGACGAGGTCCGCGGGTCTTCCCTTGGTCAGAGCGGTTCGGGTGGCGGCGAGGGCGCGGTCGGTGGCCCGGTTCATCGACGCCCGGGACAGCCCTTGGCACGGCGCGACTGATCGCTCCAGGCTTCGGCGGCTCGGGAGCGCCACCAGGCCGTGCACCACCGCCTCCGCGGCCAGCGGGCTCGCTTTCGGGTCGTAGGCCACTCCTTCGGGTGGGCAGCAGGCCACCCGCTGGCACACATACGACCAGTACCGGCCTTCCGAGGCGCGAAGCGATTCGGTGATCTCGATGCCCTCGGCGCGCAGTAGCCGGGTCGCCTGGTCCACGCCGGCGGTCACCAAAGGTCCGGGACCGTAGCCGATCAGAATCACCACGGTGACCTGTTCACGTCTGAGCAGCGGAATGAGCCCGTCGAGTCCGCCTGGCTCGGCCGGGAGATCCCAGCGCGTGCTGACCCGCACGGCCGACCCGACGAACCCGATCACGACCAGGCTGAGCTCAGGATGGAAGCCGATCAGAAAGGGCACAGCGGCCAGGATGTCGGTCGGCGACGACAGCCGGAGCCTCGGGTTGGCTGAATTCATGCCCGCACTCTCCCTCCCCTCACCCCACCCCCAGCCGCCGAACCCAATTCTGTGGACAGCCAACCTGAACCTGTTCCAATTGTGCATTTGTGATTCAAGTTTCCGCAGGTAACGGCCATCCGGGGTCGAGAACTACCGAGCAGCCCTGTGCACAATGCACGCCTCAAAGCCGCTGCTCCACCTTGGTGGCATCGCGGCTAGGACCACGCCAGTGTGAACGGCGCCGGATAAGCCCAGCGACTCGCTCGGTCCATTGGCTTCACTGAGCGAGGTGGCTGACGGATCAACCCCGGGCGATCTTGGTGGTCGTCTTCGCATGATCCGTTTCGAGACCAGCGTGATGGGATTTGCGTAACTTGTTCGGATCTGTTGGGGCGTGTTCGCGGAGAGCGAAGATCAGGATGCGGCAAAGGGGCCCGCGCGTTGGCGCGAGTGCGGTTACTGGGCAGAGCACTGTTTATGGGCATGCGCGACAGGAGATCCGTGGCTCCCCCATCCGTCGAGGATTGGTCCGATCATGAGCGATCGAGGCTCGTCGCCCTTCTTGGCGGTGAGACCGTCCTGGTGAGCATGAATCAGCGGCGAGGGCATCCGCGGCTTATCGCCTGGGCCAAGTCGCAGGGCCTCTATGTGCGGATCGACTCCCGGAGCGTATGGGGTAATCCCCATGAGAAGGATGATGTGCTCCGGGGTGAACAGCTACGTCGTTATGAGGCTCATCTCGATGCGCGGCCTGTCCTGATCGCCCGGCTGGGTGAGCTGCGGGGCAAGGCTCTGGCCTGCTGGTGTACTCATGGTCCCTGCCACGGCCAGATCCTCAAGCTTCGCGCCGATGGGCCGGCCCAGCCGCCCGTACAGGCGGAGCCGGACGATCTGAGCGGGGAAGAGAAGCTCGCGCTCGCCGAAGCCGAGACCGCTATCGAACGTGGGCTCACCACGTTCGTCGACGTCGGTCATGCGCTGTCCCGGATCCGCGCGGGACGGCTTCACCGCGCCACTCACGTCCGCTTCGAGGACTACTGCCGCGAACGATGGGGCTTCACCAAGAATCACGTCAACCGGCAGATCGACGCCGCGCACGTCATGGACTCGCTGGCCATCACGCACATCCCGCGCCAGCAGGACCACCGCCCCGCCGTCCCCCCGGCTTCCGCCCCACCGCCCACCATCTCCAGTTCCCCGACCACCATCCCCAACCCCACAAAGCCGCACGACTCCAGCCGCCTGGGGCAACGCAGCGGCCTCCGCGACCCCACCCCACCTCCCGCCCGTCCGGAGATCATCCGCATCCCGGGATCACGCTCACCCTCGCCTCCGCCGACTCACCCCGCTTTGACCTCCCATCCGCCGAAGGAGGCCACCGCAGAGGCAGCGGCGCATCCCTCCCTCGCGGCAGAGGCACAATCACCCCAGCTCCAGAGCACGGAACCCGATCCCGGGCCAACCCGACGCCTGGACGATTTCGTGGCCGCACTCAGCGATCACCCCGCCCTGATCGGCAACACCGAAGGCTTCGAAAAAGAGGCATCGCCGGAACAGGCCGAACAATGGTCGCGGCAATTGGCCGAAGCGATTAGCCGACTACAGGAGCTGCAACGGCGAATCGAAACCTTCCTGGACCCTCACGACTGAGCCGACTGCTGGCGGCAGGGGGCCGTCAGCTATCAAGAGGCCGGTCAGCGCATCCTCATCGCCAGGGACGGGAACATGGCGCGCAGGGCGTCCGGCACCAGCTGGTGGCTGCCTGCCCAGGGCCTATCGATAGGCCGGAGGAGGGGACTCAGCTGGGACTCCGCCTGATTCTTCCGCCTGCGGGCCCAGCGTAGGAGGGGGATTCAGCAGGTTCTCAGCGTGAGGGAGCCCCTATCGGTAGGCCGGAGGGGGTGGAGTCAGGCCGTTGCGGACCATGAGGGTGGCGCCTGCCACTGCGCCGGGCATGGCGACAACGGCGACGAAGGGGATGAGGAAGGTGAGGAAGATGGCGACGCCGAAGCCGAGGGCGGAGCCTTTGTTGTTGCGGAGGATGGCGAAGCGGGCTTTCCTGTTGAGGCCGCGGCGCTCCATGGCGAGAGCGGTGAGTTCGACGGTCAGGAAGAAGCCGGAGACGAGTGCGCCGAGAACGGGGACGATGGTCTGCCCGATCACGGGGATGAAGCCGAGAATGAAGAGGGGGATCGTGAACAGCAGCACGTAGAAGAGCGTCATGATGCTGTCGCGGATCGAGCGGAGCAGGGAGCTCCAGAACGGCTGGTCGCCGCCGGGCACCGGGCCGAAGTCCGCTTCGACCTTCTCCGACAGTTTCTCGTAGAAGGGTTCGCCGATGGCGAGCGTGACGGCGGTGAAAGTGATGACGGAGAGCGCCAGACCGACGACGAAGATCAGGATCCCGATCAGGGTACGGAACAGGCCTTCCCAGCCCCAGTCGTCCGCGAACGGGGTCATCCACTCCGCGACATCGCTGGCGTTCGTGGCGAGCCAGATCAGCGCAACGACGTACAGAACGAAGGCGATCAGGCCCGGGATCAGGCCGAACAACCACCAGCCGGGTCGCCGGCCGACCCAGCCGAGCCCCTTGAAGAAGAAGCCCACCCCGTCTGCGAACCCGCCTACACCGCGCCGAACCGGTTGCCCTAAGCCACTCATGCCCGGCAGGCTAGCGCGTCCGTTCTCCTACCGCGACGTCACGTTCCAACCCAACCCGACCGGCTGATCCCGGCCCTCCTCGTTCAGGAAGTCGGGGACTGCCAGAAAGCGGTGACGGGGAAACCCAGGTCCGTGAAAAGGCGGCGGAGCAAGGGGAGGGAGATACCGAGGACGTTGCCGTGGTCGCCGGATATGCCGTCGATGAACCAGCCGCCAAGGCCGTCGAGGGTGAAGGCGCCGGCCACTTTCAGGGGCTCGCCACTGGCGACGTAGGCGGCGATTTCGGCGTCGGTCGGAGTGCCGAAACGAACTTCCGTCGACCCCACGGCTGAGACGGTACGACCAGTGGTCGTGTGAATCACGCAATGGCCGGTCAGCAGGTGCCCGGTTTCACCCCGCACGGCGTTCCAGCGCGCGATCGCCTCTTCCGCCGTGTCCGGTTTTCCGTACGCGACGCCATCGAATTCCAGAACCGAGTCGCAGCCGATGACGAGAGTGTCTCCGGCCAGATCGTCAGCGACGACTTTGGCTTTCGCCTGGGCGAGGGCCAGACAGAGGTCGGCGGGGGTGGCCGCGGTGATCGCGTCCTCGTCCACACCGCTGACGATCACCTTCGGGTCGAGTCCCGCATCACGCAGCACACCCAGCCGAGCCGGAGAAGCAGAAGCCAGCACGATCTCAGTCACGACAGCCAAGCTTAGATCGTGCCGCCAGGAACTCAGGCCCGACGAAGGCGGGATAACGGCAGCTGCCAGGAGCTCTCAGAAGCCCGGCGGGAAGCCGGTGGCGCTTATAGGGATATTTCGGTGGTTGTGGGTGGGAAGCGGTGGAGTGGCAGGTAGCTTGGGCGGTTGTTGAGTGATCTTTGAGGGGGTCGGGTGGCGAGGGCGACGCTTCGGGAGCGGGCTCGGTACTGGTTCGACAACACCATGTCCAAAGGCACGGCCGCCCTGATCGGCTGGCTGGCGCTGGTGTCGGCGGTGTTGATCCTGGTGGTGAGCGCGTTCGCGCTGTGGCTGACGCCGGCGGAGGTCGAGGACGGCCTGCCGGGGGCCATGTGGACGGCGCTCATGCGTACCCTCAGCCCGGGGAAGATCGCCAGTGACGGCGGGACCGTGCCCTATCTGGGGTTGATGCTGGTCGCCTCGCTCGGCGGGATCTTCATCGTGAGCCTCCTGGTCAGCCTGCTGTCGGCGGGGCTGAAGGAGAAGATCGAGGACCTGCGCAAGGGCAGGTCGAGGATCATCGAGACCGGGCACACCGTGATTCTCGGCTGGTCGGACCAGATCTTCACCATCGTCGGCGAACTGGTGAAGGCCCACGCCAGCGAACGCGGATCGATCATCGCGATTCTCGCGGACCGCGACAAGCTCAGCATGGAGGACGAGATCCGGCTGAGGCTCGGCGACACCGGCAGGACGCGGCTGGTGTGCCGGACCGGTCGGCCGACCGAACCGGTCGATCTGGCGCTGATGAACCTGGATGACGCCAGTTCGGTGGTCGTGCTCTCACCCCAGGGCGAGGATCCCGACGCGCACGTCATCAAGACTCTGCTCGCGCTGGCCAGGCGGCCGGGCGCGCACCCGCCGACGGTCGCCGCGATCGCGGATTCCGGCAACATGGCGGCGGCCAGGCTGGCGGGCGGCCCCAAGGTCCACCTGGTCGACTCCGACGACACGGCCGCGCGCCTGATCGTGCAGTCGTCCCGGCAGTCGGGCATGTCGGTCGTCTGCATGGACCTGCTCAACTTCGACGACGGCGAGATCTACCTGCGCGCCGACCCCTCACTGGCCGGTCACACGTACGGCGAGAGCCTGCCCGCCTTCAAGGGCGCCACCGTCATCGGCCTGCGCACGAACGGAAACGTCACCCTCAACCCCCCGATGGACACCCGGATCGGTACGGCCGACGAGATCATCGTCATCGCCCAGGACGACTCGATGATCCGCCTGGCCGCCGGCGCCGCCAAGGTGGACGCGTCCGCCATCACGACCGCCGAACGCACCGGCTCCGAACCGGAGCGCACCCTGGTGCTGGGCTGGAACAGCCGCGCCCGCGAGGTCGTGCGCTACCTGGACGGCTACGTGGCATCCGGCTCGGTCCTGGACATCGCCGCCGACCACCCGGACGCGGGCAGCGGCCTGGCCGGTCTCCGCCATCTCACCGTGAACACCAAGGACTGCGACACCACCGACCGGTACGCGCTGGAGTCCCTCAGCATCGGCCTCTACCAGCACGTCATCGTCCTGTCCGACGACCGGTACGCCACCCACCACGCCGACACCCGCACCCTGATGACCCTGCTCCAGCTCCGCGACATGCAGACCGCCCTCGGCGAGCGCTACTCGATCGTCAGCGAGATGCACGACGAGAGCAACCGCGCCCTGGCCGAGGTGACCGAGGCGGACGACATCGTCATCAGCGACACGGTGATCGGCCTGCTCCTCGCCCAGCTGGCCGAGAACCAGCATCTGGCGGACGTGTTCGGCTACCTCTTCGACTCCCGGGGTTCGGAGATCTACCCCAGACCGGCGGCCGACTACGTCCGGCCCGGCGTCCCCGTCGGCTTCGCCACCGTGATCGAATCCGCCCGCCGCCGGGGCGAGACCGCGATCGGCTACCGCCTGGCGTCGGGCGTCAATCAGCCACCCCACTTCGGTGTCACCCTGAATCCCGATAAATCACAATCGATCGCTCTCGGTTCCCACGACTCCGTCATCGTGCTGGCCGAGCGCTGACCCGGCCCGCACCCGTACGGGCCGGGTCAGCGACTGCTCACCAGTCGGGGTTGGACGAGCGGCGCGGCGGCGGCTGCGGCCGGGGCTGCCTGGGCGCGCCCGGCATGGGGATCGCGCCAGACTCGGACCGGTCGGGCTGGCGCCGTTCCTCGTCCTGGTCGCCGAAGATGGCGCCGAGCAGACCGCCCAGCAGGTCGCCGAGGCCGCTGCCCATGTCCTGCCGTTCCCGGTCCAGGTCCTTGGACATGGTCTCCGGCTCCATGCCCTGGCGCAGCCGCTTGGCCAGCATGGCCATCACCATCGGCGCGACCATGGTCAGCACCTTCGAGACGGTCCTGGAGTTGATCCCCATGAACTGTGAGATGCCCTGGGCCGCCCGGTCGGTGCCCTGGTCGCCCAGAACGTGGCTGAGGATCTTCCGGCCGTCGTTGTCGTCGGCCAGGCCGGTGACGTTGGTGAAGGGGTCACTGTCGGTGTGCTGGTCCACGGCCGAACGCAGGGACTGCGCGCCCTCCATGTTCTCGGCCTGATGGGCCATGCCGCCCATGATGGTGCCGAGCGAGGCCTGGACCGCCCCCTTGGCGGATTCGGTATCGGTTCCGATCAGGCCCGCGATCTGCTGGATACCCTGCGGCCCCAGCTTCGCGAACAGGTCGTCCTGCATCGACTGACTCACGGTTACCCCCCGTATTGACGTCGGTCTCCGCAGGGCCCTTCCCCCGACCAATTACACATAACGCCCAAAAAGCACCAAATCACTCTCCGAGTCCGGCTTGTCGCGCCCGGACGACGGCCTGGGCGCGGTCGGCGGCCTGGAGTTTGGCGAACACGTTGGTGAGGTGGTTCTTCACGGTCTTCAGGCTGAGGAACAGGATCCTGGCGATGTCGGCGTTGGACTTGCCGGAGGCGAGCAGGTCGAGGATCTCGCGTTCCCGCTGGGTGAGCTCGGGGAACGGGCCGCTGCCGGGGCCGGTGGCCAGAAAGCGGCGGATCCGGCGGGCGACGGCCGCGCCGTACACGGCCTCGCCTCTGGCCACGGCGCGGACGGCGGCGATGAAGTCCGTGCCGCCGGTGCCCTTGAGCGCGTAGCCGCGTGCGCCCGCCCGCAGGGCGGCGAAGACGGACGCGTCGTCCTCGCTCATGGTGAGCACGAGGATGCCCAGGTCGGGGCTGCGCGGTGCCGATCAAGGGCTCCCCGCCGAGGCGGAACGGTTCGTGCGCGGTGCCCACCACGGCCAGGTAGACCGCCAGCAGCACGCCGGTGACCACGACGTACACCACCGTCCTGCGGATCAGGATCTCCAGGTCGAACAGGCGGTAGCGGAAGATCGAGAGCGCGGTCGCGGCGGGTAACAGCGGCAGCGCGAATCCCATCAGCCACACCCCGATCGGCGGGTGCTGCGGCAGCACGGAATCGGCCACCAGAGCGCGGCCACCGCGGCGGCGAAGAACACCGGGACCAGCTGTCTTCGCTGCTCGCCGTAGGGGCTGGTGTGCCTGAGCCGGACCGCGAGCGCGGCGACTCCGGCCACGCCCAGCGCGACGATCATCACGCCAAAGGCGATCGCCGCCTGGGATGTGGGAAGGAAGCCGACGGGGTTGGGCTCCTCGTGGCCCCAGACCCAGACGCGGTCCCGGAACATGATCAGAAGTTGCAGCACCGCCATCGCGGCGATCAGCACCCACAGGACCGGCCGCCAGCGGGGCGACGGCAGGCGTCCGTCCGGCAGCAGCAGCGGCAGCAACAGGAGCGGCCCGAACCCGAGGAAGAACACCCAGTTCGTCGACCAGGCGGCCGGGCCGGAACCCGGCCAGCCGTGCCCGTCGCCGTAGGCCGCGTAGCCTCCGGCGAGCGCCTGGAGGGCGACCCCCACCCCGCCGAGGCAGAACCAGCCAGCCCACCGGATGGCGCGGCAGCCGAGCCAGGATCAGGGCCCCGATCAGCGGATACGTCAAGCCGACGACCGCGTCGAGATAAGTAGGGTCAGCCGTCGGCACGCTCACAGTCAACAGGACGCCCCCGACAATCCCGAGCGCGCACAGGACGGGGATCGCCCACGGCCACCGAGACGCGGTACTACGCATTAGGACATCATCAGATATTTCGTGAGGTAAGCGAATGGGCCCAGAGTCCCGACCCATCCGGGACCCGGCGAAGAAGGACTCAAGCGGGACCCGGCGATCAGGTGGTCGGGACTCTCCGGCCGGTGGACTTCGGGCATGAATTCCACCCTTACCGCCAGTTCCGTGGTGCGCAGACAGCTGACCGTGTTCGGCGTCGCGCTGGCCGCGCTGGTGCTGCCCGCCCAGGCGTACGCCGTATCCCAGGGCCTCAACCTCAACCGCATCGGCGAGGCGCCGATCGGCGCCCAACTGGCCGTCTACAGCCAGGCGTTCGCCCCCATGCTGGCCGGTCTGGCCGCCTGGCTCGCCGGCGGGCACGGCCTGCGCGGCTTCGACTGGGGTTTCCGCCGAGTGCCGTGGCGCATGCTCGGAATCGCCTGGCTCGTCCCCGTGCTCGGCATCACCCTCGGGTACGGCTCCGCCTGGCTCACCGGCCTGGCCCGCTTCGCGCCCGGAAACGTGACCGATTCCACCGGCTTGCATCCCGCGCTGGGGATCGCCCTCGGCCTGCTCCCCGGCATCGTCCCGTACCTGATCCTGGCCCTCGGCGAACAGCTCGGCTGGAGTTCCTTCCTGACCACCCGGCTGGCCCAGACCAGGAGCACCGACGCCACCGCCCTGATCGTCGGCCTCTGCTGGGCGCTGTTCCACGTCCCGCTGATGCTGTTCATCCCCGGCGCGATCGACCAGGACGTCCCGATCCCCTACGCGATCGCATGCTTCGCCGTGCGGTCGGTGGCGTTCGCCTTCCCGCTGGTCTGGCTGCGCCTGACGACCGGCAGCATCTGGCCGGTGCTCGTCCTGCACGCCGCACTCAACGCCGCGCTCCACTTCGGCGCGGGCGCGATGACGACCCCGACCGAGGGCTCCGCCTGGTTCGTCGGCGAAGGCGGCGCGCTCACCGCGACCGGCCTGGCGGCCGCCGTGGCCGCCACCCACCGCCTGTGGCGCGATCCGGGATGAACAAGCCACGCGCACAGCCGTCGCGACCAGCCCCGATGAGCTACCGGCCGCGCTGGATGTCGATCCGCGGCGGGATCCCGGCGGCCTGGTACGCCTCGGTCTCGTCCAGGGTCTCCTTCTCCAGCAGAGCGGTCACGATGCTGTCGAGCTTGTCCCGGTTGTCGCGAATCACCTGCTGGGCGGTCTCGTAGCATTCCTCCACGATCCGGCGGGCCTCCTCGTCCACCTCCGCCAGCGTCGCCGAAGCGGCCTGCGGCTGGTCGTCCAGGGGAAGCACGTTCAGCGGCCCGATCTTGGGCGACATGCCCCACCGGCCGACCATGCCCCGGGCGATCGCGGTGACCTGCTCCAGGTCGTTCTCGGCGCCGGTGGTGACCAGGCCGAAGACGACCTGCTCCGCCGCCATCCCGCCGAGCGCGCCGACGATCCGGCCGCGCAGGTAGTTCTCGTCATAGGCGTACCGGTCGTTGTCCGGGGTGGACAGGGTGACGCCGAGCGCGCGGCCCCTGGGGATGATCGAGATCTTACGGACCGGGTCTGCGCCGGGCTGGAGCATGCCCAGCAGGGCGTGGCCGCCCTCGTGGTAGGCGGTGCGGATACGTTCGTCTTCGGGCATCACGATCGCGCGAGCCGTACCCAGCTGGAGTTTCTCCAGCGCGTCGGCGAGGTCGGCGGAGTGGACCTTGACGTTGCCGCGCTTGGCGGCCAGCAGGGCCGCCTCGTTGACCAGGTTGGCCAGGTCGGCGCCGGTCATGCCGGGGGTGCTTTTGGCGAGCCTGGTCAGGTCGACGTCCGTGCCGAGCGGGACGCCCCGGGTGTGCACTTTGAGGATCTCGGTGCGGCCCGCCGCGTCCGGCGGCGAGACCACGATGTTCCGGTCGAACCGCCCGGGACGCAGCAGCGCGGGGTCGAGGATCTCCGGCCGGTTCGTCGCCCCGATGACGATGACGCCCTCCCCGGCCGTGAAGCCGTCCATCTCGGTCAGGATCTGGTTGAGAGTCTGCTCTCGCTCGTCGTGGCCGCCGAGCGTGCCCGCGCCCCTGGTCCGCCCGATGGCGTCGATCTCGTCGATGAACACGATGGACGGCGCGACCTTGCGGGCCTCCTCGAACAGCTCGCGGACCCGGGACGCGCCGACGCCGACGATCATCTCGATGAACTCGGAGGCGCTGGCCGAGAAGAACGGCACGCTCGCCTCGCCCGCGACGGCCCGCGCCAGCAGCGTCTTGCCGGTCCCCGGCAGCCCGGTCAGCAGCACCCCTTTGGGAAGCTTCGCGCCGAGTCTGCGGTACTTGGAGGGCTCCTTGAGGTAGTCGACGATCTCGACGAGTTCGTTCTCGACCTCGTCGATCCCGGCCACGTCCGCGAAGGTGACCCTGACCTTGTCGCTCTCGATCGGCCGGGCGGCCCGGGATCTCCCCAGCGCGCCGAGGCCGCCGCCGCCCATCATGGAGGTGCCCCGGCGCAGCAGCCAGACCCACACGCCGGCCAGCAGCAGCACCGGCAGCAGGGACAGCACCAGGTTCCAGAACGTCCCGCGCCCGTCGGCGAGCGGCTCCGCCTTCACGGTCACGTTCTGGCTGGTCAGCTGCTGGAAGATCTGCTCCTTGTTCGCGAAGACCGGCATCTCCGTGGCGAACTTCGTGAACGCCCTGCCATGGTCGTCGGGGTCCTTGGCCGCCGCCTTCAGAGTCCCCTGGATCGAGTAGCCGGTCGCGTAGATGTCCTTGACGTTGCCCGCCTCGACCTGCTTGGTGAACTGGGTGTAGGAGATCGTCTCCGCCTGTTCTGTGTCGAAGAGCGAGGAGACCACGAAGAACAGCGCGTACGTGATCAGCAACGTCAGCGCGAACCGGAACCAGTTGATTCGCGGTCCGCGTGGTTTGTCCGGGGGGAGACCCTCGGCGCGCCAGGGCTTGGGCTCGTCCTCGCCCGCGGGCTTGTCCGGTTCCCTGCGCTCCTGCGGCTGGTCGGCCACCGGGTCTCCCCCCGCCCGTCCCCGGGCTCAGCCGCGAGCCGCGGCCACGGCGTGCTTGAGCTGGTCCTCCTGCTCCTGGTTGAGCGAGGTGTGCATGATCCGCCCGCCGTATGGCGCGAGCTGCGGGATGACCTTGTCGGGCGTGCTCTTGTCGATCAGCAGGAACAGTGCGGCCGCGCCCGGCTTGAGGCCTTCGGCCAGATCCCGCATGAACTTGTCGTCGACGCCCACGTCGCTCATCGCGCCGACCGCGGCACCGGTGGCCGCGCCGACGGCCATGCCGAGGAACGGCATGAAGAAGATGAGCCCGATCAGGCCGCCCCAGAGGGCGCCCCCGGCCATCTCCGCGCCGGTGGTGCCCACCATCTGCTTCATTTTGATCTTGCCGTTCATGGTGCGTTCCACCACGGCCATGTCCTGGACCATGATCAGCCGCTCCTTCTGCAGCTGGTTCACCTTGTCCCGGACTTCCATCGCCGTGGAGACGTCGTCGTACGCGATAGCGATCAGATTCGCCATTGGAGACCCCCCGATATCCAGATGGCGCTATATCTCCCCAGCTGAGAGCGGTCTAAAGCACCTTGATCCTGGACATCACCGTGTTTATGTCGCGCCAGCGCTTCTTCTGCGCGTCCGGCACGGTGATGAACACCAGCGCGGGCTTGCTCTCCGGCACGTCCAGCAGCGCGAGCGCGGCCATCGAGCGGCGCTTCTCACCCTTGATGGTGTAGTTGACCTGGTAGCCGAGCAGCCAGCCGCTCCGGTCGTCCACGGTGATCGGCTGGGACGCGGTCCAGTTCAGGGTGGCGCCGGCGGGGTGGTGGTTGAGGGTCCAGCGGGCCGCCAGGAAGGCGGTGTCGCGCAGCGTGTCCTGGACCTCGATCGGCACCGGGCAGGAGACCAGCATGCCCCGGTAGGCCGAGCCCTTGATCCGGCCGAGCATCTGCCGGGAGGCGAATGGGGACGCCTTGGCGAGGGCCCATTCCTTGCTGAACCGGGGCACCGCGACACCGGAGCGGGTGTCCTTGATGGCGCCGCGGACGGGTGCGGACCGACCGGCGAGGGCGGCCAGCTCAAGGTCGCCGCCCGGTAACTCGGGGAGCCGGGGGTCGTCCTGGGCCGTCGTCAGCGCGGTGGTCGCGGTCGGGGACGGCGGCGCCGAGGCCACCACCGCGCCGCTGGAGGAGTGGGTGGGCGACGGCGGCGCCAACGTCGGCGTCGGCGTGGCGTCCGCGAGGGCCGGGCGGGTGCCAGGCTCCTGCCTGGTGGCCACCACGGCCGCGACGAGCATGCCCACGAGCCCGACCACCACGACGCCCGCGACGGTCCGGTACACCAGCCGCATCGGCAGGTCACCAAGGCCCTTGCCCGATGCTGGCGGCGGTGGAAGCTCCGGGATCGTTATCTTCGGTAACGGAGTGGTCTCGGCCTCAGCCGCGACGTACGTCGGAACCGCCTTAGTCCCATAGTCCCCAGGTGACACGAACGGGAGCGTACGCGAACTCCGGGTATTTTCGGGTGCGATCACCATCACACTTCGGGAACAGGTCCGTACCCGATAATTGGTCGGATAATGGTGGCGTGCACGTCGAACTCCGGTTCACCCCCGGTACTGGTGTCCATCACGATCTGTCCGCCGTTCGCCAGGACGGCCGCTGCCTCTGGGTGGCCGGAGACGAGACCGCGACCATCGAACGCCTCACCTGGCGGGACGGCTCCTACCAGGATCACCATTCTTTTCGGCTGTCCGAATTCGTTGACTTACCGGCAGGCCCGGACGACGAAGCCGACATCGAGGGCCTGGGCCGCGCCAACGGCTGGCTGTGGGCGGTCGGCTCGCACAGCCTCAAACGCAAACGCGTCAAACCTGGCCAGACCGGCGAAAAGGCCCGCAGGCGGCTGGCGTCGGTGCTCCGCGAGGAGAACCGCTTCATCCTGGTACGGCTGCCGCTCGTCGAACGCGACGGCCTCCCGGTCCCGGTCCGCAAAGACGGCCGCAGAACCGCCGCAATCTTCTCCGGCCCCGGCCGGAATCTCGCCGACATGCTCGCCGGCGATCCGCATCTCAGCCCGTTCCTCCACCTCCCGGGCAAGGACAACGGATTCGACATCGAAGGCATCGCGGTCATCGGCTCCCGCGTCCTGGTCGGCCTGCGCGGCCCCGTCCTGCGCGGCTGGGCGGTCGTCCTGGAGATCGAACCGGAGACGCACCCCCACGACCCGGAGCGGCTCCGCCTGAAGGACGGCTACCGAACCCATTTCGTCGACCTGGACGGGCTCGGCATCCGGGATCTCTGCCCGGTCGGCGCCGAACTGCTCATCCTGGCCGGGCCGACGATGACCCTGGACGGCGCTTTCCGGGTGCTGCGCTGGCGTCCCAACGGCGACTTCGAGAACCCGCCGTCACTGGTCAAGGAACTGCCCGTGGTCCCCGGCGCGGACCGCCCGGAAGGGCTCGCGCTGCTCCCCGACGGCCGCCTGCTGGTCGTCTACGACAGCCCTTCGCCGAGCAGACTGACCCTCGACGGCGTATACGCGGACATCGTCTAGCGGACATCGTCTAGGGGTGCCGCAACGGTCCCCAGCCGTCCGGCCGGAAGCCGCCCTGCCGGAGCCACGGCGTGTCCGCGATCGCGGTGACCGAGCCCGGCTCGATCTCGGTGAACCCCGCGTCCCTGACGGCGGGCAGCCCGCTCTCCAGGAGCGCCCGCCAGATCCCCGGCGACGCCGTCCGCACGTCCACCGCGAAATTCGCGGCACGCCAGATCGCCCGTTCCTCCGGACCCGTCCCCCACCAGGCGAGCTGGGCGGCGTGCCCGACCTGCGCCATCGCCTTGCCCGCTGACATCTCCAGGCCGGGATTCACCCACAGCACCAGATCCCCGGCGGGTTCGGGCGGGTGGTGGTCCGCCAGATCGGTTCCGGACACCTGCAACCGGGACAGTTCCTTCGGCCAGGCGTCCAGCGGGATCGGCGGGTGCACCCGCACCTCGGCCGTCCCCGCCGTCGCCGTCAGGCCCGGCAGCTCCAGCACCCGCTGCCACTCCGCGCCCCTGGCCCGGCGGACCACCTTGCGGATGCCGATCTGCTCCCACTCGGCGATCGCTTCGGCCCATTCGCCCTGGTCGTCGAGGAGGGTCAGGACGGCGCGGGCGGCGGCTTCCAGCGCGTCGGCACGTTCCGGCGGGGTGGCACGCTCGATCCGTACCACCAGGGGCAGCACTCGTTGGGTCACGTGGTCAAGGATGCCGTACGGGTCCGGGTGATCAGCAAGGACATGATCGCGGCGACCGCGCAGAGGGCGCCCGCGCCGTACCAGGCCAGGTCGTAGTGGCCGAGGTGGTCGCGGGTCAGGCCGGCCAGGGTGGCCGCGAAGGCGGCGCCGATCTGGTGGGAGGCGAAGACCCAGCCGAAGACCACGCCGCCGTCCGCGCCGTAGATGCGGCGGCAGAGCGCGGCCGTCGGCGGCACGGTGGCCACCCAGTCCAGGCCGTAGAAGATGATGAAGATCAGCATGCTCGGCTCGGTGGTGGCCGCGAACAGCTGCGGCAGGACCAGCAGGGACGCGCCGCGCAGCGCGTAGTAGACGCCGAGCAGGACGCGCGGATCCATCCGGTCGCTGAGCCAGCCGGACAGGATCGTCCCGACGATGTCGAAGATCCCGACCACGGCCAGCAGCCCGGCGGCGGTCGTCTCGGCCATGCCGTGATCGTGGGCGGCCGGGATGAAGTGGGTGCCGACCAGGCCGTTCGTGCTGGCGCCGCAGATCGCGAAACCACCCGCCAGATACCAGAACGGGCGCGTCTTCGCCGCGTCCCTGAGCACCCGGACCGCGCGGGCGGCCGCGCCGCCGGACTGGACCGCCACCGGAACGTCCTCGGTCGCGCCGTACGGCCGGAGCCCGAGGTCCTGGGGGCGGTCGCGGAGCAGGAACCAGATGAGCGGCACCACGGCGAGCGCGGAGGCGGTGACGGTCAGCGCGGCGGCCCGCCAGCCGGAGGACTCCACCAGCAGGGCCAGCACCGGCAGGAAGATGAGCTGGCCGGTCGCGCCGCCGGCGGTGAGCACGCCGATGACCAGGCCGCGGTGGCGGACGAACCAGCGGTCGGCCAGGGTGGCCGCGAAGACCAGCGCCATCGAGCCGGTGCCGAGGCCGACCAGGACGCCCCAGCAGAGCACCAGCTGCCAGCTCTGCGTCATGAAGACGGTGACGCCGCTGCCGAGGGCGACCAGAGCGAGCGCCACGGTGACCACCCGGCGCATGCCGAACCGGTCCATCAGGGCGGCGGCGAAGGGGGCGGTCAAGCCGAAGAACATCAGGTTGATCGAGACGGCGAAGCCGATCGTGGCGCGGGACCAGCCGAACTCGCGTTCCAGCGGGGTGATGAAGACGCCCGGCGTGGCGCGGAAGCCGGCCGCGCCGATGATCGCCACCAGGGCGACCGCGGCCACGATCCAGGCCCGATGCACGCGCAACGCACGCTTTGTCGGCCCAGCGACCGTTTCATCATCTTTGCCGGTAATCGTCATGGCGCCCATGATGTCGTCATGAAATATCGCCTGACGAGTGGCCTGATAGCCAATATGTGAAAGAATCCGGCCATGGGGTTCAAGCCGCATCGGGTGGTCGTGCTGGCGATGGACGACGTCGCCCCGCTGGACCTGGGGATTCCGGGGCAGGTGTTCTGGTCGGCCGTCTCCGGCGGGCAGCGCCTCTACGAGGTGGTGACCTGCACCCCCGACGGCCTGCCCGTCTCCTGCCGGGCCGGCTACCAGATCCTCCCGGATTACGATTTGTCGGTCATGGACACCGCGGACACGGTCGTCGTCCCCGGCATCCACGGCGGCTCCGCCTGGGAGCAGGGCGTCATCACCGCCGAGGTGGCCACGGCGCTCCGGCGCGCGGCCCGCTACGCCCGGGTCATGTCGATCTGCACCGGAGCGTTCGTGCTGGCCGCCGCCGGCCTGCTCGACGGCCGCTCCGCCACCACCCACTGGCGCCACACCGACCGCTTCCGGGCCTTCTTCCCGCAGGTACGGCTCGACGCCGACGTCCTGTTCATCGACGAGGGCGACATCCTCACCTCGGCGGGCAGCGCCTCCGGCATCGACCTGTGCCTGCACGTGATCCGCCAGGACCACGGCAGCAGGATCGCCAACCAGACGGCCAGGAGCTGCGTGACCCCGCCCTTCCGGGAGGGCGGCCAGGCCCAGTTCATCGAACACCCGCTGCCCGACACCAGCGGCCTGTCCACCGCCGCCACCCGGGCCTGGACGCTCGCCCGCCTGCACGAACCGCTCGACCTGGCCGCGCTGGCCGGTCACGCCCAGATGAGCGTGCGGACCTTCACCCGCAGGTTCCGCGAGGAGACCGGCCTCAGCCCCGCCCGCTGGCTCACCCGGCAGCGGGTCGAGCACGCCCGCCACCTGCTGGAGACGACCGACCTCCCGGTCGACGAGGTGGCCAGGCACGCCGGCTTCGGCACCGCCGTCTCGCTCCGCCAGCACCTGCACGCGGCCGTCGGCGTCGCCCCGCTCAGCTACCGCCAGACATTTCGGGACACGGCGGGTTCCGTCTGAGTGCTTCCAGCGGGGATTGTTGTCCTACGACGGCGAAGGGGCGCTGATGCCAAGCCTGCAGGTCCGCACCGACCGGCACGACCCGTACGTGGTGATCACCGTGCTCGGCGACGTGGACACCACCACGATCGACCACCTCCAGGAGCAGGTGAAACACGCCCAGCGGGTCTCCGCGCACCTGCTGTTCGACCTGGCCGGCATGACCTTCATGGACAGCGCGGGCATCCGGGTCCTGCTGGACGCCTACAACCACGCCCGCGCGAACCAGGGCACCGTCGCCGTCTGCTCCCCCCGCCCGTCCCCCAGGAAGGTGATGGAACTGGTCGGCCTGACCGACTACATCCCCGTCCACGACACCCTCATCGAGGCCCTGACAGAGCTTTAACGCCGGGACACAGGCCGCCGCCGTACCTCCTTCGGCCGCCGCCCGGGAGCCTGGTCGGGAGTCTGATCGCCGCGCCGTTTCCGCATGACCCACCAGGCCACGCCGAGTATGACCAGCCCGAACGGCGTCTTGGACAGCCATCGCGTCACGAAAAGCTGAAATATCCTCTTCATAAGCGGATTACTGCCCAGGAAAATCCACCCCGAACGGAACGAAGCCGCGACACCGGGTGGATCGGTGCCGCGGCCCCGCGTCAGTAGGACCTATCTCCTCGGATTCTGCTGAATCCGCGGCTGCACGTACGGCGGCCCCGAGAAGATCAGATCAGCCTTGATCGAGTTGTACGCCCGCTTGGGCTGGTAGCTCTCGTCATAGAGGGTGGCCAGCCCCTCCGGCGGGTTGGTGAACCAGGTCGGCACCCACGAGTGCTTGTCCGTGAATCCCCACACCGTGTACGACAGGCAGTGCCGGTTGGCCAGGCACGCCTGCATCAGCACGCTGTAGTTGCCGGCCGACGCCTGCAGGCGCGGGTTGATCTCGTTGGAGTCGCCCGCCTGCACGCCCGCCGTCATCTGGCTGCGCACGTCGACCTCGGTGAACGCGGTCGCCAGCCCCAGGTCCGAGAAGGCGTCCAGCGCCTCCTTCACCTGGAAGGCGTCGTAGTTGCCGTACTGGGTGCCCAGGTGGCCCTGGCTGCCGACGCCGTCGATCGGGACGCCGCTCTGGCGGAGCTGCTTGGCCATCTTGTAGACGTACCAGGTCTTGTCCGACAGGCCCTTGTCGCCGAAAGCTTCAAGGTTGTAGTCGTTGTAGAACAGCAGCGCGCTGGGGTCGGCGGCCCGCGCCCACCGGAACGCGTCCGCGATGTACCCGGCGCCCAGGTGCTGCGCCCAGAACCCCTTCAGGTGGATCTCCGCCGGGGTGTCCCACGGGTCGCTCGCGGCCTCGTTGACCACGTCCCACTGCCAGATCTTGCCCTTGTACCGCTTGACCACATTGGTGATGTGCTTCTTCAGCAGGTCACGCAGCTGCGCCGTGGTGATGGTCCCGTTGGCGACGCCCTCGGTCAGCCAGGCCGGCAGCTGGTTCTGCCAGACCAGCACATGCCCGCGCACCTTCTGGTTGTTCCGCTTGGCGAACTCGATGAGCTTGTCCGCCGGCGCCCAGTCGTAGGTGCCCCGGGTGGGCTCCAGACTCTCCCACTTCATGACGTTCTCGGCCGTGACCGTATTGAACTGCGACGCGACGAGCTGCCGGTACTGCGGGTCGTTGGCGTCGTCGAGCGCCGCCATGTCCACCGCCGTCCCGATGTAGAGACCGTGCCGCGCGCCCAGCGCACGCAGGCTCTGCTCCGACGGATCGGCCGGGGTACTCCCCGCCGATACCGGAACCGCATTCAGCGTGCCCGCCAGCACCACCGCAACGGCGCTGGCTAACACAAGACGCCTCAACCTCATCGAACATCCTTCCGACCCGAGGGCGTGCCTTGCACCGACTCAATGACCTTGGGAGCGCAGGTCCGCTAACCGAACCCCGTTCCAGGGCCCAGCCAGCCGAAAGTGATACCGAAATATTTCGCTACCGTGCCGAAACTTTAAGGTAACCAACACGGACCGTCAACCACCGGAGCGCTACCGCTTGGCCCTGCGGTAGGCGTCCAGGACGTCCTGCCGCAGCAGGTATCCGAATCCGGCCCGGTCAAGGCGCAGCCCGAGGGCGGCCGCGTCGGTGCCGAGCGCGGCGGCCGTATCCTGCACGTTCCAGTCGTGCTCGGCCAGCCTGGCGAGCAGGTAGCCGCGCCGGCACTGCGCCTCCGACAGCCGGAAGGTCTTCAGGTACGCCAGCCGCCCGGCCTCGTCCGTGATGGTCTCGCCGATGTGGTTCTCGCGCTGCCGCTCGAAGGAGGGCAGAAACCGCGCCAGGACGAAGCGGCCGAGCCGGTACACCTGCTGCACGCGCTCCGGCGAGCCCAGCAGGCCCGCCGCCATGACCGAGTCGTGGAAGGCGGCCCATTCACGCTCCTGTCGTACGGCCTGGCCGCGCAGATCCGCCAGCGAGGAGACCGTGGTCTCGTCGATCACGGCGGGGAAGTCCCTGGCGGGGTAGAACAGGGCGTAGTGGTGGATCAGCTCGCCGTACAGGTCCCGGACCAGCGTCGGATGCAGGGCCAGGTAGTCCTCGGGATGCGGCACCACGAAGGCGCTGGCCAGCGTGTCGCCGACGTAGAGCAGCAGCCCGCACTGCCCCGGGTAGATCTCGAAGACCCGAAGTGCGTCATCGAGCCCGCGAACCTGCGTACCGCTGTAGGCCTCCTCGGCTCGCGGCGAGAGCCCCTGCGCGATCGCCCGCCGCGACCACTCCTCCCAGACCACCGGCGGCCCGCCGAAGTGCAATGCGAGAAATCCTTCCAGTGCGAGATGCAGGGGCAGGAAGCGCAGCCGGTTCTTCACCTCCCGCCGCGCCAACCGCCGCCGTACCCGCACGCCGACGTGCCGCAACGGCTGCCCCAGCTGCGTGCCGTACGCGGCGGCCGGCGTCCCGTCATCGGTCCAGGACGCGACGAAAGCATGCGGAATGTACGCGGTGTACGCCGTCTTGTCCGGCAATGCCACCAATGACGGCTCATCACCGTAGATCTTGGCGTGCAGCCGCAGATCCCTGATCGGCTCCGCCCGTACCAGCGGGACCAGCCGAGCCGCCCCCCAGGTCTGCGCGGGCCGAGTCTCAAGCCCCGCGAAATCGATCACCGCCGTGCCGCCCGATCCGCCAGATAGGCCCGCAACCCGGTCAGCCCGCTACGCCCCTCGGCGAAGCTCGCCAACTCCACCAGCGCGGGCAGATCCTCCGCGTCACGAATCCCCACTGTGGGCACCATCGGCGACAGCCGCCGCACGTCGAACTGCTCCGCGTCATAGACCGGGTTCAGATGCACGACACTGACCTCCCCCATCGGATCCAGCTTCCGCCGCCAGACCCGCAACACCTCCCCGGCCAGCCCCGGCGGCGCGTTGTCCCACCCATCCGAAACGATGACCAGCCGCTCCGGACGCAACTCCAGCGCATCGATGATCCGCTGCCCCAGCGGTGTGGCACCCACCGCCCGCACCCCCAGCGGATCCGAACGACGCGACAGCCACAGTCCCGTATAGGAACCAGCCAGCGCCTCCAGCAAGTAGTGGCACCCCAGCGCGACCGCCAGCGGCCGCCGCCGCTTCACCGGCGACCCATACGAGGAAAAACTGTCATCCAGCACCGCGACAACCTTCCCCCACGTCCCCGCCCGCGCCCCGGCCGCACGCGCAGCCGAAACCCGGAACGCCTCAGCGAACTCGGCGCCCCGCTCCGTAACCGGCCGGGAAAGCGCATAGGAAGCAAGCCGAACCAGCGGCATAGCCCCCAGATCGGCCCGAGTATCCACCCCACTCGCTTTCGCCGAATCCGCCAGCCGCAACCTCTCCAGCCGCGTCAACTGCGGAGCGATCCGCTCCAGAAACACTCCCCGGTCAATCCCCTGCCAAGCCGCGAACCCCTCCGCCACCGTATAAGGCAATTCATACAGTGCCGCCTTCTCATAGTGCGCCCGCCGCCACACCTCAAGAATCGGAATATCAAAACGCGACCGCCGCATCGGCGCGAAGAGAAAGTCGCCCAGCTCTCCCCCCACCCGCAGATGCGCATGCCGCACCGCCGCCTTCACCCCGGCCCGATACTTCACCGCGTCAAAGGCCAGATCCCTGCGCCCGGCCAGCCAGTCCCGAATAATCGCCCTGGTCCGACGGTTGTTGACCCCGTCCCGCCGCAGCTCCCGGAAGAGCCGATAAACCCGCGGCGGACTCATCCGCGCCAGCCGCCAGGCGATCAGCCGTCCATCACCGACCCCCCGCTCCCGCAGCAGGTTCCGGATAATCATCGCCGCATTGTGATCGTTGATGTCCAGGGCCAGCGCCCCCGCATACAGATCCGGATAGTTACCCTGGATATATTGATGCAGAAAGTCCAGCGAAAGCCCCTGCTCAATCCCGGTGCTACGAAATTCGCGCTGCCCAGTCGACGTGATCGCCGCATTCGCGAAAAGCAGCACGTCCTCGCACTCGATCAGCTCGGCATACGTGTCCATCGCACCCCTCAATGAAGACAGACCGGCCGGGGAATGGAGGCACGAACTGCGAAGCATCGCTTCAAAGGCGGTTTCCGGAAGTCACACCGAAGTCCCGCGGCCAGCCTGCCCCCGGACGCTACCAGCCCCCCACCCAACCACGCGAAGGAATTACGCCAAAAGACCCAAAGACCCCAAACCCACCTTCACACTTGCCGCGCCTAAATGGTTTGCCCGCAGCTGGCGCGCACTGTGATGCTCGGCCGAGCAGGAACAGAGAGGAACCTGCCAAATTGGCCATCACCGCATCCAGCAAGCCGTCCGAGTCCGAGCCGGAAGTCCGCACGGCGGCCGGCGTCCTGCGCGGCGGCAGGGAGGCGGGCCTGGCGGTCTTCCGCGGCATCCCGTTCGCCGAACCACCGGTCGGCGCCCTCCGTTTCGCCGCCCCGCAGCCAGTGCGCAGCTGGGACGGTGTACGCCCGGCGGTCGCCTACGGCCCGCCGCCCCCACAGTCCGGCCTCCTCGGAGGCCCCCAGGACTCCGCCGGCGACGACTGGTTGACGATCAACGTCTGGACACCGGAACCGGATCCCGCGGCAGGGTTCCCGGTGATGGTCTGGATCCCCGGCGGCGGTTACGTCGCGGGCAACTCCAGCCTCCCGGAATACGACGCCGGCCACCTGGCCAGGAGCGGAGTCGTGGTCGCCACCCTCAACTACCGTCACGGTATCGAGGGTTTCGCCCAGATCGACGGAGCCCCGGCCAACCGCGGACTGCTCGACCAGGTCGCGGCCTTGCAGTGGGTCCGGGACAACATCCGGATGTTCGGCGGCGACCCCGCCCGGGTCACACTCTTCGGCCAGTCCGCGGGCGGCGGATCGGTCGCCGCGCTACTCGCCATGCCACGCGCCATGCCACGCGCCGCCGGCCTCTTCCACCGGGCGGTCGCACAGAGCGTGCCGGGAACGTTCTTCTCCCCCGAACTCGCCACCGACATCGCCGCCGCCTGCGCCGCCGAACTGGGCGTACGGCCCACAGTGTCCGGCCTGTCGGCCGTGGCCCCGGCCCTGCTGCCTGCCGCAGGCGACGCGATCTCCCACAAGGCGGCCCAGTGGCGAGAACCCTGGGGACAGATCACCCACCGGCCGACACCGTTCGCACCGGTCGTCGACGGTGACGTCCTGCCCGCAACCCCGTGGCAGGCACTCGCCGACGGCGCCGCCCGGGACATCGCCCTCCTCGTCGGCCACACCCGCGACGAACACCGGCTGTTCAGCCTGATCGACGGCGTCCTCGGCCAGATCACCCACGAGCAGACCGAAACCGCTCTGCACATGCTCGCCCCCGGCCCGAACGGCACACACCGCTACCGGGAGGCATTCCCCGCCGCCACCGACGAGGAACTGTACGAACTGGTCAACGCGGACTGGCTGTTCCGCATGCCAAGCCTCCACCTAGCCGACGCGCAGCTCGCCGGCGGCGGCCAGGCCCACCTCTACGAACTGACCTGGTCAGCCCCGGCAATGGACGGCGCCCTCGGCGCCTGCCACGGCCTCGACGTACCACTCGTCTTTGGCAACCTGTCCAGCGGACAGACCGCCATGCTGATCGGCGACCCGCCCTACCCAGCGGCGGAAGAACTGTCCGCACAGATCCGCAGGTCGTGGACGGCGTTCGCCACTACCGGCGACCCGGGCTGGCCCCCATACGACACCGCCCACCGCCTCACACAGCTCTTCGACACACCATCGATGGTCACCGCCTACCCGGAAGAGCCCTCACGCCTCCTGTGGCAGAACCACACCTTCCCGGCGCTCCCCCTGCTAACGCGGTAAGCGCCACTCAACCACGGCAACGCGCCAGCAACCTCAGGGCGCAGCCGTTGATTGATTACGGCCACACGTACCGTGCCGGTGACCCCGAAACACGGGATCACCGGCACGGCACCTAATGCGGAGGTAGCGACAGATTGGTCAGCGGCCCCAGCCCGGCGTGATGCCGCACTTGGCGCGTGCGTTGATGCAGACCTTCACGAGCGCACCGAGCTTCTCCGGCTTCCATGCGTTCATGAAGTCACCATGCATCGAGGACCCCAAGCCCGACGACAGCGCCAGACCGTCACCACCGAGCGAGTCGTACCCGACCATGAGCGAAATGTTGGGGACCGCGACCGGATAAGCGCCGGAGCACCGGCCGTCCTTCGACCCCCCCATGTGCGACTTGTGGTCAGGCGAATCGATGTGCTTACCGTCCCAGCAGTCCTGGAACGTCAGCTGGTAGATCAAGTTGCCACCCGGCGCACACACAGGCCAGTTGCCGTCCGCGCTACGCCCGGTCTCCGCACTGCCGGCGCACCAGAACTGCCCACTGGCACCCTTCGGCGTCGCTACCTGCCGCTTCGCATCACCCTGCACCGCGACCAGACCCGGCGGGAACGGCACGACGTCCGCCGGATCCTTGAGCCGGGAGCCGTAGTACACCCGGAAGTTCTTGATCGGAACCGGCTTCCCATTACGCAGCATCTGCGGCACCCAGTAAGCGCTGTTGTCCCCAGGCGCATTGCAGTTCGTGGTACTCGCAAGCAGGTCTTCCGCCGTGGTGCTTGCCGTCACCTTCGGCCCGAAGAAGGTGTGCATGTGAGAGGCACCAGGCAAGCCCGGCAGCACAACCGGGTCATCCTTGGCCTCGTTGGACACCGCACAGTCGGTATGGAACTCAGGAACCCTCACGATTCCCGCAGGAACCGGTATGGGCGCCACCTTGTTGTATACGTCCAGAGCCTTCTTCCATTCAGCCTGGTTCACCGGCACCCAGCCAGCCCCAGACGCGGGAGTGGTCGGGGTTCCACTGGGCGTCGGCTTCGTCGGGGTCGGGGTCGGGGTCGGGGTCGGAGCCGACGTGGGGGTCGAGGTCCCCGAGCCAGTACCAAAGACCTGAAACTCCCACAACGAAACGCCATACCGACTGGACCGCTTGGTCGCGTACAACCGCACAAACCGTCCAGTGGCCGACACATTGATGGTCTGAACACCACCCTTACCCGCCGCAGTGGTGTACACCGTCTTCCAGGAGTCGCTACTGCTGGCCGCGGTCTGAATTTGGAACGCCGTAGCGTAGGCGTTCTCCCAGTTGATAACGATCTTCTTGATGGCAGTGGACTTGCCAAGATCGACCGCAAGCCACTGCGGGTCACTGAACTTACTGGACCAGCGCGTACCAGCCTTCCCGTCAAAAGCGGCCGCAGGCGACAGATCACCGCGCTCCGCCGACGAGGCCATGGCGACCCGCCCCTGCGAGAGCGGCACCTCGGCCGCAACGGCCGGGAAGGTGACGCTCACCACAGAAGCGCCCAGAAGCCCAGCAACAACACCAGCCATCGCCAGACGGCGCACCTGACGTACGGCGGACGCGCGTCCGGCTCGAATGCCGCGCGAGGCGGTAGTACTCATGGTGAATGAAGTCCTTGTCCGTCGAGGAGTCCTACAGGGTCCCTTCAGCAGCACTCACACGCGCCACCACACAGGAGACCCCCAGGTCACCCCCAAATAACAAAAACCTCAGCCAACCTCAAAAATTTTGTCCGCCCGCAAACCCGAACCCCACGATCCCCACAGAAGCCGAAACCACGAACAAGCCCTCAACACATCAAGAAGCCAGCGTGATCCAATCCCCCTTCGACCCCCACGGCAACCGGGCCGGGGGCGTGGGGGCAGCGCCCCCACACCGGGGGGTCGGGGGGTCGTCCCCCCGTGTAAATGACGAAGGAGACCCGCGAAGCGAGCCCAAGCTCGCGACGACAGGTCTCCCGTCTCCGAGTGGAGCTATGGGGATTCGAACCCCAGACCCCCTCCATGCCATGGAGGTGCGCTACCAGCTGCGCTATAGCCCCGCACGTAGCCCCGCAGCGGTTTCCCGCGTGCGGTGCCACGCCAGTGTATAGGACATCGGGGAGGAGGTTGTAACCGTTAACCCAGCGCGCGAGTCCGGGTGATCAGGTCGGCGAGTTCGGTCACGGCGGCGTCTTCGGTGGTGGCGGC